>JACKQC010000010.1 GCA_024233085.1 Akkermansiaceae bacterium
CAACTGAAACGCCGGGTCCTCGTCCACGACGAGAACGCCCGCCTCCTCCAGCGAAGACGGCGCCCGCTTTTCCGTCGTGCTTTCCAATATCGGCGTGCCCACACTCATGATCGAAAACCTGTTCGGAACGGTTGAAAATCCACACTAGAACGATTCGCCTTCCGGTGTCCAGCCTCACTTGCGATCGTTTTTGTCGCCCTCCGGCCCGATTCGCGCCGTTTCATGGGGCACGAGCGCGAACCCGGCGGTTGCGGAGAGGGGGAATCCGGGAAAAGTCAGGCCATGACTTCGCCCATCTCCCCGCCCGCCGTCGGACGCCCGCTCGCTCTCCTGGCGCTGACCGGCCTGCTGTCGCTTTCCCCCGCCCGCGCCGGCGACTGGCCCGCGCTGCGGGGGCCGAACCAGGACGGCATCTCGACCGAGACGGGCCTGAAGATCTCGGGCGAGCTGGCGGTCGCGTGGAAGGCCCAAGTCGGCCTCGGCCACTCGGCGATCGTCGTCGCGAACGGCAAGGCTTACACCCTCGGTCATGACGGCCGGGAGACGGAGACGCTCTGGTGCTTCGACGCCGGGACCGGCGCCGTGGTCTGGAAATATTCCCACCCGCATCCGCTCGACGACCTCTACTTTCCCGGCGGCTCGACCGGCACGCCGACGGTGGAGGACGGGGCGATCTACTTCGTGGCGCGGCGGGGCCAGCTCTTCGCCCTCGACGCCGGGTCCGGACAGATCAAGTGGCAAAAACACCTGACCGAGGACTTCGACTGCCCGATGCCGGACTGGGGATTCACCGGCGGGCCGCGTCCGCACGGCGATCTGCTGCTACTCAACGCCAACAACGCCGGTCTGGCCCTGAAAAAGGCCGACGGCTCCCTCGCGTGGACCAGCAAGAAAGGCGAGGCCGGCTACTCGACGCCCCGCCTTTTCGAGAAAGGCGGACGCCCCCTCGCCTTGTTTTCGAACAAGGACGGCTACACCTGCGTCGATCCCGCCGACGGGAAGGAACTCTGGTTTTTCAAACACAAGACCCGCTATGGCGTCAACGCCACCGAGCCGCTCGTCGCCGGCGACCGCCTCTTCATCGCCACCGGATACGGGAAAGGCTCCGCCCTGCTCGAATGGTCGGGCGCCGGCGAGCCGAAGGAATTGCGCGCGAGCCGCGACTTCGCCGCGCAGATGAATCCCCCGCTGCTCATCGGCGGCCGCCTCTACGGCATCCACGGCGACGAGGGCAAAGACGGCACCGGGTTGAAGTGCCTCGATTTCGAATCCGGCGAAACCCTTTGGCTGGACACCTCGACCGGCCACGGCGCCGTGACCGCGGCGGGGGATCGCCTGATCGTGCTCACCGAGTCGGGGGAACTCCGCGTCGGTCCCGCCACGCCCGAGGGCTTCAAGCCCACCCTGGCGCGGAAAGTTTTCGGCCCGAAATGCTGGACCGTCCCGGTGCTTTCGAACGGGCGGATCTTCCTCCGAAACTCCGCCGGCGAAGTCGTGGTCCTGACGGCGGAGTGAGGCGCCGCCGACGCGCGACTGCGGGCTTGCCCCGCCGCGCCCGGCCCGCAAGAATGCCGCCATGCAGTTTCCCCGCCGAAAATTTCTCCACACCGCCGCCGGCGCGGCCGCCTGGGCCGGCGCCGCGCCGCTCCTGCGCGGCCAGTCCAACAAATCGGGCAAAAAGCTCCGCCTCGCGGTCATCGGGGGCGGCGGCTGGTGGGCCATGAACATCGCCCGCGTCGCCCTGGCCGACGGCCGCTGCGAATGCGTCGCCCTCTGCGACGTCGACGCCGACAACCTCGAGGTTTCCGCCGACGAAATCGACGGCCTCACCGGGAACGCGCCGAAGCAGTACCGCGACCACCGCGAGATGCTGGAAAAAGAGACGCTCGACCTCGCCATCGTCTCCACCCCGGACCACTGGCACGCGCTGCAAACCATCGCCTGCCTCGAAAAGGGCCTCCACGTCTTCGTCGAAAAGCCCACCGGCCACACCCTTCTCGAAAGCCGCGCCATGCTCGACGCCGCGCGCGCCGCCGACCGCGTCGTCCAGGTCGGCCTGCACCGCCGCATCGGCCCCCACCACGCGAGCGGCATGGAATTCCTGAAAAAAGGCGGCGCCGGCCGGATCGGCATGGTCCGCTGCTTCGCCCACAGCGGCGGCGGCCCCGAGAAACCGACGCCCAACGAGGAACCGCCGGCCGAACTCGACTGGGATCTCTACTGCGGCCCCGCGCCGCTGCGTCCCTATTGCCGGAACATTCATCCCGGCCGTTTCCGCAACTACCTCGACTTCGCCAACGGCACCCTCGGCGACTGGGGCGTCCACTGGCTCGACCAGGTGCTGTGGTGGACCGACGAGAAATACCCGAAGTATGTTCATTGCACCGGCGGCCGCCCGATCTTCGGACCCGCCATCCTCAACGAGAGGGAGCAGACCACCGACGCCCCCGATCACCAGGTCGCCACCTATCAGTTCGAAAATTTCACCGCTGTGTGGGAGCACCGCCGCTTCGCCGGCAACGAAACCGAGAAAGCCAAGGTCGGCGCCTATTTCTACGGCGAGAAGGGCATCTTCCACATGGGTTGGCGCGACGGCTGGACCTTTTATCCCGCGAAAAAGGGCGATCCCATCGCGCACGAGGACCCGAAATTCGACGACGAAAAGGACGGGCACAACATCCCCCCGCTCTGGCGCGATTTCATCGACGCGATCGAACAGAAGCGCCGCCCCGTCGCCGATGTCGAGACCGGCCACCTGGCCACCAACCTCAGCCTGCTCGGCATGTTGAGCTGGAAACTCGGCCGCGGCGTCGCCTGGGACGGCGAGAAGGAGACGATACCCGGCGACGAGGCCGCCAACGCCCTGCTCAAGCGCGATTATCGCGGTCCCTGGCGATATCCCGGGGCGTGATCGATTCGCCGCCGCGGACTCAACAGGGTTGGGTCGGTCGTCCTACCCTGTTGACTGGCTCGGAAAAAAAGACCCGCCCGCCTCAGACCGAGGCGATCGGGACCACACGGCCGGCTTTCCACTCCGACCGGTGATGCAACATCCAGTCGACCAGCGCCGCCTCGAAGCCGATGTCCTGGCCGGCTTCCTCGCTCTTGATCCACTTGTGCTTCAGGATTTCCTCGCGCTCGGCGAGAAATTCCTGGTAGAGCGATGAGTTTCGCAGGAGGGGATCCTGAACTTCCGGGGTTTCGGGGGTCACAACCAATTCGATCGGGTGAGGGAAGCGAAGTCCTGTCGATAAGCCACGAAGAGCGCGCCGACAAGAACGAAATTCGCTCACAGCATACCGGACAACGCCGCGCCCGTCACGCCTTTTCTTTCGGAAATGTTGAGAATTCCGGCTTCGTCCGGCGCCGACTCCCGGTCCTCGACGGGTAAAACGAACGGCCCGATCGTTTTTTCGAAACCCGGAAACCCCGGTCGAGCGCATTTTTCCGCCGATCTTCCTTGAGACCGCCCGGCATTCGCCGGAAAATCCCGCCATCCGTTTCTTTCCCAACCCGCCCCGCCATGGCCGACATCGAATCCCTCAAGCAAGCCCTCGCCGTTTCGCCGCAGAATGTGCCGCTCATCCTGCTGCTGGCCAACACCTACCTGGAGCAGTTCCATCTCGACGAAGCGCGCGAGCAGTTCGAGCGCGTGCTGGCCATCGAGGCGAACCACGCCGCCGCCCGCACCGGCATCGCGCAGATCCTCGAACTCAACGGCAAGACCTCCGAAGCCATCCTGCGGCTCGAGCAGGTCTGCGCCCAGGAGCCCGATCACGCGCCCGCCTGGTTTCTGCGGGCCAAGCTTTCCCTGAACGAAGGCGACGCCGCCGCCGCGCGCGAGCACTACGACCGCGCCGTCGGGCTCGATCCCGCCCTGGCCGACGAGGAATTGCTCAAGCGCATCGAGCAGGCCGGCGGACGGCGCCGCGGCGCTTCCCCGCCCGGCGACCGCGAGTCGCGCGCCACCCCGCAGCGCGGCGGCGACTGGCAGGCCGGCGCCTATTTCGATCCCGACTTCGAATTCGACGACGACGAGGACGCCGATCCCTTCGGCCCTCCCTACCACGACATGCCCCCTTCCCCGCTCGACGAACTCGAACTCGATTTCGAGCAGAAAGCCGACATCGATTTCACCAAGGTCGGCGGGATGGACGGGGTGAAGGAGGACATTCGCATGAAGATCCTCTACCCGCTCCAGAACAAGGAACTCTTCGAGGCTTACGGCAAAAAGGCCGGCGGCGGAGTCCTGCTCTACGGCCCGCCCGGCTGCGGCAAGACGCTCATCTCCCGCGCCACCGCCGGCGAGATCAAGGCGAAATTCCTCAGCGTCGGCCTGCACCAGATACTCGACATGTGGATCGGAAAGTCGGAGGAAAGACTCCACGAGATCTTCGAGCTGGCCCGCCGCCACGCCCCCGCCGTCCTGTTTTTCGACGAGGTCGACGCTCTCGCCGCCGATCGCAAGGACATGCGCACCTCCGCCGGGCGCACCCTCATCAACCAGTTTCTCGCCGAACTCGACGGCAACATCGGCGCCAACGACGGCGTCCTCGTCCTCGGCGCCACCAACGCCCCCTGGCATCTCGACAGCGCTTTCCTGCGGCCCGGCCGCTTCGATCGCCTCATCTTTGTGCCGCCGCCCGACGTGCCCGCCCGCGCCGAGATCGTCCGCATCATGGCCGAGGGCAAACCCGTCACCGGTCTCGATCCGGAGACCCTCGCCAAGGTGACCAAGGACTTCTCCGGCGCCGATATCAAGGCCACCTTCGACCAGGCCGTCGAAGCCGCCCTCGGCGAGGCCATGAAATCCGGCAAGATCGTCCCCGTCACCCAGAAACAGCTCGTCAAAAGCGCCAAAGCCGTCAAACCCAGCGCCCGCAAATGGTTCGAGAGCGCCAAGAACTACGCCCTCTACGCCAACCAGAGCGGCTTTTACGACGACGTGCTCGACTACCTCGGACTCAACAAATGAGCGGCGCGGAAAATCCGAAATCCGAAATCCGGACCACGAATGGGCACGAACGGTCACGAATTTTTTTTAAAACCGCGAATGGACGCGAATTCACGCGAATTTTTTCAATCGCCCCCGAAGTCCAAAGTCTGAAGTCTGAAGTCTGAAATCTGAAAACTTAATAAGATGCACGCCCACCTCGCCCGCGGTCAGCTCCTGCTTCGACAGGGCCGTTATGCCGACGCCGAAGCCTTCTTTCGCGACGCCATCGCCGCCGAGCCGGGCAATGCTTATCCGTATTCGGAACTCGCCCGCTGCCTCCTCGAGCAGGAGGGCCGCAAACGCGACGCCCTCGGCGCCATCGACCGCGCCATCCAGCTCGATCCCGAGGTATCGCACCACCACGCCCTCCGCTCGCTCGTGCTCGGCCGGCTCGACCGCGACGCCGAGGCGCTCGACGCCGCCGGCGCCGCCATCGCGCTCGATCCCGATGACGCCTTCAACTACGCCGTCAAAGCCAACGCCCTCGCCGGTCTCCAGCGCTGGGCCGAGGCCGAGGAACAATGCCGCCAGGCCCTCGCCCACGACGCCGACAACGGTTTCGCCGCCAATCTCCTCGCCAACGTCCTGCGCGTGCAGGGCAAGCGCGGGGAGAGCGAACTCGCCGCCGAAAAACTCCTCGCCACGGATCCGGAAAATCCCCACGCCCACTTCAACGCCGGCTGGACCGCCCTCCAGCGGCACGATCACCGCGCCGCAGAAGTCCACTTTCGCGAGGCGCTCCGGCTCGACCCCGACTTCGAGCCCGCCCGCCGGGGACTGCTCGAGTCTTTCAAGGCCCGGTCCGCCTTTTACCGCGCCTATCTGGGCTACGGCTTCTGGATGCAGCGCTTCACCCAGAAGACTCAGGCCTTTCTCGTCATCGGCCTGCTGATTGCCTACAACTTCGGCCGACGCCTCCTCTCCGCCCTGCATCCGCTGGCCGGCCTCGCCCTTCTCGTGGTTTACCTCGGCTTCGTTCTCTGGGTCTGGCTCGCCTCCGGCATCGGGAATTTCCTCGTCCTGCTCGATCCCTCCGCCCGTCACGCCCTGCGCGACGGCGAACGCCGGACCGGCCTGTTCACCGGGGGCGGATTTTTTCTCGGCATCTTCGTGCTGGCCCTGGCCGCCGTGTGGGATTCCGCGCCCGGTCTGGTGTTCGGCGCGACGCTGGCGCTCGGCGCCGTGCCCGC
This sequence comes from Akkermansiaceae bacterium, assembly GCA_024233085.1. Lineage (GTDB taxonomy): Bacteria > Verrucomicrobiota > Verrucomicrobiia > Verrucomicrobiales > DEV007 > JAEUHH01. The sequence goes on from JACKQC010000010.1 coordinate 6,187, forward strand.
CTCCCTGACCTTCGACAATCCCTCGCGCAAAGGCCGCCGCGTGTTCGGCGCCATCGCGCTTCTGGTCTATCTCATCGGGCTCGGCGTCGCCGCGGTCGAGGCCCTCCGGGACGCCCCGGACTTCGCCCGTCGATCCGTGTCGCTGCTGACCCTCGCCGGCTTCGCCGTGGCGGCCTGCACCTGGCTGGGAAATGTCCCCGCCCTGCGGCGGGACGACTCCGAATAGGCGCCCGACCGGACAGGGTATACTCCCCGACCCAACCCTGTTGGGTCGGCGATCCGGCCCGGATCGGTTCGCTTCGCGCGTCGCGCCGGACCGCGATCGAGACTTTGCCCCGGATTCGGTTTTTGCTATAGTGCCGGGCGTTCCGGAACCCCCTTCAACGCCTCAATGCCCGCCATGCCTATCGCTTTCCGTGCCGCCACGGTTTTCTGCCTCGCCGTCTTCGCCATGCTCGCTCTGGGCGGCTGCGGTGAACAGGGACTCGCCTCGAAGATCAAGGAAGCCCTCGATCGCCCGCCGCCGGACCAGCTCGGGCTCGAGCAGCCCGCGCCCGAGGAACTGCTCGCCGACGAGCCCGATTCCGTGATTCCCCCGCCGCCCGAGCCGGTGCCGATGGAGCCCGCCATCGACAAGGAGGCGCGCGTTTCCGTGCTCGGCTACCACGATTTCACCGAGGGCAAGTCCACCAACGACATGATCATCAACATCGGCGATTTCCGCGAACAGATGCGGGAAATCAAGGACGCCGAACTGCCCGTGATCTCGATGAGCCAATACCTCGCCTGGCGCCGCGGCGAGGAGGACATCCCCCCGCGGTGCGTGCTCATCACCATCGACGACGGGTGGAAGGCCACCCACACCCTCGCGCTGCCGGTGCTGAAGGAGTTCGGCTTTCCCTTCACGGTTTTTCTCTACAAGAACTACGTCGCCAGCGGCGGCCGATCGATGACGCTGGACGAGATCCGCGAACTGATGGCCGCCGGCTGCGAAGTCGGCAGCCACAGTCTCAGCCACCAGAACATGTCCCAGCGCCGCGGCCGCGGCGACGCGGAATACGCGGAGTGGATCCGGAGCGAGGTGGAGGATTCCCACCTCTTCTTGAAGGAAAACTTCGGCCCCTACGGCAACGTGCTGAAGGTCTTCGCCTATCCCTACGGCATCTACAACGACCAGGTCATCGCCGCCGCCGAAAAATTCGGCTACGAGGCCTGCTTCACCGTCAACGGCCGCAAGGCGGTGTGGGAGGAGGAATTCTCCAAGGTCGGCCGCTACATGGTTTACGGAAACAACTTTGCCATGGCGATGGATTTCGGCGGCGGCAGCGTGCTGAGTTCCGGGAAGAAACTGATGTCCGAGGCCAAGGACGACGACGGCGAGGTGCGCGGGCCGCTGGTCACCACCTGGCCCGAGGACGGCCAGACCATTGTCGACCGCCTGCCGGAGGTCCAGATGAACGTCGGGCAACTCGAGGGCGTCGTCGCCGACAGCATCGTGATGCGCGTGACCGGGCTCGGCCTCGTGCCGCATCGCTACGATCCGGAGAAGGGCGTCGTCTCCTACCAGATGCCCCAGCGCCTGAGATCCGACACCTGCGGCGTGCAGGTGAGCTTTCGCCACGCCGGCAACAAGGAAACCGAAGTCATCGCCTGGAATTTCAAGGTGGACCTGCTCGCCGGCTACCTGCCGCCCGAGGTGCTGATGAAGATCAACGAAGACAAGATGAAGGCCGAGGCGGAAGCCGCCGTCGATCCGACCGCCGCTCCGTCGCCGCCCGCGCAAACCGGCGCCAAACCCGTGATCCGGGCGCTCCCCGCCGCGCCGAGGGAGACCGCGGCCCTCACTCGCTGACCCGGTTTTCGCCCGCCGCGAAAAACCCGGCTACTTCGTGACCTCGCCAAGAATTTTCAGTTTTTCGTCGGTCAGGTAGGCGTAGCGGTTCACCCACATCCCGGCGCGGCTCGCCTCCCAGCCGATCCGCATCCGTTCGCGGTAGTCGTCGACCGGCCCGTAGCCATGGCCGAGCGTGTAAACCGGGCATTTCCCCGCCTCGGCCTGGGCCTGCCGAATCTTTCGCGCCATGGCCTTCGGTCCGTAGGCATGGGGTTCCTCGGGACCGGGATAGCGGTAATCCTCGAGGTTTTCGAGACCCGCGCCGTCCGCGATGCCGAGCGTCTTGACGAGCGCCCTGGTCAGCAGCTTCGAATCGAGCCCCGGATTCTTCTCCAGGATCGCGTCGCCGTAAAAGCGCAGAATCATCATCCAGTGCATCGAGTAGAGCTTCGAGCTGATCGCCGTGCTGTGCCTCCCGACCCGGCCGAAGTCCAGTCCCGTCGCCAGCGTGAACGGCGGCGGAAACGCGTTCGGCATCATCGCCTTGTCCGCGCCGCCGGCCTCGTCCATCACCCGCCGGAACCCGGCCACCGTCTCCTCGACCACCGTCGCCTTGAACCGCAGGAATTCCCCGATGCCGGGATGGTTGGAAAGGCCGCGCGCCATGCCGAAGTTGGCGAAGTCGCGCGTCAGCCAGCTCCCCAGATCGCGATTCGTCAGCCCGCCGAGCAGCTTTTGGTAAAAGGCGCCGACCTCGCGTTGCATCAGATCGAAATCGAAGCCCAGGCGCGCCGCCGCCGCCTTCGCGTGCGGGCCGAAATCGACAAAGCAGGAGTCGAGGAAATACGGCGGAAACTCCGGCCAGTCGAAGCGGATGCCGTCGATGTTCGGATACTGCGCCAGCAGGTCGCGGATCAGCGCGTGCTCGTAGCCGACGATCTCCGGGCTGCACAGCGTGCCGTTTTTCGCGAGACGCCGCGGCGGAACCGAGCCGTCCGGCAGTCGCGGCTGGTCATCCTCGACCGGGCCGCCGAACTGCACCCGGTAGCCGGGCGGAATGGCCGCCTGAATCTGGAAATACACCTTCAACCCCGCTTTTTTCGCCGCCTCGACGAATTCGGCCACGATGCCGCCCTCCCTCCTCGTCAGGTCCGTGGGCGGAGCGGGCCGATAGCGCAGGCCGTCGTAGAGTTCCTTCTTCGGCTCGAAACTCGGCGCCGTCGTCACCCACACCTCGCGCTTGCCGAAAAGCGGTCGGTCGAGCAGCCGCACGCTCCCGGCTCCGGCGTCGGCGGGAGGCTCGCGGTTGCCCGTCTCCTTGTCCGCCTCGGCCATCACGTAGGGCGAGGTCGTCACGGCGGTGGCGCCGACCTTGTGGATCAGGTTTTCGAGCACGCCGTCGATTCCCTCGCTCTGGATGTATTCCGGCAGCACGGTGACCCCGAGCATCTTTTTCCCGGAATCCTGCGAAAAGGCCGCGATCGGCCCGGCGGTCGCGGCCGCGGCGGAGGCGTGGAGGAATTGACGGCGTGAAAGGGACATGCCCCGATTCAACAGGGTTTGGTCGGGGATTCAACCCTGTTGTGTCGAAAACCGTGGCGTGGGCATCCCGCCCGGAAAATCGCGAAAATCGTTTCCCTCCCAACCTTCCCGCGCCCGCCGCCCCGGGCGCGCCCGATTCACCCCATCGCGACGCGCTCCGGCTTTCGACGAGTGACCCGCCGGGACAGCACATCGGCCACTCAGCGCCCGTTTCGGGCCGCCTCGAGCCGGGCGAAAGTTTCCCGCAGAATCTCGAGCACCCCGCGCCCCGAGCGATCGAAGCGCTCGCGCCCGTAGGCCAGCAACTGATTGTCGTCCGTCACCGGCTCGGCGCCGCGGGCGAAAGCGCGCAATTCCGTCGGCGTCAGCCAGACGCCGGCGCGGACCTCGTCTTCGCCAAAAACGCGGCGCTCGCCCGATCTCGCGAAGCCCGGCCATTCCCGCCAGAACTCGACCGTTTCCTCCTCCTCCTCCCCCTCCGAACGCCGCCGGCCAATCAGGATGCCCTGCTCCGGCACGCCCGCCCCTCCGACGCTGGCCGGGTCGAGCCAGAGGATCGCGTCCGGAAACACGAACTGAAACGCCGCCGCCACCGCCCGCGCGTCCTCGGGCGACATCAGGTGCAGCGGAAACCACTGCGCCATCAGCCCGCCCGCGTTCAGGCGAGCCGCGGCCTCCTCGTAAAACTCGATCGCATACAGCGCGTTCGATCCCGCGAAAAAAGGCGGCATCGGTTCCAGCGCGATCGCATCGTAGCGATCCGGCGAACGCCGCAGCCATTGCCGGCCATCCATCAGCCGCGTCCGGACCCGCGGATCGTCCAGCACTCCATGGTTCGCCGAGAAATGCCCCGCGAAAGCGAACGCCGCCGGGTTGAGGTCCACCACCGTGAGCCGCTCCGGATTTTCGTCGCGCATCCCGTTGGCCGTCTGCCCGGTGCCGAAGCAGATCACCAGCCCGTCCCGCGGCGCGGGGTGCAGCAGCATGGGCAGGCGCCCCATCGCGTCCATGTAGTTGCGCGGGTTGCCGGTCTGCGCCGTGGCCAGGTAACCGTCGATGAAAAGCGCCCGCGCCCCGCCCGATTCCACCACCGCCGAGCTGGACTCCGGTCCGTTCCGCGTCTCGATGACCCGGTATTTCGCCCGGATAAAGGTGTCCGCCTTCGCCACGCGCACCCGGCCCGCACCCGAGCCGAAAAACCACGCCGCCACCGCCGCCGCGACCGCGAAAAGACCCAGCTCCACCCGCGCCCGGGCCGAGATCAGCCGCCAAAGCGCCGTTCCCGCGAGCAGGGCGCCCATCAGCCACGCCGCCGGCACGTAGCCAAAGGCCGGCAGCAACAGCCAGGCCGTCCCCGTCGCGCCCAGGACCGCTCCCGCCGTGTTCCACGCATAGAGCCGGCCCCAGCGTTCCGGGTTTTTCTCGCGGTCCAGCAACATGGGCAGCGAAACGCCGATCGCCGTCACCGGCGGTCCCAGCACCAGCAGCGCGAGCCCGGCCCGGGCCAGCGAGAAACCGAGGAACGAGGCGCGTCCCAGTTGAAACAGGTCGAAGCGCTCCACCACCGGCGTCGCCAGCAGCACCAGCACCCCGCCGATTCCCAGGATGGCGGGCACCGACATCCCCGTCCGGCCGATCCGCCCCGCCAAGCCGGCCCCGGCCGCCAGGGCCACGAGAATGGCGAAGAGCATGATCGCGAAGCTGTCCGTCGTTCCGAACCACGCCGCCCGCAGCGCCCGGAACCACGCCACCTCCAGCCCGAACACCGCCACGCCGGTGACAAAGGCGTATCCCGCCGCGCCCGGCTCGCCGTCCTCGTCCGATGCTTCCCCGACCGCCGGTTCGGGTTTCACGTCGGGAACGGCCTGGCCTTTTCGGCTCCATCCGAACACGAAGGCCGCCGCCGCGACGAGGAGATTCGCCAGCGTCGCCAACTGCGCGGCGCCGAGCATCCCGGTCAGCGGCGCGATCCAGAAAGCCAGCCCCAGCGTTCCGAGAGCCGCGCCCGCCGTGTTGAGTCCGTAGTAACGCGAAAGCCGTCCCCCGAGATCGCGCGCCACCATGCCCGCCACCGGAAGTGTCGCGCCCATCGCCGCGCTCGCCGGCCCGAGCGTCAGCGCCAGCGGGAAAAGCGTCGCGACCGGGCCGAAAGACGGCGCCCTTTGGTAAAGGCTCGCGTCGACTTTCGACAGGGCGCCACCCAGTATCTCCGGCAGCCAGGCCAGCGCGGCGACCGCGAGTTCCAGGGCGGCGTAGATCCACAGCCAGCGCACGGGTTTGGACTCCCACCGCCGCGCCCGGCGGCCCATCGCCCACGCGCCGAAGGTCATGCCGGCCATCGCGGTGGACACCGTCAGCGCCGTCGCCTGGGCCGTGGCGCCCAGCGCGAGGGACAGCCGATGCTGCCAAAGCACCTGCCAGGCCAGCGCCGCCGCGCCGCCGAGAAAAAACAACACACTGAACAGCCCCCGAGCCATCGTCGCCCGTCGTTGTCGACGCTGGCGGGGGGCCAGTCAACCCCGTTTGGCGGGACACTCAACAGGGTTAGGTCTCCGGCCATACCCTGTTGGGTCGTCCCGGAATCGCGGACCGCGCCCCTCCGTACGGCGCGTACGGAATTTCCGCATTCCGCCGTGTGGGATGGCCCCAATTGAAGAAGTCGGCCCGGCGGAGACCTTTGGTTGCCATCGGGCAAAGCCATACATCCCTCGCCATGATCCCTCCTGTCTCCCTCCGTCTCGCCCTGTTTTCTCTGCTGCTGGGTAGCGGCCTCGGCCACGCCGCGCCGATGCGCCACGAACCCGTCCAAGGTTTCCGCGCCGGTCCGCGCTATCCGAACGGCAGCCTGATTCTCTCCTCCGACGGCATGGTTTACGGCACCACCTCGGAAGGGGGCGCCGACGGCGACGGCACCGTCTTCCGCGCCCTGCCGGACGGGTCGGGCTTCGAGACGGTGGCGGCGTTTTCCCGCTCCACCACCGGCGCCGTGCCGGTGTGCCAGTTGGTGGAATGGTTCGACGCCGGGCTGAATCGTTACCTCTACGGCGTCACCCGCGAAGGCGGCGCCCACGGACACGGCACCGTGTTTCGGATCGCCCCGGACTTTTCCATCGAGACGCTGGTCCACTTCACCGGGATGACCGGGCCGAATCGCGGCGCCCATCCGGAGGGCGAGCTGATCCTCTCCGCGGACGGCAATTTCCACGGCACGACCTCGACGGGCGGGGCGCACGACGAGGGCACGATATTTCGGCTCACCCCGGCGGGCGTATTGACGACCTTGTTCGACTTCGACAGCGGCGCGGCGTCCGACGCGGGAAAATATCCCCGCGCGGCGCTGAAGGAGGGCACCGCGGCGGGCGTCTTTTTCGGCACCACGGCGGGCGGCGGCGCGGACGGCGAGGGCACGGTTTTCAAATACTCGCCGACCGGCGGCATGACGACCCTGGTGGAATTCACCGGCAACGGCTCGACCAACATCGGCTCGGCCCCGGTGGCGCCGCTGATTCGGGCGAGCGACGGGAATTACTACGGCACGACCAAATACGGCGGCACCTACGACGCGGGCACCGTTTTTCAAATGACCCCGGCCGGGTCGCTGACCACGCTGGCGGCGTTCGTCTATCCGATCCCGAACGAACACCGCGGCATGTGGCCGTCGGCGGCTCTGGTCGAGGGCACGGACGGCCTGCTCTACGGGACGACGGAGCGCGGGGGATTCGACGACAGTGGCGTCGTCTTTCAGGTGCCGAAAACGGGCGGCATGACCACGCTGGTGGACTTCAATTACGACACCGACCCGAAGGGAACCGCGTCTTTCAGCCGATTGCTGGAGATTTCGGCGAACACATTCCTCGGATCGACGGCCTACGGCGGGGACGGCAAAGGCGGCACGCTTTTCCGGGTCACGAGCGCGGGAATGCTGACGACCCTGGCCCAGCTCTCCGGCCGCGGCGTGGACAACGAGGGAGGCCCCGACCTGCCGGTGGGCGGGCTCGTCGAGGGGAGCGACGGCCAATTCTACGGGACCACCTACGAGGGCGGCGTCCTCGACCTGGGCACGGTTTTTCGCTGCGCGCCGGACGGCACCGTCACGGTGCTGGCCGAGTTCACCGGAAACGGCGTGTCCAACAAGGGCGCCAACCCCGCCGCGGAACTCGTCGAGGGACCGGACGGAAATTTCTACGGCACCACGCTCTACGGCGGCGCGTCGGGGATCGGCACGATCTTCTCGATCACGCCCGCGGGCACGCTGACGACTCTGGTGGAATTCACCGGAAACGGCGGTGCCAATCCGGGTTCCTATCCGGAGGCGGGACTCGTTTACGGAAACGACGGTTACTTCCACGGGACGACTGGTTACGGCGGCGCCAACGGATGGGGCACGGTCTTTCGCGTGACGATGGCCGGGGTCCACTCGGTGCTGCATGACTTCGACGGCGCCGACGGGTCGCATCCCGTGGGCACCCTGGTGAAGGGCGGCGACGGGAACTACTACGGCACCACCGACAGCGGCGGCACGGACTCGAGCGGAACGGCGTTCCGCGTCACGCCGGCGGGCGTCCTGACGACGATGCACCACTTCGACAGCTTCGCGGCTTATCCCACCGGACTGATGCTGGCGAGCGACGGGAATTTCTATGGCACGACGGTCGGCACCGGCTTTCCCTACCCTTTCGTGCCGGGCTACGGCTTTTACGGAAACGTCTTCCGGCTGACGCCGGCGGGCGATCATTTCGACAAAACCTTGCTCGTGGACTTTTTCGGCGACGAGGAATACGGCACTCGCGGCAAGCACCCGCGCTCGCGCCTGGTGGAAGGACCCGATGGCAACCTTTACGGCGGCACCTCCGGCGGGGGGACGATGGATCTCGGGACGCTCTTCCGCGTGTCCAAAGATGGCTTTTTCACCACGCTCGCCGACCTGACGGGCACCGGCGGGGATTTTCCCGGCGCCTCGCCCGCCTCGGGTCCGATGATCGTCGGCGGAGACGGCAATCTCTATGGCACCACCAATTACGGCGGCGTGGACAAGGACGGCGACCCCGCCGGGCTCGGCCAAATCTACCGCCTGCGTTTCTGGGACTACCGCAATGACAAGCCGGTGGAGATTCCCACCAGCGAGAGCACGCTGCCGCCCGCCGGAGCGATCGTCTGGGAGGACGGAGCCGCGGGCCTCTACGACGGGCTCCTCCGGGACAGCACGGACGGAAAAACCATCCTCGGCGCGCTCAGCCGCCTCACCGTGAAAAAACCGAAGGCCGGCGGCGGAAAAGGCGGCGCCGTCTCCGGCACCATCCGGCTGAACGGCCGCGGCGCGGCCCTGAAGGGCGCCTTCGACACCAACGGCGTGCTGGCGACCGCCCTCACCCAGCGCGACGGCAGCGTGGTGACGGTGAATCTGCAACTGATGCGGACCGCTGCCAACGGCGCCGAAGTCGTGCGCGGCACCATCGATTGGGACGGTGTCACCACCGACGCCGACCTGGCGCGGGCGCCTTTCAACGCCCGGAGCAATCCCGCCCCGCCCGCGATGACGGGTCGCTACACCATGGTCCTGCCGAGCGAGGCCGGCTGGGGCGCGGATCAGCCCGGCGGCGACGGCTGGGCTCTGGTCACGGTGAACACCGGCGGCGGCGTGTCCGTGAGCGGCCGGCTCGGGGACGGCACCCGCTTCACCGAGGCGGGCGCCCTTTCGGCCGAGATGGAGACCTCGCTTTACACGGAGTTGTACCGCTCGACGCCGACGCGGGGACGTTTCGCCGGAAAGCTCACTTTTCGCGACACGCCGGGCATATCCGACTTCGACGGACTGATGCAGTGGACAAAATTCGCCGACCCGCGCGAATTGCGTTACCCGCTCGGCTTCTCCGTCGAAGCCTGGGCGATCGGCGGCCACTACACGGCCCCCGCCAAGGGACAGCGCGCGCTTTCCCAGCTCGCCGATCAGGAATACAACGCCTGTCTCAGCCTCATCGACGAGACGCTGCTCGACGACGACGGGCAGATCGACCGGGTCGTGAGCTGGCTGGCCAACAACCGCGTCCGCCACTACGGACCCGAAAAACTGAACGCCCGGGTCAACGCCGCCAACGGCCAGATCACGGGCAGCTACCTGCACCCGGTCTCGAAGCTGCGGATTGCCTTCACCGGTGTCGCCTTCCAAAAACAGGGCCTCGCCGCCGGCAACGCCCCGCTCGCGACCACCAGCGGCGCGGTGCGGCTGATGCCCGGCACCGGGCTCGAATACCCGGGGAGCGAGGACGCCGGCCAGGGGGACTGGACGCTCGCGCCCGCCGGCCCCGCGGCGGCCCCGGCCACCACCGACCAGCCGTGGTCCCCCGCGGCGGCGGGGGTTTACCAGGGTGTTTTGATCGACGCCGGCGACACCAACGGCGCCATCGAGAGCCTGAGCGTCAAGCCCAACGGCGCCTTCAGCGGCACCGTCTGGATCCTCGGCATCCGCCACGCGGTGAAGGGCGTCTTTGCGCCCGACGGCGGCGCCACCGCGCGGATTCTCCGGAAAAACGACACTCCCGTCGATGTCACGCTGCAACTGGCGATGGCGGACGGCGTTCCCGACGGCTACCAGCTCACCGGCATCGTGTCTTCCGACGGCATCGACTACGATCTCGACGCCCAGCGCCGGCCCGTTTACACGAAAACGAATCGCGCGCCCCAGGAAGGGCGTTACACTCTGGCGATCGCGGAGCCGGACAGCTTCGATCCGGCCGCCGAACCGGGCGGCGACGGTTTCGGCGCCCTCACGGTGGGCTACACCGGCGTCTGCTCCGGCACCCTGACTCTCGCCGACGGCGCCAGGACCAGTTTCAGCGGGCATGTCTCCGCCGCCGGCGAATGGTCGCTGCATCGCGGGCTCTACGGACGAACGCCCATGGGTTATCTCGCCGGAAAACTCGCCTTCCGTGACGAGGCGGGCGTCTCCGACCTCGACGGCCTCTGCCACTGGGTGAAGGGCGCCGGCGCGCCGCCCGCCGCGGTTTACCCCGGCGGGTTCGACACCGTCCGCGGCGCGGTCGGGTCCCGCTACACCGCCCCGGCCAAGGGCACGCGCGCCTGGGCCGATCTGGCCGACGATTTCCACAATGCCTGGACCCGGCTCGCCGACCGGAACGGCCTCGACCACGACCGCGTCGTCACCTGGACGACGGCGAACAAGATCGTCTATTACGGTCCGGAGAATATCCGGCTGACCTTCAACGCCACCAACGGCACGGTGGGCGGCAAAATCGTCGATACCGCCAACGGCCTCAATCAGGGCGTCGGCGGCGTGCTCTTCCAGAAACAGAGCCTCGTCACCGGGGCCTTCGTCTCCGGCGGACAATCCGGCCGATTCTGGATGGAGCCGCGCTGAGCGGCGGCTTGCGGGCTTTCCTCCTCAAACGGATTCGGACGAACGGTGCCATCCAGCGTCGCATCTCTCCGTTACGATCCCATCCGCAAAATAGCCTCCGTCCCAAAGGCGGAACTTCACCCCAGGACGAACGACATCGCGAAAGCCTTCTGTCCATATGATTGTGCAATTCACGTTGACCTCGTCGTCCTTCGTGAATTTGCCTTCGCGGTCACTCCACATATTGACGGTGTGGAGACCGCCGACTCCATCCATAGACACCGGAACGCGACGGCGGCGGTCCTCCGGGAAGAGAAACCACTTTTTTCGTTCAGGCCGGTTGTCTTCGAATGTGAACAGGATCCGTGCCCTGAACTGTGGTTCTTCTGAGCGCATTTTTACAGACTAACGCTTGAGGCCGCTCGACCCGAGCCCGGCGGCGCGGCCACGAAAGCAGGATACTGGATCCGAGCGATGGAAGTCAATCAACTGCTGGCGGGATCGGGTTGAGCGCGCCGATTTGTTGAACGGAGCCGCTTCGCGGCGCCGACGGGTCGGATCCTACGCTTGAGGCGGGCGGTGGTCGATTCATTCTTGGGGCGCTTATGAAAAAAAACAGCATCACCATCCCAGTCCGCCGTCCGTTCCACCCGTAGCCGCAAGTCTTGCGATCTTGCCTCGGCCAAGTGGTGGCGCGACTTTCAGCGCCACCTCGATCTCGGTCGCCTCGCGCCACGATCCCGGGCTTCCTACCTCTGCTGGGTGCGCCAGCTCCACGAGGCCTTCCCGCACCGCGATCCCACCACACTCCGCGAGACAGAAGTCCTCGATTTCCTCATCTCTCTGCGCCAGAAGCGCCGACTCAAGGACTCCACGGTCAACCAGGCCGTCTGCGCCCTGCGCGCCTTCTACCGCGACCACCTCGGCCGGAAGTGGAGGGGCTGGAGCCGGATCAAGATACGACGCGACGAGCAACTCCCCAACGTCCTGAGCCGCGAGGAGGTCGCCCGCTTTCTCGGCGCGGTCAGGGAAGGACGTTTCCGCGCCGTCTTCACCCTGATGTATCACTGCGGCCTGCGCCTGGGCGAGGCCATCCATCTCAAGCCCGGCCACATCGACGCCTCGCGCGGCGTCATCCGCATCGTCGGGGCCAAGGGCGGCAGGGATCGCGAGGTGCCCGTTTCCGCGGAACTCGTCGAGCGGCTGCGCGCCTTCTGGAAGCGCCACCGCAATCCCGAGTGGCTCTTCCCCTCGCCGGGGCGCGGCTGGAAGAGCGCCGGTGCCACCCTGCCCGATGCCTTGCGGCGCTCCTCCAAACCGATGAGCGATTCCTCGGTGCAGGCCGCCATGCGCGCCACCGTCCTTTCCCTGGGCTGGGATCGGCGGACCGGGCATCGCCCGGTCACCTGCCACACCCTGCGTCATTGCTTCGCCACCCACCTTCTCGACGCCGGAGTCTCCATCCGCCTGGTCGGCCAGTATCTCGGGCACGCCTCGCTCAAGCCCACCCTGGTTTACCTTCACCTGACCGAAGCCAGCGAGAGCAAGGCGCGCGAGGTCCTCGCGCACTTCCCGGGTCTCTGATCCGCCCGGCTCCCAGCCCGCCATGCCCCTGGCTCTCGCCGAGGTCTTGCGCGAGCATTGGCCGCGCTTCGCGCGCGCCCACGCTCCGCGGCTCGCCGCCGCCCATTACCGGGCGGCGCGGGCCGTGCTGTCCTGCCGCACCCCCGCCCTCGGCGGGCGGCTCTGGCAATGCGCCTGCCACGCGCACGCCCGGCACTTTTCCTATCACAGTTGCAACCACCGCTCCTGCCCCCAATGCGGCGCCATCGATCAGCAACAATGGGCCGCCACCCAGGAGGCGCGGCTGCTCCCCGGCGTGCCCTACTTCCTGGTCACCCTCACCGTGCCCGACTCCCTGCGCGGCGTTTGCAAAGCCCGCCCCGCCATCCTCTACGACCTCATCCTTCGCGAGGCCGCCGGGGCCTTGAAGGACCTCTGCCGGTCCAAACTCGGCGGCACGCCCGGGTTCACCTCCGTGTTGCACACCTGGGGCCGCCAGCTCCAGCACCATCCCCACGTCCACCTCGTCGTCCCCGGGGTGGTCCTCGCGCCCGACGGCCGCGAGCGTTATCCCGACAAGCCCGATTTCCTGGTTCACGGCGCGCCGCTGGCCGCGCGCTTCCGCAACCGCCTCGAAATCGCCCTCAAAAACAGCCATCCCGAGATCCACGCCGCTTTGGTGCGCGATCATCCCGACGTCTTCCGGCTCAAATGGGTCGCCGACGCGCGCCACACCGGCTCGGGCAAGCCCGCCCTGCGCTACCTCGCCCGTTACGTTTTCCGATCCGCCCTCGGCCCCGGTCGCCTCCTCGGCTATGACGGGCAGGGCCGCCTTCGTCTCCAATGCCACCAGAGCGGCGCCAACCGCCCGTTTGTCGTCCTCCTCACCCCCGAGGAGTTTTTGAGGCGCTGGTGCCTCCACGTCCTGCCCAAGGGGTTTGTGCGCGTGCGCCACCATGGCTGGATGAGCGGCGCGGCGCGCAAAGTCCGCCTCCGCGTCCGGGCCCTGGTTTGCGGCGAACTCGACGAGCCGGCGCCCGCCGTCATCCTTCCCCCCGTCCCCCGCTGCGCGCGCTGCGGCGCGGAGATGAAACTCCTCGCCACCATCGAACCGCGCGGCCCTCCGCCCCGAAGATGAGCCACGACCCTCCGCCTCCCCCTGACACCTCCCCAAAAGGCCGTCTCCGCGCCGGTCGCGTCTCTTCGCGCGCCTCTGTCGCGGTTTTCCCGGCACAAACACCGCGATCCGGGCTTAAGACCCGCCTCTCGCGCCCCAACCCTCGGCCCGGCCTTCGAAGCATGAGCTTCGCGCCGCCGGCGCCAAGCTCATGGCCCCCGCGGAGCCCCTCAAAAGGCGGCTTGAAACCCGATCCCCACGCCAACGCGTTGAGGATCAACGGAAAATCGAATCCGCAAGAGCCGCCGTCCCCGCGCCCCTGACTCCACCGGCGGGCTCGTCCAACAACGGATAGCAGTGAGGCAAGCTCACCTGCTATCTTGGGGGTTCGGCGCCTTTAGTCGTAGCCGATCACAAAACGATCGAGACCATCAGTTGCAAGATTCGGAACGAGGATCTCCCTGAATATGAAAAAGATGGATCCCCAATCGTGGAAATGCTGCGAGGTCTCTTCTGTGTGGATCAGCACGTAGCACTTCCGGTCTGCCGCCAGGGTCTCCTGCAATTTCCCAAGGATTGTGTCGTGAGCCTCCTGATCGTCGGCCGGATCATCCGCGAACTCAATGGTCTTCAGGTAGCACGGAAGATCGGAAGCGTTGAGCGGCGTGAAATGCTTGGCCGAGATTCGTTCGGCGTAAAATGGTCCGTGCAGTCCTGATTCGTCTGTGTCGGTGGGAAGAAACGAAGTGTGGAAAGGCGGGCAGGAGCAGTAGGCTTCCACGAGCGCAGCCTCTGTCGCTGAGGAACCAAGATCCACGCGATCGTGGTGAATCCACCCATAATCCCAAAGTCTCGTGATTGTTTCAGTCTGGGGCATTTTCTTCGCCGAACGTTAAAGCTGTGCCGATCGCGGGTAGTCGCCGGACCGGCATCCACAATCAAGCCGCTCCCGATGCCGGCGGCAAGCTCGCAACAAGGCCGCGGCTAGCGGTCGGCACCAGTGACTTGTTGGCCTTTTTCTTCCTTGGGTTCGGCTTGAGGCCATGAAATCGAATCAACCGAATCTTGGTGCTGGACTCGTCCTGGCTGATGGAAGAACGCAAGCCGAGATGGCCTGTGGAGCAGCGACTCCCGGTTGAAAACATCAATCGATGTCTTGCCGGTTACAAGCTGGCTCAAGAAGTCGATCAGCAAGTCTCCAGCATCCCGCGAAGGATCCCCAAAGTCGGTTCGCCATTCTGCGGGTCCTCGGGCCCCCTCTACGCTCACCGCCACCTCAAAGCAGTCGCCACGGTGAAGAACGATCAGCCCCAATTGTGGTCCCCGGCCTGATGATCTTCCCTCAAGGATGGTCGTGTTCCCAAACCCATCGGGCCTTGGCTCCAAGGATACGCTTGAGAAGCGGGCCGCATGGTCAGCGACGAACTGCTCAAGTCGCTGGGGAAGCGATGCCGTGGTCTCGACCATTCTTGGGCCAACGTCAGAGGCATCGTAGCCCGATCCGGGAGCGCGGCCTCGATTGGAGGATAAGGATTCAAGGCAGGAAAGTCAATCAACTCGCGGCGGGATCGGGCTTGTCCATCGCCGACTTGTTATGCCGTGTCGGGGTTTCGCTATTGTTTTCTGTATGACCAGAGTTTTTGTTTGTATTCGCCTGATCTTATTTCCCCGGTCCATACTCCTTGTTTTTCCGACTCATCACTTGCTGTGCATTTGTAAATCACTTTTATAAACACTTCGGTTTCTCCATTCGGAAATTCCGGCAAATTTTCCCAATCGCTATCTAAAGTGAACCGTAATACCATATTCTCGCCCGGTGGAACCAGATAAACTGAAGGGAAATTTCTTGTGAAACTCTGAGGCTTCAGGACGAGATTGTGTCTTCTTTTTCCTTTGGAAATCTCGAACGAAATATTGCGGTAACCCCAACTGTTCCACTGCTCAAACACCTTCTGATCGTCAGTTGAAATATTGCGAAGGATGACGAAAAAGCTTTCTGGTTCATCTCCAACCGTAATGTGGGATTTATTCGGTGAAAGATGGACCGAAAAAGGGGGGGTATTTTCGTCACCTCGCGCTTGCGCGATAATTGCGAGCCCAACGAATACTGAGATAATCCAATTCATCTTTTCTGCATAACAGTATTAGTTTACGCATCTGGATATCGATATATTTTTCCGGAACGACATCAGCGGCGCGTCCAGATCAAACCCGAAAACGGGCGGAGCGTCAAGCGTTTCGGGCGGCTTTCCCCCTGTTTCCGTGACGGGCCGGATTGACACGGATATCCAAACTTTTCAGGAATCCGAGGGAACCGATATCCGCATCCTCCAAAGCCGATATCCGCCTCCGTTCGGGGGCCTTTCGCGGGCCATGACCCCGACGGATCGGTCGGAGCGAGGATGCCAGGCGGGCGCCTCGCCCACCGCCTCAAAACCGCCGCAGCGCCCCGAGCAATTCGTTCACCTTGTCCACGACGGCCTGCATCTCCGCCTGGGTCGGGGGTTCGCTGACGATGAGGGCGAGATCGGCCACGGTTTGCGGATTCCCGGCGGTGCCGGAGATGGCATCGTCGAGAGTCTGCGGGCTCACCTCGCCGGGCGGGCCCTCGGGGCCGGCGGGGCCCTCCGGACCGGGCGGGCCTTCGCTGCCGGGGCTGCCCTCGGGGCCAATGGGGCCGGCTTCGCCGGGGAGACCATCGACGCCGTTGGCGCCGGGCGGGCCGGCCGGTCCCTCGGCGCCGGCCGGTCCCTCGGGGCCGGCGGGGATGGCCTCGATCATTTCCACGAGACCGGCGAACTGCGCGCGCATCTGCGCGGCGTCGGCCTCGGCGCCTTCAACGGGGAGCGTGGGGTCGTAGGGCATATTTTTGGGGTAAAAGGTGGGAAGGTAAAAGGTGGGAAGGTGGGAAAGTGAAAGGTGGGCAAGGTTTCGAGCGATGGGCGATGTGGCCGGGAGCGTGAGCGAGCAGCGGTGGGCTGAATGACGATCGGAGGGGCGGGAAGCGATCTCCGTGAACCGCGGACGGGACGGCTCTGATGGGGTTCGTAACCGGGATTTTCTCGTTACCGACTTGACGCCATAAGGTTGAGACTTGTTTGTCTTCGAAAATTTCGTCAACCTTCACGTTCGGGACGGGTCGCTTGGCGTCCGGAAGGGGGTCAACCCCCGTTCGAAACGGCAAAGTTTCCGTTCCGAAGGGGTTCGAACCCGTCCGGGAGGGGTTTGCCCCCCGTTCCGAAGGGGTTCGAACCCGTCTCGAAGGGGGTAGTACCCCGTCCGGAAGGGGGTCATGACCCGTCCGAAACGCCGCCATCGGCGTCCGGAACGGAAACGTTTCCGCTCCGGACGTGAAGGTTTCCGTTCCGAACGGGTCGCGCGACCTCGCCATGGCGGGCTCAGGGGGCGGGCGGGGCCGTGACACGCCGGGACTCAACAGGGTTGGGTCCCGGAGCCAACAGGGTTCGGTCGCCGACCCTACCCTGTTGGGTCGCGGCGGAAAAAGCCCTCGTCCCGGTCTCGGGGTTTGTGCTAGGGTTCCGGCCCCCGCCCGCCCCGGACGGGGGCGTTCATCCATGAAAGAAAAGCTCGACCGCCTCCGCGAAGCGCTGACCTCGACCGTGATCGGTTCCGAGGACGCGGCCTTTCACCTGTTGGCGGCGCTGATCGGCGGCGGGCACGTGCTGATCCAGGGCGCGCCGGGCATCGGCAAGACGACGCTCGCCAAGACGCTGGCGCGGTTGATCGACGGCAGCTTCCGGCGCATCCAGTTCACGCCCGACCTGCTGCCCTCGGACATTCTCGGATACTCGGTCTTCAACCAGGGCTCGGGCGGATTCGAATTCGTCAACGGACCGGTTTTCAGCAATCTCGTCCTCGCCGACGAAATCAACCGCACCAGCCCGCGCATTCAGAGCGCGCTGCTGGAGTGCATGAACGAGGGCCAGGTCTCGATCGACGGGGTGACGCGCCCGCTGGCGGCGCCCTTCCTCGTGATCGCGACTCAGAACAATCGCTATGCCGCCGGCACTTTTCCGCTGCCGGAGCCGCAGCTCGACCGTTTTCTGCTTTCCATCGAAATGACGCTGCCCGACGCCGCGCACCAGGCGGACATCCTGAAATGGCACGCCTCGGGCGGCGGCTCGAACGGCTCCGGGCCCGAACGCGTCGTCGCGGCGGCGGAGGTTTGCGAATGGCAGCGGACCGTGAAGCGGTTGCCGGTGTCGGACCCGGTGTGCCGCTACATCGTGGCCCTCTGCGAAGGGGTCCGGACGCATCCCGGCCTGCGAAACGGCGTCTCCGCCCGGGCGTCGATCGCCCTGATGCGCGCGGCCCAGGCCTTCGCCTGCCTGCGGGGGCACGAGGCCGTTTTCCCCGACGATGTGAAATCGGCGGCCGCGCCGGTGCTGGCCCATCGCCTGACCCCGGCCGACGACGAGCCGGGTCTGACGCCGGAACTCCCCCGCCGCGGCCGGGTCGTGGCGGTGCTGGGCGAATTGCTCGAGGAAGTCGCGGTGCCGTGAAGGCGGGAGGTTCCAAAGCCGGCGGGGCGGCCGGGGAAAAGCCGGCGGTCCGTGTCGCCGCGCCGGGTCTGGCGCTGCTCTGGATCGGGATCGCGACGGCGGCGGCGGGCGTGTCGAGGTTCGACGGCATGTTGCTGCTGCTCGGCGGGCTTTTTCTGGCGTTGCTGGGCGCGGCGCGCTGGTGGGCGCCGCGCAACCTGGCCGGGCTCCGGGCGACGCGCCGTCCGCCCGCCGAAGTTTTCGCCGGCGAAACCTTCCCGATCGCGGTCACCCTGGAGCGCGATCACTGGGGCCCGGCCTTCGCGGTCCGGTTTCGCGACGCGTATTTTTCCGCCGCCCAACCCGGAACCGGGCAGGTCTGGGTCGATTCCCTGCCCGCGCGGGGATCGGTCACGGTGTCCGTGCCGGCGCGGCTGACACGTCGCGGGCTCGAACGGCGCGGCCGGGTGGAGTGGCTCTCGCGATTTCCCCTGGGACTGTTCGAGACGCGGCTGAGCGGGGTCTTTCACGAATCGTCGGCGCCGGCCACCGTGCTGGTGCTGCCGCGGCCGCTTTTGCCCGACAATCTGCGCCGCGAACTGGAGATGGCGCGTTTCGAGACCGGACACCACGCCGGGCTGGAGCCGGAGCCGTTCGAGGATTTTCGCGGGATACGCGAATACCGGCCCGGCGATCCGCTGAAGGCGATCCACTGGGCGGCGACGGCCCGTTCGCGCGCGCCGATGGTCCGCGAATGGGATCCGCCCGGTCCGCGGCCGAGGTCTTTCGGGCTCCTTTTGCACGACTTCGAGCCGCCCGGCGCCATCATCCGGCCGGACCGTTTCGAGGCGCTGTTGCGGCTGGCGGCGGGGATCGTGCTCTACTGCCGCGACGCGGAGATTCCGCTCCGGGCGATGGCGGATTTTCTGCCGGCCGCGTCGCTGACGGCGCCGCGGCCCGACGGTTATCGGGAAATCCTGCGCCAGCTCGCCCGCTGCGGCCGGCGGGGAAAATGCGATCTCGAATCCCTCGCCCGCGCGGCCACGAAGCTCGGCGTCTGCGACCGCGTTTTCATCGCCGGCGAGGCGCCCCTCTCCGCCTGGCGCGACACCTTTCGGAAAAACGGAGGCGCGGTCTGTCTCGACACCTCGTCCGCCGCGCCGGAGCGGATCCGGCTCCGCGTCGAACGTCCGGCCCATGCCTCCCCGCGACCGGCATGAAATCCACCGCCGTCATCCTGACCGCGATCCTGTTCGCCGAGGCCTGGCTCGCCCGCCAGGTCACGGGCTCCGCCGCGCAACTGGCGCTGACGCTCGGCGCGGCCGCGGCGGCGCTGCCGTTTCGGTTTTTCCCGATGGGCGGACGGATCGCCGCGCCGTCGCTGGGGGCTGTCGCCGGCGTCGCCGGGTGGCTGCTTTTCGCGCGCGGCTGGGTGCCGGTGTCGCTCTCGATGTTGCCGGCGATCTGGCACGCGGCCTTCGGCGCGCATCTGTGGCTCTGGCTGCGACGCCTGACCGGCGATGCCACGCCACCGCTTTCCACGACGCATCGCGGAGCGCTGCTCGCCGGCGGCGCCGTCGTGGCGTGGACGGTGGGGACGGTCGAGATATACGGCGCCTCGCCAACGATCGCGCGGACGGTGGCTTTCGCCGTTCTCGGCGGATCGCTGTGGCTGACGCTGCTGGCGGATCTGGCCCCGCCGCCCGGTCTTTCCACCCACACGCCGGCACAGGACGTCCGCGCCGGCCGGACACTACCTGTCATGCTCGCCCTGGGCGCGGCGGCTTGGCTGGCCGCGCTGCTCATCGGCCCCGCCCAGTGGACGGCCACGAAACTTTACGCCTGGATCGGAAAAGGCGACGACGTCACGCGGCTCGACGAGTTGGACGGCCAGCGCCCGGCCCTGGAAAGCGGCGGCTCGGGGAATCTCGGGAACGGCCGCGAACTCCCCCGCCGCGCCGACATCCGCCTCAACGAGACGCTGCGTTTTTACCTCCACCTCGACCGGCGCGATCCGCCCGCGTTCGCGGACCTGGTCTCGCGCCCCGTCCACATCCGCACCTCCACGCTCGCGGTGTTTCAGGGAGACGGCCGGCTCGGGCCGCTGCGGACCAACGAATGGCGCTACGATTCCGACGACGGCGAAGCCGACGGGGTGCTGCGGCTGATGGAATTTCGCGACACCGCCGCCGACGCCGCGCTTCCCTACACCGTCTATCTCGAGGATCGCGACACGCGGGCGATCCCGCTGCTGCCGCGAACCGGGCGCGTGCATCTCGACTCGCTCTACACCTACGCCGACGACTGGTATCAACTGGCCCTGCCCGACGAGCGGACCCGCGTGAAGTTCCAGGGCTTCGCCGCGCCGGTCAGCCTGGACACGCTGATCGCGGCGGGGAAAGCCGGCGCGATCCGGCCCGGCCCGGCCCCCGCGGCCTGCCTCCAACTGCCCGGCAGCGCGCTGGACGCGCGAATCGCCCGCCTGACCGCCGAACTCGCCGCGCCGGGAGGGTCGACCGCCGCGCAATTGGAACGACTGCGGGACGGCCTCCGCGCCCGCTGCCGCTACACCCTGCGATACGAGAACCCGGAGGACCGCGAACCGCTCGACAACTTCCTCTTCGGCGAGCGCGCCGGCCACTGCGAGCTGTTCGCCGCGGCGACCGCGCTGATGCTCAGGACGCTGGGCATTCCCTCCCGCGTCGCCTACGGCTATTGCGGCGGCGAGCTCGACCGAAGCCGGCGCCTGCTCGCCTTTCGCGAGAGCGATTTCCACGCCTGGGCCGAGGTCTATCTCGACGGGCCGGGCTGGACGATTTTCGACACCACGCCGGGCGGGGAAGGCTCGCTCCGCGCTCCGGTTTCGCGGCCCCCCGGCCGGGCCAACGCCTTCGCCAACCTCGACCTCGCCGACTACGAGGACCTCGGCATCACCGTCGCCGAGACCGACAGCGGCACGTCCCGGGTCGTGATCGCGCTGCGCGGGGCGCTCGATTTTCTCTCCCTCCACTTCGCCGCGATCGCCGGCTCGCTGGGCATTCTCGCGCTCGGCCTCGGTCTCTGGAAACGCCGCTCGCGCCTCCACCGGTCGCGCGGCGGCTCCGGCGCCGCGCCCGACCCGTCGCTGGCCGCCTGGACAGTCGGATCGGGCGGCCTGGCGGGGGGAAAATGCCGCCCGCCCGGATTTCTCGATCTCTACCTGAAAACCTGCGCCAATCTGGGCCACCCCAAGCGCCCCGGCCAGACCCTGCGCGAATTCCTCGCCGATCTGAAGAATGCCGACGTCTGCGGCGACGAGTTCGACGCGCTGACCGACTACCTCTACGCGGTTCGATACGGGGGACTCGCGCGCGACCGCGACCGCGAGCGAACTTTCGCCGAAACCGTGAAAACCTTCGCCGCCCGGCCGCCCCGTCCGGAGGAGGCGTGAGGCCCGGCTCAGGCCGGGAGCTTGACCGACCGCGTCGCGAGATACATGGGCATCCAGCCGTTGAGCGCGGTCGAATCGTCGTCCCAATCGTCCTCGTACAGGCCCGTCACCGCCAGCCCGGCGTCGCACTGGCCGCCGATCTGGTCCTGAAGACTGTGGCTGAATTCCAGGCTCATCTGCGCCTCGATCTGCATGGAGAGCAGCTCGTCCGCCATGTTTTCCACATCGCTGTAGGGCAGGCGATGAACCACCCGCAGCTCCCCGGTTTCCTCCGCGTGGTAGTGGTCGAACATGAAAAAACACGGGTTCATGAAGCCCGCCAGGAGCCGTCCGCCCGGCCGCAACACCCGGGCGCACTCCTTCCAGATCGGGCGCACCGCCTCGGCGAAGACATTGCTGACCGGGTTGAAAACCAGGTCGAACGACGCGTCCGGAAGCGCCGACAAATCCGCCATGTCCGCCTGGATGGTCGTCAGTTCGAGCCCGTGGCGCTCCGCCAGTTCGGCGTCCTTTTCCAACTGCACGTCGGACCCGTCGAGCGAAGTCACCCGCGCCCCGGCGGCGGCGAAAACCGGCGCCTGCTGCCCCCCGCCCGACGCCAGCGCGAGGAGATCGAGCCCATCCAGGCGCGGATGCGAGGCCGGAAACCAATCCGCCGGCACCGGCTTGTTCGGCGTCAGGATGACCGACCAATCCCCGGCCCGGGCCCGTTCGATCACAGCGTCCTCGACGGGGGTGCTCCAGCGGCAGCCCTCCATCGACTGGAAATTCCACGCCACACGGTTGTATTCGAAGATATTCACCGGCGCCACCATGATCGCGACGTTTCCCGAGAGCAAGGGACGGCTCACCGCGGACCGCCCGCCACTGCGCGGATTTTTTCCGCCTTCGCGCCTATCTTAAACAAATCCGCAAAAATGACGCCGCCGCGCCATTGACGGCCGCGGACATGAGTTTTAACCCGTTCTGCGCGAATCTCTCCCCCTTTTTATGAATCCTGCTCCCCGCCCGTCGCCTTCCCGCCGCTCTCTTTTCCTGTTCGTCTTTCTGTTTGTCGGACTGCTCGGCGGTTTGGCCGGAGCCGCCGATGGGGACAATGCCGCGAAGGAAGCCGCCGCCTTCGACTGGCGCGCGTTTCTGGCCCCGTTTCACACCGTCACCCTGCATCTGCCGATCGGTTTCATCACGATCGTGGTGATTCTCGAGATTTACCATTGGCTGAAGCCTTCCGAGCCGATTCGGCGGGCCATCGGACTCATCCTCTGGATCAGCGCCCTCAGCGCCATCCAGGTGACCGTCTTCGGCCTGTTCCGCGCCAGCGGGGGTGGCTACGAGCCCGTGACGCTGGAAAACCACGAGAATTGGGGCATTGCCGTTTCGGTCGCCACGGTGGTCCTGGCCTTGGTCCACGCCTTCGCCTACCGGCCGGCCGAGGCGCCAAGAAAGGCGCTCGCCGCGGGATACCGGCTGATGTTGATCGGCGATCTGGTGCTGCTGACCATCGCAGGCCACTACGGCGGAAACCTGACCCACGGCTCGAAATACCTCACCGAAGGCGCCCCCGAATGGGCGAAAAAATGGCTCGAAGAACACGAAGGGGCCGCCCCGAAAGGCGGCGAAAGCTCCGGCGCGGCCGCCGGCGGCGTCTATGCCGCGACGATTCAGCCCGTGTTCGAAAAGAAATGCCACAGTTGCCACGGCCCGGAAAAGCAGAAGGGCGAGTATCGAATGGACACCGCCGAGGGGCTTTTCAAGGCGGGCGACAGCGAGATCGAGCCCATCGTGGCCAACAGCCCGATGGAAAGCTACCTCGTCGAACTCATCACCCTGCCCGCGGACGACGACGACGTCATGCCGCCCGAGGGCAAGGAGGCCCTCACGCCCGACGAGACGATGGCCATCATCCGCTGGATCTGGGACGGGGCGAAACTGGATTGATCCGGGCCGCCGGCTCCATCCCGCGACGGGTTTTTCCCGCTCACTCAACAGGGTTAGGTCACCGACCCAACCCTGTTCGGTCCGGGGCGGAAACGGTGTGAACGGTGAGTTGCGGATAGGGAATCTCGATGCCGGCCTCGCCGAAGCGGCGTTTGAGGTCTTCCTGGATCGAATTTTTCAGGTCGAGGTAGTTTTCCTTCGCCACCCACACGCCGAAGAGAAAATCGATCGAAGAATCGCCGAAGCCGTTGATGACGATGGCGGGAGCGGGTTCCATGAGGCAGAGGGGATTGTCGCGGGCGATTTCGGTCAGCAGCTCGCGGACGCGCGGCAGATCCTCGCGGTAGGAGACGCCGATATTCAGATCGACCCGCCGGACGGGGAAGCGGGTGTTGTTGACGATCTCGGATTTGATGAGCGTCTCGTTGGGCAGCCGGACGTAGCGATTGTCGAAGGTGCGGAGCTTCACCGAGAGGGTGTCGATGGAAAGCACGACCCCGGTGACGCCGCCGACGGCGATGACATCGCCGACTTCGAAGGGGCGCTCGGCGATGAGAAAAAGACCGCTGATGACATTCGACACGCTGGTCTGGGAGGCAAACGCGAGGGCGAGCCCGATGATTCCCGCGGCCCCGAGCAGAGGGGCGAGACTGAAACCCAGCTGGTTGAAAACGAGCAGGGCGATCAGGATCACCCCCGCGTAACGCAGGAGTTTACCGACCACCATGCCGCGCTGGGCGTTGAAATGTTTCCCGACGAGCCGGGTCGCCCCGTTCGAGGCGGCCAGCAGCACCGGCAGGGCGATCAGCAGCAGAAATCCCACCCGCAGGGCCACGGCGAGGCGCTCGGCGGTGAGCCAGTGACTGAGTTCCTTGATCGGGATTTCCATGGGATTCGCGGTGAACTTCGAAAAAAAAACGGCGCCGCCGGTCAATCCTCGTCGCCCGGCCACAGGCTGAGCCGTTGCAGCGACCGAAAGGTCCGCGCCACCAGCCCGGTGGCCGGCGCCTCCCGACGGAATCCGACCCGGCGCCCCCCGGCGGCCTCCGGCGGCGGCCCCCGGCGGATGGTGATCTCGCTGCGCGCGGCCCCGCCCCGAAAAACGGCCCGCGTCTCGTTCGACCACAGGACGCCGTCCTTTTCGTAGAGCGCGAGCCCGCCGACTCGCAGACAGACGCGGCTCACGGGCAGCACATCGGTGGAGCCGTTCACGATGCGCACCGGCGCGCGCACCCGGGGCGCGTCCTCGCCCGGAGTCGCTTCCACTTCGCGGCGCGCGATGGTCGGCAGCCAGTAGCAAAGTTCGCCGTCCTCCAACTCGCCGAACCAGGTCTGCGAGAGCGTTTCGGTGGGAAACTCGCGCAGCACGACCGGTTCGTCGGCGTTTCCACCGCTGGAGAGTTCCACCGCCGCCACCAGCGGCACCATCACGAAAATCCTCGCCTCCGCCCCCGGCGCGACATGGAAGGGCTGTTCGGGCCCCACGACGACGGGACGGTCGGGCAGTCGCGGCGCGAGATGAAGGGTCGTCACTCCTTCCTTCACCGCCCAACGATACCAGAGGAGGTCGGTGTCGTTCGGCCGTGAATCGTCATCTTTTTCGCTGGCGAGCAGAATTTCGTCACCGTCGCGCCGGCAGTGGAGGGTCAATCGCCCGATGGAAAAACGACGAATCTCTCCGTCTTCGAGCGCGCATTCCCCCCAGGCGGCGGGTTCGAGACGGGCAATCGGCATACGCCTCCCACCGTGGCATGGGCGCGGCGCTTTGTCGAACCGTCCGTGCCCTCCGCCCGGCGGCACGATGTCGTGCCCCCTATTCGTATGGGGCGCGGAGTTGGTCGATCTGCTGCTGGTACTGTTTTTTGACGTCCTCCTCCTTTTCGACCTGGTTTTCGTAGAATCGGATGCGGCTCTCGAGCGAGGAGGTCTCCTTTTTTCGGTCGGCGTCGGATTTTCCGATCCCCCGTCTCCCCGGTCCACCGAAGCCACCATCCTGCGACTCCGACAGCTCTTGCCTCGCTTTGTCGATGGTCTCCTGTGCCTTGTCGATTTTGGTCTGGGATTTCGCCACCTCTGCCTCCAGCGCCGCGACGCGGGCGATTACCTGGGGTGAAGGCTTCGGCTTGGCCGGCGGCTGAGGCTTCGGAGCGACCAGTTCCGGCTCGGGAGGGGCGGCCAACTGCGACTCCGGTTTACTGCATCCGCCCGCGGCGAGGAACAGCGCGGCGGCGGTCAAACACACGATCTGGGACTTCATGGGTTTCAGTCTATCGGATTTCCGCCTTCGATCTCAACTTTTTCGGCGAATTTTTTCGGAAAAACGCCTTCCTCACGGGAATTTCTTGAAACTGATCTTTTGAACACTTATCTTTTCTCCCGTCATGCCCGCCGTTCCCTATGTCGAACTCCACGCCCGCAGCGCGTTTTCCTTTCATCGGGGCGCCTCGCATCCGGAGGAACTCGTGCGCGAGGCGGCGGCCCTCGGGTATCCGGCCCTGGCGATCACGGACCGCGACGGAGTTTACGGTTCGGCGCGGGCGCACTACGCGGCGATGGAGCTGAAGCGCGAGCGGGGCCTCGACTTCCGCGCCATCGTGGGCGCGGAGCTGACGCTCGAGGGCGAGCTGGCTCTGCCCGTGCTCGTCCGCACGCGCGCCGGCTACCAGACGCTCTGCCGGCTGATCACCCAGGCCAAACTGCGCGGCCTCTCGAAGACCGATGTCGCGCGTGTCGCCGAGACGGGACCGCTTTTCCATGGCACGGCCCGGGTGCCGGACGCGGAATTTCTCAATCCCCGCAAGGAAGGCCGCGTGCGCTGGTCCGATCTGGAGGAATTCATCGAGCCAAACGGCGACCTCATCGCCCTGACCGGGGACGAGGAGGGCCCCATTCAGCGGGCGCTGGCCGCCGGCGACGACGCGGGAGCCGATGAAAGACTGCGGCGCCTGACGCGCTTGTTCGGCCGGGAAAATGTCGGCGTCGAAATCCAGCGCCATCTCGTCCGCGGCGAACGCCTCGCCAACCGCCGGCTTATCGATCTGGCCGGCGCGCACGGCCTGAAACTCGTCGCCTCCAACAGTGTGGTGTCGGCCACCCCGCGGGGCCGGGTCGTGGCCGACGCCTTCGCCTGCCTGCGGCATCACACGACTCTCGACGCGGCGGGTTCCCGGCTGGCGCGCAACGCCGAGCGCCACCTCAAACCGCCGCCGCGGATGCGCGAGCGTTTCGCCGACCTGCCCGACGCGCTGACCCACACCCTGCGCCTGGCGGACCGGATCGAGTTCACCCTGGAGAATCTCGGCTACCGCTTTCCCGATTATCCCGTGCCCGACGGCCATGACACGGCGAGTTTCCTCCGCGAACGGACCTACCTCGGCGCCCGCGAACGCTACGGGAAAATCACGCCAAAAATCCGCCGCCAGCTCGACCACGAACTCGACCTGATCGGACGGCTCGGCTTCCGCGGCTATTTCCTCATCGTCTGGGACATCGTCAATTTCGCGCGCGCGAAGAATATCCTCATCCAGGGGCGCGGCTCGGCGGCGAACTCGGCCGTCTGCTACTGCCTGCGCATCACGGCCGTCGACGCCATCGCCCAAAAGCTGCTCTTCGAGCGGTTTCTTTCCGAGGGGAGAAACTCGTGGCCGGACATCGATCTCGACCTGCCCAGCGGCGACCGGCGCGAGGCGGTGATCCAGGGCGTTTTCCAGCGCTACGCCCCGCGCGGCGCGGCCATGACGGCCAATGTCATCACCTACCGCGGCCGCTCGGCCATGCGCGAGATGGGCAAGGTCCTCGACATTCCCGAGGACACCCTGGGCCGTTTCTCCGACGCCTGGGGCAGCGGCCATGCCACCACGGAGGCCGACCTGATGGAGCGCGTCCGCGAGGCCGGTCTCGACACCGCCCACCCGCGGCTGCCGGCCCTGATCCACCTTTACCGGAAAGTGCACGGTCTGCCCCGCCATCTGGGACAACACTCGGGCGGCATGATCGTTTCCGACCGCGGACTCGACACCGTCGTGCCGCTGGAAAACGCCAGCATGGAAGACCGCCGCGTCGTCCAGTGGGACAAGGACGACTGCGAGGACCTCGGCATCGTCAAAGTCGACCTGCTCGGGCTCGGCATGCTGGCGGCGATGCAGGACACCGTCGAGTTGTGCCGAAAACGCGGCCGTCCCGTCGATCTGGCCCGCATTCCGAAGGATGACCCCGCCACCTACGACAGCCTCCGCCGCGCCGACACCATCGGCGTCTTCCAGGTCGAGTCCCGCGCCCAGATGGCCACCCTGCCGCGGATGAAACCGCGCGAATTCTACGATCTCGTCGTCGAGGTCGCCATCATCCGCCCGGGCCCCATCGTCGGCGGGATGGTGCATCCCTACCTGAACCGCCGCAACGGCGCCGAGCCGGTCGATTTCATCGACGAGCGCTTCCGGCCCGCGCTCGAGCGCACCCTCGGCGTGCCGCTTTTCCAGGAGCAGGTCCTGCAGATGGCCATGATCGCCGCCGACTTCAGCGGCAGCGAGGCCGAGGAGCTGCGCCGCGCCATCAGTTTCCACCGGTCCGAGGAACGCATGACCAAAGTGATGGCCAAACTGCGCGCCGCCATGGACCGCAAGCGGGTGGCCCGCGAAATCCAGGACCGCATCGCCGCCTCGATCTCCAGCTTCGCCCTCTACGGCTTCCCCGAGAGCCACGCCATCAGCTTTGCCCTGATCGCCTACGCCAGCGCCTGGCTGAAGGTTCACCGCCCCGCCGAATTCTACACCGGCCTGCTGAACAACCAGCCGATGGGCTTCTACTCGCCCGCCACCCTGGTCAAGGACGCCAAACACCACGGCCTCCGCGTCCGGCCCGTCGATGTCACCGTCAGCGATCTCCTCTGCGCCGTCGAGGACGACCGCACCCTCCGGCTCGGCCTGCGCACGGTCAACGGCCTCGCCGGCCACACCGCCGAGCGCATCGCCGCCGAGCGCGCCCGGGCGCCCTTCTCCGGCCTGACCGACTTCCTCGTCCGCGCCCGGCCGTCGAGGGACGAGCGCCGCGCCCTCGCCAAGATCGGCGCCCTCAACGCCCTGCCCGAGGCTTTCCACCGCCGCGACGCCCTGTGGGCGGTCGAGCGTTTCGCCGATCCGGACGACCTTTTCACCCGCGCCGAACTGACCGCCGGCGCCGAAACCGACTCGCCCGCCGACCGCCCGTCCGTCCTGCGGCCGATGGACGCCCTCGAGCGGCTCCAGGCCGACTACGACGGGCTCGGCCTCACCACCGGACCCCACCCGATGCGCCACGTGCGCGAGCGGCTCGATCCCGGAATTTTCCGCGCCACCGACCTCGTCAACGGAAAGGCCGACGATCTCGTGACCATCGCCGGGCTCGTCATCTGCCGCCAGCGCCCGGGCACGGCGAAAGGCCACGTCTTCATCAGTCTCGAGGACGAGACCGGCATCGCCAACGCCTTCGTGCCCGGCCCGACCTTCGACCGCTTCCGCCGGGTCATCACCCAGGAGGCGTTTCTGAAAATCACCGGCCGCCTCCAAATCCAGCACCACGTCACCTCCATTTACACCGAGCACGTCGAGCCCCTGGCCTTCGACGCCGTGGTGAAACGGCAGTCGCACGATTTTCACTGAGTGCCGGAGAAAATTTCCACCACGGCAGAAGACGCCCCCCGGTTTTGGGCACGAATTTCTTCCACGGAAGAAGGTCGCACCCAATTTTTGAATGACCTTCTTCCCGGGAAGAAACCGCCTCCGCATTTCGAGACCTCTTTCCCGACCGGGAAGACGAAAACCTCCGATTTTCGGACAGTTCTCCTTCCGGGGAAGAAGGCCACCCCCGATTTTGGGCGCGAATTTCTTCCACGGAAGAAGGTCGTACCCAATTTTTGAATGACCTTCTTCCCGGGAAGAAACCGCCTCCGCATTTCGAGACCTCTTTCCCGACCGGGAAGACCAGAACCCCCGAATTTTTGCACAACCTTCCTCCGTGGAAGAAGACACCTCCCGGTTCGGCGGACCGCCTCCGAACCGGGAAAATCGCTCGATCCGAACCCGGCCCCGTCGGTCGGCAAAGACAAACGGACCATCCGAATGCGTCCGAGAACAAACAACCACGCCAAAGATCCGCCCAGAAATTCCACGACCGCCCGGAAACCTCACTCCCGCGGCCCCGCCCGCGAGACATCCACCGGCGCGATCCCCAGCCTCGCGGCGGGCGATTCGGGGCCGAAAGTGAAATCGTTCGCCTTCGGATCGCGAAACCTCGGATCGGCGAAGACGCTGCCTTTCTCGATCCCCCGCGCGCGCTGCGTGGCCAGGAAATCCTCCGCCCATTGCGGATTCCCGGCGCACCAGTAGAGATTCTCGTCCGCGTCGCAGTCGGCGAGACGAACCGGCGGCATCGTTCGCGCCCCGCGTTTCCAGGGCTCCGCGTGCTCGTATAGAATAGGCGCGCGCGGGTTCACGGAGACGAACACATTGTGCCGCACCGTCGATCCCGTCACCGGATCGCCCGACAAGACCAGAAAGCCGCGCTGATGCCCGACGCGGACGCCCGCCGGCGTCTTCGGGAGCGGATTGAAGACGACGTTGTTGAGAATGTCGCACCTTCCCTTCCAGATCAGCCCCTCGCCACAGACGCGGGCGATCACGTTTCGCTCAATGGCGACCTCGTGCTGGTCGTCATCGCAGCGGATCGCCGCGTTCAGGTTCGGCGAGTGAATGTCGTGGACGAAATTGCCGGCCACCCGGTTGCCGCCGCCCGTCCCCGAAACGTAGATGGCGTTGCCGTCGCCGAGTTTTTCCAGGACGTGGTGGATGTCGTTGCCCGCGATCTCGTTTTGTCGGCCGTGCATCAGCGGCTCGCGCGATGGCCAGGAACGGTCGCGGCTTTCGAGGTGAAACATGGCCTCGTCCCATCGCACCGTCTTGCTCGACTCCTTGTCGCCACTGACGCTGAGCTGCGTTCGCGTGCTGACCACGATGCCCGTGTAGGGCGTGTGGGCGATCCGGTTGTGAACGATCCGGTTGTGCCCGCTCTGCCACAGGAAAATCGCCGGCGAATGCCACCACACCTGCCCGATATGCTGGATCGTGTTGTCGGCGATCTTGTTGTCGCGGTTCACGTCCTTGTAACCCATCCCGTAACCGGCCAGCAGGATGCCGGCGCCGCCGAGATCCGAAAAACGGGACGACGAGACCGTGTTGCCGCGGCAATGCAGGTCGAGCCGGACGCCCGCCGCCCCGGCGTTTTCGAAGCGACAGCGCTCGATCCGGCAGTCCTCCGCGCCCCGCAGCCGGACCATCGCCGTGGGCCGGTCATACATTTCCCAGTCGTGCTGGAGCCCCCAGCCGGTCTTGCCCGTCTCCCAGGCGTGGGCATTGGCGCCGGTGAAACCGATCCCGCGCAGGGCCACGCCGCGCACCGGGCGATCCTCGAGTGAGGCTTCGTCGATTTCGCCTTCAATGCGCAGCAGCTCGGTCAGGCGGGGCACGCCGACGCGGTCACCGGGCGCCTTTCCGTCCGGCGGCCAGAGGATGACTTCGCGTGTCGCCGGGTCGAATCTCCATTCGCCCGGCTCGTCGAGCGCGGCGGCCACGTTTTCGATCCACAGGCTGCCGCCGCCCGCTTCGATTACGATGTCGCCCGGCGGCGTCATCGCATAGGTGCCGGGGACATCGGATTCCAGCCAGCCAAATTCCCGGTTCACGCGGGCGATCGGCAGCAGATGCATCGTCCACGGATATCGGGGAATCACGCGCATCGCGCCGCCCGCGAAGTCCGGAATCGCCTCGAAAACCTCGGCCGGCGCGTAAAGCCGCCGCGTGTCGATGGGCCGACGGTCGCGATAGGGCACGGCGTCGGGCGGCCTGGCAAGCTGGGAAAACGCCCGCGACCGAGCCCGGGGAAGCGATTTGCCCTCCCAGAAGAGCGACCTCGGCTCCGGCCAGGCGGCCGGCAAGATGGCCGCCCAGAGCGTTTTCGATCCCGAAACCGGCTTCCAGGCCTCTCGACCCAACAGGGTTGACCCGCTGACCCAACAGGGTTGGGTCGGATCGGCGCTCTCCAGCGTCAATCCGGCGTCTTTTTTCGTCAAAACCAGCGTTTCCGCGAGCCGGATCGTGCCGGAGGGAAGAAGAATCCGGTTGGGTCCCGAATTTTCGCGAGCGGCCGCGATCGCCGCGCGGAGGGAATCCTCGTCCGGCGCGGGGAGCGGGAAATCGGCCGACTCCAGCCCCGCGGGAAGGAGAAAGAGCCACCAGAACGTCAGCCAGATCCGCATCGTGTTTTCAACGACGCGCTTTGTCCATCGGGCGTCAACCGGCGCGTGACTCGCGAATCCGCGCCGCGAGGCGCGCGCCATACTCTCCGAAACGCCGCGAGGATCAAGGAGGGGCGGTATGATACCGCCCGCACCGGATCGGTCACCGCGGATTGGCTCCGCGGGCGGTATCATACCGCCCCTCCTTGATCTCAATCGATTTCCCGCGCCAACTCACTTTCCCACAAGATAAATTCTCCCGCGCCCAACCGCGCCTTCTCCGGGTTCCGGCGAATGTAGCGAACGCAATTCCCGAAGTGCCGCGAATCTCGAACCAGCCGGTCAAAGTAATCCTTTTGCCAAAGCGGGTTACCCGTTCTGTTTTCGCGCCGATTGATTCGAACCGCCGAATACCGTTTCCAGGATTGTATCAGCGCCTCCAGCCGCCAGTCAGCATTCAAAACGAACAACCCATGCACGTGGTTCGGCATCACCACAAAACTCAGCATCGCCGTCCGCTCACCCTCGAAATGCAAGAGCGCGTCTTTTACGAATTGCGCGTTTGCCGGGCTCCGTAACACGCACGAGCCGCTTCCGGCATCCAGCCATTCATCCATTTTTTGTGAAAACAGGCGGTGGTATTCCCTTTCTGTGTCTTCGTTCCACGGTTCTGG
This sequence comes from Akkermansiaceae bacterium, assembly GCA_024233085.1. Classification (GTDB taxonomy): domain Bacteria; phylum Verrucomicrobiota; class Verrucomicrobiia; order Verrucomicrobiales; family DEV007; genus JAEUHH01. The sequence continues at coordinate 38,407 of JACKQC010000010.1, forward strand.
ATGACGACTTTTCCACACGGTCACTTCTTCGTGGTGCCGGTCCAGATTCGCCTTGGGAATCGAGTCCGCCAAACGCCAGGTCACAAAAACCACGACACCATCCTGCCGCCAGTGCGGAAGCCGGTTCCGTGTCGTGGCGACGTCGCTCCACGGATTAAAAAACCGCAATTCGTCTCGGCGCATTTTTCGATTCGTCTCCACATTCCACCACCACGAGGCCGCGAATCTCGATGACGCCGGGGGCTTTCATGCGTTATCCGAGATTCACCACCACCTTTCCGAAATGCCGCCCGCTTTCGAGCCAGTCGTAGGCGGCCAACGCGTCGTCAAACGCGAACTCGCGGTCGATGGCGGGATGGATCGCCTTTTCGGCGAGAAAGGCGTTCATCCGCTCGAACATGGCGCGGCTTCCGGCGTAGATGCCGTGGAGATCGACATTCCGCGCCAGCAAGGGAAACAGGCTGGCCTCGGGCGCCTCGAAACCGGTGAGCACGCCGATCAGGCCGATGTGCCCGCCCGGCGCGATGGCGTTCATCGAACGGCCCAGGGTGCCGGGGCCGCCGACCTCGATGATGTGATCGACGCCGCGTTTATCGGTCAAATCCCACACGGTCTTGTCCCAATCGGGCTGGGTCGCGTAGTTGACGGTGTGCCAGGCGCCGAGGGCGCGGGCGCGTTCGAGTTTTTCGTCGGAGCTGGATGTGACGATGACCTTCGCGCCGAGAGCGGCGGCGATTTGCAGGGAGCCGATGGACACGCCGCCGGTGCCGAGCGCGAGCACGGTGTCGCCGGACTTCAGACCGCCGCGCTCGACGAGGGAATGCCAGGCCGTCAGGGCGGCGACGGGCAGGCAGGCGCCCTCGGCAAAGGTCAGGTGTCCGGGCAGGCGAACCAACTGCGCCGCCGACAGGACGACGAACTCCGAGAGCACGCCGTCGGCCGAGCCGCCCAGCGCGGCCTTGTGAAATCGCATCTCGAAGCGCCCGTCCTCCCAGTCACGGAAAATGCCCGCCACCACGCGATCGCCCCTCTCCCAGCCGCTCACTCCCTCGCCGAGCGCGTCGATTTCCCCCGCCCCGTCGCTGAGCGGGATAACGCTGCCGCCGCCTCCGCTGGCGGACTTGCCGCTCCGAACGAGCAGGTCACGGTAATTCAGAGAGCAGGCCCGGACGCGGACGCGGACCTCACCGGGACCGGGCTCGGGCACGGGGGCGTCTTCGATTTTCACCGGCTCCATTGGGCCGGCGGCGGTGGGTTCGAGGCGGTACTGGCGCATGGCGGATCGGGCATTCCTACACGCATCGCGCGGCGCGGCGCAAGCGGGCAAACGCCAATTTTGGCCAACAGAAGGGCAAGTTTTCCTTTGCGAGCCGCCCGCGCCCGGCGAAACGTGGGTTTTTCCCCTTCATGTCGCAATCGCTCCCCCAGTCGACTCTGGAAGCGGCGGGCTCGCCACCGGCGGGCACGGACCGCTCGGTCGAAGCCTACCGCTGGATGGTGCTGGCCCGCGTTTTCGAGGACAAGATCGCCGCGCTCTACCGCGCGGGAAAGATCGTCGGCGGCGTCTATCTGGGCCGCGGACAGGAGGCTTTCAGCGCTTCGCTGGGCATGCAGCTCGACCGGGCGCGGGGCGATGTCTTTTGCGGCCTGATCCGGGACCAGGCGGGGCGGATGGCTTTCGGCGAACCGCTGATCGACTCCGCCCGCACCTATCTCGGCTCGGCGGAGGGCCCCATGCGCGGCCGCGACGGAAACATTCACCGGGGCCGCCCCTCGAAGGGCATGCCCGCCATGATCAGTCACCTCGGCGCGATGATACCGGTCGTCAACGGCATGCTGATGGCCCTGCGCCACCGAAAGGCACAGGGCGTGGCCGGCGGCGTGACCATCGGCGACGGCGGCACCTCGACCGGCGCCTTTCACGAGGCGCTGAACCAGGCCGCCGTGGAAAAACTCCCGCTCGTCCTCGCCGTGGCGAACAACCAATACGCCTACTCCACCCCGGTCTCGGAGCAGTTCGCGTGCGACGATCTCGCGGACCGCGCCGCGGGATACGGCGTCCGCGGCTACTCGATCGACGGAACGGATCTGGACGCCTGCCTGAGCGCCTTCACGGAAGCCATTGCCCGCGCCCGCGCCGGGGAAGGCCCCCAGATGGTGGTCGGGAAACTGCTGCGCCTCGCCGGGCACGGCGAGCATGACGACGCCCGCTACATTCCCGAATCGAAGCGGTCCGAGCCCCACGGCGGCGATTGCCTGGCCCTGGCTCGGGCGAAAATCCTCGCCGAAGGCCGCGCCGGCGCGGAAGCCGTCGCCGAGATCGAAAAGTCCGCCCAGGAGCGAGTCGAGGAGGCCGTGGCCCGCGCCCAGAGCGAGCCGGCGCCGAATCCCTACCGCGAATCCTGGCACGCCCTGGCCACCAAGCACCTCAGCGAGGGCACGACCGAAGTCTGAGGGTCCCCCGAACGACTTCACGGAATCTCGGATTTCGAAATTCGGATTTAGCAGATTTTCATCCCCATGCCCGTCACCTATCTCGACGCCATCCGCGAAGCGCAGGCCAAGGCCCTCGCCGAGGACGACCGCGTCTTCATCTACGGGCAGGATGTGGCCGAGTTCGGCGGCGCTTTCAAGGCGACCAAAGGACTCGCGGACCGTTTTCCCGGGCGGGTGGTCAACTCCCCCATCAGCGAGGACGCCATCGTCGGCGCCGCCATCGGCGCGGCCATCGAGGGCATGCGCCCCATCGTGGAGATGCAGTTCGCCGACTTTTCCTCGCTGGCCTTCAACCAGATCGTCAACCAGTCCGCCACCCATTTCTGGCGCACGGGCGTGCCCTGCCCGATCACGATACGCCTGCCCTCGGGCGGCACGGAGGGCAGCGGCCCCTTTCACAGCCAGAGCGTCGAATCCATCTACGCCCACTACCCCGGCCTCATCGTGCTCACCCCGGCGACGGTCGAGGACGCCTACTCGATGCTGCTGGAGGCGATCCGCATCGACGACCCCGTGATTTTTTGCGAGCACAAGTTTCTCTATTACCACCTCAAAGCCGACGCCCTGCCCGCCGTCAGCCTGCCGGTGGGAAAGGCCCGCATCGCCCGCTTCGGCCGCCACGCCACCATCGTCGCCTACTCGGCCATGGTTCACGAAGCCCTGCGCGCCGCCCGCGAGATGGCCGAGGAAGGCTGGGAAATCGAGGTCGTCGACCTCCGCTCCGCCAAACCCATCGACACCGACACCATCCTCGCCTCCGTCGCCCGCACCGGACGCCTGCTTTGCGTCGGCGAAAGCTTCCCCTGGGGCGGCCTGACCGCGGAAGTGATCTCCCGCGTCGTCGGCGAGGGCTTCCACCTGCTCGACGCCCCGCCCAAGCGGCTCAACTCGAAGGACACTCCCATCCCCTATCACCCGAATCTCTGGCGCGTTCACCGCCCCACCTGGCAGGCCATCGCCGCCGCCACCCGCAACCTCCTGCGGCTCTGACCAAACGCCTTTCGCCAGAATCGACCGGAGATCCACCCCAACCTTCACCGCTTGCCTTCCCACTTTTCCACCTTCGCACCTTTTACTTCTTTCCCCGAAATGCCCCGCGTTCCCCTGTGCATGCCCCAACTCGGCGAATCCATCGCGGAAGCCGCCATCCGCGAGATCGGCATCGCCGCCGGTGACGACATCTCGGCCGACCAGGAAGTCTTCCAGGTCGAGACCGACAAGGCCATGATGGGCGTGACCACCCCGGCCACCGGCCGCGTGCTCGAAATCATCGCCAAAGTCGACGAAAGCTACGCCGTCGGCGCCACCCTCGCCTATCTCGAAGTCACCGACGAGGAAATCCAGCGCGCCGGCCTGACCAAGCCCTCCGACACCGCGCCCATCCGGCCCGTCAAACCGAGGACCGAGGAAGACCAGGCCGCCGAAAATGCCCTCGCGGACGGCGACGATGGCCAGAGCCGGCCGCATTTCGCCATCGACGAAAGCGAATTCATCGAGATCGATGTCAATCCCGAGGTCAAGCCCACCGTCGAGGGCCTGCCCGTCCCCGCCAGCGCCACCGGCGCCACCTACCTGAGCCCCCGCATGAAGGCCCGCATGGAGGAACTCGGCCTCAACGCCGCCGACCTCTCCGGCGTGGCCGGCAGCGGCGCCGGCGGGCGCGTGACCATCGAGGATTTCGAAAAATTCATCCGCGAAATCGAGAAGAACAAGATGACGGCCGCCTCGCCGATGCGCATCGCCGTGGCCGATTCCATGCGCCGCAGTTGGACACGGCCGCTGGCCACCGTCGGCATGCCCGTCTCGCTCGACGCCGTGCTCGCCCATCGCAAGGCCAGCGATCCGAAATCCGGCATCGCCCTCTATGCCATTCGCGCCCTGGCCCTCGCCCTGTCGGAAAACACCGCCGTCGCCGGACGCCTCATCGGCGAGCGCATCGTGCATCCCAAGGCCATCGACATCGGCTTCGCCGTCGAAGTCGAGGACGGCGTGCTCGTCCCCGTGATGCGGGACGTGGCCGACAAGACGCTGGCCGAACTTACCGCGCCCTACGACGAACTGGTCCGCCGGGGCCGAGATCGCCGTCTCCCCCCCGAGGCCATGGGCACCGGCATCGCGACGGTGACCAACTTCGGCACCTTCGGCATCGTCTGGGCCACGCCCATTCCGCTGCCCGAGCAGAATCTCGTGCTCGGCCTCGGCGCCGGGCGCAAGGTGCCGCACTGGGACGACGCGGCGGGCGAGTTCGTCCCCCGCGTCGAGGCGGACCTGACGCTGAGCTTCGATCACCGCATCCTCGACGGCGGCGCCGCCGGCCGACTTCTGCAAAAGATCGATTCGCTGCTCCAGCGGCCCGAAACGCTCTGAAAACAAAACGCGGCGATTTGCCACCAAACAGGGTTGAGTCTTCGACCCAACCCTGTTAAGTCCGGAACCCAACCCTGTTGGTTCGCATGCCCGTCTTCGCCCGTTTCGTCTGTTTCGCGTCCGGCCTCGGCCTGTTTGGCGCCGGCCCGGCGTGGGGACAGGCGCCCTCGGTCGAAATGGAGGCGGGCTTTCGCGTGGGTCCGGCGCCGGACTGGGTGACGCCGCTGGAGGCGGGGCTCGACACACCGCCGCCCTTTTCCGATTCGGCGCGGGGAGGCATCTTTTTCCGCCTGGTCGATCTCCAGACCAACGCCGAGACCGTCGAGGCCTACACCCACTACACCGACGAATACACCAGCGCGGCGGGCGTTCACGAAAACGGCGAACTCGAGATCGAGATCGATCCGTCCTACCAGACTCTGACGCTGCACCGCATCGACATTCTGCGGGCCGGGCGGCGGATCGACGCCCTGCGGCCCGATCTGGTGCGCCGCACCCAACCGGAGGACGAGCTGGCCGAGGGGATGCTCGACGGTCACGTCACGTTCCTGATCCTGCTGCCCGATCTGCGTCCGGGGGACGTGCTCGACTACGACTACACGATCGCCGGCGACAATCCGGCCTTTGAAGGGCGCTTTTTCGACACCGTCTCGCTGAACTGGGAAACCTGGGTGCGGCGGGTCCGCTATCGCCTTCTTAAAAAACCGGAGCGCCCGATTTTCACCCGAAACCGCCGCACGGACATCGCCCCGCGGCGCGCGAACGGCCCCGGGGGACTCGAGGAGTGGATCTGGGAAGCCTCGGACGCGCCGCCGGTCATTCTGGAGGACAATCTGCCCGGCGACCACGACCCCTTCGCCAGCGTCGAGGTCGGCGAATTCGAAACCTGGGAGGAGGTGGCGGCCTGGGCGGCGCCTTTCTACGATTTTTCGGCGGAAACGCCCGATCCGGAGCTGGCGAGAATGGCTGAGTCGCTCAACCGCGGGGGGGCGACGGACGACGAGCGCATTCTGGCGGCGATCCGCTTCGTGCAGGACGAGGTGCGCTACCTGGGACTGGAGGACGGCCGCGGCGCCTACTGCCCGGCGAGTCCGAACCGGACCTTTCGGAACCGCTTCGGCGACTGCAAGGACAAGACGGTGCTGCTGCATCGCCTGCTGGGGGAGATGGGCGTCGAAAGCGCGCCGGCTTTCGTGAATTTCGACGAACGGGGAGCCGTCGCGGACCGATTGCCCTCGCCGCTGGCCTTCGACCATGTGGTGCTGCGCATCCGGCGGCCGAACGGGAAATTCCTGTGGTGCGACACGACGAACAGTCACCAGGGCGGCACGGCGGAAACGCTGGCTTTCACGCGCTTCGGCAAAGCGCTGGTCCCGGGCGAGGGGCTCGTGGAAATTCCCGCCCGCGACCCGGAAGCGGACGGCGCGGAAACCGTCGACACGGTGAAGGCGCCGGAACTGGGAAAGCCCGGCGAGCTGGAGTCGGTCACGGTTTACCGGGGAGCGGACGCCGATTCGGCGCGGTATTATTTCGACTCCGAGCCGCCGGAATCGGTGAATGACGGCTATCTGAGCGGTTTTCGGCAGGAATACGACGATGTCGAACTCGCCGGTCCGGTCGAGATCGAGGACGACCGGACCGCCAATCGCCTGACGGTGACGGTCAAATACCGCTTCGCGACCCTGTGGGAGGAAGACAAGACGGATCCGGGCTGGTTTTCGTTTTTCGCCTACCTGCGGGGAATCCGCAACGTGATCGATCAGCCGGACCACATCGAGCGGACCATGCCCTACGCGCTGGAATTTCCGAAGAACCGGCGGCACGAGGTGCGATTTTTCGTGCCGGGCCGGGGAAAGGACTGGGACTTCGAGCCGGAGGAGCATTTCATCGAGGCGCCGGGCGTGGAATTTTCGCGCGAGGTCTCCTACCGCCGCCGCGAGGGGCTGCTGACCTTTTCCGGCTCGCTGAAGATCCTCCGGGACCGGATCGAACCGGCCGAACTCCGCGAATACCGGGACCGGACCTCCGAAATGTACGAGCTGACCGCCTTCGACATTTGGGACGCGTCCGACGATCTCGACGCGGCCGCCGACGGGGACGAGGGCTATGCCGAAGGGGGGCTGGACGAAGATTGGGAGTGGTGGTTCGCCATCGGAATGGGGGTGCTGGTCATCGGCGCGATCGGCTTCGGGCTCGGGGCGATCGTCACCCTTTTCGCGACGCGCCACCGCCGGAAAGCCCATGCCGCGGGCGATCCGCTTCCCGCCCCGGCCGTGCCAGGTCGTTCTCCGCGCCCCGGACCGCCGCCGCTGCCGCGGTAACTTTGTCCCGCGAAAATCCCTGGCTGGCCCTCGGGCCGCTGGAAAAGCGGAAATATTCGGGCGGAGTATGATTTTTTTGCAAAAATGAGATATTTTTGCTTTTCAAATTTTAAGATGTCTGTAATATCTGAGAAATCCAAATAAAAACCGCCACCACTCAAACCAAATCATCAACCACTCGGAAGCCATGGCCCGAATCCTGATCATTGACGACGAAGCCGGAATTCTCCAGCTCATGACGAAGCTGTGCCGGCAACAAGGCCACGACACCACGCCGGTCCAGACGGGCCGCGAAGGGATCGAAGCCCTCGATCGACTCTCCCCCGACCTGATGATCGTCGACCTCCTGATCGGCGACATGAACGGGCTGGAAGTCATCGAATACAGCCAGCAGCATCACCCCGACACCCAGGTCATCATGGTGACGGGCCACGGCAGCATCGAGACCGCGGTCGAGGCGATGCGCCTCGGGGCCTTCGACTACCTGACCAAGCCTTTCGAGTTGGCGGATCTCCAGCGCACCGTGGAACTGGCCCTCCAGCAAAAGGGCAAGCCCAAGAGCGACTCCAAAGAGCCCGCGCCCGAATTCGACATTTCTCTGGAGCCGGCGAAGCTCATCGGCCAAAGCCCGAAGATGCAGGAAATCTTCGGCATCATCGAAAAGATCGCCAACAACGACAGCCCGGTCCTGCTCGAAGGGGAATTCGGATCCGGCAAGCAGATGGTCGCGCGCAGCATTCACAACTCCAGCCGCCGCAATCATTCGCCCTTCAAAGTCCTGCAATGCTCCGCGCTGCCGGAGGAACTGCTGGAAATGGAGCTTTTCGGCCTGCCGAGCAGCCGTTCCGAAACGATCTTCAACCGGGCCATGGGCGGGACTGTCCTTCTGGAGGAAATCCACATGCTGCCGATGCGTCTCCAGTCGCAGCTCGAAAGCTACCTCGAGGAGATCAACGTGCGCCGCATGACGAACACGCTACCGGCATACATGGACGTGCGTTTCATCGCCTCCTCGGCGAAGCCTCTGGAGGAATGCATCGAGGACGGCGGCTTCCGCGAGGATCTTTTCTACAAGATCTCCGTGATCCCGATCCAGGTGCCCGCCCTGCGCACCCGCAAGGAGGATATCCCGCTGCTGATCGAGTATTTCCTCGACCGCTACGCCTCCCGCACCGGCACGTCAAAGCAGGAAGTGGACAAGTACGCCGAGCGTCTCCTCGAGCAATACGGTTGGCCCGGAAACGTCGGCGAACTTCAGAACGCCGTCGAGCGCGCCTGCGCCTTTTCGGAGAAGAACCGCATCCGCCCCGTCGATCTGCCGCCGAAGGTGGCTCAAAAAGTCGAGATCACCGACGACGACGAGCAGACCACCCACCAGCTCCCGATCGGCACCAAGCTGGCCGAATTCATCAAGAAGCAGGAAAAGCTCTTCATCCGCGAGACGCTCAAATACAACGGCGGCTCCCGCGAAAAGACGGCCAGCATGCTCGGCGTCAGCATCGCGACGCTCTACCGGAAGATGGGTCTCAAGCTCGAGCGCGACAAGATGCTCAACAACTGATCGCCCCGCTTTTTTCGGAAGGCTTACCCCTCGGCACAATCGCTTCCTCATCGAAGCTCGAAAGGCGCACTCGTTCGCGAGTGCGCCTTTTCGTTTTCGGGCGGGTCGGGCGCGAGCGACATGCCGCCGTTCATTCATCGAGCGCCAATTCCCGTTTTTCGCGGAAAAACTTTGCCGCTTCGCGAAACTCCTCCAGCGCCTCATTCGAAAGCACGTCCTCGTTTCGCTCGATCTCGGCCTCGACGCGCTTCAGCAGATAATCGGCCTCCAACACCTTCGGAAGCAGGGGTTTTCCCTCGACCTCGACCCACACCGGCGCGGTGTGGGCGAATCGCGCGCGACCGTCTTCGGTCTCGGTGAAAACGCGGACCGCGATCCAGGCGCTCGTTTTCAGCGCGACCTCGGCCCGGATCATCGCCGAATGCGGCGCCCGCGCCCCGATGCGACCGCCGATCTCCAATTCGGTGGCCTCGCCGTTCACAATCAGTTCGCATTTCCGGATCGGACGGGCGCTCTCGATGCGACAGATCACCGGCACCTCCCCGCTGCCCGGGCCTTCCTCCCCCTTTTCGTCATCATCGTCCTTCTTCCTGTCGCCGTCCCGTTTCGACAGGGACCACTTCACCGTCTCGCCGGGATGACGCTCCGCCACGGTCACGAACAGCATCGGGCCGGTGGTGACGAAGGTTCCGCCGCGCCGCAGCGCCTGAATCCATTTTTCGTAGGTAAAATCGCCATCCTCCATCCGCGCGTAGACCCGGCCAAAACCGAGCGGCACCGGATGCACCCCCGAGGCCGTGCCCGCGGTGGGCATGACGCGCAGGCCGCAGTTCAGCAGCGCGTACCAGGTGCGGAACCCGAACTCCAGCCACCCGCGCTCGTCGAACTCCTTTCCGCCCCGCAACGGCAGGTTCATCGACTCGGGCACGTATTCCGGATACCACTTGGAGAAGGCAAACTCCGCGCGCCAGACGTGATTGTTGCTCAGCTCGAAGAGCAGCCCCGACGCCCCGATCACCGGCGGCAGCATCATCGACCACGGCCAGTTCTGCTTGTCGAGATCGAAGAGCGCCCCCTGCTTCCGGGCCTCCTCCACGAAGGGAGCGACCGGCGGCACCGCCATTTCGAGAGGCGCCGTGTGATTCAGCGCGAACACCGCCCCCAGCACGTGGCGTTTTCCCTCCACCGTGCCGATTTCGTATTCCGTGTTCACCGGCCAGATGACGTGGGTGTCGTCCACATGGACGAGCCGCGGCGGCGGCACCGGATCGGGATTTTTGTTGTTTTCCTTCGGCGTGTGCGTCGAGTCGCTGACCCACGACGTCAGCGGCAGCGCGACATTCAGATCCTCCGCGAGCATCACGACGGGCAATTCCTCCAGAGTGCGGTGACAGTGCGTGTCGCCGCTGAACCATCCGCGCCGGGCCATGTCGATCCAGCGCTCCAGGCGCAAATCCACGGTCCCGGCCTCGGCGCCCGGTCTCAACTCGATTTCCACCCGCGCCGGCAGATACTCCGGTCCGCGTTCCGCCGTCACGATGTAGCGTCCGGGCGGAAGAGCCGCCTCGAAAGGATGCGCCGAGAGACTGGTGTGGACCTCCACGCTCTTCTCCCCGCGTTTCTTGTCGTACTCGACCGCTCTACCCTCCGGACCCGCCGGATGGACGTGAAAAAACGCGCCCGACTCGTCCTCGACATAGAGCCGCGCCGGCAGGGCTTCACCGTCGCGCGCGCCGACGATCCGGCCGCGCAGGACGACGGTTTCGCCTCCCTCCTTCGCGGGTTCCGTTTTCTTCTCCTGTGGGTAAGCGACCGTTCCCGACGCCACGGCCAGCACGAAAATCAAACTCGGACGGATCATGGGTTCGGACTCTATCGGCTCGGCGTTTTCCGCGCCAGTCATTCCCGTGAAACTTTTCGGCGGCATTTCAGAGCGCCGGCTTGACGCCCCGCCGCGCCATCCCTAGCATCTCGGTGTGAGTGAGGAATCCGTGTCTCCGCCAAGCAAACAACGCCCTTTTCGCATCCTGGCCCTCGATGGCGGGGGGATCATGGGCGCCTTTTCCGTGTCCGTTCTGGCCGAGCTGGAAAAAGCAACCGGCTGTCTCGCCGCCGACCACTTCGACCTCATCACCGGCACCTCGACCGGCGGCATCATTGCCATCGGGCTCGGCCTCGGAAAGTCCGCCGAGGAAATGAAGGGATTCTACACGGAGAAAGGCCCCCGCATTTTTCCCAACGCCGGTTTCACCCGCCGTCTCGGGAACACCCTCCGCCACCTTTTCAAACCCAAGTGCTCCCACGACCTGCTGGAGAGCGCGCTGGAGGAGGTCTATGGCGACCGGAAATTTGGCGAATCGAAGTGCCGCCTGCTCATTCCCACCTACGACGCCAACCAGGGCCGGATCTTCCTGCTCAAAACAGCGCACCACGAACGATTCAAATTCGACATCGACGCCCGCGCCGTCGATGTCGCGCTGGCCACCGCCGCCGCGCCGACCTATTTCTCGCAGGCGCCCTTCCCCGAGCACCAGGGCGCCAGCTACGTCGATGGCGGCGTCTGGGCCAACTGCCCGGCCCTCGTGGGGCTCGTCGAGGCGACCCATTTCCTCGGTCAGAAACCCACCGACGTCGATATCCTGAGCATCGGCACCACGGACACGCCCTTCAACGTCGCCGGCAACGCCCAGTCCGGCGTCTTCGGCTGGGCGAAAGGATTGGTGAACCTCTTCATGACCGCCCAGATCGAGGCTTCCATGAAAACCTCCATGCTGATGACCCACGGGGGTTTTCACCGCATCGACTGCATGGTCGCCGAGGGGCGCTTCGCGCTCGACGATGCCGGCAAAGTCAACGAGTTGATCGGCATCGGCCGCGGTGTTGCCGTCAAAAAGGAACACCTCGAAGTCGTCGAATCCCGTTTCCTCAACGGCAATCCCGCCGCGCCCTTTGTCCCGATTCACGCGGTCACTCCCGCGGGCGAATAACGCCTCCATTCCGCCCCCGCCCCGGATCACGATGAGTTCGGTTCACTCGCCGCCCCTTCAGGTGCTGGTGTGCGGCCCCGGCGCCGATCCGGAGTCGGAGCCCTTTCGCGAATCCATCGTCCGCGCCTTCCGCGGAGGCGACGACGGGGCGGGCGCCTATCTCGCCGATGGGGCCGATCTCGGCGTCGATCTGCGCGAATTCCGCCGGAGCCCGGGCCCCGCCGACCGGGCGGACGCGCTGCTGGACTCGGCACTGCACAGCCTCGTCGTCATTCTGGCGGACGATTCGCTGCTCCGGGACGCGGCTTTTCTCGCTTGGTTGAATCGGTGCGGCGAAATCGCCACCGGCGGCGCCCCCGACGACGACGACGACGACTTTTTCGACGGCGATGCCCCGGAACCGCGCCACCGCGTCATGGTCCTCGAATTGAACGACAAGGCCGGCGATCGCCTCCGCGCCGATTGCCCGGCGCTGGCCGCGGTCCAGGGGCTCTATGTCGGCAGCCTCGGCGAGCGCGCCGTCCGCCCCGCGCTGGCGGGACTCGTGGCCGTCCACCTGGCGCGGGTCGCGCTGGCGGGAGGCGTGCCGCCCCAGCCGGGCGAAAGCGATCCCGCCAAGCTCACCTTTTTCGTCAGTCACGCCAAGATGGACGCCCAACCCATCGCCTTCGCCCTGGCCGAACTGATCGGACGGGTGCCTGCGTTGAAAACCTTCTACGACGCCAACGACATCCCGCCCGGATCCGATTTTCGAAAGGCGCTGTGGCGCGGCGTCCACCGTTCCGTCCTCATCGTGCTGAGATCCGAGGGCTACGAATCCCGTCCCTGGTGCCGCCAGGAAATCCACTGGGCCGAGGAATGCGCCTGCCCGCTGGTGGTCGTCGATCTGCGCGCCCGCCTCGTCCATCCGCCCTCGACGCTGACGCTCGACCAGGCCCCCACGGCCCGCATTCCCGACGGAAACCTGCTTCGCGTGCTCTTCCTCGCCGTGCGCGAGGGGCTTCGCGCCGGTCTCCTGCGACGCCGGGTGGCGAACCTATCCGACCACGGAAAACTGCCCCCGCCCGGCCGCGTCCGCGTGCTGCCGAGGCGTCCCGGAATGCTCGCCCTCTCCCGCGCGGCTCGGTTCCTGGCCAAAACCGACCCTTCCGCGCCCGGCGCCATCCTCTATCCCGATCCGCCCCTCCCCGACGCCGAGGGGCGCGCCGCCGAAGCCCTCGTCGCGTCGATCGCTCCCGCCGTTTTCCTCCGCACCCCGGAATCGTTGCATTCCGATCCGCTTTCCCCGTAAAATCCTCCCAGCCCCCGCTTTCGACTCGATGAGTTCGCCCGACCCCCAACGCCCCCTCGCCGGCCTGGCCGTCGGATTGTCCATCTCCGAGAGTGACGATTCCGCCGAAGCCGGCTTCTCCGCGCTGGAGGTCAACCGCACCGTGCGCCGCGTCGCCGAGGCATTGCTCGGCCAGGGGGCACGGGTGCTCTTCGGTCACGACTGGCGGGCCGACGGCGTCATGGCCGAGGTGTTGCGCTTCGCCCTCGATTACCAGCCCTCCGACGGCGGGGAAAACGCCCACCCCGCCCCGCGGCTGATCAATCTCGTCGCCTGGCCGCGCCGCGCCTCCTTGTCGCCCGACGAGGCCCGGCGCTTCGCCGGCGTGCTCGAAGTCGTCGAGTGCTCCCTACCCGAAGTGCTCGCCCCGTCTTTCGCCGCGATCGAGGCCGACCCCGCCCTCTCCCTCGCCGCCCAGGCGCTCGCCCTGACCCACATGCGCCAGGGCCTGAACGACCTCGCCGCGGCCCGCCTCTGCATCGGCGGACGCAAATCCGGCTCCTCCGGCCGTTTCGCCGGCGTCGCCGAGGAAGCCTGGCTCGCCATCGAGACCGGCAAACCGCTTTACCTCGCCGGCCTCTTCGGCGGCGCCACCGCCGAGGTCATCCGCGCCATCACCGGCGACCGCGAGATCGACGAGGCCGCGTTTCGGCCGACGGAGAAAGTCGCCGCCGGTCTCGAGCGGATCGGCGAGCTGAAAACCGGCGACATCGACACCCTCCCCGGCGCCGAAGTCCTCGAGCGCCTCCGCCGGCCCGGTGCCCTGGAGCGCCTCGCCGAGGCCAACCGCCTTTCCGTCGAGGAAAACCGCGCGCTCTTCCATGCCGGCGGCATCTCCGAAGTCATCGCGCTGACCCTGACCGGCCTCGGCCGCCTCCCCGGCCGGGCCTGACCGGCGAACCAAGCCCACACACCGCGCGCACCACACCATGGACTGGGGAAAATGGCTCGAAAAATGGGGCATGAGCAATCTCAAGCTCAAGACCGGCTTTCTCGAAGCCGATTTCTCCCCCCAGACCGCCGACCGCGACGCCGCCTGGGATCTCTACGTCGAACTCGTCACCCGCGTCACCACCCAGCCGGTCGATCCCGATCACGGCGACGAAGCCGCCGCCCTCGCCAGCGTCCATCGTCTTTTCCAGCTCACCCGGAAAACCCTCCGCCGCCACGGCCCCGACTGCGGCGCCTTCGCCCGCGTCGCCATCGTCGTCCTGAACCAGGTCATCCGCCCCTTCACGGCGAAATGGCACCGGCGCCGGCTCGCCGGCGATTTCGACCGCGCCGAAGCCCGCGCCGATTTCCGCCGCGAACTCGCCGCACTTCAGAACGACCTGCGCCGCTACATGGCCATGCTCGCCGACATGGCGCGCGTCGAGGATCTCACCGACCTCACCGCCGGCCCCTGACGCACCGACAACTTTTTCCATGGAGGACCCTGAAAAGACCGCGCCCGATTCCCCGCCGAAGCAGTCCCTGTTTCAGCGCGCCGCCGATTTCCTCTTCGGCTACGACTTTTTCATCTCCTATCGCTGGGAGGACGGCCGCGCCTATGCCGTCGAGCTTCAGAGAAAACTCCAGGCCCGCGGATTCTCCTGCTTTCTCGATTCCGAAGACTACGCCAAGGGCGACAACTGGCGCCTCGCCGGCCGCCGCGCCCTGAAGAAAACCAGCCGGCTCATCCTCGTCGGCACCCCCGGCGCCCTCCGCTCCGAACCCGTCGCCAACGAGCTGCGCATCTTCACCGGGCTCGGCCGCCGCGTCGTGCCCATCGACATCGGCGGCGCCCTCTCCCGCCCGGGCCGCGGCGGCTCCGATGACGGCGATCTCGTCTCCCGCTTCCTCGATCCCGATATCCTCCGCATCCCCGAGCCCGCCAGCGCCCTGGCCGTGGGCCCCGCCGACGAAGTCCTCCACCAGATCCGCGCCTCCTTCGATCTGCTTCGGCAGGATCAGAAGCGCGTCCGCTGGTTCGCCGGCGCCACCACCGTCTTCGCCGCCGTCGCCGCCGCCGCCATCGGCCTCTTTTTCCTCGCCGAAAACCGCCGCCGCCTCGCCGAGGAAAAAACCCGCGAAGCCCTCGAAAACCTCGCCGCCAGCCACCTCGAATCCGCCAAGACCTCCCTCCAGGATGGCCGCGTCCGCGAAGCCCTGCACCGGCTCTGGATGGCCTACCGCACCGCCCCCGCCGACAGTTGGCGCAAAATCAACGCCCTCCGGCTCATCGGCGGCTGGATCGGCCACACCGGCCGCGTCGTTCTGACCCGGGATTTTCAGGAGGAAATCGTCCTCGCCCCCGGCGCCGCCCGCGCCATCGCCTTCGCCCCGGAGAGCCGCGGCACCGCCAGTCTCATCGATCCGCTGACCGGCGAGGCCATGTCGCCGAGCCTCTCCATCGCCCCGGAGGATCTCGGCCACCGCCGCTTCGCCTTCTCCCCCGACGGAGCCCGGATCGCCTGTGCCAGCGACGCCAACCGCCTCGTCGTCCTCGACTGCGCCACGCGCGAAATCCTCTTCGACCGGCGTTTCGACGCCCCCGTCCACGACTTCGCCCTCCGAAACCGGCGCGAACTCCTCGTCGGCTTTTTCGACAGTCGCGCGCTCGCCCGCATCGATCTCGCCACCGGCAAAGAAATCGCCCGATTCGACGCCGCCCGGGGCGACGGCCCCTTCGATATCTTCCGCATCGCCGCCGTGTCCGCCGACGGCGCGCGCGTCCTGACCATTTCGGAGAGGCGCCAGGGCAGCCTCCACGACATCGAATCCGGCGCCTTGCTACCCGGCTACGAAAACACCTCGGACTGGATCGACGCCACCGTGATCGTCGCCGTTTCGCCCGATCTCGAAATCATCGCCGGCGCCCACACCGAGTCCGACGGCGTCTCCCTCATCCACCGGGACGGCGAGGTCATCAACCTCTCCGAGGGCGGCCTGGTCGCCTTCGATCCCGCCCATCCCCACCGCGGCGCCATCGCCAATGCCGAGCGCGTCACCGTCCGCAACATCGCCTTCCCCGGCGACGACCCGCTCGCCATCGAGTTCGTCAACGAAGCCAGCGTCACCGCCCTCGCCTTTTCCCCCGATGGCGCCACGCTCGTCGTCGCCACCGCCGATTCCACCTTCCATTTCTGGAAAATCCCCCCCGATCTCAACGGGTTCCCCGATCCCGGATCCGAGCCCGACGTCGATTTCATCGCCGCCCCCGACAAACGCGGCGCCCTGCGCATCCGCGGGAAAAAAGGCGACCTCATCGGCTACGGAGACACCCCGCCCGTCGACTTCGACGCCCGCAACGGCTTCGCCGAGGCCAATCCCACCGGCTTCACCCTCTCCGCCGATCGCGAAGTGATCCTGTTCAAAAGCGTCAACACCCCCGGCCAGGGATCGCCCGTCGCCCCCTTCGACCTCCGCACCGGCCAGCCCCGCGGACCGGCCCGCCTCGTCCTCCCCTTCAATTCCATCGAATGCTTTCTCGACCCCGCCGGCCGGCGCCTCGTCTCCATCCCCGACGACGAGCCCACCCTCCGCGGTTGGAATCTCCGGACCGGCGCCCCCTTTCCCGACCAGACCACCGCGCTCGAGATCGGCGCCGGCCAGGACTATGCCGACCTCCTCGCCCGGCAGTCGGCCAATGGCGAGATCGTCGCCCTGGCCTGCGGCGCCGACCTCGAGATCTGGGAGTTTTCCACCGACCTCGACACCCCCCTGACCCGCCGCGCCACCCTGCCCCCCGCCGACGGCCCCTCCATCGTCGAGATCGCCGTCTCCCCCGACGGCGACCGCGTCGCCCGCGTCACCGGAGACAACGCCACCCTCTGGGATCGCGACGGCCGCTTCATCGCCGACCTCGCCGACTTCCCCAACGGAGTCCGCCACGCCGAGTTCAGCCCCGACGGCCAGTGGCTCGCCGTCGCCGGAGGCCGGAATCTCTTCGGCTTCGACACCGTCACCGGAGCCCGCGTTTTCGGCCCCCTCCGCCATCCCGACACCGTCGAGCGCGTCGTCTTCAACGCCGACCGCTCCGCCCTCGCCGCCCAGTATTTCGAGGGCGAGATGGGCGATCTCAGCATGCGCGTCCGGCTCTGGGATCCCCGCACCGGCATGACCCTCGCCCCCCCCGTCACCATCCCCGAGGGAGGCAGTTGGTTCGGCTTCGCCGCCAGGGGAGACGAACTCGTCGTCCTCGGCCGTTTCGGCCTCGAAATCCGCGTCCCCCTCGACACCCTGCCCGACGAGCCCGAGCCCCTCCGCGAAACCCTCGAACTGCTCACCGGTTCCCACCTCCGCGACGACGGCGGCACCCCCGCCCTGCGACCGCACGCCGCCGTCGCCGCCCGCCAGCGAGCCGCCCTCGCCGCCGGCCCACCCTTCGCCGCGCTCGCCGCCTTTCCCGATTCCGCTCCCCTCCTCCCCGCCGCCACCGCCCCGATTTCAGCCGGGACCGTTCCCGCGCCAATCGGCTCCCCCGAGCCCGCGCCCGCGGCCGCGCCGGGCGCCCTCCCCGCCGCCGATCCCGTCCGCCATTTTCTCGAGCGCTGGATCGAAGCCGGCAACCATCGCGGCCCCGCCCCGCCCGGCGGCGCCATCGCCCCGCCCGGACAACCGCGATTTTTCACCGATCCCGCCCTCGTCGACGGCGTCACCCACTCCCTCGCCGATCTCATCGAGAGCCAGGCCGCCTTCGAGTCCCAGTTTCCCACCCGCGAGTTCACCCTCATCGGGCACGAAGTCCTCGCCACCGCGCCCGCGGGCGGCGCCCTCACCGTCGTCGCCCATCAGCACGCCCTGCTCGTCACCGCCGAAGGCGTCGAGCGCGAGATCGAATTCCGCGATGAACTCCAGCTCGTCCCCGCGTCCGGCGGCGAAGGCGAAGGCTACCGCATCGCCGCCCGCCGCCGCATCGACACCCAGTCCCTGCACTGACCCAACAGGGTCAAGTGACAGACCCAACCCTGTTGGATAGATACCCTCGACTCACTCCCCAGGCGGCGGCACGAACTTCGCGATGAAGGGCAGCACTTTGGCGTAGGCGGCGTCGATGTCCTTGGGATCGGCGCCGGCGAGACCGTGTTCGCCGCCCTTTACGCTGACGAACTCGTGGGACACGCCGTGTTTTTCGAATTCGCGGGCCATGACCTCCGACTGTTCGTGCGGCACGTCGGTGTCGTCGGTGCCGTGGATGAGGAGGGTCGGCGGATAGTCCGGGGTCACGTTCTTCGCGGCCATGAAGGGGAAGAATTTCTCCGGCGCCGTCTCCGGATCGAAGCCGCTCACCTTTGCCGGCCAGATGCCCCGCTGGCGGCAAGTCTGGTAATAGGCGCCGCCATCGAGCTGGCGGTCGGCGGCGTTGGCGACCGGCGGCCCCTGCTCGACGGCCTCCATGGCGGCGACGTCCTGGGTCACGGAGCGATGGCGCTCGTGCGGGCTGGGCTGGCTGAGCCAGGGGCCGATGAGGTCTCCGTATCCCCAGAAGGCAACGAGGACGGCGGGGCGCGGGTTCACGCGAAAACCGGCCGACAAGGTCAGGTGACCGCCGGCGGAACCGCCGAGCACGGCGAGTTTCGAGGCGTCGCCGCGGAATTTCTCGGCGCTGTTTTCCCGAATCCAGCGAAAGGCGTCCTCGAGATCGGCGAGGATTTCGGGCAGCTTCGTCTCGGGCGCGAGGCGGTAGTCGAGGGAAACGACGCAGTAACCGGCGTCGACGAGCGCTTTTCCGGCGCGCCCGATGCCCTGGCGCCCGCCGTTGATGAGCGCGCCGCCGTGTATCCACACCGCCACGGGCCGGAGCCTATCGTCGGCGCGCCGGTGGACGTCGAGCTGGATGGGCAGGTCGCCGGCCTGTTTGTAAACGAAGGTCCGGACGGAAACCTTCCGCGTTTCCTGTGCCGGCGCCCCGGTGGAGACAGCGGCGAGGAATACGGCCAGGAAACTCGCGGCGCGATTCATTTCGAGAAGGTCTCCTCGGGCAGGCGGACGATTTCGCCGCCTTTCAGGGCCGATTCGTGGGCGAGGATGCCGGTGCAGGTCCAGTTGGCGGACTGCCGGGCGTTCGGCCACGGGTCGCGGTCCTCGACGAGGGCGGTGAGAAATTCGTGCGCGAGATGCGGGTGCGAACCGCCGTGCCCGGCGCCCTGAGTGAAGCTGAGGTGTTCCTCGCCGGAGTCGCCGCCATAGACGCCGCCGGCCGTGAAGCCGGCGATCTCGCCGGGCAACAGGTGGCCGTAGTCGGGGCACGCGACTTTCTCGGGGATCTCGGGCTCGGGCCGCTTCGCGGTGTGCAGGATGAGCGGCTCGTGCTCGATGAGCGGCCATTCGACGGATTTTTTGTCGCCATAGACGTCGATCGACTCGCGATACTGCCGCGCCACGTCGAAGAGCGACCGGATGATGCGGGCGCTGAGATCGGAATCGCGCATCCGGATGTGGGTGGTCTCGATGGCGAAGGGCGAGTTGTAATGGTGATGCATTTCCCCGCGAATGGTGCCGGAGGGAAAGCAGGAGACATACTCGGCGTCCTTGCGCGGCAGGCCCAGCACGGGACCGACGCAGTGGGTGGCGTAATACATCGGCGGCAGACCCGGCCAGTATCCCGGCCAACCGTCCATGTCCTGCTGGTGGCTGGCCTGGAGGAATTGCAGCTTTCCAAGTTCGCCCTTTTCGAAAAGCTCCTTCATGAAAAGGAACTCGCGGCTGTAAACCACGGTCTCCATCATCATGTATTTCAGGCCGGTCTCTTCGGTGAGGCGGATGATCTCGAGGCAATCCTCGACCGAGGTGGCCATCGGGACCGTGCAGGCGACGTGTTTGCCGGCCTTGAGCGCCTTGATGGACTGGGCGGCGTGGTCGGGGATGGGGGTGTTGATGTGGACGGCGTCGATCTCGGGGTCGGCGAGCAGTTCGTCGTAGTCGGTGTAGCGCTTCGCGATGCCGTAGCGGTCGCCGCAGGCATTCAGCTCGCCGGCGTCGCGGCGGCAGATGGCGGCCATGTTGGCGTTGGGGTGGCGCAGGTAAATCGGGATGAACTCGGCGCCGAAGCCGAGGCCGATGATGGCGATGTTGATCTTGCGGGAGTCGGACATGGGAAGGATTGGACTGTGGCGAAATCCGGGCGGCGAGGCAAGTCTTTAGGACGGGCGGCGAGCGGAGACGAAGAGAGGGGCGGATTCGAAACCAAGGAACGATTCGAGGCATGCCGGTCGTCACCCAGGCACTCGACGGCTCGACAGGGACGTCTCGCCCCACCTCGGCGGCCTCAAGCCATCGGTCGAAATACCGCACGGGAAAATTAGGCCTTGACCGGAAGTTTCGCCCTGCCCACAGTCGCGGTGTGAAGTCCTGGCTCGCCAAATGTCTGACCCTGCTGACGGTGCTCACCGTCTCGGGCGGGCACCTGGCGTGCATGCAGGCCGGCGCCTGGGCGCTGATGACCCGCGACCACGCCGGAGCGATGTCGCTGCCGGAGATGGCGGGCGCTTTTCTCTCCGGTTCGCAGCCCTGCAAGCGCTGTCTCCTGACGATGGAGGCCACCGTCAAGGGCCTCGCCTCCGAGGAGGGCAAAGCCGCCCCCGCCGCCCCCGAATTGGGCCTGGTCCCGGCGGAATCCCGTCCCATCACCCTTTCCCCTCCCGCGCCGGACTGTCTGGCGCCGGCGGGAGACGCGTTCTCGCGGACTTTCACCGGCATCGGCCACGCGCCGCCGGTGCCGCCTCCGGACTTTGCCTGAACCCGGGTTCCCGGCGAGAGTCGGCGGCGGTTTTCTCCCTTGGTTGGAGTGTCACCACCGCTTCGGCCCGCCTACCGCCCGCTGTTGAAGTCTCGTCCGTCTCCCGGCGATTCGACCGGGGACAAAGGCCCGCCGACATCCGGCGCCCTGTCGAGGATTCCTCATCGCACCCGCCGGCTCCCGCCGGTGAATCCGGGTTTCAGGCCCCTCCCTCCCTAAATCCTTTTTGATCGACTCCAAAACCACCCAACCCAAAACCAATCCTATGAAAATGACCAACCAACCCCTCACCCTGGCGGCGCTCGCGACCGCCGCCACTCTGGCCGCCCTTCCCGGCGGCCTCCACGCCGGCGATGACGCCGGAAAAGCCGTCGCGCCCCCGGAAAAGAACTGCTTCGACTTCGCGTGGGACGCCGGCCGGCCCGACTCGCACGCCCCGATCGGCGTGATGGCCGACCACACCCACGAAGCCGGCGAATGGATGCTCAGCTACCGCTACATGTTCATGGACATGGACGGC
The DNA here is from genome assembly GCA_024233085.1 of Akkermansiaceae bacterium. Classification (GTDB taxonomy): domain Bacteria; phylum Verrucomicrobiota; class Verrucomicrobiia; order Verrucomicrobiales; family DEV007; genus JAEUHH01. The sequence goes on from JACKQC010000010.1 coordinate 59,709, forward strand.
CACCGCGCCGGCACGGACAGCCTGAGCAGTCACGAGGTCTTCCATCGCGGCTACGACGCGGCGGCGACCGACATGGACATGGACATGCACATGTGGGGCTTCATGTTCGCCCCGACCGACAAGCTCACCCTGATGGGGATGCTCAACTACGTGGAGAAGGAGATGACCCTGGTCGCCAATCCGCACGCCCACGGCGATGGCGGGCACGATCATGGCCATGGCGGACACACCGGCACTTTCGGCCATGAAAGCGCCGGTCTCGGCGATCTCTCCCTCGGGGCCATGTACAAGCTCTATGACGACCGCGCCCAGCGCCTCCACACCGGCCTGGCGCTGAGCCTGCCCACCGGCGACGTGGACGAGAGCCAGCACGGCCAGTACCTGCCCTACGGCATGCAACTCGGCTCCGGCACCTGGGATCTGGTGCCCAGCCTCACCTATCTCGGCCAATGCGACGACCTCTCCTGGGGCGCCCAGGCCAAGGCCATCTGGCGCCTCGAGGACGAGGGCGACACCGGCTTCGCCTATGGCAACGCCGCCGACGCCACCGCGTGGCTCGCGCTGCGCCTCTGCGACTGGGCCAGCATCTCGGGCCGCCTGGCTTATCACTACGAACAGGATATCACCGGCCACTACGACGGTCCCCACGCCCACGTCGCCCCGCCGCATTTCCAGCCGAACTACGGCGGTCACACCCTCGACGGCGGGATCGGCCTGAACCTGAAGGTGGCCAACGGCCCGCTGAAGGGACACCGCCTCGCCATCGAGGGCCTGTTGCCGATGTATCAGGATCTCAACGGAGTCGGCATGGAACGCAACTTCACGCTGGTCGCCGGCTGGCAGTTCGCTTTCTGAGCAAGAAAACTTGGCCTTCACGGGCCAAAACCAAGGCAACGGCGGGGCGTCCCATTTCGGATTTTGGGGCGCCCCGCTTCTTTGTTGGGCTTGGCGAGAAAAGTTCCCCGACCCGACAGGGTTGACTCCCTGACCTAACCCTGTTGGATGAGCCCCTCACGGATCGGCCCGGAGCAACTCGACGGCCTTGTTGGTGAAGGTGGCCTCGAAAAGCACGCTGCCGAAGAGCGAAACCGAATTGCCCAGGCCTCCGCCCCCCGCCCCGGCGGCGTCGGTGTTGGTGGCGGGCAGGGACATCGACAAGACGGTGGTCGCCTCGCCGGACCGGCTGCGGAATTGGGTGCCTTTTCGAAAGAGCACATACGGCGCCGAGAGGCCCGGCTCCGTCGCGGACAACTGGCCCACGAGCAGGGCCTGGTTCGTGCCCTTTGACGCCGCCGTGAGCGAAACCAACGCGGCGTAGAAGCCGCCGTCGGGCGCCACCGAGACGCGCTGGATCGTGCCGACGCAGGCGGGGTCGCAGCCGGGCAGCGGATCGCCCTCGCGGAGGATGATCTCCGTGTCGCCGTTCTCGTCCCGGCGGACCAGGGCGCAGTCGTTCGAGCGGCCCACGCCCGGCCCGGACAGCTTCGCGAGCACCAGGACATGCTCGTCGAGCGAGAAATCCCGCGCAACCCAGTATTGAAGAAAGCGGGCCCACTTCACATCGATGGGGAAGCCCGGATCGTCCATGCCCTTTTGCGCGACGATATCGAGGTTCGGCACCTCGGAGAAAAGGGCCTCGGCGGTGTTTCGATTCACTCCGGTTCCGGACAGCGAGGCGCGCCACACGGCGTGATTGAAGACCGACACCGTTTCGCCGAGGAAGGCCTTGTAAATCGTGTCCGGGATCGGCGCGACGCTATTGAGCAGGCCGATCGTGTCCGGCGCGCCGGGCGGAATCCAGCCGAACAAGCCGCCGATCTTCACCCCGGGAGGCCCCGCCAGGAGAGCGGGAAAGACGACCCGGGTGTTCTGCTCGCGGGCCCGCGTCAACTGGCCGAAGGGCAGCCCCGGAAAGATCGGTACCGGCGAGGAATCGCCCTCCCGCAGAACGGCGTCGATCATGGAGGCGTTGTGCCGGACGATGGCCGAGTCGTTGATTTTCGTCGTTCCGCCGAAGCCGTTGAGGAGTTGAGTCGGGACGACGATCAGGTCGTTGACGCCGGGCTGGACGGGCTGGCCCAGCTTCGAGAGAATGGCGCCGCCCAGCGCCCCGGGAGCGTCGCCGGTTCGCATCAGCGTTTCCAAGTTGCCGCCGACCCTCGACTGGAGGAGGGCGACGTTGTTGTTCCGGTTGACGGCCGGGCCGATCAGAGTCGCCAGGGAAATCGGGCCGCCGAAGGTCGAGACCGCCCGATTGTGGATCGGCTCTCCCAGGGTCTTGGCGAAAACCCCGCCGCCGATATCGTCCCGGGTAACGACGATGGGAAGGAGCGAGCCAATCATGGAGTCGTGCCGGTAAAAGGCGCAGTTTCGCCCGCCGGAGGCGCCGGAACCGGCGAGTTTTGAGAGAAAGGCGGATTCGCCGAGTCCGGAGATCGCGGCGCCGACGAATTTTGCCAGGGTCGCGTCCGGCGCTCCCGGCGCGAAATCGCGGAGGGCGGCGATCTTGGCTGCGGGGATCTCCGACAGGAGCGGGTTGTGGACATAGACGGCGCCGGGCGTGAGCGTCAGCGTCCCGTCACGATGGGCGCCGATGACGGCGCGGTTGCCGCAGAGGGCCACGGATCGGCCGTAATTCTGCGATTGCCGCCGGTCGGGCGGGCCGAAAGCCTCGATCAGCTCGCGTTTTGCCAGATCGAATAGATAGACGGCGCCGCAGGCAGAAACGCCCCGTGTCGCGGTCGGCGCGCCGACGAGGACCAGGTTCGACTGCGTGGCGACGGCGGTCCCGAATTTGTCGCCATCGGCCTGATCGGCGGCCTCCAGTTTCGCTTCCTCGGTGTCCAGGAAGATATTGTAAAGGTAAGCCGCGCCGCGGTCCGTGCCGCCGCCGTCGTGGGACGGCGCGCCGACCAGGGCGTAGCCCCCCGCCAGCGCCACGCTGTTTCCGAACAGGTCGCCCGATCCGCCGTCCGAGGGCACGAAATGGCGCAGTTCGTTGTTTCCGGCGATGTCGTAGAGGTAGGCGGAGCCCGTGAAGCCGGTGGTGCCGGGCGCCCCGGCCAGGAAACGACCGCCCTCGACGGTGACGCTCTGGCCGAAGAACTCGTTCGCCACCAGACCGGCCGGCGCGAATTTCGTCTCGGCCAGCGTTTTCACATCGTAAACGTAAACCGCGCCCTTGTAGCCGTCCGCGGCGGGAGCGCCGACCACGGCGTAGCGCTTGTTCAGCGCGACGCAGAAACCGACGTTGAAATCCATCCCGCCGCCGTTGTCGGAGGCGTTGAGGATCGCGATCTCCTTTCCGCGCCGCAGGTCGAAGAGGTAGGCCCGCCCGGCTCCCGTGAAGGCGTTCGGCGCGCCGACCAGCGCGAGATCGCCGGAGACGGCCACGCTCTGGCCGAAGCGGGCGAAACTCGCCCCATTCGAGGCGAAGAGCTTGCGCAGGAAGCGGCCGGTGGTCGCCTGATAGACATGCACCGCGCCGGCGCCGCTGGCGAGGTCGCTGTTGTCCGGTTCGCCGACGACGATGTATTTCTCGTTGACGGCGACCGTCTCGCCGAAGTTCGACAGATGCTGCGCCGGGTTGTTCCGGGCGAAGAGTTTCGAGACATTCGGGTGCAGGGCGAGAGCGGGCGCCGCGAAGGCGCCGGCCACTAAGGTGACGGCCAGCGCGAGCCGGTCGACGCGAGACCTGAGACGATTGGGGTTCATTTTCATGGTTCCATTCATTTACGGAGTTGAGAGGCGGCGGACCGCCCGCGGGTGAAGGAGAAAACGTCAGAAAGGCGGATCGTAACGCAGCAACTCGACCGCGCGATTGGAAAAAGTCGCCTGGATCAGGACGCGGCCGCTGATCACCACCGGTTGCGCCAGTCCGCCGCCGCCGGCGCCGCTGGCATCGACGCCCGCCGTCGGGAAAGCCATGCTTTTGACCGAAGCGATCTCGCCGATCCCGCTGGCGTGCCGGGTTCCCTTGCGCAGGACGAGATGCGGGCGCCAGAGGCCGACGGGGAAACCCGCGCCGCTGAAAATGGTGCCGCGCAGCAGGGCCTGGTTGCTCAAGGAGGTCGCGCCGGTCAGCGACACCAGCACCGCGTATCGCCCGTAACCCGTGCAAACCGCCACCCGCTGAAAGCTCCCCACGCAGGCCGATCCGCAGCCCGGCGCGGGATCGCCCTCGCGCAGCAGCACGCGGACTTCCTCGTCGTCCTCCTGCAGGAAGAGGGCGCAGTCGTTCTTTCCACTCACGCCGGGGCCGGAAATTTTCGCGAGAAAGACGCAGCAAGGGCTGCCGCCCCGGTCGTCAACGGACCAGAATTGCAGGAAACGGCTCCACTTGACCCCGGCGGGCAGGCCCGCGCCGGCCGGAACCTCCTCGCCCTTGCGCGCCACGATTTTCACGGAGCCGGTGTGCTTGCTGAGCAAAGCCTCGCGATTCGAGCTTTTGACGCCCGGGCCGGACAAGGACGCGCGAAAAACGACGCGGTCGCCGGAGGCGATCGTTTCGCCAATCACGGTGGACAGCAGCGCCCCGCCTCCGCCGACGGGAGCGTCGCCGCGCCGGAGGATGATGTTTTTGGCTCCGCCGCCGGGAGTGATGGTGAAAAGACCGTGGTTGTCCGACGGATCGCTCTGCAGGGGAGCGGCGAAGGCCACGCGATCGCTTTCGAATTTCACCCGCGCCAGCTCCCCGAACGGGGCACCCGGCACGGGAGACACGGCGTTTTCGCGGGCGATCAGGTCGAGCGCGAAGTTAACGCCCCGCAGAAGCAGGGAGTCGTTGGAGGCGTCGGCCGGCCCGATTTTGGCGTCGAGACGCACGGGAATGGCGGTCACCACCGCGCCCATGCCCTGGGTCGCCTGGACCGCGGAACCGAAAGACTTGATCGGGGTCGGATCGACCGCCGGGGCGTTGTTTCCGACGCGAAGCTGGATCCCCCCCCCGCCAAAGGTGGTGAGCAACTCGCGGTTGTTCGCGGCGGTCACCCCGGCTCCCGTGAGGGTCGCCTCGACAATCGAGCCGCCATCGTCGTTGAAAATCGGCCGCACCACCGATTTCAGCGTCTGCCCGAGGTCGACGTCGAAGCCCTGCAGGAATTTCTTCCGCAGCGGTCCCGCCGTCGTGTCGCGCTGCCACATCCCGGCCGACTGTCCCTTCGGCGCGCCGGACAGTGTCGCGGTAAACGCCACCCCGCCGCCCGTTTCGAGCGAGGCCTCGACAAAGCGGCCAAACACCCCCGAGTCCGCCCCCGGCGCGAAATCGCGGAGCGCGGCGACCCGCGCGAGCGGCAGCGGCCCCACCACCGGCGAGTGCAGATAGATCGCCCCCAGCAGGCTCGCGTTCCGCGTGTCCCCCGGCACCCCGACGACGAGCCGGTTGCCGCACAACGCGAGGTAGGTGCCGAACCGGTGCGACGTCTGCCGGTCATGCGAATGCAGCACCCCGAGCGACGCGGTTGTCCGCCGGTCGAAAAGCTCGACCTCGCCCACCGTGTTCAGCCCCAGAAAATCCGCCTCTCCGGCCCCGATGGCGATCCGGTTCTCGTCCATCGCCACCGCCTGCCCAAAGAAATCGCCGGCCGCGTTTCCGTCGAACTTGTGGAGCTGCATCCCGTTCGAAATCTGATACAGGTAGGCCGCGCCCGCCTCGGCGCCCGCCGAGTCGTGCCCCGGCGCGCCGAGCAGCGCGAAGTCGCCGTCCAGCGCGACCGAGTTGCCAAAGAAATCCATCGCCGCCCCGTCGCCGGGCGTGAAAATCGCCAGTTCGTCGAGCGATTCCGTGTCGATGAGGTAAGCCTTGCCCGTCGAGGTTGATTCCTGCGGCGCTCCAACCAGCAGCCACCGGCCCTCGAGATCCAGCGCGCCGCCGAAGTCGTCGTCCGCCACGCCGTCGGAGGCCTCGACGATCGTTTCCGCCAGGGTCGCGAGATCGAAGCGATAGACGGCTCCCTTGCCGCCCCGGATTGGCGTGCCCACGAAGGCCGTGTCCTTCCCCAGCGCCACCGTCCGGCCAAAGTTCAGCCCCGGCCCCAGGTCGGATGGTTCGAGGACCATGGTCTGTTTTCCGCGTCGCAGGTCAAACAGGTAAGCCTTGCCCCCCGCCCCGTTGGCTCCCGTGGCGCCGACCAGCGCCATGTTTCCGAAGACCGCCACCGATTCGCCGAAGGTGTCGCCCGCCGCCGTGTCCGTGCCAAACAGCGTCCGCAGATAGCGGCCCGTGCGCGCGTCGTACACCTGCGCGGCGCCGGCGTTGAGCCCGCGGTCGTCGTTGCCGCGCTCGCCGCACACGATGTAGCGGTCGTTGACCGCGATCGAGAGCCCCAGGCCGGGATTGATCTGCGGCAGCTTGTAGCGTCCCACCAGCTTCGTCACCGAGAGCGGATCGGCCACGGCCCCCGGCGCCACCGCGAGCAAGACCATCCCGGCCAGGAGGAGAAGGAGAAGATTGCGTTTCATCGTCATCGAAAATTGTCGTTTGGCCCATTCGTTTTCGCCGCCGCCTCAGGGATCGAGCCGCAGCAGCCCCTGTCCCCGGTTGGAAAAAGTCGCCTGCAGCAGAACCCGGCCGCTGGGCACGATGACCTCGCCGTAGCCGATCCCGCACGCGCCGCCCGGACCGACGCCCGAGGCGGGAAAGCCCAGGCTTTTCACCGAGGCCTCGCCCCAGCGCAGGCTCTGGTATCGCGTGCCCTTGCGCAGCACGACCGAGGGTCGCCACAGGCCGACGCCGTCCCCGGAGTCGTTGGAAAGCGTCCCGGTGAGCAGCGCCAGGTTGCTCGTCTTCGACGCCCGCGTCAGACTCGCCAGCACCGCGAAGTGGCCGTTGTCGTACGGCATCTCCACCCGCAGAATCGAGCCGATGCAGGCCGGATCGCAGCCCGGCGCCGGATCGCCCTCCCGCAAGACGACGTGCGTGCCCCCGGCCGAGTCGTAGAGGAAAAGCCCGCAGTCGTTCGCCCGGGTCACGCCCGGTCCCTTGATCTTCGCCAGAAAAAGGCATCCCTCCGCGTTGGTCAGGTCGTCCACCGCGGCGAACTGCAAAAAGCGGTCCCACACCACCCCGGCCGGCAACCCCGGCACCGGATCTCCCCGGCGCGCCACCTCGATGCCCGCGAACGACGCAAAAAGCGATTCGTTGTTCGTCTTGCCGATCCCGTCGCCGCTCAGCGTCGCCCGCCAGGCATGGCCGGCGTTCGAGGACATCTCGCCCAGGAAATTGGAGTAAAAAATCGTGCCCGAGCTTGGAATCGTCGAGCCCCGGCGGGCGATCAGGAATTGAAACACCCCCGGCGACCAGCCGAAGACCGCCTCGTTGGTCGCGGGATCGCTCTTGAGCGGACAGGCGAAAATCCCGTTCGACACCCGCGTCAAATGCCCGTGCGGCGCGTTCCCCACCGAGGCCGGCCCCGGCGACCCCTCCTGCAAAATCTGGTTCGCCCCGCCCGAATCGAACCGGATCAGCGCCGTGTCGCTCTCGGCGTCGATCCCGCCGACACCCTTCTTGAAACAGATCGGCATCAGCATCCGCCCGAAGAGCGAGTCCTGCGTGGGTCGCCCGATTTTCGAGATCACCCCGCCGCCGAAGATTCCGCCCGTGTCTCCCGTGCTCAGGAAATCCGCGGTCGTGCCGAGCTGGTTCCGGATCAGCCGCCGGTTGTTCGACCGGTTGATGCCCGTGCCGCCCACCGTCATCTCGAAGCCCGAGACCTGGTTGTCGTTGAAAACCGGCCGCATCACCGAGCCCGCCTTCACGCCACCGCCCTGATCGTCGCCCGCGATGACCGCCGCGCGCAGGTCATGATTCGTCGCGTCGCGCAGCCAGAGCCCCTTGTTTTTCCCCCGCGGCGCCCCGCGCAGCACCGCCGTCAGCGCCGCGCCCCCGTCGTCCTGCAGGACCGCCTCGCCAAAGCGCGCAAAGCTCGCCGTCTCCGTGTCCGGCGCGAAATCGCGCAAGGCGGCGATCTTCTCCAACGGCAGCGCGGGAATGACCGGCTCGAACCGGTAAACCGCCCCTCTCGACATGAAAAAGTGCTGATCCCCCGGCGCGCCGACCACGACCCGGTTGCCGCAAATGGCGACCGCCGCGCCGAATTCCTGGTTCACCTCGAAGTCCGGCGCCCTCACCCAGCCCAGCTCGGCCGCCGAGTGGCGGGAAAAGACGTAAACGTCGCCCTCGTTGGCGAAAAGCTGGCTGCCCTTCGGCGCGCCGACCACCAGCAGATTCTCCTCCATCGCCAGCACCGATCCGAAATCGTCGCCCGATCCCGTGGCGCTGCCCGTCACCTTCGCCAGTTCCGCGCCGTCCGCGATCCGGTACAGATAGACCGCCCCGTCGTCGGCGACGATGGTGTTGTGTAAAGGCGCCCCGACCGCCACCTGACCCGCCGCGATCGCGACCGCCGTGCCGAAGGCGTCAAAAAGCCCCCCGTCCGACGGCGTGAAAGTCCGCAGGAGATCGAGCGAGTCCAGATCGTAGAGATAGGCCTCCCCCATGGAGTTGGCGAAGGGCGCCCCCGTCACCGCCCAATGGCCCGACACCGCCAGGCTCGTGCCCAGCCCGTTGCCTGGAAACGGCGCCGCGGCCGTGATTTTCTGCTCCGCGAAAGTCTCCGGATCGAACCGGTATAGCGCCCCGCGCCCCCCGGTGTCGCCCGGCGCCCCCACCACCAGCCACGCCTTTTCGACCAGGCCCACCGTCGCGCCGAATTCCGCGGTCGCCGCCGCGTCCGACGCGGCAAGAATCTGAAGTTCCGTTCCCTTTTTTAAATCGATCAGATAGGCCCGCCCCTCGTCGCCGTTCACGCCGGGCGCCCCGATCAGCGCCAGATCGCCCGAGACCGCCACCGCCGCGCCGAATCTCGCGAAAGCCGACGCGTCCGACGCCGTCAGCGTCCGCAGCAGCCGGGTCCCCTTCGCGTCGTACACCCGCACCCGCCCGGCGTCGTCGGCGAGGTCGTCATTCTGTGGCTCGCCCACGACCAGGTATTTTTCGGTCAGCGCCACCGCGGCCCCGAAGCGCGGCAGATTTTGCGCCGCCGTGTGGGTTGGCAGGATCTTCGAGACCGTCGGGTGAAAGGCGAAGCCGCCCGTCGGCGTCGCCGCGAATAGCAGAATTGCGGCGACCCAGGCCGCTTTCAGGGGATGGGAAGCGTGTCTCATGAGCGAGTCGGGAAAAATGGCGGTCGATACCGCCGCCATGGAGTGTGTACGCGCACAGGCCGGAAACCTTACCGTAAAATGCCGCTTTTTTTGAGCCAATTCGAAAACCGCCGCAAAAGCCTCCCGGCTTGAGCGTGAATGAAAGTGGCGGTCGCGAAACGTGGCCTGGCCATCCTGGCCAAGATTTCGCGGAGGGCACGCTCTCGAAAAATCCCCTCCCATTTACAACCCCGGCGGAAAATCCATCCTCACCTAATCCCCTGAAGACACCGGCACCGAGAAGCTTCGCGCTCGTTCGTGGTTCCCACAAACAGGGTTAGGTCATCGACCCAACCCTGTTGGGTCGGCCCTCGATTCACGGCCGCCAGACCGCCTCGCAGGCCCGCCTGACGAAGTCGGGCGCCCCGTCGAGGCCGGGCCGCGCGGCTCCCTTTTCCGCCCACAGCTCGGCGGCCTGGATGGCGACGGCTTCGTCGGTTTCGGCCAGAGCCGCGAGCCATTTCGCCCCGTCGGCCCCCGCTTCCTCGGTCAGGCGTTGCGCCGTCGGACGGGCCGCGGAAAAAACGCCGTCCCGATCCCCGTCGATCCAGACCGGATTCGTCGCGCCGATGACGCGCGGATTGAAATCGGGCGAACTCGGCTGGTATGGCCGCGGCATTTCCCAAAACGGCCCCGTCACCCCCGGACCGGTCGCCACCGCGACGAGCCACACGTCATGCCGCGGCGCGGAGACGCGAAAGGTGTGCCGCGCCTTTTCGACGGCGCCCTCGGGATGCCCGATCCGCGTCTCGGCCAGCGGAAAGCCGTTCCCGTAAAGCACCAGCCGGTCCGCCCGCGTCCATGAGGGACCGGTGACCGTGACTTCGACGGCGAGCGCGTCGCCTTCCGGCGCGGCGAGATCGCCGACCCCGTGCCGGCCATCGACCCGAATTTGCGCCAGCAGCCCCATGCTGACGAGCAGGCGGCCTTCCTCGTGGCTCTTCCAGACCTGGTCGAGATCGATCTCGCCCGAGTCGTCCGCCGCCGCGTAGGTCCGCGCCTGGCCGAGGATGAAGCGGTTCACATCGTGCGTGTCGCTGGACCCGACCCCGGCGAGCCGGTGCCCGCGGTTCAGCAGCGCGAACCAATCGCGAAAGGGCAGCATGATGTCGCTCTGCATGGCCGCCGAGGTGACGACCTCCATCCCGTTGAGCCCGGCCAGCGCCGCCGCGCGCCGGTGTTTTCCCGTCACGGTGTCGAACTGCGTCGGCCCCATCGGCACGAAGCCGCTGTGCAGGTTCCGGGGATGATTGAGAATGACGATCCGCACCCCCGGCGTCCGCCGCACCGCCGGGAGCAGCGCGCCCCAGTCCTCGATCGTGGCGTCGGGAACGGGCGCGCCCTTTTCGACCGGAAAGGCGTTGAAGTGACCCAGCTTCGTCGTCACCTCGTTCCCGGTGACCTCGCGAAACAGGCCCCGCGTTCCCGTGCGCTCGATCGCCGGGGCGTAGTCGGCGTGCTTGTTGTGATCCGTGGCGACCGCGAGTTCCAGCCCCTCCCCCGCGATGGTCAGCATGCGCTCGTCCAGGGTGGCGTCCCCGTGGCCGCTGTCCGTCAGCGTGTGGATGTGGCTGTCCACCGAAATCCAGCCCGGCACCGGCGCTTCGCGGCGAATCTCCAGCGTCACCCGCTCCGGAGCCTCGCCGCCGCCTTGCAGCGACACGGCGGCCTTCGCGACGCTCCATTCGAAGCCGCGGCTCGCCCACACCACATAGTCGCCCGCCGGCGCCGTGAGCCGGGCTTTCCCGTCGCGGACATAGACGACCCCCTCGCGCACCGCGGCCGGCGTTTCGGTGATCGCCTTCAGCGGCGCCAAGGTTCCCGCCGGAGTCGTGAACGTGATCCGGCACGGCACCCCCGTGCCCGCCTCCGCGTCGAGCACCCTTACCTCCACCGCCGCCGCCCCCAACGCCGCGTCCTTCGGCGCCGCCACGAGGCGGATGTCGCCCAGTTCCACGTCGTCGGGCGTCGCGCTTCCGTTTCGGATGAGCAGGCGATTCAGCCCACCGCCCGCCGCCAGTTGCGGCTCGCGCAGGAGATCCGCCGGCATGGCGAAGGCCGTGATCTGGTCGGCCTCGAGACTCGGCAGCGATCCGAGTTTGCGGTCGTTCAGCATGACATCCCAACGCTGTTTCACCCCGCGATGCCGGACAAAAAGCGTGTGCTCCCTCCCCCGTTCGAACGGGACGGAAAAGGAAAGGTCCAGCGCCGCGCCGCCCGACTCCAGATCGGAAAACCCGTTCCACTCCGGCTGACCCGCCACTCCAAACGACCGCATCCCGTCCAGGATCGTCGCCGCCTCTCCGGCGGAAATTTTGCCCGCCGCGCCAATCCCAAGCGCCACCGCGAAAACGAAAAAGACCGGAGTAAGGAAGAACGGGCGATGGCGTTTCATGGGACGGGATTCTATTGAAAACTCCCGTTCGCGACCACCCTTCAAACCCAAAAAATTTCACGGGAATTCGTGCCCCATCGAGGACGCCGCCGCCATCAGCGCCCCCGTCGCCAATGGGATGAGTCCCATTTGGGGGCGCCGGGCGGGTTTCGCCGACGCGGGACAGCAACCCGCCGCGGCCGATGCCGTGTCCGGCGAAGCCATTCGGTGGCGAGATGTCTAACAGGGTTGGGTCGGGGGACCAACAGGGTTAGGTCGGGGACCCAACAGGGTTGGGTTGGGTTGGTAAGTCGCGGGCGGGGGGGGAACGGGCGGAATTCGAGAGATTCCCGCCGTGCGGCGGCGCGCGGACGGACACGGGCGCGGGCTGGAAAGCCCGCACAGACGGACACGGGCTGGAAAGCCCGTGCTACGGCTCGGCGGGGACGCCTCGCCCCACCCGGCTGCCGCCGATCGCGACAGGGGCGCAGTGCGGGCCAATTTTGCGGTCGCGAGGGGTGGCTCGGGTGAATTTGGCCTTCAGCCAAACCCGATTTTCACGATCAAAACCCTGGGGCGTTGCCCCAGGCTACGGTGAACGAAGGCCTTCAGCCTTCGGGGGCCAGCGCGAATCTCCCGGCGATCCGGCCGCCTTTCACGCAGGGGGCAGTTTTCAGTTTTCAGGTTTCAGGTTTCAGGTTTCGGTCGCCGGTCGCCGGTCGCCGGTCGCCGGTCGCCGGTCGTCGGTCGTCGGTCGTCGGTCGTCGGTCGTCGGTCGTTGGGCTTCGGGCTTCGGGCTTCGGGCGTTGGCCAACGGCCAACCTCACCCTAGCCTGGGGCAACGCCCCAGGAAGGGCCGTGCCGAGCCGGTCGTTGGCTGAAAGCCAACCTCACCGCTTCCCGGCAAAACGCCGCCCGCGGCCACGGCCGATCCTCCGTCGGCGCGGGCCAATGGCGCGGGTCGTGACGCGGCCGTTCCCGCGAACGAAAATGTCCGCCCCGTCGAGAATTGGATGCGTCCGGGATTGAACCGTCGCACCGTGACGTTGCCGGATGCTCATCCGGTGGCGAGCCCTCGCCTTGCATGGCGCGATTTTCGGGGTGCCAAGGGGACGAATCGCGGCTTTGATGATCGATCCGCGCGCGGGTCTCTTTTCGATCCACCAACCGTTCCCCAGACGTCATGTCCGATTCCCCTCCCATCGTCCAGCTCAACGGTGTCTCGAAGTGGTACGACAGCGATCCGGATCGGCGGGTGCTCGACGGGATCGACCTGGCGATCGCGCCGGGCGAGCGGTTCGCGATCGTGGGGCCGTCGGGCTGCGGAAAAAGCACGCTCCTGAATATCCTGGGCACTCTCGACCAGCCGAGCGAGGGCGAGGTGCGGGTCGGCGGCGCGGCCCTCGCGGGGATGAAGGAAAAGGAAATCGCGGCGCTGCGGAGCCGGGAGATCGGGTTCATTTTCCAGCTTCACCACCTGCTGCCGCAATGCACGGCGCTGGAGAATGTGCTGGTGCCGACGCTGGCGGCGGTGGGAAAGTCGGACGCCCCGGCGGCGGCGGCGGACCGGGCGCGCTCGCTGCTGGAGCGGGTCGGCCTGGGCGACAAGGCGGACAGCCGGCCGGCGCGGCTCTCGGGCGGCGAACGCCAGCGGGTGGCGGTGGTGCGGGCGCTCATCAACCGGCCGCGGCTGCTGCTGGCGGACGAGCCGACGGGCGCGCTGGACGAGGAAAACGCGGCGCGTCTGGTCGAGTTGCTGATCGAATTGAACGAGTCCGAAAATCTGGCGCTGGTGATGGTGACGCACGATGGCGACCTGGCGCGCAAGCTGGGCGATGTGCGCAGTCTGAAGGGCGGGCGCTTCGCCGCGTGAGGGGACGGCCGATTTTCTTATTCCCCGGAAATCCGAACCGCGACAATCCTTTCCCACGATGCTCCGACTCATCCTCCGTTCCCTGTGGCACTATCGCGGCCTGAATCTGGCGGTGCTGGCGGGGGTGGCGCTGACGTCGGCGATCCTCAGCGGGGCGCTGGTGGTCGGGGATTCGGTGAAGGAGAGTCTGCGGCGCAACGCGGCGGCCCGGCTCTCGGGCGCGGGTCCGGTGCTGACGGGCGGGGACCGGCTTTTCACGGCGGGTCTGGCGGCGGCCACAGCGAGGGGCTTGCCGGCGGGCTCGGCGGCGGAGGTGGCGCCGCTGTTGCAGTTGCGCGGGACGGCGACGATCCAGGGCGGAGGCCGACGGCTCAACGGGGTGCAGATCGTGGGGGTCACGGAGGCTTTCTGGAAGCTGGGAAACGCGGGCGGGCCTCCGGCCGGGGTCGCGGACAAGGGGGACGACTGGTTCGCGGTCAACGAGGCGGCTGCGAGCCGGCTCGGGGCGGGGGCGGGCGACCGGGTGGTGCTGCGGCTGGAAAAACCGGGGGCGCTCTCGCGCGACGCGCCGCTCTCGGGCGAGTCGGAGCAGACGATCCCGATCACGGGCACGGTGGACGGGGTGGTCGACGCGGAGCATTTCGGGCGCTACTCGCTGAAGGCGGAGCAGGTGCCGGTGGCGACGGTCTTTCTGCCGCTGGAGCGGCTGCAACTCGCGATCGAGCGCGAGGGGGTGGCCAATGTGCTGCTGGCCCCTGCGGGAACGGACGCGGGCGTCTTCGGCGAGGCGGTCCACGAGGCCTGGACGCTGGCCGACGCGGAGCTGAATCTGGCCCGGGTCGGCCCGGAGGGGTCGCTGTGGCAACTGTCGACGGCGCGCGTCTTTCTGGAACCGGAGCTGCGGAAAAAGGCGGAGGCGATCGCGGGCGACCGCGCGGACGGGGTGCTGACCTACCTGGTCAACGAGATCCGGCAGGGCGACCGGGCGACGCCCTACTCGATGGTGGCGGCGACGGGCCACCGGGCGAACGGGATCGTCCCCGCCGACCTGCGGCCGAACGAGATCGTGGTCACCGACTGGCTGGCGGAGGACCTGAACCTGCGCAACGGCGACGCGGTGCACCTTTCCTACTTCGTCGTGGACCGGGGTCGCCGGATGCGGGAGGAGAAGACGGAATTCACGGTCCGCGCCGTGGCGCCGATCGACCAGCCGCAGGTGGAGGCGTCGTGGACGCCGGAGTTTCCGGGGGTTTTCGAGGTGGACTCGCTGGACGCGTGGGAGCCGGGCATCCCGATCGACAAGGAGCGCATCCGGAAAAAGGACGACGAATACTGGAACGAATACCGCACGACGCCGAAGGCTTTCATCCGTCTCGAATCGGGCCGGAAACTGTGGGCGAACCGCTTCGGCGACACGACGTCGCTGCGATTTCCGGCGGACTCGATCTCGGCGGAGGAATTCGCGGCGAAGCTGAAAGGGTCGGTGTCGCTGGGGGACCTGGGCTGGGCGCTGCGCGATCCGCGGGCGGAGGCGGCGGCGGCGGTGGGCGATTCGTTCGACTTCGGGCAGTTGTTCGCCTACATGAGTTTTTTCCTGATCGTGGCGGCTTTGACTCTGACGGGGCTGGTGTTTGTCTTCGGGATCGAACAGCGGGCGACGCAGATCGGGCTGCTGATGGCGACGGGATTTCCGGCGGGCACGGTGCGGCGGATGTTTCTGCTGGAGTCGGGGCTGCTCGCGGTGCTGGGCGCGGGGCTGGGACTGGCGGGCGGCTGGGTTTACACAAAGCTGGCGCTGCTGGGCATGGCGGGCGCGTGGCGGGCGGCGGCGACGGGCATCGCCTTTGTCTATGACCTCCGGCCGGCGAGCCTGGCGATCGCTTTCGGGATCACGGTGCTGATGGCGCTGGGCGTGGTGTGGTTCGCCAGCCGGCTGGTGACCCGGGTGCAGCCCGGCCATCTCATCGCGGGCGGCGACGCCATCGCGGCGGAGACCGGTCGCGCCCGGAAGGTGACGGGGACCTGGAGTTTTCGGATCGGCGCGGTGTCGCTGCTGGGCGGCCTGGGCTGTCTTTTCGCGCCGAAAGCGCCGGGCACGATGGCCGAGCAGGGCCTGTTTTTCGGCGCGGGCTTTCTGCTGACGGCGGCGGGCGTGTGCGCCTGCGCCCTGGGATTTCGCCTGCTGGAACGGCCGCGGCCGGGGCTCCCGACTCTCGGCTCCCTGGCCCGGCGGAACGCCCTGCGGCGCAAGGGCCGCAGCCTGGCGGTGATCGGCCTGATGGCGGCCGGGGTCTTCATGGTGACGGCGATCAATTCCTTCCGACTCGAGGGGGAACGCGGCGCCGGACGGCGCGGGTCGGGCACGGGCGGCTTCGCCTACGTGGGCGAAACGACGCTTCCGGTCTACGAGGATCTCAATTCCGCCCAGGGTCGGGAAAAATACGGCCTCGACGCCCGGGGCGACTGGCGCACGGTGCAATTCCGCGTCAGCGACGGCGACGACGCGAGCTGTCTGAATCTCAACCGCGCCCAGCGGCCCCGCCTGATGGCCGCCGACAGCGCCGCGCTGGCGACGCTGAATCCCTTCGCCTTCTCCGGGCTGGCGAAAAAGCCGGCCGCCGGCCAATCGCCGTGGTCTCTGCTGACGCCGGGCGAGGACGCGGCCGCGACCGGAGAGGCGGGTTTCCCCGTGTTTCCCGGCATGATCGACATGAACACCGCGACCTACGCCCTGAAAAAGGGGCTGGGCGACGTGGTCGAGTACGAGGCCGCCAGCGGCAAACGCTTCGGGGTGCGGCTCGTCGGAATGTTGCGGACATCGATCCTGCAGGGCTGCCTCGTGATCGACGAGGCGGCGTTCGTCTCGCAGTTTCCCGACGCGGGCGGCTACCGGTATTTCCTGCTCGACGCGCCCTCACCGGAGGCGGCGGCCCCGGTCGCGGAGCAATTGACGCGCATGCTGGGCGATCGCGGCCTGCAGATGTTGCCCGCCTGGGAGCGGCTGAACGAGTTCAACGCCGTGCAGAACACCTACCTGAGCATCTTCTCGACGCTCGGCGGTCTGGGTCTGCTGCTCGGCACGGTGGGTCTGGCCGTCGTGGTGGGGCGCAATGTGCTGGAACGCCGCGGCCAGCTCGGCCTCATGCGGGCGGTCGGATTCACCCGCGACCGGCTGGCGCGACTCGTGCTGGGCGAGCATTGGTTTCTCCACGCGCTGGGCGTGATCCTCGGCGTGGCCACCGCCGCCGTGGCCGTGGCGCCGAAGCTTTTCTCCAAGGCCGGCGACCTGCCGACCGGCCTGCTCGCGGGGGTCAACGGCGCCATCCTCGCGGGCGGGTTGCTTTTCTGCTGGCTCGCGGCAAAGATCGTGCTGCGCGGTCCGCTGATCGACGCCCTGCGCTCCGAATGACCGCGCGCCCGCGCTCCCGATCCGACTCGTCCCCCCGCCATGAAGCGTCTCCGATTTTCGCTCCCCTTCCCCGCCGTGCTGCTGCTGCTGCTGGCCGGCCTTGGCGCCGCCGTGGCCGAGGGGGACAAGAAGAAAACCGAGGAGGAAAAAAAACCGGCCGCGCCCCCCGATCCGAACCTCGTCATCAAGATCGATTTCGAAGCCGCCGAAGCCGGCGCGGTGCCGGACGCCCTCACCGTCATGGACGGCGAATGGTCCGTCGCCGAGATCGACGGCGGGAAAGCCCTGCGGCTCGCTCCGGCGCCGCTTTCCGAAAGCGCCGTGCAGCTCGGCGCCTCGCAGAAAGGCGGCGGCGTCATCACCGCCCGCATTCGGGCCGAGGCGGGAAAGCGCAGCCACCCGCGCTTCGGCGTCGCCCTGCACGGGTTGGCGGGCTTTCGCCTGCGCCTCGTGCCCGCCCGGAAAACGATCGAGCTGTCCAAGGGCGACGACATTCTCGAGACCGCGCCCCACGACTGGAAGAAGAACGGGTGGGTTCGCCTCGAGCTGACCGTCCGCGAAAAAGGGGAAGAAGCCTGGACCGTCGAAGGCCGCGCCTGGAACGAAGGAAAGCCGCGACCCGAGAAACCGCAAATCGTCCACGAGGCGACCGGCGTCAAGCTTAGCGGCAAGGGATCCGTGGTCGGAACGCCCTACACGGGGCTGCCGATCTTCTACGACGACATCGAGATTCGGAAAACCGGCGCGCCCCCGGAAGACGCCCCATAGTCCGGGGACGACCAGCCGGAGCGGTCACCCGAAGTTGAGCTTCTTCGGACCGCCGCCCTCCTCGTCGGGGGAGGGATTCGGTTTGACGGGCGCCGCGATCGGTTTGGCCGGCGCGCCGGGAGGCGCCAGCTTTCGCACCACCGGAAGCGGCCCCTTGGCGGGCGACGCGGCCGCCGGCACGGCGGGTTTCGCCGGAGACGCGGCGGCGGGTTTCGCCGGGGCCACCGCGGCGGGCGATTTTTTCAGCACCACGGTGGGCGTGGATGGCTCCGGCTTGGCGATCTTGACAGCCGGACGCGCCACCACCGCGACCGCGACCGGCGCCTGAGGCTCCTCGGCGGACTCGACGCGGAAAGCGCCCTTCACCCGTTCGCCGATCAGAAAAGTTTCGCCGCCGAGCAGCGGGCATTCGGTGATCCGGCTCCCATTGACACGGGTTCCGTTGGTCGAGCCCAGATCCTTCACCCGGTAGCCTCCCTCCGCCGCGACAAACTCCAGATGACGCGAGGATACCTCGGGCACCTTGAGGACGATATCGTTGGTGGCGGCGCGGCCCAGGGTGACCGACGCGCCCTCGAGAGGATGCTCGACGGTCGCGCCTTCGGGGAGAACCAGACTGAGGACAAATTTCATGGGGGAAAAATTTCGGAGCGCTCCACCGCCAAGCCGAGGCTTATTCTGCCTTTTCGGGGTCCCGGGAGTCAAGCAAAACGGCGCGCCAACCGCCCTTCACGCGGCATCGGGCTTCTTTTTCGCCTTGTTCTTGTTCTTCCCTTTGGCGCCCGCGCCGCCTTTTGGTTTTTGAGGATCGGCGTCGGCGACTTCGGGCACCGGTTTGTCGGCGAGAATATCCAGGAGCCGTTTCTTCGCCTCGACCACTTCCGGATCGGTCGAATCGGTCACCTCGCGGTAATTCGTGCCGTCGCGCGAGTCGCCGCAGTCGAAGAGGCGGCCGAAATCGGACGGCGAATTGTCCTCCAGCAGCCAGCGTTCGGTCCGGAGCACGCGCTTCCCGCCGAGCGGCGCGTATACCCACTCGCGCCCCTGGAACGGCTCGCCCCGAAGCAACGGCGCGAAACTCCTGCCGTCGATAATGTGCCCCTCCGGCAGGCCGATGCCGGCGAAGTCGGCGATGGTCGGCACGACATCCGACGTGTCGCACAGCTCCATTGTCAGCCCGACCGGTTTCACGACACCCGGGCAATTCACGATCATCGGCACCCGCGCCCCCAGCTCGGTCGTCCGGGCCTTGCCGTTGCCCTCGGTTCCGTTGTCGCCGACGAAGAGCACGACCGTTTTCTCCCTCAAACCGTTCGCCTCCAGGGCGTCGACGATTCGGCCCACGATCTTGTCCGTGTACTCCACGTTGGCGCGATAGTTCGCCTTGCTGTGCTTGAAACGATCCTCGCCCGGCTTCAGCGAATCCGGCGTCGGCATCCAGACCGAATGGGTCAGTGCCATCGGGTAATACACGAAGAAGGGCTTGTCCTTTTTCCGGGAGAGAAAGTCGACGATAAAATCGCAAAACAGATCGGGCCCGTAGTCGTCGATCGCGGTCGGGACATACTCGCCGTTTTTCACGATGCTGGGATGCCAGTAGCGCGACGTCTTGCCGCCGGCCTTGCCCTCCCAGCCGCCGGTGTGCTTGACGCCCTCGGGCAGGTTCTGCGTGTAGGCCCACATGCAATACTCGTCGAATCCGCACTCGCGAATCAGGGTGGGCAGCCGGCCGCTGAGCTGCCATTTGCCCGCGAGCGCGGTGGCGTAACCTTCCCTCTGAAAAATCCGGCCAAAGGTCAGGTGGCTCGCGATGTTGTCCTCGTTCTCGTCGGCCACCTTCGGTCCGCCGGGCCGGTTGGGAAACTGGAAGACACCCGTGCGATGCCCGTACTGCCCGGTCATGATCTGAAACCGCGTCGGGTGGCAGATCGGAGGCGTGTAGCAGGTGGCGAATTGCGCGCCCGACTTCGCCAGCGCGTCCAGCCGGGGCGTCCGGTGCTCGGGATGGCCGTAGCATCCCAGCTCGCCCGACCCCATGTCGTCGACGAGGATGACGATGATATTAAGTCGCTCCTCCGCCGCGGCGGCGGGTGTCAGCGCGGCGGCGAAGAGGGCGAAGGCGGCGAACCAGGCGGGCGTTTTCATGCGATTCGGATCTCTACTCCCGGTCCCCGGCAAAGTCACGATCCTTCAGCGAACGGAGGACGAGTTCCCGCGTGACACAGGCATCGTCCTGGGCCAGCACGGCGACAATGGCGTCCGCGACCTGCGCGGGAGTCAGGAAATCGCCCACCGGCATCTCGCGATCGACCGCCGCGTCCCAGAAACCCGTGTCCACCCCGCCGGGCAGGATGGCGGTGACGGCGACGCCGAGCGGCGCGGCCTCCTCGGCGAGGGCCTGGGTAAAACCACGCAGGCCCCACTTCGTCGCGCAATAGAAGGACTCGGTCGGAATGCCCCGCAACGCGGCGGTCGAAATGACATTCACGATGCGGCCGCGTCCGGCGGCCGCGAAATGGCGCAGGGCGACCTGGCAGCCAAAGACCGCGCCCTTCAGGTTGACGTCGGTCATCAGATCGAGGTCGTCCTCCGTGTAGTCGGTCACCCGGCGATGGCGGGCGAGGCCGGCGTTGTTCACCCACGCGTCGAGAGGGCCCCATCTGGCGGTCGCGGCGCCGGCGGCGGCCTCGAGTTGGGCGAGGAATCGCACGTCGGCCACCGCGATCGCGACCCGGTCGGAGGGCAGGCCCGTCGCGGCCTCCTCGAGCGCGGCGGCGTCGGCGTCGGCCATCAGCACCCGCCCGCCCTCCCGGCACAGGCGCCCGGTCAGGGCGAGCCCGATGCCGCGGGCGGCGCCGGTGACCAGGGTGACGGAGCCGGAAAGGGTCATCGAGTCAACAGGGTTAGGTCCGAGAGTCAACAGGGTTGGGTCGGAAACGGGCTCAGGGACGGTCTTTTTCGCGTTCGGCGAGGTCTTTTCCGATGCCGGAGGCGTATTCTTCCTTCAATTTCAGCAGGCGCTCGACGATTTCGGGCTTTTCGGCGGCGAGGTTGCGGGTCTCGCCGATGTCGGTGGCGAGGTCGGCGAGGAAAAGCTTCCGGTCGGCGGCGGTGAGTTCGGGGGCGCCCTCGGGCCGGACGTTTTCGGAGGTGTTGCCGAGGAGTTTCCAGTCGCCGTCGCGGACGACCCACTTCGCCTTCGAGGGATCGCCGCCGAGTTGCCAGTAAAATTGGGCATGCGGCGAGGGGGCCTTGGCGTCGCGGATGACGCCGGCGATGGAGGCGCCGTCGAGGCGATGGCCCTCGGGAATCTTCGCGCCGGTCAGCTCGGCGATGGTGGGCCACCAGTCGCAGCCGGTGACGAGTTGATCGCGCGCCTCGCCCTCGGGCAGGGTTCCCGGCAGGCTGACCACCGAGGGCACGCGCAGGCCGCCCTCGAAGAGGCAGCCCTTGTGCCCGCGATACGGTCCGGCGGAGCCGCCGCCGCCAAAGGTCCGTTCCTCGACGGAATGGCCGTGGTCGCTCTGGAAGATGACGAGGGTGTTCCCGCGAATCCCGAGAGCCTCGAGCCGGTCGAGCAGGCGGCCGAGGTATTCGTCGGTGGTGGAGACGAAGGTGGCGTATTTGTCGCGCGGATGCGGGAGGTCGCGATACTTTTCGCGCCACTTCGCGGTGCCCTGGAGCGGGTAATGCGGCCAGTTGATGGCCCAGTAGAGAAAGAAGGGCCCGTCCTTCCGCTCGGTGATGAAGGCGTCCACCTCGGCGAGCATGAGATCGCCGAAATACTCGCCGTCGCGCCAGATTTCCTCGCCGTTTTTCCAGAGATCGTGCCGATTGGGGCCCGACCAGTAGAAGAAATGCGAATAGTTGTCGATGCAGCCGCCCATGTGGCCGAAGGACCGGTCGAAGCCCTGGGCATTGGGCATCGTCTCGGGGGTGTAGCCGAGGTGCCACTTTCCGACATGGGCGGTGGCGTAGCCGTTGGCTTTCAGCAGCTCGGCGATGGTCAGCTCGGAGGCGGGCATCCCGGGTCGTCCGCGGTCGGAGGACACGTTCGCGGGCACGCCGGCGCGGGCGGGAAAGCGCCCGGTCATCAGGCCGGCGCGGGACGAGGAGCAGATCGCCGACGGAGCCAGCATCTGGGTAAACCGGACGCCGGTGGCGGCGAGTCGGTCGATATTCGGCGTCTCGATGTCGGTGGCGCCGTAGCACCCGGCGTCGACGCTGCCCTGGTCGTCGGTGTAAACGATGATGACGTTGGGCCTCTCCGCGCCGGCGGAAACGCCAAGGGCGCCGGAAAGGCCGAGCAGGGCGGCGGACAGGAGGCGACGGACGGACGAGTGTCTCGATCTCATAGCAATCGAGAATACGGAATCGGTCCGCGTCTCCAAGCGCGAAATCGCGCCAAGGCCCGCCTTGGGCGCGGCGGACGCGGCGGACGCGGCTTACTCGGCGAAGATTTTCGCGAGGGTCCGCTCGAGTTCCTCGCCGCGGAGGTTGGTGGCGACGATTTTGCCGTCCTTGCCGATGAGGAAGGTGGCGGGGATGGCGGCGATACCGTATTTCTCGGCGAGGCCCGCCTTGGAGTTGAGGATCTGCGGCCAGGGCAATCCGCGCTCGGTCACGAAGGACTCGAGGGCGCCGGGGTCCTCGTCCAGGGAGACGCCGACGACTTCGAAGCCCTTTTCGTTGAACTTCTTGTGGGCGGACAGGACGTTCGGAATCTCGCCCACGCAGGGGCCGCACCAGGTGGCCCAGAAATCGACCAGCACGACCTTGCCCTTCATCTCGGCGAGGTCGTAGGGATGGCCCTTGGTGGTTTCGCCGGCGATTTCGATGACCTCGCCGACGCCGGGCAGGTTCAGCATGCCGGCGAACTGGTCGAGAAACTGGTTGATCTGGCCGGAGGCGGGATGGGGTTTGAGATCGGTCTTGACCGTCTCGATGAAGGCGAGCGCGCCCTCTTTGTCCCCGACTTTCTGAAGGGCTTCGATGAGGGGATGCACGACTTCGCCGATCATGACCTCGAGCGGGGCGTCGACGCCTTTGGGCAGCTCATCGTAGCGGGCGCGGAGCAGCACGGCGGCCTTGTCGGACTGGCCCGTGGCCCGGTAGGCGGTGATGAGCAGCGCGCGCGCCTCGTCCTTGTCTTCGGCGTCGGGATTTTTCTCCAGATAGGCGGCGATTTCGGTCGCTTTTTCCTGCTCGTGTTTCAGGGCGATTTCGCGGGCCGACTCCGCGGCGGCGCTTCCCGCCAGGAAACCGAGGGAGAGGAAAGGGAGGGCGAGGAGGGTGAGTGAATTGAATTTCATGGGAGGGTTCTTGGGTTCGAGAGGGGGTTTGACGCTTGGCGGGACGGGCTCAGGCTTCCGCAAAAAAACGACGCGCGCAGTCTCCACGCCGCGACGAATTTCGCAACCGGCAAGACGCGGCATCAACGCGGTTCCTTACACTCGCCGGCGCGGCTTCGGTCCCGCTTGGACGATACCTTCACAGGAATTGCCCGCGATCCGAGGCGGGGCGCAGACCGGCGCCGTCGATCTCGAGGTGCTCCTCGCGGCCGTTGAGATTCACGATATAAACGCCCGGCGCCAATCCGGCGGTATCGATGGGGATGCGCCGCTCGATCGGCACCAGCGCGGCGGTTCCCACGGCGTCCTTCGGAATGCGCTCCATCACCTCGAGATAAATGCGATAGCCCTCGCGCCGTTGGCGGGGTTCGAGAAGAGTCGCGGCGCCATTCGACAAATAACCGGAAAAATCGGCATACGCGGCGATCCGGCCTCCTTCCTCCTCCGTGACGATGGAGACGGACTCGATCCGCACCGGAACCGGGGGCGGCTCGTTCGAAGTGATTTCGCACCCGGCCACCCAAAACAGGACCGGAACGGCGGCGAATATGAAAAATCCCTTCATCGTATGCCCGTTGTCTGCGCCGACTATGCCGCAGATCGGCGGGCTTGCCACCGAAAATCAGGAAACCATGATGTTTTGACGAACGAAATCAAAAGGATCGCCAAGGGTCAGTCCGCCGAGGCCACGAGCACGTCCGGCGCGACGCCGTCGGCCCGCCAGAGATCGGTGACGAGATCCCAGGTCTCGACGATCTTGACCGAACAACCGCTGCGGGTGTTTTCGAAAACGACCGGAGCCACGCTGTAGGGCAGCCGCACGCAGCCCGCCGAGGCCGGATAGCCGGGCAAATCGCCGATGTGCATTCCCACGGGCGAATCGTCGAGCCGCATCCAATACGGCATCTCGCAGCCGTAAATGGTCGAGGTCTTCCCGGACCGAACCCGCTCGGTGATCGTGAAAGTCCCGCGCGGCGTGAATTTTCCCTCCCGGGCGGTGGAGACGGGGGTGTCGATCGCGATCCGGCCGTCGATCAGCAGATAGGCGCGCTGTTTTCCGACATCCACGACGATGCGGGACTGGGTACCGCCGCCGGCCTCGAGCAGTTTCTTGTCGATCTTCGCGTCGTTCACGAGATCGATCCAGCCTCCGCCGGCTCTCCGGGCCTCGGCGAGGTCGCGGGCTTTCCGGGCCTCCACTTTTTCGGCGCGGGCCTTCTGCCGGTTTTTTCCAAAGAGATTCTCGAATGGCCCCGCCTGCGCCTGGGGCGCCATCAGGTAAGTGAGGCCTATCACTCCCAGCGCGATCGCCGTTTCGCGCAACCCATGGGCGGCGACCTCCGCGTCCTCTAGAACCACGCCCAGTTCGCCGGCCCACGACAACAGCCGGGCAATCCGGTCATCGGTCAGATCGACAAATCCCAGCAACTGCAGCCTTACCGGATCGGAATCACCGCCGGCATGGCTCCACCGGACGAGCGGCGCGGGAACGCGCTCGGGATCGCCGGGAAGGGCATCCCGGCACGCGCCCGCCAATCGGCGCAGGAAAAGACGCACACGATCCTCGGGCTCCAGGGTGTCGGACCAGCCGTATTCGGTCAGGCGGTCACGGGTCAGCGTTTCAGCCAGATCGATCCGGAATCCCCCGCCCTCCGACGGGCAAAACACCGGAGTTTGCAGGCCATACTGCTCGGTGTAGGTGAGGGTGAACGGCGCGAACTCAATTCCTCCACCCCCCTCGGAGCCGGCTCGGATTTCGTTTTCCGCGATCTCGAAAACCAGCCCCGAATCCGCCATCGCCTCGCGAAAGACTCGGATCAGAGCCTCGTCGCTCGGTGGCGACTCCCCTTCCGCGCCGGGTTCGTAACCTTCGGCGGGCAATTCCTCGGTCGGGGCAAAAACCGCAAGACTGGGCGATGAGGTCATACTTTGTTAGCTTCCTACCTTTATCCCCAATCAAGCGGAAACGTCGATCAAATATTACCGGAAAAATCGATTTTTCTCATCCTCCCAAATTCCCCCTTTCGGAGAGAGGTCGCCTACCAGGAGGCGTCGAGGACATCCGTCCACGGCTCGGCGATGGCCGACAGCAGCGCGTGCGTCAAGGGCACCGGCAAGCCCGGAGCGACGCTCAAAAGCCGGGCGATCCGCCCCGTCAGGCGGGGAGCGGCAAAGCTGGTGCCGGTTTTGAGTTGAGTTTCCCCGCCGAGCCAGGCGACCTCCACGTCCTCGCCCCGCGCCGCGAACGACACCATCGCTCCCGGACGATGAAATATGTCCTCCTCCCGCGTCCGGGCCAGCGTCACCCCGAAGACACCGGCAAGATGGGACGGCCACTCGGCTTCCTCGTCATCGCCGCCCCCCGAGGCGGCCACCACGTGAATGCCGCGTCTCCACGCGAGGTCCGTCCATTCTTTGTGCGGCATCAGAAACTTCGCCAATCCCTTGCATCCGAAGCTGCAATTCAGCACATGGTAGCCTCGTCTCATGGCTTCCATCACGCCCGCGCAGATCAGGGCCGTGCGCGACAGGCTCCGGGCATCGATCACCCGGAAGCTGCCGATTTCCGCCTCCGGCGCGAATTCGTGGATGATCCCCGCCACCGCCGTGCCGTGTCCGTACACATCGTGCCCCGCCCCGTCGACGGGCACCAGTCGACCGCCGGACTCCTCGAATCCCACGCTGTCCGCCAGCCGCATCCCGCGCAGCCTCGGGTGGTTCGCCTCCACGCCGGAATCGATCACCGCCACCCGCACGCCCATTCCCCGGCCTTCGCGGATCGCGGCGATCGCTTCGTCCGGACCGATCCAGACCCCCGGCCGCCGTCTCGCCCCGCTTCCGCCCGTTCCCACCGTCATAACCGCGCGCCCAGGAGATCGAGCAGAATCCGGTAGTTCAACAGACGCTCCACCACCGAGGAGAGTTGTTTCACCCGGTTGAGATCGGAGGCGGAAAAGCCCTCGCCGTCCGCCGATTCCGGTGCGTCGCCCCACCGCACGCACGAAAAGACCCCGCGGCCCCCCCCCCCGACATACAGCGGCGCCGCGATCATCGAGTGGGTCACCTTGCCGAGCCGTTCGTCCACCCGTTTCGAATGCGCCTCGTGCGCGTAAACCTGGTTTTCGCACAGCGCCTGTTCCGACGCGAGGACCAGGCTGATGAGTCCCTCGTCGATGGGCTGGGCAAATCCGAGGAGTTCCGGCACCGGCCAACTGAGCACCACCGTCAAGGTTCCGCGATCCTCGGACGCCACCCAGACCGTGGTCGAGTTCGCCCCGATCTTTGCCGTCGCCAGCGCGACCGCCTCGCGGGTGACGCCGTCGAACAATTCCTGAAAATCCTCCACCGTCAGATGCCGGGCACGGTTTTCCACGGCGCTCTCCACCGCGCTCCCCAGTTCCGCGAGCGCCGGATCGGGGAAAATTCCGCTGCTGCCGCCACTGGTCGTTTCCATGAGTTCCGGGGCGACCCGTCCGCCATGGCAACCCGCCGCGCAAGCGAAATTCGGTCAGCCTCCCAGAACCGTTCCCGGTCCGATCGACGGCTTTTCCGCCAAGGCCTTCCACGCCTCGACAAAGCGCTCCGCGGTGTCCGCGAACAGCGGCGACACCTCGAAGGCGAACGCCGGCAACCCCGTTTCGTCCGTGTCCAGCGCGATTCCCGCCGCCCGCGCCCAGCGCGCAAACTGGCGCAACTGATCGTCCCGGCACGTCTCGGGCGAATCGGCTCCCTCGGCGTTTTTCACGGGCGAAAAATCGTCTTCCCGCGCCGTCTCGACAATCACCGGGTGACGCGCGAAAGGCAGGGCGTCGAAAACGAACATCTCGAATTTCCACGCGTTCGGCCCGGCGGGTTCCACTTTCTCACCGTCGGCATTGATGAACGGCACCTTCTTGTGCGCCCGGTGAAACGGCAGCGCCACCGACGAAGTCCCGCCACCGACCCGTTTCACAAACTCGCGGTCGAACACGTGAATCGCGATGCTCCCGGCCCGGAAACGCAGCTCCCCCGCCGCGTCGCGCTCCGTCGCCAGCCGCTCCGGCAGGTCGCTGTATTCCACGACCACCGCCTGTCCGTCGAGACGGCAAAACACCCCCACCTTTTCCTCCGGATAAGCCTTCGGCAGCGCCTTGCTCGTCAGTTCCGACCCGTTGAGCAGGTGAAAACCGATGAAGGCGGGATCGACGCAACGCACCAGCGGATTGTCCACCTGGAAATAGCTGACGATGTCCACGCCCGCCGCCTCCATCTTCGCGATCGCGCCCGAACGCACCAGAGCCCGCAGCGAACCGCCATGGCCATCCGGACTCAGGGCGATGCGGTGTTTCGATTCCATCAGGATTTTCCCCGCGTCATCGACCGCCGGCATCAGGCCCTGGCTGAAAAACATCACCCGCTCCGGATCGAGCCCGAAGTACCCGTTTTTCTCGAAAAACGCCACCGTGTCCGTGTGGTTCACCTCGGAGGTCATGATGAACCACGGCACCGGTTTGCCGTGGCGGTCTCCGGCGGCCCGAATTTTCTCCGCGAAGACCTGGAAAAGCGACGCCTCCCGCACCGGCGTCACCGGGAAGGTGCCCTTCGGCGCGTCAAAGCCCAGGCGCGTCCCCTGCCCGCCCGCCACCGTGAAGGCCGCCACCCGCCCCGCCCGCAAAGCCGCCTCTCCCGCTTCGCGAGCCCGCGACCACAGAGCCGCGTCGCCTCCGTTTTCCGGCAGCGGAATGAAATCCGCCGGCTCCAGCGCCGAAGACCGCGCCTCGTTTCCTTCGCCAGGGCTCCGGACCAGCGTCTCCACCAGGCGATCGATCTCCTCCAAATCGATCGCCACCGCCTGCCGCGTCAGCTCGTCCTGATCGGGCGGCGCCAGTTCGTCGAAAAAACGGAAAACATTCGCCTGACCGGCGTCATCGAAAGCATGGCGGGGATGAATCATGGGAATTCGGCGTTGTGCTGAGAAATCAGGAGATATCCGGCGATCAAAAAATTCAGGATATCCGAACCTAAAAATGCCTTCCTGTCAATAATTTTTATTGAATTTTGGTATTTTTATCGAAAATTATTGTAATTATGAAACACATGTGGAGTCTTTACCGTCGCAGCCGAGCCTACAGTCTCATGGAGGTTCTGCTGGTCGTTTCCGTGATCGGGTTGGTCGCCGCCATCGCCATTCCTTCGCTGTCGGGCGTTCACGACGCCAGTCGCAAGGCCAAGCTCGAGGCCGACGTCAAGACTCTCAACCAGGCCATCGACATCTACCGCGCCAATGGCGGCAGCTTCGAAGAAGGGGTCACGCCCCAGGAAATCCTCGACAAGCTCAAGACCACCCAGGCCGCCGCCAACGCGGTGACCTTCGTCGGTTTCACCGGCGCCATGATCGACAAGCGCCTCGCCATCAGCCCGATGGAAGACGGGGAAAGCGATGGCTTCCGCGCCGTCTGGAACCCCGACATCCAGCATTTCGAGATTTCTCAAGCCGGCGCCGGGATCGGCAAATTCATTCTCGATGAATCCCTCGCCGAAGTCGACTACGGCACCGAGGAACGCCAGGCCTCCGTCCTCGCCTACAACGACAATCCCGGCTGGATCTGGAAATACGCCGATGCCACGCCACCGCCGCCCGGCGGGATCACCGGCGTCTCCACCGGCGACACACCGGACACCACGCCCCCCGGTTCCCCCGGCGCCATCAATCTCCTCCCGCCCGCCTACAGCCTCCCGACCGGGATCTACGACGCGGCGGAGTTCCCCATGACGGTGGCCGTTTCCAATCCGAACCATCCCTCCACCTGGATCATGCTCTCGGTCAACGGCGCGCCCTTCGCCGAATACACCGGCGCGGTCTCCGTGCCGGCCGGCGCGCGCCTCATCGCCTATGCCGAGGGCGACCCCGCCCAATTCATCAAGAGCCCCCGGGTTTACGCCACCTATCGCTCGAACGCCGCCCCGCCCGCGCCTCCGGAACCGCTCCTGCCACCCGTCATCACGCTGAGTTCGACCACTTTCAGCGACTCGACCCCGACCATCGACATTTCCATCGCGAATCCGAACCCGGCCGGTGTTTCCGACCTGCTCTACCTTCTCCAGGCGAAAGGCGAGGCCGCGCCCGCCGGAACCAGCGGATTCGAGCCCTATGGCGGCGCCTTCTCCGCGAGCGTGGACGACTACCCCGAAGGCTTCGTCGTGCGCGCCTACGCCAAGTCCCTCGACCCGGTCCAATACTACGACAGTCCCGTCGCCACCGCCCAGACGACGGCCGAGTTCTTTGGCATTCCGGTGGAGGGCGACGTGCTCTTCGTGCTCGACGCCTCCAGTTCCATGAATTCGAGCTTTGGCGGCCTCTCCCGCTACGAGGCCACCATCCGTGAGGCCATCGCCTCCATCAATCGCCTCGAAGGCACTCAGAGTTTCAATGTCGCCATGTTCGCCAAGGACCTTCACTGGACCGACGGCAGTTTCACCCTTCACCCGGCAACCGCCGAAAACAAACAGGCCATGATCGATCTGCTGCCGACGATCGACAACGGCTCCGGCACCAACTACGAAGTCGCCCTCGCCCTGCCGCTGATGTTCGATCCGAAACCCAAGACCGTCTTTTTCCTCACCGACGGCCGCCCGAGCAACACCTGGGACTACACCGACGAACTCGCCGCCCTCGTCTCCGCGGGCATCAAGGTCAACGGCGTCTTCCTTGGCGGCTCCGAAAACGACCAGGAAAAACTCCGCGAAATTTCCGACGCCACCGGCGGGGAATTCATCGCCCCCGAGGCACCGACCCAGGCGGCCATGAACTGAGCCGGCGAATCGCGGTTCAATTTCGCCGTCCCGTCAGCCACCCCGGCCCAGCTCGACCGACCGGTCCTTCGCGGCGCGCACCGCGTCCCGCACCACGCGATCGAACCCGCTGGCCCGAAACGATTCCAGGGCGGCAAAAGTCGTCCCGTTCGGGCTGGTGACGTTTTCCCGGAGAGTCGACGGACTCTCGCCGGTCTGGAGGAGCAATTCCGCCGCCCCCGCCACCGTCTGCGACGCCAGCGCCAGCGCCGTCGCCTCGTCGAGCCCCTGCTCCACCCCGGCGCGCACCAGCGACTCGATCAGGAAAAAAACATAGGCCGGTCCCGAGCCGCTCAGCGCCGTGACCGCGTCGAGCTGCTCCTCCTCCACCCGGACCGACATGCCGACCGAATCGAGCAGGCGCTCGGTCAGCTCCGCGTCCGCTTTCGTCGCCGCCGCGCCCAGCGCGTAGGCCGAGGCGCCTCGCCCCACCAGGGCCGGCGTGTTCGGCATCACCCGGATCACCCGATGCCTCCCCCCGATCGCCGACTCGATCGCCGCCAGCCGCACGCCCGCCGCGATCGAGATCAGCAGCCGCCCCTCCACGCCGCCGAGACTGGCCAGCATTTCGGGAAACATCTGCGGCTTCACGCACAGGAGCACCGCGTCCGAGGACTCGACCGCCGCCGCGTTCGAGCCCGCCGCGCGAACGCCGTACCGCGTCACCGCCGCCTCGACCGCCCCGGGAAACGCGTCGTGAACCGACACCGACTCCGGAGCGCAAAGTCCCGCCTCCAGCACCCCGCCGAGCAGCGCGCCGCCCATTTTTCCGCATCCGATGACTCCCAGCTTCATGTTGCCGCCACCAGTGGCGCAATCCCCCCGGTTTTTCAATCCACGAATCGGACCGAACAGGGTATGGTCGGTCACCCAACCCTGTTGAGTCGTGCGTCCAACCCCGTCAATTCTCGCCGTCGTTTGCCTCCTGATCCCCGCCGGCAACGCGCGGGCGCACCAGACTCTCACGCACAATATCGAAGTCAATCTCCACGACCCCGCCCGGGTCCGCGTCTTCGTCACCGTCCACGCTCCCGAGCTGCCCTCGGCCCTCGCCGCCGGAGCCGATCCCGGCGCCGTCGATGCCGCCTGGCTGCGCGAACGAACCGACGCCGAATTGAGCGCGCTGTTCGACGAGTCCCGCGCCTTCCTGGCGGAAACTTTCGACCTCTCCCTGGCCGGCGCCGCTCCGAAACCGCCCGCGCCCGACCCGCTGTTCGAGACGCCCGCGCAAATCCGCGACCCGGCTTATGACAACGGCCTCCCGCCCGGCTGCCTGCTGGTCACGCTCGAGTTCGAAAATCCCGGCCCGCCGCGGGAGCTGGAGCTGCGTTTTTCCAAAACCGCCGAAAAACGCCTCCTGCTCGCCATCGCCCGGCCCGGAAAATTTCCCGAGATCGAGGATCTCGCGCCCGGGGACACGACACGCGTCGCGTTGCCGGAGGCGCCCACCCCGAGACCGACGCCCCTCGCGCGGTTCCCGAATGGACTTCGGCTCGCCGCCCTCGGCGTTCTCGCGGTTTTCGCGTTGGCTTACTTCGTGTGGCCCACAAAAACGGGACCGCCTCGAAAGTGACCTCATCGACGGAGACGCCTTCCCCTCAGCATCCCTCCCGCCGCCGCGCCTCGGTTTTCAGACGAAGGGCGTTGAGCCGGATGAATCCGCTGGCGTCGTCCTGATTGTAGGCTTCCTCGCCGCCCTCCATCGTGGCGATGTCCTCGCGATAGAGGCTCAGAGGCGAGCGACGCCCGGCGGGCATGACGTTGCCCTTGTAAAGTTTCATCCGCGCCTCGCCGGTGACGCTCTGCTGGCTCTCGGTCACCAGCGCCTGGATGGCCTCGCGCTCGGGGGCGAACCAGAAGCCGTTGTAAACCAACTCGGCGTATTTCGGAATCAGCGAATCGCGCAGCCGCATGACCTCACGATCCATGGTGAGGCTCTCGATCTGCCGGTGGGCGTGAAAAAGGATGGCGCCGCCCGGTGTCTCGTAAACTCCCCGGCTTTTCATGCCGACGAAGCGGTTTTCGACCATGTCCACGCGCCCGACGCCGTTCCGCCCGCCGAGCCGGTTCAGCACGCGCATCACGCCGTGGGGACTCAGCAGGGTGTAACCGTCGCGCTCGCCGCCGGCGGCCACGCCCAGCTCGCCGAGCAGGTCGGCCAGGCCGTCGCATTTCAGGCCGGTGCAGTTTCCCCGTTCGAAAAGCAACTCGAGATATTCGGCGCGGTCGGGCGCGTCCTCGGGCGCCACGCTCAGCACATACATGTCGCGGCATTCCTCGGCGGTGGCGTCGTACCACGGATCCTCGAGAATGCCGCTCTCGAAGCTGATGTGGAGCAGGTTGCGGTCCATGCTGTAGGGCTTCTTGACGCTGGCCTGCACGGGGATTCCTTCCTTTTCGGCGTAGGCAATCATCTCCGTCCGGCCGGGAAACCGCTCGCGGAAGCGCCGCTGCCGCCACGGGGCGATGACCTCGATCTCCGGGGCCAGCGACGCGGCGGAAAGCTCGAAGCGCACCTGGTCGTTGCCCTTGCCGGTCGCGCCGTGGGCCACCGCGTCCGCGTTCTCCGCCCGCGCGACATCGATCATGCCCTTGGTGATGCAGGGGCGCGCGATGCTGGTGCCGAGCAGGTATTGCCCCTCGTAGAGGGCGCCCGCCTGAAACATCGGGAAGATGAAGTCGCGCGCGAATTCCTCGCGCAAGTCGCCGATGAAACATTTCGAGGCGCCCGTGCTCGTCGCCTTGGCTTCGAGGCCGTCAAGCTCCTCGCCCTGGCCGACATCGGCGCAGTAGGCGATCACTTCGGCGCCGTAGGTTTCTTTCAGCCACAGCAGCAGGACGGAGGTGTCGAGCCCGCCGGAGTAGGCGACGACGATTTTCTGGATGTCACTCATGGGAAATACGCGAAGGGAAAGGCGGAAGGTATCCGGCGCCCGGCGACATGCAATCGGGGAAAACACGGACCGAACGCGGCCGACCGAGGCAAAACTCCTCCGGGAAAATTAATCGCGAACATTCGAAAAAACCGTCTTGACCCGGCTGTGACGATTTCCTAACCTGTATTCGCCATGAAATACCTCTATCTTCTCACCGCCATCGCGCTGGGTGTCTCCGGCTATTTTGCTTATCAGGATGGAAAACTCGCCTCCATCCATCCTTTGCTGGACCCGAACCGGGCCACCGGGGAAGACCGGGAAGAACCGGCCCTCGCCGACACGGGCGGGGAAAAACCGGTATCGCCGGATGACGAACCGGAAGACAAAGGCCCCGGCGCGTCGGAACTGCGCAAGCAACAGTTGGAGGCGGAGCGGAAAAAGAAGGAAGAAGCCGAGGCGATGAAAAAGGAAGAGGCCGCCCGGGCCAAGGAAGAGGCCGCCGCCGCCAAGGAAATGGCTCTGGCCGAATACAACGAGAAAAAGGCCGCCATGGAAGCGGAGGTCGACGCGCTCGAAAACCAGTACGCCCAATTCACCGACCAGATTCGCCAGGCCGAGAAGAACCGATACGAACAGGAGCGGGCCTGGAACGCCCAGAAGATCAAGACCCCCGACGCCGAAAAAGACAAGCTCCGCGCCGCGAGCGACCAGTACGTGGACCAGATCAAGGCGAAGCAGAAGGCGACCTACGAAGCCATCAAGGCGAAGAAGTCCGATATCCGAGCCCTGAAACGCCCCCGCTAAAACCGCCGGAACCCGGCGCCGCGCGAATTCAATCGAGAAAGG
Organism: Akkermansiaceae bacterium; assembly: GCA_024233085.1. GTDB lineage: Bacteria > Verrucomicrobiota > Verrucomicrobiia > Verrucomicrobiales > DEV007 > JAEUHH01. The sequence goes on from JACKQC010000010.1 coordinate 93,238, forward strand.
CGAATTCGTTGCTGCCCAGGAGGGCCTGCGCATACTCCGTCAAAGCTCCGGAGCGATCTTCGCCCCCCTCGCCCAGAAAAAGCTCCGCCAATTCGCGTTCCCGCGCGGTCGGGCCGCGCTGAAAGAGCCAGCGGTAGGCGGCGCCGACCCGGTCGCCATTCCCGGTTTTCCCGGTGTCCAGCAACCTCGCCGAAAGGGCCTCCGCCTGCTCCTGAAGAAAGGGACCGTTCAGCGTGAACAACAGTTGCAGAGGCGTCGTCGTCTCCGTGCGCTTCGGGCTGTGCGCCGTCGGATCGGGAAAATCGTGCAGGCGAAGCATCGGCTCCAGCTCGCGGCGATGGATCTTTCCGTAAAGCGTCCGCCGGCGGTTCCCCTGATCGTTCAGATCCGTCGCCACCCCGCCCGCCGCCGGGTCCAGCGTGCCGGTCACGCACAGCATCGCGTCCCGCCACGACTCGAAGTCGAGCCTCCGGCGCGGCGATCGCGCCAGAAAGCGGTTGGCCGGGTCGAGCCGCTCCGACTCCGGGGCCGATGCCGACTGCCGCCACGCCGCCGACAGCAGGATCTCCCGATGGAGCCATTTGAGCGACCAGCCCTTGGCGACAAAGCGCGCGGTGAGATCGTCGAGCAACTCCGGGTGGGTCGGCGAATCGCCCAGCGACCCGAACTCGCTCGGAGTTTCCACCAAACCGCGTCCGAAGTGATGGCGCCACACCCGGTTGACCATGACCCGCGCCACCAGCGGCGCCGCCTCATGAGTCAGCGCCTCCGCCAGATCGAGGCGCCCACTGCCGCGGTCGAAACGCCGCGGAGCGCCATCCGAAGCCGGAAACGCCGCGAGAAACCGGCGCTTCACCACTTCGCCCGGCTTGTTCGGGTCGCCCCGCTCGAAAACGGGCAGGTCGATCGCCTCGCCGGTCTGGTAGTCGAGTTTCGTTCCCGCCTGGCTGTCCTTCGGATCGGCCGGCAGCACCCGCAGCCCCGAATCGCTGATCCCGTTGGCGGTCGGAACGCTGTAATGCGGCGTCGCCTTCCTGATCGCCGCGATTTCCGCCCCGATCCGGTCCGTTTGCGCCTTCAGATCGTCCGGCGCCGGCTTCTTCTTTTTCAAATCGGCCAACTTTTTTTCCAGGTCCGCGACCTTCGCCCGCGCCTCCGCGACCGGCGCCCACATTTCCTCGGAAAGCATCGGGCGATCCACCATTTTCACGCTGGCGAAGACGCCGGCCACCGCGTAGTAATCCGACATCGTCACCGGGTCGCTCTTGTGGTCATGACAACGGGCGCAGGCCAGCGTCAGGCCCAGAAAGGTGCGCCCCAGCGCGTCGACGTGTTCCTCCCATTCGTCGGCGACAGTGCCCTTGATGATCTCCGGGGGGAGCTTGAGTTCCTTCCAATAGGTGGGGCTTAGCCCGAAAAAACCGAGCGCGGCGTTGTCCCCCGGATCGGCTCCGGGCAGCAGATCCGCGGCGAGCTGCATTTGCACGAAACGATCGTAGGGCATGTCCGCGTTCAGCGCCCCGACCACCCAGTCCCGGTAGAGCCAGGCCGATCCCTTCGACTCCAGCCAACTCGCCGTCACATCCGTGTAGCGCGCCAAGTCCAGCCAGTGCCGCGCCCAGCGCTCGCCGTATTGGGGAAGCGCCAGCAGACGCTCGACCGCCGCCGCCATGGCCGCGTCCGGATCGGCGGCGAAGGCCGGCTCGAAGGCTTCCACCTCCTCCGCCGACGGCGGCAGGCCCGTCAGGTCAAAGGCAAGCCGCCGCAGCAGCGCGCGGGCGTCCGCCACCGGCGCCGGCCCGAGACCGTGTTTTTCCATCTCCGACAGTAAAAAAGCGTCGATCCGCGCGCGCGGCCAGGCGGTATCCCGGACGACCGGGGCGGCCCGCTCCCGCAGCGGGCGAAACGACCAGGGAATCTCCGCCTTGGCCGCATTCGGCTCGCCGCCGAACGTCGCCGGCGCCAAGGCCAGGAAAAACGTCAACGCGAGAATGGGAAAAGAGACGGGCGCGGGCATCGGCGGACCCGATACCCAACCGGCTCGAAGCCTATTCGCCAAGGCACGCGGTCGCGCCCGATCTCGTCTTGTCCCCGGTCGAGGCGGCGTCAGAATGCGGGCGTGATCTCCCGAAATATCCCGAAAACCCGCATCGTTCTTTGTCTGGCGACCCTGGCCCTCGCATCCGCGTTCGCCCGGGAAACCGGGGAAAAAATCGAGCCGGGCAAACGCGGCGTGATCCGCTTCGACGAATCGCCGATCCAGTCCGGCGACGGCGAGCAGGTGCGCCACCGCCTCAGCGCGGTCGAGGATCCGCCTCCCTACGATGTCAAAAACGAGACCTTCGAGATTCTGTTGCCGCCCGCCCACGACGCGAAGAAGCCCCACGGCGTGTTGATCTGGATCTCCCCCGGCGACGCCCCCACCATACCCGCCGACTGGGAGAAGGTCCTCGCCGAGCGCGACATCATCTTCATCGGGGCGCGCCGGTCGGGGAACAAGCGCAACATTTTCGACCGCATCCGCCTGGCGATCGACGCGAACCACAACCTGCGTCAACGTTACAACATCGACGGACGCCGTGTCTATGTTTCGGGATTTTCCGGCGGCGGCCGTGTGGCGAGCATGCTGGGAGTCGCGTGGGCGGACATGTTCAGCGGCACCGCTTGTTTCATGGGGGTCAATTTCTACACCGACATCGAGGCCGAGGACGGAAAAGTCCACGGGCTGAACTACCTGCCCGACGAGACCGTGACCGAGGTGGCTCAGCAGGCCTGCCGATATGTGCTGGTCACCGCGGAGAAGGATTTCAACCGCGCCAACACCCGCGGCGTGTATGAGAAAGGCTTTGTGTTTGAGGGATTTGAGCATGTGAAGCTCCTGGAGGTCCCGAAACACGGCCACAGCCCGCCCCCGGCCGAATGGCTGGGGAAGGCGCTCGATTTTCTCGACGAAGGCAAGCGCTAAGCCGGGCCGACCGGGCTCATCCGGCCGACCCAACAGGGTTGAGTCCCGGACCATACCCTGTTGGGTTGAGTCATCACGGCGGGAGTTATCCTGTTTTTTGGGAAGTCTTTCGATCTTTTTCCCAAAAAAAAGATTGCGGTTTCCCTCAGAGTTCCCACACTGGTTGGAAACTCAAAGGAACCGAGTCATCATGAAAGGAAAACCGCCGTTTCACCGGGCGAATTTTGCCCAATCCACCTTTTCCGCGGCACGTTCGCTGTTTTTTGCCGCCCTTTTGCCGATCGCGGCGCTCACGGCGCTCGCGGCGCCCGATGACGAGGCGCCCGTGCCGCCGGACGAGGAACCCACCGACCCGATCGACATCCAGGTGCGGGCCAAGGATTTGCTTCCGCGGCGCGAGCCTTTCGCTCCGGCGGCGGAGAATCCCGTGGCCCCCGCTTTCGACAATGTCGGGGGCGCCTGGACGCCGATGGGACCGAGCCCGATTTCCGGCGGGCAGGTCGAGGGGATGGTTCTCAAATATGTCTGTGGCGCCATCAACACGGTGATCGCCCACCCCACCAATCCGGATATTGTCTATATCGGCGCGGTCAACGGTGGTGTCTGGAAGACCACGAACGCGACGGCGACCAACCCCACCTGGTCAACCACCACGGGCGACTTTCGTTCGCTGTCGATCGGATGCCTCGCCTTTGACACGAACGACGCCACGCGCAACACCGTCTGGGCCGGGATCGGTCGATTCAGCAGCTATGGGCGATTGGGCGGGCCTCGCATCGGGCTGCTGAAAACCGACGATGGCGGCGCCTCCTGGCAACTGGTGGACGGGGGCGGCACGCTGACGGGCAAGAACATTTCCGGCATCGTGGCGCGGGGCAACACGATCGTGATTTCCTCGAACCAGGCCGATTCGGGTGGGAACGCCGCTCAGGGCGTCTGGCGAAGCACGGACGGGGGCGCGACATTCACGCGAATGTCGGTGGGCAACGGATCCACGACCGGTCTTCCCGAAGGGGTTGCCTACGACATCTATGGCGACCCGGTGAATCTCACGGTGCTCTACACCTGCATTGCCTTTCCGAGCACCAGCGGTACGCAGGGCATCTACAAGTCGTCCGACACAGGCGCGACTTGGGCGCGCGTCAGCGACACCACCATCGACGGCTACATCACCACCTCCACCAGCAACATCGAATTGTCGGTCGGCACCTCCAACAACGTCTACGTCGGCATTCTCGAATCCGGCGCTCCGGTGGGCATCTTCCGGTCGGGAAATGGCGGAAGCACGTGGCAACAGATGGATCTGCCAACGGTGCCCTACACGAATGTGACCCCGGTTTCGGTGTCCGGCGCGACCAACGCCTCGCCGATCGTCATCACGACCACGGCCGCGCACGGGCTCTCCTCGAACAACTATGTCGAGATCTCGGGTGTTATCGGAAACACGGCCGCCAACGGACTGTTTCAGATCACGGTCCAATCCACGACATCGTTCTCTCTGGATTTCTCCACTGGAAACGGCGCCTATGCGGGCGGGGGATCGGTGCAGAAGGTGGTGGGCCCGAATCCGCGCGGTTCGAAAGGACCCGAGGAGGCCGCGCCGAAGGAAATCGCGGGAGGACAGGGAAGCATTCACTTTTCCCTCGCCGCCGATCCGAGCGATCCCAACATCGTCTATCTCGGAGGCGACCGGCAGGACACGCCGTTTCCAAACTACATCGGCGCGTCCAACTACAGTGGAAACCTCTGGCGAGGCGACGCCAGTGTCGCCCCCGACGGCCAAAGCCCTTCGTCGCAGTGGAAACACCTGACCCACAGCAATAGCGTCGCCGGCATCCCCGGAGGCGGCACGTCGGACAATTCCTCGCCTCACGCCGACTCGCGCGAGATGGCCATCGACGCGAACGGGAATTTGATCGAGACCGACGACGGCGGCGTGTTTCGCCGGACCAGCCCGAAGACGAACACGGGCGCGTGGACTTCGATGGCCGGAACGCTGCAAATCACCGAGGCGCACAGCGTGGCCTACGACACGCTCAACAATGTGCTGATCACCGGGAATCAGGACAACGGAACCAGCCAGCAAAACACCACCGGCGCGCTGATTTACTCCGCCATCTCCACCGGGGACGGCGGCGACGTGGCGGCCGGGATCAATCCCAACAACCCGGCCCAGTCGGTTCGCTATTCGAGCTTTCAGAATCTGGGGAGTTTCCGGAGGCGGGTTTACAGTTCGTCCAACAGTTTTGTATCGCAAAACTTTCCCGCCCTTTCGCCCCTCGGCGGAGCGGCCTCGATCTCGGCCCAGTTCACGACGCCCATCGCGATCAACCGCATCAGCACCAACCGCCTCCTGATCGGAGGGGGGAATGGTGTGTATGAATCCCTCGACGAAGGCGCGACCGTTTCCCTGGTGGGATCGGGAATCGTTGCCAGCAGCGGGATAAACGGGGGCCGCGCCCTCATCGCCGGCGGCCGGAAAAACGGAATCGACAATCCGGATCTCATCTACGTCGGCGCGGGCACGGCGGTTTACTCCCGGACGGCGCCGGGCGGTTCTCTGACACCGACGCCGGGCTACTCCGGTTCCACGGTCCGGGGCATCGCGGTCGATCCGGAGGATTCCGACCACGTGGTGGCGATCGATTCGAACCAAGTGTTTCGTTCGACCAACGGGGGGACGACGTGGACGGATGTGACCGGCGACATTCCCTCGACAGCGCGGGATTTTCGATCGGTCGAAATCATCCGCAAGGACACGGCCACCGCCGTGATCGCCGGCACGGTCAACGGCATTTTCGCCGCCCGCTCAAGTGCTCCGAGCGACTGGGCGACCGTGGGAAGCGGCATGCCCAACGCCCCGGTGTGGGAGTTGATTTACGATATTTCCGACGATCTCCTGATCGCGAGCACGCTGGGCCGGGGCGTCTGGGAGTTCCCGAGCGCCGGCAGCATCGCCCGCGAGTTCGATGTGGATCTCAGCATCGACGATGTGACGGTCACCGAGGGTAATTCCGGAAGTTCCCTGGCGACCTTCACGGTTACCCTGGCGCCCGCCGCCACCCAGGAGGTGCGCGTGGACTACACGACCGTGGCGGGCACGGCGTCCTCACCCGGCGATTACGCAACCACCTCGGGAACTTTGATATTCTCGGTGGGACAAACTTCGAAGCCCATCGCCGTAACGGTTGTCGGGGACACGACTCCGGAGGACGACGAAACCTTCGAAGTTCGCCTGTCCAATCCCGTCCAGGCGAATTTGGTCGACGACACGGGCGTCGGCGAGATCACGAACGACGATTACCTGACGCCAATCATCACCAGCAGCCTCTCGGTCACGGCGGCCGAGGGGGAAGCGTTCGAATATCAGATCGTCGCGCAGAACACACCTCGCAGCTATTCCCTTTCCGGCTCGCCACCGGCGGGCATGTCGATCGACACGAACACGGGGCTGATCACCTGGATGCCGCCTTCTCCGCAGGTGGTGAACGTCCAGATCGGCGCCACCAATCCCGCCGGCACCGACACCGAGACCTTGACAATCACCGTCGAGGAGGACGGCCTCAAGAACGCGACCGAATCGCCCCTCAATCTGACCACGGGCACGCCCCCGTGGTTTCGTCAGACGATCACGACCCACGACGGCGTCGATGCCGCCGAGAGCGGAAACATCGGCGATGGTGAAACGACCTACATGGAATTGACCACCACCGGTCCGGACACCCTGCACTTCTGGTGGCGCGTTTCATCGGAATCGAGCTTTGATTTTTTACGACTGTCCGACAACGGATCGTCGGTCAATGCAATCTCGGGGGAGTCCGGCTGGCAGGAGGTCACCTATTCCGTCCCGTCCGGCACCCACACCCTCCGGTGGTCCTACGAAAAGGACGGCTCGGTAAGTTCGGGATCCGACGCCGGCTGGGTCGATGAGATATTGCTGGACAGCTTCGACCCGCGTCCGAACATCACCAGCGCGGACACCGTGGCCGCCGCGATTGGGAAGAATTTCTCCCACCAGATCACCACGTCGCAACCCGCCACCTCATTCAGCAGCACGGCCCTTCCCCCCGGATTGGCGCTCAACCCGTCGACGGGCCTCATCACGGGCATTCCGTCGGCGACCGGAACCACCCAGACCACCATCACCGCCACCAACGCCTCGGGATCGGCGAACCAGGTACTGACGATCCTGATTGCGTCCCCAACCACGCTGCCCTTCACCGATGGTTTCGAGTCCGGCTCGCTGGGAGACGCTTGGGCCGCGACCGGCACCAATCAGAACCGCATCCAGGTCACGACCGCGAACGTCCCGCACAGTGGCGCCCAGCATGTGACGCTGGATGACACCACCGGCGACACCATTTATTCCCGAAACGAACTCACGCTCTTTCTCGACACCTCCGACACCACCGATCTCGCCCTGACTTTCTGGGCGAAGGAATTCGGCGACGAGGACGACGGCCCTCCCCCTTCGCCCTTTACCGGAGGGGCCGACTTCGACGGCGTGGCCATCAGCGACGACGGGGTGGACTGGTACGAGGTGCAACCGATGCGGTCGGAAACGACCAGCACCTACGCGGAATTCACCGTCGACCTGGAAGCCGCCATGGCCGCCCACGGCCTCAACCACACGGACGTTTTCCAGATCCGGTTTAACCAATACGACAATTTCCCCATCAGTTCGGACGGCATCGCGCTCGACGACATCTCGGTCACGGGAACCTCGCTGGCGCTGTCGGCACCCGACCTCACCGGCGCCTCCGACAGCGGCGACTCGAACATGGACAATATTACGAGTAACCGAACCCCCACTTTTACCGGCACCTCCCAGTTCGTGTCCCAGCAGGTTTCCCTCTACTCGGACGTCGACGGCCTCCTGGCAACGACGAACACCAACGGCTCGGGCGATTGGACAATGACCTCTTCCGTCCAGCTCGCCGCCGGCGACCACGAAATCACGGCGCGGCGCCCCGGGGGACTTACCTCCGTTCCTCTCAATATCACCGTCGACTTCACCGCGCCGGCCACGCCTTCCATTCCGGATCTTTTCACCGGCAGCGATTCGGGTTCGTCGAGCATCGACAACATCACCAACGACAGCACGCCATCCGTCGGCGGTACCGCCGAAAACGGCGTCACGGTGGAAATTTACGGCGATGCTTTCTTGCTGGCGAGCCCCCTCTCCAACGGCTCCTATTCCGCCACCCTTCCCCAGCTCGCCGAGGGGAGCTGGCAAATATCGGCCCGAGCCCGCGACGTGGCCGGCAATACGTCTTCCCTTTCCGCCGCCCTGACGATCACCATCGACACCGTCGCTCCGGCTGCTCCGACCGGTCTCGATCTCATCGCGGGCAGCGACACCGGGGATTCTCCGACGGACAATGTCACCCGAGACAACACGCCCACTTTTTCCGGGCACGGAGACGCCGGAACAACCGTCGAACTCCTCGCCAACGGAACCGTGGTCGGCTCGGCCAATGGCGCCACCAATTGGAACATCACCGCTTCGGCGCTGACTTCGGGCGACTACAGCATGGCCTCCCGGCAAACCGACGTCGCCGGAAATGTGGGCGCGTTTTCGAATTCCTTCGTCGTTACCATCGATCTGATCCCTCCGGCCGCGCCCGGAAACCTCGATCTGACGGATGCCAGCGATCTAGGCTACTCGAACACCGACAATTTCACCGCGGACGTGACGCCCACCATTGCCGGTAACACCGAGAACGGCGCCACCGTCACGGTGTTCATGGACGGGATCGCAAAGGGTACCGGCCCCGGCGGAATGCCATGGGCGATCACCGTCTCCACAGGCGTGCCGGCGAATTCGACCGTCACCAAGCAATTCACCGCCTCGGCCGTGGATATCGCCGGCAACCAGGGACCCGTTTCCGCGCCGATCTCGGTGACCTTCGACACTTTCAAACCCGCCAAACCGATCGGACTCGATCTCCTCGCCTCCAGCGACTCGGGCGTGTCCAACACCGACAATATCACCAATGACGACACCCCGGAATTTACCGCGTTTTCGATCCCCGACACGAGACGATTCCACATTTACGCCAACGACGTCGAGGTGGCGGCGGATTTCGAATCCAGTTCCACCTGGACCGCCGCCGTCAGTGCCTTGGCCGACGGCGTCTATCAAGTCAAGGCCAACCACGAAGACGAAGCCGGAAACCTGAGCGATTTTTCCAACACCCTGACCGTCACCATCGACGCCACCGCGCCCGCCGCGCCGCACGACATCGGGCTCGATCCCGGTGACGACACCGGCCTTTCGAACACCGACGGCGTCACCCAGGCGATGCAACCAACCCTGCAGGGCATGGCCGAGCCCGGCGAATTGACGATTTTCCAGGACGGCGTTTCCCAGGGAGTTTTGACAGTTGCCGGTGACGGCGCCTGGTCGTTCACGCCCGTCGCCCCACTGCCGGAAGGCGACACGGTATTCACCGCCAATCAGAGCGATCTTGCCGGGAATGACGGACCGCTTTCGACGCCCTTGACAGTGACCGTCGATGTCACACCGCCCGACGCCCCGACCGTGCCGGTTTTGGCCGCGGCGAGCGACCTTGGCCCCTTCTCCAACGACGCGATCACCTCGGACAACACCCCGACCTTCGAAGGCGACTCGGAAGCCGGCACCCTCGTCACCCTTTTCTCGGGCGTGGAGGCCGTCGGAAGCGGATTTGCCAACAGCCCCTGGTCCTTCGCCACTGACCCGCTTTCCGACGGAACCCATCAGATTCACGCCCAGGCCTCCGATTTGGCGGGCAATACCAGCCCGACCAGCGCGACCAAGTCGATTACCATCGATACCGTCGCTCCCGAAGCCGAAATCGATCTGGCCGCCGGTCAGGACGACCCCACCGTCGATGAACCCCTGGCCTTCGAACTCGCCTTCTCCAAACCCGTTTACGGCCTGACCCCGGCCGATTTGACGCTCAGCGGTCCGGCCTCCGCGGGCGCGCAGATTTCCCTTTCGGGGACAGACGGCGACTCCGTCTACGGCGTCGGAATCGAGAACACCACCGGCGAGGGCGACGTGCAAATCGACCTTCCCTCCATGAGCGTCACCGATCTGGCCGGCAATCCCAATTCCGCCGCGGTCAACATCGACAACATTATCCTGAAAAAACTGCTACCCGGCGATGTGAGCGGCGTGACCGCCTCGGACGATGCTTTCTCCGATCGCATCGAGGTGACTTGGACCGCCCACCCGGACGCCACCGTCGGCTACCGGATTTTCCGCCACGCCTTCAACAACCCCGCGAACGCCGTCGAGGTGGGCCAGGTCGGTCCCGGGGTCACGACTTTCGACGACACCACCGCCACCGCCGGGCTCTGGTATTATTACTGGGTGCGCGGCGAGGACGAAGACGGCGTCGGCGGTTTCGGCGACGCCGACCCCGGCCGCGTTCCCGGAAACGACACCGAGAAACGGGCCGTCACGCCCCTCGACGAACTGGCCGCGGCGACGGTGTCTCCACAGAATTGGGAAACCGGCGACGCCGCCAAATTCGACGGGCTCCTCCGGGACGCCTCCGACGGTTTCACCCTCGTCGGCGCCATCGGCAATCTGATCGTTCGCGCGCCGAAGGCCGGGGCGACGACCGGTGGCTCGTTCAGCGCGACGATGTTTTTCGAGGGGAAACGCCTGACCCTTCGCGGGGTCTTCGGGCTGGACGGAATGGCGCAATTCGAGCTCGCCCAGCGCGACGGAAGTATCGTCTCCGTCGATCTTCAGTTGTCCCGCACCACGGGCAGCGGACTCGCGCCCAATCTGGCGGACACGATCCGCGGGACAGTCACCTGGAACGGCACGACCGCCGAGGCCGACCTGCCCCGCGCGCCCTACCATTCGAAACTGAACCCCGCACCCGCCTCCCTCACCGGTCCCCACACCGTGCTCATGCCCGCCCTGCCGGACTGGGGGGTCGACCAGCCAGGCGGCGACGGCTGGGCGCTGGCGACGGTTTCCCCCAGTGGCCAGGTCAAAGTCACGGGCATCCTCGGCGACGGCACCAGGTTCAGCGAGTCCGGCTGCCTCTCGGGCGACGCCGAGCCCTCCTTCTGTCTCTACACCGAGCTTTACCGGTCCAAACCCGTCCGCGGCCGCTTCGGCGGTCGCCTCGTCCTGCGCGACATGGCCGACACCAGCGACTTCGACGGCGTTGTGCAGTGGAAAAAATTCGCCGACACCCGCGAAAAACGCTACCCGAACGGCTTCTCCGTCGAAGTCTGGGCCCTGGGCTCGAAATTCACCGCGCCCGCCAAGAACGAGCGCGTCCTGACCCAGCTCGCCGATCAGGAATACAACGCCGAACTTTCCTTCGTCGGTCCCACCGCGCCACTGGCCGGCGCCGGAGCGCTCGACCGCGTGCTTTCATGGCTGAGCAACAACAGGCTCGTCCATTACGGCCCCGAAAAACTCGCCGGCGCCGCCAGCGCCAGGAACGGCACGCTCAAGGGAACCTTCTTCGACCCGGTCTCGAAAACCCGCGTCGGTTTCTCCGGCGTCGCCTTCCAGAAACAGGGCATCGCCGGCGGCTTTTTCCTCAACGGCGATTCCAGCGGTGCCGTCCGCGTCAAGCCCGGCACCGACTGGACTTACCCGGGCAGCGAAGACGCGGGCGCCCTCACCCGCGCCGCCGTTCCCGGCACGCCCGCGGTTCCGCCCGTCGTCCTCGGCGCGGCCTTCGATCCCGCCGCCGCGGGCGTTTACCATGGCGTCTTGCGCGATCCCGGCGCCGCCTTTGTCGGTGGCCTCGAAAATGTCAAAGTCTCCGGCTCCGGGGCGGTTTCCGGCACCCTGTGGTTCCAGGGCACCCGCTTCGGTTTCCGTGGCGCGATTAACGGCGGCGCCATCACCATCAACCGCAAAGGCCTCTCGCCGCTCGTCCTGACCCTTGACCTCGGCCAGACCCAGACCGCCGCCGCCGCTTTTCAACTGACCGGTGACCTGTCCATAGAGGCCATCTCCCAGGCCTCCATCGACGCGCAGAGACGGCCCGTTTTTTCCAAAACCGACCGTTCCCCGCTCGAGGGTCCCCACACCCTCGCCATGCGCGCTCCCGACGGCGCCGATCCCGCGCTCGAACCCGCCGGCGACGGCTATGGCACCGCTTCAATCTCGTATCTCGGCACCGGCAAGGCCCTGCTCTTCCTCGCCGACGGCGCGAAGGCGACCTTTGCCGGGCATTTCTCCGCCGACGGCGAATGGTCGCTTCACCGCGGTCTCTATGGTTCCGGCGGATTCCTCGCCGGAAAAATCACCGCGCGCCCCGTCGCCGACGTCAGCGTCATCGACGGTTTGCTGCGGTGGCTGCGCCCCGCCGGAACCAAGCCGGCCAACACCTACCCGAACGGCTTTGACACCACCCGCGCCGTGGTCGGGAGCGCCTATGCCAAACCCGCCACGGGCGAGCGGGCCTTCGACGCTCTGGCCGACGACTATCACAACGCCTGGCTGCGGATTGTCGGCAACGGCTTCCCCGACATCGACCGCGCCCTCACCTGGGACGCCAAAAACCGTGTCCTTTATTACGGCCCCGAAAAAGTGAAGATCGGCTTCAATTCCAAAACCGGACTCGTCTCCGGTTCCTATTTCGACAAGGCCAGCGGAACATCCCTCAAGTTCGGCGGCGCCTACCTCGACGACCAGGACCTGGTCACCGGTTTCTATCTTTTCAACGGCGAGTCCGACCTATCCTCCATCGAGCCGCGCTGATTTTTCACCGCGCGCAGATCCCGCACCGGACCGCCTCCGGCTGGGCGTCGAGGCGTTCCCACCCGATCTCGCCGCCGCAGCGCTCGCAGAAACCGTATTCCCCCTCGTCCAGCCGGTCCCGAGCCGCCTCCAGCAGCCTTAGCCGCTCCTCGCGCCGGCGCTGGGCTTCCCGGGCGACCTCCCGCATCTGCATCGAGTCGAGACGGGAAAGCCGGCCGATCGAGACATCGGGCGCGATGGCTTCCCTTTCCACGGTGGAATTCTCCATCTCGCCCTGAAGCCGCTCGATCTCGTCGCCGATGCGGATTTCCAGGTCGATCAATTGTTCCGCGCTGAGCATTGTCGATAGAAAATCGATCCGACCCAACAGGGTTGACTCCCCGACCCAACCCTGTTGGGTCGGTTCAGTTTCCGGCCGCCGGCGCGGCGGCGGGGGCCGGAGGCGCCGAACCGGGCTCGGGCGTGTCCAGCGGCTCGTCGCGGAAGAAATCGACGAAATCCTTCGCCTCCTCCGCCAACGGGTGCCCTTTGACCTTTGAAATGCGGTCGGCCACCGGCACGGAAATCTCCGGATCGCGATTGTGGAGATCGGCGAAAAGGATTTCCTGCATCTCTTCGGGCAGTGAAGGATCGACCGCGAGCGCCAAGGCGTCTTCCGTGTAGGTTTCGTCGTCCACCAGATTCAGCGCGTGCTCGACGGCGTCGATGCGCTGGTCGTCGGTGCCGCGTTTGTCGGCGGCCATGGCGATCAGCTCCCGCGCGGCGTCGCGATTGGTGATGTCCTGGTTGGTGAGCAATTCGGAAATGCGCTCGTCCCACTGTCCCGGTTCCGGCACGCTGACCTGGGGCAACTCGGCCGGCTTTTCGGGAGCGACCGCCGGTTTGGCCTCCCCACCGGGCACAAAGGTCCGCGCCGCGCCGGTGCCCGGGGGCGAATCGGCGGGTGTCGTCGCGTCGGCGGCCGCCACCGGGGCGCTATTCGGCGCCGGGGCCTCGTCTCCGACGGGGCCGGTCCGGATCATCATGACAATGAGGACAACGGCGGCGGCCACACCTAACAGCGCGATGGCGAGGGCTTTCGGGGTAACGTGTTTCATAGTTCCTGTTCGATTCCTTCCCGACGTCCAATCTCCCCGTTTCCCGCCGATGTTCCAACGGAAAATGGACACAATCTTTTCACCTTCAGTCGAGGAAAACGAACTCGTTCAGGTTGAAGATCGCATGACAGAACGACTCGATCGACTGCGCGGCGACAAAGTCCCGGCCCCCGCGAAGTTCCTCCGAAGCGGGCTCCCGCCCCAGCGCGAGGCGAAACGCCAGGCGAATCTCGTCATCCGTGCTGTCGGGCGCGGCCGAACTGAGCCGCTTCGCGAAGGAGGCGGCGTAGTCGGCCACGGTCGCGTCGTTGAGCAGCATCAGGGCCTGCGGCGCGGTGGTGGAAACATGGCGGCGCGCGCAGGCGCGATCCGCCGCCGGCCGGTCGAAAGCCTCGAAAAGCGGGTAGCGAAGATTCCGCCGCATGAAAAGGTAGAGACTTCGCCGGTCATGCTCCGCGGCGTCGGGCGTCACCGGCCACTGATCCTTGAGCAGGGTCGACGCGACCTCCTCCGGCAGAACCGGCCGCACGCCGGGACCGCCCGCCTTGGGATTGAGCCGGCCCGCGACGCTCAACATCGTGTCCCGTATGGCTTCGCCGTCCAGCCGGCGCCGGTTCTGCCGGGAAAGGAGGCGATTCTCCGGATCAGCGGCCAGGCGCGCCGCCCACTCCGCCTCCGCGACCGCAGCGGGCCTGGCCGAGGTCTGTCGCCAGGCGCGCGAGGTCAGGATGAGCCGGTGCAGCGCCTTGAACGATCCGTTTTGCCGGCGCAACTCGGACGCGAGCCAGTCGAGCAACTCGGGATGCGTCGGACGGTCCCCGAGATGCCCGAAGTCCGACGGCGTGCCCACCAGCGGAACGCCGAAGTCATGCTGCCACAGACGATTCGCCATCACGCGCGCCGGCAGCGGGTTTTCCTCGCTCGTCAGCCAGCGGGCGAACTCGGCGCGGCGTCCCGTGGAGTTCGCGAAGGAACCGAATTGCGGCGGCGACTCCGAATCGTCCAGCACCCGCGGAAACGCCGGCGCCACCTCCGGCCCGGGGCGGCGAAAGTCGCCCCGGATCATCAGGTGACTCGGCCCCGCGCCGGGACCCGTCTCGCTGACGATGTGGGGCAGGCTCTTGTCCTTCTTCGGCAGCGCGAGGTTTTCGAAAAAGGCCCGCATCCGGTAAAAGTCGGCCTGGCTCACCGGGTCGCTCCTGTGATCGTGGCACTGGGCGCACTCCAGCGTCAGACCGAGAAAGGCCGCGCCGGCCGTGGCGGTGAGTTCGTTGAGCACGTTGTGCCGGCGTTCCTCGGCGAGGTTCACGTCGGGCATGTCCGGCCCGGCGAAGAGGAAACCCGTGGCCAGCCGCGAGTCGGCGTTCTCCGGCTCCAGTTCGTCCCCGGCGACTTGAAGCGCGACGAAGCGCGCGAAGGGCATGTCCGCGTTCAGCGCCCCGACGACCCAGTCGCGGTAACGCCAGGCCTCGCCCCTCACCTTGTCGTGCTCGAAACCGTCCGTCTCGGCGAAGCGCGCCACATCCAGCCAGTGCTGGGCCCATCGCTCCCCATAGTGCGGCGAGTCGAGCAGCCGGTCCACCGCCTCCCGCCACGCGGCCTCCGGATCGCGCCGCCGGCCCTCCAGAAAGCCCGACCGCAGCGCCTCCGAGGGCGGCAGACCGGTCACCACGAAGCTCAGCCGCCTCAGCAGCGTGTCCGCGTCGGCCTCCGGCGCGAGCGACTCGACGCCGGCCTCGCGGAGTTTTGCCAGCACGAAGGCATCGATCGGATTCGCCGTCGCGAGGCCCTCGATGACCGGCGCCTTCAGTTCGCGAATCGGTTGGAAGCTCCAGAATTCGGAATCCTCCCGTGTCACCGCCGGCTCGACATATTCCGGCGCGCCCTTCTCCTCGGCCATCACCGGAATCCCGGCGCCCGCCCCGAGCAAAGCCATGCCGACCGCGGCAAAGGCGGAGGCGAATCGGTGGCGGAGCTGGATTCGAAAACTCATATACCCGTTTCCCGATTCGATTCCGCCGCCAAAAACAAAAGAATCCGTGTCATTCCGTGAAATCCGCGGCTCCAAAAAAATCATCAAAGTTAAGCCAGAATCCCGCGCACCACCCGTCCCGCCACGCCCGTGAGGCGCTCTTCGAGGCCGTTGTGGAACCACGTGAGGCGCTCGTGGTCGATCCCCAGCAAGTGTAGCAGCGTCGCGTGAAAGTCGTGCACATGCACCGGATCGCGTTCGGCCCGGAGCCCGACGGCGTCCGTGGCGCCGTGCGCATACCCGCCCTTCACTCCCGCGCCGGCGAGGACCATGGAATATCCCCATGGATTGTGATCGCGCCCCGTGCCCTGCTCGCTCATCGGCATGCGGCCGAATTCCCCGCCCCAGATGACGAGTGTGTCGTCGAGCAGGCCGCGCCTTTTCAGATCGAGGATGAGGCCGGCGGCGGGCTTGTCCGTCGCGCCGCAGTAGTGGGTGTGGTTTTCGAGCACGCCCTTGTGCGCGTCCCAGCCGTTGGTGTCGCCAGAATAGACCTGGACAAAGCGCACGCCTTTCTCCACCAACCGCCGGGCCAGCAGACAGCGCGTGCCGAATTCCCGGGTCTCGGGCCGGTCTATCCCGTAGAGGGACTTCGTCGCCTCCGACTCGCCCGCCAGATCGACCAGGCTCGGCGCCTCGGTCTGCATGCGAAAAGCCAGTTCGTAGGAGGCCATTCGCGCCGCCAGCCGGTCGTCGCCGTCCCGGGCGGCGAGGTGTTTCGCGTTCATCGACTGCACGTAGTCGAGCGTCTCCCGCTGCGCGGCCGGATCGGCGGGCCGCAGATTCAGGATGGGGCTTTGCCCGGGCCGCAGGGTGACGCCCTGGTGCGTGGCGGGCAGGAAACCGCTGCCCCAGGCCGGCGGTCCGCCCTTAACCCCGCCGCCCGGATCGGGCATCACCACGAAACCCGGCATGCTGTCGTTCAGGCTTCCCAGACCGTAACTGATCCAGGCGCCGAAGCTCGGCTTTCCCATCAGGATGGAGCCGGTGTTCATCTGGTAAACCGACTGCGGATGATTCACGCTGTCGCCGTGGCAGGAACGGAGCACGCACAGCTCGTCGGCCAACTCCGCCAGGTGGGGGAGGAAATCCGAAACCTCGAGCCCGCTCTCGCCGCGCGGCCGGAAGGGCTTGATCGGCCCCAGCAGCGGGTTGTTCGCCACCTTCCGGCGCGTCATCACCTCGCCAAAGGACGACGGCAGCGGCTGGCCGGCGTGTTTCACCAGATCCGGCTTCGGATCCCAGAGATCGACATGGCTCGGCCCGCCGTGCATGAACAGGAAAATCACGCGCTTCGCCCGGGCCGGAAAATGAGTGCCCCCCGGCGACGCGCCAAAGGCACCGTCGCGCAGCCCCAGTGCCGAAATCGCGGCCAGCCCCAAGCCCCCGCCCGCCGACCGCAGAAATGCGCGTCGGCTCGACAGTCGCCGGGGCGAAGCTGATGAAGATGCGGGATCGATCACGGCCCGAAGGATAAGATTTCCACGCCTCACGATCAAGCGCGCCGATGCGGCGTCGCCGCCTCGCCCGCAAGGGTCGAAGGACACGAAATGCGCCGCCTTTTCGAGAAATTGACCTTTTCGAAGCCTTTAGAATGTGCTAATAGGTTCGGACTATGCGTATGGGACACGTTTACACATTGGGAGGAATGGTCGCGGCGACGGCGCTGCTGACGATTTCGTGCAACAAGGACAATCAGGCATTTGTCGCGCCGCCCGCCGCCGTGGGCCCGACCGATGCGAACGCCGCCACCGCGCCCGCCGCCGGGGAGCCCGCCCAGCCGGCGGCCCCGGAGCCCTTCGCTTTGGCCGATGGCGAGCAGCTCGTGAATTATCGCGTGCAGAAGGGCGACAGCCTTTGGAAGCTGGCGCAGCAGTTCGACACCCGCGTTTCGCGCATTCAGTCGGCCAACAGCATGACCGGCGAAACCATCATCGAGGGTCAGAATATCAAGATCCCAACCAAATCGGGCGCGCCCGCTGCTTCTCCGGCGGCCCCGGCTCCCCAGCCGGTCGCCGCAACTCCCGAACCGGCCGCCACAACGCCCGCTCCCGCGCCGGCACCGGCGGCTCCCGCTCCCGCGCCTCAGTCGGCGACACCGGCACCGCAGTCCACGTCCTCGTTGACCATCGGCCCGGCGCCCACCCTCCAACTTTCCACCCCGCAGCCTCAAACGGCTCCGGCGACCGCCCAGCCGCAAACGCAATCGGCTCCGGGCGCTTCGGCGACCTTCTCCACCCCGGCCACCGCCCAGACCGAGGAACCCGCCGACACCGCGGCCCCGGCCGTCTCCACCGGCGGTGTCAGCACTGGCCTGCGGATCGCGGATTGAGTTGGCCACCGCCGATTTTTCCCGGAAACGGCGAACTTTCCCCTTTTAACCTCCCAGGAAAATAACCAAAACGCCGCCTCCCGAAGACCGGGGGCGGCGTTTTTCTTTTTGGTTATTTTTTCGGGAAGGGAAAACTTCTCGCTCGAAGCCGATTCCACCTCAAGCCGTCGCCGGTTCGGGGCCGGTCCCGGAAACATCCGCGGCCTTGGCTTCCTCGCGCCGGCGTTTGAGCTTCTCGGCGGCGTCGCGGCCGGCGGCAGATCCTTCGGCGATGCCGGACTCCACCGAATCCGGCGTCACCTGGCGCGCCATTTCCGCGCCAAAAGCCACCAGATAGGACAGGCCGTAGGCGATATCGTGGAGTCCTTTGGAGAAGTCCTCCTTCGTCCGCGGCACGGCTTCGTCGATCGCCTTTTTCGCGTCGGAGGCGCCGGCACGAAAGGCCTTTTTCAACGCTTCGCTCAATTCTTCAAACGCCTCGCGCGAGGCGGATTTCGAGGCCGCGTCCGCCGTTTCGCCGGCGGGCCGCACCTCCGATTCGATCTTGGGATTTTCGTTTTCGTTCATGGGGTTTCGGGGTTGAATTCTTTTCCACGAATCTTCCGGTCGGACGACCACTTGCCGCCACAGCTTTGACAGCCTCGCCGGAGAAGCGCTCAATGCGACTACAATTCGACCCGGATTTTATAGAGAGAGTTCGGGCGGGATCGATCCGTCGAAAGCTCCCCCTTGCGTCGAACATCCGGTCCGACTATGTTGCCCGCTCAACGGCGTCGCCCACCAGGCGGATTCGTTGAGATAAAGGCGGCGATCCCGTTCGGATCGACCGGCCGAAACCGGGGGCGTTCTGGTTTCGACTGGTGGTTTGAAGGGCCGGCTGCATGCCGAGGTTGATCGGTTGGCCTCGTAAAAAGCCGATCAAACAATAAACGCAAATAACGAACCTGAACTTGCTCTGGCTGCCTAATTGAGCGGCCCGTGGCTCGCCCGACGCCTGCTGAGGCGAGCCGCGCACGCCTGCAGGCTGGTGCCCCGCCGGGCGTCCGGGCGGTGGGACGAGAGGTTACAGTGGCGACCGGGGGAAAGGGATTCTGTTGGTCGAAGCCCCTCCCCTTAAATCAAAAGACCCACTAAGCATGTAGAGGCTTGCTTGGACGGCCACGAGGACAGGGGTTCGACTCCCCTCGCCTCCACTTTCGGATCTTCCGGCCTTCGGGTCGATGTCATCCTTCCCCCTTCCCCACCAATCGCTCGATCCGCTTGGCCACGGGGGGATGGGTGTGGTTGAGGAAGACGTGGAAGGGATGCGGCGTCAGGTTGGAGAGGTTGTCCTTGCTCAACTTCTTCAAAGCGGTGGCCATGGCCTCGGGCCGGCCGGTCGTTTCGGCGGCGAAAGCGTCGGCCTCAAACTCCCACCGGCGGCTCCAGGCGTTCGACGCCACATTCAGAAGGCGATTGAGAGGCTGCGCCAGGATGGCGAAAAAGACCAGACTCAGGTACACCGAGGTCTCGCGCACCCCAAAGGCGTCAAAGACGCCGCGATCGTTGACGATGCGACCGAGCAGGAAAAACAACCCGCCCGTGGTCAGGAAACCGAGCACCATTCCCTTGATGACATGCCGCCGCTTGTAGTGGCCGATCTCGTGCGCGAGCACGCCGACCAACTCGTCGGTGCTGTGGTTTTCGATCAGGGTGTCGAAAAGGGCGATGCGCTTGTTGCGGCCGAAGCCGGTGAAAAAAGCGTTCGATTTCGTCGATCGCTTCGATCCGTCCATGACGACGACTTCGCGCAGCGGAAATTCGCACTTTTCGGACATGGCCTCGATGGCGGTCTTCAGCTCACCGTCCGCGAGCGGTTCGAACTTGTAAAACAGCGGCAAGATCCACGTCGGCGCCACATAGGCCAGCATCAGAGACAGCGCGGTCACGGCGCCCCAGCCCCAGAGCCAGGCGTGCGGAAGACGGCCGAATATCCAGAGCAACAGCGCCAGGAGCGGCACGCCGAGCACCGCGGTGAGCAGGAGCGTCTTGACTTGATCGGTCACGTAAACCGCGGGCGTCGTCTTGTTGAATCCGAAGCGTTCCTCGATCGAAAACGTGTCATACAGGTCGAAAGGCAGCCCGGCGACGTGATTCGCCAGGAACAAGATGCCCGTGAACAGCACTCCGGTCACGATGGGGCCGTGTCCCCAGCCGCGCACCAGCCGGTCGAGCCACTCGAAGCCACCCAGCCACCAGAAACCGAGAAACAGCGCGAGCGAAACGGCGCCCTCCAGCAGGTGGTGGCGCGTGGAGACGCGCGTGTAGTCCCGCGATCGGGCGTGGCTCTCGGCGTCGACCACGTCGGCGAAGCCCTCCGGCGGCCGAGACGAAAGCGCCCGCAGGTTCAGCCAGGCGGCGACGGCGTCCAGCGCGGCCAGGGCCAGCACGGTGACAAGAACGAAAGTGAACCAGCCGTTGGTCTGCATGTTGGAGAGATTATCCCGGCGAAACCGCTCCGGCGCATGCGGTTTTCGCGACCGAAGCCGCTTTTTCGCCAAAAAACCATCCGACCAGACAGGGTTAGGTCGACGACCCAACCCTGTTGGGTCACTCGATCGGCGCGACCGTCAGCGGGCCGGTGGCGGCGCCTTTCGGGAAATGGCCGATGAGGAGGCTCTGTTTCTGAAACACGACGCCGCCGAGCCGGAGGCGGTCTCCCGAAGCCTCGCGAAACCATCCGCCCAGACGACCGTTCCGCGGACTGACTCGGGCCTTGAGCGGACCGCTTTCGGGAAAAGCGAGCCGGCCGATCGCGTCCCATTCGATTTGGGATTCCTCCGCGCCGCTCCCGGGCGGAGTCAGCGAAAGCACGGCGTTCGGCGCGGATTCGGCGAGATTCTCCAGCCACCGTGGCGGTCCTCCGTCACGCGGCGAAAGAAGACGCGAACCGATCATTTCGCGCGTCAGGTCGAAGCCGCCCGGATAAAGCCGATCGCGGGAAATCGACGGTTTCCGCCACTGGATGAGCCCGTCGAAGTCGCTGACGGACGGCACCTCGCGAAAGACGACGCGACCGGCGAAAAGGCCCGGCTCCTTCCGCCGATACGGCTCGCGATAGAGGAACCATTCGCCGTCGGCCGACACCTGGCCGCCCAGCGCGGTGCGCTTGCCGTCGCCGAGGACGGCGAGCAGACGCACGGAACCGTTCGCGCCGATGACGCCCGCTCCGAAGCCGTGACCGCCCGGCGTGTCGGGCGACGGCGCGCCCATCGCGGGGATGGCGAGGCTGTGCGCTCCCCGCCACGGGGCGGGATGCCGGCCGGTCCACGGCGCGCTCGCGGCGTCCAGCGTGGCGGTGGCGCCATTCCAGACGATCGCGCCGCCGAGTTTGACTCCGTTCGCCGTGGCGCGCAGTTGAAGAGTCAGGCCACCGCCGCCGCGAAAATCGGTCGCGAAGGCTCCGTTTTCGTCAAAGCTCCCCCGGAGCCCCCGCCGTCGCCCGTCGATGGACAGGACGGCGGAAAACCTTCCGTTCCGCGCCAAGCGCAGGGCGAGCAGGCCGCCGCGAATCGTCTCGCCGTCGTCGGCATCGTAAAAAAGTCCCGAAAAGCGGCCGGCGTTTTCCGGCGCGAAATACGTGTCCCACGCCCCGGGGGGCGGTGCGGCCCCGTGCCCGTCGTAGAGCGGCATCAGCGGCGGCAGACCGAAGGTTTCCCGGTGAAAAAGCCACGCGGCGGGCAGCGCCCGCTTCGCCAGGCCGGGCCCGGACACCGAGACGTCGAGAATTTCCTCCCCGTAAAACTCGAAAAAACCCACCTCGATGCTGTGCAAGCCAGCGGAAAGCGTCACCTGGCCGCTCGACTCGACTTCGGCGTGCAGGCCGTCGTTTTCCACCACCAGAGCGCCGTCGATCCACAACCGCGAGCCGTCGTCCGAGTTCAGGTAAAAGGTGTAGCCGCCGCCGGCGGGGATCTCGATGTTCCCGCGAAAACGGAAGGCGAAGGCGTCGTCGCGCAGGCGCGATCCCATGCCGAAGCCGGTCGCGACGCCGGACCGCACGGGAGTCAAGGCGTCGAAGTCGGGGACCGCGCTCCATTCGCCCTCGAAGTAATCGTATTCCAACCCCTCGATCTGCCGGGTCACAGCGGAAACCGTCCAGGCAAAGGCGCCGCTGTCCGTGCCGCCCCGCCCATCGCTGGCGACGACCTGGACCGCGAAGACACCCGCCTCCAGGGGACGCCCCGAGATCACGCCCGACGCGGCATCGTAGCTCATCCCGCCGGGCAAACCGGTCACGACGAAGGCCACGCCGTCGTCGTCGGGATCGGTGGCGGCGAGGGTGAAGGATTCCGCGATTCCATAGAGCGAAAGGCGGTCGTTGAGCGGTTCCAGGGTCGGTTCGTGGTTCGTCGCCAGGCCCACGATCCAATCCTCGACCACCGCCAGCGCGGCCTGGTCGACCCGGTTTTTCGCCAGAGGCGGCATGGGACAGCAGCCGCCGACCATGCCTAGCCGGATGGCGAGAATGGACTTCGACGGATCGCCGGTCTTGACGATTTTTTCGCCGTCGATGCCGAGCGAGGCGCGGGGATCGACATCGACCAGCCCCTGCAGGGACAGAGGCGTCGAAAGGCGCGCGTCGAAGTTCGCCCGGTCCGTGCCGCCGGGGCGATGGCATTGGGAACAGTTGATGTCGAGGTAGGACCGCGCCCGGGCGCCGGGCGAGGCGCCGGTGTCGGCGACCGCCTTGCTGGTGAGCACCGTGGAAAGGCTCGGCTCGTCGACGGCGGGATTGAGAAAGCCGAGGCGGTTCAGCGTCACGATCTGGTTGGCCGTGCGCCCGGTCACCGGATAAAGCAGGTCGCGGTTCAGCGTCCGCGTTTTCAGCCCCAGCACCCGGCCCGCCGCCGGCGTGTGGCAGAGAAAGCACTCCGTGCGACTCGGGTAGTGCCAGGTGTAGGTCCCGCCCGCGCCGAAGTCGATGGTCTCCTCGACGGCCGGGCCGGGAAGCAGATCCGCGTCGGTGCCGGCTTCGTTCCAGCGGTAGGTCATCCCGTACCATTCCCCATCGTCGCCGCGCGCCATGAATCGCGTCTCCAGCCGTTTCCCGAGCAATTCAAAGTGCTTGATCAACACCGTGCCGACCGGAAAGGCCCATTCTCCCGTGGCCGAATAGTCGATGCGCTCGGCGGCCGAGTCGGGATTGCCGTCGTTCGGGATGGCGATCCACCGTTTTTTGTCGGCTCCGTCCGACCACAGCGGCTGGATCACATCGTAGGGCAACACGCCGGGAGCCGGGTCGAGCGTGGCGAGATTCGCGAAGGCCCCCGTCCGCGAAAGCAGCGCCGGCGGCTCCGGCACGGGCAGCCCGGTGCGGGCGAGCTTGAAAATGCCGGCCGGCCCCGTGCCCGCGATGCGCAGCACGTAGAGTTCGTTGTCGGCGTCAACGGCGAAGGAATGGAGCACGTGCTGCTCGAGCTGAATCAACTCCTCGACCGAAGCCGGATTCCCGCCCGAAGGCAGCGTCATCGCCCAGACGCGGCCCGACACGTAGTCGCCGTAAACGTACCGGCCCGCCAGTTCCGGCTGCGCGGTGCCGCGATAGACGTGGCCACCGATCACGCAACTGCCGATCGACCGGTCGTAGTCCAGGATGGGCGGCAGATCGTAACCCGTCGGCGGACTGGGCTTCGTCTTTTGGCCGGGGACGTTTCCCTCGCGGTAGGGCCACTGCAGATTGGCGCCCTTTTCCACAAAGCTGACCTCCTCCCGCGCGCCCTGCCCCACGTCGCCGACCAGGATGCTCTCCGAGAAGGGATCGAAGGTCATCCGGTGCGGACTGCGCAGGCCGAGCGCGTAAAACTCCTCCAGCAGACTGCCGTCCGGGCTCTGCCACGGATTGTCGTCGGGAATGGTGTAGCCCTGGGTCGAGCTTGCCGGCCAGCCCGCCGGGGGCGCCTGCTGGTCGACCGGCTGGCGGCGGATGGGATGACCGCGCGACAAGTCGCGATCCACATCGATGCGCAGCACCCCGGCGAAAAGCCCCCGGTCGCGCCGTTGGGCGGAGTTGAACTGGTCATCCGCCCCGCCCTCGTCGCCCACCGACAGATACAGCAGCCCGTCCTCGCCGAAAAACATGCCGCCTCCGTTGTGCCAGTTGTGGCGGTCGTACTGGTTGATGAGAACGAATTCGCTCGCCGGATCGATCGCCGCCGAGCCGCTCGACCACGTGAAGCGCGAAAGCCGGCAGTAGGCGCGGTCGATATCGCCCGGATTCGACGGACGCCATCGATAGTAAACGTAGAGATAGTCTCGGTTCGGCGAGGCCGGATCGCCGAAGTCCGGGTGAAACGCCAGCCCCAGCATGCCACTGTCGCCGACGTTTTGCACATGGGCGCTGAGGTCCAGCACCTGCATTTGGGTCGCCGTGGAGGGATCGTTTTCAAAAAAGGAAAACTGCCCGTCGCGCTGGATCACCATCAGCAGTGAGCTGCGCGGTACCGCCACCATCTGCATCGGATCGACGAATGACAGGTTTGGAAACGCCGGCTCCAGCGCCCAGTCTCCCGTGCCCGTTCGCGGCGTGCGCGGTGGCAGCGCGTCATTGAGAAAGGGCCCGATGGCCGCTGGCGCGTCGAGCCCGCCCGGCGGCTGTTGTGCGGGCAACGTCCCCGGCAAGGACGCCACCATCACCGCCGCGACGCCGAGACAATAAAAAACGGACTCTCCTCTCATGATCGAGGCGGATAATACTATTTTTTATCAAAATTACAATCTCTAATTGAAATTATTCGCAATTTTGCCACTCCGTGACTTGGGCATTCAGCCCAGATTTTCGATCAGGCGGTCATTCCGGCCGCACGAACGGTGGTCCTTTCGCGATCGGAGCGGACCGGTCGCTTCAAGGATGGTGGGGGCCGGATCGCGCCGAGGAAAACGATGCCCGCGAGGACTTGGGCAAGATGCCCAAGCCACTTTCCTCCCCATCATTCGCCCCGGAAATCCGGGTTCCGCGCCGGCATCTTCGCGCCCAGTTCCCGCTGCCACGCGTGCAGTTTTTCCCGCAGTTCGGAGACCTTTTCCGGATTCGACGCCGCCAGATCCTCCCTTTCGCCGATGTCGGCCGCCAGATCGTAGAGTTCCGCCCCGTCCTCCTCCCAGAATTCGATCAGCTTCCAGTTCCCGTCGCGGATCGCCGCGCCCGGCGCCCAGGTCGAGCCGTGATAGTGCGGGTAATGCCAGAAAAACGTCCGCTCGCCCGCCGGCGCCCCGCCTTTCAGGAGCGGCAGCAGGCTCCGCCCGTCGACGTGCCACTCCGGGCGCGCCGGCAACCCCGCCAGGTCGAGCATCGTGGGAAAGAAATCCATGCTCACCATCGGCGTGTCGCACACCGCGCCCGCCTTCGTCACCCCCGGCGCCCGCACGATCGCCGGCTCGCGGATGCCGCCCTCGTAGAGCCAGCCCTTGCCCGCCCGCAGCGGCAGGTTGCAGGTCGGGCCCGGCTTCGGCTTCGTGCACAGGCCCCCGTTGTCGGAGAAAAAGATGACCACGGTGTTATCCGCCAGCCCCAGCCGGTCCAGCGCCCCCAGAATCGCCCCGACACTGTCGTCGA
Source organism: Akkermansiaceae bacterium (assembly GCA_024233085.1). Taxonomy (GTDB): domain Bacteria; phylum Verrucomicrobiota; class Verrucomicrobiia; order Verrucomicrobiales; family DEV007; genus JAEUHH01. The sequence continues at coordinate 118,988 of JACKQC010000010.1, forward strand.
CCGCCGCCACCATCGACGCGTAGTCCGGATCGTTCTGCAGCGGGCGCGACTGCCCCTCCCGCTCCGCGATCGATTCCACCGCCGGTTGGATCGCGCCCGCCAGCTTGTTCCGATAATGCTCCACCCGCTTTTCGTAGGCCTGAATCGGCGTGTGGACATTGTAATAGGACAGATACAGGAGGAAGGGCTTTGACTCGTCCCGTTTTTCGAGGAAGCCGATCGACTCCTCCGTCAGCCGCTCCGTCAGGTACTCCCCGTCGTGCCGCGCCTTGAGCACCGGATTGTTCCACGGCGCGTAATAGCCGCCCGGCGGCGACCCGCGCTCGTGCCCCCCGACGTTGATATCGAAGCCCTGCTCCGTCGGGTAAAACCCCGCCCCGCCCAGATGCCATTTCCCCGCGAAAAACGTCGCGTAACCCGCCTCCCGCAGCGCCTCCGCGATCGTCACCTCCTCCAGCGGCAAGTGATCGCGGTCTTCCACCTGGAGAAAGCGATGTTTCGTCCCCGCGTTCTGGCCCGGGATCCAGTCCGTGATGTCCACCCGCACCGGATGCCGCCCCGTCATGATGCTCGCCCGCGTCGGCGAACACACCGGGCAGGCCGCGTAGCCGTTGGTGAACCGCATCCCCGACGCCGCCAGCGCGTCGATATTCGGCGTCTCGTGGAAAGTCTCCGGCCGGTTGCACCCCACATCCGCCCACCCCAGATCATCGACGAGGAAGAAGAGGAAATTCGGACGCCGCTCCGCCTCCGCCTCCGCCTCCGCCGCCCCGGCGTTGCCGGACACCAACGCCACTCCGCCGAGCATCGCCGCCGCCAGCGGCAGACCCGCCCTCGAAAACCATCGGTATCGCCCCGCCGTCGTCTTGGTCGCCGCCTTCGTTGTCATCATGGCCGCAGTCTCCCGAAGCCCCCGCCCCGCGTCAATACCGCATCCGATCCGACCGCGACCCAACAGGGTCAGGTCACCGAGCCAACCCTGTTGAGTCCGGGGCTCAACCCTGTCTGAAGGCTTCGACGACGATGGCGGTGGTGTTGTCGCGGCCCGAGGCGGCGACGGCCATTTCGACCAGTTCGGCGCCGAGGGTTGGCTCCATCGCGGCCTCGGGGTCCCGGGCGAGCATATCGGCCAGGCGGAAATCCCAGAGCCCCTCGATCAGTCCGTCGGAGCAAAACAAGAACCGATCCCCCGGCGCGAGCCGGACGCGGCCGACTTGGGGCTCGATGACCTGGTTGCCGGCGCCGAGCGCCTGCTGGAGGGAGCTGCGGCCGGGATGGGTGCGCGCCTCCCGCTCGTTGAGGCGTCCGGCGCGGCGCAGCCAGCCGACGTGGCTGTGGTCGTCGGTGAGCTGGAGCAGCTCGCCGCCGCGCGGCAGGTAGTAAATGCGGCTGTCGCCGATGTGGCAAAAATGCAGGTGCCCCGGCGTGAACCAGCCCAGGCTGAGCGTCGTGCCCATGCCCCGGCACTCGTCGTAGGCGTCGCCGAGGTGCTGGATGGAATGGTGGATCCGGCCAAAAAGATCGACCAGGATGTCGTCGAATCCACGCGGCAGCCCGAGGGCGGCGGCCCGGAAGCTACGCGGAAGCAGTTGGGTGATTTTTTCGGCCGCGATCTTGCTGGAAAACTCTCCGGCCAGCGCCCCGCCCATGCCGTCGCAGACGGCGAAGACAAAATCGCAGGCGCCGAGCGTGGCCTGGCCGGTTTTTCCCAGGTAGCGGCCCCCCTCGGAATCGATCGCCAACAGGAGAAAGGCGTCCTCGTTGTTTTTCCGGAAACGACCCACGTCTGTCTGCGCGGACCACCCGAGGGTGAAATCGCCCCCGGTCGCCGCCCCGTCTCCACCGGCGGACTCTTCGGCTTCAGACTCCGGGTGCATCGTCTTGGGCGTCGGGCGGGGCTTGGGAGTCGCCGTTTTCGTCCTCGTCCGGATTCCAGGGTTTCAGGGAGACGGAGGGATCTTCGAGCAGGGTGGCGAATTCGAAGTCGATGAGGCAGAAGCGGCCGTCGGAGCGGCGGTAGGTGACGTTTCGCAGGAAGGGGTCCTCGTGCCGGACGCCGTAGGTTTCCAGCTCGTCGTAAAGCTCGCGGACACGCTCCTCGCCGAGATGCTCGACGCGGGTGCCGCAGTTGGTGGTGACGATTTTGAGAGTCTCGGGGTCGGCCTCCAGCAAACGCGGGACGAAGGGGCACTCCTTTTCCTCGAGATAACGGAGCATCCGGGATTCGTTTTCGAATCTTTCGCGGGCCTGATGGCCCCGGAATGTCTTGTGAACCCGGCCGTCGTAGCCGACGCGCACGATGGCGCGGCGGGTGTCTTTGATTTCCTGCATGATTCCGGAAAGAAGTTCGAGAGGCGGCGCCGTGGCGGCGGGGAAAATCGGGCTCGGATCGTCGTATTTTTTCGAAATTTTCGCTTCAAAATGGCACGATAGCTGCTTTGCTCAGCTACCCTCGACGGCACCCTCTGGTAAATCCGTCAAAGCTCCGCTGGCGTCAACCCGTCATCGGTTCTAGTCTCGAAAACAATCCTCTAAAAACCAAACCCAAAACAAATGGCCAAGCTCAAACTTGAATATATCTGGCTCGACGGTTACACGCCGGTGGCGAACCTTCGAAGCAAAACCAAAATCGTCGAAGGCGATCCGGACAAATTCTCGCTGGAAGACTGTCCGCTGTGGGGCTTCGACGGCAGCTCGACCCAGCAGGCGGAGGGCTCGAACTCCGACTGCATGCTCAAGGCGGTTGCGCTTTACCCGGACGCCTCGCGGGTGAACGGCTTCCTCGTCATGTCGGAGGTGATGATGCCCGACGGCACGACGCCGCACCCGTCGAACACCCGCGCCACGGTGCTGGATGACGCGGACACGTGGTTCGGCTTCGAGCAGGAGTATTTCCTGATGCAGGACGGCCGCCCGCTCGGTTTCCCCGAAAGCGGCTTCCCCGCGCCGCAGGGCACCTACTACACGGGGGTCGGCTACGACCACGTCGGCGATGTCGCCCGGGAGATCGTCGAGGAACACCTCGACCTGTGCATCGCCGCCGGCATCAACCATGAAGGCATCAACGCCGAAGTGGCGAAGGGCCAGTGGGAGTTCCAGATTTTCGGCAAGGGTTCGAAAACCGCCGCCGACCAGATCTGGGTCGCCCGCTACATCCTGATGCGCCTCTGCGAAAAGTACGAGGTGAACGTCGAGTGGCACTGCAAACCGATCCGCGGTGACTGGAACGGCTCCGGCATGCACTCGAATTTCTCGACCAAGCACATGCGCGAGGTCGGCGGCAAGGAATACTTCGAAAAACTGATGGACGCCTTCCGCAAGCACCACGACGAGCACATCGCCGTTTACGGTCCGGACAACCATCTGCGCCTGACCGGCCTGCACGAAACGCAGTCGATCGACAAGTTCTCCTGGGGTCTGGCCGACCGCGGTTCCTCGATCCGGGTGCCCCACGCCTTCGTGAACAGCGACTACAAGGGCTACCTGGAGGATCGCCGTCCGAACTCGCAGGGCGACCCCTATCAGATCGCCTCGCGCATTCTTCAGACGATCGCGACGGTTCCGACTGCCTGATCTTCCTCGGAGGCGGAGTCCGCGGACTTCAGCCCCCCGAGCCGTTTTTCAGAGACGCCGTCCGGTTCGCCGGGCGGCGTCTTTTGTTTTCCGGCTCGCGGCGGGCGCCGGCGCCGCGCGGATCATGGCACGCCGACATCCCAGAGACCGTCCTTGGTGCTGTCGGAGGGATCGTACCCGGCGCCGAGCACGGGCGGCATGACGTTGAAGTTGATGGACAGCATCTGGCCCTCGAGCGACTCGCAGGTGGGTATCTGCGCGTAGCCGGGCGGCATGTAGGGGAGAAGATCGTCGGTGGCCACATCGGCGATGCGCTCGGAGGGGTGGTCGGCCAGATAGCTTTTCTGGGCGATATAGACGCTGCGCAACTCGAGCGAGGCGTTTCGGGCGAGTTTCCAGTCGGAGATTCCGGAGGCGGAAAACACGACCACCGAGGCGAGCCCGACCATCAAGGCGAGAACGAGGCTCAGTTCGATGACGGTCATGCCCTTCCCGCCGGGAGACGAGAGAATGTTACCGGGTGAGGTCAGGTTACTTTTCATGGCTGCTGCTGTCTGTGGTGATGGCGTTTCGTTGGCTGGGCGGCGACGGGCGGCGTTTCGGGGACCGGTCCGTCGGCGCGATCGTATCAATGCTTTCGTTTGTCGATTTCCATCAGATCCCGCGAATCCTTCCGATAGATGAGGGTATCGTCCTTCGCCTTCTGGGTGGCTTCGTTGTACTGGTCCACCAGCGATCCGGAGTGCTCCGGTTTGTGGGAGACCCGCGCCCAGATGGCCTGGGGGGCGCCCGAAAGGGCAAAGACGAGCCCGGCGGCGGCGATCACGGCCCACAGCATCCGCATGGAGAAACTTTTGTGCGGGTTGTTCAGGAGCCAGTTGAGGGGTGTCTGCCGATCCTCCACGCGGGCGGTGTAGGTGATGTTCTCCGCCTGAAGGGCCTCCGAGACGCGCTCGATCAATTTCTCGGAACGGGTCGAGAGCTTGTAGAGGTAGCGGCCCCCGCTTTCCTCGGGCGCCTCTTCCACCAGCAGTCCGGACGGCAACTCCCGGGGAAGGGTGTTGCAGTAAATCCGGGTGATGTAGATGAACTTCTTGCGAAGCCAGCGGTCCAGATCGGTTTGTTGCATGGCTGTGTTGGGTGATGGGTGGGCTCGAAGGTTTTTCCTTTTCGGGGGAGCGGAAGGGATTACATGGCGGAGTTCATCATCTTCGGCCCCATCAGGAAGATGGGCAGGAAGGCGCCGATGAAGACGGCGGAAATCAGGATACAAGCCGTGATGAGGGCGATGATGTTGACCGCCGCGGTAAAATCTCCGACGACCTGTTCGAGTTCTTCCTCGTACATGCCGGTCAACAGTTCCAACTGCGCGTCGAGGGACGAGGAGCGTTCCCCGATGGAGACCATGTGGGCGACCTGGGCGTCGCAGGAGGTGTATTTTTTCAGTGCTTCGGAAAAGGGGAGCCCGGAGAGCTGGTAACGTTTTCCGGCTTCGTTAAGCTCGTTGAACATCGGCGTTCCCTTCAGGGCGGTGGCGGCGATGGAGATCGACTTCGCCAGGGTGACGCCGTTCCCGTGCAGCATGTTCAGCGTGCCGAGAAACAGAATCTGCCGCATCCCCATCACGAGCTGGCGCAGGAGGCGCCACTTCGACATGGCGAGATAGAGGACGGTGTTGCGGAACTTTTCGGCGAGAAAGAGGGCGGTGACAAAGGATCCGAGCCCGATCACGACGAAGGGCCAGACGTTCTGGACGACGTGGGAGACTTTGAAGAGAACTTTCGACATGGGGTCGGGCTCCTGTCTCACATCGGCCAGGAGTCCCTCGACGGTCGGAACGATCTTGCACTGGGCGATGATGAAGAGGCCGATCAGCACGCAGATGATGATGGAGGGCAGAAGGGTGGCCTTGCGCACCTTGGACTTGAACTCGGCTTCCTTCTTCAGGCGATGGGCGATCGACTCGAAGGCGCGGTGAATCTGCCCCGAGTCCGTGCCCGCGCGGACCAGAGAGATGAATTTGTCGTCGAACTTCTTGGTCTTCTCGAAGGCGATGTAGGCGGGCGCCCCGGCGTCGATCATGGCCCGTATCTGGGCGAGGGTCTTGCGCACTTCCGCGTTGGGATGCCCCTGCGCGTAATATTTCAGCGCGTCGGAGGTGTTGATCTGCGCCTTCAGCATGGAGGCCATCCCGCGGCAGAACTTGATGAGTTCCTTGAGCGGGAACTTGCTGTTCCGCGGCTGGCGGGAAAAAAGCCCTCCCCCCCCGCTTCCGCTCTTGGCGGAGGCTTTCTGGGCGGCCTCCCGGGCCTTTTGAGCGGCCTTCGCGGCGGCGGCGGAGGGAGCGGCGGCTTTGGAAGCTTCGATCGAGTTCATGGTGCGTGGAGCGTGGGTTGGGCGATTATTCGGTGGTCATGTCGATGACCTTGCGGATGGCGTCGAGATCGGTCTTGCCTTCACGAACCAGGTGCAGGCCGCTGGTTTTCAGCGAGGGCAATTCCGTGGTGCGGCGCACCTCGAGTTCCAGTTCGTAGGGGCTGAGAGTCCCCTTCGAGAGGGCGTCCGACCACTCGGCGGTGACGGGAATGATCTCCAGGATGGCGGTCCGGCCGTTGTATCCCCTCCCCTGGCATTCGGCGCATCCGTCGTTGGATTTCTCGAAAACCGTCACCGTCTCCCAGTCGTCGCTCAGGCTGAATTTCTTGATGTCGCGTTTTGAAAGCCCATCCCTTTTGACCTTGCAGTAGGGGCACAGGAGCTTGACCAACCGCTGGGCGCAGGCGGCCTTGAGGGTCTGGGCGATCTTCCAGCGCTCGATGCCGAGCTGCTCGAAGCGCTCGATGATCTGGGAGGCGCGCGGAGTATGAATGGTCGTCAACACCTTGTGACCGGTGATGGCGGCCTCGATCGCCAGTTCGGCGGAATCGAAATCGCGCACCTCACCCATGAGGATGATGTCCGGATCGCTCCGCATAAAGCTGGTGATCATCGGCTTGAACTCGCTGCTGTTCTTCAGGTCACAGTGGATGACGCCGGGAATCTCGTCCTCGACCGGGTTCTCGAGTGTCAGAATGTTGTCCTCGGGACGGTTCAGTTCCCGCAGCATGGCGTTGAGGGTGGTCGATTTGCCGGACCCGGTCGGGCCGGACATGACGATGATTCCGGCCGGCACGGCCATGACCCGGTCGATCTCGAACAGGGTTTGCTGATCGAAGGCCAGCGACCCCATGCCGAGCTTGGCCTCGAAGTGGCTCTTGTCGAGCAGACGCATGGTGATGTGGTAGCCGCGGTAGGTGCGGTGCCGCTCGTAGCGGACGTCGATGCTCCGCCGCAGATAGGAGAGGGTGAAGCGTCCCGAAATGCCGGGGCGCTTGGCGCGCTCCTCGGGGGCGAGCCCCATCAGGTTGAGCATGAAGGCGTCGATGCGGTCCCGCAGCTTCATCGGGATTTCGAATTTCTCCCCCATGTCGCCGTCAATCCGGTAGGAAAAATGGACGCGATCCTTCTCGCACTTGATGTGGATGTCGGAGGCGTGGGCCTTGACGCCCTCGCTGAGAATCTGCGCGACGAATTGCGTCAGCGGTTCCTCGTAGGTCGTGGTGACGTTGAAATCGCTGATCTCGTCGCCGACTTCGTCCACCTCGATGGATTCGAGTTCCTTCTTCGACGGGCCTGAGGTTCTCGCCACCGTTTCGATGACCTTGGAAATCTCGGCGACAGGGGCGATGATCTTGCAGACCTCGAGATCGGGATAACGCTGGGCGCAGGCGTCCTCGGCCACCGGATCCCAGGGATTGGCGATCGCGATGAAGAGCTGCTGATCGTCCCGGCGCAGCGGAACGAACATCCCCCGGTTCATGGCCAGCGGATCCATCTGCTCGAGGAGCGAGCGATCCACGAAGTCCTTGATTTTCAGAAAGACAGGGATCGAAGTCAGACTCCCCATCGCCGCCAGGATGCGGGCCGAAGAGCACTTCCGGATCACATCCTCCTTCGGACGGTCGCGCAACGACGGGTCGAACTCCGCCAGCCTTTCGACGATGGCGTTGGAGATCGTGGCGTTGAGTTCTACTCCGAGGTTCAGGTTCATGATCCGAAATGTTTCTCGCAGAGCCAGGTCCAGGCGTTCGAATTGGTCGTCATGACGAAGACGAAGGGCCGAACGCCGGTTTCCTTCTCAAGTTGTTTGGAAATCAATAGCCCCGCCGACGCCGCCGTGATGGGGTTGATGGAGGTCACGCTCACGAAGTCCTTCTCGTGGCATTGCACGATGGGACACATCAGGGTGCTGCAGATCTCGTAGATGCGCGGATGGGCCTGGTAGAGGGCGATGGGGGTCTCCGTCAGTTGGACGAAACCGCAGTGGGTGATCTTCCCCGGGATGGCGGGGGTCAGGGCCCGCGTGAGATTCCGAATCTCCCTGACGGCCTTTTCGTCCTTCGTCTCCAGCTTGATCCAGACGATGAAGGCCACGATGTCCAGAATGCTCGCCCGGTCGGGAAGGTCGTTGATGTAGTAGCCGAAGGACTGGAGAATGCTCCGCCCCTCCGCCTCGTTCAGGTATCCGGACTTCACCAGATTCTGGATGGACGCGTCGCCGCAGCGGTAGGACTGCCCCCGCAGGCGCTGCGAAAAGGAATGCAGCGACTCCTCGGGCAGGGCGAACTCGAGTTCGTCCGCCTCCGGGGGGGCCGGCTCCCAGGTGGAGTCAACCGTCGCATCCAGAACAACTTCGCCGTAGATCGGTTCCCGTTGAAAGGCCCACTGATCATTCTCCGAAGCCGTCCTGTCCGCGTTGGGCGCTATCAGAAGGCGTCTCGCCATAATCGTGTCCTTTCTTTCAGCGGTGGTGTTTCTTGAAGATATTCCCGAAGAGACCCCGTTTTTCCTGGACGGGCAGCACGGCGCCGGCCGGTGTCTCGATTTCCTCGGAATACTGGGCCGGACCGGTGGAGTCGACCCACTCGGGCTGGTTCACCGGATGTTCCGGGTGCAGCGGATTGGCGGGCGGATCGGCGGGAATGAGGTTGAAGGCGTTGCCGACATTGCGCCCCAGGTTGGGCTCGTAGTTCGACCCCGGATTCCGGCGATCGGGCCAGGCGTGATTTTCGGGCAGCACGTGGCGCTGGTGCAGGTCCATGGTCATGGTGTCGTTTTCCATGAGCGACACCGGCGTGTAGAGCTTCGGCGTCACCACGAAAACCAGACTGGTCATCTCCTTGGCGTTGTCGGTCGACTTGAACAGGAAATTCACGCCGGGCACATCGCCCAGGATCGGGACCTTGTTGCTCTCCTCCGACTGGCTGTCCTCGTAGAAACCGCCGATCAGCAGCGAGTGGCCGTTGGGCACGCGGGCGATGGTGTCCACCGTCGATTCGTTGACGCGCGGATAGAGGTTGCCGGTCCGGCCTTCGATGAACTCGACGATCTGCGAGGAACGCGGCCGCAGATCGAGGCGGATCGTGTCGTCCGGAAGGATCGTCGGCAGCACGGCCACGGTGACGCCGATTTCGCGGCTGTTTTCCGGATCGTCGGAGGCGGACGGATCGCTCTGGTCGATGAGGTAGCGAACTTCCTCGGTGATGTTCTGGCCCGCGTCGGTCTGGCTGATGGTGGCGGTGATGATCGGCACGCGGTCGATGACCGAGATAATGCCGGGCTCGTTGTCCTCGGTCACCAGGGTCGGGCTCGATTCCTGCTGGGCGAGTCCGCCGGTCTGCAGGGCCCGGAGAGTCGCCTGCAACTGCAGCGGGCTCATCACGAGGTGCGATCCGTTGCGGGTCACGTCCTGCTCCCGGGTCTTCTCCACCGAGTATTCGGTGCTGCCTGTCGTCGGGCTGAAGATCGGCTTGGAATTCTTGTCGGCGATGGTGAAGGTGTTCGAGCCGCTGGTCGTTGTCGCCATCGTGACGACTTCGTTGACGATGTCGCTCTCGGGCAGGTTGAACAGCGCGTTGAGCGCCTCGGTTCCCTGCACGCTCAGGCCGTCGCCCAGGACCGTGGACCAGTCCACTCCGATACGGTTGCGGCTGCTGCTCTTGATGCGCAGAATGCGGGTCTCGATGGCGATCTGCTGCTTCGGCTGGTCGAGTTCATTGAGAATTTCCTTCACCTGGTCGAGACGCTGCTCGTTGTCGATGAGGATCAGGGTGTTGGTCTTCGACTCGTAGTCGACGGTGCCGCGCCCCGGAGTCATGATGGGCTGCACCATGGCTTTGATCTGCTCGATGTCGCCGGGACGGAGGTAGCGCAGATGATACTGAAGGGGCTTGGTCGGCAATTGGGCGAGCTGCGATTCGGTCATCGCATAGATGGTGTTGCCCTTCTGGTGGACGGTGACGCCGTACATCAGCCCCAGTTCCTCCATCTGCTGGAGGGGGTCGCCGTCGCTCAGGTGACCGGTCACCACGTAGTTGGGAGCCTCAAGCTCGACGTTATGGAAATACTGCCGGTTCCCCGCCCGGGCGAGGTACTGGAAAACATCGTTGAGCTTCGCGCCGCGGAGCCAGAATCCCCCCTGCTCTTCCTCGCCCATCGTCGGCTGGGGCTCGGCGGGGACTTCTTCCTGAGGTTGCTGGCCCGTCACCGCCTGGGTCACGCGCTGCACGAGCCGGTCGGCGACTCCGGCGGGAGCGGCCGTTTCCGTCTTTTCCTCCACGCCATCGGCCGCCGCCACGGCGGTGTTGGCTCCGGCCTCCCAGGCGAACGAGGATTTGCCCGGCGCCTTCTTCTCCGTCTCGGCGGCCGGCTCCATCGCCAGCGGAACCGGGGAAACCTCCACCGCCGGAACGGCGTCGTCTTCCTCGGTTTCCTCCACGGCGGCCAGTCCCGGGGAAAGGGTCGTGACGCCCTTTTCGATTTCCCCCACCGTCGAGGCGGAGATGGTCTTCACCACCATGCCGGGTTCCCGCGTCTCCACCACCGCGTCGAGCGCGGAGGCGGGCGTCGGATTGGCCAGATCGACCATCACGGGTTCGTTTTCGAGATCGATGACTTCCGCCTCTCCGGATTCGGCCAAATCCACAAGACGTTCCTGCAGCGTGCCGGTGGCCGGGGCGGGAACCGTGGCGGGCGCCGGCGTCGCGGCGTGGGCCCCCTCGGTTTCGGTTGCGGCGGGAGTCTCCACGACCTGCATGACCCGGGCGCGATCTTCTTTCACCACCTCCCAGGCGAAGGCCGGAATCGGCGTGGTCTCGGCGGAGATCGATGCAGCCTCGGCGGAAACTTCCGAAGGTCGGGGAAGCGCGTCGGTTCCCTCCTTCTGCATTTGGAAGAAAGAGACCGTGGCGGCCGTAAACAGGGCGGCAATGGCTTGAATTCTCATGTCGGGATGGCTGCGTTGAGATTAAAAATGATAATTTACGTAATTACCATAAATCAAAATGCAAAAAAGGGAACTGAAATTTTAATATTTATGAAATTTTTATTCAATTGTCAAAGCCGCTTGATTCATCGGAACGATCCCCGTTCCCGGCCCCTGCGACGCGGCCCCTTCGGAGCCGCCTCCCTCGCGAAACATGCCCGCCGGCAGTCCGTCACCCGTGACATCGAGCGCCACGAACGCCTTCTCCCCCGTTTCGGTGTCCATCAGGCCGACCGCGTCGCTGGTCACCGAATCGATCCGCAGGTTGAACTCCACGTCACTGTGGCGGATAACCACGACGTCGCCCACCTTCAGATTGCGGGCTCCGACGATCACCTCCTTGCGATTCGGAAAAAGACCGGTGACCACGAATTTCGACACGGCCTCCTCCAGCGTCGTCTTGGGTCCCGCCTCCTCCTCCGTCGCCTCTTCGGGCGCGGCGACGACATCCGGAACGTCTTCCTCCGGGTCCATGGCCATGCCAAAAGGATCGACCTTGCGGTTCTTGGAGCCCAGTTTCTGGAGCAGATCGCGGGCGAACTGAAGAAAGGCGATGCTGGAAATGCGATCGGCCAACTTGGTCAGCCCCTCGACGCGTCGGTCCTGCATTTCCATGGCGGCCTGCAACTGTTCCTCCTGGGCCGACCCGATGGCCGGCAGACACAGCAGGCACCCGACGATCAGCAATGCGCGGTGAAGACTCGTTTTCATGACATTCGTGGCGGTATGAAGGAAGAAAAAATCGGAGATCCATCGGGCGACGGTCCGTGTTGCGGGATGCGGGTTCATTTCTTGCGCTGCGAGCCGTCCGGCTCGAGCCAGCAAACGTAGGTGGCGTCGAATTTCAGCGAGGAACCGTTGCCGCTCCCCGGACCCATTTTCAGGCTCTCCAGCACCAGATGCGGCATCCGCATTTCCAGTTCGGCCAGCGTCATCTGCATCGGCCCAAAGCCCCCCTCGAAGGAAAGCTTGAAACGCGAATACTGGTTCTCCGTGTATCCGGCGAAGGAACTGCGGCCGCCGGGTCGGCTCAGCTCGGTTCGGAGCAACTGCGTCTCGTTGAAGTTCGAGGTGACTTCGTTGAGGTTTTTCGTCAGCGCCTGGATGAATTCCTGGCTGATCTGCTCGTCGAAGTATGCCATCTGATCGAGCCGTCCCTCGGTTCCGAGCGCCTGTTCGACCTCCGATTTCGCCGAGGCGGCCTCCTGATAGGCCTTGAAAACCTTCTCCTTGGCGACCTTGCGAACTTCGAGCTTCGAGCGGCCTACGAAGACCCCCGCAAAGAGGATCCCGATCACGATGCCCGGGAAAATAATGCCGAAGAAGAGAATGGATTGGGTGTGCTTGCTCATGGCGTCGATGGGATGCGTGCCCTTTTGTTCGTTCGGTGTTTCGGGCTGTCTTATTTCTTCTTCTTGTCCGGTTCGGCTGAAGCCATGCTCGGCGGCTTGGCGACCAAGGCGAGCGGGTCGCGCTCGGAGAAGTTCTGGGTGATGGTCAGCTCAAAGCTCGTCCGGTAATGGCGCGCCACGGTCGAGGGATAGCGCCCGCCCGCCGGCATTTGCGACTGGCGCTGCTGCATGGTCACGTCGAAATACCGCGTTTCCCCGACGTTCTCGAGGGATTCGGCCTTGTAGTTTTCCGCCAGGGCCGCGAATCGCTCCGCCAGGTAGGTGTTGCTGCCCAGCTTCGTCAGCAGTCCAAGGCCCTCGGCCCGCGCGTATCCCCTGATGATCCACTTGCGTTGAAAGGGCATTCCACCGCTCCGTTTTTCGTTCACGACGGCGCCCTCCACAGCGTAGTCGCAATCGCTGATCACCAGGCCCGACTCCGGCGGGAAAAGGTCCAGCAGCACCTCCATCGCCAGCCAGCCCTCGGAGCGCCGTTTCATCAAGTTCTCCCAATACTCGACCCGGCCTTTCTCCTGCTTGAGCTTCTCCAGTTCCGCCGAGGCGGTGCTGGCCTTGTCCTCGGGGAGCTTCCAGGCGTCGGTCGTCATGGTCCGGAACAGGTCCAGCCCCGTCCAGGCGCCCACGCCCACCACGACCGCCACGAGGAGGAATTTCAGCATCCCGAAGGCGCGCAGCAGCTTCAGATCCTTCAGCGAGGGGTAGTTGACGGCCACCTCGCCCAGCCGGGTGGCGAAATCCTGGATCGCCCAGCCGGCGGCCAGGTTCCGGAACGAGACCGATTCCAGCAGGGGCGCGTGCTGCTCCAGCCGCGATGTTATCTGCGGATCGCCCAGGGCCATCTCGGCGCAGTTCCCGGGCAGGGCGCGGAATTCCTCGATCTCCCGCGCGTTGACCAGGCCGATGTTCATCGGCGGACGGCTCGCGAAAAAGGCGGAAAGCTCCGCGCTCAGACCCTCGGCGTTGACTTCCGCCATCGCGACGAGATGCACGTGGGGTTCCTCAAGATTGACGGCCGCGGCCGTGTTGACCAGCGTGTCGCCCAGTCCGGCCGGGTAGGTCTGTCCCGCCCGATGCTGGAGGGCGCGCGCCTGGACCAGTTCGCCCTGGGAATCGCACACCGCCAACAGGCTGAATCGCTGGTAGAGGAACACGAAAATGTTCCCCTTTCGCTGGTCCTCGTTCGCGTCGATAAAGAAAGGCCCCATGCGCAACGCTTCGATCGGAGCCGAAACGCAAGTCGCGATCACGGGGACGTTGCGGGTTTCGCCGTACTTGCGCAGTTCCTCCACCAGCGGCTGCAGCGCGCGTCCCGTCTGCACCGCCACCGCGCGGCGTTCCCCCTCGCGCACGCCCCAGTAGGGCAGCAATCGCCAGGAATGGGCCCGCAGATCCAGATTCGCATCGCCAATGGCCTCCATCGGGTCCGCCTCCAAGAGCGCCGCCACCGCGTTGAAGTCCTCGTCGATCGCGTATTCGGGCGAGATTTCCGAGATCGAAAATTCGTCCGCCAGGTGAATGACGACTCCCAGGGACTTGGCCTTGCCGCCCAGTTCCCGGCCCTGGATGAGCTGATGAAGCGTCTCGTGAAGGGCGCGGAGCGATCCGTCGTCGAAGGCCGCCCCCTTCTCCCCGCCGCCGTGCATCTCGCGCGGGTGGGGCAGGATGGGCTGCGGCCCGGTCGTCCAGCCGCTCGAAACGCGGTCGAAAACGGCGCTGACCGCGCGCTGGCCGTCGAACCAGATGTGCCACTGGCGATCCAGATCCAGCGCTCCCCGGTACCAGTCCGGATTGTGGGCGCGGCTGGTGTGCTTAGCCAGCGATTTCGCCTGGCGATACACCTGCCAGGCATTCAATTCTTCGGTGGGTCGAACTTCGATCATGAGCGGGAACGGGATGGACGTTGGATGCGGGCATGCGGAGGCTGAGGGTTGAGGAGTTCAAAATCGGTCGGTTGAGGGTCGGGGCCTGTGGTCCGCGCTCGTGAAAGTGCCGGGCGAGGCGGAACAGGAGAGAAGCTTGGGAGCCTCTCGACGGGGTTGCCCGCCCCCTCGTTCTCGGAGGGGACGGGCAAATCCGTTCGAGTTTCCGGGTGGTTCGCGCCGGGACGAACCCGGCGGAAACTCCCGGAGACGCGGGATCTTACCAGCCGTCGGTGTTCGCCGGCACGTGATCCTTGTCGGTCTCGAGGGTGCACGTCGCAAACGCGGTGCCGGGAGCCGGGACTTCGGTTTCGAAGTCGTAGTCACCGGCCGGATCCGGGCAATCCGGAGTCGTTTCGATCATCTTGCCGCTGCCGGCGATGTCGCCGATCGCAAGCGCGTCGGTGTTGGTGCCGGCTTCGTCGTAGCGAAGGTCATACAGGTTCTGGTAGGAACGAGCGGCCTTCTGGACGGTGGCGATGTTCAGGATGCACTTGGCGCGATCCGAACCCTGCTTGTAGGCGGCGACACCGATGAACAGAACGCTGATGAGGCCGAGAAGAACGGCGATCACGAGCGTGACTTCGATCAGGGTAAGACCCGCTTGACGGTTTTTGAACTGCACTTTCATATGATTTACTTGTCTTGTTGTTGTTGTACTCAGAAGTGGGCGTGAGCCCCGTTTTTTTCAGACGGCCACCGAGTGGGGAACGAAGAGGCGCGAGTCCTCCTCTTCCTCGTTCATGCGGTTCATCTGAAAAGCCTCGAAACTGATCATCCCCCGGTTCAGGAGATTTTTGAGATTGGCGTCCCACTCGACGTTTCCGCTGTGGCGGATCGCGTCTTCCAGCGACTTGGCCCCGCCGTCGTAGCTGGCCACCGCCGAGCGGATCGCCGCGCAGTTGTTCTGGAGGAACTCGTAGTTCATCACCCGCCCGTTCGGTCCCGGGATCAGCCCCTGGGAGAGGATGAACATGAGGATTTCCCCCAGACGGCCCAGGAGCGCGCGATGCTGGTCGCGCGGAAAGAATTCCAAAATACGGCTCAGGGTTTTCACCGCGCCGTTGGTGTGAAGGGTCGAAATGACGACGTGACCGGTCTGCGCGGCCTCGATCGCCGTGTCCATGGTGTGACGGTCGCGAATTTCCCCCAGCAGGATGACGTGCGGCGCCTTGCGCAGGGAGTCCTTGAGCCCCTGATTGTAGCTGGCCACATGCTTGCCCACCTCCTGCTGCGTGGTGAATCCCGGGGCCGGAATCCGGCGGCCCGCGCTCTGCGGATCCTCCATGTCGGTCGGATATCGATACTCGATCGGATCCTCCACCGTCACGATGTGGCGGGGATAATGGCAACGCAGCCAGTCGATCAACGCGGCCAGGGTGGTCGATTTGCCGGAACCCGTCTGCCCCGTCACCAGCGCCAGCCCCTGGCGTCGCTTGATGAATTCGCGCATCGCCCGGGTGGTGTCGCGGGACAATCCCAGCGTCTCCAGATCGGCGATCTCGTCGCTCAGGATACGGGCCGTGATGCCGATGCCCGAGGCGCTCAGGTGAATCTGCACACGCATCCGGCCGCTGATTTCCCCGTTTCCGAGCGGAAATCCCTCGCAACTGAAGTCCACCACGCGGTCTTCGAGGAGCCGGCTTTCCAGAGATTTCTGTCCCTGCAGGTTCTTCGCCAGTTCTCCGGCCGCATCCTCCTCCTGCCGGCTGTAGAGCAGCTCGGCCACGTTCATGACCACCTGAAAAGGCAGCTCGCCGAGGGTGTGGATGATCTGAAGTCCGAACTTCGTGTGAACATAAACGAGCCGACCGCTGCGGATCTGAATGTCAGAGATCGAATTCCCGCCCGCTTGGGCGAAAACTTCACTCATGACTTGCTGTCCGTAGGCAAACTCGCTCATTTTTCAGATTTTTTATAATTTATATAATAAAACGCGAAGCGCAACTATGATTTTTATAAAAATTGTAAAAAATTTAAAAATGAGTTTCGCCAAGGGTTAATTTGAAAGCTAATCCGGCTTCCCAAATATTTGGGATTTCTTAACCGATTTACTCCTTTTCCCCGCCGTTTTCGGCAACCGGTTCGGTCCCCTCGGCCGGGGCGCCCGCCACCGCGGATGTCGCCCCTTCTCCCGCCTTTCCCTCGATCCGCGCCAGCATGGCGTCGAACTGCTCGAAGGCCTTCCCCGCAAAGTATTCCCGCTGCCGCATGTCCTCCCGGCGATCTCCGGAGATGGTCTCCCACCGCCCCTCCACCATCGACTTCAGCTTCAGCACCTGGTACTGGCGCATGCAGTGCCGCATCAGCGCCTGGTGCTCCCGGATTTTCGCGGCGGACGGCTCCTCTCCCGCCGTCTTCCAGTCTTCCTGGTCGAGGAAAAACAGGTTCATCGCCGCCATCGTGGCCGTCAGCCAGGCGGAGGGATCCGTGTCCTCCCGGCGAGCCTCCCCGATGGTGTGTCGCGACACGAGCCGCGCATGATCCCGCGCCAGGGGCGTCGCCCGCAGTTCGTGGATCGTCAGAAACAGGAAGTAGCCGTTGTAAACACCGTAGTCGGTCGGATCCATCCGATAGGCGTTGAGAAACTTCCGCTCGATGTCGCCGGCGATCGCCTTCCGATGCAGTTCGGAGATGCCGCGTGGATTGGTGCGCTCGTAGCGCGCGTGGGACATTTCGACGATCCCGTCCTTCATTTCCCCGATCCAGTCCGCCACATCGAATCCATGGCCGTGCTCGTGCCCATCGTGGTCATGATCGTGATCGTGCTCCCCGCCGGACTCGCCATGATCGTGAAACTTCTCGCATCCCGGAAAATGCTTCTCCCCGCTTTCCGCCAAGCCCTCCCCCGCTTCGGCGTGATCGTGGTCGGCGTGATCGTGGTCGTGGTCGGCGTGGGCTTCCGCTTCGTGGTCGTGGTCGTGGTCGGCTTCGCAATGGCCGTCCGCGCATTCCGGCCCATGGACGTGCCCGACCGGATTGACCTGTTCCACGCCGATGTGCCAGACCTGATTGATCGTGTCCTGCGACAGCCGCGCCAGCAGCCGTCCGTAGGCCGAACGCTGGATGGCGAAGGGATTGCGGTGAAAACGGACGCTATCGTCGTCCCGCCCGCGCAGGTTTCCCCCGCCCACCGCCGTCAGGAGCAACCCGAGCGCGGCGGCGACGATGGCAAAGGTCGAGGTTTTCATTTTTTCTCGCGGAAAAGGAGGCACGAAGCGGCCGCCATCAGGAGCGCCAGACCGAACAGATAGGCCGTGATGTTCCAGAAGGCCCCGCCCGCCAGGCTGCCGAGCTTGAAGACCAGCCGATTGGTCAGGTCCGCCAGGTGATAGTGCGGCGACACCACGTAAAGGAAATCGAACAGCGGGCTTCCCGTCTGCGACAGGAAGAAATCCAGATACCCGATCCCGAAAAGGCCATAGAGGGCGACGCAGGTCGTGATGACGTAGGCCGCCGTGGCGTTGATGCGCGTGCCGAGCGCCACCGCCAGCATCGTCAGGGGCGCCACCACCAGCAGGAACAGCCAGGCATACTGCAGGTTGGTCGTCACCCACATCTTCGCCTCGACCCGGTCGCCCGGCATCGCGAAGATCAAGCAGATCGCCACCACGAGGGCGAGAAAACCGGCGAAGAGCGTCAGCACGCTCAGCCAGATCTGGCCGATCTGGGAAAGCCGGCCCGTGCCGAGCGTCTTGAGATACTCCAGCACGCCCTGCGACGCCCACTTGTCCCCGAAGGAGGCGGCCTGGTAAAAAAGCCAGCCCAGAGCCAGCAGCCAGAGCATGCTCCAGGCCGTCTGCGCCCGCGCCGGCTCGATGAGCTGGGGTTTCTCCTCCCACGGCGTCATCAGCGGCAGGAACACCGGCAGCAGGGCGAAGAGCACCAGGAAGATCGCGAAGGTCTTTCGCGTCACGATGGTCGTCAGGGTGAGCTTGTAGAGATTCATGGCGATGGAAGGGATCAAAAACGGGGCCGACTCAACAGGGTTGTGCCAGGGACCCAACAGGGTTAAGCGCGGAATTCGGTTTTTTCGGATTCGAAGGCGGACGATCGGAAGAGTTCGCGAAAATTCGTGTCCGTTCGTGGTTCAAAACGGACCTCAATTCAGCGATTCCCGGGTTTCGAACCAGTCGAGCGCCCCCTCGACTTCGAGTTGGCGGATCTCGCCGTCACTGATCAGCACCGCGCTCTCGGCTTTCAGAGTCGGTTCGTCGGGATGCACGCACACCAGCCGCACGATGTTCTCGCGGTTTTCGTTCCAGATCGCGTCCACCTCGTCCCGCACATGGAAATCGAGCCCGGAAAACGGCTCGTCGAGGAACAGCACCTGCGACTTCCCATCCGTCGCGCGGGTCTCGGCCAGGATGAGCGTGACCTTCTGCCGGTTGCCCTTCGAGAGCTTGCCGTAGGGCTTTTTCACGTCGAGTTCCAGGCGCCCCGCGTAGCCGAGCGCCCGCTCCAGAAGACCGTTCCGAAAAAACGCGGCGAAAATCTGCTTCGAATTCAGCTCCGGATCGAAGCGCAACTCCTCATCGATGTACTGAACCTGGCCCGTCACGCCGAAGGCGCCTCCGATCGGCGGAATGAGCCCGGACAAGGTTTTGAGCAGCGTGGTCTTGCCGCGGCCGTTGCGGGCCAGCAGCAGATGGCGTCCGCTCGGGAGCCGAATCTCGGCCTTCGCTTCGGCAAGCCGGACCTCCGTGGCGCCGCCGTGAAACCGGCGGGCGGGATAGCCGATGGTGAGTCCCTTCTGGATGGCAATTTCAGGGTGCATCTTTAAGCGAGATAGTCAGGAATCATTAAATTTATCGGCCCTCTCTAATTATGGCAATTATTAAATTTAAAAAATTTTAAGATTTTTAGCGAATTTTTTAAATCTCTTCCAATCCTTTTCCGCCGTCACTCCCCTCACTTTTCTCCTCCCTGCCCCTTGACTCCCTCGATACCAGCGTCTTATCGGATTTCCTCCAAGGTCAGCAGCCAATCTTTGAAGAAAACCGGCGGCAACTGCGCCGGGTGTTCCAGTGGCGGGGTGTGGACCGAAACGCCTCGCGATTTCCACTTCGCCCCGGCTGGAAGCGGGTTTCCCTCGTCATCGACCGGCACCGTGTAGTCTCCGGAGCCCATTTCGTGAACTTCGCCCTCGATGCGGATTCCGCCCGGCGCCGGAGCGAAATCGATCTCGCCGGCAAAAAAGGAGACGGCCGGATGACAGGGAAGGTTCTCGGGCCATCCCTGGGGCGTCCGTTCGCTCGCGTGGGTGTTCACACTGCCGTCGAACTGAAGCCCGAGGGCCGTGACGAGCGAAAAGCCTTCCGGAAACGCCGTCAGGTCCGCACTTTCCGCGACCCGGACGACGATCCCCTCGGCGAGCGACGCCACCGACTCGTCCGCGAGCACGCACAGCGAGCGATTCACCTCCGACCCGGCCGCCTCGGGCAGGGAATTCAGGAAGGCGGGCAGCTTCGGCGGCATGACCACGAGCGCTTCGCGGCCATCCTCCAGTCGCCGGGTCTGAAAGGGCAAGTCGGCGGCCCCGGCCCCCGATTCGGGCCAGTTTTGCCCGCGCCGCAGCTCGATCCGGCCCCATTCCTTCTCGCCCGTCGCGCGAAAGTCGAGCGCCAACGCGGTGGGCACGGGTTCGTCCGGGCTTTTCAGCTCGAGGATTCGCAGCCGCATCGCGCATTGGCCGGCGCCGGTGCTGTAGGCATTCCAGCCAACCGGCGAGATGCGGGTGATGTCCACGCCCTCTTCCTCGGCCAGGTGGAGAAATTCCGAACCCGCCGGCAGGGCCAGCCGCGCCGCCCGAATCGACCACGGCGCCGAGGTCGCGCGCCGGGGAAACCCGTCTTCATCCCGAATGACCAGGTCCGCCGCCGCCATGCCCGAGTCCAACCGCTCCAGCAGATCGAACCCCCGCCGCCGCGGCGCCCGGACCGGCACCTCATACAGGGACAGCAGGAATCGGCGCGATCGCGAGCCTGGCGTGGCGCCCCGGCCCTCGAAGCGGTCGAAATTCACCCCGAAAGCCCACCAGTTGCGGCGGGCCACGAATTTCCCCCCCGTTCCGGGCAAGCCGTCGAGTTTCACCCGCGGCCGGTCGATGAGATTGTAATTCGGAAAAGCCCCGGGCTCGAGCGCCACGCCGTTTTCCCAGCCCGCCACAAGGGTTTTCGCCGGTGAGAGCAAGGGGTATTCCCCCTCCGAAAATCCCTCGACCTCCGCCGGAGCGAGCGGCGCGGGCAACTTCATTCCCAGAGACCGGTCGAAAAGCAACTCGGTCTGATCGACCGTGCCGGGGTTGAGAAAGTCGAAGCGATTCGGCACCAGGGGCGAGACCAGCTCGTCGATCCCCAGCAGGGCGGAAGCGCCCGTGTTTCCCGAGACCCAGGCGCGGCCGCCGTCGATTCCCAGCTCCTCGGGAGCGATCGCCCCGGCGCCGGAATCCTCCAGAGCGGTGGCGAAAACCGCCCGCCACGAATGCCGCTCCCGATCGAGGGCGGAGCCCTCCCTCATGCTGCTGACCAGGACCTTCGGCAGCTCGTGGAGCACCGCCCGCAGCATGCCGTCCTCGCGATGGAGATCGTCCATTCGCGCCTGGACGCGGCCCTGCATTTCCAGCGCCCGCGTGTTGCGATGGTAAATGTAGGTCGTGCCGGCCAGCACAATCACCGCCAGACCGCCGACGATGGGCAGCGACACGTAGGCCCGGCGACGGCGGTTCGCGGCGGTGAGGGTCGGTCGCGTTTTCATTCGGCCAGTCCCGCGTAGGAGATTTCCTCGCCATCGGGCCCCGTCATCGTGATCCGGAGCACCCCGTCCGCGTCGTGAAAGTCCACTTCCGCCGCCTTGGACGAGAGCACCCACTCCGCCTTGTTTTCCCAGTCCTCGCGGCGCACGTAGTAGTTGAGGTAGCCCGTCCGCTGCTCGCCGGGTTTTTCGAAGGCCAGCACGGCCTCGATGAGGCGATCGTCCGGCGCCCGGAAGCGAATCCACAGCGCCCGACCGGGCTCGAGGCCGTTTTCGGGACTCTCCGCCCGGAAGGCTTCGCCGCGGTTCGCGTGAACCCGATAGGCGTCCACTCGGGAAAACAGCCGCGACAACATGCCGTTGATGGCCGGCGCGTCATTGACGATGAAATCGAGCCTCTCCGTCTGCCGCACGAAGTCGACGTGCTGCTTGAGCATCATCAGCACCCCACCCGCGAACACCAGGCCCGCCGCCAGACCGATCGTCATCTCGGTCAGCGAAAACCCGGTCTGCCCTCCTCCCTGGAAGCGAATTCTCATTGTCTGGCGTTTTCCTCCTCCCGGTTTCAAGGGCCGCGCGGAAAGGTGCGGGATTTCACATACTGACGGCCCGAAATTTCATAGGTGAGAAAGGACTCCAGCTTCCACGAGCGCGGCGTGTCCGGCTCCGGGTCCACGTCGTCGAAAGCGTCCGCCTCCGCCCGTTTTGTCCGCACCAGCCAGGCCTTCACCGGCTTCCGGCCCGGGAGCTTGCCGATGGTCACCTCCTCCCGCGCCGTTCGCGGGTAGGTCGGCCAGTCGGACTCGGGCGTGTCGATGGCCTCGTAGGGAACCTGCCGGGCGAAGGCCACCTCCCGCGTCAGGTAGGCGTCCGACATCGTCTGCACCACCGTCCAGTGCTGCCCCTGGGCCGCGAGCACCGAGGAGCGCAACTGGAGCATCGCCAGGATCAGCAAAGCGCCGAGTCCGAGGCAGATCTCAATCAGCGCCGCGCCCCGGCGACTTCCGCGTCCCGATGCGACCCCGGCGGACGGCCGGAAAGCTCGGGAAATCTGGACGGCGCTTTTCATAAAGGATCAAACTCACGATTTCAGTCAAAATACCTTAATATGAAATTTATGTAAATTATAATTTTTTACAAAATGCCGGTATGAAAGAATTCGGCTCTTCCATTCAACAGGGTTGGGTCCTCCTCCTTACCCTGTCGGATGACCGGCGATAATCACGGCGAGGTCGTGCCGCTTCCAGATCCAGAGCTTCCAGAACCTGAACTCGTGGTTCCGTCTCCAGAGCCAGAGGTTCCGCTCCCCGAACTCGTGGTTCCATCTCCAGAGCCGGAAGTCGAGTCGGGTGGCGGAGTGTAGCCGCCACCATCCGAATTGCCGCCCTGGATGGGATGGATTTCCTCGACCATGACGAGCCAGTTTCGCAGGGTGACCGGCGGCAGTTCGGCGGGGCTGCGAATTTGTCGGAGATCGGCAAAGATTCGGGAATTATCCACCGTTTCGTAGGTGCCGGCCCGCAGGTCGAGCGGGTGAAAGGCGAGGTAATCGCCCTCGGCGAGGGTGCCAACCTGACCGGAGAGTTCGACCGGACGCGTCTTCAGGGTGGTGCCGTAGCGTTTCTCGGGCGCGAAGATCGATACCGGCGGATAGAAGACGGTTCCCGCCGGCAGCCCGGCGCCGGCCGGCGGCGCGGCGGGCACGATGTTGAAGTCGTCGATGAAGTAGAGGCGCATGTTCGTCACCAGCGAAAAGCCCCGATTGAAGGCGGTGAAATCCGAGCACCCCTGCAGGACGACGACCGCCTCGGTCTCGACGGTGGGAAACTCGGGTTCCTTGATGTCGGGATCGCGGGTGGGATCGAGGGTGAGGACCACCGAGTTGTTCACCTCCAGCGGCGAGGCCCCCTGGGCGGCCAGCCAGTTGGCGAAACGATCGATGAAGAAATCCAGTCCCTTGCGGCCGTTTTCCAGATGCCGGGTCTGAAAGGGCACCACGTCGCCCCCGGTCTCGGTGGGATAGGGCCAGTTGACCCCGCGCTCGAGGACGAAGACGCTGTCCGTCCCTCCTTTCTTGAAATGGATATCGAGCCGGGTCGGCCGCTGGTCATCGACCGACTCGACTTCGGTCACCACCACCCGCATGGCGCATTGGATCGCGCCGGTCGAATAGCGGTCCCAAGGGGTCGGGGAGATGGTGTTCGCCTCCGGCGCCGCGGGCAGCTTGTAGAAATCCAGACCGCGATTGATCGGAACGAAGGCGACGCGCCCGGAATTCGCCGACAGCGAGGCGCCGTAGGTGTCGGAGGCCCGGTGGGCGTATAGGGACTCCCGGACGCCGAGCTGGTCGAAGTCGCTCCGGAGCGTTTCCCCCCGCGAACTGGTGCCCGACCCGAGATTGAGCCCGCGCCGGCCGGTGAAGGTGCCGTTCGGCAGGGAGAAAAAGGCGTCCGTTTCCAGGATGCCGGCGGAAACGCTTCCGTCGATGGAGATATTCGTCCACGAGGTGCCGTTTTCGTGGCGTCCCACGGACATGTAGGTCTCGGCCGAGATCGGCAACTGGCTGGGGAATTCGTAGATGGAAAGCACGTAGTTTTTCCGGACCGTCGGGGCGATGGCATTGCCCTGGGCCTGCCGGCCAAAAGTCAGCGAAAAGGCCCACCAGTTGCGTTTCGCGATGAAGGGACTGCCGGGCGCCATGTAGCCGAACTGGACATTCGGGTAAGGGATGCGGTTGAAGAGCGGGTGCTGCGCCACGCTCAGGTCGCCCTGGGTGTTCCAGATGGACGAAAAGGTCTTCTGGTTGGTGACGACGGGATAAAGCCCGTCATCGGTCGCGACCCCGGCGGGCGCCTCGAGCGGATCGGGCAGACGATCCTGGAAATGCGGGTCGAAAAGCAGATCGGAATTTCCCGAAGTGCCGGAGCTGACGAAGCCGGCGCCGGTTCCCAGCGCGCGGACGAAGCCGGCCGCCTGCCCGAGCGATCCGTCGCCGGGGTTGGCGATAACGACGTCCTCGAGGCCGAGGCCCTCGACGAGATTCGCGCTGACGGCCGCCTCGGCGTTGGCCACTTGGATGGCTTCATTGAAAATCGTCTCCCAGCGCAGCGACGTCTCGCGGTTGCGGGAGTCGTTGCGCATGGTGTCGATGGCCTTGTTCGGCACGATGGCGATGAGCGCCCGCAGGAGCGCGTCTTCTTTTTCGGTGTAATCGACGCGGATCTGCGACCGTTTTTCGGAATCGTGGGCGGTCACGCCGCTCCGGTAGGTGAAGAGCATGCCGAAGAGCGTCACCATGCCGACGATCGCCACCAACGCCATCGAGGCGTAACCGGCCTGGAGCCGGCGGCGGCGGGCGATTCGTTGCTGCGTTTTCATGGGAATTGGGGGGAGGTTTCGGGGTTGAAAGGCGTGCGGGCGCGTCCGTCACTGCGTGGTGCCCGAATAGGTCACCACCTCGTCGGCCGGTCCGGTGAGGCGCATCAGAAGGATGCCGGTGTCGTCCGAAAACTCGACGTCGGCCACCCGGCCGCTGATGGTCCAGTCGGGATCGGCGGCCCAGCTCCCGGAGTAGCGGTAGAGGTTCAGTTGCGGCTCGCCGTCGATCGTTTCGAAGGCGATGACGCTCTGGTCCAGTTGGCCGCTGGGGTTTCGAAAGACCAGCCGCACCGCCCGGCCTCCGGCGTTGACGGCATTGGTGCCGGCGAAGGCGTCCACCGGCGAGGAGTGAATGCGATAGGAAACGGCCTTGGAAACCAATTGCGTGACCAGGGAGTTGATCTGCGGAGCCTCCTCGCGCAGGAACCGGAAATCGCTCACGATGGTCATGAACGAGGTGTGGTAACCCAGAAGCATCAGCGATCCGGTCGCCACCAGCATCGTCACCGAGACGGCGACCGTCATCTCCAGCAAGGAGAATCCGCGCCTCCAGAATCCGAGTCTGTGGGGAATCCTCTTCATCACCGGGATCGGACGACGGTTCGGGATTTGGCGTACTCCCGGTTGCCCAGCGAGTAGGTGAGCACGGACTGAAGCCGCCAGATTTCCATTTTCGAGGGATTCGACGCGATGGTGCCTCCCCCTCCGGCCAGTGCGAAGTTGTTGGTGTCGGGCACGCGGGTCCGCTTCAGGGTGGCGACCAGGGGCACCCCGCCGGGCAGGCGACCCACCTCGACGGCCTGGTCGCTGACGGTCGGGTACTCGGGCCAGCGCGAATCGACGCCATTCAGTTCCTCAAACGGCACGCGCTTGGCCAGGGCGGTCTCGGTCGTCATGAAGGAGTCGGTCATCCCCTGCACCACGGTCCACCGCTGGGCCATGGTGGCGGACATCCCGGCCTTCAGAAGCAGCAGGGAGATCACCACCAGCCCGCCGAGACCGACGGTCGCCTCCAGCAGGGCGATGCCGCGGCGGCGGCCGCCCTTGCCTCGCGCGTGGCGGAGCTGGAGGTGAGCTTTCATGGGGCGCGATTCCGGTTCGGCGAAGGGACTGCTTATTTCTCCGAGGTGACGACCTGGCCGTTGACGTTCACGTTGCGGTCGATGTTGAAACTGACGTGGGAAAGCCGCTCGGGCTGCCAGTTGTTGAACGGGGTGATGGTGACCACCTCGATCGTGTATTGGCCGTCAGTGCCGATCATGCTCTCCCAGTTCTCGATCGAGAGCACCTCGCTCTGGGGAACGATCGTGTTGTGCCAGCGCGGAGTCGTGTTGAAGATCGCCCCCGATTTGCCCAACTGCGGCGCCCCCTTGTAAATCTGGACGTAGGTCCAGGAAAGCGGGTAAAGGTCGCTGTAGCGAATGATGAGGTTCGGCAGACTGTCGCGGATGGTCATCCCGGTTTCGACGCCATCGATGAAGGCCTCGCTGACCGGCCAGACCGTCAGCATCTCCTCGGCGAGGATCGACGTCTCCGGAATCGTCTCGTCCGCCAGCGAGGAAATCGTGAATTTCTCGATCCCCATCGCCTTGGTCGGGGCCATCGGCACCAGCGCCGTGTAAACGGGCGTGTAGTTGGGCTCCTGATTGAACATGTGGAACGAGTTGACCACGTACTCGGCGTTGCCGTTCGGGGTGTAGGTCTCGTCGTAGTTCTGCCCCACGTGGGTGTAGAGCACCTTTTGCGCCGCCAGCGGGGCGTCGTCGTCGTCGGTCAGCCCCCACACCTTGATCGCCAGCGTGTAGGGCTTGTCGGCGCGGGTCCGCGGCGGTAGTCCGGGATGGAACCAGTCGTGCCACATGTCCTGGGTGTTGATCGTGATGCGCGCCCGCGGCAGATAGTGCCCGATGACTTTCCGGTCGAGAAAGTAGAGGTTCGTGTCCCAGGCGGAGCCGTAGGCATACAGTTCGTAGCTCGCGCCCCCCTCCTCGATCGGCATGAAGGAGTAGGCGGAGCCGGTGTTGTTGGAGGTCACCAGATCGTACTGGATGCCGGACTCCAACTGCGTCTGCCGGATGATATTGTCCTCCGCGCGGAGGATCGTTCCCGGCATCGCCGCCGCCAGGATGAGCAGCGGCGGCAGGATTCTTTGTGCGTTGTGTTTCATTGGGTGTTCGATGGTTGCGATTGCGTGGATTGGTGTGAAATCGTTCTCCGGTCCGGGCTCACCTGGGACGTTTCGGAGCCGCCCCGGACGGGGCCTCGGCTCCGGCCCCCGCCTCCCCGGCCTCCGGTTGCGGCTTGACCCCGATGGGAAACCCGTTCACCACCGACACCACGATGGCCGGCGTCTTTTCCACCAGCAGGAGCGTCGCCTCGCTCAGGGGCGTCTTTCCGGTGGCGTTGTCGAAGGTGATCTCCTGCCCCCGGACCCAGGCCCGGTTCTGCTTGCTGAATTCGGGCCAGAGCACCAGCTTCCCGACGGGTTTGTCCACCACGCGGCTCTTGAAGTTGTCCGGAACGCGCATCAGCGAGTTCATCGGCAGCAGCGTGTGGTTCTTTCCGTCCGACAGCAGCACCGAGTTGGTGTAAAGATCGCCGCGGGGCGGCAATTCCAGCTGTTCGGTGGGCGTGAAACCGGCTCCGTACTGGATCTTGTGCCGCGCCTTGATCGCCCCGAGTTCCTCGTCCGTGATGCGGTCCGCGACTGTGGGCTGTTTCGTCAGCTCCATCAGGTCGCTGAAGGCCACCGACCCGTCCGGCTTGACCTTGAAAGGCGCCACCCCCTGCTGGGCGCGGCCCGTTCCCTGAACAGCCAGGAGGACTGCCGCGGCGAACGCGACTTGGGCAAGAGCGATTCTGAAGTCCGATTTCATGGGGATTTGACGTGGATGCGATTTCGTCGTTTTTCCCGGGAAACGGCCGACCCGGGAATTACTCCCGGGTGACCTCCCAGTGGAAGGGCGGTTTCTCGCCCTCGTGATACATGGTCTGGCTGAAGGTCAGTTTTCCGACCGGCACCGGCGGTTCCTTCACGGCGGAGCCCAGGATGTAGAAGTGCCCGTCGGGATCCTTCGTGTTGCCGTCGGCCTCCCATTTCAGCGAGATCTCCTGCTCCTTGAACAGCACCGGCGAGCTGAGATAGAGGTAGATGGTGTCGCTGAGCTTGTGGAGTTCGGCCGTTTCGAAGTAAAGGCCGCGCGCCAGGACGTTGTTCACCTGGCCCCACATTTCCCACCAGCCGTTGACATGGTAGGTGCCCCCGCCGCCGGGCGTGCTTCCGGAGTCGCCGTCGGTCGCGTTGCCCTTGCACTCGTCATCGACGGTGGGGTCGGAATCGAGGCCTTCCTTGCTTTTGCCGGGATTGCTGGAGTCCACGCCGTCGCAGTTGTTCCCGTGGCCGTTGTTGTTTTTCTTGGCCTTGTTCCACATGTAGCCGTCATAGGAGTAGGTCCCCGAGACCCCGTCGGCGTCGGCCTGGACCTCGATCCCGGTGAATTCGTACCGGAAATAACGGCCGATGTTCGACGTCACGGAAAACGGCGCCTGGTGCACCACCCGGTAGGTGAGACCCACGCCCGGCGCCCCGAGAATCAACTCACCCGTCGCGGCGTCCCCGGTCGCGGTGTCGCCCTCCGTGGTGGTCGTCGTGCCGGTATCTGTGCCCGTGTCAGTCCCGGTATCGGTTCCGGTGTCGGTTCCGGTGTCGGTCGTGCTGTTTCCGTTGCCGTTGCCGTTTCCGTTTCCGTTGCCGTTGTTTGTTCCCTTGACTCCATAGACGGCGCTGTTGCCGAATAGCAGTCCCACGATCGCCAGCATCGCCAGCACTCGCGAAAAGGTTTTGGTGGAGGTTTTCATAGCTTTCTCGGTTGATTTTCTGTGTTTCGAAGGATGCGTTTTGTGGTGTTTCGTAACAGAAATTCTGGCATTTCTTTCATAAAAAACAACCATTTTTTATAATTTTCATAATTTTCATTATTTTCGCGTTTGGCGCCCGAGCTGCTTTTCGCATCGAAACCTTACCTGAAAACCAACGGAGCACGGATGGAACGCCCGTTCCTCGCGCCTTCGCGCTCCTTCTCTCCGCGGATGGCTCGCCTCGCCATCTCTCCACCACCGGATCGCCGGCGACCGCCTTACGGTCCCGTGGTTCCGCCCCCGGATCCGTTTCCGGGCGCGTTCGACCCGGCGGGGCTGGGACGATCGTGAATCTCCTCGATGGTCACCAGCCAGTTCATGAGGAAAATCGGGGGCAACTCCGCCGGGCTGCGCATATGTCGCAGGTCGGCATGGATCAGATCCGGATCGACCAAGCCGTTGTCGGCGCCCTGAAGGTCGAGCGGGCGGAAGGCGTCGGTCTCGTCGGTCTTCAGACTGTTGAGCTGGCCGGAGAATTCCACCGGACTGTTCTGATCGAGGCTGATTCCGAATCGTTTTTCAGGGGCGAACAGCGAGACGGGGGGAAAGAACTCCTGCCCCGCCGGGTAGCCGGAGTTGGACGGCGTGGGAATGGGCACCGTGTTGAGGGATTCAGCGATGTAGGTGCGAAGATTGGTGACGAACGAGAATCCGTTGGTGTATTCGCTCATGTCGTTGCCGCCCCGGAGAACGACCACCGGGTCGACGTCGGCGCTGGGAAAGCTCGGCGCGATGACCGTCGAGCGATTGGAGTCCGGGTAAATTACCAATGAATTGTTGACGGTGACGTCGTCGGCGTCGCCCAGACTGTCCAGAAAAGCGGGCAGCCGGTCCAGTCGCAGCACCAAGGCTCGTTTTCCGAGGTCAAGATTGTCGGTCTGAAAGGGATACTCCGGTCCTCCGCTTTCCGATTCGGTGGGCCAGTTCGCACCCCGGGTGTAGGTGCGATAGACGAGCTGACCGCTTCGATTTCGATAGTAGAAGCGGATCTGAATCGGCATCTGATACCCCGCCGACGCCATCCGCGTGATCCGAATGCGCATCTGCGCCTGGCGTGCCCCGGTCGAGTAGGCATTCCATCCCGTTGGCGAGAGGCGCTCGGAGTCGGGCCCGTCCGATTGCCCCATGAACTCGAAGAATTCCGCCCCCCGGTTCAGCGGAACGAAGACCACGCGGCCAACATCCCCTCCCACCGAGGCGTCGAACACGTCGCCCAGCCGGGCCTCGCGCGCCTCCCGAACGCCGAGCGCGTCGAAATCGTTGCCTACCGCGCGCCCCTCGACCGTGGTGCTGTTCGAAAAGGTCGCCGAGTTGCGCGCGGCGAACACGCCGCCGGTCAGCGCGACGTCGCCCCGGGTCTCCAGGCGACCGGCAAAAACCCCGCCGAGAAAACTCGTGTCCCGCCACGCCGTCCCGTCTTCGTGCTGCCCCATGCTCAGAAAGCCGGCCGAGGACATCGGCAGCTGGGAAGGCACCTCGTAGATCGACAGCAGGTAGTTTTTTCGCCGCGCCGGGATGCCCGTTTCCTCGGTGTTGTGAGCTCCAAACGTGATGGAAAATGCCCACCAGTTTCGCTTGCCTACAAACCAATCGCCCGGTTTGGCGTAGCCGAACCGAATGTTGGGATAGCGCAGAAGATTGAACCGCGAATGGGTCGAGGCGGGAACTCCGAGGCCTTTCGACCAGGCCGGAATGTAGTATTTCTCGTTCGACACGATTGGATATTCGCGATCCAAAAGGAAAGTTCCCCCGGTGGAATGAAGGGGCGCCGGCAGTTTGTCTCCCACCTTTGGGTCGAAAAGCAGGCCGTGCTCGGCGTCGTTGCCGGGATTCACCAATCCACGGTGTCCCTCCACGGCGGAAAAAATGTCGCCGGCGGAATCGATCGCCGAATCACCGGTGTTGGCCGAAATGAGTCCCTCCCTTTCGAAGGTCTCCGCGATCTCCGCTTCAATCGCCGACTCGGCGTTCGCCTTTGCGATCGCCTCCTCGAATATCGTCTCCCAAGTGAAAATCTCCGCGGTCGAGGACGAGCCCCTCCGCATGGCGCCGATCGCCTTGTTTGGCACGATGCTCAGTAGGGACCGCAGAACGGCCTCCTCTTTCTGGGAATAGTCCAGTTTGACCTGCGCCTTTGCCTCGATCTCGAAGGATCGAACGTGCGCGCGGTAGGCGTAGGTGATTCCCGCCAGCATGATGAAGGCGATCGACATCACCACCGAGGTCGAGACGAAACCGGAAGCTTTTCGTGTTTTGCGAGTCTTCATTCGGCGCCTCCCACGTAGGTGATTTCCTCCCCCGAGGGCCCCACCACCGTCACCAGCAACACCCCGGTGTCATTCGAGAAGGTGACACTGGTCGGTTTCGACGAAATCGTCCAATCCGGCTCGTCGGGCCAGTCGTTCCCGTCATGATTGTAGAGGTTCAAACCGGTTTCCCCGTCGATCGTCTCGAAGGCGACGACCGATAGTTGGAACGTGCCGTCGGGATTGCGATTGCGGAGCAGCACCGCGCTGCCTCCGGAATTGATCGCCCCGGACTCCGCAATGGCCGACTCCGTGCTGGGATAAATCCGATAGGAAGTCGCCCGCGGCAACAGCCGCGCCAGCAGCATGTTGATCAGCGGCGCCTCGTCCCGCAGGAAGTCAAATTCACTGACGAACCGGATGAAGGTGATGTGCTGCCGCATCATCACCACCGATGTCGAGGCGATTCCCAGCGCCAGCACCAGCGCAAGGGTCATCTCCATCAAAGAATAACCCGCGCGCCGCGGACGGCGAGATGTCGAAAATCCTTTCATCGCACTCGAAAAACAGTTCGCGATTTCACGTATTCCCGGGAGCCCACCCGATAGACAAGAAAGGATTGGAGCTTCCACCCCTCCATCGCTCCCGGATTCGAGGTTTCCGTCCCCTGCCCTCCCGTCTCCGGAAGATTGTTCTCATCCGGACGTTTTGTCCGCCGCAACAGGGCGGTAACCGGCTGGGCGCCCGGCAGCTTGCCGATGGTGACCGTCGATTCGCTCACATTCGGATAGGTAGGCCACTGCGAGTCGCCTCCCGTCAGATCAGCGAACGGAACGCGGTTCCCAAGAGCCGACTCCCGGGTGAGATAAACATCCGTCATCGACTGGGTCACCGTCCATTGCTGGGCGGTGGAAACCGACGCCGACGCCCTCAGCATCAGCAGCGCGATAATCATGATCAGCCCGTATCCAACCGCCGCCTCGATGACCATCGAGCCGGTGCTCCCGCGCTGACACGTTCGAATTCGGAAGTTCATTTCCTGACCAATATGAAAATTTTTGAAATAGAATGCTCTCTGGGAAGGAACTTGGGAAATGTTGGTAAGACAAATCGAATTCCAATTAGCCATATTTTCAAAAATTTTCAAAAATTTTCAGAAATTTTCAGAAATTTTTCCCGGCGGTTGTTTTCTTTTCAAAACTCGCCTCGGTTGATTTCACGTTTTTCGCCGCCTTTCCCATTCTCCAATAGGACTTTGTATTCCAGTCTTTTACGGGTCATTCAAAAACGGGAATCGTTTCTTATTTCTTTCGGGGATCCGAAGCCAAAAATCACCAAATCTCAAAATTTGTGGTTGCGTTATTAGAATTTTAATAATTATTATACAATCTAGAGGAAACAGAATGGCGACCTATTGAAGGTTCGCCTCGCTGTCCCATCCATCGTAAACCTATGAAAACGAAGCACTTAGTTCTCAGCACCGCTCTCCTGAGCGTTTCCGGCATTTCGCTGACAAACGTCTTCTCGACCGATCCCGAGATTCCCACCGGCTCCCTGAGCGCCTACCCAACCATCGTTCAGACCGGAACCCATCCGACTCTGACTTGGTCGATCACCCACCCGGAAGTCATCGACGACGTGGTCGACATCGATCCGCCCGGAACGACCATTCCCAAGGAAACCCTGATCATGGATATCCGAGTCGTCGGAGCCTCGGTCAAGCGGGTCTGGCTCGATCGCCGCGGCCGTGTGACCGACTGGGAGTGGGTGCCGACCGAATGCAAATTCAGTTACAACAACGGAAGCTACCAGCGGATCTTTTACGATACTCAGGACGACGTGAACCCGGATCAGGTTGTTTACTCCCGGACGGTTTACAAGGACAAGCCCCTGAACTTCGGCGGGCGTTACCTCGAGTACGGCGGAGGGTGGTCCACCTTTTACAGCTCCACCAACTGCGACCACAACGTCATTGCCCTGAAGAACGGGGACAATCCGCCGGATGTGGGCGCCCTCTACGGGCAGGACACCGTCGAGGACTTCCTGCGCCCCTATATGGACAACCAGGGCAACATCTCGATCGGTCCCAAAGACGTCATCTATCTGGTCGAGCTGACTCACACCAACATGAACGATGGTGGCTTCGACCTTCAGGACTTGGTCATCCTCGCCACCTTCCGCAAACCCTGACGATTCATGAAAAACGCGCGCATCCATCGCATTCGTCCCATGTTTCGTCCGGCAATGCTGGCCTTCGCCCTCGCCGCCCTTCACCCGGGCGGCGTGGCGGCGCCCGCGCCCGGCGGACCGGGCCTTTCGTCCGGCGCTCCGAACGCCCCCGGGGAAAAGACCGAAAAGAAACGTGAGTTTCGCGATGCCCTGACCCACGAGGACCTCGTTCGCCGCCGGGAGACGGACGATCCCCGGCGGCCCCTGGCGGAGTTTCAGGAGGCAACCGGACCCGATCCGGCGGCCAGCAACCCGAAACGCGACCTCGTCGCCAGCTCGGACATCATCTGCTACAACGGAAACGCGACCCTGGTCCCGAAGCGCGCCATCATCAGCATGCCCGAACGCTACAAGACCCGGCTCCAATTCCGCCCCGGCTCGAAAATTTTGCGCTGGGCGGATTTCTACCGCCTCAACCGCGGATGGATCACCACGGTCGAAATCAACCGCCTCCAGGCCGAAGGCAACGTGGCCTTGTCCGAGGAAACCCTCGAGGCCGTCGCCGAATCGCCCAACCTCGTCGTCGCCACCATGAAAGGCGGCCCCATTTCCCTGCTTCCTCCGGCGGAATCCTCCGCCCCCGTCGAAGCCGGGACCGAGGACGACGAGGAAGTACCCGCCGCTCCGGCGGCCTCCGCGAAAACCGCCACCGCCACCAGCCTCGTTCGCAAGCCGTGAAAACGAACCTATTCCCAATCCTGCCCGGAATCCTGTGCCTCACCCTCTTCGGGGCCGGGGTTTCGACCACCGCGGCGCAGTCGGCCAGCGACGGATTCACCAATTTCATCCGTCAGATCCAGTTCCCCTCCGGCGTCGAATACGACCTCCCGGTCGAAAACACCGGCACCGGCCAGTCACCGCTCTCCATCGAACCGGGTGGCGGACGCTTCGAGCTGTGGACCGTCAAGAACGATCCCCTGACCAGCTACCTCCTCGACGACAAATACGTCGGCGCCTACGTGCCCCAGGCGCAAATCGCCGTGTGGTCGGAGGATCCCTACAGTGTCATTCCCCGGACCCGCGCCGACCGCCCCTACTGGGTCCGCTGGGAGATCAACGGCCTCCTCAGTGGGGAATCCGATCCTCCCGCCGCCAAGCAGGTCCGCATCACCCTCCATGCCCAATCCTACGGCGAGGAAGGCACCGCCGCGGGCATCGACCGCTCCGAAGCGCAGTTAATCGGGCAGGCCTACCTGACCGGAAACGGAAACTATAACTCCTATTTCTACTACCACTATGTGCCGGGCGCCAACCAGGCGAAGATCCGCGGCGAGGAACGGCTCTCCGTTTACACCATCGAGGATTACCAGGCGCCCGAAGCGGTGATCGATTCGAAATACATCCAGATCTGGCCCATCGCCGACGCCACCATCACCGGCGTCACCCAGGGTGCCTCCTACAAGGGCTCCATGCCCGAGGTCACCCTGACTCTCAACGATCTCTATCCCGATTCGCAGACCTACGCCCAGGTCTACAAGGGAAGTCCCCAGTCAAACGTGGACGGCGATATCGTGCCCGGCTCGGCCCTTATCGTCTACGAATCCATCCCCCAGGACCGCATCCTGACCCTCCGCGACTGGGACGGCGTTTTTGACGAGGACGGCACCTGGACGATGGAAATCCTGACCTCGACCCCCTTCGGCGTCGATCGGCTGGCGAGCGTCACCTTCGATGTTGATCGGACGATCAAGGTCAACACGTCCGTAACCACCGTGGAATAGGAAATCGACCGCCGGCGGCGGGCGCAAAACCGCCCTCTTTGCGGGGCTTGCGCCAAGGTCCGCCAGCGGCTTCGATTGTCCGATGCGCCCGTTTTACCCCCTTGCCGTCCTTTGCGTTGCGGCCGCCCCGCTTCCCGCCCTCGGTGAAGATCCCGCCCCCGTCGTCATCGACGCCTCGGCCTTCGAGAATCTCCAGGCCGCGCTCGATGCCGTGCCCGATTCCGGCGGGCTCGTGAAATTGCCGCCCGGCACTTTCGACCTCGCCAGGCCACTCGTCGTTTCCACCCCCGAAACCCGGCTCGAGGGCGCCGGCGCCTCCACCCACCTGCACAACACCAACGAATCCGGCGAGCCCGCCCTCGTCATCCAGCCCCGGGACCGCGCGACCGATCCCAAGGCCCGCCTCTGGCGCGTGCAGCTCGGAAATTTCCGCCTCTCCGGCAACGAAAAGAGCGGCGACGGCGTCCATGCCGAGGGTATCAACGAAATCTTCGTCCACGGCCTCTCCGTCGACCACCACGGCGGCCACGGCATCGCCCTGATCGATTGCTACGAGGATCCGCGCGTCGCCGACTCCATCCTCACCTACAACAAGCAGGCCGGCCTCCATCTCCGGGGCTGTCACGACATCGTCGTCAACGGAAACCATTTCGAGGAAAACCAGGACGCCGTCCAGTGCCTCGACGGCTTCAACCTCTGCATGAACGGCAACAACCTCGACGACCACCTCGGCCACGGCGTCGTCATCGAGAACACCTACGGCTCCGTCGTCTCCGGCAACATGATCGAGGAATGCCAGGGCATCGCCATCGTCCTCGACCGCGACTGCTATGGCATCACGCTCAGCTCGAACGTCATCGCCCACGACATGGAGGGCGGCATCGACCTGCGCGACGCGCACGGCTGCGCCGTTTCCGCCAACACCTTCACCCTCGTCCACCATTTCTCCGTCCGCGCCGCCGCCGCCAGCGGCCGGCTCGCCATCACCGGAAACGCCTTCGGCAACAGCCACATCGGCGACGGCCAGGAAAAACGGAAGCTCACCGACGACAATCCCCTCCAGATCGACATGGGCACCGGCGTCGTGCTCGAAGGCGCCGGCCATGTCAACGTGTCCGGCAACACCTTCACCGGCATTCACGGCCCGGCCGTCCGCGCCACCGGCGAGGCGAAATCCCTCCTCGTCACCGGCAATCTGGTCACCGATTTCAAGCGCGACGGCAACGACGCCACCCCGGCCTTCGACCTCCCCGAATCGGACGGCAACGTCGTCGCCAACAACCTCGTCGACTGAGGAGACCTCGAACGGTCGTCACTCGGCGCGGGGCGCGGTTTCGGCCATTCTTTCGCCGCCCCACCCCTGCCCCTTCCGTTCGCGGTATTCCCGCAGCCGGTCGGCCTGGAGCGCCCAGAAGCCGGGCACGTTTCGGATCGACGAAGCCACCGGCCGGCCGTTGAGAAACACCGCCGGCGTCGCCGAAACCCCGAGCGCCTTGCCGAGCGCCACATCCTCCACCACCCTTCGGGCCGCCTCCGGCGAGTCCATCGCGGCGGCGAAAGCCGTCCCGTCCATTCCCAGCGATTCCGCCAGGGCCACCAGATCGACATCGGCGAGTTCGTCCTGCACCGCGTGGAGCGCCTCCAGCATTTCCACGAAACGTCCCTGACCCCGTGCCGCCTCCAGCGCCAGCGCCGCGCGCCGCGCGTGCGGATGCCGGTCGTCCAGCGGGAAATGCTTGAAGACCACCCGCAAGTGGCCCGCGAAGGCCGGGCGTATCTTCTCGTTCAGCAACTCGTGAAAACGCCGGCACGAGGGACATTCCGCGTCGCCAAAAATCACCAGCGTGTTGCGATAGCCCGGCGCCGGCGCGATGGCCGGATCGTAATCCGACTCCGCCAGCGGAGGCCGGGATTCCTCGTCGCGCAGCGCGATCTCCCGCTTTTCCGCCCCGAGAAACGCCGCCTCGAGCCGGTCCGTGTCCGACTGGATCGCCGCCAGCGCCTCCCGCAGCGAGCGATTTTCCGCCGCCACACTCGCGGCGCGCCAGCCCAGCCCCTGCGCCAGCCACAAGCAAGCCGCGACCGCCACCACCCAGCCCCGCCGCCCCGCGAAACGTTCCGCGTCCGCGTCCAGCCCGCTCCGCCCGAGCCACACCGTCGCCAGCAGCGCGAAATTCGTCCCGTGCGTCGCCAGGCAGAACGGACACACCCCCTTCACCACCACGAACATGATCGTCAGGAAAGCCACCGACGCCGCGTTGCCCGCCGCGAGTCCCGCCAGCACCGCGCGGCTCGCCCCGCCGCCGGCCGCGAACCACAGCGCCAGGGCCGTGAAGTAAAACAACCCGGGCAACGCCACCGGCACGCGAAAGACCGGCACCGCCGCCTCCACCGGCGGAAACATCGACCACCGGCTCGCCAGCACCCGGTCGCAGCCCCCGCCCTCGCCGCACACGCTCCCGAGCAATCCGCCGTCGTCCACGGTTCCCGGCACGTGCATGGCGAGCAAGACCGCGCTCAGCAAGACTCCCACGACGGCCAGAATGATGCAAAAATTTCTCATTAGTTTAAAATTCATGGAAATTATAGTTCATCGAATGCCCTCTGTCCATCCTCCTCCCGTGGCTTGGCCATCCTGGCCAAGATTTCGCGGGGGAGGCATTCTCAAAAGAAATCGCCACTCCGCGGCCCCCGACACCCGCGCCGTTTGCGTTCCCCCCGGCCCGGCTTGATTCTTCCTCCGCTCCCGTCATGACGCCGCCACCGACTTCCCCGCCCACCGACACGCCTTTGCCCGGTCCGGTCCGGCATCTCTACGTCCACATCCCCTTTTGCCGGCATCTCTGTCCCTATTGCGGCTTTTACAAGCACCTGCCGGGCAAACTCGCCAACCGCGCCTTCGTCGACGCCCTGCTCGCCGAACTGGCCGAGCGGCTCCGAACCGTTTCGCTCGACCTCGACACCGTCTTTTTCGGCGGCGGCACTCCTTCCCTGCTCAGCCCCGCCCACCTGACGCGCCTTTTCGAGGGACTGCGCGAGCGGGTGGATCTCTCCGCCGCCCGCGAAATCTCGCTGGAGGCCAATCCCGCCACCTTCGACCGGAAAAAGGCGCGCCTCCTCCGCGACTTCGGCGTCACCCGCGTCACGCTCGGCGTCCAATCCTGGCGGCCCGCCGTCCTCGCGACCCTGGGCCGCGATCATACGCCCGAGCAGGCCGCCGCCGCGTTTCGAACCCTGCGCGACGCCGGCTTCGACAATCTCGGCGTCGATCTCATCTTTTCCGTCCCCGGCCAAAGCGCCGCCGACTGGCGGGCCGACCTGGAGACCACGGCGGGGCTCGAACCCGAGCACGTGTCGGCCTACAACCTCACCTACGAGGAGGACACCGCCTTTCTCTCCCGCCATCTCGCCGGCGAACTCGATGCCGACGAGGACCGGGACATCGGCCACTTTGAAATGGCGCTCGACTTCCTCGAGGCGCGCGGTTTTCGCCACTACGAAACCTCCAACTACGCGCGGCCCGGCCGCGAATCGCTCCACAACCAGGCCTACTGGTCCGGCGCCGACTACCTCGGGCTCGGACCCGGCGCCGTCTCCACCCTCGCCGGCGAGCGCTGGCGCACGGTCGCCGACACCGCCGAATACGTGCGCCGCGTCCACGCCGGCGAAGACGTCCGCACCGAAGTCGAGCGCCTCAGCCCGGCCGATCTCGCCCTCGAAGCCCTCGCGATGCGGCTGCGGACCGCCGAGGGCGCGCCCGACCCAACAGGGTTGGGTGCCGGACCCAACAGGGTTGAGTCCCTCATCCAACAGGGTTGGATCGAAAAAACCCCGGAAAACCGCCTCATCCTGACCCGGGCGGGCAAACCGCTGGTGGACGCGATTCTGGCGGAATTGGTCTAGGGGGTGTGGACAAACTCCCGAACGGCTCGAAACAAATCGCGAAGAGGAAAAGGATTTTGGGAGACAAAAGCGTTCCTTTCTATTAAAATTTCCATAATTTTTATGATTCGCGTCGCCGCCATCGGTTTTCTCTGCACCACGCTGGTCGTGTCCTATTGGTTCGCCGATCCGGAGCGATTCAGCCGGATTTCGGATGTCTTCGCCGGCCTGATTTCCCGCAACGAACGGATCGATCAGAACGCCTTCGAATCCGCCGCGCTGGGCCGGGTGAATGCGTTGCGCGCGCAACTGTCGCAAAGGCCGGTGGCCGTGTCGGACGAGATCCAGGTGGCGCTGCAGAATTTCGCCGCCACGCGGAACCGGCTCGGAGACACGTCCCTGAACGCGGTTTTCAAGGACTTGCAGAAACGCTTTCCCGGTTTGGAGCAACTTTCGGCGACGATGCTCTTCGACCCGAGCGTGGTCGGGTTGCTGGAGGGGCTGGACCGTTGGAAGGACACGACGCATCCGGAATTCGAGCAACTGAACACGCTGGTGTTTCGGGACGGCCTGCGGCAGGGCTGCATCGCGGTGCTCAGCCGGCGGCTCCCGGCCTTCGACCTGGAGACGGCGAACCGCGAGGGAGGGCGTTTTCACAAGATTTGCCCGCACTGCGGCGCCGCGCACGCGATCGAGTTCGACCGCCGGCATTCCGACACGCTGATCCTGAGTTGTCCGAACTGCGGCGTGCCCTACGACGTGATCGCCTCGGACACCGGGGGGCATTTCCGGCGGGCGACGGATTTTCTGGAGAGCTTCCGGCTGCCCGAGACCGAGGCTTACGCCAAACTGCCCGAGCAGGCGCGGCTCCTGGCGATCTGGTCGGCGGTCATCCGGGCCTGCGACTACGAATACGACGCGAAAAACCTCAAGCTCGGCGAGGCCTGGCGCACGCCGAGCCAGACCTGGACCGACAAACGCGGCGACTGCGAGGACACGTCGCTGCTGCTGGCCGACGCGCTGCTGAGCGCGGGCATCGAGGCGCGCGTCGCCGTCGGCTGGAACCAGCGCATCGGGTCGCACGCCTGGTGCGTGGCGCGGGTGGGCGGCGAGCAGTTTGTCCTGGAATCGACCCTGCGCGCCGACGCCCGATCGCCCGACCCGAAACTGCTGACTGTCGCGGCGGCGGCCGGGGAATACCTGCCCGAGCAGCTTTTCGACCGGGAGGCGCTGTATTTTCGGCCGAAGGCCAGGGCCGTGAACGACCGGCCGCCCCGGTGCGACGACTACTGGGACGCCGCCATCTGGAGCGAACTGCGTCCCTGACCCGCGGCGCGGGAAGACCCGCAAACGAGGGATTGAGCGGCGGGCCATTTCCGATAAAATGCGGGCACGATGATGCCCGCCTTTTCCTATCGACTCTGCCTCGGCGCGGCCTTGGCCCTGGCCTTGGCCGCCGCGATCGCTCCCTCGGGCGCGCTCGCGTTGCCGGAAAATTTCGACCAAGCCATCGCGGCCCTCCAGGCCGTCGGTCCCGAGGGACAGGGCAACCCCGACGCCGCCACCGCGTGGAAAACGCTTTCCACCGCCGAGGGCGACGCCTTGCTGCCCTTGCTCGGCGCCATGGAGACGGCAAACCCGCTGGCGCGGAACTGGCTGCGCAGCGCCGCGGAAACGATCGCCGAGCGCGAGCTGGCGGCCGGAAAAGCCCTCCCCGCCGCGGACCTGGGCGCCTTTCTCCTCGACACACGCCAGAGCCCGCGGGCGCGCCGGCTCGCCTTCGATCTGGTGGCCCGGGTCGATCCCGACACCGCCTCCGCGCTGGTGCCGGGCATGCTCAACGACCCCAGCACCGAGCTGCGCCGCGACGCCGTCCAGCGGCTCATGGACAGCGCCGCCGAACTGGCCGGCTCGGAGGACCGGAAAAACGCCGCCATTATCCTGTATCGCCAGGCACTCAACGCCGCCCGGGACGTCGACCAGATCCGCGAGATCGCGAAGCAATTGACCGAAAAACTCGGCCAGGAAATCGATCTGCCGCGGCATTTCGGTTTCCTGATGGAGTGGCGGGTCATCGCGCCCTTCGACAACACCGGGCGCGCCGGCTTCGACACGGTATTCCCGCCCGAAAATGGCGTCGATCTCGATGCCGCTTACCCCGGCAAGGACGGCGAGGTGAAATGGCGGGAACTCGTCGGCACCGACGACTACGGGATGATCGATTTCAACAAGCCCTTCGGCATGCTCAAGGAAGTCACCGGCTACGCCCACACGGAATTCAACGCCGCCCGGGCCACGCCCGCCGAACTCCGGCTCGGTTGCAAGAACGCCTGGAAGATCTGGCTCAACGGCGAGCTGGTTTTCGGGCGCGACGAATACCACCGCGGCGCCCGCATCGACCAATACAAGCTGCCCGTGCAACTCAAGGAGGGAAAGAACACCCTGCTCGTGAAGCTCTGCCAGAACGAGCAGACGCAGTCCTGGACCGTCGAGTGGGAGTTCCAGCTCCGCGTTTGCGACGCCACCGGCACCGCCATCCTCGCCGCCGACCGTCCCGAAACGAAGAAGGCGGAGACCTCCCGCCGCCGGGTCGGCAACCCTTGATCCCGCTTCCTCCTCCGGCAACGCACCCGCATTCTCACTCTCGAACGAAACTCTTTCCACCCTCATGCGCTTACTTTCCCCCATCCTCCTGACCCTCGCCCTCGCCTCGCCCGCCGCGCGCGCCGACTGGCTTCAATTTCGCGGTCCCAACGGGAACGGTTACATCGAGGGCAACGCCGGCGTGCCGGTGCGGCTTTCCGAGGACACCGTCGCCTGGAAAGTCGAGCTGCCCGGGCGCGGCCTCGGCAGCCCCATCGTCGTCGGCGACCGCGTCGTCGTCACCGCCGCCAGCGGGCCGGACCAGGAGCAACTGCACGTGCTCTGTTTCCGCGCGTCCGACGGATCGCCGCTCTGGAGCCGCCGTTTCTGGGCCACCGGCCGCACCATGTGCCACAACAAGACCTGTGTCGCCGCCCCCACCCCGGCCAGCGACGGCGAGCGCGTCTTCGCCCTCTGGTCGTCGAACGATCTCGTCTGCCTCGATCTCGAGGGCAACCTGCTGTGGACCCGCGGCCTCACCCTCGATTATCCGAACGCCTCCAACAGCCTCGGCATGGCCTCCTCCCCCATCGTCGCCGACGGCGTCCTCGTCGCGCAGATCGAGAACGACTCCGAGTCCTTCGCCGCCGGATTCGATCCGCTCACCGGCGCCAACAAATGGAAAATCGACCGCCCCAAGGCCGCCAACTGGACTTCGCCCGTCTCCCTGAAGACCGGCGGCCAGCTCGTGGTCGCGCTCCAGAGCAGCAAGGGCGTCCTCGGTGTCCTGCCCGCGACCGGTTCCGAGGTCTGGAACTACGGAAACGGCGCCGCCACCATTCCCTCCGGCGCCGCCGCCGGCGATTCGCTCTACATCCCGTCAAACGGCCTCACCGCCCTCAAGCCCGCGGCCGACGGCGGCGACACCCAGCCGCTCTGGACCGAAAGCGCCCAGAATCCCGGCACCTCCAGCCCCCTCGTCATCGGGGACCGGGTTTACATCGTCAACAACGCCGGCGTCCTCAACTGCGCGAGCCGCGAAACCGGCGAGCGACTCTGGCGGGCCCGCCTCAAGGGCCCCTTCTCCGGTTCTCCGGTCGCCTGCGGAAACGGCCACCTCTACCTCTTCAACGAGCAGGGTCTCGGCCAGTGTGTCGATCTCTCCGATCCGGAAGGCAAAGTCGTCTCCGAAATCGATCTGAAGGAAACCATCCTCGGCACCGCGTCCATCTCCGGCGACGCCCTCTACGTCCGGAGCGACGGCCATCTCTGGAAGATTGGGGGGTGAGGATGGGGGCAGTATTCAGTTTTCGGTTTTCGGAGTTCGGTTTTTGCGGTGAGGGATTGCCCACTTGCTTCCGCACTTGGCGCCTTACTCCTTTGCCGTCGCCGCCCAGACTTTCAGGTCTTTGAATGACGCGCTCTGGCCGCCCACGGTGAATCCGAGATTCGCCTTTTCCGTCGCGATCAGGGCGTCGGCGCCTTCGGAAACCTTTCCATCGATCGTGCAGACCATCGATTCGCCGACGATTTCGACCACCGCCGTGTGCCAGTCGCCATCGTCGAGCTTCGCTTTCACGGCCTCGAACGGCACCGCCTTGTCCGGGCCCTCGTGGTCGTGATCGTCCCGCTGGGCGCGGAATCCGGCCTTGTTGATGGTGACACGGCAGACGTGCTCCTTGGCGTCGTTGACGGAAAGGCTGATGCCTTTCGCCCCGTCGAGCTTGAAGGAAAAAGCGATCACGGCGTCCTTGAACTTCAGCGGGTGCCGCATCACGGCGCCGTGGTTGTCGGCGGCGAGTTCGCTGCCCTGGACCCCGTCGCCCCCGGCTTTCCATTCTCCCTTGGCGGCGCGCCAGGTCTTGCCGACTTCCTGGAGCGAGTCCTCCAACAGCAGATCGCCCTTCTTGGCGATGGCGAGGCGGTCTTCGGCCCGGAGCGAAGCGGTGGAAAAGCCGAGCGAAAGGACGGCAAACAGCGCCGCGGCGGACGCGCGGACAACACGGGGAAGAGAAGCGGTTTTCATGGTTTTTTGAGGCGGTCGAATCATCGTCCCCCGCTCCCGGCTGTCGAGTGAAATTCGGCGGCGTCAAAAGGCCACCCAACAGGGTTAGGTCACCGAGTCAACCCTGTTGGATGGAGGCGGTTTTCCGCGCTCCCGGTCACCGAAACATCTCGCGCGCCGTGTAGGCCATCCCGAGCGCGGCGGCGGAGTCACCGCCCTCGGCCCATTCGAAGCGAGTCGTCTCTTTTTCGGGATCCAGCGGGCTGCGCCGATACATGGGCCAGGCGCGGGATTCGAATCCCTCGAGGATCCAGTCCCGGTAGCGGTCGCGGAATTTCGTCTCCGCCAGGCCCCCGCCGATCACCACCAGGCCGGGGTCAAAGACGCGCACCAGATCGGCCAGCGCGTAACCGAGGATCATTCCCTGTTCGCGGAAAATCTCGATCGCCAGCGGATCGCCCTTTTCGGCGAAGTCGCGCAGGCGGAAGGCTTTCTCCTCCACGGGGTCGTCGCCCTGGTTGAGCGGATGTTCCGCCCAGCCTTCCTTGCTCAGCTCGATGGCCAACCGGCGACGCAGGGCGACGAGAGACACCCAGGCTTCGACGCAGCCCTTCCACCCGCAGGAACACTCGGGCAGCTCGCCGTCCTCCTCGCGAAAGGGCACGGTGATGTGGCCGACTTCGAGGGCGAGGCCGTTGGCCCCCTCCCAGGCGCGGCCGCCGGGCATCACCATCCCGCCGCCCAAACCCGTCCCCGGCGCGACGAACAGCAGCCCCCCGAGATGCTTGCGCCGGATGGCGTATTCGCCGAGGGCGGCGGCGTTTCCGTCGTTGGTCATGTAAACCGGCACGCCGACGCGGGAGGCGAAGCGGTCGCGAATGTCGCGGCCGACCCAGTCGTCGGCGAGGTTCGCCCGGCCCCAGATGACGCCGTCGCAACTCGGGGCGGGCACGTCGAGGCCGATGCCGCGGATGGCGCCGCGCTCGATGCCGGCGCCGTCCGCGAGGGCGTCGAGGGCCTTTTCCAACTGCCCGAAGGTCGCCTCGAATCCCTCCTTCACCCGGCTGCGCACCTCCACCATGTCGCCGGCGGGATCGCCGTGGCTGTCCACGAGAGCCGATTTGATGGTCGTGCCGCCCACATCGAGCCCGGCAAAGTAAGCGTTGTTTTCAGCCATAATTTCCCTCGAAAAAAGTCTTTCCCGGCCCGCCGCGCGTCCCGGGCCGCTATCGTTCCGTGCCCGGCCCGCGCCGTCAATGGGAATTGCCCGGTCGCGCGCCGGGCG
Organism: Akkermansiaceae bacterium; assembly: GCA_024233085.1. Classification (GTDB taxonomy): domain Bacteria; phylum Verrucomicrobiota; class Verrucomicrobiia; order Verrucomicrobiales; family DEV007; genus JAEUHH01. The sequence continues at coordinate 163,255 of JACKQC010000010.1, forward strand.
GGCGGGACGGTTACGGGACGCTGACTTGACATTGGGAAGGCTCGTTGCATGGTTCGCGCCATTCGCTCCAGACGTTTCCGCGCCCCCAAGGTCGTCGGGCGCGGCCAAAAGGGTCGTATTCCTTGTATTTTTCATGAAAATCGCATTTCTCACCGCCGGAGGGATCGCTCCGTGTCTGTCCGCGTCGATCGGGGGACTCATCCACGCCTACAACCGTCTCGCGCCGGACGCGGAGTTGATCGGTTACCTGAACGGATACCACGGCCTGTTGCTGGGCAATTCCTACGCCTTTCCCCAGTCCGTCCGGGACAAACACGAAATCTTCTACCGCTTCGGCGGCAGCCCCATCGGCAACAGCCGGGTGAAGCTGACCAACGTCAAGGACTGCACGAAGCGCGGACTGGTGAAGGAGGGCGAGATTCCCCTCAAGGTCGCCGCCGATCAGCTCGTCAGGGACGGCGTCAAAATCCTTCACACCATCGGGGGTGACGACACGAACACGACCGCCGCCGACCTCGCCGCCTACCTGAAGGAACACGGCTACGAGCTGACCGTCGTCGGCCTGCCCAAGACGATCGACAACGACGTCTATCCCATCGCCCAAACCCTCGGCGCCTGGACCGCCGCGGAACAAGGGGCGCGCTTTTTTCGGAACATCGCCAACGAAAACACCACCAGCTACCGCCAGCTCATCGTGCACGAGGTGATGGGCCGAAACTGCGGCTGGCTCACGGCCCGGACCGCCTTCGACTACCGCCAGAGCCTGCACGAATACGACTGGCTGCCCGAGGCGCTGCTGCACAACGCCCGCTGGGACCTCGACGCCGTCTGGGTGCCGGAGCTGGAGTTCGACTTCGACGCCGAGGTCGAGCGTCTGCGCCGGAAGATGGACGAGCACGACAGCGTGAACATTTTCCTCAGCGAAGGCGCCGGGGTGGAGGCCATCGTCCACCAGATCGAAACCGAAACCGGCGAGTCGGTGCCGCGCGACGCCTTTGGCCATGTGCGGCTGGACGAGATCAATGTCGGCAACTGGTTCGCCAACCAGCTCCGCGGCCGCCTTTCCGCCGAAAAGGTGCTGGTGCAGAAGAGCGGCTATTTCGCCCGCTCGGCCGCGCCCAACGCCGCCGACCTCGACCTGATCGTCCGCAGCGCGGCCCACGCCGCCGAGGGCGCCCTCCAGGGCAGGAGCGGGGTCGCCGGCCTCGACGAGGACAACGGCGGCGAGATGAACATCATTCCCTTTCCGAAGATCAAGGGCGGCAAGCCCTTCGACCACACGCAGGCGTGGTTCCGCGACATGCTCGGGGAAATCGGCCAGCCACTCGGCAAGCCCGTCACCGTCGGCCACTGAGGCCGCCAAACGGCGCGCGCCTTATCGGCCCGCGACCTTCACGTGGGTCGGGGAACCGCCCTCGTAAACCAGCGACATGTCCAGGTTCCAGAATTTCGCGATCTTGTGGAGCAGTTCGCGGCGGGAGATGCTTTCCTCCTTGAGGTGAAAGAGCGGGGCGTTTTCCGGGAGGTTGAAGGCCTGATAGCGAATGTCCGAGAGCGGGTCCTGATCGAAGACGATGTCAGGACGCATATTCCGGTAATTGACCTCGAAACGCTGCTCCAACCACCCCGCCAGCCGCGGATGATCCGTGGCCAGGAAAGTCGCCGGCACGTCCGAAATCCGCGCGCCGGTGGAGGAGCCCCCGCCGGAGCCGGTCGTTCCCGTGGTGCCACAAGCCGAAACGCCAAACGCGAGACACGCCGCCCCGCCCAACGAAAGCCAGAAATTCGATCGATCGGACATGAAGCGCCCAAGATAACGCCGATGCGCCGAATTGTCGCGGGAAATTCCCGCCATTTCCCGGTCGCAATCCCCCGCGCCGTGCCTCAGATTCCCCGTCCATGAGCCCCGCCCCCGCCTCCGCCGACGACGAATCCAACCCCTGGGTCACCCACGAGAGCCGCGAAGTCTATGCGAACCCGTGGATCCGCGTGCGCGAGGACCGCGTCACCAATCCCGCCGGCGGCCCCGGCATCTACGGGGTCGTCGAATACCGGAACCGCGCCGTCGGCGTCATCCCCCTCGACGCGGAAGGCCACACCTGGCTGGTCGGCCAGTACCGCTACACCACCGGCACCTACGAATGGGAAATCCCCGAGGGCGGCTGCCCGGAGGGCGAGGACCTGCTCGACACCGCCGCCCGCGAGCTGAGGGAGGAAACCGGTCTCCTCGCCGCCAGCTTCGAACCGCTGCTCGCCGAGCTGCAATTGTCCAACTCCGTCAGCAACGAGCGCGCCTGGATCTTCGTCGCCCGCGGCCTCTCCCAGTCCGACGCCGCGCCCGAGGACACCGAGAAAATCGCCGTCCGCCGCCTCCCCCTCGCCGAGGCCATCGCCATGGCCGAGCGGGGCGACATTCGCGATGTCATGTCCGTCGTCGGGCTCCTGCGCCTCGCCCGGGCGGCGTGAACCAGGCTTCGCGGGACGGCGCGGCGAACCGGCGGAGGCTTTTCGGCGGGCGGAAAAGGCGCCCCGCGCGGATGCGGCATTGCCACCCCCGCCGCCCTCCGCAACCTGTCTCCCATGGAAAAAAATCCCGCTCCCACCAGCCGCCGCCGTTTTCTCGGCCAAAGCCTCGCCGCGGGCGCCGCGGCGATCTCGGTCCCCGGCGTTCGACCGGTTCGCGCCGCCGAGGCTCCGGCCGCGACCGTGCTCGACACCAAAGTTATTTCCCAGCAGCCCGAGTTCTACCACGGCTGGCCCACGGTGTGCCGGCGCTCCAGCGGCGAACTCATCCTTACCTGGTCCGGTCGCCGCGAGTCCCACGTCTGCCCCTTCGGCGCCGTGGAGATGATGCGTTCCCGCGACGAGGGCGAGACCTGGACCTTTCCCCGCACCCTGCTGGACAGCCCCATCGACGACCGCGACTCCGGCTGCCTCGAGACCGCGACCGGCGCCCTCATCGTCACCACCTTTACCTCGCTCGCCTACGACGATTTGTATCTCAAGAAAGGCCAGCACACCGACGATCCCCGCTGGCTGGCCGCCCACGCCCGCCTTCCCGACGACGAGGCGCGGAAGGCCGAACTGGGCGAATGGGCCATCCGCTCCACCGACGGCGGCGTCACCTGGTCGGAGCGCGTTCACACCCTCGCCAATTCGCCGCACGGCCCCATCCAGCTCGCCGACGGCCGCCTGCTCTATCCCGGCAAGGAACTCTGGTCGGAGAAAAAACGCATCGGCGTCGCCGAGTCGAAGGACGACGGCCGGACCTGGTCCTGGCTCGCCGACATCCCGACGCGCGAGGGCGACGATGCCCACGGCGGCTATCATGAGCTGCACGGTGTCGAATGCGCCGGCGGCAAACTGATCGTGCAAATCCGCAATCACAACGCCGCCAACAAGGGCGAAACCCTCCAGACCGAATCCACCGACGGCGGCCAAACCTGGAGCGTCCCCCACCCGATCGGCGTGTGGGGACTGCCCTCGCACCTGTGCCGGCTGCGCGACGGCCGCCTGGTGATGACCCACGGCCATCGCCGAGCCCCCTTCGGCAACCAGGCGCGCCTGAGCACCGACGAGGGCGCCACGTGGTCGGACCCGGTCATCCTTTCCGGCGACGGAGCGGGTGGCGATCTCGGTTATCCCAGCACCGTGGAATTGGCCGACGGCGCCCTGCTCACCGTCTGGTACGAAAAGCTGAAGGACTCCCCCCGCGCCGTCCTCCGCCAGGCCCGGTGGCGGCTTGGCTGAGCGTGCCGGTTATTCGATCCGAGGTCGCGATCGCGACGGCCAAAGCGGCGCCCCGCCTCCCACAAACGCGCCCCGCGGCCTTTTCCGCTTTTCACGGCGGACGCGCACCCTACACTCCCCCACCATGAGCGAACAGAACGACAACGGAAAACTCGGCATCGGATTCGTCGGCGCCGGCTGGATGGGCGCCACCCTGTTGAAACGCCTCACCGAGCGCGACGATACCCGCATCCTCGGCCTGCATCAGCGCGGGCGCGACCGCGCCGTCGAAGTGTTGGACGGGCTCGGGCTCGACGCCGGCCTCTACACCGATCGCTTCGAGGATCTGATCGAGAATCCGGAGGTGGGCGCCGTGTTTCTCTGCTCGACCAACGAGGCGCACGGACCGCAGTCCATCGCCGCCCTCGAAGCCGGCAAGCACGTCTTCTGCGAAAAACCCTGCGCCACCGTTTTCGGCGACTTCGTCCGCCAGATCGAGCTGGAAAAGGCGCATCCCGGGCTGATCACGATGGTCGATTACCTCATGAATTTCGACACCCTCGAGCAGCGCCTGCAGGACATGGCGCGCCGGGGCGACTTCGGCACGATCACGCAGATCCAGGTCAACTACCGCCACCCCATCAACATCGCCGGCGACAAGGTTTGGAAACTCGCCGCCGGACGCATGGGCGACGCGATCGGCATGGGCATCATCCACAGCCTGTCCGCCATGGTGAACATCATGGCCGCCCAGGGGGCGAAACCCGCGCGGGTTTACGCGAACTGCTCCGACACCCACGCGCGCCCCTTCGAGATTCCCGCGCTGTGGAATCTGCACATCGAGTTCGACAACGGCGCCACCGGCCTGTGCTTCGGCAATGTCGACCAGGCCAACGGCTACGACGCCTATCACAATGTCCACGGCACCGAGGGCGGCCTGATTTTCGACAGCTACCTTGACCGCCCGCAAAAAATTCGCCACTGGTCGAAGCGGGCCACCGACGGTCGCTGGGTGTACCCGCTCGATCCCGATCGCTGCCGCCGCGACGGCCTCGAAGCCTGCCTTTGGCCCGAGGACACGACCACGCCCGACAGCGGAGACGTGGTGCATCACCAGACCCACAAGTGCACCGGCCATTTCATGGACTGCGTGAACACGGGGCAACAGAGTTTCCTGAGCTTCGTCAACTCCGCGCCCGTCGCCGAGATCGGCTGGGCCGCCCAGATGTCCGCCGCCTGGAAAAAACCGATCGACCTGCCGCTCGACCACGCCGCGGCGGCGGAGTTTTTTGGGAAAAACCGATTGCCTCGCATCCCTTCGACTGTCTAACGTCCAGGGATGGAATGGTACTCCGCCATGCGCCCCTTCGACATCCAGGTAAACGGCTACGCCGGCGCCGACTACTGCTCGGCCGACCTCACGCTGGAACAGACGCGCCACGCCTGCGACGAGCTGGCCGCCGACGGCGTGGACGGCATCCTCGCCACCGTCATCACCGACACCGTGGAGGCGCTGTGCGCCAAGCTCGCCAAGCTCGTCGCCTTCCGCGAGGCCGATCCCGCGATCGCCCGGATGATCGCCGGCTTTCACATCGAAGGCCCCTTTCTCAACGCCGCCCCCGGCTACATCGGCGCCCACCCGCCCGAATGCGTGAAGCCGGCCAACATCAACGACATGGCGCGACTCCTCGACGCGGCCGCCGGGCTGACGCGGCTGGTCACCCTGGCTCCGGAGAACGATCCCGGCTTCGCCACGACGCGTTTTCTCGCCGAGCGCGGCGTCACCGTGTCGGCCGGGCACTGCGACCCGACACTCGCCGAACTCGAGGGCGCGATCGACGCCGGCCTCTCCATGGTCACGCATCTGGGAAACGGGTGCCCGGTGACTCTGCCGCGGCACGAGAATTTCATCCAGCGCGCGCTCTCGCTGTCGGACCGGCTCTGGATCTGCTACATCCCCGACGGCGCCCACGTCCCGTTTTTCGCGCTGAAAAACTACCTCGCGATCTCGGGCGTCGAGCGCGGCATCATGGTCACCGACGCGATCTCGGCGGCGAAGCTGGGACCCGGCCTCTATGAGCTTTCCGGCGCGCCGGTCGAGATCGACGCCGAAGGCGTGGCCCGCCGGCCCGGATCGCCCAATCTCGCGGGCTCGACGGTCACGATGCCGCGAGTGCGGGAAAATCTCGCGCGCCACCTTGGCCTGTCGGAGCCGGAGATCGAAAAACTCGTCTCCGCCAATCCCCGCCGGGCGACAGGGCTGGACGGCTGACTCAACAGGGTTAGGTCCGGGACCCAACCCTGTTCGGTCCCGGGGGCTACTCGGCCATCGCCAGGGCTCTCAGGACGTAGGCGGCGAGGTCGCAATAGATCTCCACAATCTCGTCCTTCAGCCGCTCGCCGGGCCGGGCCATGCGATAGGCGAGGTGGTTGATGACGATGGGGTCGGTGGCGAGTTCGCTCAGGGACCTCGGCGGCTGCGAGGCGAGAAAGCTCTCGACGACTCCGGCGAGGAAACGCGGATTGCGCAGGGCGGTGTGCCCCTCGGGAAAGCCCGCCCAGATGATCTCCTCGATCTGTTGGTTGTCGGTTTTCGCGTCGGCCACGTCGAAGACTAACGCAGACCACGCGCCGTCCGCAATGGCGATCCGAAAAATCTCCCCGCGCCCGGATTCGAATTCTCAGTTTTCCCGGGCGGCGCGACTTTTCAGGTGTTCACCGTCGGGCCAGACGGCGCCCTGACGTATCCACTGTCCGAGCGTGTCTTTTTCCTCGAGGCTCAGCGCGTGGCCCACCGGCGGCATCGAACCGGGCGACTCGCCCTCGAGGTAGATCACCCGCATGAGGCGGCTGTTTTCCGGATCGCCGGGAACGATGATGGGGGGTTTCCGGTCGGGATCGTAAAGTTCCGCCGAGTTCGTGAAATCGGGCAACCGGGCGCCAAGCATGTCGCCTTGGTGACAGGAAAGGCAGCGTTCCTCGAGGATGGGTTTGGCGCGGTCGAAGCCGACCTCCTGGTACATGGGCAGCGGGCTCATGCCGATATGCTGGCAGGCCGCGAGAGCGAGGGTGCCGACGGCGGCGGTCAGAGCGAGGAGCCCTCCGCCCTTTTGCCGGGGGCCGGCGATCGAGGCCGATGAAAAAAAGAGGCCCGTTTTCATAGAAAAACCATCGCCCCCTTTCCCCGGTGGCGCACGGCGCGGCTTGCGCTTCGCCGCGCCGGTTTTGTCCGGGCGAAAACTGCGGTCCTATTCCCTTCCCTTCCGGACCAATGGAAAGCGGGGCCGCCATCGCGACGGCCCCGCCCCACCAAACACAAACCCGGTCTGAACCGAAAACCCACCAGGTTGTGCCCAATTGACACTCCCTGTTGAATCGAAAATCGGCGTTTCAGTCAAGCAATGGCTGCAGATTTTCCTGGCACCATTCGCCGTTTTGCAGCGTCACGCCGTCGGGGTCGTCGACGGCGACGTGGGCTTCGTCTTCGCAGATGATCCAGCCTTCGTAATGGCGCTGGACAAGCCACTCGGTGATGCGGTGAAAGTCGAGTTTGCCCGTCCCCATCTGCGACCACGGCTCGGGGCCGTTGCCGCTGAAATCCTTGTAATGGATGTGATTGACGAGGTGCTGCCACTTGTTGAGGGTCGCGATCACGTCCATGCCGCCGCGGGCGATGTGGCCGACGTCGGGCGTCCAACCGGTGACGGAGGGATCGAGGCTGCTGAGCACCACGTCGTAATCCTCCTGGGTGCGCACGAGCGAGGCCGGCGGGCTGTTCGGGTGGTAGGAGCACTTGATCCCCTGATCGGCGGCGCGTTTCGAGACGGCGTTGACGTTGCGCGCGACATTGAGCCGTCGGCGCTGCACGTCCTTGGCGCGGCCGCTGGGCAGGGTGACGGTGCCGAGCATGGCGCCGGGGAATTTTTTCAGCAGATCGATGGTGAAGTCGGCGGCCTCGCGTTCGTTGGGGGCCTCCTCATCGCCGTCCCAGGAGCAGACCAGGGCGAGACCGGCGAGTTCGACGCCGTGCTCATCGAGGGCGTCCTTGAGCCGGGAAGCGTCGCAGAAATCGCCGAGCCAGTATTTGCCGCAGCCGAGGGCGCTCTCGGAGATCTCCAGGACCATGGGCTCGATGCCCTTGAAGCCGGCCTGGGCGGCGACTTTGATCATGTGGTCGAGCTTGTTGTCGTAGGCCTTGCCGGTGCCCTGCATGAACCAGGTGTAAACTTCGGAGCCGAATCGGATGTTTGCTGCCATAGCGGGAAGGGAGGTTGGTTTCGGGTAGATGGATGTTTGGTTGATCGTATCGGAGGGAGAGGAAGGCGAATACAGGCCTCAATGGGCCAGCAGCCATTCGCGGACGCGGGGATTGAAGTCGTCCATCTTTTCCCAGTGAAAGGCGTGCCCCGCTCCGTCGTAGAAATGCCGGTCACAGCCCGGGATCGCGTCGGCGACTTCCTCGCCCATCCAGAGGGGGGTGAAAATGTCGTCCCTGCCGCCGATCACGAGGCAGGGGCAGGAGATATTGCCGAGCTGGTCGAGCACGCTGTGGTTGACGCACGCGGCGGCCTGGCCCTCGAGTCCGTGGAGAGGCTGCGGGACGGGATTGTTCGCGAAATCCTCGCGTCCCTGCACCAGTCCCTGATAAGCCTCGTCATTGTCCCAGAAGGGTTTCGTAAAGATCAGCAACTGGATCCACTCGAGGAACTGGCGGTTGTCGAGGTGGGCCTTGCAATGCTTCATGTGGTTGAAAACCGAGGTCGCGTAACGGTCGCAACGCGCCCATGGGCACATGAGCACCGCGCTTTTGACCTTTTGCGGATGCCGCAGGGCCATCTGCTGCGCGATGATGCTGCCCATCGACACGCCGACGACGCGGGCCCGCTCGATGCCGAGCGCGTCCATCAGTCCGGCGTAGTCGTCGGCGAACATTTCGCTGGAGTAGTCGCCGGGCGGCTTGTCGGAGAGGCCGACCCCGCGGTTGTCCGGCATGATGCAGCGGAATTTCTCCGACCAATCGGCGGCGTGGGCGTCCCACACTTCGCCGCGGGCGGTGATGCCCATGATCATGATAAGCGGATCGCCCGAGCCGCGTTCCTCGTAATACATTTCAATGCCGTTGGTTTGAATATGGGGCATGGCGTGATGAGAGAAAGAATGGTGTGAAATCTGGGTGAACTTCGCCCCTCCGGCGGTCGGCTCTGGGCCCTGAATCTCCGCCCGGCGGGAAGCTTCCCTTTCTAGCGCACCGCCCGAGGCGCGCCAAGCCGTTTTTTGGAGAAAAACGCGCCATCCCGCCCGGTTGGGGCGGCGCGAAGTCCGGCGCCACGGGGATTCCCGCAGGAAGGCGCGCGCGCCCCGGAAAAGAATCCGACGGGCCACCGCGCTTGAGGCAGTCGCTTTCCTCTTCGCGCGGGACCCGCCGGATCGTTATTCCCTTGTTACTCAGATGGCAAACCAGAAAAAGCCCCGCCCATCCCGGCCACCGGCAAGTGCAGTGCCGGCGAACCGGGACGACGGAAGCACCCAAGAGCGAAGCTCGAGGTTTTCCCTGGCACGGGTCCTCCCGCCACGTCTCCTCCAGATGTCGCGGTCATGCCGTTCGCGGCTCCTCCAAAATCTGCGTTGCCCGCCGCCCCGCGAGCACCCGCGCGCTTCCCTCCCCGGAGGCGCGGCGTGTCGATCGGGAAAATCTGGCTGAAACGGATCGGCATTCTATTTCTCCTGGCACCCCCAGAAGCGTAGAATTACGCGACCCGTTACGGGAATTTTTCATCGGGCCGAAAAAAGACTTTCCGACCGGCCAGAAAGGAACCCGGAAAAGCCGGCGGGAACCCGGCGCCAGGCTCTCGAACCCGAATCGGCCGGGAGCGCGCCTCAGTTGAAGAGGCTCAGCAGATAGGCCAGCTCCTCGTCCACGTCCGCGTGGGGACCGAGGGTTTCGCGCAGTTCGCGGCGCACTTCGAGCCGGTATTGCTGGCGAAACCGGGAAACCGTCACCCGGGTGGTCTCGATCGATTGCCCGATCTGTCGCGCGACCTCCGCGTAGTCCGGCGCCTGGCCGCCCGCGTCGAGAAAGGGGGCCAGAATTTCGAAAAGCTTGCCTTTTCCGCCCTTCTCGAGGGATTCACGCACCCGGTCCATCGCCCGCTCGAGGACCGAGATGGCGAAATGCCGGTCGAAGGCCCGTTCCGGGGAAAACTCGTCGCCGGCCACCTCGCGAAACTGGCTTTCCATGACCTCCGGATCCATGGAAACGACGCCGTTCCTGCCGCCGCGCTTTTGCGCCCACTGCTCCCGCAATCCGTCCAGGGCGAAATGCCGGAACGCCGTCCGAATGAAGGTGCGGAATTTCCCCTGCTCGGCGGTCGGCTTGCCGAGATCGCCGCGCGCCAGCATCATGGAAAAAAACCCCTGCGTCAGGTCCTCCGCGTCGGCCGGCGAATGTCCCAGCTTGCGGGCAAAGGTGTAAACGGCCGGCCAATACGCCCGGCAGAGCGCCTCGAGCGCCAGCGAGCGCACCGAGTCGTCCTCGGCCCCCGCGCGGATCACCATGCTCCACTGGGTCGGCGGAAATTCCTGATCGTCGTGCTTCGCGCTGTCCATCGTTTCCCGGCGTGCCAGAAACCGGGACCCTTTCCCGGTCGTTTCGATTCCAAAAAACTCAGCCGTTTTCCGCGCGAATCAAGCCGCGATTTTTTCGACGGGATTTTTTGACAAACGACCTTTCAAAAGCCAACGAAGGATTTCCGTCGCCACGACATCGCCCCGGCTCCCCCGCGCATGGAAAACGAAGATCCAGCGTCCTCCCCGCCCGCCGACTCAAAGCCCCTCGGCGGGTTGAACCCCGGCGGCCTGCTCCGGGGCGTGGCCGAGACTGACTCCTCCGCGTCCACCGGCTCCGGCGGCACGGGCGGCTGGCTGCCCCCCACCCCGGACGAACTGGACGCCTCCATCGACGTGTTCGAGGTGCGACGGCTCATCGGCCGCGGGGGCATGGGAGCGGTTTACGAGGCCCGGCAGGTCGCGCTCGGCCGCGTGGTGGCGATCAAGATTCTCCCGAAGGAACTGAGCACCAACCCCGCCTTCGCCAAGCGCTTTCGGCGCGAGGCCCGCGCCCTGGCCATGCTCCAGCACCCCGGCATCGTCGCCGTGCACGACTTCGGCCAGACGACCGACGGCATTCTCTACCTCGTAATGGAGTACGTGAACGGCTCGCACCTCGGCGGTGTCATCCGGTCGGGCGCCCTCGACTACCCGGCCAAACTGCGACTCGTCCTCAGGGTCTGCGACGCCCTCGCCTACGCCCACCGCCAGGGCTTTGTCCATCGCGACATCAAGCCGGCCAATATCCTCGTCAACCGCGACGGCGACCCGAAACTCGCCGACTTCGGCCTGGCCCGGCTCAACTCCCCCGATCCGCTCGGCGACACCGCGCCCGAGCCGGCCGACGACGCTCCCGGCGAGTCCGGGGACCGGGACCCGTCCACCCCGCGCCAGTCCGGAATCCTCGCCGACATCAGCTTCGAAATCCGCACCCCGCTGAACACCATCATCGGCTACAGCGAGATGCTCGAGGAGGAGGCCCATGCCACGGGACTCACCGACCTCGCCGAGGACCTGAAACGCATTCGCGACGCCGGCCGCCACGTGCTGTCGCTCATCAACCGCAAGCTCGAGGACGACCCCGGCTTTTCCGCGGAGTTTCTGCGCCTCCTCAACGACGCCCTCGACGGGCCGGCCCTCGCCGACATGACCCTCAGCGGCGCCGTCGTCGGCACCACCGACTACATGGCGCCGGAGCAATTTCAGGACGGAGCGACCATCGACCGCCGCACCGATCTCTACGCGCTCGGGGTGGTCCTCTACGAGCTGCTCACCGGACAACGGCCGCGCGGAAACTGGAAACCTCCGTCAACCCTGGATCCCGCCATCGATCCCCTGATCGACGGCCTGGTCAGTCGCGCGCTCGAGCCCCGCCCGGAGGATCGGCAGGAATCGGTGGAGGAATTCCGCGCCGTGCTGCTGGAGTCCCTCGATCGCGCGCCGCAAACGCCCCACTAACCAACAGGGTATGGTCGCCGACCCAACCCTGTTGGGTCGCGCCACCGCTCCGGCGGGGCCTCACGCGGCGCGCCGGGTGTCGTCGAGCACTTTGCGGACCGTTTCGGCCATCTGCTCGATGCGGTAGGGCTTCTGAACGAAGCCCTCGGGACAGGCGCCGGTTTCGGCCTCGAATTCCTTGAGATCGAGCAAATACCCGCTGCAGATCAGCACCGGCACGTAGGGATGCTCGGCACGGAGGCGGCGGAAGCATTCCTTTCCCGAAAGAATCGGCATCGTCAGATCGAGCAGGACGAGATCGATCTCGTCGGCGCGCTCGGCGTGAATGCGGAGGGCTTCCTCGCCGTCGCGGGCCACCAGGATGCGGTAGCCGAGGCGCTTCAGCAGCGTCTCGGCGACGGTGCGGACGACGTCCTCGTCGTCGACGAGCAGAACGGTCTCGCCGTGGGCGTGGGTGTCGATCCGGGGCGCGCTCTGTTCGACGCGCGGCTGGGCCTCGGCCACGATGCTGCGGGGCAGGAAGATGTCGAAGCGGGTGCCTTTCCCGGCGGTGGACTGGAAGGAAATCCAGCCGCCGAGTTGCTTGGCGATCCCGAAGCAGGTGGCGAGGCCGAGGCCGGTGCCCTTGCCCTGTTCCTTGGTGGTGAAAAACGGCTCGAAGATGCGGCTCTGGATCTCGGGGGGGATGCCGTCGCCGTTGTCCTCGACGGAAAGACACAGAAACTCGCCCGGCTTGGCGTCGGCGGAAAAGCGCCGCTCGTCGTCCCCCACGATCCGGTTCGCGGCGCGAAAGACGATCCGTCCGCCGCCGGACATGGCGTCCTTGGCGTTGACGGCCATGTTCATCAGGACCTGGCTGAGCAGGTTGGAGTCCGCCATGACCATCCAGGCGTCGTCCTGGAGGTCGAGCGACAGTTCGATGGACGGATCGATCGAGGCCGCGAGCAGGTCCCGGACTTCGCGGACCACCTCGCCGGCGGCGCAGGGCTTGAGATTCATGTGGCTGCGGCGCGAGAACCCGAGCAACTGTTTGACCAGCTCGCTGGCGCGCTCCCCGGCCTGAAGGGCGAAGCGAAGGTTTTCCCGGGAACGGAAGGCGCGGGCCTCGGCCAGCTCCATCTGGACGATGGAGAGATTTCCCATGATTCCGGTGAGGAGATTGTTGAAATCGTGGGCGACGCCGCCGGCCAACTGGCCGACCGCCTCCATCTTTTGCGCCTGGCGGAGACTGTCGCGGAGATCGTATTCCTCGGTCAAATCCCACAGGGACCAGACTTTGCCGATGTCGCGGTCGTTCCGGCCGCGAATGGGCGCCACGTGAAAGCCGAGGACGCGCCGCCGGGGGGCGGAAAGCTCGATCACGCCCTCGTGGCTGAGATCGCTGTCGTGGGCGCGGTTCAGGATGTCGCGCACGTTGTCGGGCGATTCGCCGAGCGCCGAGATTTGCTCGAGCACCCGGTCCATGGAACGCCCGGAGATTTGGTCGCTCGCCATTCCGAGATAGCCCAACATCCCCTGACTGACCAGGATGACCCGGCCCTCGGCGTCCTCGGCAATGAAGCCGTCCCCGGTGCAATCGAGGGCGGCCTTGAGCTGGGCGCCGGTTTTTTCGAGTTCTTCCTGCGAGCGGCGCAGGCTCTCGGTGCGGGACTGGACCAGCCGCTCGAGGCCGCCCCGGTGATCCTTGAGATCGGCGACCATCTGATTGAAGGAATAGGCGAGGTCGCGGGCCTCCAGCGACCCGTCGCCGTCGGCGCGGACCTCGAGATCGCCCGCGGCGACCCTCCGGGCGGTGCGGCTCAGCTCCACCAGCGGCCGGGAAAGCCGCTCGCTGACGTAGTATCCGAGCACCCACGCCACGAACATCGTCAGCACCGTCACTCCCAGCAGGATGGCCTTTGAGCGGCTCATCAGCGCCTGAACCTCGCTCAGCGGCTGCGTCGCGATCAGCACCCAGGGCCGGCCGACCCGCGTCTCGGCGGGGGTGAGAATTTCCGCGGAATAGAGATGACGGACGCCGGAGAGATCGGTGTAAATGCCGGTGGGCGCCTGGATCCAGCGATCCAGCCGCCAGTCGTCGTTGAAATCGTCGAGAAGCCTGGCATCGGACTCGTCGGACAGGAGTTTTCCCCAGGAATCGACCAGCACCACGCGCCCCCGCTCCCCGAGCGAGACGGACCGCACGAGGCGGGAGATGCGGTCGAATTTCAGCCGGGCGAGGATCACGTTTTCGACCTTTCCGCCTTCGGCGAGCACGGGGAGATAAACCGAGAGATGGAGCCCCTCCTTCCCCACCTCGCGGTGGGGCCGGGCGATCGCGACCTCGCCGGCGACGGCGGACTTGAACCAGTCGGTGTATTCCCGGTATTCGGGATGAGCCGAGGTGGTGGAGGTAATCAGGTACCCTTCCCGGTCATAGAGGCTGATGTCCGAGAAGACCTCGTAGATGCCCACCAGCCGGCGCATTTCGGACAGGCGCGCCTCGGCCGTCGCCGTTGTGTCGGAAAGAAAGCGGTTGGTCTGAAGGGAACGGAGATCGTGCGCGGCGCCCTCCATCAGTTCGGCGACATGGCTGCCGAGCGCGCGGTTGATCTGCTCGATCTTTTCGAACTCGGAACTCTTGATCGCCCGTCCCACCTGCGAATCCGAAAGGAAGAAGAGCACCCCCAGCGGGATGAGCCCCGTCAGGATGAGGGCGCCCAGAACGCGGTTGCGAATGGAGTACATCGGTTCGTGCCGGTTGGGGGCGGATTCTGAACATTCGAGGGCTTCCTCTCACCGCGCATCGCCGACCACTTCTCCCGTCTCGATCAGCTTCGAGACGCGAACCGCGTCCGTGTTGCCGCCAAGTGCGACGGGAACGCCGCTGGCCGCGTCGAGGACGCGCTTCATGCCCTGGTTGGTGACCTCGATCCGCTCCTCGCTGGGGCGGGGATGAAACGCGCACCGGTCCAGCACCTCGGACAGGGGAAAAATGGCCGCGTCGGCGAGGAGTTCCTCGTTGAGCATCGGCAGGGCCTTCTCGTTTGGCGTGGCGTACCAGAGGAAGTTGGCGTTGCGCGCGGCGATCTCCGGACGGGAGATGAAGTCGATAAACGCGTGGGCGCCCTCGACGTGGCCCGATTCACGCGGGATCGCGAAGCTGTCCATCCAGATCGGGGCGCCCTCGCGCGGAATAAAATACGCGATGCGGTCATCCTCCTCGGCGATCACGGCGGCGTCGCCGCTGTAGATCAGCGCCGCCCAGCACTGGCCGGCGATCAGGCGATCCTTGATGTCCTCGAGCGAATGCAGCTCGATGCGATTTCCCCGGACCTTCGACTCCAGAAAGCGAACCGCTTCCTCGATTTCTTCCCCGGAGCGAGTGTCGATCTTCTGGCCCAGAGTCAGAAGAGCGGCGGCGAAGACGTCGTCCTTTTCGTCCATGAGCGCGACGTGGCCGGCATATTCATCCTTCCAAAGGAGATTCCAGCTTTCCTCGGGCTCGGCGATAAGATCCGAACGGTAGGCGATCATCGACGTTCCCCAGAGATAGGGCACCGAAAAACGGTTCCCGGGATCGAATTCCTGATCCAGGTAACGGGAGGAGAAATTGGCCAGGCCCGGCAGCCGCTCCCGCTCGATTTCCCGCAGTTGTTTCACCTCGATCATCTCGGCCAGGGTCACATCGTCGATCACAATGACGTCGTAACGGCCGGGATTGGAGAGGATTTTGCCGTTCATCTCCCCGAGATTCTGGTAGTAATCGAAGGCCACTCCGATTCCCGACTCCTCCTCGAAGGCGGCGATGACCTCCGGAGCGAAATACTCCTCCCAGGTCAGAATCGTGATCGTTTCCGGACCGTCGGAGCGGGACGATGCCGCGCGATCGGACTCCGAGGCGGCATCCTTTTCGCCACAGGCGGAGAACAGGCAGACGCCCCCCATCAGAATGAGAAAACGAGAGATTGGCCGAAGATAATTTTTCATGATATTTTGGATTAATTAATTAATTCCATAATTTCCATAAATTTTCAACCAAAAATTTAGATATTTTATGCGTGACGATGGTTAATTTTTCGCAATAATCGCAAATCATGGACCATCAACACGCAAGCGTCAGAGCGCACCCTCGATTCGGTCACGGCGTTTTCGCCTCGGCCCCGATCCGAGCCGGAGAGGAAATCGCCTCCTTTGACGGCCAGATTTACATCGGCCTGGTCAACGCGGATTTTTCGGAGGTAATCCGCAACTACCCCATCACCTTCGCCCAGGATCGGGCGCGGGACTCCCTCGGCATCGCCCGCAAACTCAACCATTCCTGCGATCCGAACGTGGGAATTCGCGGCCTCTTCACCCTCGTGGCCATGCGGGACATCGAATCCGGGGAGGAACTCTGCTGGGACTACGACATGTCCGAGGACACGGACTGGAACATGCCCTGCGACTGCGGCTCTCCCCGATGCCGGAAGCGCATCCGCGGATTTCGCCACCTCCCCCGGGACTTTCGCGACCGCTACCGCGGCTTCATCTCCGATTGGCTGGTGGAGAAGTACGGCCTGAACGACCCGGAACCCGCGGCCAAAGCCGGTTGACCCCATCGTCCCAGCCGTTGCCCGTCGGCGCGACACCCTTCGACTCCCCTCCATGAGCGCCGGCCTCCCTTTTCCCCATCATCGATCCGCCCCCGGCAAAGGGGCTCCTTGCCCGGATACCATCCGCAGCGGCAGTCTTTGAAACGCGACGCCAGTTCCAATCCCCTCCGGTGGTGGGCGAGGAAAACGACCGTGGTTTTCCAACTCTCGTGGCCCACGGTCGCGACCTTTTCGGTGCTTTCGCTGCGCTCTCTTGTCGATGTGTGGCTGGCGGGCCGGCTGGGTCGGAACGACCTCGCGGCCCTCGCTCCGGCGCAGTTGATTCTGATGCTGATTCTGAGCTTCGGATTCGGCAGCCTCTTCATCGTCAACGCCCACGTCTCGCGGTCCAAGGGCGCCGGCCGGTCGGAGGAGGCCGGCGTCATCGCCTGGCAGGGCATCTGGTTTTCGATTTCCTACGGGCTGGTGGCCCTGTTTTTCTGGAAGGCCGGCCCGGCATTGCTGACCCTGTTCGGACACCCGCGCGAGGTGTTTTCGCGCGAAGTCCTCTATTTCAATGCCGCCCTCGCCTCGGTGATCTGGCAGATGATGTCCTTCGCGGCCACGAATTTCTTTTTCGGCATCGAACGCCCGCGAATTCCCATGTTCCTGGCCCCGCTCGCCCTGGGCACGCACACCCTGATCGGCGCCGGGCTGGCCTTTGGCCAGTTCGGTCTGCCGCGACTGGAAATGGCCGGCATCGGCTGGGCCACCACGGTCAGTTCCGCGATCCACAGCGTCGCCATGGTGGGGTGGATGCTTCTCGATCGCCGACTCCGGCGCTTCGGCGCCTTCCGCTTCCGGCTGGCGCCCGGCGTGCTCCTCCGCGTCTGGCGGGACGGCATCCCCGTCGGTGCGCGCGATTTTCTCGACAATTTCATCTGGAGCGTCACCGTGATCTGGCTGATCGGAAAGCTCGGCCCCACGCCGATGGCGACCGCCACCGTGTTGCTCGCCTGCAACGACATCCTCATGCTGCCCTGCGACGGCCTCGGCGCCGCGATGGTCACCCTGATCGGCCGCACCCTGGGCCTGAGGCGCTTCTGGCTGGCCGATTCCTGGCGCCGCTTTTCCTGGGTCATCGCGGGAATCTATTCCGGCTTGGCCGGCACGCTCTTTTTTGTCTTCCGCCGCCCCATCCTCGCCTTTCTCGCCAACGATCCCGAAGTGACCGAGATGGCCGTCGATCTCGCCTATTTCGTCCCCCTCCTGCTGTTCCTCTATGCGTCGTATTCCGTGTTCGATCATGCCCTCTGCGCGGCCTGCGACAATGTCTGGCCCACCGTCACCAACCTGATCTGCTCCGTTCTCATCCTCGGCATCGGCGGATGGGTATTTCTCGCCTTTTACACCACCCACGGCCCGGTCGCCGTTTGGTGGCTCCTCACCGTGAATCTGGCCATCATTGTGGGAGCCTTCTGGCGCCGGTGGAAACTCAACAATTGGCGTCAATTTGTCGTTTTTGAAAAACAATAACGAGAATTTTCTTATTTTTTAAAATTAATGGTGGCGCCTTTATCAATTTTCCTTTATATTTTCCATCTTTTACAAACCGATCGCTTCCACTGGGTTGTTTGTTTTTATCTGATCGTGCTTTTTCCGTTTTCCGCGTTTCCGATCGTGCCCACTCTCCCGCGGCCCTTCAGTCTCCCCCGACACAGCCATGCCCCCCGCATCCTCCCCCTGGTCACCCTCCCAAAGCGCCTCCCTCTATCGATTGGATCGATGGGGCGCGCCGTTTTTTGCCGCCTCCGATTCCGGCGAAGTGGAGGCCATTCTCGGGGACGGTCCCGGAGCGTCCCGAGTCAGCCTCGCCCACGTGGCGCGCGAGCTGGAGGCCGCCGGCCATGAATTGCCGGCCATCGTTCGCTTTCCCGACATCCTCGCCAGCCGGATCTCGCGCCTCGTCGGCGGGTTCGACGACGCCATCGCACGCCACGGCTACCGCGGCCGGTATCGCGGGTGCTTTCCCGTGAAAGTCAATCAGAAGCGCGAAGTGATCGATTCCGTCTCCTCGCTGAGCCGGCGCTTTCATTTCGGGTTGGAAGCCGGCACCAAGGCCGAACTGGCCGCCGCCATGGTCAACGTCCGCGACCCGGAGGCCTACCTCATCTGCAACGGCTACAAGGACGCCTCTTTCATCGACCTCGCCCTCTACGGGCTGAAGCTCGGCATCCGGACCGTCATCGTGATCGAGCGCACCGAGGAGGTTCCCGTGATCCTCGAGCGCGCCAAAGCCCTCAAGACCAGCCCTCTGCTGGGCGTGCGCATCCGCATCAACGGCGGCGGCTGCGGCCGCTGGTCCTCCACCTCCGGCGATCGCGGGCTCTTCGGCCTGAGCACGCTGGAACTGGTCCGCGTCGTCGATCATCTCCGCAACGAGGGCATGCTCGACTGCCTGCGCATGCTCCATTTTCACCAGGGCTCGCAGATCCCCGATCTTCGGGCCGTCCGTTACGGACTGGAGGAAGCCGCCAGCATCTTTGTCGAACTCGCCGCCGAGGGCGCCCCCCTGTCCGTCATCAACATCGGCGGCGGCCTCGCCATCGACTACGAAGGCACCGCCAACGCCTCGCAGTCCTCGAAAAACTACCGCCTCGCCGACTACTGCGACACCGTCGTCGAGGTGATCCGCGATTACATGGACGCCAACCGGCTGCCCCATCCCGACATCGTGAGCGAGTCCGGCCGCGCCATCGCCTCCCATTACTCCGTGCTTCTGTTCCGCGTGCTCGGGTCCGGCCAAAGCCGCGATCTGGAGGCGTATCCGCCCGAGGCCGCGGCCCCCCGCGAGCTGCGCATGCTCTACGAAATCATCGAAAACATCACCCCCGAGCTGGCCACCCTCTGCCTCCGGCAGGCCGACCAGATCATGGAGCAATGCCGCGTGAAATTCGCCGCCGGGGAGTTTTCCCTGCGCCAGCTCGCCGGCGCCAGCCGCCTCCGCGGTTGCCTTTCCAAGATGGTCGCCGCCATGCCCGTCAATCCCGCCGGCAACCCCGGCGAGCTTGGCCCCCGGGTCTTTCAAAACTACTACGGAAATTTCAGCATCTTCCAGTCCCTGCCCGACTCGTGGGCCATCGGGCAGCTATTTCCCATCATGCCGGTTCACCGTCTCGACGAGCGGCCCGGACAGCACGCCATCATTGCCGACATCACCTGCGACTGCGACGGAAAGATCAAGCGCTACGTCGGCGGCGCCGACGAGCTGGAGACGCTGCCCGTGCACACGCTGCTGCCCGGCCAGCCCTATTACCTCGGCGCTTTTCTCACCGGCGCCTACCAGGAAACCCTCGGCGACATCCACAATCTCCTCGCCGCCCCGGCCGTCGTCAGCGTCCGCGCCCGCGACGGCGGAGCCGAAATCGACTTCGCCCACGACGCCACCACCGTGTCCGGCGTGCTCGGCATGGTCGATTTCGACGAGGAGGATCTGCTCGCCGCCCTGCGCGCCCTGGCCGACGAGGCCACCGATCACGGCCGCCTGACCGAGGCCGAATGCCGGTCGCTCATCCGCCTCTACGACACCACTCTGAAGAATTCCACCTACCTCAATCTGCTGGAAAACGGAGCCCGCGAGGCATCCCCTCCAGCGTCACCCGAAAACCAAGAACACACCGCCATCGACACCGTAATCACATCATGACATCAGTCCGAGCTTTTGTTGATCGGAACTACAGACACTTCAACGCCGCCTCCCTGCGGGACGCGGCAATCGGATACGAGAAACACCTCAGAGGTGGGGGGAAAATGTTTCTCACCCTGGCCGGAGCGATGAGCACCGCGGAACTCGGCGTGTCCCTCGCCGAGATGATTCGACGCGGAAAAGTGCACGCCATCTCCTGCACGGGAGCCAATCTCGAAGAAGACGTCTTTAATCTCGTCGCCCATCGCCACTACGAGCGCATTCCCCACTACCGGCACCTCACTCCCGAGGACGAAAAGGGACTGCTCGCCCGGCATCTCAATCGGGTGACCGACACCTGCATCCCCGAGGCCGAGGCCATCCGGCGCATCGAGTCCTTCCTCTTGCAGAGCTGGCAACGGTCGGAAATCGAGGGGCGCCCCCTCTTCCCGCACGAGCACCTCTATCGCATTCTGTTGTCGGGCGAACTCGAGCCCTTTTACCAGATCGATCCCGCCGACTCATGGTTGCTGGCCGCCGCCCGGGCGAATCTGCCCCTCTTCGTGCCGGGCTGGGAGGACAGCACCACGGGCAATATCTTCGCCGCCCGCCGCATCGACGGCAGCATCGGCGATCGCGACGTGATCCGCTACGGCGTCGACTACATGATCGAACTCGCCCGCTGGTACCTGGAAACCTCGCGCGACACCCCCATCGGTTTCTTCCAGATCGGCGGCGGCATCGCCGGCGACTTTCCCATCTGCGTGGTCCCCATGATCTCGCAGGACCTGGAAAGGGAGATTCGCCTTTGGTCCTACTTTTGCCAGATCAGCGACGCCGTGACCAGCTACGGAGGCTATTCCGGCGCCGTGCCGAGCGAAAAGATCACTTGGGGCAAGCTGGGGGCCGACACCCCGAGCTACATCATCGAATCCGACGCCACCATCGTCGCTCCCTTGATCTTCAACTACCTGCTCGAGGGGGAAAACCGGCGGGATTCCACGACCTGAGCCACCGATCTACCCCCCCGTCCATCCTTCGGTCAACAGGGTTGGGTCCCCGACTCAACCCTGTTGACTCCGCGACCATACCCTGTTGAGTCCGGGGTGTTTTCCGGCCTTTTCGCGCCGGTTTTTCCCGTGCCCCGCCTTTTTTCCGGCCCCCTGCTCTGCTGGCGCGACCCGGTCTCGACCCGATCGGGTCCCGAACACATGGCGCTCGACGAGGCGATTCTGCTGACCACGCCCGGACCGGCGCTCAGACTCCACGTCTGGGCGGCGCCCGCGGTCACCATCGGGTATTTCGCGAAGTTCACTCGAAACGCGGACGATCCCGGCCCTCCCCCGACCCGGCGCTGGACGGGCGGCGGCACGGTGGAGCACGGACACGACGTGACCTTTTCGCTCGCCGTGCCGGCCGGAGTCTCCGACACCGGAACCGTCTCCGACCGCTACCGCGCGATCCACGCCGCCCTCGCGGACGCCCTGAACGCCTCGGGCCTCCCGGCGCGACTCGATGACGGCGCCCCCGGGCCGACCGACTTCCGGGCCGGCGTCTGTTTCGCGAAACCGGTCCGGTGGGATGTGCTCGACGCGGCCTCGGGCGCCAAGATCGCCGGCGGGGCGCAGCGGCGTTCGCGGCGCGGCTGGCTGCACCAGGGCAGTGTCCGCGTGCCGCATCCCGATCCCGCGGCGGAATGGACGGCGCGTTTCGCCCGGAACCTGACCGACGGCCCGGTTCGCGACTGGGAGCCCGGGCCGGAGACGCACGACCGGGCGGCGGAACTCGCGCGGACCCGCTACGGCGCGGAGGCTTGGTTGCGGCGCTTTTAGGGACGGCGAAAGCGGGACCGCCGTGTTATAGTCGCGCCGTTTTTCGCCGGATTTCTCATGCAGAGTTGGTTTACGTTTGAGTTGGATGGCCGGACCCATCGCGTCGAGGGGGAAGCGGTAAACCGCACGCTGGCCGCGTATCTGGACGGCCAGGGCGTCGGATTCGAGCGGCGATTCCGCGAGCCCGATCCCCGCCTCGGCGGCGCCTGCCTGGTGACGCTCGACTTGGACGGCTTCGGCCGGAACGCCTACCGAACCGTGGACGCGGGACTGATCCTGCTGCCGGCGGCGGCCGGGCGCCGGTTCTGGACCTCCGAGGGTCTGTGGCGGCGGAAGGAAGGCGGCGGCGGGGCCGCGGCGACGGAACATCCGGTCATCGCGGCCATCAATCGCCGGCCCGAACTCGAGTGCGCCTGGAGCACGCGGGCCAACGCCATCGCGGCGCTTTTCGAGGGATATTACCGGCGCGATCTGAACCAGATCGGCCAGATGCCGGAGCAGTTCGACGCCTGCCTGTCGCGGACCATCGACTACGAATCGCTCCGCCAGGCGGGCCTCGAAGTCTTCGGCGAATCCCGGCGGCGCTGGCACGAGGCCTCGCTGCGGGCGCGCGTCCAGGGCATGGAGGAGGCGCTCCAGCACGGGCGCGTCGATGTGCATGGGGACGATTTCTCCGCTCTGATGACGGCCGGCGACGCGCCGCCGGCGGAGTTCGCCTATGTGGACGCCGCCAAGCGCCGCTACTACCGGCCCCACACCCTGGTGGACCTGGTGAAACTGGTCGCCCACTATCCCGAGGCGAAAATCGCGGGCGCCGGCGGCGGCCTGGCCTTGCGGACCCGGGTAAACGCGGGCACGTGGCCGGAGATCATCGCCACCGAGGGTGTGCCGGAGTTGCGCTCCATCACCCCGCACGACGATCATTGGGAAATCGGCGCCGCCGCCCCGCTCACGTCGCTCGCGGAGGTGACGGGGCGTTTCAACCCCGCCCTGGCGAAAATGCTCCGCCGTTACGGGTCGCGGCCGCTGCGAAATCGCGCGACGCTCGGCGGCTACCTCGCCGCGCGGGAGGGCGACGGCGAACTGGCGCCTGTGCTGATGGCGCTCGACGCCCGGGTCCTGCTCGTGTCGATGGAGGGCGAGCGCGATGTGCCGGTGGCGGGATTTTTCGAAAAACCGGGCGCCCCGGTGCTGCGACGCGGCGAAATCGTCGCCAGCATCATCCTGCCGAAATTTTCCGGCGAGGTGCTGGCCAAACGCGGCTGCCGTGTGCGCTTTTGCGACGCCTACAAGTCCGCCCCCAGGCGCGAGAATTTCCCGGCCTCCGTCACCGCCGGCTTCGCCGTGGAAATCGACGCCGGCGGCGCCGTGACGAGGGCGTGGATCGCCTATTCCGGCCTCGGGCCGCATCCCGTTCGCGCCCGCCAAGCGGAGGAGGCCCTGCGCGGCAAGGTGTGGAGCGAGGAATCCGTGATCTCCCTGCTCTCGGGCCTCAGCCAGGAGGTCCGACTGCCCGAGGAGGCCCCCGGCGCGGCGGGCGGCGGAGACCGGGACTACCGCCGGCAGCTCGTCATCACCATGTTGCAGAAATTTTTCTACCAGCATCCGAATCCCGACGGTCCCCCCATCGAGCTGGGGGCGATCGGGGAATTCGTCCGGCCTTCGCGCCCGTTTTTCCAGCCCGAGTCCTGAGTTTTTCCCTTCCCCGAAAAATCCCCGACCATGAAATCCACGGAATTCCCCCGGACCGAACGAATCCTTTTCCCCGCGATCCTCGCGGTCTCCGGCCTGCTGGCATTGGCGGCGATGCCCCTGCTCGCGCAAACGACGCCGACCACCGAGCCCGAGGCCGATCCGGCGGAACTGCCGCGCATCCCCGCGACGGAGCCGGATCGGGCGCTGGCCACCTTCGAGGTGCGCCCGGGTTTCCGGCTCGAACTCGCCGCCCACGAACCGCTGGTGATGGATCCCATCGCGGTCGATTTCGACGAAAAGGGCGGTCTTTTCGTCGTCGAAATGCGGGGCTATTCCGAGCATCGCGAGGAGGCCCTCGGCCGGATCAAGCGGCTCACCGACGAGAACGACGACGGCGTCTTCGACACTGCCACCGTGTACGCCGAGGGACTGAAATGGCCGACCGCCGTCACCTGCTTCGACGGCGGCGTTTTCGTCTGCGCCTCGCCGGACATCTTTTATCTCAAGGACACCGACGGCGACGGCGTGTCCGACACCCGGGAGACGGTCTTCACCGGCTTCGGCAGCGAAGCCACCCGGCTGAACATGCAGGCGCTGGTCAACAGCCTGCGCTGGGGACCCGACAACCGCGTCTGGGGCGCCACCGCCGGGAACGGCGGCACCGTGCGGCGGCCCGACCAGCCCGAAAGCGAGGCCATCAGCCTGCGCGGCGCTGATTTTTCCTTCGATCCACGGAAACGCGATCTCCGCGCCGAGAACGGCACCGCCCAGTACGGCATGAGCTTCGACTCCCTCGGCCGGCGCTTCGTGTGCAGCAACTCGAACCACATCCAGTGGGTCGCCTGGGAACGCCAGTGGCTCGATCCGAACCCCTTCTTCTCCCCGCCCAAAGCGCTCGTCAGCATCGCCGAGGATGGCGCCGCCGCCCCCGTTTTCCGCGTCAGCCCGGACGAACCCTGGCGCATCGTCCGCACCCGCTGGCGCGTCTCGGGCGTGGTGAAAGGCGTCGTCGAGGGCGGCGGCCGCGTCTCCGGTTACTTCACCGCCGCCACCGGGATCACCCTCTACACCGGCGACGCCTACGGCCCGGCCTTCGCCGACAACGCCTTCATCGGCGACGCCGGCAGCAATCTCGTCCACCGCAAGATCCTTTCCCACGAGCCCGGCGCCACCCAGCCCGTCGCCCGCCGCGCCGCCGACGAGGCCGGGACGGAGTTCGTCCGCTCGCGCGACAACTGGTTTCGCCCCGTCAGTTTCGCCAACGGTCCCGACGGTTGCCTTTACATCTGCGACATGTACCGCGAGACCATCGAGCATCCCTGGTCCATTCCCGAGGGCATCAAGAAATACGTCGATCTCGACAGCGGCAACGACCGCGGCCGCATCTGGCGCGTCGTGCCGGAGGGCTTCCAGCGCCCGAAGTTCTCCCTCGACCGCGACAATCTCTGGCAAAAGATCGTCCGCTCGCGCCTCGCCTACGAAGCCGGAAGACCCGTCGTCCTTTTCGACCCCAAAAAAGCCGTGCTCGCCGCCGGCGGCGACGACGACCCCTGGAGCGTCGCTTTCCGGCTCAACGAACTGCGCGACGCCGCCGCCATGACCGCCGCGTGGCCGGGCGCGACGGGCGACTTCCGCGTCCAGCTCGCCGAAATGATCGGGAAAACCGGCGACCCGGGCGCCATCCAGCCCGTCCTCGACACCCTCGTCCGGGCCGGCGTCGGCGCCGAGTCCGGCCGCCTGCTCGCTTCCCTGGGAAACGGGCTGCGCGCGGCCAATTTGACCGTTTCCAAAGTCGATCCGGACACCCGGCTCGCCGCCATCTTCGACGCCGCCCGGTCCGTCGCCACCGATCCGATGGCCCCCGCCGCCGATCGCCGAAACGCGCTCGACCTGCTCGCCTTCGACACCCGCGACGAGGCCGGCCAGGCCGTGACCGCCCTCGTCGCCGACTCCGCCGCGCCGGAAGCCCTCCGCCAGGCCGCCATCGCCGTCGCCTCGCGCCGCGCCCCCGGCCTGGCCGATTTGCTGATCGGCCAGTGGCCCGGTTTTTCCGCGACCCTTCGCGCCGCCGCCCTGGATGCCCTCAATGCGAAGCCCGATCGCGCCCTCGCCCTGCTCGAGGCCATCGGCGCGGGAAAAATCGCCGCCGCCGACATCCCGCCGAACACCGCCGAACTCCTGCGCGCCAGTCGCGACGCCCAAGTGAAAGCCCTCGCCGCCAAAATCCTGCCCGCGCCCGAAGTCGTTCCCCGCGGAGAAATCGTCGCCCGCTACCAGGGCGCCCTGAAGCTCGCCGGCGACGCCGCGCGCGGCGCGACCGTTTACCGGAAAGCCTGTGTCACCTGCCACAAGTCCGCCGACGGCCAGGGCTTCAACGTCGGGCCCGAATTCGCCACCATCAAGACCGCCGGCGCCGATTCCATTCTGAAAAACCTCTTCGATCCCAACGCCGAGGTCGCCCCCCAGTATCAGGCCTTCGTGTTCACCCTGCACAGCGGCGAGGCCGTCATGGGCCTCATCGCCACCGAGAACGCCACCGAAGTCACCGTGCGCATGCCCGGCGGCGTCGAGCGCGCCTTCCTCCGAAAGGAAGTCGCCTCCATGCTCGGCGTCGGCAAATCCCTCATGCCCGAGGGCCTCGAGGCCACCCTCACCGAGCAGGATGTGGCCGATCTGCTTGCCTACATCGCCCGGTAGAGTCCGCCGACAGCCCACGCGCGGAGGCCTTCCCCGCCCCGCGCCTTTTTTGCGCCATCATCCCCGGCTGGACCCGCCGGCGGGAAAGTGATACCACCGCTCCCATGAAAACCATCCCCCCGATCCCGGCCCTCGTTCTCGCCGCCGCCGCCGCCACCGCTTCCCTGCTCGGCGGTGCCCCCTCCACCCAGGCCGCCCCGCTTCAGGCCGGCGCCGCCGCCGTGGACATCACACCCCGCGACTTTCCCCTGCAAATCCGCGGGTCCTTCAATCCCCCGCCCGTTTCCGAAGTCCACGATCCCCTCTTTGTCCGCGCCATCGTGCTGGCGGACGGCGACACCACCGTCGCCATCGCCGTGGTGGACAGTTGCATGGTCGCCCGCGAGGAACTCGACCGGGCCAAAGCCATCGCCGAGAAAGCCAGCGGCATCCCCGCCGCGCGGCAGATGATCGGGTCCACCCACACCCATTCGGCCCCCTTTTCGAACGCCCAGCACCAGACCCCCCAGGAGATCGCCTACCAGAAACAGCTCATCGACGGCATCGCCGCGGCCATCGTCCAGGCCCACGCGAATCTCCAGCCCGCCTCCGTCGGCTGGGGCGGCCGGGATCTCCCCGACGAAGTCTTCAACCGCCGCTGGTTTCTCAAGGAAGGCACCATGCCCGCCAATCCCTTCGGCGAGACCGATGAACTGGTGAAAATGAACCCCGGCGCCCTCAACCCCGACCTCGTCCATCCCGCCGCCGGCACCGACCCCGAAGTCTCCATCCTCTCCGTCCGCGACGCCAAACGAAAACCCCTCGCCCTCCTCGCCAACTATTCCCTGCACTACGTCGGCGGCATCGGCGGCTCCGTGATTTCCGCCGACTACTTCGGCGAATTCGCCCGCATCATGCCCACCCGCCTCGGCGCGCCGGAGAGCTTCGTCGCCCTGCTGTCGAACGGCACCTCCGGCGACATCAACAACATCAGCTTCAGCAAACCGCGCCCGCCCCGCCAGCCCTTCGAGCAGATCCGGCTCGTCGCCACCAAAGTCGCCGACACCGCCTGGTTCGCCGAGCGCGACATTCCCGAATACCTCGGCGACGTGAAGCTCGGCATGGTCGAGCGCGAAGTCGCCCTGAAAATGCGCGTCCCCACCGGCGAGCAGATCTCCCGCTCCGAGGAAATCCTGAAAATGGCCGGCGAAGACGAGAAAAAACTGCCCCGGCTCGCCAAATCGTACGCCGAGCGGATCCTGAAACTGGCCAGGGAAGGCGAAACCATGCCCATCAAGCTCCAGGCGCTGCGAATCGGCGATCTCGTCATCGCCTCGGTTCCCTTCGAGACCTTTGTCGAGATCGGGCTGGAACTGAAGGCCCGCAGTCCCTTCGCCGACACCTTCACCATCGAGCTGGCCAACGGCGCCGGCGGCTACCTCCCCACCCCGCGCCAGCACGCCCTCGGCGGCTACGAGACCTGGCTGTCCACCAACAAGGTCCAGAAAGACTCCTCCGAAATCATCGTCGCCAATCTGCTGGAGATGTTCGGCGAGTTAAAGAAGTAAAGCGAGCGCGCCAAAGGGTTTCATCCGCCCCCTGTCGGCAGCGCCTGCCCCCTTCCCAAATCCAAACTCAAAAGAAAAAATTCGCGTCCCTTCGTGTCCATTCGCGGTTCCAAAAAAAATAGTTAAGCGAA
>JACKQC010000011.1 GCA_024233085.1 Akkermansiaceae bacterium
CGCACCGCCCGCAGCAGCGCGTCGAAGGCCTCGTCGCGCCTCCCCATCTTCCACAGCAAATCCGCCAGGCACCCGTGGTTCGGCGCTTCCAGGGGAGACTCGCGCACCGCCGACTCCAGCAGCGCCACGGCCCGGTCGTGCTCGCCCTCCTCCTCGAGCGCGTCGGCCATTTCGCGCAGGGCGCGCGGCCATTGCGGGTTGAGGGTCAGGCACTGTTCGAGCGCCTCGATTTCCTTGTCCCGCTCTCCGCGGCGGTGATGCACCGTCGCCAGGTCGAGCCACGACCGCGGCATCGCGGGAAAACGCCGCGTCTGCTCGGTGGCGGTGTCCAGCGCCGCGTCGAAACGCTCCATCGCCAGAAACTGATCCGTCAGCGCGCTCCACGTTTCCCAGAGATCGGGCCGCGCTTCGTTGGCGCGCTTCAGCGAGTCGAGCAATTCCTCCGGCTCCAGCACCGCCCAGGCCACGCTCCGAAAAGTGTGCATGCCCTCGCCGAAGAGCACCTGCTCGCGCAGTTGTGACTCGACAAACGCCAGCGCCTCGCGCCGGGCCGCGCCGTCCGCGCCGACACGCACCAGGCCGTTCATCGCGGCGCCGTTTTCCACATCCAGCTCCAGCGCCCGGCGATAGGCCGCCGCCGCTTCGTCGGGCTCGTGGTTCCGCTCGTGAATCACCCCGCGCACGCTGTGCGACCAGGTGATCGAGGGCTGCAGGGCCGCCGCGCGGTCCGCCGCCTCTCCCGCTTCCCCGTGACGCTGCTGATCGGTCAGCTCCAGCGCCAGCTCCCGCCACGCCCAGGCGTTCGATTCGTGCCGGTCCAGCAGCGCGCGCAGCGCCGGCTCCGCCCGGCCGGGTCCCTCGTCCCGCAGCCAGCCAATCAGCGTCTCGGCCAGCGGCACATGACACGGAAACGCCTCGCCGGCCTGACGGAGATGCTCGATCGCCGCCTCGTTCGACTCCCGGGTGCGGGCCAGCAGGTTCGCCACCGCACGATGCGCGTCCATCGCCAGCGGCGACCGCTCCAGGATCGCCCGCCAATGCTCCAGCGCCTCCTCGGGACGCGAACCGTAGTCCGCCAGCCGCGCCAACAGGCGCAGCCGCTGCTGCTCGCTCAGCCGGCCCGCCGCGCGATCGATCAGCTCGCGCGCCCGCGTTTCCTGTCGGATGCCGCCAAAGAAATTCGCCGCGTAGGACAGCAGTTCGCCGTCCGAAGGCGCGCGATCCACCGCCTCGGCGAGCAGGTCCGGCACCTCCGCGTCGCGGTCCAGCGCCCGCAGCGACGTGCAGAGCGTCATCGCCGGACCGCCCGACGCCGAGCCGAACCGCTCGTAGCGCCGCCGCAGCATTTCCAGGCCCTCCTCCGTCCGTCGCACCCAGCGGCAGGCGCGGAAAAAGGCGCCCGCGTAGTCCTCGTTCCGGTCGCTCAGGCAGGCCGCCAGCCGATAGAGCCGCGTCGCCCGCTCGAATTCCCTCGCCTCCCACAACACCCCGGCCAGCCCGTGATAAACCTCCGCGTCCAGACGCCGGAAATAAATCGACCGCCGGTAGTAGTAGCGCGCCTCCGGCAGCATCCGCGCGTCCTCCGACAGCAGGTCCGCGATCTCCTTGTAATACAGCGTGAAGACCTTTTCGCCCCGCACCTTCTCCCGGAGAAAATCCAGCCGCTCCGCCCGCGGGAAGGACTCGAGTTTCCTCCGATAGTGGGCGTATTCCCAGCGCGCCGAATCCGGAAACCGCTCCAGCATCGCCGACACCGCCGCCAGGCCGGCGCGATTGTCCGCGTCGTAGTAAGAAAGCACCAGCCTCCCGTGGTCCACCAGACGATGACCCGGCGACTGCCGGTCCAACTCGTCGAGAAACCCCTCCGCTCCCGGCCGGTCGTGTTCCTCCAGCGCCCCGTTCAGGCGAAAGATCAGGTCGTGCTCCGCCGCCTCGGGCAGCGCGATCTTTTCCAGATCCTTGGCCCGCTCCGGCGGCACGAACACCATCGCGCGCGGTCCGCAGTGCGCGTAGTCCTCGAAGAACTCTTTCTCCAGCGACTCCCGATAATGCCGCGAACCCGGATCGCGGATGATGACCGTGGCCGCCCGCGAATCGTAGCCGATCACCGCCTGCAAATGCGCCGAGGTCGGCTCCACCGTCGCCAGAGCGAAGGGAAACCCCGCGTCGATCAGCGCCCGCGTCGTGTCCCAGTCCGCGCGAAATTCCCGCAACGTCCAGCCCTGCCGCTCCGCCCAGAGCCGCTCCTTGTAGTCCGGCGTGCCGTCATAACAAATCTCCTCCGCCACCTCCAGATGGTCCGCCGCCCGCCCGTGATAACCGCTCAGCGCCGTCAGCGTCGCCGGCGCGCAGGTCAGCTCGTTCTGCCGCACGAATCGAACGTCGAGCCGGACCCTTTTTCCCCGCGCGAACTCGCCCGACTTCACCCGCTCCGCGACCCGGTTGTAAAACAGGTGATCCGCCGTCTCCGCGTGCGGCAGCATCTCCTCCCCGCGTCCCAACTGATAGAGAAACGAGGCCCGGTATCCCGCCAGCCACTCGCGCGTGTCCTTGTCCGCCCGCGGACTGCGCCGCTCGAACTCGTCCAGCGCCGCCAGCCCCTCCTCGTAGCGCTCCAGCTCGTCGTAGAAATTCGCCAGCACCCGCGCCGGCGCCGCGCTCCGGTTGTCGGTCAGCGCCCGGTCCAGCAGCGCCAGCGCCTCGTCGTCGCGGTTCCGCATCCACAGCAGGTCCCCCACCGTCCCGATCGTCGCCCAGTAGTTCGGCGTCCGGGCCAGGGCCGCCTCGGCGACCTCCAGCGCCTCCTCCGGCCTGTCCTCGCGCAGCAACAGTTGCGACCGCTGCACCTCGACCCAGGTGTCCTCCGGGCTCAGCCGCGCCGCCAGATCGACACTTTCGTGGGCCCGCTCGAAATCCCGAAATCCCGTCAACACCCCGCCACGAAAAGCCCACAGACCCGAGAAATCCGGGTCCTCCCGCGCCCGGTCGCCCGCCGCCTCGAGCTTTTCCTCCATTAGATCCAGAGCCCGCAGCGGTCCGAATCGCCGGTGTACCGAAAAGGCCCCGTAGAAAACCGCCACCGGATCGTCCGGATAAAGCCGCATGCTTCGCAGATGCAGCCGCGCCGAGCCCCGGTCGTCGCCGAGGATGCCCAGCATCCGGGCCGCCACCGTCAGATCGCGCCGTCCGGTTCGGCCCTCCAGGCAATCCTCCGCCTCGAACCACGCCCGCGCCTCATCGTGCCGACCCGCCACGATCCGCGTGTGAAACCACGCGTCGCGCTCCGGCGTGACCGCTTCCTCCGGGCCGTTTTCGGCGGAGGGCGCGTCGAGAGGTTCGCGATCGGACTCGGACATGGGGATTGGGAAACGGAGCCGGACTCACTAACCAAATCCGCCCGCCATTTCAACCCCAAAAATCGGGCGAAAACCGCCCCGACCGGACAGGGTTGATTCATTGACCTAACCCTGTCGGGTCCCGGCCTCCGTTTCCTCGACCGTTTCGTCCCGGAAAAAGGCGGCGAAGACGAAGGCCGCGACCAGCGCGATCGCCCCGGCGACCGCCCAGAAGGTCCCGAAGCCCTCCAGCGTCAGTTTTCCGCCCTCGGTGCCGCAGTAAACCGCCAGGCGGCCGTTCAGCCAGCCCGACGCCAACGGTCCGAGCCCGAAAATGACCAGCGTGTAAAGCGTCTGCGCCGAATGCTTCAGCGCCGCCGGAGCGATGCGGTCCACATAGACGAAGCTCGCCGCGAAAAAGAAGCCGAAACACAAGCCGTGAATCGCCTGCGCCGAGACAAACACCCACAGCGGCAAGCCCGTGGCGGCGAAGATGAAATACCGCGCCGCGTAAGCCAGGGCGCCGAGACAGATGCACCACCGGTACCCGAACCGGGCGAGAAACCATCCCAGCAGCGCCATGACGAGGATTTCGGAAAACTGCCCCACCGACAGCGCGGGCAGCAGGCTCGACTTCGGAAGTCCCTCCGCGAGGAAAAACGGGCTCATCTGAATGAAGTAGAAGGTGTGAATCATCGAGATGACCAGGCTGATCGCCAGCAACACCGCGAAGGACCGTTTTTTCAGCAATCCGAGCGCCTCGCCCAGAATGAAACGCTTCCCGGCCTCGGGCGCCGGCGGCGTCTTCGGCAGCAGAAACCAGCAGAAGACGGCGTAAACCATCGCGATGACCCCGGCCGCCGTCAGCGAATCGATCATGCGCGGCACCACGTCCGCCCGGTCCGCGCCCGAGTAAAACGGCGGCAGCCACCGGAACTTCAAATCGCGCATCAGCCAGGCCGCCGGAAAACCCCAGGCGACCGCGATCCAGCCGATCGTTCCCCAGAGCCGCGCGCGCGGAAACTCGACCTTCGGCCGGTCCAGGTGGCGCATGGCGAGCGAGTTCGTCAGGGAAACCGTCGGCGAGTAGAGAATCGCGAAAGCCGTCGCGAAACAGAGCCAGGCGAGGAAATCCGTCTGCCGGGCGGTGACGATCTTGAGAATCCCGGTGAAAAACAGCAGCACGGCGAGGCATTTCTCCGTGTGGAATTTCCGGTCGCACAACTGACCGACGAAGGGAGAAAGAATCGCCCCGACCGCCAGCGGGATCGCCACGATCTTGCCCTTTTCCCCCTCGGTGAAGCCCAGCCCGCCGCTCTCGCGCGAGATGGTCAGGAAAGCCGACGCCTGGAGCAGCCAGATGCCCTTCACGGCATACTCGAGGAACATCATCGCGTTCAGGCGTGTCTTCGTCGGCATCGATTCGGGGGGAAAAGGGGTGAGATTCTTGGAAAATCGAAATCGCTCGGCCGATCACAGCAGCCCAAACCGCTCGTCGATCGGCCGCTGGTAGTCGCGCAGCGCGCCGCTGACGATCTCCTCAATCGAGACGCGCCGCCCGGCGTGCGAAGACTCGACCACCGCGTAGCTGCATGCCAGATCGAGCAGGCCCTCGCGTCCGGAGCACTCCGGCTGGCCGCCGCGGCGGATCGCCTCCAGCCAATCGAGCTGCGCCAGGGCGAAGTCGTCCGTCAGGCCGAGCGGAAAATGCCGCGCCTTCAATGCCGCCGGCGCCGCCTCGTCGTATAGCGCGGCGAGCGACCGCGGCGACTCGCCGTCGAGATGGATCGTGTCGCCGGTGACGCGGCCTTTCGCGCCGTAAAAAACCGGTCCCTCTCCGACGACGGTGTTCGTCCCGTGCCCGCCCCAGCTCCCGAAGAGCACGCCCGTGGCCCCGCGCTCGTTTTCGAAACTGGCGTAGAAGGTGTCGTCCGCGTCGCAGTCGGCCGGCTCGACGCGGCGGCCGTCGCGAAGCAGATAACGCTTCGGCTCGACCACGGAGGTCTGCGCGACGATCGTCCTCATTTCCGCCCCGCCGACGTGTCGCAGGATGTCGAAAAAATGCGGTCCCAGGTCCAGCGCCATGCCCCCGCCCTCGGCGAGGACGTGCCGCCACGGCGTCTCGGCGACGATCAGGTCCGGCGCCCACCAGGTGCCGACGTTTCCGAGCAGCGCCATCTGCATCGGGCCCGCCGGCCCGCCCTCGCCGAGCGCCCAGGCATAACGCCTGACATCGCCGCGAAAACGCGCGTTTTCGAACACGCCGAAAGTCACCCCCGCCCTTCCCGCCGCCTCGCACATCCGACGCGCGCCCTCCATGCTGACCGCGAGCGGTTTCTGGCTCATCACGTGTTTGCCGTGCGCGAACGCGAGACAGGCGATCGTGTGGTGCAGGCGGTGGATGGTGAAATCGTTGACGGCGTCGACCGGTCCCTCGGCGATCATCTCTTCGTAGTCGGTGTAAACCGCCACCTCGACCTCCGGCTGCCAGTCGCTCAGGTATTCGTCCCCGACCGCGAGCGGATCGCCCGGGATTTTCGAAACCGCCGGACGCTGCGGCGGTCCCTCGCCGCGTTTCACGTAGCCGAGCGCGTCCTCCGCCTTGCGCGCGCACAGGGCGGTGATCTGAAAATCGTCCACGCCCGCCTCGCGGAGCCGCCGATACCCCCGAAGATGTGCCGCCAAAATGCGGCCGCAGCCGACGATGCCGATCCGAATCATGGCCGCAGCCTAGCGGCCCCCTCCGGAGGGGAAAAGCGGAAAGTCGGAGAAGCGCGGACGGCGGATCGTGTGAATTTGTGACCCGATTCCAAAAAAAAACTCGACCAATTCCAAAGCTGCCCCAAGATATGAGCATGCGAACACCTTTTCTCACCACCGCGCACGGAATGCTGTTCGCCGGCGATTGCCTCGATTTGATGGCGACCATGCGGTCCGATTCGTTTGACTGCGTCTTCGCCGATCCTCCCTTCAATATTGGAAAGGATTACAAAAACGGCTACAACGACCGCCAGTCGAAGGAGGACTACTTCAGTTGGTGTTTCTCATGGATTCACGAGTGCGGAAGAATACTCAAGCCGGGCGGGGCTTTTTTTCTGTATGCGATTCCGGAAATCGCGGTGCGTTTTGCGGCGGAAATGCATCAAACCCTGCTCTTCCGCCACTGGATCGCCCTGTCGATGAAGGGGACTTTTCCCCGGGGAAAGAAGCTCTATCCCGCGCACTACGCGCTCCTTTATTACACCAAAGGCGAACCGAAGACCTTCAACCGACTGCGATTGCCGATACCGACCTGTCGGCATTGCGGCAAAGATCTCAAGGACTACGGCGGACACCGCGACAAGTTGAACCCGGCCGGCATCAATTTGACCGATTTCTGGGATGACACCTCGCCAAATCGGCACCGGAAATTCAAAGTGCGACCCGGCGTCAACGAATTGAAACTGATGATTCCCGAAAGAGCGATTTCAATTTCCACCGAGCCCGGTGATCTCGTTTTCGACCCGTTCGGGGGCGGCGGATCGACCTATCAGGCGGCGGAGAATCTCCACCGGAACTGGGTGGGTGCGGAGCTTTTTGACTGCCAGCATATCGCCCGCCGGCTCGAGGAAAATTTTCCCATCTCCTGCGCCCAGGAACCGCCAACATCCGTGTTCGAATGTTTCACCTGCAATGAAGATCACTCAAATCCTCTACTACGGCGGCTCGAGAGAAAAAGTGTGTAGGCTCGGGCTTTCGACTCTCTTTCTTGAGGTCACCGACATCCTGCTCGCCACGGAGATCCTTGTTCTTCCCAAGAAACAGGCAAACGGGGCCGGCGTGCTTCGAGAGGCCATCGACAGTTCCTTCGAAAGAAACAACGAATCGATACCGTCCGCCGACGACCGTTGGAAAAAGAGCGCCTCCGGCGACATCGACTGGGTTCGGCGGCTCAAGTTCAATTGTTCCGTTGTCGCCAACATCGGCGTCGAAATCCAAGTCTCCGGAAGAAGCGATCTCCTGGCCAAAGATATCATCCACATTCGAAATGCGCTCCAATCGAGCCGGATCGATGTCGGAGTCATTGTGGTTCCTTCCGACGCTTTCGAATATTTCCTCACTGACCGAGTCGCAAACCTGACCTACGCCCGTCGCTACGTCGAAGTCGAACTCAAGGAGGCTCAAGAGTATCCCATTATCGTGATCGCCATCGAGCATGACGGCGAATCCAGCGAACCGCTACCCAAGAAGCGGACCAATCTCGGCAAGAATTAGCGGAAATCACAGCGATTCCACCGCCAGCGTCGTCGTGGCGGCCGCGCCGGATCGGGCGTCGATGGCCCGAATCTCGTGACGGCCGGGTCGAAGGATCGCCCAGGCTCCGCCCGCGTTTTCCTCGATCCGCAGCGTCTCGCAGCGCCACTCGATCTTTTCGCCGGAAACGTCGCCCTCGATCCTCAGCGCCAGCCTCTGGCCGGCTCCCGGCAGGTCGGGATCGAGAAACGCGACCGTGCCGGGCAGGGGACTGACGATTTTCAGCGGCGCCGCCTTTTCCGCCGACGACTCGGCCGGAGCGACGCGGTCGGCGAGCGTGTTTTCCCCGCTCCTCAGCCAGGCGGCGTAGGCTCGCGGCAGGAACGCCCGGCCCTCCGTGTCGTAGTCGGTTGGGGAGGCGAAGTCCGGGGGCGATCCCGGCGCGAACCACTCCCGCCGCGTGTGGCGCGGGAGAAATCCCGTCTCCGGCACGACGCGCTTCCCGGTGAGCGGATCGACCTCGGCCTCGACAAAGCCTTCCGGGCGCGAATACCATCGCGAGGGTTGGAGCCGGTGCAATTCCGACATGACCGCGTGAAAGATCGGACCGGCACCCGAGACGCCGGAGACGTTCTGGAGCGGCGTGTTGTCGAACTGGCCGACCCAGACGCCGACGGTGAACTCCGGCGTAAACCCGAGCGTCCAGTTGTCGCGGTAGTCGGTGCTGGTCCCGGTCTTGCAGGCGACTCGAAACGGAAAGCGCAGGGGGGAATTCAGGCCGAAGGCCGCGGCGCGCGCGCGGTTGTCGCTCAGGATGTCGGCGACGAGGTAACAGGCGTCCCGATCGAACAGGGTTGAGTCCCCGACCATACCCTGTTGGGTCGGCTCGACAAAATGGAAGGGCCGGAACCGGCCCAACCGGGCGAGGCAGGCGTAGGCGTTGGTCAGCTCCAGCAGCCGGACCTCGGCGTTCCCGAGGGTGAGGCCGAGCCCATAGGTCGCCGGGTCGGGATCGAGTCCCGTCAATCCCAGCCCGCCGGTCAGGGCGCGGTGCAGCACGGGCGCGCCGCCCATCTCGTCGAGCAGGCGCACGGCGGGAACGTTGAGCGAATTCGCCAGCGCCTCCCGGATCGAGACCGGGCCGCGAAAGTGGCGGTCGTAGTTGACCGGGCGATAGACGCCGCTGGCGGTCGCGTATTCGACCGGCACGTCGGCGAGCACGGTGGCCGCCGAACGGCCGCGCTCCAGGGCGAGCACGTAGGTAAACGGCTTCAGCGACGATCCCGCCGAGCGCGGCGTCCAGGCGCCGTTGATCTGCCCGCCGTCCGAATCGAAAAATCCGCGCGACCCCGCCAGGGCGCGGACGGCGCCGGTGGCGTTTTCGATCACGACCGCGGCGGCCTGGGTGGCGGAAGTTTTTCCCGACCGGCTGTCCAGCGCCCGCAGCTGGGTGTCGATGGCCATTTCGACAAAATCCTGCACCCCGAGGTCCAGCGTCGTTTTCACCGCGCGACGACCGGTGACGGCCTCGGACTCCAGCGCCCGCGCCAGCTCGATGAAATGCGGCGCTCGAAACGCCGCCGACGCGCCGCGGGGCTGGAGGCGCAGTTTTTCCGCCGCCGCGGCGTCGTATTCGTCCCGGGTGATCCACTGTTCCTCGAGCAATCTTTCCAGAATCCAGAGCTGCCGCTCGCGCGCGCCGGCAAAGTTCCGGTAGGGATTGAAACGGGTCGGCTTGTTGGGCAGGCCGGCGAGGAAGGCGCTTTCGGCGAGTGAAAGATCGGCAAGCGGCTTGCCGAAATACCCGCGCGCGGCGGCGCGGCAACCGGTGAACTGATTGCCATAGGGGAGCCGGTTGAGGTAGGCGGCAAGGATCGTGTTCTTGTCCCACGTCATCTCCAGATGCCGCGCCGTGAAGGCCTCGATGGCCTTCGTGCGAAGACTGCGCGGCCGGTCGATCGACGTGATCTTGACCAACTGCTGAGTCACGGTCGAGGCGCCGGACACGAATTTCTCGTGCCGCCACGCGTCCCGGACGGCCCGCGCCACGCCGAGGAAATCGATGCCGCCATGCGCGAAATACCGCGAATCCTCGGCCGCGAGCGTGGCGTCGACCAGCGTTTGCGGAATTTCGTCGAGGGTCGCGGGCCGGTCGACTTTCAGGTCGTCCGCCAGCAGGCGCCGGATCGGTTCACCGTTGCGGTCGGTGAAACGCTGGCCCGGCTCGACGCCGTCGACGAGGGGCTCGGGGAGCGGAAACAACAGGGGCACGGCAAAATACAGCGCCGCCCAAGCCAGCAGGCCGAGCAGGAGGAGGCGTTTCGCGTGGCGTCGCATGTTGGATGGTTGAAGGCTGTTGGCGTTTCGGATTTTGGGCAAGCGCGCCGGCCCTCGCGAGCCGACGCGCCGCTTTCACCCGGATCATGGCCTGGCCAAATCGGCCCGCGCCACCTTGCCCGAGGCGCCGAGTTGGAGCGGCTTGGCGACCACGCGGGTGGTGGCGCTCAGACCGTGGCGCTCGGGCTCGTACATGGCCTCGATCTTCGCGGGCGGCGCGGTGGCTTCGCCCGGGGCGACGACGCGGGCGAGGTATTCCACAGCGTAGTCTCCGCCCTTGTAAAGGTAGTCGCAGAAGAAAAGCGCGCGATCGGTCCGCAACTCGCGGTAATGGCAGTAGAGCCGTTTCCAGTCCCCCTTGTAGCCCTCGCGGTTTCCGGCGGCCTGGGATTTGAACTCGGGATTCACCGCCTCGAAAATCGACGGCATGGGATCGTCGACGGCGAGGTAGTTGACGCGCTCGCCGTCCGGAATGGACAGGTGCAGCGTCACCAACACCAGATCGCCGACCTCGAAGACGCCGGCCGGCTCGACATTTCCCTCGGCGTCGATCCGATGGTAGGTGCGCTCGATGCCGAAGCCCTTGTTTTCGGCCTCGAACTCGAAGCCGGCGGGTTGCGTCTCCACCTCGACATGGGCGTAAACGCGCGCGCCGTCGCGGTCGACCTCAAGC
Source organism: Akkermansiaceae bacterium (assembly GCA_024233085.1). Classification (GTDB taxonomy): domain Bacteria; phylum Verrucomicrobiota; class Verrucomicrobiia; order Verrucomicrobiales; family DEV007; genus JAEUHH01. The sequence continues at coordinate 10,579 of JACKQC010000011.1, forward strand.
GTCGGGGGGGCGGCGCGCCGGTCGCCGTCGAACTCGAAGGTCAACTGTTGCCCGCCCGGCTCGTCCCCGAAACGCATCTCCCGCGTTTCGTCACCGAATTTCACCCGGCACACCGCCCCTTCCCGGGCGCGGGAAACGGCCGAGTCGTACTCGGCGAGGGCGCGGAAGGCCCAACTGTTGATATAGGTGCTGCCAAAGGCCGCGCGCGTCCGGGGCGCGCCGATCAGCTCGCTGGCCAGGTCGTCGGCGCGTTTCGAGGCGGGGTCGAACCGGCTCCAGGCCAGCAACTGCGCCGCCGTCGCGTAAACCGGGCGATGCCACGGGCTGTGAAACTCGGGCGTTTTCGCGTCGGGCGCGAGGAGTTCCGCCACCCGTCCGCGGATGGCCTCCTCGGGATGGGCGCCCGCCGTTTCGAGCATGGCGAGGGCCAGCAGCGAGCGCCCGTCGGGAGTCAGTCTCTCGCGGTTGCGGTGGAGGATATCGTGGTATCCGGGCTCGCCGCGACCGGCCAGCGCGAGCGTGTAGGCGGCGAGGCAGCGGTTGTAGAGATCGTTGGAATCCTTGACCGCGGCGGTGTTTCGCAGGCTTTTCGACAGGTAATCCCAGAGCGGCGACAACCGGTCGTCCGGGACTTCCGCGCCGGCCCGCTTCGCCAGCACGAGGCCCATGCCGCCGTAGGCGCTGCCCCAGAGAATGGGCTCCGAGGCGCCGGGCCAATATCCCAGGCCGCCGCCGTCGGTCTGCATGGACAACAACCGCGCCACGCCGGCGCCGATGGCGTCGCGGATCTCGGCGTCCGTCTTGTCCAGGCCCGGCAGGGCGTGGCGCATGTTTTGCGTGGTCAGCCAGGGAAGCAGGCTGGAGGTGGTCTGCTCGACACAGCCGTACGGGTAGTGCAGGAGATACTCCAGCGCGTCGGCCGCCTCGAGCAGGCGGGAGTTTGAAACGGTGACGCGCACCGTGCCGCGGCCGTTCAGCAGCTTCGGGTCGATCTTTTCGAAGGCCGCGCGCGGCTTGCCACCGCCCGTCAGGGTGAGCTGTTCGAGTCCATGCATCAGCGGCACCGGATATCCGATCGCGAGCTTCGACTCGACGACGTCGGCCAGCTTCGGATTCCCGGCCTCGGCGACGCTCCATCGCCAGACGCCCTCGCCGACGCGCGCGAATTGCGCCGGAAAGCCGAGCTTGCTGGTCTCTCCGGCCCTCAGGCGGAAGCGCCGCGCGCGCAACGAAGACGAATCCGCCGCGGACTCCACGCCCGCGAGCGCCACGGGGACGAACGAGGGCTCGGCGGGGAGAAACTCGGCATGGCGATCGAGTTCGACCCGGATTTCGAGGTCGAGATCGCGGTCCGTGTTGTTGTGCAGCACCGAGGTCAGGTCCATGCGGTCGCCGACGTTTCCGAAGGCCGGCAACGCGGGTTCGATGATGAGCGGCTTGTTGATGACGAGGTCCCGCTCGGCTTTGCCGAATCGGTTCTCCGACGCGACCACCGCCATCACGCGGAAGGTCGTCAGGTTGTCCGGGGTTTCGAAGCTCACCCGCACCCGGCCGTCGGGACCGGTGAAGGCCGCGCCGCGCCAGAAGGCGACCGGTTGGAAGTTTTTCCGCGCGCGCGCCGGGTCGAGCCCGTCCATTTCGCCGCCACCGCCGATCACGTAGCCCTTGTTGCCGAAATCGCGCTCGTTCGGATTCTCGGGCAACAGATCCGAGACCGACTGGCCGGTCCGCACCCCGAGACTGAAAGGAGCGTGAAAGACGGCGCCGGGATCGGGCGTGTCGTATCCCATCAAACTGAGCACCCCCTCGTCCACCGCGTAGAGCGTGACCTCCGCCCCCTCGACGGGCCGCCGCTGGTGGTCGCGCACCAGCGCCGCGACCTCGACGGTGGCGCCGGGCAGCCGGTAGGGCGCGTCGTCGCGGTCGGTTTCGAGCGTCACCTCGAGATTCGCGGCCGGGTCATCCACGTTCAACTGGCAATAACCGAGCCGGTAATCCGCGTTCGGATGCCGAAGCGGACTGGCCTCGGAACCGCGCAGAATCAGCACCGACGCGAAGAGATTCGGCGCCGCGCCCTCGCCGATCGGCACCTCGATGACCGACTCGTGCTCGGCGATCTTTTCCACCCGCACGGTCCGCACCCCGGCCCGCTCGGTGGTGACGAGCGCATTGCCGAGAATGGGGCTGCGGACCAGCAGCTTCGCCACGTCGCCGGTCCGGTATCGATCCTTGTCCGGCGTCACATCGATGCGCACCTCGTCGTACCACCCCCAGGCCGGCTCGTCCGCGCCAAAAATGCGGAGACCCGTGCGGGTGACGACCGGGCGATCCTCGGCGTCCTTCGCCGTCAGCGTCAGGTAATAATCGCCGCCCTCCGCGACCGTCACCGGCGCCAGGGTCGAAAGTGGCGTGCCGGTCTCCGGATGGAGGCGGGTGAGGATTTCGACGGGTTTCTCGAGCACGGTCTCGAGCGTTTCCTCGGTGCGATAGGTCATGCGGCCGCCGGCGCCGCGCATTTTCACGGTGTTGTAGTGGCGTTTCTCCAATTTCATCGTCGCGGCGACCGGCTCGGTGTGGGCCCTGGCGTCGGTGTTCGCCGCGACGAACGACAACGGCACCTCGGCGCCCGCGCGCAGCACGCCCTCGGGCGTCCGAACACCGAGGTAAAAGTCCGAGCTGTGCACGGTGAAACCCGCCGACTCGGCCACGGTCTGCTGGTTGATGTCGGTGATCTCGGCGTTCAGGCTCACGTAAAGCGGCGCCGGCGCGTCGCCCGCTTCCGGCAGCTCCAGATCGATCGTCGCTCCGCCGGAGTCGCTCAGGTCAACCGACCGGCTGTCGGTGAAGGGCGAACTTTCCCCGATCGCGTTTCCGAACACGAAATTCTCGAATCCCCGGGGCATGGGAAACTGCCGGCGCGCCGAGACATGCCACGTGAGCTGTGCCTTCGACAGCGGCTTGCCCATGTAGTATTTCGCCGACACCGGGATCGCCAGTTTGTCGCCCGTCTCGTATTCCGACTCGTTTTGAAAGGCGATCTCGAAGGTGTTCGGCCGGTATTCCGCCACCTGGAACCCGTGATAGACCATGTTCCGCCAGCGTTCCGAATTGTCCTTTTCCTTCGGATCGTTGAAATCGACCTGGACCGAGAACCAGCCGAGCGCCGTCTCCGCCGGCAGCTCGATATCGTGGTCGAAACTGCCGTTTCGCGACAGCGCGACCGATTCGTTCACCAACAGCCGATTCCGGGAGTCGCGAACGGTCAGCTTCGCCGGCTGGCCCGCGATCGCCGACAGCGGCAGCAGCGCGTCGCCGTCGGTGAGGCGGGAAACGCACTTCAGATGCACCGTCTCCCCGGGCTCGTAAAGGGGACGGTCGGTGAAGACCAGCGTCCGCCGCTCCGCCGTGTCGTCGCCATAATACCGATAGGGAATCGCGAAATTCCACAGCCCGGCGTAACTCATCGGCTCGCTGAACTCGATCATGTGGCGGTCGCCGTTCCTCGCCGCGGCGATCCACTTCACGTTCTCCGTCCGTTCCTCCGGCAGGCGCACGATGCCCTGGTTGTCCGACTGCGTTTCCGAGAGCGGCTCCGCCTCGCCGTCGAGCAATTCGAACTTCAACCGCGGCAGCGCCTTGCCCGTCCGCAGGGAGAACGCGTACAGCAGCGTCTCGCCGTCGAACTGTTTCCACGCGAGCCCGATGTCGGTCAGTTGGACGATCGCCTGCGCGCCGACGCCGAAATTTCCGCGCGTCCGCGACCAGCCCTCGGCGCAGACATAGAGCGCCGCCTCCGTCTGGCCGCCCAGGATTTCCCGCCAGTCGAGCGTGAACTTCTCGCTCCGGTCCACCGTGTTTGCCGGTTCGAATTCCTGGTCGTAAATCGTGCGGCCCGGCACCATCTCGAACGGAATCTCCCGCCGGTCGCCCGCGCCCTCGTATAGATCGTCGTAGCCGCGCATCGCATAGACCAGATCGCGGTCGCTGAGTCGCTTCACCCTGACGCGGAGATTTTTCAGATTACCGGTGTCGATCTCGAATTGCTGCCCGCCCGAGGCGTTCTGCGTCGTGGCGAAGGCCGGCAGCGTCACAAAACCCGAGTTCGGCTCGAAGACGATTTTTTTCGCGAAGCGCTCGTCCAGCGAGGTCCGATTCGCGCCCGTCACGCCCGGCCGCACCGTCACGGTGTACGACTTGTGATAGTCGAAGTCGCCGTGCAGATCGGCCGCCGACCCGTTCAGTTCGATGCGGAGATTCTTCGGCTTCGGCGTCACTTCGACAAATCCCTTCAGCACCTCTTCGGTGAAGGACTCGTGCGGCGAATCGCTGAAAACGACGCGGATCGTCTTTTCCTCGTTGTAGGGATTCACCGGCTCGACCGCCCGCACCGTGAAGGCGCTCAGCGTGCCCAGGTTGTCCACCCGGCCCTTGCCGAGCCTCATCGATCTGTCGGTTGACGCCAGGTTGCCGTCGATTTCCAGGCTCCACTCAGTCCCCGCCGGCAGCGGCGCCAGCGGGCTCACCCGGATGAAATGGTCGAGCGGCAGCGGCTCGGCGTTTCCCTCGTTCGAGAAGGGCTGGTATTCCTTCACCTCCTCGGCCTTTTCCGGCCGGGTCGCGACGGCCGGAATGCGTCGGCCGTCCTTGCCTTCGGCGAAAAAGATCAGCGACGCCGCCCGTTCCGGTTCCACGGCGGCGTTGAATCGCAGCAGGATTTCCGGCTCCGGCGTCAACGGATTCGAATAATAGTAATACTGGGGAAAGCGGTCGAAACGCAGCGGCGCCGCCGCTTGTTTTTCCGGGGCCGGTTTTTCCGGGTCACCCGCGGCGTCGGGAGCCGCGTGACTGGTCCGAAGAAACGTCCCGGCCGCGAGTGCCAGGGCGATGAGGGTGTGTGGGAGAAGCGCGATTCCGACCCGGAATCGCGGGGTTTGAGCGTGGTTCATGATGGCGGTTTGAGGAGTTCCTCCCCGTCGATGGGGCGGAGTTGTGGATTGCTGAATTTTTCCTGAAAGCGGAGGGTGGCGTGGTTCCCGGGACGCCGTTCTGTGATTTGACGCCGGAGACGCTTCCGCGTTCGACGATTGATACGGACGGCGATTCGCGGTCCTTTCAAAAACTCGTTCCGTCCCGTGTTTTTTCCTGATAATTTCTTCCCCGACCGCGCGTAGCGTCCCCATCATGGACGATCCAAAACTCAACGACGCCTTCGAGAAAACCCGCCTCACCCTCATCGAGCGGCTCTCCGACTGGCATGACCAGAAAACGTGGGATGAATTTTACGCGACTTACTGGCGCCTCATTTACAGCGTCTCCTGCAAGTCCGGCCTCGCCCACGACGAGGCCATGGATGTCGTCCAGGAAACCGTGCTCACCATCGCCAAGCAGTGGCAAAAGGGTCAGAAATACGACCCGGCGAAAGGCTCCTTCAAGACCTGGCTGCTCAACATCACCCGCTGGCGCATCGCCGATCAGTTCCGCAAAAAACAGCGCAACCCCGCCGCCATGAACCAGTCCGGCGGCAGCCGGGGCGGCGACGGCGAATTCCGCGACACCGCCACCATCGAGCGCCTGGAGGATCCCGACGGCGAACCGCTCGATCGCCTTTGGGACCTCGAATGGAAGGCCAACCTCGGCAAGGTCGCGCTCGATCGCGTCCGGCAGAAAATCTCCCCGCTTCAGTTCCAGATTTTCGACGCCTATGTCGTCAAAGGCTGGGAGGCGGCCAAGGTGCGCAGGGAACTCGGCGTCTCCATGGCCCAGGTCTATCTCGCCAAACATCGCGTCGGCGGCCTCGTGAAAAGGGAGATCGAGGACCTGCAGGCCAACTTCCAGTGAATTTGCGGCCGCGCCGGGCCCCGATCCAACAGGGTTGAGTCATCGACCTAACCCTGTTTGATGGGAAACACGGCTCCTTGCATTCCGCTCCTGGCGGATTTCGGTGAAATTTCGTCTCGCGGAGCCGCGGCCAAAAGACCGAGGGCGGAAAACTCGCGTTTTTCGCCACGGATTCCGGCGCTCGTCAGCGTTTCTTTTTGGCCTTTCTCGGCTTCGCTCCAAGCGACAGCTCGTGGTCGTTGGCCTGGGGCTCTCCCGGCGTGCCGCGGCCCAGGTCGATTTGCGACTGCATCTCGGCGGTCAGTTCTTTCGCGATGTCGGGGTTCGCTCCGGAAACGTCGTCGTTTTCGCTCAGGTCCTGGTCGAGCCGATAGAGTTCCCGGCCGCCGTCCCGTTTGAAAATCTGCTTCCACACCCCCCGCCGGATCGCCAGGTCGCCCGCCATCGACTGGTGCACCGTCGTGTCCCGCGCCGGCTTCGCCGCCGTTCCGAGCAGCTCGCCCACCAGACTCACGCTGTCCTCGCCCGCGTTCGCCGGAAGCGTCGCGCCGACGATTTCCGCCGCCGTGGCGATCAGATCGTTGAGACAGACGGTGTGCCCGTTGACGGCGCCCGCCTTTACCTTGGCGGGCCAGCGCGCCACGAAAGGCACCCGGTGACCGCCCTCGTAGATGCTGCGCTTCGACTCGCGCAGCGGGGCGTAGGAGCGGCCCTCGGCGCCGTTGTCGCTGGTCGCGATGACCAGCGTGTTGTCCGCGAAACCGTTTCGCTCCAGCGCGTCGAGCAGTTGCCCCAGCATGGCGTCGCCCTGCAGGATCCAGTCGCCATACTTCGGATCGTTTTTCACCGCGTCGCGCGCGCCGCTTTTCCCGATGAACTCGTCCGAAGGCGCCACCGGCGTGTGCGGCGGACACATCGGGAAGTAGAGAAAAAACGGCCGATCCTTTTCCCGGCCGCGTTCGTCGATCCACTCGACGGCCTTCGCGATCATGAGGGGCTGGTTCTCGGTCTCCCCGACATGGGCGATGACGCGGTCGTTTTCAATGACGGTTCCGATGTTTCGCGCGTGGGTGAAACCGTGGAAATAGTCGAACCCGACGGCGTTCGGCCCGTCCGTCGTCCTCGCGCCGAGGGGCGGCTGGGGATCTTTGCCGCCGCCGGCCGGTTTGCCGTCCACCCAGTTCATGCCGAGGTGCCACTTCCCGATACAGGCGGTCGCGTAGCCGTTCTGTTTCAGAAGCGACGCCACCGTGAGCCGTGTTTTCGGAATGATCGGCGGAGAATAGGTCGTCAGCACGCCGAACTGCCCGATCCGCGACGGGTAGCGCCCCGTCAGCACGCCGTAGCGCGTCGGGGTGCAAACGGCGGCGGCGGAGTGCGCGTCGGTGAAGCGCATCCCCTCGCGCGCGAGTCGGTCGAGATTCGGCATCTTGAACTCGGTGCCGGGCGCATAACACGGCGGCTGTCCCCATCCGAGGTCGTCGAAGAGCACGAAAACGATGTTCGGGTCTTCGGCCGGGGACGCGGCGGTCGCGCCGGCCAGAAACCCGGCGAAAAAGAGGAGCGCGAGCTTTTTCATGAGTCGAATGCGGAGGCGTGTCAGGGTTTCCGTTCCGTGCCGATCGCCTCCGCGTATTGGAAGGCGCCGGTGCGGCCGTCGAAATACTGGAAGATCACCTGCGGATTCGGATAGGCCACCCAGCGCGTGCCGCCCAACTCCTTCGGCATGTTGAAGACGTTGTTGATCTGGGCGACACAATAATACGGGTAAAGCCGCTGGAGCCGTTCCAGGTCGGGCAGAATGTAGCTCGACCAGCGAATGTCGCAGGTGCGCGGTCCCGATCGAAACAAGCCCGTCGCCGGGCGGTCGCCCTCGTCGTTTTTCGGCACGTGATTGACCGAGTTCAGCGGTCCCGAGGCGAATTCCCACACCCGGTCGGTGATCTTGATGGCGAAACTGTTGTGCAAGTCGGCCGTGAGGATGAAAACCGGCTTCCTCAGCGCGTCGAAAGCGTCAATGAGCCGCTCCCGCTCGTCCAGCATCGAGGTCCAGGCCTCGTCCTTGCCCTCGGCGAACTCGTGACCGCCCGCGCCGTTGTGGGGAATCATGAAATTCACCGACGACACCACGAAAAAGAAATCCGCCCCGCTCTTTTCCATTTCCTCGAGCAACCAGGCCTTCTGTCGATCGCCCAGCAGCGTCAGACCCTTTTTCCCGGGTTCCTTCGGATCGTGCATCTGCCGGTGCGTCTTGCAGTCGAGCAGGAAAAAGTCGCAGTTCGAAACGGTGAATTTTCCGTGGGACCGCCGCCCGATGGAATACGAACCCGTGCTGTCGGCGACCGCCGCCGGCGTCACCCGCAGCCGGTGGGCGTCGAGCACTTCGAGCACGTCGTAAACGCCGGCGTTCGGATTGGCCGGCGACTCGGCGTCGAGCCGGATGTCGTCCACGCCCGCCGAGTCGGTGCCCCAATGCACATGGAGATTCGCCGCCTGGGCGAGATCGATCTTCGAAAAATCGGCGTCCTTGTCGGTCAGGATGTCGCTCCCCTCCTCCAGCTTCGCCGTGCCGAAATGAATCCCCTGCGAGGTCGCCCGCGGACAGGCCCAGCCGGCGTAATCCTCCCAGGCCCGGATGCCGATGTCGCGAAAAACGGCGCGCCGCTCGCGGAAACCCGTCGTTCCCGCCCCGCGGATGTCATTGACCAGCTCGTGGTCGTCGAAGGTGAATACCGTGGGCATGTTTCGCTGCCAGGCCGCCAGGTTGACGCCCCGGCTGAGATAGGTCTTGTAGTTTTCCCACAGCCCGACCACGCTCGGCGCGAGCTTCACGATCTCCGGGCTTTCCCCGGGCGTCAGGCCGACCTGGGAGAGCCAGTTGGTCACCGGCAGAGTGCGGTGTTCCTCGTAGATGAAGTCGCCGTTCATGATCGAAAACAACGCCTTGCCGGGCAGCGTGCGCCGCATCGTCGCGTGGGTCGGCAGGCTCGGACCGATGCCATGATTCGGATTCTGGTTCGCGCAGGAACCGAACTGAAAGCTGAAGTTGAAAAGCCCGCGCGGGTTGTGCTCCGGTTCGCGGTGTTCCTCGGCGTTCGGCAAGGTCCGAAAACCGCCCGCCGGCCCGGTCGGCAACGTATCGTGGTAAACCTGGTAGTGATACGTCGTTTCGGGCTTCAATCCGGTCAGCGTCACCCAGCCCGTGTTGTCGTGTTCGATCGTGGTTTTCAGCGGCGCCGAGACCTGGTCGAGCGACGCCGGATCCGTCCCGTAGCGAACGGCGTATTCCCCCGGGCGCTGGCTGCGCGCCCAGACTTTCACCGTCGAATCCGTCACCTCCCCGAGCATCGGCCCGTGCGTGATGAAGTCGAAACTGAAGTCGTCATCCGCCGCCAGGGCGACCGACAGCAGCAACGGGACAAGCAAGGGAATCGGAAAACGCGGTTTCATGGCAAAATGAGGTTCCCCGATTCAACAGGGTTCGGTCTTCCAGTCAACCCTGTTGAATCCGTGGAACACGTTGGCGAGCGCCCCGATCGACTGGCCCGCCGTCCGCGAGGTTCTACTTTTTCGCCAGTGCCTGGAGGTAGTCCAACAAACTGGCCATCTCATGAACGGAGAATCCGTTCATCAGGCCGGGAGGCATCATCGAGGTGGGCAGGGTGTCGCGCTTGGCGATGTCGGCTTTTTTGAAGGTGTGTTCCTGCGCGGCGATGTCGCGCAAGGTCACGTGATCGCCGGCCTCGTCGGTGACGAAACCCATCACCACCGTGCCGTCCTTGCCGGTGACCACATTCGACGCAAACCCTTGGGCGATCGTCTTGTTCGGATCCAGAATGTTCGCCGCGAGATCGGGACGCTGATAGGTCTGCGCGATGTTGCCGAGATAGGGTCCCTTTTGGGGCTGATCTTGGCTGGTGGTGTGGCAGGCGACGCAGGTGGCGCGCTGGAAAACCTGTTCACCCAGCGCGACATCGCCCTTTGCCTTGATGACCTCGGCCAGCGCCTTTTCGGGAGCGAGGGTGCCGATCTTCGGGCTGTTGTCTTCCTTGCCGGGCTGAATCTTCAACGCCTTCACCGCCTCCTTGGCGGCCTTGGCCACCTCGGGATCGGCGTCCTTGCGAGCCACGAGGATTCGGTCATCGAGCAGGTGGCTCTGCGTCAGCGCGGCGGCCTGAATCAAACGCGCCCGACGCTTGGCGTCCGCCCAGCCGGCGTCGATCGCCTTTTGGGTCATCTCGCGCGACTCGGGGCTGCCCGACTTGCGGGCGGCCAACGCCAGCAACGCCGCGTCGGCCCACACGTTGCCTTCGCCTTCCGCGGCGGCCGTCTCCATCGCCGCGTGATGATTTTCCAACTTCGGCGCTTCGAGGAAGGCCTTGGTGGCGGCCTCGAGTTGCTTCTTCGCTTCGTCGAGCCGGTTACGCGCATACTTGGCTTCGCTCTTTGCCGCCACCGGGTCCGGCAGGGCGGTCGCTTCCTTCACCTTGGCCTGGACCGCGTCCACGCCGGCGGAAAGCCGCGCCAGCGCCCCGAGCGTGCCCGTCGCGGCCTCCTTGCTGTCGGTCCGGGCCAGGGCGATCACCGCGTTGGACAGGGTGGCCAGATCGCTTGCATCCGATCGCAAAGCCGACTCCAGGATGCCGACTCCCCCGGCCGGAATGGTCTCGGCGGCCGCCAGTTGCGCCACGGCGTCGGGCACGACCTTGGGATTGTCCTTCGCGAGAGTGAGGATGCGCGTCAGGGCATCATCTGACTGGATGCGATTGCGGCTCATTTCCTTGACCAGGAAAGCAGCCTCGTCGGAGTCGGCCCTCGCGAGCAGCGATTTCAGCGCGGCGGCGACTTTCTCCGTTTCTCCCCAAGGCTCGGGCTGGTAGTAGGGCCCGCGCGTGTCGGGCCGGGTGCCCCACGAGTCGCCGGTCCACTCGCCCTCGTGAAAATGAAGCCGGCACAGCACACTGAGCAGCAGCTGACGGGTCGATTCATTGGTCTCCTTGTTCAACCGAGCGATCACTCCGTCCACGATCGGCGCGGAATGAATCCGCATCAGGGCGAAAGCCGCGTTTTGCTTGGCGGGACCGGAAGCGTCCGCCGCATCAAGCACAGCAAAGCAGGCATCGCCCGCACTGAGTTTTGCCAGCGCCCGATAGGCGGTGTGCGCCACCGTCGCGTCCTCATCGCCGAGAGCGGCGGCGATGTCGGGAGCCAACTCATCGAGACCCTGCCGCGTCGAGCCGACCATCGCCTCGACGCGGGTGCGGGGATCCTTGCTTTTCAAGCCTTCCGCAAACCAAGCCGCCGGAGCCGGACCTTTCTTGCCGCCAGTCCGGGTGTCCAGCGCCATGTCGCCCATCGCCCGCAACACGAAGCGTCGCAATTTCGCATCGGAAGCCAACGGAGACACCTCGGCGATCACGGCTTCGCTGTCCTCGGCACGCGTGCCGCGCTGGGTCACGGCGAACAGCGCCGCCACGCGCGCCTCCAGAGGCTTCCCTTCGTCGCCAGCCATCGCGAGCAGGGAGGAAGTGAGTTCCGGACTCGGCGCGCGGCGCAACAGCGCCCGCTGCGCGGCCATGACGCGGACCTGGCTGGGTGAGGCCAGTTCTTTGACCAATTCGGCATCACTTTGCTTCTCGAAATCGGGCAGCGGCTCCGGCTGATAACCTTTCGGCGAAACGCGCACGATGTAGCCCACCTCGGGTCCCTCCCACTTGAAGGTCGCGCCTTTCCAACTCGCCTGATACACATGACTCAATCCATCGACGGTGGCGTCGGTCGGCCTGGTCATCTTGATGAAGGGTTGCGGCGGTGTGATCTCGGCGAAAGTGCCGCCATTCGACTGTACCGAGTGATGCCACAACGCCCCGGTTCCCCAATCGCAGGTCAGCGGTGCGTGATTCCATTCGTCGGGAAAACCGGGCTCGCTCAGGTAGATCGAACCGCAACCGGAGCCCCCGCCGTAGTCCGCCAGTGGCTGAACATGCTCGGCACCGAAATTCTTGTAGAGCCGGGGATATCCATGATCCTCAAGCCCAGTGAAGCAATGGAAGCGCACGTCCCAACCGCCGCCATCGTTCGTGTTGTCCCGCGCGAAAATGTCCAGCAGCGGGCTGATCGGCGTGCCCAGGATGTTGCGCGTTCCGGTCGCGAATATCTCCAGGCCCGAGCCGTCGGGCCGGAACCGGATCACTCCGCCACCACGATGCTGGAGATGCCGCCCATCGGTTCCCACCGCGTCCATGAATCCGAAGTCGCCTCCCGCGATATAGAGCCAGCCGTCGATTCCGAGATCGAGCCCGTTCGTGGTGTGGTCGGCGGGCCGGCCCGAAAAATCGAAGGCGATGCCTTTGATCAGCGTCTTAGACGACTCGGCCACGCCGTCGCCGTCCTTGTCCGTGTATGCCGTGATGTCCGGCGGATGCAGCAGGTAGAGCGTGTCGTGATCCCACACCAAGCCACGCGGCGAATCGACATCCTTCACGAATTCCGTCACTTGGTCGGCCCGTCCGTCGCCGTCCGTGTCGCGCAGCCGGAGAATGCGACCGCGATGCGGATCGCGACCCAGCGAACCATTCCCGTCACTGGAGACGTAGAGATCGCCATTCGGCGCGGCGGCCACATAGACCGGATAGTTTGCCGCGGCGGCGGAAGAAAACAGCGTCACATCGAAGCCCTCCGGCACCGTCACGTCCTTCAAGATCACGGCTTCCTGTTCCGGCGTGAGCTTCGCAATCGTCGGCGCAACGTTTCCTTCCTTCGCATAGGGATCGTTCGCGGCCTTCTCAGCCTGTTGGACCACCGCCTGCTGTTTCGCGTCGAGTTTCGGAAAAAGGGAGGTGATTCCCGGACCGGACAGCGCCACTTCGCGAATGCTAGCCCAGCCCCCACTGGTGCCGGTGCAGGTGATTTTCAAAAAGCGCAGGTCCTTGCCCTCGAAGGCATCCTCCGTGTCGCCGCCCTTGGCATTCGTGGTGGCATCGGCCAACACCTTCCATGACTTTCCGTCCTCACTACCTTCGATCTTGTGCTTATAGACGTTGTTGCCACTTTCCCAGATGATCTTCGCACCGGTCACCGTCCGAGGCTGGTCGAACTCCAGTTGCAGCCACTGCGGCATTGATGCGTTCGACGCGCACCAGCGCGTGTCCTTCGATCCATCCACCGCCTTCCAAGTGAAGTTGCCCTTGCCCGACTCCTCGCTGCTCGCCGTCACCGTGACCAGGGTCGCGCCCTTCGGCGGCGCACCGAGCGTCACCGGTTTCCCGGCCGACTGGGCGCCGTTCTTCGACTGTTGCTCCTCTCCCTTCACAAAGGTCACCGTGTTTTCGCCGGCGTAGGGCTTCCCGAGGTAATCCTCGTTCAGCTTGTCACAGGCCCAGAGTAAACCGCGGGTGATCAGGTCGAGGTAACGCGCGTCCGCCACCGTCTCCGTATTGTGCCCGATCGTGGTGCTGAAACTGCGCGCGCCTGCCTTTTCGTTCGTCCAGGCGACGATGGACACGACCTCGGTCTCCTTGCCGTCGCGCTTCACGACCTGTTTGCCCATTGCGAGCGGATGCGCGTCGAAGACATTGATATTGTTGTAGAGTTCCTCCTTGATCGTGGTCCAATCCTTTAGCGGCTGGGTGATGGGATGCTCCGGATCCACAAACTGGATCGCGATGGGCTCCTGCGGACCGTGCGCGGCGGACTGAAGGCCCAGGTGCTTGAACCAGCCGTCCGTTCCGGTGCGGAAAGAATGCATCGCGCAGTGAAGGTGCACGGCCGGGATCTTCTGGTGGACATCCAGAATGCGCTTCAACACCGCGAGATCCCTTTCCCCCGCCGCGCATTCGTCGTGGATCACGATGTCGTAGCCGTCGGCCCAATTCGCTGATTGATAGATCGAAAGCGGCGGCGTGGTGCTCTTGTCGTCCGTCCACCACACATCAACTCGCACATTGGCCCGCTTCTGGATGCCCTCGCTGAGCACCTTTTGCTGGCCGGTGTAGTCGTGGCAGCATCCGCCCGCGACCAGCAGAGCGCGCAGCGGCTTGATCTCGGCCGTGCAGACCAGAGGGGTAAGACAGAACAGGGCGAGAAAGAGCCGTTTCATGAGGGTCAGAGGTTGGGGCAGAATTCTTGGAGAAAATCAAAAGCGGCCCCGAAAATCGCCGAGATTTCCCACGGGAAAAGGCCAAAATCGCGGAATTGCGGATGGCCGGGAACCCGATCCAACAGGGTTGCCTCGGCGACCTGACCCTGTTCGGTCGGCACGGTCCGTGCCTATCCTGCCGGTTCCAAAGCAATTGCCTGCGGGTTGTTCGTGACCCATTCAGGATTTTGCCTCAAAGTCTTTCGATCCGATGAAACAGTTCTTCGACACTTCCGTCCTGATCGCCGCGTTCGTCGAAGATGAACTGCATCATTCCGAGTGCGCCAGAGTCGTCGCGGCGGCGACAGAGGGCGTCGTTTACCTGCATGGGTTGGCGGAGTGCTTTTCGATGCTCACCGGAGGCCGGCTTTCCGTCAGACTTACGGCCGAATCCGCCTCCCGGCTTTTGGACGCGAACGTCGCGGGACGCATGGAAGTCGTTTCATTGTCGCCCGTCGATGTGATGCAAGTTCTGCGGGAAAGCCACGCGCTCGGAATTCGCGGCGGCGGCATCTACGACGCCCTGCATCTTGCGGCCGCCCGAAAGGCCGAGGCGGATGAAATCTTCACGCTGAATCTGCGCCATTTCCAAGCCTTCGCGCCGGATCTTTCGGACCGGATCAAACGACCTTCCGCCTGAGAAAGCAATGGGCGGAACAAAGGCGCGCCTTACCCAAGAATGTCAGCCTCGCGTCGCTCCCGCTCGAGCGCGACCGCGTCGAGGGCATCAAATGAAGCGCCCGTCGATGGAACCATCAGAAGTCCATTTCGTTCGACAATGGCCGATTCTGACGCCTCCCTTCCCACCGGCGTGAGTTCAAGATGATCGCCGATGGATTCGACGCGGAGTTGGCTTCCCACGGACAATTGGAACCGGTCTCGAATCGCCTTCGGCAACTCGATTCGTCCCGCTTCGTCCACTGAGATCGTCGAACTCACTTTGGCTTTTTACCATCAAAGCACGCGGTTTTCAAGGAGTTGCCATTTTCCAGCCCCGCCATGCCTCACGAAAAAGCTGATCGCGCCGGTTCATCGGTCGGGCTTACTTTTCAAACCCACTCACTCGATTTCCCTCCAACACGATGTCCTTGGTCTCGGGCCCCTGGCGAACCGCCTCGCGTTTCGCGGACCCCCGGGTCTCCACGATCTCGTTTCCGGCGATGCGAATGCTCTCCGTGCCGCCCTGGATCTCGATCGCGGCGCCGTCCTCGGGACCGTTGTCGCGAAGCACGTTGCCCTCGATCCGGTTGCGGTGACCGGCGAAACTGGGTCCCCGCTCGGGCCTGAAGAGCAACCCCTGAGCCCGGCTATCGGCAATGGTGTTGCCGGTGATGAGGTTGTCGGTGTCGCGATGGCCGATGGAAATGCCGACCCGGTTTCCCTCGATGGTGTTCCCCTCGGCGAGACCGTATTTCACTCCCCAACAGAAGAACAGGCCGATGTCATTTCCAGCCAGCGTGTTGTTCCGAATGATGGGCCGTTGAGAGCCCGAGCCGGGATGGAGTCCCAGTCCCTGGTGGTTGCGGCTCACGCAGTTTTCCACCAGCACGTCGTGGCAGATCTGCCAGGAAATGCCGTCGCCGTTGAAGTTTTGAGCCGTCACGCCTCGGATCGCGACACGGCTGCAATCCTGCAGAAAGATGCAGCCCGCATAGTTGCCGTCGAGGTTTTCGTTGTGATCGCGATTCCCGTCGAGGGTCAGGTTTTCGATGGTGATGTCCTCGATGAATTCGCCCGTCAGGATGGGAAACAACGTCGCCGCCGTGGCGCCGTTCATCTGCCAGAGATTTTCCCGCAAGGCCTTGTCGAGTTTGAATCGACTGCCGCTCCGGGCAATGAGGGTGCGCTTCAGCACCGTCTGGCGGCCGGTCTTGGCGTCCTTGGACCGCAGGCAAATGCCGTCGCCAACTTTGAATCCCGCGGGATCGCTCAGCGTGACCTCTTGGTCATACCAGTCACTGTCTTCCGCCAGCGTCGTCGTGGCCGAGGGTTCCTTGATCAGCACAGTCTTGTCCCCCTCCCCCAAAAGGCGGACCCCGGAACGAAGGTGCACAGCGTTTCGAAGCCGATAGGTGCCGGGCATCACCCGCACCGTGCCGCCGCCATAACCGGCGACATAATCCACCGCCGCCTGGATCGCCTCGTGGCCGGCACCGTTGATATCCGCTCCCGAGAGCCCCACGGTGACGGTCATTCGTTCCTCCCAATCCGGCTCGACCGCCGAATCACCGGAGGTGGCGCGCGGACGCGTCACCTCGGGCCGTTCGGCCGCGAAGGAGGAAGCGAGACTACCCGCGATCAGAAGCGCGTATAAAGGGACTTGGCGATATCTCATGATCCTCCGATCCTAGGCGCTCGGATGCCCAGACTTCAATCACGCGAATCCCCACCCCATGGGGCCGCTACGGATTCCGCTTCGCCTCTTTCTTTCGGATCTTCGGCTCCGTGGATGCGCCGACGGACGTTCGCCAGGCATTGAGTTCGGCGAGCAGGCGATCGCGGTCCTCGGGACGCGAGTCGGCGAGGTTGTGGGCTTCTCCGGGATCCTTGGCGAGATCGTAGAGTTCGACTTTCTTTTCGGTGGGGAAGTCGTGCAGTTTGAGGTCGCCCTTTCGGATCGCTGATGAGAACCAGTCGCCGGTGCTCGTCGGACGCGGCGCGGGATTGTGCCAGAAAAAGGTGTCCCGTTCCGGAGCGATGCCTCCGCGCAACAGTGGCACGAGGTTCAGGCCGTCGCCGCCGGCCTTTTCCGGCAGCGGGATACCGGCCATGGCGGCAAAGGTGGGAAAGAGGTCCAGCGTGCTCACCGGCGTCGCAATCTCGGTGCCGGGTTTGGTGGCGCCGGGCCAGCGAATCATCATCGGAATCCGCAAGCCGCCCTCGTAGAGATGTCCCTTACCGGCGCGCAGCGGACGATTGGACGTGGCGACCTCGCGATTGCTTCCGCGCGCCGACAGTCCGCCATGATCGCTGGCGAGAACGACGATCGTGTTGTCCTCGATGCCGAGCTTGTTGAGCAGGCCGAGCAACCGGCCGACGCCGTGGTCAACGCTCTCGACCATGGCGGCGTAGGTGGCGTTGTCTTGAACGAGCCGATTCTCCCCCGCGCTCTCCGCCTCCCATTCGACCGCCGACTTGGGCACGCCGTCGAGCTTTTCCTGATAGCGCTTCGTGAGGTGCTTCTTCGCTTCGATCGGGGTATGTACCGCGTAGTGTGCCAGCACGGCGAAGAAGGGACCGTCCCGATGCGACTCGATGAATTTCATCGTTTCCTGGGTGAGCCGGTCGGTCAGGTATTCGCCCTCGGGCGCGTCGTCGAGACCCACGATGTCGTCTTTCTCCCCCTCGCCCGCTTTTCCCCGCGCGACATTGTAGGGGGCAAAGTGCGACTTGGTCGCACCGGCCGCCCCTGCCGCGACGACGGTATCAAAGCCGACGCGGTCGGGATTCGAGGCACCCTCGCCGAGATGCCACTTGCCACAGTAGAAAGTGGCGTAACCGGTCTGCTGGAATGCCTGCCCGATAGTCGCGTCGCGATCTGGCTCCACATGCGGGCTGTCGCGGTCGCCCTGCACGGAGGCGGGATGCTTCCCGGTGAAAATCGCAAAGCGCGACGGCACGCAGCGGGGATACGCCACATACGCCTGGGTGAACTTCGCGCCGGACGTGGCGAGGCGATCCATGTTCGGCGTCTCATACAGCGTGGAGCCGTAACCGCTCAGATCGCGCGAACCGAAGTCATCGACGAGGATGAACAGGACGTTCGGTTTGTCCGCGCCAGACACCGAACCCGTCAGCCAGAAGAAAACACCCGCGATCAGAGAGATTCCCGCCTTCACAAAGGTCCGAAACTCGGTCGATTTCATTTCGATTTGGTTTTTCCCCCTCCGATGAATTCCTCGCGCGTCACGACGCCGTCTTCGTCCTTATCGAGCTTGCCGAAGCGCTCTTTGGCCGCCTCCTGATCCCCGCTTTGACCGGCGAGATACTCGGCTTCGGTCAGCTTGGGCTTGCCCGGATAGAGGCGATCGTAGCGTACGTCACGCGGCTCGTTCGGGTCGTACTTGGTTCCTCCCTTGGTTGTGCGAACCGGCTGCGCGGACTTCGGCGGCTGCTGGTCGGTTCCCACCGGCGGGAGAAATTTCCGGAGGCCTTCTAGAACCCCGGCGTGCTCCGCTTTTTCCGCGAGATTGACCGATTCGGCGGGGTCATTCACTTCGTCGTAAAGCTCGATGTATCCGATCTCGGCCGTGTTGCGCTTCCGCCAGAAAGTGGCCCGCCAGCGCTCGTCGCGGACGCTGTAACCCATGAGCTGTCCACCAAAATCTTTCGAACTCCGCGGATACTGGCTGACGGCGGGCTTCTGCATTGGCGCGGCAGGATTCTCCAGGTAGGGGCGCAAACTGCCTCCGTCGAGGCCCTCGGGAATCGCCAGTCCGCACACCTCGGCGAGGGTCGGATAGACATCGACGAACTCGACCGGCGCGGAGCACTTTCCGCCGGCGCTGCCGAAGCCGGGAGCGCTCAGGATCAGGGGAGCGCGGGCCGCCAGCTCGAAATTCGTGTGCTTGTGCCACAGGCCGTGATCGCCGAGCTGCCATCCGTGGTCGCCCCACAGGATGACGACCGTGTTGTCAGATAAACCGTTCGCGTCGAGCGCGTCGAGCAGGCGCCCCACCTGGGCGTCGATGTAGCTGATGCAGGCGAAATAACCGTGCCGCAACGTCTTCGCGAAGTCGGCCGGGATCGGATTGCCCTCCGGCACGCCGATGTAGGAATGCAGCTCGCCGTTGGTATGACCGACAAAGTCAGCCGTTCCTTCCGGGAGATGATCGATCGCGGGCAGCGGAATCGCGTCGGGATCGTGGAGGTCCCAATATTTCTTCGGCGCGACGAAAGGCAGATGCGGCTTCACAAAGCCGACCGCGAGGAAAAAAGGATCGCCCTGGGCCTTCAACTCACCGAGCCGCTTCACGGCTTCCGCCGCCGTCGCGCCGTCGGGTAGTTCGTCGTCCGTCTTCGGACTCACTTCGTAGGCGGGACCCGTTTTCACCTTCCCTTTTCCATACTTCTTGCCTAGTTCCGGCGGAAGCGGGTTCGCGTATTCGCTGGGCACACCGGGAAAACGGGTCGCAGATTGTTTAGTCCAGTCGTTCGGGTCCGCCTCGATCAGGTAACCGCTCGCGAACCAGCGCGGCACGCTCCACGAGGCGCCGTCCTCGAATCCATGGTGCTCAATTTTTCCCAGTCCGGCGGTGTGATAGCCGTTCGCCTTGAAATGCTGCGGCAGGGTGACGCAGTCCGGCAACGCGGCGCGAAAATGGGTGTCGAGATCGTATACCTTCGTCGCGTCGGGGCGGCGGCCGGTCAGGATTGAGGAGCGCGACGGGCTGCACACCGCCTGCTGACAGTAGGCGTGTTCGAACACGACCCCCCGGGCCGCGAGCCGGTCGATGTTCGGCGTTTTTGCCTCGCCGACCCCGTAGCATCCGAGGTCGGGCCGCAGATCGTCAACGGCGATGAACAGGACATTGAGAGGTTTGGCGTGAAGGGTTGGCGCCAAAGCCAGGGCGAGGCTGAGGAGGAAGCGTTTCATCATTCGAAAAAGGGCAAGGTTGAACCTCCGCACCGGCGGAAAGTTTCCGCCCATCATCTTCCACCCGAAAGGTTACGGCAATCACTCTGTGAAAATCCGCGCTGGCCATCCGAGGAAAACCTTGCTCCTCGGCGGTCATCGGAGTCACCATGTCGGCCGTGAATCGCCGTCACCTCTTGGCCAATTCCCTCGGTCTTTGGCCGCTGGCGGCGCGATGCGCCTCCGAACCGGACGAAACCGCCCGAAAGGCGATCCGGGAACTCGCCAACGGATTCCTGAAACGCCACGGCATCCCCGGCCTATCCGTCGCTTTTGGGAGAGCCGGCGCGATCGACTTCGCGGCGGGCTACGGATTTGCCGAGTCGGATCGGAAAGTGCTGGTCATCCCGCAACACCGCTTCCGCATCGCCAGCGTCACCAAGCCCTTCACTGCGACCGCCGTCATGAAAGCCGAAGAGACAGGGTTGCTTCGCCGAAGCGACAGGGTCTTCGGTCCGGACGGCATTCTGGGTAACGCCTATGGAAAGAAACTGCCCGACGACGTCCGCTCGATCACGGTCGACCACCTGCTGACCCACACTGGCGGAGGCTGGTCGAACCAAATGGGAGATCCGATGTTCCAGCATGCGGAGATGAATCACCACGACCTCATCGCCTGGACGCTGGCCAACCGGCCGCTCGACTCTCCCCCGGGCACCCGGTTCGCCTATTCGAATTTTGGCTACTGTGTGCTGGGCCGCGTTCTGGAAAAGGTCTCCGGAAATTCCTACCCCGAATACCTCCGCCAACAAATCCTGGATCCCATCGGCATTCGTTCCATGACTCTGGCGGGAAACACCCTCGCCGAACGGCATTCCGAAGAAGTCACCTATCACACCGACAAACCCGGTGAAGCCTACGGAATGAAGGTCAATCGGATGGACTCCCACGGCGGATGGATCGCCACGGCCTCGGACCTGGTTCGCTTCGCCTCTCAGCTTCCCACATTACTGAGCAATGAATCGATCCGGACGATGACCACGCCCGGACTCAATCAGAACTACGCCCGAGGTTGGGCGGTCAATCCGGTGCCGAACTGGTGGCACACCGGCTCGCTCCCCGGCACCACGACGATCCTGGTTCACACCGCCAAGGACCTCTGCTGGGCCGGTCTGCTCAATGGGCGCACCAAAACCTCCGGCGCCGAACTCGACCGTCTGATGTGGCAAATGGCCCGGGCGGTGAAGGCGTGGTGGTGAAGGCAACGGATCAGTTTCCCCGATCCGGCCGCCATTCGATTTGCCGGAACTCGGGAATCTCCCCCTTCCAGTTCGCCGGCTCGGGACGCTGGCCGCGCTCCCGGTTTTCCTCGTAGCGGGCACAGAGGCCGAGTTGGTCGAGCTGGCTCCAATCCTTCAGTGGCATCTCGTCTTCGGCATTGAGAAAATCGGACGCCTCCAGCACGAGCGTTTGCGGCTCCGATCCGCCGGTGATTTCGCGGCGGCAGACGTAGACCGCCTTTTTGCCCCGATAGCTGCGCCATTCGTTCTCGATGGCGATGAGGGTGAGGGTGTTGGTTTCCGACATCGTCAGGGTGATGGCGAGCCGGGAGCCCTCGGGACCACGCCACTTGGGATCGGTGACTTTGCGGGTCCAGAACTGCCAGAATTGCTTGTTTTCGGCGTTCAACCGATACCAGTCATGCCAGCCGCGGGTGAAATCGTCGATCAGGGTCGCGGGCGAATCGGTGGCCTTCACCTCGGCGGCGGCGAGTTCGGCCGGAGTTGCCGTGTGCAGCATCGAGCTAAGACACAGCTCGCGGATCTCCGGCAAATGCGGCAGCGTTTCCGCTTTCGGCAACGTGTGATAGACATTGGCGAAAGCGAAAAGCGGTGCGCCCGGATCGAGGATCGGCAGTTTCGCCTCCCACGCGTCTCCGTTTTTCTTCCCTTCCGCGTCTCGCCAAAACCGCGCCCGGGGATCGGGATCGACACTGTAATAGATGTCCACCCGGCTCACCGGCCACGATCCCAGGTCCGGTGTGACGCGGAACACCGGCACGCCATCCTCCATCTTCAGCTCCCACTCCGATCGCGGCGTCTCCGGCAGGGCCGGGCCGCCCTTCAGATAATGATCCAGCCACAACGGGCGCGTCACCGCGACCTCGGGAATGAACCGGTGGTTCAGATGAGGCGAAAAGGCATAACGCAGCGGCTGACCTTCGATCAACGCATTGGTGCGATAGACATCGTCCATCCAGCCATGAAAATCGTTCGTCCCGCTCAGGTGCATCACCGGGCAGTGGATGCGCGGCGCATAATTTTCGAAACCGAGAGTGCGCGTGAACAGCCCGACATCGCCCTGGATTCGCTCTTGCTGCGCCAGCCCGCCCAGCATGTCGTGCGGTTCGGTCCGGTAGCCTTGCCCGCCGACGCTGGGCGCGGCGACTTTCACCCGGTCGTCCGTTCCGGCGACATACATCGTCAGATTGCCCCCCATGGAGTGGCCTAAGATCCCGATGCGGTCCGGATCGACCTCGGGTTGTCGCTCCAGAAAAGTCAGCCCGCGCCGACAGCCTAACGTCAAAAGATACCAGTTGCAGTTCCTCGGATCCTCCCGGTCCTCGAAGAACTGCTTCGGACCGGGAAGGATCGAGTTGTAGCCAGGCACATTCTGCTGGGTCGGATCGACCGCCCCCCAGTCCGTGTTGGGATCACCGGGCTGGGCGTTCTCCATTTCGCGCCCGCCCCAGTTCACCGAGAGCGCCGCGTAGCCGCGCCCGACGTAGGTTTTCACCTCCTCCAGAAAGGCACGCTGGCCTCCGCCATGCATGTGCATCACCGCGGGCAATTTCGCCGCCGCTCCCTCCGGAAAGCCGTAAAACGCTGCCATCCAGGCCGACTTCCCTTTCAACTCGCCAATCCGATATCGCACGTAGCGATAGACGCCGCCATCCTCTTTCCACTCGCGGACGACCTCGACATCGAGCGGTTCCTGACGCGGATCGAAATCCGCCCACAACTCCGCGACCGACTGCGGCGGCCCGGCCATCGCCGTTGAAACCGATATCCACAGCCAAGCGAAAAGGAGGAGCGGGAAGGCGGATTTCATCGGAATTCCAAAGGCGGTCATGGTGGAGACTTTCGCCCGGCCTCCGGCGGAGCGTCAACCCTCCATCGAATCCATTGCCCCAGGCGCTCACGGCGATTGTTCCGAGGCCCAATCTTATCCGTGCCAATCCGCGAAATCCGTGGTTTAAAAGAACCTCATGAAAACTCGCCACCTTCTCCTCGCCTTCCTCGTCGCCCTGCCCATCGCGATCCCGGCCGATGGCTTCGCCGGCCTGTCGTTGCCGCATTTCTTCAGCGATCACATGGTTCTCCAGCGCGAGCGCCCCGCCGCCATCTGGGGAAAGGCCGATCCCAACTCGGAAGTCACCCTCTCCTTCAAGGGCAACACCGCCACCGTGAAAGCCGACGCCAAGGGACGCTGGCGTGCCGCGATCGAAACCGGAAAAGCCGACGCCACCGGCGCGCCGCTCACCGTCACTTCGGGCACCGACACCGTGACCCTCGTCGACGTCCTCGTCGGCGAGGTCTGGTTCGCCTCGGGTCAATCGAACATGTTCTTCACCATGGATCGCGTGCCGGCCTACGCCGAATTGATTTCCCAATCGACTCACCCCGACCTCCGCATGTTCAATGCGCCGCTGGTCACGGCTGTCGATCCCCAGGACGACATCGAAGGCGAGTGGACCTTGTGCAGCCCGGAAACCGTGCCCGGCTATTCCGCGGTGGCGTTTTTCTTCGCGCGAAAGCTTCAACTCGATCTCGGCATTCCCATCGGTATCATCAAGTCCGCCTGGGGCGGAAAGCCGGTCGAAACCTTCACCAGCCGCGAGGCGCTCAACACCCTGCCGGGCACGAAGCAACTGGTCGACCGAATCGTGCAGGCCGACGCCGCCTACGATCCCGCCAAGGCGAAGGCGGCTTATGAAACGAGTCTGGACCAGTGGGAGGCCGCCGCCGCCGAATGGAAAAAGAAACCCGCCGACCAGCGCGGCCGTCTCGCCAAAAGACCCACCGAACCGAAGCGCCCGCTCGACACCGAGGGCCAGCCCGGTGTGCTGTTCAATTCCATGATCCACCCCTTCGCCGGTTTCACCATGCGCGGCGCCATCTGGTACCAGGGCGAAGGCAACGCCAAGCCCGGCGCGGTGCCTTACGACCAGACCTTGCCGCTGATGATTGGCGACTGGCGCCAACGCTGGAACGACGAGTTTTCCTTCTATTTTGTGCAACTCGCCAATTTCCGGGATCCCTCCACCGAGCCCGGCAACAACGATCCCTGGCCACTCGTCCAGGACCGCATGCGGCGCGTCCTCGACACCACACCCAAGACCGGCATGGCCATCATCAACGATGTCGGAGAAGCCAAGGACATTCACCCGAAGGACAAGCAGGCACCCGGCGAACGCCTCGCCCTCTGGGCGCTGGCCAAGGACTACGGTCAAAATTTGGCGGTCTGGTCGGGTCCGCTATTCAAAGCCAGCCAGACCAAGGACGGCGCGATCCGCATCACCTTCGACCAAGTCGGTGATGGACTGAAAGCTCGCGACGGAGGACCCCTGAAACGCTTCGAGATCGCCGGGGAAGACAAAGTCTGGCATTGGGCCGACGCGAAGATCGACGGCAAGGACAGCGTGATCGTCAGTTGCGCCGGGGTAAATCCGCCCGTCGCCGTCCGCTACGCCTGGGCCGCAAATCCCGAGGGAGCCAATCTCGTCAACAGCGAGGGACTCCCCGCCTCCGTCTTTCGGACCGATGACTGGGACGACGTGGAAATCAAAGTCGACACCACCGCGGCCGCCGCGGCCGAAGCACGCCGCGCCCTCGGGGCCGAGATCAAGGCCATCGCCGCGAAGCGGGCCGGTCTCGACCGCGACAGCGACGAATACAAAACCCTCACCCAAAAGCAGCAGGAACTGCTGAAGAAATTCCGGGAGACCGCGCCGGCAAAGCCGTAAACCCGCTCCGACCCGACAGGGTTGACTCTCCGACCTAACCCTGTTGAGTCTCGACTCCCCACTCGACATGAACCCGCTTTTCCGATCCCTGCTCGTCGCCGGATGCGTCTTCGCCGCCGGCCGCGCGGAAAGTTGCTTCGCCTGGGGGCAGAACGGCCACCGGGTCACCGCCGAGATCGCCCAGCGCAACCTCGACGCCAAGGCGCTCGCCGAAATCCGCAAGATCCTCGGCTCCGTCTCGCTGGCCGAGATTTCGACCTGGGCGGACGACATTCGCTCCGATGATTCGTGGAACTTCGTGGAGCCCTGGCATTACGTCTCCATCGAGGACGACCAGACCTGGGAAGAAATCCTCGACGCCGAGGCAAAGGACGAGGCGGTGAATTCCATCCTCGAGATCCTCGCCGTGCTCGAGACTTTTCTCGCCGATCCGAACACCGTGAGCCTGACCCTTCACGGCGCCGTGGGCCGACGGAGCAGCGCGGGGATTCCGCTCGAACAATCCCATGATATTGGGAAACGCGAGGCGCTCGCCCTCTACGTGCATTTTCTCGGCGACCTCCACCAGCCGCTGCACGTGGGCCGCGCCGCCGACCAGGGCGGGAATCGCATTGGCGTCGAGTGGTTCGGCGAGGAGACCAGCCTGCACAAAGTTTGGGACGAACTCATGATCGATTCCCTCAAGCTGAGTTACACCGAACTCGCCACCTTTCTGAACCGAGTGCCCGAGGACACGCGGAATTCCTGGACTGCCACCACCGTGCTCGACTGGGCGAAGGAATCGAAAGCGGCTCGCGAAGCGGTTTACGATTTCGGACCGCAGAAAAGCGGTTATTACCTGAATGTGAAGCCGCCGCCGTCCCTCAGCTACCAGTATCGCGCCGATCACATCGAACTCCTCCGCGAGCGACTCGCCCAGGGCGGCATCCGCCTCGCCGCGAAACTGAACGCGATCTTTTCCGGTTACCCGGATTGATGATCAGAGCGTTTTCGTCTCGCCGACTCACCCGCCGAAGCACGCCAGCCCGCCCTCGAGCAAGCTGACGACGATGTGGCCGTTGCGGTCGATCGCCAGGCCGCCCGGCAGGGGTTCCGCCGCCAGTTCGACCTGGAAAAGCGCGTGACCGTCGGCCGGATCGAGCCCGACGAGAAAATACTGCGGCCGGGCCCGGCGTATGTCCTGATAACGCGCCACGGTGACGATGGCGTTGGGCGCCAGGGCGATGGACAGCGCCTCGAATTCGTTGTTGTCGCCGAGGTTGGACTGCCACCGCTCCTCGTTCCGCGCGGCCATGGTTTCGATCAGGTTGCGAAAGACGCGCTTGCGGGGATCGGCCTCGTCCTCGAAACCGGCCTTCGCCCTGGCGGCCAGCGTGGCCGTATCGAAGGCGGAGACTCGGCCGTACTTGAAGTTGGCGATGGCGAGCATCGTTTCGTTCCAGGCCGGAACGACTCCGCCATAACTCAGCGTCATCGACGCGCGTTCGGGCGACCACAGTTCGAAGGAACCCTTCGTCGAAACGTTCCGCGGCGAGGAATAGAGAATCCGGCCGCCGGCGAGCAGGGTATCGCCGTTGAAAACGCCGACGAACTTGCCGCCGTTCGACTGGGGCTGGCCGTTCTCGCGCGCCTGCTCGAGGCATTCGCCCGTCTTAAGGTCGTAGCGGGCCGGGGAGACGACATTGCCGCCGGCCATGACGAGGTGACCGTCGTGAATCGTCAGGTTGCCCTGAACGCTGACGCCCTTGCGCTGGTCGGCATTGAGGTGGCCCGACGAGTTGTTTTCCCACCGAAGCTCGCCAGATTCAGCGTCGATCGCGTGGAGATAGGTGCCGTCGTGATCGACGATGCCGGCGCCGAAATACGCCACCCCGTCGTGGACGAGGACGCCGGTATTGACCGGCCAGGTCGAGCTGACCGAGCCGTAGATCATGACGTGCCGCTCGACCGGCGCGGCGCGGAAACGCCAGAGCAACGCGCCCGTGGCGGCGTCGAGGCAGTAGGCGTGGCCGTCCCCGCTCCCGACGTAGGCCCGGCCAGCGGCCAAGGTCGGCGGAAATTTCACCGGACCGCCGGTCTGGAAGGTCCAGCGCGGCTCGCCGGATTCGCCGTCGACGGCGCGGACCCGGCCGTCCTCGCCGCCGAGAAAGACCAGGCCGCCCGCCGCCACCGGATCGGTCGGGGTGAAGGCGCGCTTCGGCTCGTACTGCCAGCGGAGTTTTCCGCCGCCCTTCACCGCGACGGTCGTCGCGGCGGACCGGGAGGGATTTCCGCGCCAGGTGGCCCAATCCGACTCCGAAACCGCCAGCGGCGGCTTGTCGGCCGACGGTGAAAACCCGCTTCGCTCGAGCCGGCTCTCGTCCCCGGCCGCCTGGATATCGAACCGGAAATCGCCGGCGGAACAGCGGGCGACATTGCCGATGAGCGACAGATTGCAGTCGCAGGCCCAGGGACCGAGATAGATCAGGCCGTTGGCGGGAATGACGCCGTCGTTGCAGGCCGGCCGGACGGCGCCGTCGATGGTGACGTTCTGGGTGGCGCGATCGTAGCGGGTCATGCCCTCGCCGCGGACGAAAAACGAATCCGTGCTGGCGGTGAGGCGGGTGCAGGAGCGCTTGAGGAATTTGAGGTCGTCCTCGACCGTGCCGGTCTTTGGATCGATCGCGATGTGGCTGCCGCCTTCGCCGACGCCGAGCACGACCTTTCCATCGACATAGATGGCGTTGGGGTTGTTGGTAACCTTGGACTTCTGCCAGAGCATCGAGCCGTCCTTGGTCGAGAGGCCGATAACGTTCATCCGGGTCTGTCCCTGAACGACAAGGGAATCCGGCGTGGCCACCACCATGGTCTGGGTGCGCCAGCCGGGCGTCGAAGTGAGTCCCCGGCCGGGCTCCTCGATCAGCTCGAGGGTGATTTTCTCGCCCGTGGTCCAGATCTCGGCGCCGGTTTTCCGATTCAGGCAGCGGAAATGCTTGTCCGGACAGTAGAGGTAAAAATGATCGTCCCGGATGGCGAGCCCGCGGGAATCGATCAGGGAATCCTCCGTGTGGGTCCAGAGCACCTTGCCCTTTTCGATATCATAAGCCGCGACGGTGTCGCCGAAGCCGTGGGGAATGTGACGACCGTCCTGTCCGTTTCGGAGGCCCTTGCTGAGATCGGCCCAGCTCCAGCCGCCCATGGAACGGTTGCCCCGGATCGGCGTCACGCCGTCGCCCGGCTCGCCCGCCAGGGCGTAAAGCACGCCGTCAGCCATCGCGATCCATTTCCAGTCTCCGTTGAAGCCCGGAATCTCGATCTTGCCGCGTTCCTCGCCGGTTTTCGCGTCGAGTTTGAGGACATGATCGCCGTCGATCATGTAATAGATGTCCTCGGTCGCGACGAAGGCCGAGCGGTGGACAAGATAGTCGTCGGGCAGTTTTCGTTCCCACAGGATGATGCCATTGTAGCCGTTTCGGGCCACGATGCGGTTGAGCTGATCCCACTCGCGCTCGTGGTGGGCGATGTGGCCCATCGCGAGAAAAGTCCGCCCGCCCGCCGCCGTGGTGATGGCCGGCATGCCGATGTACCACGGCCGCGCCATGAACTGCGTCATGTAGGGAGCCTTGATGAGGGTGTCCTCGGAGACGGGGTTGTTGTCCGGCGACTTTTCCCAGTGCGACCATTCGTCCATCCCCTCGGGAACCGCCTTCACGGTCGCGGTCCACGCCTCGCCGTCGAAACCCTGGGTGAAAACACTGCCCGCCGGACGCAAGGCTCGCAGGGACTCGGCCGGTTCGAAATCGGCGAGACCGGTCGCGTCTCCCTGTCGGCAGACGATGAAATCGACGGTGTTCGCGGCGAAGGGCACCCGGTCCAGCGGCCCCGCTTCCACGAGAAGGCGCTGGATCGCGAATCCGGCCTCGTCGGCCTTCCCCCGCAAATCCGCGACCTTCGCGGCATCGGGTTCCCGGACATAAACGAGCAGTTCGCTCTGCCTCGCGAGCGCGAGGGGGAGCGATCCATCGCCGGCGCCGAGGACGCAGCAGAGGCCGCGGTTCAAGTCGGCGCGCTCGAGGATTTCCGCGGCCGCCGCGTTCGCATCCCGCGCCAGAGAGCGCGGCGCCACCGCCGCGAGGCCGAGCAGGAGAGAAAGACAAATCCGGAAGGGCTTCATGGTTCGAGGGGAGTTGAATGTTTCCGGGGTCGATTGTCCCGAAGATCGGCGCCTTCGGCAAGCCCGCAGGTCCCGGTCGCGGTCCGGCGAAAGCGGGTCGGGCGAGGCGTCCCCGCCGAGCTGTCTCTTGCATTGGCCGTATCCGGTCTTCCCCGCGCCCGATCCCGAAGCGGTTCCCGATTCATTACCCGCACGATATCGTCGACGGCAACGGCGACAGGCCCCGATTGAACCCGGCGCGGCCTTCGATTCAACAGGGTTTGGTCACCGACCCAACCCTGTTGGGTGGGAGCTTTTTTGATTGCAGATTGTTAACAATCTGCCATTCGTGCCCTGTTTCCGATCCGATTTCTTTTTAAAGTCGATTATCCCTCATGCCCCCGAGCGCCTTTCCCCTCCGCACCCTGCGCGACCAGATTGCCGATCAGTTGCGCAATGAAATCCTCGCCCATCAACACGCGCCGGACGCGCCGCTCCGCGAGCATGACCTGGCGAAGCGCTTCGGCACCAGCCGCGGCCCGGTGCGCGATGTGCTGCTGCAATTGACGCAGGAAGGCGCGCTGGTTTACCGCCCCAACGCCGGCGTCCGAATCGGCACGCCGCCCGACGCCGAGACCCGCAAGCTGCTGATGCGATTGCGCAAGGAAATCGAACTCGCCGCCGTGAAACGACTGATCGAGGGGTTCCAGCCCGACGACGAGCCCCAACTCCGCGAGACTCTCGACCGCCTGCGGCGCGCCTGTCGAAGCGGAGACATGCCCGGGATCGTCGGCAGCGACATGGATCTGCATCGCCACATCGTCCGCCGGGGCGCCGCGCCGGAAATCGAGCAGGTCTGGCAGTCGATCGCCGTGCGCATCCTGATGGCCTACTCGCGGCTGTCCGATTTTTCGGACATCCACGCCGAGCACGTCCGTATCGTCGAAGCGATTTGCGCTCGCGACGTGAAGGCAAGCCGCGCCGCGCTGGAGTCGAACCTGATTTGAAACGCCGATTCCGATTTTCGTGACCCCCCGCTCATTCGTTCTCTCTCCGATTTCCCCGTTATTCATGACGCATTCACCCTTCCCGTTCCACGCTCTGATGCTGACCTGGGTCGCCTTGACCCGAGGCCTCGCCTCAGCCGAGCCGTCGGAAGCCGACCGACTTTTTACCCTGAAAGTTGGGCCGCTGCTCGCCGAAAAGTGCAATGGCTGCCATGGCGACGACGCGGAAAAGATTCGTGGCGAATTCAAAACGCTCACCCGGGAAGACTTGCTCAAGGGGGGAGAATCGATCTCCGACGTCCTGGTGCCAGGCGACCCGGGGAAAAGCTTTCTCATGACCTCGGTCAGGTGGCAGGACCCCGACTACGAAATGCCGCCGAAGCAAAACGACCGGCTCACCCAGGAACAAATCGGTTGGCTGGAGCAATGGATCAAGGGCGGCGCCCCCTGGCCCGACGAAAAGGCGCAGGCCGCCATCCGACTCGCGGAGTCCAAAAAGACGGAGACATCTGAAGGCGTCATCGTGGCCACCTCGGGCGGCCTCTCCGACGACTGGACCTACCGGCGCTATCAGCCGGAAGATTTGTGGGCGTTTCAACCGGTGGTGAAGCCTACCTTCAAAATTCAACACTCTTCACTCGCTACTCCTCGCTCAAACGCCGCCGACGGAGTGAAGAGTGATGAGCGACGAGTGATGAATGAAGAAGGAGCTGCAGCGATGGATCATATCCTTGCCGCCAATCTCAGCGCGGCGGGCCTTAAACCGGCTCCACAGGCTGATCCGCGCATCCTCATCCGCCGGGCGAGCTTCGATCTCACCGGGCTGCCGCCCACGCCGGAGGAGACGGAGGCCTTCCTTGCCGACTGGGACCACGATTCCGAAAAAGCCTGGGAAAGCCTGATCGACCGCCTGCTCGCCAGCCCGCACTATGGCGAACGCTGGGCCCAGCACTGGTTCGATGTGGTGCGTTACGCCGACACCGGTGGCATGGCCAACGACTATGAGCGATCCAACCTGTGGCGCTACCGCGACTGGGTGATCCGTGCCTTCAATGACG
The DNA here is from genome assembly GCA_024233085.1 of Akkermansiaceae bacterium. GTDB lineage: Bacteria > Verrucomicrobiota > Verrucomicrobiia > Verrucomicrobiales > DEV007 > JAEUHH01. Next base: position 41,352 of record JACKQC010000011.1, read on the forward strand.
ACATGCCCTACGATCGCTTCGTGCGGGAGCAACTCGCCGGCGATGAATTGGCCGACCAAGCCGTGCTGAAAAGACTGGGCGGTGACGAAGCAAAGCTCGCCGAGATTCGCCGGACCGGAGATTACAGCGACGAGGAAGCGCGGATGATCGTCGCCACGGGTTTCCTGCGCCTCGGACCGTGGGACAATGCCATGGTGACTGACGAGGAGGCGCGCCAAATCTACCTCGATGACCTCGTCAACGCGGTGGGCCAGACTTTTCTCTCCACCACCCTGCGCTGCGTGAAGTGTCACGACCACAAGTTCGATCCGATCCCGACTCGCGATTATTACCGCATCTATGCCGCGCTGGCCGGCACCCAGATGGCCGAGCGTCCGCTGCGTTTCACTTCCGAGGAGAATCGCGATGGATTTGCCGAAAACCGCGCCTTCGTGCAGCGGATGTTCGATTTTGCCCGCGGCGAAAAGGACAAGCTCGTCGCCCAACGCGAGGAGGCTGCGAAGCAGTGGTATGCGGAGCACAAGCTGCCTTACAAGGACAACGACGCGCGAAAGGACGATCCCGACGAAAGTAAGCCGCCGCGCAATGTCGGCATGGACTATGTCGCGGAAGGGCAACTCAAGGTCCGGGAACAGGACGACTGGATCTGGGAACGCGCCCTGGAACGCTTCGAGCCGATGGTCCAGAGCGTCTATGACGGCGCGCCCGGAAAGAAAGCGTGGAACGCGGCGCGCAAACTGCGGATGCCTCCGAAGATCGACACCGCCTGGATGCCGGAGAATTTCATCTATTCCGGCGGGTCTTTGGCCGCGCCCGGAGACGAGGTGCGGCCGGGCGTGCTCAGTGCCCTGGGAATCCCGGCCCGGAGTGATCAGAGCGATCCCTACGTGATCGCCGAGAGCGTGACGGCCCGCCGCCTCAGTCTTGCCGAGTGGATCGCCAGCCCCGAGAACGCGCTCACCACCCGCTCCATCGTCAATCGCGTCTGGCAGCACCACTTCGGCAAACCGATCGCCGGGAATCCGAACAACTTCGGCGCCAAGGGGGCGAAGCCCACCCACCCGGAACTCCTCGACTTCCTCGCCGACGACCTCGTGACGCACGGATGGAATCTGAAGCGACTGCACAAGCTCATCATGATGTCGGATGCCTACCGGATGTCCTCATCACATCCCGACGGCGACAAGCTCCGCGAGACCGACCCGAACAACGATCTGCTGGCCTTTTTCCCCTCGCGCCGGCTGACGGCGGAGGAGATGCGCGACGCGATGCTGCGCATCACCGGGGAGCTGAATCCCGCGCTCGGCGGCCTCCCCGCCTATCCGGAGATCAACCTGGAGGTCGCTTTGCAGCCCCGCATGATCCAGTTCTCACTGGCGCCATCCTACCAGCCGTCGCCCACCCCGAACGAGCGCAATCGCCGCAGCGTGTATGCCTATCGCGTGCGTGGCCAGGCCGATCCCTTTCTTGAGGTCTTCAACAAGCCGAACCCGAACGAATCCTGCGAAGTGCGCGACTCCGCGGCGGTTTCACCTCAGGCGTTTTCCCTGTTCAACAGCGACCTCATGGCGGACCGATCAATCGCCTTTGCCCTGCGCCTCGAAAAAGAGGCGGCAACCGACGAGTCGCGCATCGACCGCGCGTTCCGCCTTGCCTTTGGCCGGTCGCCGTCTGAGGCCGAGTCCGCCCGCCTGACGAAATACCTCGTCGAGATGCGCGAAATCCACGCCTCGACCAAGCCCGAGCCGGTCACCTATCCCACCAAGATCACGCGTTCGCTGGTCGAAGAGTTTTCGGGCAAGCGCTTCGAATACGAGGAGATCCTTCCCGTCTTCGAGGACTACACGCCCGACACGAAAGCCTCGGACGTCAGCCCCGAGACAAGGGCGCTGGCGGACGTGTGCCTGCTGCTGTTCAACAGCAACGAGTTCGTTTATCTGAACTGAACGTCCATCATGAAAGCGCTCATTCTCGTCATGTTCGTTTCGGTGGCACTGCATCGGCAGGACGCCGCCGCGCAGGGCTTTATCAGGCTCTCTGTCGTTGATGGTCGCGACACCTTGGTGGCACCGGATGGCAAACCATTCTTCGCACACGGCGTCAACCACATCGGTCGGCACGGTGCGGGCGATGGCGCGAGGTCCGTCTCCGATGCCTGCAAAGCCATGGGTTTCAATGCCTATGGCTACGGCACGCCGGACGAACTGCACGACGACCTGCCCTACCTCGAAAGCTGGAACGATCTGGTGCCGATGTCACTGCATCGTGTGGACGGTTCGTTTCGCTTCGTGGACATCTTTGATCCTGCGGTGCAGACGGAGATTTCGGCGAAGATCGAAAAGACGTGCGCGAAAAGCCGGGAAAACAAGAACCTCATCGGCTACCTCTGGACCGACCTCGCAGCGTGGCCGCTGGAGAACAAGCAGAACCAAAACTGGGTGCAGTTCATCCGCGCCCTCCCCACCGAAGCACCAGGCCGCAAGGCATACGAGCAATTCGTCGCAAGCGGGGAAAAAGAGGACATCCAGTTCCTCCGGCTCTTCGCTCGCGAATATTTCAAAGTGCTCGGCACCGCCACACGCAAGCACGATCCGAATCACCTTATCTTCGGCGATCGCTTCATCTTCTCGACCATCGTGCCCGAGCTGATTGAGGAGATGTTGCCCTATGTGGATGCCATCGCGATCCAACCGAACTACGCAGCAGGCTTTCCGCGAGCGCAATTCGACCGCATTCATGCGATGACGAAGAAGCCCGTGCTGATCTGTGACTTCGCCATTCGCTTCAAAGACGGCGACAAGAAAATCAACGGCGGCAAACTCGAAGCCAGCGCCGAGGACGCAGGTAAAGCCTACACCGACTACATCCGCGAGGCCGCTGCCACCGGCTACATCGTCGGGGCCTTCTGGTGCAACCTCATCGACAGCCCACAGAACAGTGGAGTGAAACAGGGGCTGTTCTTGGAAGGCTTGGAAACCCGCTCTGGTCTCGACGAACCCATTCGCAGGCTGAATCAAGAACTACGGCGCTGATTCGTGATCGCGCTCAATCTCGCATTCATGAAACGCCTCACCATTGTTATGAAGTCCGCAAGTGCCTACCTTCTGCTATTCAGCGGCTTGTTGGTTGCTTCCGCGATCGCTTTCTGTGCAGAACCTGAGCGCGAGACCCCTATTCAGCAGCCGCAGGCGAGTCCGAAGCAGGCCACCAAAACCAGCACCACAGAGACTGACGGAATGCCATCACCTCTCGCCAACGAACAGGACAAGTCTGTTTGCGTGGTTTACATGGTATCGTCCGATCGGATCGAATCATCCGAATACAAGCAGGCTCTCGCCGATGCGGTGCAGAACTTGCGGCAGTGGTATGCGCGCCAGTTGAATGGCGTGACGTTTCGTCTGCATGAGCCGGTCGTCGAGGTCATCCGCTCGGACAAACCGGCTGCATGGTTTTATAGTCATCCAACGATTGGCCATCCTGACGACCGCGGCTACAACAACACCTTGGCGGAGGCGAGCCGACTGCTCGGTGTGCAGCGGGATGATCCGCACCACATATGGCTCATCTACTCCGATGGCCCAGGAGACAAGGGGCGCGGCGGCAACGGTGTAGCCATCATGCCGGAGGACGATCTGCTTGGCCTGTCCGGGAAACACCCAAAGCAGAAGGACATCAATCGCTGGATCGGCGGCATGGGGCATGAACTCGGTCATGCGTTTGGCTTGCCCCACCCGGCGGATACGAAGACGCATGCGGATGCTCTCATGTGGGCCGGCTTCTATGGCAAATATCCCAATGCCACCTACCTCACCGAAGAGGACAAGAAGCATCTGCGCGGCAGCCCGTTCTTCTTTCAGAGTGATGTTACCCTCCCCGCTCCTCCATCGGGGATGGAGTGGAAGTTGAGTCCGGCATCCGATGAATTCACCTACACCGCCTCGCCGGACAAGAAGCCCGGGGCATTTGAGCTGCGTTGGGAATGTGCCTTCATCAATCCATGGACCGGTCCGGGGAAAACGCTCTGGAGCGCCGGACACTTCCACGTGACGAACGGCAGCCTGGCCATCACCGCGACCCGGAAGCAGGGCACCGATGGCGTGCTCACCGGCATTCTGACTTCGCGGGATCATGTGCAATACCCAGCCTACGTCGAAGCGAGGGTGAAGATCAGCAATCAAGTGCTCGCTTCAAACGTGTGGATGCTCAGCGACGATTCCACCGAGGAGATTGACGTAATCGAGGCCTACGGCGGTGACCGGCCGGACAACCAATGGCACGCGGAGCGACTGCACCTGAGTCACCATGTATTTATCCGGAAGCCGTTTCAGGATTATCAACCCACGGACGACGGCTCGTGGTATTGGAACGGCACGACCTGGCGGGATGGGTTTCATCGCGTCGGAGTGTTCTGGCGCGATCCCTGGCATCTCGAATACTACGTGGACGGCAAGCTGGTCCGCACCGTTTCCGGAAGGGAGAAGATCGATCCGCACGGCTACACCGGCGGCAAGGGACTCACCAAACCCATGCGCATCATCATCAACATGGAAGACCAAGATTGGCGCTCGACGGCTGGCGTCACCCCCACCGATGAGGAACTTGCGGACAATCAGCGCAACATCATGTGGGTGGACTGGATTCGAGTCTATGAAGGTGTGCAAACGAAACAGATTCCCGCTCAATGAAACGTCTCCTACTTAACTTGTTCGCTCTCGCGGCTGCCTCTGCGCTGCTCTCCGGCAGTGCAATCGCAGCCACCAAGCCCAACCTCATCTTCATCAACATCGACGACCTTGGCTACGCGGACATCGGCTGTTTCGGCGGTCAGAAGGCCCGCACTCCGAATGTGGACCGCATGGCCGCCGAGGGAATGAAGTTCACCAGCTTTTATGCGGCTCCGGTTTGCACAGCCTCACGCGCAAGTTTGATGACGGGATGTTATGCGCGTCGCGTTAGCATGCCTGGCGTGTTGACGCCAGCGAAGGTGATTGGTCTTGGCAAGGACGAGATGACTATCGCTGAAGCACTCAAGCCGCTGGGCTATAACACGATGATCATCGGCAAATGGCATCTCGGGGATCAGCCTGAGTTCCTGCCCACACGACGCGGCTTTGATCACTACTTTGGCCTGCCTTACTCGAATGACATGGATGGCTCGGAAAAGGCCAAACAGGGCAAGATGCCGCCCTTGCCGCTCATGCGCGATGAGACTGTGATCGAGGCTCCCGCAAAGCAGGATGAGCTGACAGCGCGCTACGCTGATGAGGCGGTGAAGTTCATCACCGAGCACAAGGACAAGACGTTCTTCCTTTATCTGCCGCACACGGCGGTGCATTCCCCGCATCATCCGGGCGCGCAGTTCAGGGGCAAGTCGGGGCACAATAATTACATCGACTGGGTCGAGGAAGTTGACTGGGCCTGTGGGCGAGTGCTGGACACGGTGCGCGAGCTTGGCCTCAGCGAGCGGACGCTTGTCTGCTTCACCTCCGATAACGGCGGCGCGGGTGCGGCGAACAATCTGCCCCTGCGCGGTCACAAAGGCACAACTTGGGAAGGCGGTGTGCGCGTGCCGTTCATCGCATGGTGGCCCGGCCATGTGCCACAGGGCAGCACTGGGGAGATGGCTTCCATGATGGACATGCTGCCTACGCTGGTGTCGCTCGCAGGTGGCACGCTGTCGAAGGAGCGCAAGATCGATGGCCTGGATGTTTCTAACTTGCTGCTGACGGCCGGTGCCAGATCTCGGCGCGATACCTTTTACTATTTCCAAGGTGGTGCCGAGGAACTGCAAGGCGTGCGGCATGGTGAATGGAAGTATCTCATCACGCCGACGAAGAAGGCATCTGAGTCCAAAGACGGGCTGCGGATCACCTTTCCCGCCTTGTTCAATCTCAAGGAAGACATCGGCGAAACGACGAACGTGATCAACGACCATCCCGAAGTGATGATCACGATGAAGACGCTTGTGGATGCGATGGCTGCGGACCTCGGCATTGATAAGAAGCCCGGACCCGGTGTGCGGCCCTGTGGCAAGGTCGAGAAGGCTCGTCCACTGCTTCTGCAAACTTCCAACTGATACCACCATGAACAAACTCATCACACTCGCCTTGCTGTGCTGCCTGCATTCAATGGCCCCCGCCGCCGAATCCGTTCTCATTCTCGATGGGCGGAACAACCACGACTGGCAGCGCACCACCACCGCGCTGAAGGAGACGCTGGAAGAGAGCAAGCTCTTCACTGTCAGCGTGGCCACCGCACCCGAGGATAGGGCAGGCCCGCCGCCGCAGCGTCCCAAGGTCGAGGACGCCGTTTACCTTGATGCGAAGGCCAAATACGACGCGTTGGTGAAGTCGCTCAAGCCCGACCTCGAGGCACGATGGGCGAAGTGGAACGTTGATTTCAGCCGACACAAAGCCGTAGTGCTCAACTACAACGGCCCCGAGTGGCCAGGATCGATGAAGGCCAGTTTCGTCGAGTTCGTGAAGAACGGCGGAGGCGTGGTGCTCATTCACGCAGCGAACAACGGCTTCGCGAACTGGCCTGAGTTCAATGAGATGATCGGCCTCGGCTGGCGCAAAGGCGGATTCGGTAAATGCCTTGTCATCAGCAACAGTGGGGCCGTCGAGGATTGCTGCGCGGGCGACAACTCCGGCCACGGGAGCAAGCACGCGTTCGTCGTCACCCATCGCCAGCCTGCACATCCGATCCTCGCCGGATTGCCCGTCGAGTGGATGCACGCGCGCGACGAGTTGTATCATCACATGCGCGGTCCCGCGGAGAATGTCACGATTCTCGCCAGCGCCTTCAGCGACGAAACGGAGCGCGGCAGCGGACGGCACGAGCCGCTGCTGTGGGAGGTGCCGTACGGCAAAGGACGCGTCATCGTCTGTACGATGGGCCACGTGTGGCGCGGCGATGTCGATCAGCCCTCGCTCGACTGCGTGGGCTTCCAGACGTTGCTGAAACGCAGCGTCGAATACGCCGCGACGGGCAAAGTCACGCAAGCGCTGCCGGCGGAGTTTCCGTCGAAGACGTCCATTTTATCCCGCGCCACCGCATCAACCGGCCAGCCATGAAACCCTTCGCCCTCACTTTTATCACCTTCGTCTCGGCTCTTCACGCGGCCGAGCCCTTCGCCACTCCGCTGTCGCCAGGCGATGAAGCAAAGACCTTCGTCCTCCCCGAGGGCTACATCGCCGAATGCATCGCGAGCGAGCCGATGGTGGAGGAGCCTGTGCTCGCGGTTTGGGATGGCAACGGCGCCCTTTACGTCGCGGAGATGCGCAGCTACATGCAGGACGAAAACGGCACCGGCACGAAGACGCTGAAGAACGGACGCATCAAGCGCCTCACCTCCTCGCGCGGCGAAGGCATCATGGACGAGGCGACGGTGTTCGTGGACGGACTGAATCTGCCGCGCATGATCCTGCCGCTGGACGACCGCATCGCGGTCGTCGAGACGGACAGCACGACGGTGTGGAGCTACCGCGACACGAATGGCGATGGCGTGGCCGACGAGAAGGTCGAACTCTTCAAAGGCAAGGCGGGCGATCCGGACAAGAGCGTCGAGCACCAGGACAGCGGCCTGATCTGGAATATCGACAACCGCATCTACCTCAGCTACGCGAAGGAGCGCTATCGCTTCACCGACGGCACCTGGCGTGCGGAGCCTTTGCATCCCGTGTGGTCGCAGTGGGGCATCGCGCATGACGACGAAGGGCGCATTTTCTATTCCGACAACAGCAAGCCCGCGCTCGGTTTCGACCTGCCGCGCCGCTACTGGCTGCACATCAGCCAGCGCAACGGCGACAAGATCCCCAACGGTGAGATCATCGACCTCGGCATGTCGTGGGAGCCGTCCTTCCTGAACGCGAAGAACCTCTGCGCGGTGGACGATCGCGGCGGACCGGCCGGCACGACGAAGACCTTCACCTCGCTCTGCGGACAAAGCATCTACCGCGACGACGCGGTGCCGGAGTGGAACGGCGACTACTTCATCTGCGATCCCACGATCCACGTCGTGCGCCGTGCCAAGCTCACGCGAGAGAATGGACGCGTGAGATTCGCGAATGCCCACGGCGGCGACGAGTTCATGCTCTCCCCGCACATCCTTTTCCGGCCGGTGAACACCGCGCCCGCACCGGATGGCAGCCTCATCGTCGTGGACATGTATCGCGGCATCATCCAGGACGCACCGTGGCTCTCGCCCGCGCCGCGCAAGTTCATCAAGGAAAGCGGACTCGCCGACGTGCATCAGCATGGCCGCATCTGGCGCATCCGCAAAACTGACTCACCCAAACGTGAAGCGCCGCGCCTGCTCGAAGAAACGACCAGCGAACTTGTCGCCCATCTCGCGCACCCGAGCGGCTGGTGGCGCGACACCGCGCAGCGTCTCATCATCCTGCGCCAAGATCGCGACCGCGTCATGCCTTCGCTGAAGGAGATGGCATCGACCCATGTCAACCCGCTAGCCCGCCTCCACGCGCTGTGGACGCTCGAAGGTTGTGCCGCGATTGACGAAACGACGTTGTCGAGAGCCTTAAACGACGAGGAACCGCGCGTGCGCCGCGCCGCCGTCGAAATCAGCGAGGTGAAGCTCAACCTCATGCTGCCGAAGCTCGCCGAACTCGCCACGCGCGAGACCAGCGGCGATGTCGCGAAGCAATTCATCCTCACGCTCGGCTTCAGCAAGAATGACGAGATCGTCCTACCCGCAGTCGATGCATTGCTGGAAAAGCATCTCACGCACGAGGGCGTCTTCCAGGCCGCCTGCGTCACCTTTTGGAAACATCCCACCCCGTTCATGGAAACCCTCCAGGACGGCACCTCGCTCGCGGGCCGCGACGACGCCGCGTTGCTCGCCACGCGCTGGAAGCAGGGTTTCGCGCAGTGGGAGCGCGACCTGACTTTCGCAAAGGACTTCCCGAAGGATCAAAAGAAAAGCATCGAGAGCGGCGAGGTGTTGTTTTTTCAAACCTGCGTCGCCTGCCACGGCCCCGACGGCAAAGGCACGAACGTGCCCGGCACCGACCTCGCCATCGCTCCGCCGCTCGCCGGCAGTGCGCGGGTGAAGGGCGATGCGAAAAACCTGCTGCCCGTCTTCATGAACGGCCTCGTCGGCCCCATCGATGGCAAGACCTACCAAGGCGCGATGATGGTCCCCGCCGCCGCGCTCGGCATCGTTCGCGATGATCGGCTTGCCGACGTGGTGAACTTCATCCGCTACGCTTGGGACAACAATGCCGCGCCTGTCACCACCGAGCAGGTCAAGCAAGCCCGTCAGGCCGCCACATCACGCTCCGCGCCGTGGACAGATGACGAACTCAAAACCGGAACGACCCACTGAACATCTCTCTCCCATGAACACCGCCTTTTTCCCACCATCACCTTCCCGCCGCGACTTTCTTTACGGCCTCGGAGCCTCCCTCGGCTCCGTCGCCTTCTCCGATCTCATTGGTAAAGAAGCAACCGCCGGTCCCCTCGCACCCAAGCAGCCGACGCTTCCCGCCCGGGCGAAGAATGTCATCCTGCTCTTCATGGAGGGCGGACCGGGCCACATGGATACCTTCGATCCGAAGCCCGCCTTGACGAAACTTCACAAGGCCGAGTCAAAACTGTCCAAGGGACAGGAAACCGGTTTCAAGTTTTACGTCGGCAGTCCGTTCCAGTTCCGCAAGGTGGGCCAAGCCGGGATCGAGATGTGCGACCAGTGGAAGCACCTTGCCGATCCCGAGGTTGCCGACGAGTTGTGCAACTTTCGCGGATGCCAGGCGGAGTCGCTCAATCATCCCGAGGCGCTCTACCACATGAACACCGGCAGCCGCCTCGGCGCGGACCCTGCCATTGGAGCCTGGGCAACCTACGGCCTGGGCACGCTGAACCAAAACCTGCCCGGCTACGTCGTCATGACCGAACTGGCCTTTCCCCAGGGCGGAGCCGGGAACTGGAGCAACGGTTTCCTCCCCGCCTACTACCAGGGCACCCGGCTGCGCACCGAGGGCTCGCCGATCCTCGATCTGAACTCCCAGCCCCACAAATCCCGCGAACACCAGCGCCGTGCCCTGGATGAACTGGCGGCCCTCAATTCGGACTATGCCCGCCAGCATCCGGAACAACGGGACCTCGCCGCCCGAATGGAGACCTACGAGCTCGCCTATCGCATGCAGATGGAGGTGCCCGAGGTGCTGTCCATCGATGGCGAATCCGAGGCGACCCGGGAACTGTACGGCCTGAACGAGACACACACCGCCACCTTCGGCCGCCAGTGCCTGCTCGCCCGGCGCATGGTCGAAAAGGGTGTCCGGTTCGTCCAGATTTTCAGCGGCGGCTGGGACAGCCACGACTACCTGGAGCGCGCCCACAGCGAGCGCATCCGCAGCGTCGACAAGCCCATCGCCGCGCTGATCAAGGACCTCAAGCGGCGCGACATGCTGAAGGACACGCTGGTGATCTGGACCGGGGAGTTCGGCCGGACGCCCGACAACAACAAGCGCGGCGGAGTTTACTCCCTCGGCCGCGGCCACAATGCCGACGCCATGACCATGTTGCTGGCGGGCGGCGGGGTGAAGCCGGGGATCGTCGGGGCCACGGACGACCTCGGTTCCACGGCGATCGACTGCGTCCATCCGATTCGCGATCTGCACGTCACCCTGCTTCATCTGCTCGGCCTCGACGACAACAAGCTCACCCACTTCCACGGAGGCCGATTCAAGCAGCTCAGCCAGTTCGGCGGACAGGTGATCCAGGAGATCGTGGCGTGAAGTTTTCCCGTTGTCGTCCTTGCGCGCCTTCGTCCGCGGGAATGTCACCCGCCGTTGTGGAAGCCCGGTTGAAAAGGACGGACCTCGGGAGTAGCATTATTTCCATGAACGGCACCGTCAGTCTTGACATCCCCGCCGACGCGCTCGCGAGCGCACGGATGACGCTGGAAGACGTCCGGCTGGAGCTGGCGATTCTGCTGTTTCGCCTGGATCGCCTGTCGCTCGGAAAGGCCGCGGAGTTTGCGATGGTGTCGGTGGGTGAGTTTCAAAGCCAGCTCGCGACACGCAAGGTTGGGCCGCACTACGGGGTGGACGACGCCCTGGAGGATGCCGATGCCTTGGCGAAACTGGCGCGTTGAAAAGCCATGCTGGTCGTCGCGGACTCATCGCCCCTGATCGCATTGTGCAGAATCGGCAGGCTCGAACTGTTGCATGAACTCTTCGGCCAACTCATGTTGCCGGAAGCCCGCAGGCGCGGCGTTCTCGCCGATCCCGCAGGCGTGGGCGAGGAACTCCGCAACTTGGCTGGCTTCTGGATTGCCGAAGAACTGATGGACCTGCTGCGGCAGGCAAAATAACTCTCGTCACCCCACGGATATGCCCGCCGCGACGCCGATTCGAGGAGATTGCGCGCAAGCGCGAAATCGGAGGTTTGACCTCGCCGCCTTGGAATCGAGCTTCCCGATCCAACAGGGTTGGATCGGAGACTCAACCCTGTTTGATCGAATTCCCATGAAACACCGTATTGCCACCATCCTGTCCGCCACGCTCGCGCTCTGTGGCGCGGCCTTCGCCCAGAATGAGCCGCTTCCGGCCGAACCGCCGGACTCGGTGAAAGCCGAACTCGACCTCACCTATGGCCAGACGCCGGAACAGGAACTGAAGCTGGACATTTACCGTCCCAAAACGGAAACCACGCTGCCCGCCTGCGTGCTGGTGCATGGCGGCGGCTGGATGAAGGGCGACAAGGAAAAATTCCGCCCCCTCGCCATCGCCCTGGCGGAGCGCGGCTATGTCGTCGCCAATGTCGAATACCGGCTCGGCGGTGTCGCCAAGTATCCCGCCGGGGTACAGGATTGCTCGCTGGCGGTGCGCTGGTTCCGCGCAAACGCCAAACGCTTCGGCGCCGACCCGGCCCGCATCGGCGCCTGGGGCGGAAGCGCCGGCGGACACCTCGTTGGGATGCTCGCGGGTTCACTGCCGGCGGAGCGATTCGTCGCCGGCGGCCTGGAAGACGTGTCCGCCGCCGTGCAGGCCAGCTGCATCATGGCCGGGCCGACGGACCTGACGAACGAGACCTTCGTCGAAAGCCTGCGCCGGGCGAAGGAGCAGAGCAACAGCTTCCAGTGGCTCGGCAAACTCTACGACGACGCCCCCGAGCTTTACAGCGAGGCCTCGCCCATCACGCATTTCACGGGGGCGACGGGGCCGGTCCTTTTCCTGACCGGCGACCTGGACAACCCCGGCCGCGACACCGCCGGAATGGAGAAACTCAAATCGCTCGGAGTGGCCACCCGGCAGGTCGTGCTCAAGGATGCCAAGCACGGCTGCTGGATGCGGCGCCCGTGGTTCGAGCAGTGCGTGGATGCGGTGGACGCCTGGTTCCGGGAGCACTTGAAGTGATTCTCTTCGCCAGATTCGCCTTAGCTTTTCAGAATTTCACCGCCATGCGCCGATTCCCGCTCTCGTGTCTGATTTTTCTCGCCATGCTCGCCGCATCCAGCCTCAACGCGGCGGATGGCAAACCCAATGTCCTGCTGATCTACTCAGACGACCACGGATGGGCCGACCTCGGCATCCAAGGCGTGGACCAAGACATCCGCACGCCGAATCTCGATCAACTGGCTCGGGACGGTGTCTTGTTCAAGCGCGGCTACGTCACCGCGCCTCAGTGTGTCCCCTCTCGGGCCGGCGTCATCACCGGACGCTACCAACAACGCTTCGGGGTCGAGGACAACAAGCATGGTCCTCTGCCGTTGTCGGAGATCACCATCGCGGAGCGACTCCAGCCGGCGGGTTATGTGAGTGGCTGGGTGGGCAAGTCGCACCTCGACATCGGTTCCGATGATGGTGGGAAGGGCGGCAAAGCGAGCCGCATCCTGCCCGATCACATGCCCCAGCACCAGGGGTTTGCGGAATATTTCCGGGGCGAACTGCGGCAGTTCTACGCCTCGCACGATCTCAAGGGCCAGCCCTTCGCCGACGCGCCTCACCTGGTGAGCGATGACCGCTTTCGCGTGGTCGTGCAGACCGAGGCGGCGCTTTCGTTTCTCGACCGCCGGGCGGGAAATCCGGAGCAACCGTGGTTTCTCTACCTCGCCTGGTATGCCCCGCACGTGCCTCTTGAATCGCCCGAACCTTGGTTCTCGCGCACCCCGGAGAACCTGCCGCTGAAACGCCGCCAGGCCCTCTCCATGATCGCCGGTATGGACGACGGCCTCGGTCGGATTCGGGAAAAGCTGAAGGCGATGGGGCAGGAGGAAAACACGCTGATCTTTTTCATCGGCGACAATGGAGCACCCCTGGGTCCGGTGTGGGATGGCTCGATCAACCTGCCGATGATCGGGCAGAAAGGCATGGTGGCCGAGGGCGGAGTGCGCGTTCCCTTCGTGGCGGCGTGGCCGGGACACCTGCCCGCGGGCACGGTTTACGATCATCCTGTGATCAGTCTCGACGTCGCCGCCACGGCGGCGGCTCTCGCGGGATTGCCGGAGGACCCGCACCTCGATGGGGTGAACCTCGTTCCCTTTCTTACCGGAAAACGGCAGGGCTCGCCCCACGAAACCCTGTTCTGGCGCTGGGCCTCGCAGGCATCGGCACTGGAGATGCCCTACAAGCTGGTCAAACTCGGATCGCGTCCCGCGTTGCTCTATGATGTCACGACGCCCGAGGGCGAAAACCACCAGCGCGATCTCGCGGCCGCCCATCCGGAGGTGGTAGCCCGATTGGAGAAAAAACTCACCGCCTGGGCCGCCGGATTGCGGCCGCCCGGCCTATCCACCGAGGATTCGGGCTTTACCCGGCATCATGAGGAATTGTTCGCCGAGCACCACATGATCGCACCGCTGGCTGACGCCTCGTCTCCCGACGAAGTCCCGGGTGCCGTTCAAGGCTGGTTCGCGCGCAATGGCAGCGTCGAGGCGAAAGACGGCGCGCTGCGGATCATCGGTGATCCCAAGGCCGCTCCGAATGCCCGTCCTTTCATCGCCCGGACCGGATTCGATCTCATGGGGCCGGTGACCGCCACCCTGCGCCTGCGCGCGGCGAAAGCCGACGATGGCGCGGCCAGCCTGTCCTGGCGAACGAAGCAGGACACCTTCGCCAAACACCAGGTGGCGACCTTCCAGTGGCCGACCGGTCCCGAATTCCAAAACGTGAGCGTGAGTCTGCCCGAAGAGGCGCGCATCATTCACCTACGGATTCTTCCCCCTCGGGGCGCGGAGGGGCTGGAGATCGAGTCCATCGCGCTCAAAGACAACAAGGGCGCCGAACAGACGTTTCGCTTTCCGGCGCCTTGAAACGCCGCGCTCCGGTTGTCCTTCAATCCTCACCCATCCTTTTCCACTCATGAAAAATACCGCCCTACTCGCCTCCCTGCTGCTGATCGGCCTCGCCGCCGCGGTTCCTTCCCTCGCCGAAGAGCGCCCGAACATTCTCTACATCATGTCGGACGACCACACGACGCAGGGTTTCGGCTGCTACGGGAGCCGCCTCGCCGCCCTGAATCCCACGCCGACGCTCGACCGTCTCGCCGCCGAGGGCATGCGTTTCGACCGGGTCTTCTGCAACAACTCCATCTGCACTCCAAGCCGCGCCTCGATCATCACCGGACAGTATCCGCAGACCAACGGTGTCACCGACCTCGACGGCTCCATCGCGCCCGAGAAGCAATACCTGCCGATGGAGATGAAAAAGGCCGGTTACCTGACCGCCATGATCGGCAAGTGGCATCTCAAGGAGGAGCCCGCCGCCTTCGACTACTACTGCGTGCTGCCCGGCCAAGGAAAATACTTCGATCCCGAGTTCCGCGTGCGCGGTGACCAGCCTTGGCCCAAGAATACCTTCCTGCGCGAGGGGCACAGCAGCGACGTCATCGCCGACCTCACCCTGGAATGGCTGGAGAAACGGGACAAGACCAAGCCCTTTTTCCTCATGCACCACTTCAAGGCGCCGCACGACATGTTCGAGTTCGCACCCCGCTACTCGGACTACCTCGCCGACGTGGAGATTCCCGAGCCGGACAACCTTTACGACCAGCCCGCGCCCGGCTTCGGTTCCGTGGCCACGCGCGGCGAGAACGACAGTCTCATCCACCACATCGGCACCTCCGTTTCCAAGCGCCATCCGGTGCGGAACTACGGCATCGACTTCGGGATCGATCCCTCCCTGTCCGATCGCGAATACACCCACCAAGCCTATCAGGAATACCTCAAGCGTTACCTGCGCTGTGTGAAGGGCGTGGACGACAACCTGACGCGGATTTTCGACTACCTGAAAGAGCACGACCTCTTCGATAACACGATCATCGTCTACACCGGCGACCAGGGCTTCATGCTCGGAGAACACGACTACATCGACAAGCGCTGGATGTACGAGGAGTCGATGCGCATGCCCTTCCTCGTGCGTTACCCGAAGCGGGTCAAGGCCGGCTCGGTGAACACCGACCTCATCAACAACACCGACTTCGCCCCCACCCTGCTCGAACTCGCCGGGGCCGGCGTGCCGGATTACATGCAGGGCCGCAGCTTCGCCGCCGCGCTTGACGGAAAGCCGCTCGAAAACTGGCGCACCGCGACCTACTACCGCTACTGGATGCACCTGATGCACCACGACAATCCCGCCCACTTCGGAGTCCGCACCGCCGACTACAAGCTCATCTTCTATTACGGCCAGCCCGAGAAGGAGGAGAGCCTCGGCAAGTTGTCTATGCCGTGGCTGAAGGCGACATCCTACAAGATCGAACCGACGCCACCTGCCTGGGAACTCTACGACCTGAGGAAGGATCCTACGGAGATGCACAACCAGTATGGCAATCCCGACTACGCCGACACGATTCGCGACCTGAAAGCCCAGCTCCAACAACTGCGCACCGACCTACACGAGACCGACGAATCCCGGCCGCACATCCAGCGGGTGATCGATACCCATTGGGACGATTGAGAGGACCTTCGAGCGATCGGCGGGCAATTTTCCGACGCCCGCGATCGCCGCCCACGACCACACGGACCACGAACCCTGAAAGGAGCGAAAGACGCAGGTCACCGACCCGCCGATACTCGCCGCCAGATCGATTGGAGCTCTTGAGCCGCATTCCCATTTTTATGCCTCATGAAAATGACCATCAAACTACCCGATGAGATTTTCCAGAGGCCGAAACTGCTCGCGACGGAACAACGCAAGGCGCTGAAAGACCTGATGCCCGAAGCCCTCTGTTGTTTTCTGGATGCCTCCGGCGAGATAGCCACGAAAACCCGCAAAGCTAACCTAAAACGCGCAGGCAGGCGACCAACACCGAGCCCATGAAGCCGCTCAGCCGGGAGGAGGCTCACGACCGCTGAGGACTTTCTCGATACCAACAACCCGAATTACGGACGAAGTGGGAGCATGATGACCCATGACCTCGGGGACGCCGAATTCCTTATAAACGGCTTTTAAACGGCTTTATTTGACAAATTGGCGATTAATCAGGTTTTAACCGGAAATAAAATCAATGACTGATTCCGCGCCTTTTTGACCGTTTTATTCCGTGAAAAGGCGGTTTTATTGTGAAAAATAATTATAATCCCGTCTATATTCGGTCTTATGAAAGAGTTGGAACAATTCGGGGAACGACTTCGCCGAGAACGAATCGCACAACATCATCGGCAAGCCGAATTGGCGGCGCTGGCCGGCGTTAGCCAGGACGCGCTTTCGTCGCTCGAAAACGGTCGACCGGTGACGACGCAGACCCTGGTCCGGGTGCTGGCCGCTCTCGGGTTCGACCACGCCTTTTCGGAGATGCTGCCGGAGGCGGTTCCCAGTCCGATCGACTTGCAGAAACTGGAGGGCAAACAACGTCAGCGGGTGCGCTAGTGTAGTGTTTCATAAATAGCTATACAAAACAATACGGCGTTGTATGCTTGGGGCATGGCTAGGCCGATCCGTGCGCTTGCAATCGATTCCGATCAAATGAAGAGGCTCAAATCCGTCACCGACGGGCGTTCCAGCCCTCAACGGATGGTCATGCGAGCCAACATCGTGTTGCTTCGCGGTCAGGGTTTTTCCCAGCGGGAAGTGGCCACCCGTCTACAAGTGGAACGCGTCGTGGTCTCAAAATGGGAAAACCGTTTCCGCAAGGAAGGTATCGCCGGACTTGATGAGCGACAGCGCAGCGGCAGGCCGCCACAGGTTGCGCAGGCCACCAAGGCGGCCATTCTCGATGAAGCCGTCCGTCCGCCCAAACCCCTGAGCCGCTGGAGCACCCGCACCATGGCCAAAGCCAAAGGGGTCTCAAACGCCACCGTCCATCGCCTGTGGAGGGCCAACGACATCAAGCCGCATCTCACACGGACTTTCAAACTCTCCAACGACAAGGACTTCGAACCCAAATTCTGGGATGTCATCGGGCTCTATCTGAATCCTCCGGACAAGGCCCTGGTGTTTTGCTGTGACGAGAAGAGCCAGTGCCAGGCCCTCGAGCGCACACAGCCCGGCCTGCCGCTGGGGATCGGACACGTGCGCACCTCCACCCATGACTACATCCGGCATGGCACGCTCACGCTTTTCGCGGCACTCAACTATCTCGACGGCAGGATCATCGGCCGCACCGCGCAGCGCCACACCCACGCCGAATGGCTCGACTTTCTCAAACAGATCGACCGTGAGGCGCCGGAAGGGCTGAGCCTCCACATGGTCATCGACAACTACTCCACCCACAAACACCCGAAGGTCAAAAGCTGGATCAAGTGGCGCAACCAGCGGCATGCCAAGGCGCATGGAGCCGAGCGCATCGTTCTGCACTTCACCCCGACCTCTTCATCGTGGATGAACCTCGTCGAACGATTCTTCCGCGACCTGACCGAAGACGCCATCCGCGAGGGAAGCTTCACGAGCATCCGGGACCTGGAACAAACGATCGAAAGCTACCTCTCCGAGCGGGACGAAAATCCGAAACGCTACGTCTGGAAAGCCGAAGGACAGGAGATCCTCGCAAAAATCCATCGCGCTCGAACCGCCATGAACCAATCCCCGGGTTATGTGTAGCTATTTTGCAAACACTACACTAGATCGTCTGAGCGATGGCAAACCAATTTGCAGACGTGATCTATCACGGTCGAAAAGCGGGAGTCGCCTACTGGGATTCCGCTCGCCGGGTCGGCGTCTTCGAATACACGCCGGAATTCGTCGCCGATGGCGTCGAGCTGGCTCCGTTGCGGATGCCGCTTCGTCGCGGGCCATTTCAGTTTCCGAATCTTCACGAGTCCTTCTCCGCGCTGCCCGGTTTGCTGGCGGATTGTCTGCCCGACACCTACGGAAATGCCCTCATCGATGAATGGCTGCGCCAGCAGGGCCGAGCGCCGGAGGATTTCTCGCCCGTCGAGCGTCTCTGCTATCTGGGCAGTCGCGGGATCGGAGCGCTCGAGTTTTTGCCCTCGATGCGGAAGGTGTCGACCAAAGCGGAGCGGGTCGAGATCGACCGCTTGGTGGAGTTGGCCTCGCAGGCACTCGCCGTGAAGGAGGGATTGGCCTCCGAGTTGGAGGGCGAATCGGATTTGAATGACATCCTGCGGGTCGGGACCTCGGCCGGCGGGGCGCGGGCCAAGGCGGTGATCGCCTGGAATCCGCGGACCGGTGAAGTCCGATCCGGACAGGCCGCCGCGCCGCCCGGATTCGAGCATTGGCTCCTGAAATTCGACGGCGTTTCGACCTCCTTCGATGGAGTGCGCGACCCGCAGGGCTACGGCCGCATCGAATACGCCTATCACCTGATGGCCCGCGCCGCCGGGATCGACATGATGCCCTGCCGTTTGTTTGAGGAAGGCGGGCGCGCCCACTTCATGACCCGCCGCTTCGATCGCCCCGATGACGGGAGCAAAGTCCATTTCGCCTCCCTCTTCGGCATCGGGCATTTGTCCTACGCCGCCCCCGGGAGCCACCGTCATGCCTACGAAGACTACTTCCGCATCATCGACGCCCTGAACTTGAAGCCGGAGGAACGGATCGAGGGATACCGGCGCATGGTCTTCAACGTCCTCGGCTGCAATCGGGACGACCACACCAAGAATTTCGGATTTCTGTTCGAAGAGTCCGAGAAACGCTGGCGGTTGGCACCGGCCTACGATGTGACCTACGCGCACAACCCCGCGCCCGGAAAATGGACTGCCACCCAGCAACTCTCGGTCGTAAGCGGGGAAAATACGCCCCCCGACGACCGCTGGCCGGTTGGTGGAATCGGGTCACGTTCTGGGGATGGCCAAGAAGACCAAATCCAAGCCGTGGCGCGTCGCCGACGTGACCTTCGTCGAAATCGAGATCTCCCATCCCACCGACCGACAACTGCGCGTCGAGTTCGAGTGCGGCCTGCGCATCGTCATCGCCGAGGAAAGACAGATTCCGCTGGCCGCCCGCCTCATCGATACGCTGCGCGCCGGAAAGGAGGGCGGCCCGCGATGATCGGTTTCCCCGCCGGAGTGCGCGTCCACCTCGCCGTCGAACCCCACGACATGCGCAAGTCCTTCAACGGTCTGACGGCCCTCGCGCGGGAGCTGGTTTCCCGCGGCCTGGAGGACGGGGCGATGTTTGCTTTTACCAACAAACGGCGCAACCGCCTGAAAATACTCTACTACGACCGCACGGGCGTCTGCGTGCTGGCCAAACGGCTCGAGGCGGGCACTTTCTCCTGGCCAAAGGCCTCGTCGGCGGGCTCGCCAAGCCTTTCGTTGGCCCCCGAGGCGCTGCAGTTGCTCCTCGACGGAATCGATCTGCGGGGCGCCAAGATGCGCCCCTGGTACGAACGGCGGGAGCCAGCCGAAAAAAGATCCGCCTAAAGTGGCGATCGTTCTGGCAATGGGAGGATCGCGTGCTATGACTAACGCATCGAATCCCCGGAGCAAATCATCGCGCGCCAGGCGCGGGAAATCGAGCTTCTCAAGCAGAAGGTCGATTTTCTGATGCGCCGTCTCTTTGGATCAAAGAGCGAAAAGATCGACGAGGCGCAGCTCAAGCTGTTGTTGGAGGACGGCCTGCCGCCCGAACCGCCGGGAAAAGCGCCGGCCTCCTCCGACGGGGACGCCCCGGGGGAGGCCGCGGAAGTCGGCGGCGCAAAGGCTGACAAAGCCAGGCGCGGGCGGGGCGGCCACCGCTCGCGCATCACCGGTTTGGACAGGCTGGAGGTGGAACTCACCGAGGACATCCCCGCCCTGGTCAAGGAAGATCCGGAAGCCTTCGAGCGCTGCGGCGAGGAGGTTACCGACCAGCTCGACGTGACGCCACCGCGCTACTTCATCAGGCGGGTGGTGCGGCCGGTCTTCCGCCGCAAGGTGGCCCGTCACCTGCCGCCGGTGGTGGCCCCGGCGCCGGCCACCCCGTTGGTGGGCGGCCTGCCCGCCGCCGGACTGCTGGCTCATCTGCTGGTGGGCAAGTATGTCGATCACCTGCCGCTTTATCGTCAGCAGGGGATTTTTCGGCGAAGCGGGCTGGATATCCCGCGGGACCTGATCGTCCATTGGATCCACCAGGCCATCGAACTGGTGCTGCCGGTGGCTCAAGCCATCCGGGCCGAGACGCTCGCCTGCGACTACCTTCAAGTGGACGAAACCACGGTGCGCTATCTGCGTCCCGGAACCGGGAAATCGTGGATGGGATACCTTTGGCAGGCGCGATGTCCCGGTGGTGGTGGCGTCTTCTATCACTGGGGCGTGGGCCGGAGCCGCGATGAACTGGTCGAGTGCATCGGCGAAGACTTCGCCGGGCATGTGCAGTGCGACGCCTACGGGGTCTACGAGACCTACGCACGGACCCGTCCCGAGGTGCGGCTCATCGCTTGCCTGGCCCATATTCGGCGTGGCTTTGTCGATTCGCTCAAGGCGGGGCCCTGCCGGCACGCGGCGTTGGTGGTCCATTTGATCGGGCAACTATACCGGATCGAGGCCGACCTGCGGGAGCGGAAAGCCGGCCCCGCCCTGCGCGAGAGTGAGCGGGCGTGGCGGAGCGCGCCGTTGGCGCGTCGCATCGGCAGGGTGCTGCGGGTGCTGCTGCCCAAACATCGCCCAGCCAGCGCGACGGGCAAGGCGTTGGCTTACGCGGCGCGGCATTGGGAAAAGTTCGCGCGTTACCTGGAGGACGGCCGATTCGAAATCGACAACAACCTGGTCGAAAACGGGATGCGCCCGATAAAGCTGGGGATGAAGAACTGGCTGTTTTTTGGAGCCGAGGGCGCCGGCCACCACGCGGCGGCGATCTACACGTTGGTGGAGAACTGCAAAGCCCAAGGCCTGCCGGTCGAGCGTTACCTCAAGGAACTGCTCAGTGTGCTGCCCGGAGTCAACGATCCGGAGATCATCGCCTCGCTCACCCCGGCCCGCGTCGCCAACGCCCGCCGCCCCGAAAGCGCCCGTTACGCGGCGTGACGCGCCCCGTCAAAAAGGGGGACATATACTCCGCTTACTCTCGGTCGGGGGAAAACGCGAGGCGATCGGCCAAACCGATCTGATCGAAGCTGGGTATCGGAGTCGGATCGGGACGAAGCCGAGACTGAAAGCCGTTTTGGATGAGGTGCTGGAGGCGCTGGCGGGGTGGCCGCGATTTGGGGAGGAGGCGGGGGTAAGTGCGGAGCAGGTGCAGAAGATTGAGCGGGTGATTCGGACGGCTTGCTCCACACAGTAAAAGGAACAGTTTCGGCGAACACAGAAGACTTGTCAGGTATTGTCACCTGCCCCCTAATGGCGATGTCGAACTAAGGTTGGAAGCCTATCTACCAAGTCGTGAAACGGGATCGCTTGATCTCTCAAAAATTCTGTTGCGTCGATATAGGACATCGGAACCCGGCCACTGGTTACAAGGAGAGGCATCCACCGAATCTCATCTTTAGCGATACCGGAAATCCTCGCTACCTCTTCCGGGTTTTCTCTCAACCAGCTCACTCGGCGTTGGTGCTTTGCCAAGGAATCCTCTGGATTTGTTAAATCTCCACGAAACTCTTCCAACTGCTGGATAACCTGCCTGACGTTCAGAGCGGACTTCAATCGCTTGCATTCGATGAGCAACACGACGCCGGCATCCTGATCCCAGGCAAATACATCAATGTCCCCCAAGTCAGGGTCCGATGGCGCCCCCAGTTCTGTAAGCGTAATTTCCAACCTAACGTTCGGCAATACCTCCCTTACCGCATCGGCTACTCTCTCGGCAAATTCGTGCCCCTTCTTATGGGCTATACTTCCCTGATAGCTCTTCATCGCCTTCGATTGGAAAAGCTTTTCGGGAAGATGCCCCAGGAAAATTGACTGCGTGAGATACTCGCCCCAGCGATGAAGGTGCGGCGCTGAAATCGCAAACTGCCTTGGAGATCTAGACACCTCGACGAAAGGTCGGACTAAAACTGACAGCCCTCGAAAGTATCGCCAAGGAAGGACATCGTTCGCGTCGCAGCCCTTCGGAAAATTCCTATTCCACCCGGACCTGATGGGCAGCACGAAGCGATCCATAAAAGATGCGACCTGCGTTTCGGTCAGGCCGGCTCCATGCTTCAACACCTGCCTAAACACCAGAGCTTCGACTGTACCTCCGGCCTCACCACTACGCACCGCAAATTCGTCAAACACTTCTATCACCTTGAGTAGAATCTCATGGGAATAGCCATACTCCGCGAGAAATGCCTTCTCGAACGCCACCCTTTCAGGTGGGAGCCCTCCTACAGACTCTTCCTCCACTTCAGAGTTCCTGAAATTATCGCCGTAGCTATCAGCATCCCATTGGATCTTATCATCGACTCTCGACCTCAAGTAGGGCGTAAGCGGAGTATATGTCCCCCTTTTTGACGGGGCGCGTCACGCCGCGTAACGGGCGCTTTCGGGGCGGCGGGCGTTGGCGACGCGGGCCGGGGTGAGCGAGGCGATGATCTCCGGATCGTTGACTCCGGGCAGCACACTGAGCAGTTCCTTGAGGTAACGCTCGACCGGCAGGCCTTGGGCTTTGCAGTTCTCCACCAACGTGTAGATCGCCGCCGCGTGGTGGCCGGCGCCCTCGGCTCCAAAAAACAGCCAGTTCTTCATCCCCAGCTTTATCGGGCGCATCCCGTTTTCGACCAGGTTGTTGTCGATTTCGAATCGGCCGTCCTCCAGGTAACGCGCGAACTTTTCCCAATGCCGCGCCGCGTAAGCCAACGCCTTGCCCGTCGCGCTGGCTGGGCGATGTTTGGGCAGCAGCACCCGCAGCACCCTGCCGATGCGACGCGCCAACGGCGCGCTCCGCCACGCCCGCTCACTCTCGCGCAGGGCGGGGCCGGCTTTCCGCTCCCGCAGGTCGGCCTCGATCCGGTATAGTTGCCCGATCAAATGGACCACCAACGCCGCGTGCCGGCAGGGCCCCGCCTTGAGCGAATCGACAAAGCCACGCCGAATATGGGCCAGGCAAGCGATGAGCCGCACCTCGGGACGGGTCCGTGCGTAGGTCTCGTAGACCCCGTAGGCGTCGCACTGCACATGCCCGGCGAAGTCTTCGCCGATGCACTCGACCAGTTCATCGCGGCTCCGGCCCACGCCCCAGTGATAGAAGACGCCACCACCACCGGGACATCGCGCCTGCCAAAGGTATCCCATCCACGATTTCCCGGTTCCGGGACGCAGATAGCGCACGGTTGTTTCATCGACTTGAAGGTAGTCGCAGGCAAGCGTCTCGGCCCGGATGGCTTGAGCCACCGGCAGCACCAGTTCGATGGCCTGGTGGATCCAATGGACGATCAGGTCCCGCGGGATATCCAGCCCGCTTCGCCGAAAAATCCCCTGCTGACGATAAAGCGGCAGGTGATCGACATACTTGCCCACCAGCAGATGAGCCAGCAGTCCGGCGGCGGGCAGGCCGCCCACCAACGGGGTGGCCGGCGCCGGGGCCACCACCGGCGGCAGGTGACGGGCCACCTTGCGGCGGAAGACCGGCCGCACCACCCGCCTGATGAAGTAGCGCGGTGGCGTCACGTCGAGCTGGTCGGTAACCTCCTCGCCGCAGCGCTCGAAGGCTTCCGGATCTTCCTTGACCAGGGCGGGGATGTCCTCGGTGAGTTCCACCTCCAGCCTGTCCAAACCGGTGATGCGCGAGCGGTGGCCGCCCCGCCCGCGCCTGGCTTTGTCAGCCTTTGCGCCGCCGACTTCCGCGGCCTCCCCCGGGGCGTCCCCGTCGGAGGAGGCCGGCGCTTTTCCCGGCGGTTCGGGCGGCAGGCCGTCCTCCAACAACAGCTTGAGCTGCGCCTCGTCGATCTTTTCGCTCTTTGATCCAAAGAGACGGCGCATCAGAAAATCGACCTTCTGCTTGAGAAGCTCGATTTCCCGCGCCTGGCGCGCGATGATTTGCTCCGGGGATTCGATGCGTTAGTCATAGCACGCGATCCTCCCATTGCCAGAACGATCGCCACTTTAGGCGGATCTTTTTTCGGCTGGCTCCCGCCGTTCGTACCAGGGGCGCATCTTGGCGCCCCGCAGATCGATTCCGTCGAGGAGCAACTGCAGCGCCTCGGGGGCCAACGAAAGGCTTGGCGAGCCCGCCGACGAGGCCTTTGGCCAGGAGAAAGTGCCCGCCTCGAGCCGTTTGGCCAGCACGCAGACGCCCGTGCGGTCGTAGTAGAGTATTTTCAGGCGGTTGCGCCGTTTGTTGGTAAAAGCAAACATCGCCCCGTCCTCCAGGCCGCGGGAAACCAGCTCCCGCGCGAGGGCCGTCAGACCGTTGAAGGACTTGCGCATGTCGTGGGGTTCGACGGCGAGGTGGACGCGCACTCCGGCGGGGAAACCGATCATCGCGGGCCGCCCTCCTTTCCGGCGCGCAGCGTGTCGATGAGGCGGGCGGCCAGCGGAATCTGTCTTTCCTCGGCGATGACGATGCGCAGGCCGCACTCGAACTCGACGCGCAGTTGTCGGTCGGTGGGATGGGAGATCTCGATTTCGACGAAGGTCACGTCGGCGACGCGCCACGGCTTGGATTTGGTCTTCTTGGCCATCCCCAGAACGTGACCCGATTCCACCAACCGGCCAGCGGTCGTCGGGGGGCGTATTTTCCCCGCTTACAGTAGGGCTGCACCACTTCGTGCTCGAACGAGTTGTCATATTCGATCGCTCCGTTCGGATGAATGGTAATGTTGGCTCCGACGAAACCATTGGTGACGGCATCCCGATAGTTAGCCAACTCGATCATGACCCCGATCTCTGCAAGTAGCGAAGCGTGTTCGGTTTGGGATATGATTTCACGCGCCTCCGGGTCGTAAGAGTAAACAGCAGTTTCAATCAAGACCCGGTTCGCAATTCCGGCCATGACAAGCTGGCCATCCTCAGAGCGCAGACGTTCCCAAAGCCATTCAGCCCCACCTTCGAGCGAAAGAAGAGATCGGGTGGATAGTTTCCATCTCGAACCATCGCGAGACAATTCATCGAGTTGTGAAAACGAATGCGAGACGACGGGCAGAATCCAAAATTTCTTCAGAGAAGAAGACAAACGTCCCTGAATTCCGGCAACCACCTTGTCTAGGAAGATTCGGGCATCATCTGCATCAGTTATCTTCTCAGGTGGAACTTTTTCCACCGTATAGGCCAATCCGATCCCAATGCGCGCCATTTCTTCCTCGGGGATAAGCGTCGGCTTCGCGTTTCCTGGTTTCCCCATTGCAGATTCCAGGGTCGTTGCACGCAGAATGTGGAAGAATCGGGTGTTCTCGTCCCGTGTCACGGCGTGACAGCATTGCCTGATCTCCTCATCGGAAATCTTATGGCCTGAAACCTCACTCGCAGACCGAAGTATTGCAGCTACGATTTCGCGCTCAGCCAGGTTATCCGGACGATAGAACTTTTTCAGGAATCCCTGCTCGAATACCACACAAACCAAAGCTGACCCGAATTCGACATCGGACTTGAAATCGCTCTTATCTCCCGAAACTTCCGAAACTTCCGAAACCGTAGTCAGTGTCCAGCTATCCACCTCCGGAAATTCCAGGTCGATAATCAGGTCCGCAGGAACCCACTCCGGGTGTATTTCTGTAAGGACCATGATGACACGCTCTGCCCAGCTAAAAACGCAGTCCCACAATCGATACACCAGATCGAGCGCTGCCAGTTCCTTGGGCCGCTTCGTAGATTGAATCCACCAGGCAGCATCTCCCAGTTCAACGCATCCTCGAATGATGCCCTCAGATAGCGCCTGAAAGTCACAGTACATCCGGTTGGTGCTAAGATCGGGATTCAAACCTGCACCTTGTCTCTGCACCTCGATCCATTTCGATCCACCCGGGTAGAGCACGCAGTGACGGTCGTTGATGCTCTTCAGTCTCTGATTCACGGACTGCGATGATTGCCCGCCAAGAAGCATCAAGTTGTTGGGGTTCCGAGGATCGAACTCTTTGGGAATCAGCGCGAAACCGTTTTGTTTCCAGTAGCCATAAAGATTCAGAAGGCCGCTGGTGTTCATGACATCGAGATTTGCTTCCTCCGCCATCTCTTGTTGCTTGGCGAGATACCACAAGCGTTTCGCTGTGAAATCGTTGTCTCCGGCAAGGGTAAGCCAGTCCCCAAGACCAGCCGAAAAGATTCGCCACTTCGGTCTCAGATCATTGAACCCTAGCATAATCGGCTTCCCGATACTCGACATGGCGAAAAGAATCATTCCCCCCTTGAAACCATCGACCTCCTCAAGAGCAGCACAGCATCCACCGAGATATTCGTTGAAGTCTTGGACCTGTTCCTCTGAGAAGGTGATGACCTCTTCGAGATCACTCCCGCGGATGATCGAAGTGCTCCACGTCAGGCCCAGCACTAAAATCCCATGATCAAAATGGCCCGCGAACGGATACAGCGGGGGCAGGCTAGATGGAGGCTTCGGCCAGTTTATTCGACCACCTGGGGTCACTCCGATCCCTTCGAGTATTCGATTGACGAAAAATTCAGCGCTCTCCTTCTCAAAAAAAGTTTCCGCCCAACCGCCCATGATGGGCACAACATCCAGAATATGGATGGTCGCGGCTCGGCAGAGCAAGGATGGAGAGGCGACGATCAATCCGCCTTCAGGAGTTGGAAAGATCGGCCGTTTTTCCAGACTCGAACCAAGGAGGTTTTCATAACTGAACCCGTCCCGCTTTGAGAGATCGAAAAGAAATGGAGCCAACTGCTCCAAACTTATGCCCAACTCTTCCAAGCGCGAGCTATGAAAAGAAACCGCCTTGGCGTGGCGCTCCAACAGAGCGTTTGCAGGCAGAGTAAGCTGTTCCTCTGCCAATTCAGATCCAACGGAATACCGTGACAGCTGCAATTCGTCGGCAATTGCTTCGCTCAACCTCAACAACGCAAGCACCGAAGAGTAGGCTTTACTGAAGTTCGGAAAGCTCACTTTCTCCCCAAGAAAACAGAGAAGACGTTCCAAGATAAAATCCGCGTGCGAAATGATTCCCGGGAACACGCGAAATCCTCCATCTGGACTGCAAATATACCCGATGAAGACGTCTTCGGGCGGATCCTCCTGCATCTCCATCGGTGACTTACGGAGGTGTTCGACCCAAGATCGCAGGTCACCGACCGCCGCCTGTTGCTGACCGCGGCAGCACTCTACTGCCAAATGCAGTAAAATGTTGATTCGAACGGTGTTCGCGAGCAACCCCGGAATCGTCTCAAGAGAAGCGATCCATCGAATGGCCGAGATTAACTTGAACTCTTTGAGGCTCTCGACAAGCTCAGGATGGGCTCCACGAAGCCACTCAATGGACGGGTCCCGTCGTCCAAATTCATCTCCGAACTGCGTAAGCCATTGCTGGAATTGCTCGAAATCTTCTGGTGATGGTTGGCTATCCGGATTCAAAATTGCACGACTACAGAACTATCAGTTGGATCCCTCAGTTTAGGGGAATCCCAAGTTTCTACCATTTTTTAGTCAGTAGCTCAACCGCCCAATTTTTCATGGCTGAGCTTCGGGGCACGCGCTGGGTCGTCGATGTTACTTGCCGAAGGTTGACGGTGCACATTCATCTTCAGAGCAGTCACGAGGGCGAACTCCCCCGCCCATTCGCCTATCCCTATTGGCTCTCCAACCCAACCCTGTGTGAAAGCACAGAAACACCGCCTTCGCCAATTCGGCAGTACGCTTCTCCGCCTCACGCTGCGGATTGGTCTGTTGAGCCCTGACTTCGTAGGCACAATTTGGAATTCCCTGTCGCGCAGCAAAATCTCGATGGGTCGATCTTAAACATGCACATCGCGCTGACGTTGGCCTGTATCCTCGCAGAACGGTGCTTTGCCATCCGCGATTTGAACCCTCATTTGGAAAACATCGCCCACTTTAATACGGTGCCGCCGGATGAGGGTATGAGGATCCTCCCACCCTTCTCAAAAAATCCCACCAAAGCCCCCGTTAGATTTTTCCACCCCCGGCAGTGATGGGGTGATGACCCTCGCATTTCGCGACTTCACCCTCCTCCTCTGCGCCCCCGCATCTTTGCGCGAGGCCTCCGCGGTGGACTTCGAGAAAGACATCTTCCCCATTCTCGAGGAGAACTGCCTCGACTGCCACGGACCGGACTAGTGAACCGGGGTTCTGGCAACCTTTCGCGACATACGATCCGTGAGCCCGCCCCCAACCGACCCAACCGACCCAACCGTCTTCACCCTGCGGCCAGACCCTCTTGAGTCGCGCCGCTCCCCTGGTCCTTCGGCGGGAAGAACCGGCGTGAAACGGAGGTCGCCTGCCTCTGGGGCAGGAGCAAAACGACAAAGTCGAGGGGATGAAAAAGGGAATTCCTGGAGTAGTCATTAAATCACCGGCAATCGTTTTTCCCATGAAGCCCATCAGGAACCTGTCTTTGGCGCTGGCCATCTGCATCTCGGCGGCAACCCTCCAGGCCGAGGATGCCGTCAGACCCGACCACATCAAGTTCAGGCGCCAGGCGGCCGTGCGCCTGGTGTTCGACCCCTCGCAGGCGATCCCACTGTCTTCCCTGCGACCCGCCACGATCACGGATCTGGATCTGATGCATCCGGAAATGGAGGCGAAGGAAGGTCCCCTCGTGCAATGGAAACAGGTCGACGGAATTCTGGCGGGGACGGCGCCGGAAACGGGCGGAACCTCCCTCCGGTGGTTGAACGGAGCCGCTTCGCGGCGCCGACTCTCCTGATGCTACCCTTGCCACGCTTCGGTGACGATCTTTTCTTGGGGCGCTTATGAAAAAAAACAACACCACCCTCCCAGTCCGCCCGCCCATCCAAACGCCGCCGCCAGTCCGCTGAGTCCCCCGCGGATCTTGCCTCGGCCAAGTGGTGGCGCGACTTTCAGCGCCACCTCGATCTCGGTCGCCTCGCGCCACGATCCCGGGCCTCCTACCTCTGCTGGGTGCGCCAGCTCCACGAGGCCTTCCCGCACCGCGATCCCACCACACTCCGCGAGACAGAAGTCCTCGATTTCCTCATCTCCCTGCGCCAGAAGCGCCGACTCAAGGACTCCACCGTCAACCAGGCCGTCTGCGCCCTGCGCGCCTTCTACCGCGACCACCTCGGCCGGAAGTGGAGGGGCTGGAGCCGGATCAAGATACGACGCGACGAGCAACTCCCCAACGTCCTGAGCCGCGAGGAGGTCGCCCGCTTTCTCGGCGCGGTCAGGGAAGGACGTTTCCGCGCCGTCTTCACCCTGATGTATCACTGCGGCCTGCGCCTGGGCGAGGCCATCCATCTCAAGCCCGGCCACATCGACGCCTCGCGCGGCGTCATCCGCATCGTCGGCGGCAAGGGCGGCAAAGATCGCGAGGTGCCCGTTTCCGCGGAACTCGTCGAGCGGCTGCGCGCCTTCTGGAAGCGCCACCGCAATCCCGAGTGGCTCTTCCCCTCGCCGGGGCGCGGCTGGAAGAGCGCCGGTGCCACCCTGCCCGACGCCTTGCGGCGCTCCTCCAAACCGATGAGCGATTCCTCGGTGCAGGCCGCCATGCGCGCCACCGTCCTTTCCCTGGGCTGGGATCGGCGGACCGGGCATCGCCCGGTCACCTGCCACACCCTGCGTCATTGCTTCGCCACCCACCTTCTCGACGCCGGAGTCTCCATCCGCCTGGTCGGCCAGTATCTCGGGCACGCCTCGCTCAAGCCCACCCTGGTTTACCTTCACCTGACCGAAGCCAGCGAGAGCAAGGCGCGCGAGGTCCTCGCGCACTTCCCGGGTCTCTGATCCGCCCGGCTCCCAGCCCGCCATGCCCCTGGCTCTCGCCGAGGTCTTGCGCGAGCATTGGCCGCGCTTCGCGCGCGCCCACGCTCCGCGGCTCGCCGCCGCCCATTACCGGGCGGCGCGGGCCGTGCTGTCCTGCCGCACCGCCGCCCTCGGCGGGCGGCTCTGGCAATGCGCCTGCCACGCGCACGCCCGCCACTTTTCCTACCACAGTTGCAACCATCGCTCCTGCCCCCAATGCGGCGCCATCGATCAACAACAATGGGCCGCCACCCAGGAGGCGCGGCTGCTCCCCGGCGTGCCCTACTTCCTGGTCACCCTCACCGTGCCCGACTCCCTGCGCGGCGTTTGCAAAGCCCGCCCCGCCATCCTCTACGACCTCATCCTTCGCGAGGCCGCCGGGGCCTTGAAGGACCTCTGCCGGTCCAAACTCGGCGGCACGCCCGGGTTCACCTCCGTGTTGCACACCTGGGGCCGCCAGCTCCAGCACCATCCCCACGTCCACCTCGTCGTCCCCGGGGTGGTCCTCGCGCCCGACGGCCGCGAGCGTTATCCCGACAAGCCCGATTTCCTGGTTCACGGCGCGCCGCTGGCCGCGCGCTTCCGCAACCGCCTCGAAATCGCCCTCAAAAACAGCCATCCCGAGATCCACGCCGCTTTGGTGCGCGATCATCCCGACGTCTTCCGGCTCAAATGGGTCGCCGACGCGCGCCACACCGGCTCGGGCAAACCGGCCCTGCGCTACCTCGCCCGTTACGTTTTCCGATCCGCCCTCGGCCCCGGTCGCCTCCTCGGCTATGACGGGCAGGGCCGCCTTCGTCTCCAATGCCACCAGAGCGGCGCCAACCGCCCGTTTGTCATCCTCCTGACCCCCGAGGAGTTTTTGAGGCGCTGGTGCCTCCACGTCCTGCCCAAGGGGTTTGTGCGCGTGCGCCACCATGGCTGGATGAGCGGCGCGGCCCGCAAAGTCCGCCTCCGCGTCCGGGCCCTGGTTTGCGGCCAACTCGACGAACCGGCGCCCGCCGTCATCCTTCACCCCGTCCCCCGCTGCGCACGCTGCGGCGCGGAGATGAAACTCCTCGCCACCATCGAACCGCGCGGCCCTCCGCCCCGAAGATGAGCCACGACCCTCCGCCTCCCCCTGACACCTCCCCAAAAGGCCGTCTCCGCGCCGGTCGCGTCTCTTCGCGCGCCTCTGTCGCGGTTTTCCCGGCACAAACACCGCGATCCGGGCTGAAGACCCGCCTCTCGCGCCCCAACCCTCGGCCCGGCCTTCGAAGCATGAGCTTCGCGCCGCCGGCGCCAAGCTCATGGCCCCCGCGGAGCCCCTCAAAAGGCGGCTTGAAACCCGATCCCCACGCCAACGCGCTGAGGCTCAACGGAAAATCGAATCCGCAAGAGCCGCCGTCCCCGCGCCCCTGACTCCACCGGCGGGCTCGTCCAACAACGGATAGCAGTGAGGCAAGCTCACCTGCTATCTTGGGGGTTCGGCGGATTCAATCCTTTCGCCACCTATGACCTGGTGATCGGCGAAACCTCGGGTGACGCGGAGCTGGGGATCGTGTTCCGCGATTCCGGCAACGGCGACACCCTGGACGCCGCCGTGCGGTTCCGTGACGGAAAGCCGGAATCGATCCTCTGGAATCTCACGGTGGATGGCGAGGAGGCCGCCGCAAAAACCTGGCCGGTCCCGCCGGGCACTTCGGGGAAGAACCTCACCCTGCGCGTCCAGATGGCGGCGGTGGGTGTGAACCTGTTCCTGGAGTCCTCGGGCCGCTCCACCCTCGTCGCTTACCCCGATTTCCCGGAGCACCTCGATCTGCGGGAGAGCCGCAGGATGCAGCGCTTCTTCACCGGAATCCGGGCGCAGCTCGGAGCCGGTGCCGGGGCCTCGATAGCAGGCGCGACCGCCGCCCTGACCCCGGGTTCCGGGCAGGCCGACATCCGCGCCGTCACCAATGAGGAGGGCGCGCCTCTGCTGGACGGAGGGCGCCTCTGGTTCACTGTCACCGTGCGGGGACGCGCGCTGCCCCACCCCTTGCAAGGCGTGTTTTCGCTCGACCCCTCCGTGTTCGATCTCCGTTTCGAGGGCATCATCGTGTTCGACATGGGTGACGGCCTGCTGCGGAACGAGCTAGCCTCCCACCTTTTCCTCGACTCGAAGTCGGGGGAATGGCGGGGATGGACCACCGGATTCAGCGCTCTCGGCGGCGCGGGCCGGAACGAGGAAAAAACGATCCTCGCCATCTCATCCGTCAAGGACCCCCGGCGCGGCTTCTCCGTCATGAAGGCCCGTCCGATCGGCCTATCGGGAGCACACGAGGATCCGCACGGCATCTTTGACAAGGAGGCCGGAAAGTGGCGGCTCCTGCTCTGCGAGCACCACGAGAAATACCAGGCCGGTATCTGGGAAAGCGACCGCTGGGATGGTGGCTTCACCAGGCTTGCGGGCCCGGTGGAGGAGGACAGCACCGGTACCATGATCCAGAAGTTCGGCGCCACGCGATACGCGCTCTTCGGCAGCGCCGACCGCAAGGTTTACATCCGCACGTATCCGGATCTCAAGCCCGCCGGCGAACTGGACATCGAGCTTCCCCCTTGGGACGACAGGTACGGCACGCGGATCTGGCCGAACGTGATCCCGCTTCCGGAAGGCTACCCCGCTCCATACATCGCCCTCATGATGGATCGCGTGAATGTTCCGGGAATGCCCAAGCCCAACTGGAGTTACGGGGCGCTCTACCTCTACCACGGCCAACCTTCCGCCGACCCGTGAAAACCGGGACACTCACCCTGGTTTGGTTCCCGGGCCAGATCCTCGCCGCGGAGCGCCTCCGAGGTGACCGTGCGGCTGGAGGCTCTCTCCAAAAGACGGCCCAATCGAATCAAGAATCTGGAACGGCCGCTCCGTCTCAAACTGCCTGACTTTCCCGTTCTGAACTCGCCCGAAACGCCGCGGGAGTCGTCTTGCGATACTTGGCGAGCATCCGGGTGAAGTAGTAGCGATTGGGAAAGCCGCACTCATCGGCGATCTGGTCGATACTGTGGCCGGTGTGGCGAAGCAGCTTCATGGCATGATTCAATCGCAGCTCGATGAGGTAGCGCATCGGGGGAAATCCGGTGCCTGACACAAACATCGTCGAGAGGGTGCGGACGCTGACTCCGGCAAATCGGGACAAACCGTCGAGGGTGACCTTATCCCGCAAGTGTTGACGCAGGTATTCGAGGCAGGCGGGCAACCGGAGGTTGGCGTTCGCGGGAAGGAGGAGTTGTGGCAACGCATGTCGGTAAGCCAACAGGGCGATCTCCAGACCATCGAGCGGTGAAGCGGGAGACTTGACCCGCTTTGGCGAACGACCCGGCTTCGGACAGGCGCGGGCGAGCGCGTCGCGCATTCCGGCATCGGGACGAAGACGCACGATCCCGGGACGGCAAGTCTCGCGAGATCCACCCACATTGAAATGCAGATACCACTTGGCGAAGGGGCGATCGCAGTGGCTGTCAAAAGCGGTATGAGGCGAGATCAGATACAAGCAACCCGGTTCCAATTCGTGCCGCAAATCCTCGAAATCAATCGTGCCGCCCCGGCTCAACGGCCAGTAGAGCCGCCAGAAAGCATTGGCCGCCATGCGCAGGGACCAGCGTTCCAACTCGACATAACGGTGCATCAACACTTCGATGCCGGCGACCGGCGTATCGACGAAATGGGTGCCGAGAATCCGGTGCCGGATCGCGGATCGGGAGGGTTTGACATCCAGCGGAGCGCCTTTCACGGTTGCAGGATCAGATACAAGTCCGGCCGTGCCAAGACATTTCCTTTTCCCTTGCCGGGAGGTATTCTCGACCCATCTCCATGAAAACCCTTCCCCTCCTGATCACCACCTCATGGCTGGCCATCGCCGGCATCACCGTTCGTGGCGCCGAAGACAGCGGGTTCCCTGAATTCTCCTGGGACCACGTGCCACTGTATGCGCACCTCGCCATTGGAGACGGGTTGAAGCAGGAGGAATACGACTTCCTGGCCGAACATTTCGACCTAATCGCCTTCACCGGCGGCACGGTAAAGGATGGCAGCGTGGAGCCGAACATTGCGGCGGGAGCAAAGGCGATCAAAGAGCGCAATCCAAAGGCGAAGGTCATCTTTTACTGGGCTTCCGATATGCCGAAACCGCAGTGGAGGCTCTCGAACGCGACCTTCCCCGATGGTGGCTATCTCCCGGCGAAGAAGGGCGGAAGGGACAGCCAGCAGTTTGATGTCCGTCGTCAGGAGGTGCGCGACTGGTGGTCCGGCATCGCCGGCAAGGCGGTGAGCGACTATGGCTGCGACGGCATTTTCGTGGATGGATTGACGGCGGGCGTGAAGGACGGCCCGTGGAGCAAGATGTTCGGCCCGGAACAAGCGGAGGCGATGGACCGGGGAATGCTGAAGATGATCCAGCAGGCGCGGGAAAAGATGGGGCCGGACAAGCTCATTCTGTTCAATCCGCTGCATGGCTACGACCAGGATCACCCCGGACTCGGCGAGCAATACCTGCCATTCACAGATGGAGCGATGGTGGATGACTTCGACCGCAATCAGAGCCGCCAGCAAAGCCCCGAATACATGGCCAACACCATCGAGACGATGCACAAGGCGGCAAAGGACGGCAAGATCGTCGTCTTCAAAGGCTGGCCGAAATTCACCTGGCACACCTCGCCCGAGATCATGAAGAAGCCGCGCGAAGAACAGCTCCGCCTCGCCCGCGAACAGATCACCTTTCCGCTCGCCTGCTTCCTCGTGGGTGCGGAGCGTCACTGTTACTTCTGCTACACCTGGGGATGGCTGGGCGAGTACGGCACCTTCGACCGGTATCCCGAATTCGATCAGAAGCTCGGTGCCCCGAAAGGCGAGGCCACCCGCGAGGGCTGGACTTTCCGCCGGGAATTCGAGCACGCCTCGGTCCTGGTGGACGTGGAGAAAAAGACCGGGAAGATCGATTGGAAGTGATCCTCTGGAAGCGACACGACCGCCGATCGAACCCTGTTGAGTCGGAGACCCAACCCTGTTGAATCAACATTCCCTCACCGCCATGAAACGTCGCCTCCTCGCGCTCCTGCTCGTGTTTTCAGGAACTTGGCCGGCACTCGCCACCGCCGATTCCGCAAAGCCGAACATCGTCTTCATCTTCGCCGATGACTGGGGCTGGGGCGACTTGTCGTGCCACGGGCATCCGTATCTGAAGACGCCGAATATCGACCGGCTCGCGAGCGAGGGCACCGACTTCCAGCGTTTCACGGTCGCGAGCGGTGTTTGTTCGCCAAGCCGGACTGCGGTGATGACGGGTCACTTTCCGGCGCGCTACCACATCGACGGCCACTTCGCCTGGGTGCCGCAGAACGAAAAACGCGGCATGCCGGATTGGCTCGATCCCAAGGCCCCCACCCTGCCGCGGATGCTGCAATCGGCGGGCTACCGCACCGCCCACTACGGGAAGTGGCACCTGTCGAACGACATGATCGTCGATTCTCCGACGCCCGACGCCTATGGCTACGACGAATACGGCGCCTTCAACTGCTCCGGCGAGCAGATGCCCGTACATGAGGACGCGCGGCACGCCATCGCCTTCATGGAAAAAAGCGTGACGGCAAAGAAGCCGTTCTTCATCAACCTCTGGATGCACGAGCCGCACACGC
The DNA here is from genome assembly GCA_024233085.1 of Akkermansiaceae bacterium. Lineage (GTDB taxonomy): Bacteria > Verrucomicrobiota > Verrucomicrobiia > Verrucomicrobiales > DEV007 > JAEUHH01. The sequence goes on from JACKQC010000011.1 coordinate 77,147, forward strand.
CCTTTCACACCGTGCCGAAATACGAGTGGCGTTTCCGCGACATGATGAGTCGCGAGGATCAGATCTATGCCTCGGTCATTTCCCACGCGGATGACCGCATTGGCGAGGTGCTGGCCGCTCTCGACCGATTGAAGCTGACGGACAATACCCTGGTCATCTTCAGCTCCGACAACGGTCCGGCGCGGGCGGCGAAACCGACGCCGCTGGAACTACAATACGACACCGCCACCGGTGCCGGCTGGGGGATTGCGGCGTCTAAAGGCATCACGGCGGGCCGGAAAGGCTACAAGGCATCGCTCTTCGAAGGCGGCATCAATGTGCCTTTCATCGCCCGCTGGCCGGGCCGGATCGCCGCCGGAAAGATCGATTCGCAGTCGCTCATCTCCGCCGTGGACCTGTTGCCGACCTTCTGTGAACTCGCCGGCGCGCCGCTTCCGGCCGGTTACGAACCGGATGGCGTCAGCCAGGTGTCGACACTGCTGGGACGTGCCGCCCCCGAGCGCGCCAAGCCGCTGTTCTGGCGCATCGATGCCGCCTGGCCGCCGCGACAGGAAGCGCCCGACCACTGGGCCAGATACGTCGTGGTGGACTCGCATTGGAAGCTGCTGGTGAACACCGATGGCAGCCATTCGGAACTCTACGATTTGCAGAAAGATCCCTTGGAAAAGGACGACCTGAGCGCTTCACAACCCGAGGTGGCCACGTCGCTGCGCCGGAAACTCGACGACTGGCGAAACACCCTGCCCGAGCAACCGAGCGGCGACGTTTTTTCCTCGGAAAGAACGCGGTGAGGCCGTGACTCCCCGTTGCTCATTCCACGGTTTTTCAACCGTCTCCTAAGCGCCAAAGAAGGCCCGGCAGATGGCCACGGCCACGAGCAGGCCAGTGGCGTCCGCGCAGAGGCCGGCGGCGAGGGCGTGGCGGGTGCGACGGATCGCCACGCTGCCGAAATAGACGGCCAACACGTAGAAAGTCGTCTCGGTCGAGCCATACATCGTGGCGGCGGCGTATTTCTTCCACACCGCCAGCGTGTCGTTGGTGAGCAGGTCGGCCAGCACTCCCTGGCTGCCCGAGCCGCTGAGCGGACGCATCAGGGCCATCGGCAGCAGCTCCGCCGGAAACCGGATGAGGTCCAGCACCGGCGTCAACAATCGCTGAGCCAGCGGCAGCGCGCCCGAGTATCGCATCGCCGCCAGCGCCGTCAGCATCGCCACCAGAAAGGGCATGATCCGGATAACGACCTGAAACCCCTCGCGCGCCCCCTCCACAAATTCCTCGTAAACCTTCAACCCGCGCGCGAAGGCGAACACCGCGAAAAACAGCAGCATGAAGGGAATCGCCGCCACGGAAAAGGCCCCCAAACCCCGCACCCACAGGGCCGGTTCGCCCGGGGGCGCGACCCTTGCCGTCGAAGCCGGCGCGGCGTCGAGCTGACGGACGGCCTCGTCGAGCCCGAGCGCATGCTGGAGCGCCGCGCGCCGCGCGGGAAAGGTCTCGAGCAAAATCGTGCCGAGAAACAACACGCCAACCGCCGTCAGCAACACCCAGCCCCGCGTTCCGATCGACCGGAGTTTCGGCGCTTTCGTTTCGTCATCGTCACCGTCCACGGCGGCGGATTCCTCTTCACGATTCTCGGACGCCTCACGAGCCGGGTCGATTCGGAACATCGGCAGCCGCTGAAAGATTTTCGACGTCGCGATGCCGACGATCTGGGCGCAGAGGGCGGAAACCAGCGTGGTCCCGACGATGGCATACGGATTGGCGACGCCGCGCGCCGCCAGCAAGCCGATCGCCGTGGCCGGGATCAGGGTGATGGCGCTGGTGTTGATCGCCAGGAAGGTGCACATCGCGTTCGACGCCGTGCCCTTGTGCGGGTTGAGGTCGTCGAGGTGTCTCATGGCCTTGAGCCCGAGCGGTGTCGCGGCGTTGCCGAGCCCGAGAAAATTCGCCGCCATGTTCATGATCATCGCGCCCATCGCGGGATGATCGGGCGGCACATCGGGAAAAAGCCGCCGCATGACCGGCCGGATCAGCCGCGAAAGCAGGTTCACGGCGCCGCTTTTCTCCGCCAGGCGCATGATGCCGAGGAACAGCATCAGGATGCCCGCGAGCGGCAGCGCGATGGACATGACCCCGGCCTCGACCTGGGCGAGGATGCCTTTCACCAGCGCCTCCATGCGGCCCATGAGCGCCGCCACCGCGACACCGATCAGGATCAGGGCCAGCCAGATGTAGTTGAGCATGGCCAGCAAGCTTGGCGGGTTTTGGCGGGATTGACAGGATTTTTTTCCCGATCAAAAGGCCGCGCGCAGCGCCCCGTCGTCCACGCCCTCGATGGCGAGCATCTTGGTGCGGTTCGAGGCGCCGCGCTCGAGGGTGACCGCGCGCTTCGGCACGCCCAGCGATTTGGCGAGGAAAGCGATCAGCGCCTGGTTGGCCTTCCCGTCCACCGGGGGCGCGGCCAGTTTCAGCCGCAGCACGGGCGGATCGTCGTCCGTCCATCCGAGGACTTCGGTCTTCTTCGCGTTCGGGGTGACCTTGACCGTCAGGCGTGACATCTTTGGCGATTTGCGGCGGGCGTTTTCAGCGTCCGACGTTGATCCGGAGGTAGCGCTCGCGCATCGGTTTCGGCCAGGCGAAAAAATTCGCGGGCAGGGGAATCGAGGCGCCGGCGGGCGGGACCGGAAGCGGCGGCGAGGGGAGGGTGGTAGTTTTCATCGCTCGGGAACGGACGGTGGAGGCTTGCGCTCTCTTTTTTGATCCGGACGGGAATCGTGACCGTCACAGGGCCGCGAGCAATTCGTCGCGGCGGCGCCGGGCGAGATTCAGGTCACGCGTTTTCAGCGAGACGCGCACGCGCTCGGCGGTGTAGTCGGATTGGTGAACCGTGAAATGGCACCACCAGGTGCCGCGGTTGTTCCAGAGATGATGGTTCGGGTTGGCGTCGTCCACACGGACGGCGAGCGAGGCGGCGGTCCCGCGGCTTCCGCCGGCGGACTGCTGGAGGATGTCTTCGTAGCTCATGTCTTGATACGGTTTTGGATTCTTTCGAGGTTCAAACCGCACCAGGCTTTTCGGCTTCGTGACCGGAAAAACAAAAAACCGTCGCCCTGCCCGCATCGGGAGGAGCGACGGCGTGAATTTTTTTCGATCACTCCGCTGGAGAATTTGCTGTTCGGGCGTGTTTCATCCCGCACATCGGAGGCTGCCGGTCTTTTGGGGTCCGTCAGCATCCAAGGCACCTTGGCTTCTCCATCGCCAGGTTGCCGGATTCCGTCCCCGCGTCGCCGCGGCTGGGAACCACTCCTGATGCTTGCAATGACTCTAGCGGCGTATTTTCGCCCGGCAAGCGGGAGTTTTGTCATACTCGGCCGCCGAGGGCGCGCCCGCCGCGACCCAACAGGGTTGGGTCGGCGACTCAACCCTGTTGGGTGGGACGCTATTTGCCGCTTTGGGTGTCGGCGTCGGTGGCCTCGAGGGCGCCGATTTTGGGCGGATTCCAGTTCGCCGGCTGCCCCTTGCGCTGCGCGGCGAGCCAGTTGAGCGCGGCTTCGTGGACGATCTCGTGGCCGCCCCGGAAAATGGTAACGCGGGTGTTGTCCCGCACCAGGCGAAACACCGGCGGCCGCTTGCCGTAAAGGGCGTCCTCGACCGGCGAGCCGACGCCCGGCGGTGGCTGTCGCGTCTCGTAAAAGGCGGCGATCGCCTCCTCGGACAGCCGGGCGTCCGCAGGCGCCACGGCATTCCACGCGCGCAGGGAGTGGGTGAAAGGCACGCTGCCCGAGCGGCCGTCGTCGAGGCCCGCCGCGAGGTCGAGCGGCACTCCGGCGGCGTTTTCCAGCCACGTCAGCGGGGAACGATGCCGGGCATCCTCGGCGCGCGCGGGGGAGGAATCGGGCGGTCCTCCGAGGGCTCGCTCGATGTCGCGGGCGTACTTGGCGCGTCCGGCGGCGGTGGTGTCGGCGTGCCAGGCCGCGATGTCGGAGATGCCGCACCAGGAGGAGATGCCGGCCCAGATCTCCGGGGCGCGCCCGGCGAGCAACTGCGTGATGTGTCCGCCCCCGGAGACGCCGACGGCGTAGATGCGGGACTCGTCCACGGCGGCGACGGATTTGGCGAACTCCACGGCGGCGCGGATGTCGGCGATCGCCAGGTCGGACCCGAGCGCCTCGGGCGCGCGGTTGGGGCCCCGGAAGTTCGGGTGGATGAAGACCCAGCCGCGATCCTGGCACCAGCGGGCGTAGAGCGCCTCGCCGCCGGCCTGCCGGTAGTCGCTCGACCAGGTGTGCAGGGCGACGAGGAGCGGGACTTTTTCGCCGCCCTTGCCGCTTTTTTCAGGTTTCCAGAACAAGGCGGGCTGCTCCGAGCGGTCGGCGGGCACGGGATAACGGATTTCCTCGACGCCGGCGGGATAGCCGCCGGCCGGCGCTGGCGGTTTTTCCTGGGCTTGTGTCATCAACGCGGGAAGCAGGGCCAACATCGCCAGTCCAGAACCCCGGCGGCGATTTCGAAAAACGAGGCGAGAGGGTTTCACCGGGCGCTTTTGCCATGTCGCGACACGGCCGGCAAGTCCCGATGCGCGCCGGGCGCGGCGCGACGCGGGCGGGTCAGCTCTTCGGTTTGACGCCGAAAAAATCCTTCATCACCGCGCGAAAGACGCGCCGCTTGAATTTCGGCACCCACTTGAGCCGGAATTTCTCGGGGCGAATCCACTTCGTGCCGGAAAACTCGCGCTGGTGCCGGGTCAGGTCGATGTCGGTCCCGTCGCCGTCGTAGGCGCACAGGAAATAGGTCTGCACCTGGCCGCAATAGAGGCCGCGCTTGAGATGACCGCCGGGGAATTTGTAGCGATAGCCGGTGCGGCAGGCGACGACGCGATAGCTCGCGGGCGCGAGTCCGATCTCCTCCTCGACCTCGCGATGGAGGGCGGCGATGAGATCCTCGCCGCGGTCGACGCCGCCCTGCGGAAACTGCCAACTGCCGCGAAAGTCCACCCGCTCGGCGACGAGGATCTTGCCGTTCGGTCTCTGGAAGATGGCGGCGACGTTGGGCCGGTAGGTTGCCATGGCGATTTTGCCGGTGTGCTGCGAATGTTTGCGCTTCCCACGAAACGCCGGACGTGGAATGCTGTTTAGGATCGATGAAAGGCATTTGCAACAGACAATTCGCGTTCGTCCGCGGCCGATGGATCGCCGCGCTGGCCTGCGCCGCGATCGTCGCGGTTTACCTCGCCGTCCACTGGTCGCCCGCCCGCGTGGTGGCCCGGAAACAGGCGGCGCTGATGACCGCGCTCGACAAGCGCGGCGACCGCCGCATGGAGCGCCTGATCGCCGAGGACTACGCCGACGACTGGGGCCTGAAGCGCGGGGACCTGGTCCGGGGATTCCTCGAACTCGGCGGGCAGTTTTTCGTCTTTCACGTCGCCCCCGACGGCGAATTCGAGCAAACCGTCGCCGACGGCCGCGCGACCGTTTCGGCGCGGCTGACGCTGAGCGGAAACGGCTCGCCGATCGCGCAGGAGATCATGCGCGTGGCCAACCGGCTCGAGGCGCCCTTCGTCTTCACCTGGGAAAAGCGCGGATTCTGGCCCGGCGACTGGCGGCTCACCCGTCTCGCCAACGAGGACGTGCCGAAATCGCTCTACGGATACCGGCCCGGCGATCTCGAGGGAATGCTGGATCGTTTTTGACAAAACCGCGCGCTCCGCGTCATGTTTCATCCCTCGCCCGATCAAACTCCCAACTCCCCCCCGCTCTCCATGAAAAAATCGACCTCCCCGCTCGCCGCCTTCGTCTTTCTCGCCGCCTGCTCGCTTTTCGTTGCGGCGCCCTCCGCCCTCTCCCAGACCACGCCCGGCACCGGCGGCGGCGGAACCGGGACCGGAGGGCAGTCGGGATCCGGCGGCGCCTCCGAGGAGGACGGCATCAATGGATTCTGGGAAGTCGTGCTGCCCACGGGGCGTTTCGTCGTGCAGCTCAACCACATCAGCTCCGTCTCCCAGCACACCTACATCATCGACGGTTCGGCGCGCGTTTTCGAGGTGACGGTGGACACGACCGGCCCGATGACGGCGCGTTTTTACTACATCGAGCCCGTCACCGACGGCTCGCCCCTTTCGCTCGGGAAAAACACCATCGACCGCCTCCGCGAGGTGGCCGGGGAAGTCAGCAGCCGCACCGGCGGTCCGGACATGGAGACCGACGTCATCAAGCACTACCCGGACACCACCCACGCGAAAACCGCCGAATACCGGCTTCAGGTCAAAGAAAACCTGGATCGCATCTACGAGCACCTCCATCGGGTGTGGGCCGAGGAAAAGGGCCGCGGCCAGAAAAACAAGCTCACCATCCGGAACGAGTGAGTCACCGGCGCGGCGGACGGCGCGCGCGGTCGCCCGGTTCACGGGCGGGATGCCCGCGCCACCTTTTCACTCGGCTTTCTTCGGCGCGTCGCCGCCGGGTTTCTGAAACCAGGCCGTGAGCCGGCCGGTCCGTTGCAGCGGTCCCGCCACGTGCATTCCCGCCGCGACAATGTCGGGCGTTCCGTCGTGGTTCAGGTCGCCGATGGCGCAACTGACGAGATTCGACGGGTCGTGGGCGATGGAATGGCGCGAAAACCGCTGCGTTCCATCGTTTTCGAGAAGGACGAGGCTGGGCATGTCGTATTCCGGCCAGTGGAAATTCATCGCCGAAGCGACCACGTCGAGATCGCCGTCGCCGTCCATGTCGGCGGCCTCGGCGGCGTAACAGCCCGGCAGCAGGGCGATGCGGTGAAGCGCCCAGCCCTCGATCCGGTTCTCGACCCAGGAGACACCGTGGTAGGGTTTCCATTCCGAGTTGTCGTCCATCATGTCCCCGTTGGTGTAGAGGATGTCGAGGTCGCCGTCCCGGTCGAGATCGACCAGATCGATCCCCGACGACCCGAAGGAGGGGTGTTTTGCCTGCGTGATCAGCCGGTTGCCGAACTGCCCGTTGCCCAGGTTTTCGAACAGCCCGATGGCCTCGTGCTGCTGGGTCACGAGCACGACGAAATCGGTCCGCCCGTCCCCGTTCAGGTCGCCGACCTCGACCTTCATGGGGCCGTTGATGTCGAGCACCTTGTGAAACCGGAAATTCTTCGGGTCCACCTGCTCGATCCAGGCGATGCCACCCGTCGTCCGCCAGCCGAACATCGCCAGCACGAAGTCGTAGTCCCCGTCGCCGTCGAAGTCCGCCGGCTTCACGTCGGTGATGCGCGGCATGCCCCGCGCGAGGCCGATGGGCTCGAAGGTCTGGTCGCCCCGGTTCACCAGCAGGTAAGCCTCGCCGATCAGCTCGTCATTCGGCCTCATGTAGCCCATCGAGCTGACGACAATGTCGAGGTCGCCGTCCTTTTCGAAGTCGAACACCGCCGTGCCGCCCGGCGCGGGGATCGAGAAAATCTCCGTCTCCGTCCATTCGCCGTTCTCGTGGCGCACCCACGAAACGGCGCCGTTGGCGTTGTCGCACGCGAGGAAATCGTCCTTCCCGTCCTGGTCGAGGTCGGTCACGTTGACGTTGGTCGCCTGGGGCCGCTCGGTTTTGGGCGGATTACCGGCCGCCACCCGCTGAAAGCGCCCGCCGATGTCGGCGAAGTCGTCCGGGATGCGCTCGAACTCGATCGGGCTGTTGTGATAATAGAGGTTGAAGAGATCGTTGAGTTCCTCCTGCGGAGTCGGGAGGTTTTTCTCGTGCATAAAGCGCACCATCAACTCGAAGGCCTCCTGCCAGTTGGCCCGCGTCATCGAGCCCGGACGCGGCACGGGGTGACAGCCCGCGCAATGCTTCGCCGAGAGCAGGTTCAACCGTTGCGCGGCGGAGGCCGCCGCCGGAGGGGCGCCACCGGGCGGCTGCTGGGAAAACATCCCGCCCGGGACCCCCAGCATTCCCGACAGGATCAAGCCCCACACCGGCGCGCGAAGGGGACAGGCGGGAAAAAAATATCCGGAAAAAAACACGATCGATCGACGAGGTGGGAGCGGCAATATCGCCGCGAATTCAACCCGCGAAACGGGAAAACGTCGCGGGGCGGCTCTCCGGCGCCACACCGGTGATGATGCGCGCCCCGCGCCGGTAGCGGAGATAGGCGTAAAACCACTGCAACAGCACGGCGAGCTTGTTTCGGAACCCCACCAGAAACAGCAGGTGGACGAACAACCACATCAGCCACGCCACGAAGCCGCGAAACCTCAGGCCCGCGCTCGCCGCCACCGCCGCCGAGCGCCCGATCGTCGCCATGCTGCCCTTGTCAAAATAGCGAAATCCCGCCCGCTCCGGACGCCCGGCCGGCTCCTCCGGCGCCGCCAACTCCGCCCGGAGGATGCCGGCCACATGGCGGCCCATCTGGATCGCCGCCGGACACAGGCCCGGCACCCGCGTCCCGGCCGCGTCGACGCAATGCGCCACATCGCCTACCGCGAAAACCTCCGGGTGCCCCGGCAGGCTGAGGTCTTTTTCGACCATCAGGCGGCCCGCCGCGTCCGTCTCGACTCCGAGCGTCCGCGTCAGCGGCACCGCCTCGACCCCCGCCGCCCAGACGATGTTCCCCGCCTCCAGCGTTTCGCCCGGCAATTCCACGACACCCCCGCGGACGTCCCGGACCGCGCACCCCGTCCGCACCGTGACGCCCATCGACTCGAGTTTTCGCTTGGTATAAGCCGAAAGTTCCTCGTCCATCATCGACAGCAGGCGCGGCGCCGCCTCCACCAGCACGATGCGGGCCTGGCGGGTGTCGATGCGGCGAAAATCCCGCCGCAACACGTGCCGCGCCAGCTCGGCGAAGGCGCCCGCCAGCTCCACTCCCGTCGGACCGCCCCCGACGATCACGATGGTCATGAGCCGGGCCTTTTCCGCCGGATCGTCGCAGACCTCCGCCTTCTCGAAGGCCAGCAACACCTCCCGACGGATGCGCGTGGCGTCGTCGAGTGTTTTCAGGCCGCCGGCGTGCGCCTCCCAGTCCGCGTGGCCGAAATAGCCCGTCTTCACCCCGAGCGCGAGCACGAGGTAGTCGTAGTCGAGCCGCCGGCTCCGGGTGACGACCGCGCGCGCCGCCAAGTCGACCGACCCCACCTCGTCCATCAGCACGGAGACCTCCTCCCGGCCGGCGAAAACGCTGCGTATCGGGTGGGCGATCTCCGGCGCGGCCAGTCCGGCCGAGGCGACCTGATAGAGGAGCGGCTGGAAGAGGTGATGATTCTGGCGATCCACCAGAGCGATGGCCGCGGGCGCGCCCCGCAGGGCCTTGCAACATTCGAGGCCGGCGAAACCGGCGCCGAGGATGACGATTTTTTTCATGACGAGAACGATTTTGGAGGATGAAACGGATTGAAGCGGAGCGGAATTCGGGAAAAGGGACCCAACCCTGTTGGGTGGAGGACTCAACCCTGTTGAGTCGGGGACCGAACCCTGTTGGATCCGGGACCGAAAACCGCGGAAGAGAAACGAAAACGCGGCGGGTCAGCGGCGGGATCGAGATCGGGATCGCGCCCTGGAAGCGATGGAGCAAACCGGCTGGAGAAGCGGTATCATGCCTTCACCCCGAGATTACGCCGAAAACGAAAAAAGGGAAACGCCTTGCCGAAACGATTTCGATTTGGTTTTCTACCGCCCTTCACCTCAATCGACCCAAAAATTCCCATGAAGAAGCACCTCCACCCCCTGTCCGCCACCGGCTTCGTCGCCCTTCTCGCCCTCGGTCTTTTCGGCTGCAAGGAAGAGGAATGCGCCGAATGTGCGTCCTGCAGCGACTGCGAATCCATGAGCATCACCGAAGAACCCTTTGGCACCGTCGACGGCCAGGAAGTGAAAATTTTCACCCTGACCAACGGCAACGGCATCAAGGCCCGAATCTCCAACTACGGCGGCGTCATCGTCTCCCTCGAGGCGCCGGACAAGGACGGCAAGACGGCCGATGTCTGCCTCGGCTTCGACACGCTGGCCGAGTACCAGGAAAAGAGCCCCTATTTCGGCTGCATCACGGGCCGCTACGCGAACCGCATCGCGAAGGGGAAATTCACCCTCGACGGCCGGGAATACACGCTGGCGACCAACAACAACAACGTCAACCACCTCCACGGCGGCGAGGTCGGCTTCAACAAGAAGGTCTGGGCCGCCGAGGCGAAGGAGACCGAGGCCGGTCCGTCCCTGAGGCTCACCTACACCAGTCCCGACGGCGAGGAGGGCTATCCCGGCGCCCTGAGCTGCGAGGTCACCTACACCCTCGGCGCCGACAACGGCCTGAAGATCGACTACAAGGCCACCACCGACAAGCCGACCGTGCTCAACCTGACCAACCACGCCTATTTCAATCTCGCCGGGAACGGCGAAGGCACCATCCTCGACCACGAGCTGACGATCGCCGCGGACCGCTTCGTGCCGACCGACGACGGCGGCATTCCCCTGGGCGCGCCGGCGCCCGTCGAGGGCACGCCCTTCGACTTCCGCACCGCCACCGTCATCGGCGCCCGCATCGGGCGGGAGGACGAGCAGTTGAAAAACGGCAAGGGCTACGACCACAACTATGTCGTCAAGGACAGCCGCGACGGAAAACTCCAGCACGTGGCCACGGTGCGCGACCCGAAGAGCGGGCGAACCCTGAATGTCTCCACGACCGAACCGGGCCTGCAGCTCTACGTCGGCAACTATCTCGACAACCTTCCCGGCAAAGGCGGCAAGACCTATCTCTATCGCGGCGCCTTTTGCCTGGAGGCCCAGACTTTCCCCGACTCGCCGAACCAGCCGAGCTACCCCTCGCCCGTCCTGCGCCCGGGCGAGACCTACACGCAGACGACGATCTACCGTCTGGGGGTGAAGTAAGCGATCCTCTCCGCCCGGCGGCGGCGAGCCACGTAGCGCTTGCTTTCGGGCTTGCCGACCGTAGTTTCGGCCCGCTTATGGGGCTGACAGAAAAACTTTCCCGGAACGAGGCCGTCGTCGCCGTCATCGGCATGGGCTACGTGGGCTTGCCGCTGGCGCTGAATTTCGCGCGAGCCGGTTTGCGCACCGTTGGGATCGACATCGATCCCGCCAAGGTCGATACCCTCAACGCCGGAGGCAGCTACATCGAGCACATCGCCGCCGACCGCATCGCCGCCGCGCGGAAGTCGGGAAATTTCGAGGCCAGCGTCGATTTTTCCCGGATCGCCGAAGCGGACGCGATCGTCATCTGCGTGCCGACGCCGCTGACGAAGCACCGCGATCCCGATCTCAGCTATGTCGTCAAAACCATCGAGGCCGCCCTGCCCCACCTGAGGGCGGGCCAGCTCGTCAGTCTGGAAAGCACGACCTATCCCGGCACCACGGAGGAGGAGCTGCGGCCCCGCATCGAATCGCGCGGCTTCCGAATCGGCGAGGATTTTTCGCTGGTGTTCTCCCCCGAACGCGAGGACCCGGGCAACCCGGACTTCACCAACTCGACCATTCCGAAGGTGATCGGGGGGGTGACGCCCTCCTGTCTCGAGGCCGGCGTGGCGCTCTACGGCCGCGTCTGCGAGCGGGTGGTGCCGGTCAGCTCTCCCGCGACCGCCGAGTTCACCAAACTGCTCGAAAACATCTACCGCGCGGTCAACATCGGCCTCGTCAACGAGATGAAAGTCGTCGCCGACGAAATGGGTGTCGATATCTGGGAGGTGATCGAGGCGGCCAAGACGAAACCCTTCGGCTACACGGCCTTCTATCCCGGTCCGGGACTCGGCGGCCACTGCATCCCGATCGATCCTTTCTACCTGACGTGGAAGGCCCGGGAATACAACATTCACACCCGATTCATCGAGATCGCCGGCGAGGTCAACGAATCGATGCCGAGGTATGTCGTCGGAAAAGTGACCGAGGCGCTGAACGATCACGGAAAACCCCTTCGCGGCAGCCGGATACTCATCCTCGGTCTGGCCTACAAGAGCGATGTCGATGACTGCCGCGAGTCACCGTCTTTCAAACTGATGGATCTGCTGGCGGACCAAGGCGCCGAGGTCGATTACCACGACCCCCATGTGCCGAAAGTCCCCCAGACCCGGGAGCACGCCCGCTGGACGGGCAAGCCGTCGGCCGAGTGGAACGAGAAAACGCTGTCGGCCTACGATTGCGTGGTGATTTCCACGGCGCACAAGGCTTACCGGCTGGAGGAGATTCTCGCCTGGTGCGAGACGATCATCGATACCCGCAACGCGCTGGGTGGGCTGGAATCGCGGCCGGGCCAGGTTATCAAGGCGTGAGGACGGTGGACCTTGGCATGGAAAAGTCGATCGCAGTCATTGGCGCCGGGAACTGGGGCCGCAACCTGGTCAAGACACTTGCCCATCTTGGCGTGCTGACCCATGTGGCGGAGCCGAGTGAGTCGATCCGATCCCGAATTTCCGCCGAATTTCCCGGCGTCGATCTTCGCAACGGTTACGAAAGTCTTTTGAATGAGGCCGGGATCAACGCCGTCGCCATCGCCACCCCCGCGCCGACGCATCACGCCATCGCCAAAGCCTTCCTCGAAGCCGGGAAGGACGTTTTCGTGGAAAAACCGATCACCCTCGACGTGGCGGAGGCCGAGGACCTCGCCGCGACCGCCGAGGCGCGCGACCGGATCCTCATGGCGGGTCACCTGCTGATGTACCAGCCCGCCATCGCGAGGGTGAAGGAAATGATCGACGGCGGCGTCATCGGCCGACTATTCACCATCCATCAGGAACGCCTGAAACTCGGCCGCGCCCGCGCGGTCGAGGATGTGCTGTGGAGCTTCGGCGTCCACGATGTCGCCGTGCTGCTTCACCTCGCGGGCGCGGCGCCGGTCCGTTCGAGCGCGGTCAAACATCGCGGTCTCCAGCCCGAAGTCGCCGACGACGTGTATTTGCACCTCGAATTCGCGTCCGGCACCACCGCCCACCTGCACAACGCGTGGCTGTGGCCCGAAAACCGCCGCCGGCTCACCGCGATCGGGTCGGAGGGGATGATCGTTTACGACGAAGTGGCGCAGACCGTCGTCCTTCACCGCAAACGCATCGACCCGGATTCGCTCGCGAACGTCGACGAGGGCGAGGAAGTCGTCTTCGAGGGCGCCGCGCAACCCCTGGAGATCGAGCTGCGCCACTTTCTCGACTGCGTCGAAACCCGCCGCGCGCCGCGTTCCTGCGGACGGTCCGCGGTGGAAGTCGTGCGCGTTTTGGAGCAGGCTTCCGCTTTCTGATCCCCTCCCGCCCCGCGTTTGACCATGCCCGCCACCATCCATCCCACCGCCATCGTCGACGAGGGCGCCCGCATCGGAGACGGCACGCGCGTCTGGCACTTTGCCCACATCTGCGCCGGCGCCGAGATCGGGGAACGATGCAGCTTCGGCCAGAACACCATGGTCGCCGACGGCGTTCGCGTCGGGGACAACGTGAAGGTGCAGAACAACGTCGCCCTCTACACCGGGACCGAGATCGAGGACGACGTCTTTCTGGGCCCCTCCTGCGTGCTGACGAATGTCACCAATCCCCGGTCGCAGGTGGTGCGGCGCGGCCTTTACGAAAAGACCGTGATCCGCCGCGGCGCGACCATCGGCGCCAACGCCACGATCGTCTGCGGGATTACCCTCGGGCGTTACGCCTTTGTCGCCGCCGGCGCGGTGGTGGCGAAGGACGTGCCGGACTACGGATTCGTCGTCGGCGTGCCGGGTCGGCTGAAGGGACACATGAGCCGCCACGGGCATCCGCTGCGCTTCGACGCCGAGAACCGCGCCGTGTGCCCGGAGTCGGGATACGCCTACGAAAAGGACGGCGAACGGGTGCGCTGCCTCGACCTGGACGAGGAGGCGCCGCTGCCCGGGAATCTGGCGGAGGGAAAGAAGACTTACGACGCCTTCAAGAACGACCGTTGACATCCCGGCGCGCACCATCCTCAGTCGCAGCGCTCCGAAATTTTCCGATCTCGAAAAACGCCATGGCCGTCCCCCTGCTCGACGTCAACGCCCAGAACCTGCCTCTCGAGGCGGAGTTGACCGCCGCGTTCACCCGCGTCCTGCGGGACGGGCGCTTCATCATGGGGCCGGATGTCGCGGAGCTGGAGGCGGAAGTCGCGGCCATGCTCGGGGTGCCGCACGCGATCGGCGTGTCCTCCGGCACCGACGCGCTGCTGCTCGCGTTCATGGCGCTGGGGCTGGGCCCGGGTGACGAGGTGCTGTGCCCGACTTTCACCTTTTTCGCGACCGCCGGCACGCTCGCGCGGACCGGCGCGACGCCCGTCTTCGTGGACGCCTGCCCGGTGTGCTTCAACCTCGACATCGAGGATGCGCGGCGCAAGATCACCCCGAAGACCAGGGCCATCGTGCCCGTGCATCTCTTCGGCCAGATGGCCGACCTCGACGCGGTCAACGCGCTGGCCGAGGAGCACGGTCTGCGCATCATCGAGGACGGCGCCCAGTCCATCGGCGCGCGCCGGCACGGCGCCGGTTTCGGCGCGAAAAGCGATTTCGCCACCTACAGCTTTTTCCCGAGCAAGAACCTGGGTGGCTTCGGTGACGGCGGCATGGTCGTGACCGGCGACGACGAACTCGCCGAAAAGGCCCGTATCATGCGCGTCCACGGCGGGAAACCGAAATACTACCACCACGTCGTCGGCGGCAACTTCCGGCTCGACGCGCTCCAGGCCGCGTTGCTGCGCGTAAAACTCGCCCGCTACGGCGAATACACCGAATCTCGCCGACGCAACGCCGCTTACTACACGGAAAAACTCGCTCAAATTCCCGGCGTCGTAATTGCCGATCCCTCCGGCCACTGCCACGACGCGGTGACCCAGGCCCGCTGGCTGGCGGAAAGCGGCGCCAAGCTGGTGCTGCCGGCCGCGAGTCCGCACAACGACCACATCTGGAACCAGTTCACCCTCCGCGTCATCGGGGAGGGACGCCGCGACGCCCTGCGCCAACACCTGGCGGACCGCCAAATCGGTTGCGAGGTCTATTATCCGCTGACGATGGATCAGCAACCCTGTTTCCGGAACCTGCCCGAGTCCTCCCGCCAAGGCTGTGAGAACGCGCATCGGCTCGCCAGCGAGGTCATCAGCATCCCGATCTATCCGGAGCTGACCCGGGCGCAACGGGACGAAGTCATCGAAGCCGTCGGAGCGTTTCCGAACGCCGGGTAGCGCCTTTTTTCGAAAGAACGCGATCGAGCCGATGTCCAAATCCGAAGAAACCCTTTTCAGCGGGGACCTCGCCGATCGCGCCGCTCGGCGGAGGTGGCTCGTCACCGGCGCGGCGGGATTCATCGGATCGAACATTCTCGAAATCCTTCTGTCCATCGGGTGTGAGGTGACCGGGCTCGACAATTTCGAATCCGGGTTCCGGAAAAACCTCGACGATGTGCGCCGCCGTGTGGGCGAGGAGAATTGGGCGCGTTTTCGGGAGATCGAGGGAGACATCCGCGATTTGGAAACCTGCCGTGAGGCTTGTGACACCGCCGAAGTGGTGATTCATCTCGCGGCTCTGGGATCGGTCCCGAGTTCGATCTCCCACCCGCATCATACAACCTCGGCGAATGTCGGGGGATTCGTGAACATGCTCACCGCGGCGAAGGACACCGGGGTTCGACGCGTGGTCTATGCCTCGTCGTGCTCGGTCTATGGAAACGAGCCCACGCTGCCGAAGCGGGAAGATTCCCCTCTCCAGCCTCTTTCGCCCTATGCGCTCTCGAAACAGATCAACGAGCAATACGCGGACATGTTCGGCCGCTGCTATGGACTGGAAACCGTCGGCCTGCGCTATTTCAATGTCTACGGGCCGCGGCAGGACCCGGGCGGCGCCTACGCGGCGGTGATTCCCATCTTTTTCGACACGCTGCTGAAGGGGGAACCGGTTTTCATCAATGGCGACGGCGAAACGTCGCGGGATTTCTGCCACGTCAGGGATGTCGCCCAGGCCAATCTGCTCGCGGGCACCCTGGAAAAACCCTCGGCGGTAAACAGTGTTTTCAACATCGGCAGTGGCGCGCGAACCTCGCTGAACGAACTGATCGAAAAAATGACCGTTGTCATTCGAACGACGTATCCGGACCGGGAACTGACGCCGGAGGTCATCCATCGCGAGTTCAGGTCCGGAGACGTGACCCATTCGCTGTCGGACATCACTCGGGCGCGGGAACAACTCGGTTACCGGCCTTCCGTGACGCTGGACGAGGGCCTTAGCCGCATCGTCCCGTTTTACGCCGGGCTCGGGAGCGCTTGACGGGACCGTCGATGCGGCAAAACTGATTCGTCACCGCTCTCCTCCCGAAAACAACCATGGGTCCGCCCCGAATAGCCATCGCAGCGAGAGGTTCGGCCCGGGATGGCCTCGGGCACTTCATGCGCGCGCGGGCACTGGCGGAAGCGTTCGCCGCGCTGCCGGTTGACTTGCGGGTCTTTCTCCTGGGCGAGGAAAGCGGCGCGGCACTTTTTCGACACAGTCAGGTTTCGCACCATCGTTGCAATTCCGACGCGGAACTGGCGGTCGAACTCGCGGAATTCGGCGCCGACGCCGCGGTTTTCGACATGCTGACTCTTTCGTCGGAGGCATTCGCGAAAATCCGGGAGCACTCCGGAATCACCGTTTCGTTGTCTCCCGTGTTCGACCGGCTTCGCCAGAGCGACTTCCTGGTCCATCGCACCGTTCACGAGGACCCGGAATGGACGAAGACGGCGCCCTTTCCCGAACGAATCAAGGGTCTCGACTACACCATCGTCAGCGAACGATGCCGGCGCATCCCCAAACGGGTCTTCCAGTCCCACCTCGCCCAGTCCCCCCTGAGCATCGCCATCTCCATGGGTGGAGCCGACGCGCCAAACCGGACCCTCGAAATCCTGAACGTGTTGAAGAACGCCCACTGCTCACTCCTCATCTGGGTTGCGCTCGGCGAAGCCTACACCCATTCCTATGAGGCGCTCGTAAAGGCTGTCAGCGGCACCAAGCACGAAGTTATCCTCGTCAAATCAAACGAATCAATGTGGCGCGTGCTGCGGAGCAGTTGCCTGGTCATCTGTTCCGCCGGCATGACGACCTATGAAGCCGCTTTCGTCGGATTGCCCTCGATCAATCTCCCGCTTTTTCCCGACCGGAATTACTTGATCCGGGAATTGGAGGAGCACGGTGCCTGCCGGGTCTTTACCGGGGACGAGTCCGGCTATGCGAAAATGCTTCAACTGGTGGAGCGATGGGAAAAGCACCGCGATGAAATGCTCGCGATGCACGAAAAAGCCACGAAAACCATCCGATCGGGTGGAGCCCAACGCGTGGCGGAGGCGATTTTGAAGCGAATCTAAAAATTCCAAAAATCATAAAATTGGAGATTGCCATGCCGGAGGAAATTGATTAAGAACTCTTAATCAATCTGTGTCCTTTGGTCGGTTCGGCTTTCTCCATGTCCCCACGTTTCCTGATCGGTCTCGCCCTTGCCGCCCCGGCCCTGGGGACAGGGTTCGTCGCGGGCCAGTATCTCCATGCGCACCGGCTCGCCGTTCCTTCCCCTCCGCGGATCGTGGTCTCTCCCGCGGTGCGTTCCGGCACGATCGAAACGATTCTGGCATTCGACGCTTATCTGAAAAAGCGAAACATTGACCTGATCCTGCTTGCGTTTCCGTATCGGAACGAGCTTTCACACAGGTCAGGAGAGGATTGGGGCGATGCCGCCAGTTTTGTGCTGAAGCAGGCGCGCGAAACCGGCATCGAGTGTGTCGACGCCACCGCGTGGATGACCGCGTCCGCGGATCGCGGGCAGGCCGTCTATGCTCCGCCGCCGGAGGATTTTCATCCGCTCGCCGACGGCTACCGCGCGATGTTCGAGGCGGTCGGCTCCCGCGCCTGGCGTTCGAGGGGGGAACACATCGGGATCATCGGCGATTCCTTCGCTGACGGTTTTCATCGATGGGTCCGGCAGAATCGCCTTCCCGAAGTCGACGTGTTCCATGTGAGCGCCGGGTCGGACATGGTTCCTTCCCGATTGGCGTGGAAATCGGGAAACGAATTCCTCGAGGGCAAGGACACCATTGTCTGGGTGCTTGGGCACCGGTATTTCAGCCTTTCCTTTCGGGAGCTGCCCTTCCCGGAGTTTGTGGAAACGCCGCCGGACGAGAAGAGCGGCACCGTCAGCGAGGAATTCGTCATTCAGGAGGTGTCGCGGCTGCCGGAAAAATCCGAGCTGAACTACGATTTCTGTCACGTCGCCGTGCTGGCTTACGCGAAATCGGACCCATCCCGAAAGTGTTATCTCTATTTCCCGGTCTGGGCCTTCCGACAGCTCGACGGACCGCTATACCGCCGGCTCCTGCCCGGAACGCGCGTGGCGATTGAAGGCGAAAAACTGGGGTTGGGCGGCAAGCTCGACCGAAAGCGCCGTTCCCACATGGTTGCCAACGATTTCCCCGACCTCACCCTCGATTCCTACTGGGTGGGAGAGTACGCGTGGACCAGCAACAACCTCGACGAAGCGATCGAGGCAATCGCCCAGATTGGACGCTGAGCCGGACGGGCCGGGAGCCGCCATTCACGCGTCCGAATGCTCGAGACCTTCCCAGGTCAGCGGGGCAAAGGCCGCCAGCGGAGCCTTCAGTTTCATGCCCACCAACTCGTCGAATCGGTCGGCCGCGATCGGGCTTTCGGGGCGGACAATCGCCAGGTCCGCCGAAGTCAGCACGTGACCGGCCGGCAGTTCCCTCGCCGCGTAGACGCCCCGGCGGGCACGCTGGCGGGTGTAGGCCTCGGCGTCTCCGATTTTCGCCACCTTCGGCGTGATGGACTGCTCCGTCTCCCGGATGGCGGCGACATAGGCGGCGAGTTCGCCGGGTTCCTGGGCGTGCTTGTGGTCAAAGCCCTCCAGCGTCTTGTCGGTGGTGAAATGCTTCTCGATCCAGGTGGCCCCAAGCGCCACCGCGGCGCAGGCCGCCTCGTGCGACGTCGTGTGGTCCGAGAAACCGATGGCCGTGCCGAAGGCGGCGCGCAGCGTGCCGAGAAAGGCGAGATTCGTCGATCCCAGCGGGGCCGGGTAGGCCGACACGCAGTGAAGGAGAACCAGTTTTTCGCCCCCGATTCCCTCCGCGGCCAGGGCGGCCACCGCTTTCTCGATGTCACCCAGGGTGGACATGCCCGTGGACACCACCATGGGCAGGCCGCGCGCCGCGACCTCGCGGAGGAACCGCAGGTTGTTCAGGTCGCACGAGGCGATCTTCAGATAAGGCGGATCGAGACCGCACAGCAGGTCGAGCCCGCGGGTGTCGAAAACCGAGGCCGAAAAAAGAATGCCCCGCTCCAACGCGTCGGCGGCGATGGCCCGCCAAGAATCGTCGTCGAGCACCCCGCTCTCGCGAATCCGCCAGACTTCCTTGATGTCGTAGTGTCCGTAGGCGTATTCGCCGGGGCGATACAGACCCTCCGGATAGATGATCTGGTATTTCACCGAGTCGGCTTTCGCGTCGGAGGCCACGGCATTGAGCTGCCTGGCGAGTTCCACGCTACCGTTGTAGTTGCTGCCCGCCTCGGCGATGATGTGGACGCTCATAACAAAGTGGAAAGTCGGTCAATCCGCGATGCGATCAGCCTTGGGCGGCGAATTCCCGCACCGCCGAGGCGAAGCCCCGCAGCGCTCCATCCTGGGTCGCGCGCAGCCGCTCCCAGACCGGCGCCGCCGTTTCCCGCAGGCCGGGCAACTGATCCAGCCGGCTCATGCGATCGGCCACCGCCGCCGGGACGTCGGGATCTTTCACGATGTCGATGTTCCAGTCACCGTAGCCGACCGTGTCCATCAGGCTGATGGCCCGCTCATCGTAGCTCAGCTTGATGAAGGGCGTGCCCAGCGCCATGCAGGGAAGCGCCGAATGCACGCGATAGGTCACGTTCAGCCGGCAACTGTTCAACAGGGCGAGGTAGGCGTGGGGTTCCTGGATGTAAACGTAGGGCTCCGCCAGCGACGCGGCGAAGGGGATGTCCCGATGATCGTGGCACAGCAGGCGGACATCGTCGTGGCCCCGCTCGCGCAGCAGGGCAATGATCGCCCGCACCTGGGCCGCGACACCGATCTGCCTTTGGAGCGAAATGTTCATCAACTGCGGATTCCGAACGCTGACCAGAGTCGTCCGCCGATCGCGATCCGGCACCTCGGGAAACTGGCTCCGCATCCGGTCGAGAAAGATCGTCGGGCACCCCCCGAGTCGAACGTGGTCCAGCCCTAGTCCCTGCAAATGATCGAGGGTCGCCGTGTCCCGCGCCAGCGACCAAGTCGCCTGCCGGTTCAGCCCGGTAAGAATCGTGTCCGACATCACGTCCGTCCGGTCCACCAGCTTGTCGAGACGATTGTAAATGCGGCCGCGGGAAAGGCTGAAGAGCATCAGCGGCGGCTCGAGCTTTTTCAGCGCCTCGAGATTCACGTCGAGTTCGCCATTTTCGTAGAGATTCCCCCCTCCAACGATGACGCCGTGCCCGAACTGGTTGATTTCGTGCACGGTGCGCGAGGTCAGGCCCGCCTTGGCCTGGGATTCGTAGCGCGAGGTGGCCGGGATCGAGATCAGGTTCACGAAGGAATCGAAGGCCTCGGCGATGGCGGCCTGAAGCCCCATGAAAATGGCGTCGTTTCCGACATTAAAGCCCTTGGGGCGGATACAGAAAATGTTCAGCATGACTATCGATCGAAACGCCGAATGGACCCCAATGCGCTCCAATAATCAACCCTGTAACGCGCGGGCCAGCGTGGCGACCGCTTCGTACCCCGCCGAGATGGCTCCAGCCCCCAGGTGGCGCACGATTTCCCCGACGGTCCGCAGGTCTTCCGGGTCGTCCACTGTCAGGCGAATTTCCGCGAAACCGGGATCGACGCTCGGCGGCAGCGAAACCAGGCGAAACCGGTCCGGATTTTGGTAAAAATGCCGGGAAATGTGTTCCCGTTCACAGGCATCGAAGTCGCCGATCACCCGCCGGTAGGTCTCCGTGCGAAACACCTCCACCGCGACTCCGTAGGGATAGGTGCGATCCAGAAGATTGGACACCAGGTCCGCGCCCGAATCCCCGAGGAGCCGGATCCCCTCGTCAAGCAACTCCGGATCGACGAAGGGCGAATCGCCATTGATGCGAACGAAGGCGTCCGCCTCGCACGATTCCGCGCACCCGAGGGCGCGACCCGCGACATTTTCAGGATCGCCGCGAAAGACTTCGATCCCGAGCGATTCTTCCGCGTGCCGCGCGAGGGCGTCGTCGCAGTCCCTGTCCGTGGTGGCGAGCACGAGGCGGTCGAGGCGGGTCGCCCGCGCGGCGCGCAAATGCACCAGATCGATGAGCCGCCGTCCGTCACCGATTTCCATCAGCACCTTGCCCGGCAGTCGCGCCGAGTCGGTGCGGGCGAGCAGGATGCCGACAACGTTCATCAGGTTCGGGGCGCGGTTGAACAGGGTTGGGTCGGCGACTCAACCCTGTTGGGTCGAAGTCGGCGTCTCGTTTCAGGCATCGAATTCCAAAATCGCCCCGATCACCCGGTCCTGTTCCCCGGGGGAAAGGGCGTAAAAAAGCGGGAGCCGCACGATGCGGTCACTGACATCCTCGGCCACGGGACACTGGCCCGCCTGGTTTCCCCATTGCAGGGCGAAAGGGGACAGATGCAGGGGACGATAGTGAAACACGGCGCCGATGCCTCTCTCCTTCAGATGGGAGATCAACGCCGCCTGCGAAGGCGGATCGGGCATCAGCAAGTAGTAGAGATGCCAGGCCTGCTCGCAGTGGGCGGGAACACTCGGCTGGCGGACGCCATGAGCGGCGCACCACTCACGCAAATCGTTGTCATACCGCTCCCAGATGGTCTGTCGCTTCTGTTGGATCGATTGCCACGCCTCAAGCTGGCCGAAGAGGAAGGCGGCGAGAACATCACTCATCACGTAGCTCGATCCGATATCGACCCAGGTGTACTTGTCCACCTCGCCACGAAAGAACCTCGCCCGATCGGTGCCTTTCTCCCGAATGATCTCCGCCCGCTCAAACAGCGAGAGGTCGTTGATGAGCAGGGCGCCTCCCTCCCCGCAGGTGATATTCTTGGTTTCGTGAAAACTCTGAACCGAGAGTTGACCGAAACTTCCCAGCGGCCGGCCGCGGTATTTTCCGAAAAGGCCGTGGGCGTTGTCTTCGACGACACCGATTCCGTGTCTTCGGGCGATTTCGAGTATCGCGTCCATCTCGCAGCCAACGCCGGCGTAGTGAACGGGCACGATGGCCCGGGTGCGGCCGGTGATGAGCGATTCGATCCGTGTTTCGTCGAGATTGAGGGTGTCGGGCCGGATGTCGCAGAAAATGGGCCGCGCGCCACGGAGGACAAAAGCGTTGGCCGTGGAGACGAAAGTATAGGTCGGCAGAATGACTTCATCTCCCGGTTCGAATCCCAGGAGCAAGGCCGCCATTTCCAATGCATGGGTGCAGGAAGTGGTCATCAGCGCCTCCGGAACGCCCAGTGTTTCCTTCAGAAAATTCTGACAGCGGCGGGCATACGCCTGGTTCCCGGCGATCTGTCCGGACGCGACGGCGTCGCGAATGTGCTCGATTTCACTGCCGGCAATCGAGGAGCGATTGAAGGGAATGGCGGGGTCGGTCGGCATCCAGCGGCAAAAAAGGCCAAAACTGCCATGCGATCCCCGCCGGGACAACCGCGAATCCTCTCCGGAGCCTGATAGAAAAGGCCTATAAAGGCATTGAATCCGCCGACATTGCGGCGTAGGAACCGGGCATCTCACGGGCGGCATGCCTTTGTGTCCATGAACCCGGTGAACCAGCAGTCGAATTGCTTTCGCTCCCTCAAGATTCCGGATCGCTTCGCGTCGGGAGCGGCCCTCGTCGTGTTGTCGCTGTGGGCGTTTTGGCTGGCGCTCCCATTTTTCGCCTTCAGCGACCGCTCCTTCGTCCGGATCAACGACAACGGCGACGCCAATTTGCCGATGGCGCTGGCGGCGCAGACCGATCTCGGCGATCCCCTCATCGGCGCCCGCAATGCCACACTGGTCTGTGGCTTCAACCAGACGGCCAATTGGGGCTGGACACCACTGGACACCTTTTTCGCCGTGCTGCCGGGATGGGCGGCCTACGCGGCGATCACCTTCCTGCAACGGCTGGTGGCGGCTTTGGGAACTTTTTTCCTCGCGCGGCGGACGCTCGGAGCCGGCGCGCTGTCGGCCACGCTGGCGGGGGTTGGCTACAGTTTGTCCTGCCAGTTTTTCCTGAACGATTCCTGGTCGGGGTTCACCTACAATGACAGCCTCGCGCGACCGGCGATTCCGCTGGTGCTGCTCTCGCTGTCGACCGCGTGCCGATGGGCGTCCGCCGCCGGGAAAACCGGTGCCGCGTTTGCCCTGGCGGCGGCGACGGGCGCCCTCTACGGAATTTGCGGCAGCTACCTGTCGCAGACCTTCGTGCTCGCGCTGACCGCGGCCTGGGTGCTCATCCTGTTTCCCGAGGCGCGATTCCGAAAGGTCGTGCCCTTGCTGGCGGTCTTCGGCGCCGCCTGGCTCGTTGTCGTGATGCCCTTTGCCAGAGCGGCGCTGATGCTGGCGGCCGACTCGCACCGCACGGACACTTTGGAGTCACTGGCACCGGATACGGCGATCGCCAGCGCGTGGAACATGCTGAAGCGGAGTTATTTCGACAACTGGCCCTTTGCCATCGCGATGGTGGCTGGCCTTTTCGTCCCGCCTTGGCGGGACCGCCGGATGGCGAAGCTGGTCCTGACGACGGCGGCTTGCTGGGTCCTGGTGCTGTTTTCCAAAGCGCTCACCATCGCGTTTCGTGACGCTCTCGGATTTCTCCAAAGCTTTCAGTTCCAGCGTTTTTACCTGCTGCTGCCCTTTCTGTACGCCTTCGCGGGATCGGAGGCTCTGGCACGGGTCTCGAGCTGGCTCGGGGGGCTAAGTCGCCGCTGGCCGCGGCCGCTCGGATGCCTCGCGATCGCGGCGGTTTTCTGCTGGGCCGGCCAACGATCACGGGGCATGCACCACATCATCATGAAAACCGTGATCGACGGCTGGTGCTGGACCGTTTTCACCGATCCGGATCTCAAGGGCCTGCGCGACCGCACCGCGCCTGAAGCCCGTAGCGATCCGTTCCGCGTGGTGACAGTCGCCAACACGGGCACGAGTATCTGGCATCCGGACATGATGCCACCCTACGGCTTCGAAGCCGCCGACGGCTACGTGCCGCTCTATGCCGGCCGTTACCACGACTTCTGGGCGCGGGCGATTTCCCCTCATCTCGAGCGCAGTGAAAAACTGGCTTCCTACTTTCACACCTGGGGCAATCGCGCTTATGTCTTCGGTCCGGAAACCGGCTGGCCCGCCGATGGAGCCCCCGTTCCCGCCGCGAGCCTGGCCAGCCTCGACCTGCTTTCGCTGGCCAATGTGCGGTTCGTGTTTTCGCCGGCGCCCCTGTCAGATCCCGGCCTCAAGCCGGTGGTCGAACGTCCCCCCTCCACTCCGCCCAAGAGTTACCGCCGAAAACTGGGCAGCCGTATCGAAACCATGTGGGCGGGCTACGAACCCCGCGCGGGACTCTGGATTTACGAAAACCGAAACGTCCTGCCGCGTTTCTATTTCGCCGACCGAATCTCGGTCTTCGACGGCGACGATGAAACACTTCAGGCGCTTTCGGCCTGGAAAAACGCGGGCGACGACACCCGGCCCGCCTTCCTGAATCGCGCCGACCTTGGCGATCAACCGGTTCCCGATCCGGCCGGCGGTACGGGGCGCGTCGAGATTCGGCGACTGACGGCGGATGCCATCGACCTCTCGGTGTCGGCGAAGGACCGGGAGGTTCTGGTGATTGGAAACAGTTACGAAAGATTTTGGGAAGCCCGCATCGATGGCGAAGCGACAGCCATTTTTCCCGCCAATCACGCCTTTCAAGGAATCGTCGTGCCGGCGGGCGATCATGCGGTTGAGCTGCGTTATCGCGGTCCCCGCCATCCCATGGTGGTCACGACAATGCCCTGAAACGGTTCGACCCAACAGGGTCCGTTCCGCGGGTCAACAGGGTTGGGCCGGGTATGCAACAGGGTTGAGTCGCGATTTTTTCGGCAGTCTCTTCCGGCAAAGGGTATACAATTCGACACAAATCATGGGTTTGGGAAAAACGATCCGAAAATGGCTGGGTGCCGCCGACGGAAAAACCGCCGACGCCCTGCAACTGAAGGCTTCTGAAACTCGAAAACGGCTCAAGACCGTGGAATCCGCGCTGAAGGAAGCGGAAAAACGGATCGTCGATCTCGAGGAAACGCTGGCCGTGGTGTCGAAGCGGCTGGAATACGCCGAGGCATCTGGAACCATCGAGGGATTCGGCTGGGTGGCGGAATCCACGCCGGAAGGATCGGCCGCGAAATTCGCCGAAGATCTCGCCGCCTATCTGAAAGCGCGCGGCCTGCCGAATCGAATGGCCTTTATCGGCGGCGAGGATGAGGCCTTGGCGGCATCGCTGCGCCGGGCCGATGCGAATTGGGAAATCGAGGACGGAATTCCGGAGAAACCCGTGTCGCTGTGCGCGATCGGTTCCATCCCGGCTGACGGGTTTGAGGAGTCGGTGAAGTCACTGTTCGGGCGCGGCCTGCTGGCGGAAGGGGCTCTGCTGCGCGTTCCCTCGGCGCGCCACGCGGGCCTGCTGAATCCGATCCTGTCGACCATCCCGGAGGCGCCGCGATGGATGCCATGGCGGTTCACCACGACCGAAGGGGCTTGGCTGCTGATTTGGAACGAATCAAAGGATTCCTGAACGAGTGCGTCATGGCCGCCGACCGGGAACAAATCTCCGCCGATCTGCGGCAATTCGAGATCGACCACGATGTCGCGTCGCTGCGGGCCGAGGGCAGAAGCGTCTGGCCCATTCTGCGCTGGTATGCCTACCGTGACCTGATCCGCGGGGTGGCGCCTCCGGCGCCGAAAGGCGAACCCTCGGCGGAAAAACGGGCGCGGCTGCTGCGGGATCGCAAGCTCGCCGAGGCGGCGCTGTTTTCGTCCCCACCGATGCGGGGCGGAGGTCTTTTCGTCACTCGGGTCGAGGATTTCAATCAATTCATCGGCGGGTTTTCGCTGTGTTCCTACCTGGATGCGATCTGGGCGCTGGCAGTGGAACGTTACCCCTGTGGCCGGATCGAGATCGACGCGGGCCAGTCGCCGCCGAGAGCCGAGGGACGCCGCTATTTTCCGGCTCGCTACCTGAGCAGCTATCCCTTCGTGCGCGCCCGGGTGTCCGGCGCGGTGACGCCGATCGCGACTCTGGAGAACGCCGGGGAAATTCACCGGGGCTTCGAGAAACTGTTGGGCCGCGCGTTCGACCATTTTCCCTACGAAAACGTGATCCGCGAATTTCTGGGCTACTGCGATTTTTTCGAAAGGGTGCTCGGATGGTTGCGCCCGGGCGCGACTTTCGCGGTGAGCCCGTTCGACCTCCGGTCGGCGGCCATGATCTCCTCGGCCCGTCGGCTGGGAGTCGTGTCAGTGTCAATTCAGTATGGTGTGAAAAGCACGATCCTTTTCCGCAAATGGGAACGGATCCCCGACAACGGTTACGACGTTCTGGCCGACGTGGTCTGGGCTCGCGACGAGGGAATGGCCGAAATTGTGCGGGGCTGGCAATGCCCCGTCCACGGCGTCGAGGTGGGCGGACATCCCTGGCTCGATTGGATCGGTTCTTCCGACGCGCCGCAAATTCCGGAACGCGACCGGCTGATGAACCGGGTGCCGCGGGGGGCAAGAAAAATTCTGGTGACGACGCAAGGCAACCGTTTGCCGAAGATCGTGATCGAGGCCATGCGCCGGCTTGGAAATCGTGCGATCTTTTTCATCCGGCTGCACCCGGTGATCGCGCGCCTGCGCAAGCTCAACGGGGGGAAAATCGGACCGGAGGAGGAAGACCTGATGACCCGCCGCGGCGCGCTGCTCGGGTTGGAATCCGAGGGACCGGTCACGGAGGAATGGCTGCGGGAGCAGGGAGTGGGCCATTTTGAAATGGCGGACAGTTGCGCCGTTCCGTTGCCCGCCCTGTTGTCCGAAGTCGATCATCACGTGACGCATCGCAGCAGCACGGCGACGGAAGCGGCGGTCTTCGGCGTGCCGACGACCTTCATCGATCCGGCGGGTCTGTCGTATGATCCGGAATTGGTGAGCGCGGGAGTCTTCGGATATGCGGAGACGGCCGACCAATTGCTGGAACGCATCGACACGACGCCGAAACGCGAGTGGACTCCTGGTGAACGGCCGAGAGAAATGGTGTTCAAGGATTTTTCGATGGCCCGTAAGGCGTTGGAAGCCATTTTCTCCCGCACCGGGGAAGGGATCGCGGCGGAGACTTCAGGCGTCTGAATCGGAGATCGCCGGGTTGTCGGAAACCCCGACGAGCCGGTCGCGGCCGCGGAGGAAGAAGGGAAGTCCAAGAATTCCGGACAATAAGGTAAGCACGCGGAAGGCGAGATAAATCATGGCCCCTCCCTGGAGCAGAGGCTCAGTTTCAGAACGGGCGAGTTTCAGGAGCGTGTCAAAGGCCGCCTCGCCGACCCCCAGTCCATTCGCGGGCAAGGGCATGACCCCAATCACCCCGGTCAGTGGAGCCGCGAAAAAAACCTCCCGAAAATGTGGTTGAACCTCGAGGACGAGGGCACGGCTGACCAGAAACACGCAAACCGCCAGCAGCGTCTGGCTGAGAACTCCAAGCACGAGCGCCTTTCCCAATTCCACGGGTTTCGCATGAACCCTCAGGATCGCTTCCCCAAGCCGCGCAAGGGCGCCACCGAAGGGGACTTTCTCCCGCAAAAGGCACTTCCAACCCTCGCCCCGATTTAAGAAGCGCAGGACGCGGCCAAAAAGAGTCACCGCGATCAGAAGAGCTGCGGCCGAAACGACCGCGGCCGTCAGCGCGCCACTGTATTGCCCGCCGTGAGCGACAGCCACGCGCACTCCGAACACGGCCGCCAGCGCGACCACGCAGAGCGCGCAGAAACCCATTACCCGGTCGATCACGGTCGCGCTGACGAGGGAGGACCGGCTTTTGACCGAGGGCAACAACCAGCCGACGCGAACCGCGTCGCCGGAGGCAAATCCAAGTCCTCCCAGGAGCGTGGCATTGAGAAACCAACTGACGAGGCCGGCTTTCACGGCGGAAACCAGCGGCACCGTTTCCCCGGAGGCCCGCAGAAGGACCCAGTGGCGGACGTAGGTGAGAAACATCGCCCCATAAAGACACGCGACGGCGGCGAGCCCATCGCGCCGACCTCCCGCGGCCAGGCGGAATTCGCTCCATTTCAACCGATCCGTCGCGAACAGGAAGTAGATCGCCAGAAAGGTGACCAGAAAACGGAGTCCGTGAAAGATCCAGCGTTTCGGGGATCGGTTGCCGGTCCCGGGAGTGGCGTTGTCGCTCTGGCCGTTCACGATGCCGACTCAGGGGTTCGGGATTCATCGAGGATGGCGAGTCCAAATCCCTCGCGCCCACATCCGTTTCCGGCGTAGAGCATGTATCGGGAGCCGCCGTGATCGAAGACCGTGCCATACGCCACCATCTCGGAATCCCATCCGGACTCGGACACGTCTATCCACGTTTCATCGTCCTTTCGCTCCCAGGAAACCCCGTCCCGGGACTCGGCGTAGAGGATGCGATAGGCCTCGACCGGGCCGTCCTTCAGGGCGCTGAACCACATGCGATAGCGGTCGGGGTCGCGAATGACGCAGGGCTTGACGAGCGCCATTTCGCCCGGGTTCTCGATATCCACCACGACCGATCCGTCGCGGATCCAGTGAATGCCATCGACCGATTCGGCGTACTTGAGGACGTGCCGCATTTCCTTTCGATTCTCGAGCCAGCGGGTGCTCGACCCGTACCACATGCGGTAGGTCGCGCCGTCCCGCAGGACCCAAGGATAGGTCATGGTGTAGGGGTCGGCCTCGCAGAGATCGAGGACGGGGAAACGCGAGTGCCGGAGGAAAGTCGACTCGGAACCGTTGGCGACGGCGAGACCGATGGCGTTTTTCCACGGCACGGTCACCGCCAGGTTCCAGCCCATGTAGTACAAAAAACGCTTATCCTCCACCGGCACGACGCAGCCGATGGAAACTCCCGAGTCATCGAACATGCCAAGTTCTCCGGGCCCGAGCGCGGGTTCTGAGGCCTCCGCCAGGATGCGAAACGGATCCTTCAGATCGACTTCGATCCACCCGGTGTGGGAGCGGTTCCCGGCATCCCGAGTCGCGAAATAAATCCGGTAAAGATCTCCGCCGAGCGAGACGGGCGTCGGGTTGGCGGCGTGGGAAACCGACCAAGGCTTTCGGCCATCGGGAACATAAAGCCGTCCCAGTTTCTGGCATTTCATCGCGCGACGGATTCGGGATTCGATCCGGGTTATTCGGCGGAATCGCCCAGTTGGTTCTCGGCTTCCCGGCGAACGACGGCGTCGAGCCATTCGTGCATGCTCTGTCCGGATCGCGCCGCGGCTTCGAGGGCCTTTTGCTTGGTTTCAAGCGTGACGCCCTCGAGGTTGCCGAAATACCGAGTCCTCAGCGTGCCCCCGCGACGTCCCCGATGCGGAAGGTCAAGATCCCAATCGGGCAATCCCTCGCCTTTCGTATAGTCGATCAGGTAAAAACAACCACCGATGATCCAGCGAATGGCGACCTCCCGCGCGCAATGGGGAATCATTCGGATCGGGGCGCGGTTTTTGAAAAGAGGGTTGTTGTTGACGACGATCTTCTCGAACTCCGTTCCGCGAAGCCAGGGAGCGACCGTTTCGTCGCCGAAGACCACCCGGCCGCCGAGCCTGGTGACGCGGGCCATCTCGTTGGCGGCGCGCCTTTGATCGCCGAATTCGTTAAAACCCCCGAAATGGAACACGGCATCGAAAAAACCGTCTTCGAAGGGAAGGTAGGAAGCGTTCGAAACGTGAAAGCGAAGGTCGCACGCCGTCTTGCCCTCCGCGGCTTCGGTGGTGAGCTTTTCGCGGCAGCAGAGAATCATGTTCCGGGAAAGATCCTGCAGGAACAGGCTGCCGGAGCCACCCAACCGCCGCCCGATGCGAAAGGAGTCGCGACCGGATCCACAGCCAATCTCCAGCACGCGCTGGCCCGGCATGAGATGGAGAAGATCGACCATCTTTTCCCGCACGGTTTCCTCATCCTCGCGCGCGGCCGCGAACTGCCATTCCATCGCGGCTTCGTAGGCCAGTCCGGCCATCTGGTTGTAGGCCGCCGCCGTCGCGGCAACCCGCTCAAGGAGTTCCCGCGGATGGGTCAGATTTGGGATGCCATCCTCAACGGCGTAGGTATGGCCTTCGTCGTTCCGCAAGACCTCGATGCGGTCACCATCCTTTCCGGGAGCCAGCGCGGAGAGCGTTGCCGGGCATCGATAGGGACTGGATTCGAGTTCGGACATGGAAAAGCGGTCAACGGTCGGCAAAACCGGCTCCGGTGGCAAGGGCCAATCGGCCATCCGCCGACTCAGTCCACGGAAACGGCTTTTTCACGGAGCGCGAAGGGTTTGCCGTCGCCAGTGTAGATCGGATGGTCCTGAAATATTTCGCGAAACGCCGCGCACGAGGTCGGCAGGATTTCCCGGGCCGTGGTCACCTCCTCCGGTGTGTGGCGAACCTTCGAAGCGTCCTTGCTGGGCTCGCCGACCACCGAAATCCGGTCGAAGATCGCTCTCGCCCGCATCGCCCAGGTTCGCGGAACGTAACGTTCGAAAAGGTTGCGGAACCATTCCTGGGCGGTGATGGCGTAGAGCCACTTGATGTTCCGCCGATAGGAGGCGTTGATGCGGAGATTGTCAAAGTTCGATTCGTCAAAATAAGGATCGATGCCAAGGAAATCCTCGATCGCCTGGAGAATTGTCAGTTGGTTCTTAGTGAAAAACGAAAAGTCGTAGATGAGCAGGTTTTCTCCGAAGGCCTTCTTGTAGGCATCGAGTTTTTGCTCGAACTCGCCGTCATGAAAGGTAAAGAAAACAGGTCCTCCCTTTTCGGTCAGGCGGGATTCATAGCCGTCGTGAAGCCACTGTTCGAGGGTGGGAGGCACGTCGTAGTGCGAGTGGTTTTTCTGACGAAACAAGGAAACGGCGAACTCCGCCGGATCCCGCAGGCACAGAATCACTTTGGTGTCGGGGTTGAACTCGCGGATCCATTCCGGCGCCTGGGGATCGTTCCAGCAAGCCGGTGAAAGGTCTCCGGCAATCTGGCCGGGTTTGATGCCCCGAAAAAGCGATGCGAACCAGTCCCGTCCCTTGAAATGATAGTGGGCGTTGAAATAGTCGATCTCCTTGCGAAAGGCCAAGTAAATGGATGGGTGCTGCTGGAGATAATGATACAAAAACGTGGTGCCCGCGCACGGCATTCCGGCGACCACAAGCAGCGGAAACGGGTTCGAAGGTTGAACACTCATGGAATCTGGTTTCTGATTGGAAAGCGGATGGCGCGCCCCGGAAAACCGGGCCGCGAGCGTAGGATTGAAGCCCCGGAAGTCAAGGAGAAAGGGGCGTCCCGGGCGATCCTAGACCGGCTTGCTCGCCGTCAAAATCAACGAGGATCCCACCGGCAACGGAACACGAATGCCAATCAACATTCGCTCCATGGTGGCGGCCATCGCGAGCAGGCGATTGAGCGTCGGCGGCGGGCTCACTTCCGATTGCCGGAGATGGCTCTGATAATAGGCTTCGCCCCGAAGTTTCGCCGTGACCCGCGACGCCAGCATCAACGGCACGAGGAAACTCATGAAAGAGCTGACCCGCGTCACGTTGAAACCGGCTTCCGTCACCTTCCGGACCAGTTCCGCCCGGGTGTATCGCCGGACATGGCAGGCAAAATCGTCCGCCCCGCTCCACAGCCAGGGATGTTGCGGCACAGTGACGATCAGTCCTCCGCCTGGTTTGAGGACGCGATGAATCTCGCGCAGAACGGCCTCATCCTCCGGAATATGCTCCAGCACATCGAAGCTGCCAACCAGATCGGTTCCGGCCCACTTATCATCGAGGGCCCGGGCGTCACCGGTCTCGATCGGCACATCCGGAAGCCTTCGCCGCGCCGCTTCAACCCCCTCGTCGAAATACTCGATCGCCGAACACCGCATTTCGGGAAAGCGCCGAACGACATCGCGAAGCACGAATGCCGTGCCGCATCCGATTTCGAGGAAAGTCTTCGCCGCGGGGAAGAATTTTCGGATTGCCCAGCCGATCAGCTTGTTTCGTTCTTCAAACCAGAAATGGCCGTCTTCGATCTCGAGAAGATCGTTAAACGACGTGCTTTTAAAGGGCTCGTGTTCGCTTTCGGCGAGGGGCGCTTCCATTTTTTCAGGGAGAGGCCGGCGATTCAGATCCCACGCAACCGGTGGCTGGGAATCTTCGATTTCTCGGTGGCGGCCGCGACGAAAACCGACGCCGGTTCGGCGTCCGCCATGACGAGGGCGCCGGCCCCGATCACCGAGGACGCGCCGATGGTAATGTGGTCGCGAATCGTGCAATTGACTCCGAGGAAGCAATAAGGCTCCACGATGGCGCCGCCGGAGATCACCACATGCGACGAGATGAAACAATGGTCGCCGATTCGGGAGTGGTGCCCGATATGATTCCCGGACCAGAGCGTGACGTTGCGGCCGATGTGGGCAAAAGGCTGGATGGTGTTGTCCTCGAGGATAAAGGCATTCTCTCCGATTGGTTCACGGGTCAGGACGCTGGCCCGCGAGCTGATGTAGCTCGCCAGCCGGTAACCTTTCGCCCCGGCCTCATCCGCCTTCTTTTGGCGAACCTGGTTGATCTTGGCGTAGCTCACCGCCACGAACATTTCGAAGTCGCCGGGCGGAAACCGTTCCTCGACCGATTCGAACGGAACGGCGGGAAGGTCGAGGAACGAATCCGCCTTGAGATATTCGGCGTCCACGGTAAAGCCGGCCACCTCGTAGTCGCTGTCCGTATCGAAATAATATTGCGCGAGCTGGGCGATTTCGCCGCAACCGAAAATGACGACTGGTTTCTTGGTCATATCAGGATTCTTTTCTTACCAGCATGGTGAATTCGTAGAGGTCGTAGTCATGCAGGAGAGCGACATTTCGGGAAAAGGTCCGCTTGCAGTAATCGAAAAAACGACACGGATCCGCATAGTAGAGATCGTCGCGCATGTATTCTGCATCCGAATACGAGGTGAGGCAATTAAACGCGAAACCGCGCCGGGACATTTCTTCCATGCGGTGAATAGTCCGAAATATGTGCCCTTCCCATTCCTCCGTCGTGGCTCCCAGTTTCACGTTGAAAATACCGCTCGCCACCGTGAAATCGGCTTCCTCCGGACAAGCCGTTCCCACGGTAAACCGGTCTCCATGGCTTTCCCGAGCCGCTTCGACCATCGCCGGCGAGATGTCGCAGCCGTGATAATCGAGTTTCCATCCCTCTTTTTCCAACCAACCGCAGAATGATCCGAACCCGCATCCGACTTCGTTGACGCTCAGCCTCGCGCCCGCTCCCGTCGGTGGCGGGAACAGTCTGGCCAATTGTTCGAACCGAAGCTCCTGGCTCTCGGGGCTGTTCCAGTCCACTCCCCGCGACGTGCGCCCATGAGTCGAGAACTTGCCCGTGTAGTAGTCGGCGACGCCCGCCAGAAGGGGATCGGATTCGCTCATGGGAGTCGTTTCAGCTTGTTCGCGCGGTAGTCTCCCACCGATTCACGAACGACCGTGGTATAACCAAGAAATCGTGCCATTTCATCGTTCTCCGGAAAATCCGGTCCCAGCATTCGCGGGATATCGATCTGCTGCTTCAGAATCGGGGTGGCGAACACATTGTTCACGCCTCTCCGGATCTTTCCCGAGGAGTTGCTGCCAGCCCGGTGATAAAGCATCGCGTCGAACATGATGGCGCTTCCGGCCGGCGCCGTCACGGGCAGTTCATGGGCGCCGACATAGTGTTCCGACGGAAACTTGTCGAATTTCTGCGAAAAAGGAAGGACGTAGGTGCCTCCGGTCTTCGGGCTGAAATCGTCGAAGCAGAACAGGGTCGCCATCGCGATCGGCCGGCTGCTCGTCCATTCCTGATAGGGAATGTCCCGATGCCATTTCGACTGATGGTGAACGGCGTCGGAGGGATTAAGAATGCCGTTCTGCGTGTGCAAAATGATGTGGTCGCCGATCAGGGCGCGCGCGACCGCGAGGACTCGGGGATGAGTGGCGACCTTGAGGAACCATGGATCGTAAGCCAGCGGTACCCGGGCCAGATTGCGATCCGAAATGCGGTCGAGGTTCTCGAGCCCGAATTCCTCTTCCTGGTTCGCCAGAACGGCGTCGAGGCGATCGGCACCCTCGCGAATCTCGTCGGGAGTCAGGACGTCGCGCAGAATGTGGAAACCCTGCCACCGGAGTTCTTCCAAGGCGATTTCAAGTTCGGTCGAAGCCGTTTCGGCGGCGTAAATGCCGTATGATGAATCGATTGCGTTCATGGATTTGGATGGTCAGTTGTCTGCATGTTCGTTTCGGCGGCGACGACGTAGAGGGGGCGCCCCTTCACTTGCTCGTAGATATTCCCGATATAGAGGCCCAGAATACCGAGGGCCATCAGGATCAACCCGGTCGAGGCAAGCAACAGGACGATGGTGGAAGACCAGCCAGTGGTGGGCTTCTCGTCAAAGGCAAAGTAGCGAACCAGCAAATAGGCGACCGCGCCAATCGCGGCAAGCACGTAGGCGAATCCGAGTCCGATCGAAATGCGCAACAGCTTGGTTGACTGGGATGTCACCCCATCCAAGGCAAGCCGGAACAGTTTTCGAAAGGAATACGACGAATGACCCTCGAAGCGCTGCCGATGATGGACGATCACCGTCGCCCGGGGAAAGCCCATGTTCCGCAGGATCATCAGGTAATGGCGGTGCGTGTCCTTGTATTGCCGGAAGGCGTTGACCGTCCTTCGACTCAGCACGGAAAAACTTCCCTCGTTGATATTGGCCGTCTGATTGTCGGCCAGAAGGTTGAACGCCGAAAAAAACAGCCGCGACAACAAGTTTCGATAGGTGGCGTGCCGCCGCTCGTCCTTGATGCCCAGAACAATGTCGTGTCCCTCGAGAGCCTTCGCGTACAGCGCCGGGATGTCGGCGGGATCGTCCTGCAGGTCACAATCCATCACCACCACGTGCTCGCCAAGAGCGTGGTCGAGCCCCGCGGTCAGCGCGAAGTGTTGCCCAAAATTTCGGGCCAGCCGGATTCCCTTCACCCTCGAATCGGCGGAGGCCGCCTCAAGGATCGCCTCCCAGGACCGGTCGGGGCCGCGGTCTTCGACAAGCAGGATTTCAAAGGTCGTCTCCATTGATTCCAGCGTGGAAACCAGACGCGAAACCAACTCGCCCACGATCGATTCCGCCCGATAGACGGGAATCACGACCGAAATTGCCGGGGACGGTATTTGCATCGAAAACTGAGGTGAACGGCGTCAGGAGTCGGCCTTGAAGAAAAGCGGCGCATCGTCACCGACGTTCAGAATCAAATCAAGCACGCTTACGGCGTGCTCGAATGGCCCGTGGAGCTGGGGATATTCCGGATATCCCTCGTAGGTCATCCATTCCACCTCGATTCCGGCCTCGTGGAAGCGGTCGACGTCCAGATAATCCTTTGCCGCCGGCCCGGAGAGATAGGTGGTGGCGCCGGCCTGTCGGCAGATCGAAAGTAGGCGCTCATTTCGGTCGTCCGCGAGATCGAATTCCGAGGACTGGGTCATTTTTGTCCCAATCCCCAACAGCCGGCAGATCAGCCGAAGGAAGTACTCGTTCACCTCCGAGAGTCTTCCGATTTCGGCGGCGTTCTGGTAGGCTTCGGCAAGGGTTTCCGACAGCCCCTTGAATCCGGCGGCGCGCGCGTAGGCGCCACGCACGGTCCTCCAGTGCTTTTCCGACCAACCCGGTTCCAAAATCTCCGTTTCAGAAATGCTTTGGGTATAACGCCCTTTGTTCACCACCGGAATGGTCAGCCACGTCAACCCCTGCGCCGTCTTGATCCGGTTTCGGTTTCGCCAATCGCGACGGGTGAACTGGACTTCGTCGTAAAGCACGAACTCGTCCACCCGACTGATCATGTCGAAATAGCCCTTCCAGGGAACGTAGTTGGATTGCGAAATCGCGATGCGCATCTGAAGGATTCTCTGGCACCCTGAGAAAGGGGCGGGGAGGGAATTTTTACTCGCCCTCGGAGAAGGGGGGGATTTCGAGGTTGTAATCGAGTACCTTCTCCCTCGCAAACCGCTGCCGAGTTGAAAGCTTGTCGTTGAGTCCCTCGATCTCCCAGATCTCGATCTGGTAGCGCGCCCCGTCCTTCAGCCCGCGCCGGCGGGCGTCGTATCGGCACACATCCCTGAGAATCTCTCCACCCTTGCCGGTCTGGAAGAACTCCGAAGGTTCACCAAAAGCGTATTTTCTCATCACCAGCGTTCGCCCATAGAAAATCAGATCGTTGCGTTCGTACTCGAGGCGTCCGCCGTATTTGTCGTTCAGGGGAACCTGACTGCGCTTCCCCGTCTCCGGATCGAGGCGATAAATCACCGGCCAACGCTCTCCCATTCCCAGAACGGTCTCGGTATAAACGCGCGGGGTGAGGAAACCCAGGTAGGAAAGCGGACGCTCAAGCTTCTTCGCATTTGCGTCGCCGCCCACAAGGCCCGTAAACCAGGGCTGGGTGGCGATAAGCACGACGGTCAGGCATATCAAAATGCTGACGACAGATCTGTGAAACCACGCGCCGCGGGGCGGAGCAAGCGGTTCGACCTCCGCGGCCGTTCCCTCGCGGCGGGACAGGAATGGAATTCGTCCCGAAAACCACCTGCCCGATCGGACAAACCATGCCGCGGGAGCAAAGACCAGTAGGTAGAGGCATGCTTCGCTCCGCGGAAGGGATGAAAGCATCAGGGCGAATTCCGACATGAAGTAAAACGCCGCTCCAAAGACAACCGTGAACCATTTCAGATGCCGAAAGAAGATGAAGGGAAACATAAAAACTTCCCAAGCGCTTTGAAAAATCGTGATCGACAGCGAAAGCAGGGTCAATACCTCCGGGCGCGTGTTGTCCAGCCATCGGAAAAACGGCCACCATTGGCAAAGGTACGAATTCTGAAAGCCGATTTCCATGGTGCGGCCTTCGACCCAAATCGGATCGAGAAAATGCCACTGCGCCGCCCCAAACGAAACCGCGGAGTAGACGCCGAATGCGATCAGGTATCCGGTCCGTTGCTGACGCCTGTCAGGTCTGCCGAAAATTCGGTACGGCAGCCTGATGAGTGAGCCCAGTCCATTTTGCCGAAACCGACGCCAGAGGTAGCCGTCTATCGAAAGCCGCTGTCCCGCACCCGAAAAAAGAAGCGCAAAAATCACCAGTATCCCCACCGTGGTCCCGAGAGTCGCCGCCCGGGCGGTCAGATCAAAGTGCCGGGAGAGTGCTATCAGTCCCAATCCCGCGATCGGTGTCAGGAAACCGAACAGGAAACAAAGCGCCAGCGCCAGCATCACATGGCAGAAAACAATCAGCCCCATCTCCGTCGATGGATCGAAGACATACCAAGATTCACGAGAAACAGGAAAATACCGCAGCACCAGCGTAATCCCCATCAGGATTCGGATGACGTTCACCTTGACGAGTTCGTCATCCGGTTCGGTTGACACGGAAACGGGCTCGGGTGCCAGCAGGCTTTTCCACCAATCCCGAAGGGTAGAGAGCAGTTTTGTCATCTTTTCTGGTCGGTTCTGTGTTTCAGCCGCAACACGGCCACTTACAGTTGATCGTCGGTGAAAGGCCCGCTCCGGCTCGATTCATTCAGCCGGGGTACGCGTCGGGAGGCCGCAAAAACCCTCCCGGACAATGATCCCGGCGTCTCCACTCCCCAACGCGCGAGTCTAGCCCCCGGGTCCGCGTTGCCGCAAGGACAAATCCCCCCTGATTGAAGGCATTGACGCTCAGGACTTCCGAGTTTGGCATGGGAGTCTTGGAAAAGGAGGGTGATTAGAGATCATGGCGCCTCGGAGAGCATTGCAATATTTGCCCAGATCACCGCGAATTATTGCGTGAAAATCTTCCCAGAAAACGTTGGCCTTGAGCCCGAATATGGAGTGCCTTTCGCGGCGAATCAGTTTTCCCGTTTCTGACGGTGCCCCCGACCCCATGCGCATCCTTTTCACCAACAACACCTTTGACCGCCCGGCCGGCACCGAGCTTTCCGCCTTCGACGCCATCCGGCGCCTCAAGGCGCTCGGCCACGAAGCGGCGGCCTTTTCCCGGCAACTCGGGGAAGTGGCGGAGCGCCTCCGCGCGCTCGGCGCGCCGGTGGTGGACGATTTGGACGACCTTCCGGAGGGCTGGACGCCCGAGATCGTCCACGGCCAGCATTTCTGGGAGACCTCGCTGGCCGCCCTCCGTTTCCCCGGAACGCCCGTGCTCTCCTTCTGCCGCGGCGCGACGCCGTGGCAGGAGGCCCCTTGTCGCGCGCCGAATGTCGCCGGCCATGTGGCGGTGGACGAGGATTGCCGCGACCGCCTGGTGGAGGAGGAAGGCGTCGCGCCCGACTCCATCACCGTCGTCCTCAATGGCGTGGACGCCGATCGCTTTCCGCCCCGGCCGCCACTGCCGGAAAAACCCGCCCGCGCCCTGGTTTTCAGCAACTACGCGAAGCCCGACAATTATTTCGCCACGATCCGCGCGGCCTGCGCCGGCGAAGACATCGACTGCGAGGCGCTCGGCGTCGGCATGGGGAACGCCGTCGCGGACCCCGCGCCCCTGCTGGCCGGGAGCGATCTCGTCTTCGCCAAGGGCAAGGCCGCCCTCGAGGCCCTTGTCACCGGCTGCGGCGTCATCGTCTGCGACGAGCCCGGCATCGGCCACCTCGTGACCGGAGCGAATTTCGAATCGCTGCGCCGGCGCAGTTTCGGCTACTCCTGCATGCCGGACCCCGTCACGGCGGAGAATGTCCGGCGCGTCGTCGGCGAATGGCGCCGCGAAGCCTGTCGGGAGGCGGCGGAGACGGCCCGCCGCACGGCGACGCTCGAGGCCACCGTCGCGGCCCTGCTGGCCGTTTACGAATCGACGGTCGACGCCTGGAATCGCCGCGCCGACCGGCCGGGTCCCGAGGCGTTTCACCGGTGGGCGACCGGATTTTTCACCGAAAACACCCACGCCTTCAAGCTGGGCCGAGAGATGCAGCAGATCTGGCGCGAAGGCATGCGCCTCGAACCGCCCATCGGCGCCGCCGAGGCGACCGCCGAGATGAACCGCATCCTCCACAGCTTTCGCCAGGTCGAGGAACGCATCGCCAAATACGAATCCCGTCTCCAGCAGCGCGACGCTAAGATCCTGAACCTGAAGCAAAAACTTCGCTCCCGGGAGAGCGGCGGCCACGGCGACGGCGACGACGGGGAAAAACGCGGCCGCTTCCGTTTCTGGCGCCGTTCCTGACCGCCCGGCCCGCGTTTTGAGCACTCCGCCGCCGCGCGAGGACCGGTGGCGTTCTCCGGGCGATTCGGTCGCCTTTGCCCCCCTGGTTTTGCCCCGGCGGCCTTTTCGCTGTGTCCCTCCCCCTCCCGGTCGGCGTCCAAAGATTTTGAACGATTGCGAACAAATTGTTTCAAAAAAACAAAATGTTTGAAATCCTTAAACATTCTCTATAGTCCCTCAACCACTCAAGCGACCATGAAGAATTTGTCGTCTCCCTTCGCAGTCGTCGCCAACGGCTCCCCGCCCCCGAATTGCTTCACCATCCTGGTCATCGACGACCTGCCGGAGAATCGGGAAATGTTCGCCCGCATCCTCGGGATGGCCGGGTATCGCATCCAGACCGCCGTCTCCGGCTCCGAGGCCCTGCAAAGCATCGTCCGCCAGCCGCGGCCCGATCTCGTCATCACCGATGTGGAAATGCCCGGCCTCTCCGGTGTCGAAACGGTGCGCCAAATCCGCCGGCTGCCCGCCGGCCTGTCGAGTCTCCCCGTGATCGCCGCCTCCGGCAATCCCGATACCGCGATCAAGCGCGACATGATCGCCGCCGGAGCCGATGCCTTCCTCGCCAAGCCGGTGGACATCGGCGAATTGCTCGAAACGGTGGCCGAATTTCTCCGTCGCCGCACGCCTCCCGCGGCGCATCGCGTGGAGCAGCAACTGGTGACCTCCGCCGCCTGAGCCGCCCGTTCGGACCGAACAGGGTTGAGTGATTGACCTAACCCTGTTGGGTAATGAGCTTCTGGAGGCGGGGAATTCTTCACCCGATGAGCCAATTCCGCCTCCCCAGCCGGGCCGCCCCGATCCGCCCTCCATCCCATCGCGCGACATCGGTGGGCCGGAAACCGATCACCCGAATCGGCCGGAGATGTAGTCTTCGGTGGCCCTTTTGTGGGGGGCGCTGAAGATCTGGAGGGTGTCGTTGAACTCGATCAACTCTCCGAGATAAAAGAAGGCGGTCTTGTCGGAGACGCGGGCGGCCTGCTGCATGTTGTGGGTGACGATGACGATGGTGTACTGGTCTTTGAGGCGGGTGATGAGATCCTCGATCGTCGTGGTGGAGATGGGGTCGAGAGCGGAACAGGGCTCGTCCATGAGGATGATCCTGGGCTGGACGGCGATGGTGCGGGCGATGCAGAGGCGCTGCTGCTGGCCGCCGGAAAGGCCGAGGCCGCTGGCGTCGAGGCGGTCCTTCACCTCCTCCCAGAGGCCGGCGGCGACGAGGCTCTCCTCGACGGCCTGGTCGAGGACGGACTTGTTCCGGATGCCCTGGATGCGGAGGCCGTAGGCGACGTTCTCGTAGATGGACTTGGGGAAGGGATTGTATTTCTGGAACACCATGCCGATGTGCTTGCGCAGTTCGATGACATCGACGGCGGGATCGTAGATGTTGGTGTCGAGGATGCGGATCCGGCCCTTGGTGATGGCGGCGCCGGGGATGAGATCGTTCATCCGGTTGAAGCAGCGCAGCAGGGTGGATTTGCCGCAGCCGGAGGGCCCGATGAAGGCGGTGACTTCGTTGCGGCGGATATCCATGGTGATGTCGCGCAGGACGTCCTTTTTCCGGTCGTAGGAGAAATTGACATCGTCGATCTCGACCACGATATCGCCGCGGGAATCGGGCGGGGCGGCGGCGGGCTCGATCGGGGCGGCGGGGATGGTTTCCGGGGGAGCTTCGGGCATGGCGGTTTCCATGGGATGAAGGCTTGGGTTCGGGTTTCGGTCAAGTCATCGGGATGGCGAAAATCCGGGTCACCACTTGAGTTTTCCGCGAAAGTGGATGCGCAGATAGACG
Source organism: Akkermansiaceae bacterium (assembly GCA_024233085.1). GTDB lineage: Bacteria > Verrucomicrobiota > Verrucomicrobiia > Verrucomicrobiales > DEV007 > JAEUHH01. The sequence continues at coordinate 118,367 of JACKQC010000011.1, forward strand.
GAAAGGGAGGCCAGGAGCATGACGAGCACCATGAAGACGAAGACGGAGCCGTACTGCATGGGCTTGGTGTATTCGGACTGCGGAATCCGGGCGGCGACGGTGTAGATGTGGTAGGGCATGGCCTGCACGGACTGGCCGAAGAAGCCGAGGAACCCGCCCTCGCCGGCCTCCTGCCAGGGGAGCTTGTCCTTGTGGGCGGCGGCGGCGGTGAACATGATGGGGGCGGTCTCGCCGGCGACGCGGGTGATGCCGAGGACGGAGGCGGTGAGCATGCCGGGCAGGGCGTAGGGCAGCACGGCGGTGCGGATGGACTGCCACTTGGTGGCGCCGAGGGCGAGCGAGGCCTCGCGAAAACCCATGGGGATGGCCTTGAGCGACTCCTCGCAGGCGGTGATGATGACGGGCAGGATCATGACGGCGAGGGTCAGCCCGCCGGCGAGCATGGAGATGCCGAAGCCCTGGAAGGAGAGGTAAACGCCGCTGTGGAAAAGCTCGAAGGCGGGCGCGCCGGCGCGGAGATTGGCCTCGCCGACGATGAGGGGAAAGGTGAGGCAGAACAGGCCGAGCCCGAAGAGGCCGAAAACGATGGAGGGGACACCGGCGAGATTGAGAATGGCGAGGCGGATGGCGTTCATGAATCGGCCGTGGCTGCCGTATTCGTTGAGATAAATGGCGGCGGCGAGCCCGATGAAAAGGGCGACGACGATGCAGATGAGCGTGAGCAGGGCGGTGCCGACCAGCGGCCCGAGGATGCCGCCGCCGGAGTAGGAATTCCGCTGTTCCTTGGCGACGACGAAGTCGGGATTCGCGGCCTTGAAGGCCTCGAATTCCTGGTAGTCGAGCCGAAACTCCTCGCCCTCGGGATTTTCGAAGACGACGAGGGTCTCGGGGCTGTGGGTGAAGAACCTGGTATTGACGAAACCGGGATACTGCTTGCCGAAAATGACGGGAGCGCCTTTGACAAAGATGTCGCCAAAGATGAAAAAGGCGCACAACAGGATGAAGTAGGTGGCGAGGTGCAGCATCTGTCGGACGCCGCGCTCGATGAGCCGGCGGCGCGGGGAGCGAGCGGCAAAGGGGTTCGCCTTTCCGCGCGGGGCGGGTGCGTCGGGGTCGGTGGTCGTCGTATCCATGGCCGCGGGACGGGGGGTCAGGCTTTGACGTGGTATTTCGCCAGGATGCGCTGGGCGATGAAGTTGGTGACCAGGGAAATGGTGAACAGCACCATGCCGACGAGGAAGAGGGCCCGCCAGTGGATGGACCCCTGATCGACCTCGCCGAGTTCCTGCGCGATGATGCCGGTCATGGAATGGGCGGGCTGGGCAAAGACGCCGAGTCCGGCCCGGAAATCGGGGATCTGGATTTTGTTTCCCGCGACGAGGAGCACGACCATGGTCTCGCCGATGATGCGGCCAAAACCGAGCAGCACGGCGGCGACGATGCCGGAGAGCGACGAGGGAACCACGACGCGTAAAATGGTCTGGAGTTTCGACGCGCCGAGGGCGAAGGAGGCTTCGGTGAAGCTGTGCGGGACGTTGTTCAGGGCGTCCTCGGCGAGGGTGAAGATGGTGGGCACCGTCATGAAGGCGAGCAGCAGGCCGGCGTTGAGCATGGTAAGCCGCTCGCTCATGGGAAAGCCGGGCACGTATTGCGCGACCCAGTTCAGGAAGCCACAAATGCCGGTGAAAATCTCGCGGATGACGGGGAGGCTCCCGACGAAGCCGTGCGGCGAGACGTGGAGCTGGCCCTGCGACCATTCGCGGAGGAAGGAACCGAGGACCAGGATGCCAAAGAACCCGAGCACGATCGAGGGGATGGCCTGAATGAACTCGATGGCGGGTTTGATGAGGTTTTGCTCGCGGCGGCCGGCGAGCTGATTGACATAGATCGCGGAGGCGACGGAAAAAGGCACGGCCACCACCAGCGCGAGAACGGAAATCAGAAAGGAGCCGGTCAACAGCGGAAGCAGACCGTAGAAGTCGTGCCAGGAACTGTTGGTCACCCAGTCCCTGCCCGCGAAAAACATCAGGACACCCCGTGTCCGGGACACCGGTTTGTCATGGCGCCACTTCGGCAGGGTCTTTTCGACGCGGGTCAGGGTCTCCATCAGGTGCGCGTAGTCGGCGGCGGCGGCGCGGAGCTTTTCGCGGCCGGGCGGCGTGCGGATGGCGGGATCGTCCGGCTTCGGGAGGGCTTCGTACGCGGTGACAACGGCGGCGCGGACCTGGGCGGCCAATTTGCCATGCTCGGCGACCTGATCGTAGAAGGGCCTGGCCAGGGCGTCGTAGTCGGGCGCCTCCATGACGACTTCCTCGGCCATCTTGAGTTTTCGAGCCCGCTCCTCCGGATCCATGGTGGCTTCGGCGCCCTCGAGCAGGGCCCGGCGACGGGCCGGAGCGGTCTCGAATTTGTCGAGGCGCTGGCGGTTTTCGGCGGCGATGTCCACGAGATCGCCGCTGAGAGACTGCAGGGGCCGGGCGGCGCCACGCAGGGCGTCGAGGTGGGTTTTGAACTCCGCGTAACCTTCTCGGGCGGCGGCTTTCTTGTCGGCGCTCGTCTTACGCAGGGCATCGAAAAAGGGCAGCTCGACATCGTCAAGGCCGGGCTCGGAACGCAGCACGGCGTCGCGGATTTCGACGCGCTCGGCGTCGGTGAGCTTGACGGGATTCGCGTCGAGCCGCCAGATGTCGGGATCGTCGAGCGCGGCCTCGGCTTCCCCGTGCCATTGGGGGGCGAGGGCGTCGGCCCGGCCCTCGGCCTGGGCGAGGGCGGCCTGTAATTCGGCGGTCTTGGCGGGATCGGCGGCGGCGTCTTCGAGATCGTCCCGGAGATCCTCGACCGTTTCGCGGGCGTCCTCGAGCCGCTCGGACAGGTGACCGGTGCGGTCTTCGACGGCGGTCTGGACGGCCTGGAGGGCGCGGACGAGATTGTCCTCGCGCTGGGAGGAGGCGTTGACTTCCGAGAGGTAGGCGATGTTCAGGTCGCCGCCGAGGCGGGAGTGGGCGGCGAGTTCGGACTTGATCTGGTCGACGAATTCCTGGCCGGCCTCCCGGTAAATCTTCAGGCCCTGCCGGTGGGCGGGAAAGAAGCGGAAAGCCTGCTCGGCCAGAAAATAACAGATCAGCAGCAGAACGATGATCGCGAAGCTGGCGTTTCCGCCAAAGAAATACCGGATGAAATCCTGCAATCCCAGCCCGAAGACGCGGAACCCTTTACGGGGAAAAGCGCCGCGCCGATTTCGGCGCCGGTCGGGGGCGGGTGCTGGGGCTTCTTGACTCATCGCGCGTGTTTCGGAGGGCGATCCTTTCGTCTAGGCGTTGAGTGGCCCGGCTTCCAGTCGTTTTTGCGCTCCTGTTGGAAACGTTTTGGAAACATTCTCGAACGGCCGGTTCGATTCGAGGAACGGGAAAGCGAAAAAAGGAGCGTTCGGGCGGATACCCGAACGCTCCCGGAATCGATGAATCGTTCGGTGAACGTGGACGATCGTCCCTTCAACGGGTCAGGGCTTGATGAAGCCAACCTTCTCGACGATCTCGGTGCCGGCCGGATCGCTCGTCGCCCAAACGAGAAACTTCTCGGCGGCGGCGGAGAGCTTGCCCTTGATGCTGTAAAAGAACAGCGTCCGCGCGATCGGGTAGGTCTTGGAGTTTTTCGGGTCGAGTTCGACGCCGTCGACCTTCACCGGGACGATGCCGTCGGCTTTCACGTAGGCGAGACCGACGTAGCCGATGCCGTTGGCGTTCTTTCCGACTTCCGAGGCGATCTGCTCGTTGCCGGCCATCTTCTGGGTGTTGGCGCCGTAGTCGCGCTTGTTCATCGCCATTTCCTGGAAGCTCTTGTAGGTGCCCGAGGAGGTGTTGCGGGTGTAAACGGAGATTTCCCCGGCCGCGCCGCCGACTTCGCTCCAGTCGGTGATCTCACCGGTGAAGATCTTCTCGACCTGCTCGAGGGTGAGTTCCTTGACGGTGTTCTTTTCGTTCACGATCACGCCGATCATGTCGTAGCCGGCGATCCATTCCCGGATCTCCATGCCTTTGGCGGTGAACTCGTCCTTTTCGGAACTCTTGATGTCGCGGCTGGACATGCCGATGTCGGCGGTGCCGGCGAGGAGGTTGGTGAAGGCGGTGGAGGAGCCTTCGGCGGCGATTTCGAAGGTCACGGCGTTGCCGGCCTGCTTGTAGGCTTCGGCCTGCTGCGGCACCATCTTCGCGCCGAGGGTGTCGGAGCCTTTGATGACGATCTTGTCTTCGGCCCGCGCACCGGCGCCGAGCAGGACGATCGCACTGAGGATCAGGGTGGTCTTTTTCATCGTGTGTCTTGATTTGAGGGGATTGGTATCTTGTCGTTGGTTGGGTCTGGGGGAGCCCAGGGAGCGAAGAGGATGCCCCGAACTTCCGGGGCGACTGTGCGGGGAAGCCGGAGGCGATTCAATCCGGGCTGAGTGGCAATGTTGTCACATTCGCGCGGAAGCCTCTTTCTGGCCGTAAATTACTGAATATCAATCGAATAACCGATTCCGAGAGAGGGGGCGAACTTTTGTTTGTGACAAACTTGTCACCTCGGGCAAAATCCCTACACTCGTCCCGGCCCCTCCCGTTCCACACCATGCAGACTCTCGGCTTTGTCCTCAATATCCTCGGCTCCCTCGGAGTCTTCCTCTTCGGCATGAAGGTGATGAGCGAGGGCATCCAGCGCACCGCCGGCGACCGCATGCGCAAGGTGATGGCCACCATGACGCACAACCGCTTTTCCGGCGTGCTGACCGGCCTGGTCACAACCGGCCTGCTGCAATCCTCCTCGGCCACCACGGTGATGGTCGTCAGCTTCGTCAATGCCGGCCTGCTGACCCTCATCGAATCGATCGGCGTGATCATGGGCGCCAATCTCGGCACCACCCTGACCGCGTGGATCATCGCCATGGTCGGCAAATTCTCCCTCTCGAAGATCGCCATCCCCATCATCGGCATGGGGTTGCCCGTCTTTTTCATCGGCAAAGGCCGCTGGAAGAGCTTCGGCGAGGTGCTGATCGGGTTCGGGCTCCTTTTCTACGGACTCCACCTGCTGAAGGAATCCGTCCCCGACGTCAAATCCATGCTCGCGAGCACCGACCCGGCCGTGATCGCCCGCGCGGAATCGATCCGCGCCTGGATCGAAAACCTCAGCGGACACGGCTACGGATCGATCCTCGTTTTCCTGATGCTGGGCATCCTCCTGACTCTGATCGTCCAGTCCTCCTCCGCCGCCATGGCCATCACGGTCACGCTCGCCATCCAGGGATGGATCGGTTTTGACGAATCGGCCGCCATCGTGCTGGGGGAAAACATCGGCACCACCGTCACCGCCTGGCTGGCCGCCATCGGCACCGCCGTCAACGCCAAGCGCGCCGCCCGTGCGCATTTCCTCTTCAACGTCATCGGGGTCTGCTGGATGATGATCGCCTTCTATTTCTTCGTCGATCTCGTCCACTTCCTCGGAAATCAACTGCCGCAGTCCTTCCGCACCAAGGACCACAGCTCCGACGTCGGCTTTCACCTCGCGATTTTCCATTCGCTCTTCAATTTCACGAACATCTGCCTGCTCGTCGGCTTCGTGCCCCTGATCGCGAAAGTCGTGACCCGCTGGATTCCCACGCCCCCCGACGAGACGGAGGACACCCACCGGCTGCGTTTCATCTCCCAGAGCATGCTCGATGTCGGCGAGCTGAACCTCCCCGAAGCCGAGAGCGCCACCCGCGAGCTGGCCCAACTGACCCGGACTATGTTCGACGGCTACGTCGCCGTGTTCAAGAATCCCGACCAGGACCTCAGCGACGAAGTCCACCGCCTCAAACGGCTCGAGGACCAAGCCGACGTCCTCACCCACGACATCACCGAATACCTCGTGCGCACCTCGGCCGCCGAGATCAGCCCGGAAAACGCCCGCTCCATCACCCGCATGCTCCGCATCGTCGCCGAGCTGGAGGAAATGTCCGACGCCATCTACCGCCTCGTGCAGATCACCCAGCGCAAATACTCGAAAAAACGCGACTTTTCCGACGCCGCCACCGCCGACGTCCTGAGCTTTTCCGAAAAAGTCTCCGAGGTGATCGGCCTGTGCGGCGACGTGCTCGCCCGGCGTCCCGACGACGCCCAGCTCGAGCGCGCCCGCACCCTCGAGCGCGAGACCGACAGCCTTCGCAAATCGCACAACAAACGCGCCATGAAGCGCATGGCCGAACCCGGCGGCGTCGTCAAAACCGAGATGCTCACCATCGACATGAACAACCAGTTCGAGCAGATCGCCAACCACGCCAAGAACGTCGTCGAGACCGCCTACTACGATCATTTCGAGGAGCGCGTGCCCGACAAATACGACAACGTCTGACGACCGCCCCGGGGAGCCCGGTGGCGCCCCTTCGTGAAGAAAATTTCACAGCCCGCGGCTGGGTTTTGCCCCCGGGCCGGCGAATGTTAACGTTCTTTTTTGAATTCCGGCCTCTTCATCATCGACGCCATCGGCCCGTTTTTCCGGGGCTACGACCGCGTCCGCGTCAACTGGTCCAAGATCCCCTGGCGCCGCTTTCGCCGGCTCGACGAAGCCGGGCGCGCCGCCCTCTTCGCCCGCATCCGGGAGGACATGCGCGTCTTCGCCGCCCGCGCCGCCGAGGCCGGCTACAACGCCGTCAGCCTCGACGACGTGCCCCACCTCGCCGATCACGAGTATTACGAGCCGGAGGTCCGCGGGCGCATCGCCGAGTTCCGCGCCGAGTTTCGCCCCCTGTTCGCCATCCTTCGCGAGGCCGGGCTGAAAATCTTCGTCACCATGGATGTCGTGTCGACGACTCCCGCCCTGAAACGGCGCCTCCATCGCGGTCCCGGCGTCGCGCGCTCGGGAGAGCGGCGAACCAACGCCTTTCTTCGCCGGCTCATCGACCGCTTCTTCGTCGACTTTCCCGAAGTCGCCGGCCTCATCCTGCGCATCGGCGAGTCGGACGGGCTCGACGTGAAGGACGATTTCCGCTCCGAGCTTTGGCTGAAAAACCCGCCCATGGTGAACCGCTTTCTGCGCGCCCTGCTGCCCGTTTTCGAAAAACACGACCGCGTCTGCGTCTTCCGCACCTGGACGGTCGGCGCCCACCACGTCGGCGACCTGATCTGGCGGGACAGCACGCTGGAACGCTCCATCGCCGGCATCGAAAGCCCCGCGCTGGTGCTGTCGATGAAATACGGCGAGTCGGACTTCTTTCGCCACCTGCCGCTGAATCGCAACTTCTTCGTCACCCGCGTCCCGAAGATCGTCGAGCTTCAGACCCGGCGCGAATACGAGGGCGCCGGCGAGTTTCCCAGTTTCACCGGCTGGGAATATGAGGCCTACGCCCGCGAGCTGGCCGAGGCGCCCAATGTCGTCGGCGTCATGGCCTGGTGCCAGACGGGCGGCTGGCATCCCTTTCGTCGGCTCACCTTCCTCGAGGACGACGGCTCCGATGTCTGGAACGCGATCAACACCCGCGTCACCCTGCGCCTCTTCCGCCACGGCGACTCCGTCGAGGCCGCCATCGCCGCCCTGCCCGGTTGCGGGTCGAACCGCGCCGCGTGGATCGAGCTGCTGCGCCTCTCCCACGAGGTCGTGCGCGAGTTGCTCTACGTGCCCGACTTTGCCCGCCAGACGCTCTTCTTCCGCCGCGTGCGCATCCCGCCCCTGATCGGCGTCTATTGGCACAATCTCTTCGTCAACCACTCCATCGAAAAAGTGCTGCGCCATTTCGTCTCCGACGGCGAGGCCTGCATCCGCGCCGGCCACGCCGCCATGGGCAAGATCGCGCGCATGAAAACCCTCGCCGAGACCTGTGGCCTGCCCGTCGCCGACATCGAGTTCATGGAAATGACCTTCGGCATCCTCGCCCTCGCGCGGGAGTATTTCTTTCGCCCCTTCGACGAGGAAATCCGCGCCCGCCTCAAGGCGGCGAAAAAGGCCTACAAGCGCCGCTACCCGCGCGGCACCCGGTATCGCTACGCCGTGAAGCTCGACTTCGAGCCCTTCCGGCTCAATCCCCGGCATCTCGCCTGGTTTTTCGGCCTCTGCGTCCGCGAGCAGCGCAAGTACCGGATGATCGACCGGCTCGTCTTCCTGCGGCTTTTCTCGCTGGTTTACACCGCAGTCAAGCGCGCCCGGCCGAAGATGATCCCCAAATTCGCCCGCAAGAGCGCCATGGGCATCGACGCGATTTTTCGGTGACTTAACAGGGTTAGGTCATCGACCCAACCCTGTTGGGTCCGCGGGCCGGCCGCGGATCGGTGGCGGGCGGGCCGCTCAGGGCGCCGGCGAGCCCTCGAAAAGCGGGGCGATTTCGGCGTCGAACTCCGCGTCGCGGAACGACGTCACATGGCCGCCGGTATAGCCAACAATTCGCTTTCGAACGGCGCTTCGCGGCGAGGCGATGACCGGTTCGATACCGCGGGTGCTGTCCGTCAAACCCGGCCGATAGAGAAAGGGCAGTTCCTCGCCCGTCCTGGGATCGGTCCACATCAGGACCGATTCCACATCGACGTAGCCCTCGTCCATCAGCGTTTTCAGGTTGGGCGGGTATTTGCCCTCGTAGTCCGACGCATAGGCTTTGCAGCCCAGCAGCACCTGCCTCGCTTTGCTGATTTCCTTCGAAATCTTGGCCGACTCCTGAATCCGCGTGAACACCGGCATCGTCAGCGAGAAAATGATCAACGCGCCGACTCCCACGAAAATCCCCACGCTGCCGGTGATGATGCCGGCGGTCGCCATGCCGCCCCCGCCCAACTGACCGCCGGAGCGGGCGATGTTTTTCTTGGCGAGAACCCCGAGAACGATCGCCGGGATGGAGCCGAAGATCCACAGGCAGGTGATGCTGAGGATGCCGAGCACCAGGCTCCAGACGGCCTGTTTCGAGGCGGGGGGCTGTTGCGTGGGGGCGGAAGCTTGCATGAGGGTCAGACTACCCAATTCGCCGGTCTGGTGTCAATGGCTTTGGCGAACCGTGGCTTGGGCATCCTGCCCAAGATCTTCGCGAAAGGCGCGTTCTCCCAACAAGCCCGCCATTCAACCGCCCGTGGTCCGCGGCAGCACTACGACTCCGCCGCGGCGGCAGAGCCCGCGCCAAGCCCTTCAGCCGCGACGGAATTGCTGGCCTACCCACGGGTTTTGGGACGCCATTCTTTGGTCCGGACGCGGCCTCCGCGAAGATCTTGGGCAGGATGCCCAAGCCACGGTTCGCGCCGCCGTTACGGCTTTGGCAGGATCGTCACTGTCAGCCCTTCGTGGCCGCCGAAGTATTCCTTCGCCAGCGCCTTGAGGTCGTCGAGGGCGATCGCCTCGTAGTCCTTCACGAAGGTGCGCGCCCAGTCGAGGCGCCGCGGGTATTCCTGGCTGCTCTCCAGCACACTGTTGAGCCAGTAGCCGTTGGTGCGGCGATATTCCTCGATCTGGACGATCTGCGGCTTTTTCGCGCGGTCGAGTTCGTCCTGGCTGATGTCGCCCGTCGCGAGGTCGGCGCCGATCTGTTTGACGGCGGCGGTCACCTTTTCCGCCTGGGGCGGATCGATGGTGACCGAGGCGAAAAGGTAGCCGTAATCGAAGAAGGTGTCGCTCGGCAGATTGTGCGCGAAGGGGCTGTAGGCGTCGCCGAGTTCCTCTCGGATCTTCACCCGCAGCCGGTCGTCGAGGACGGCGCCGAGCAGGCCGATGCGCCGCGTTTTCTCGATGTCGAAAATGTCCGCGGTCGGCCAATAGACGAGCGCCATGCCCTTGGCGATGGAGCTGGAAAACGCGAATGCCTTCGCCGTTTCCCGGCGCGGAAAGCTCACCGCGCGGGCCGCCGCGTAGTCTGGTTTTTCCTCGGCGCGCGCGGGCAGGTTCCCAAAGGTCTCGGCCGCCAGCTCGAGCGCCGTGTCCGGGTCGATATCGCCGACGATGGACAGCTCCAGATAATCCTCCGCCAGCGCCGTGGCGAGCCAGCCCCGAAGTTCGTTCATCGTCCAGCCCTCGACCGCCGTACGCTCCGGGTAACCGAAACGGGTGTCGCCGCCGTGCAGGAAGCGGTCGACTTCGTTCTGCATCAGTCCCCGCGGCGTGGTCCCAATCTGTTGGTAAAAATCGTCCAGCTCGCGGCGGAAAGACGTCACCGCCTCGTCGCGGTAGCCCGGCGCCGTCAGGTAGGCGCGCATCAGCAGCAGTTGGTCGCGCAGATCCTCCGGCGTCGTCCGGCCCGATAGGGTGAAGGCGTCGTCTTCGACCGAGAAGCGGGCGCTGACCGTTTTCCCGGCGAAAAGCTGCTTCAGCTCGTCGATCCCGTGCGCCTCCAGTCCCCCGTCGGAGAAGACCGCGGAGGCGAAGAAGGCCAGCCCGGGTTTGTCCTTCGGCTCGGTGAGTCGGCCGCCGCCGATGCGGGCCTTCACGTAGATGGTCGCGTCCTCGAAGTCGGTCTTTTTCAGGTTCAGCCGCACCTGGTTCTCGAATCGCGCCTGGACGATCTCCAGATCCTCGATCTCGTCGCGCCGCGCGATTTTGCCCGGCGCGGGGACTTCGGCGTAGGCGAAGGCGGCCGCCTCGGTCTGGGCGGGCGGCTCGACGGGCGATTTCTGGCTTTCCTGATAAGCCGAAAGGATTGTCTCCCCCGGCTCGGGAATCTCGACATTCCCCGTCACCAGCAGCAGCACCTCGTGACTGCCGTCCCACATTTCACGCAGCAGGTCGCGGCATTCGGCGGCGGTGACTTTGCCCAGCTCGGCCGTCACGCGCTCCAGATCGGCCGCCGGATCGGTGAAAACGCGCCGTTCCCCGAGGCGGGCGGCGAGCAGGTCGGCCAGGTCGCTCGACTTCCGCGTCGCCTTCGACTTGGCGATCAGCTCGGCGTGGTTTTCGACGTTGGCCTTGGCCTCGGTCAGTTCGGCCTCGGTGAAACCGTGCTCGAGGGCGCGGCGCAGCTCCTGTTCGGCGAGCGCGAGCGCGTCCTTCCACTTCGCGGCCTTGCAGGAGACTTCGATGCCGCCGTACTCGGCGAAGTTCAGGTCGTAGAAGTCGTAGTAATACCCCGAGCCGTCCGAGATCGGCGAGTCCTCGCGCTTGGCGATTTTTTCGAGCCGGCGCGAGAGGATGCTGTTGGCGAGGTCGAGGCGCAGCTTGCGGGCGCGTTCCGCGGCGGTGTCGGGCGGGTTGACGCGCGGCTTGAGCGTGTCGATCGACACGGAGACTTCGCCGGCCTCGGGCTCGGGATGAAAATGCACGGCCAGACCGCGCTTGGCGACGGTTCCCATCGCGGGCTCGGGCTGCTTTTGCGGCGCGGCTTTCGTGGAGGCGAAATGTTTTTTCACCAGCGCCTCCAGGGCCGGGACCTCGATGTCGCCGACGGCGATGAGGACCATCCGGTCGGGCGTGTACCATTTCCGGTAAAAGGTCTCGAAACGCTCGCGCGGGGCTTTTTTGATGACGTCCTCCTCGCCGATGGGCAGGCGGCGGCTGGTGAGGTTCTCGGGCAGGATGAACTTCAACTGCTCCACCATGGTGCGCCAGCCCACCGAGTCGCGGCTGCGTTTTTCGCTGAGAATGACGCCGCGCTCGCGCTCGATTTCCGCCTCCGGCAGCCGCATGCCGTCCGCGTAGTCGCTCAGGAGTTTGAAGCCCTCGTCGAGGATCTCGGGCTTGGTGTTTGGCAGTTCGAGCTTGTAAACCGTCTCGTGAAAGGAGGTGTGGGCGTTGGTGTGGCTGCCGAAGCCCATCCCGAGCCGCTGAAAATACTCGACCATCTCGCCGGCGGGAAAATGCGTCGTGCCGTTGAAGGCCATGTGCTCGAGGAAATGCGCGAGCCCCTGCTGGTCGTCCTCCTCCATCAGCGAGCCGGCGTCGACATACAGCCGCAGGCTCACGCGCCCCGGCGGCTCCGGGTTCGGGAGAATGGCGTAGCGCAGACCGTTGTCGAGCAGCCCCCAGGTCACGGCCGGATCGACGGGAATGTCGCCGCTCTCCTGCGCCAGCGGCACGGGCGCCGGGGCGGCGGCGGGTTTCTGGGCGAGCGCGACGCCGGGCAACACGGCGGCGGCAAGAAAGAGAATCGGGCCGGCGGGGAGAGAGCGGGAATTTTTCATCGTTTCGAAAAAAGCGGCGCCGCCGCCGGGATTCGCCTTTTCCGAGGGGAAAAAGGGCCGTCACCCGGTGGCGGAGCGGCGGTTAAACTCGACGCAATCGGCGTATTTCACAAGCGATCCGCCGAAAATATCCAGCGCGCTGCCGATGGTCAGGTCGACCCGGCCGCCGCTCAGTTCATCGACCCGCCGCAGGTCGTCGAGCGACCGCGCGCCGCCGGCGTAGGTGACCGGCTTGCGGCCCCAGGCGCCGAGCATGGCGACCAGCGCCTCGTCGATGCCGCCGCATTTTCCCTCGACATCGGCGGCGTGAACCAGGAACTCCGCGCAGGAATCCGCGAGCGCGTCCAGCGTCACCGCGGTCACCGGCAGGTCGGTGCGCGTCCGCCAGCGATTCATGGCCACGACCCAGCCGCCCTCGCCGTCCGCGCGGCAACTGAGGTCGATCACGAGCCGCTCCGGACCCGTCGCGGCCACGAGGGCGTCGAGTTTTTCCGGCAAAAACCGGCCCTCTCCGTCGAAGAGAAAAGAGGTCGCGATCACGTGGGAGGCGCCCGCCGCGAGCCAGTCGGCCGCGTTCTCCGCGCCGATGCCGCCGCCGATCTGCAAACCGCCCGGGTAAGCCGCCAGCGCCCCGCGGGCCGCCTCGTCGTTGCCCGGGCCGAGCTTGATGACGTGTCCGCCCGCCAGGCCGTCGCGCCCGTACAACGCCGCGAAATGCGCCGCCGACTCGTCCGCGACGAAGTTCGTCCGCAGCGCCTCGGTCGCCGAGTCCAGCGTGCCGCCGACGATCTGCTTCACCCGCCCCTCGTGGAGGTCGATGCAGGGCCGGAACCGGGTCTGGCGAATCGAATTCATCGCAAAAACACGTTCGACTTAACAGGGTAGGGTCGCCGACCCAACCCTGTTGGGTCGCGACGATGTCGCGGCTGAATTGCCGCAAAAAGTCACAAGAAAAGGTTTTTGCGACCGATTGCGCCTCTTTGCGGCCATCCAGCGAATTGGTGAAATTCAGGCGCTGCCTTTTCCGGGCTTTTGGGTCACAGGTCCACCATGCGGCCGGTCCGGAAGGCCTCGTCGGCGGCCAGCACGATGCGCAGGCTGTTCACGGCGTCCTCCATGTGGTCGGAAAGGTCGGTGTCGTTGACGATCGCATTGAGAAAGACCTCCTGCTCCCGCGCGCAGAGACCGTCGTGGTCGGGTTCGTCGGCGCAGTCGAGAATCTCGTCGGGGCGCGCGAATTTTCCGTCCGGGCCGAGTTCGGCATGGTGCAGCTTCAGGGCGGCGGCCTTCGAGTGGGAATCGATGTCGTCGCTCTCCGTCTCGCCTTCCTTCACGCCGGCGATGCTGACGCAGCCCCTCGGCCCGACGACATCCTTCACGAAAAAGGCGGTCTCGCTCATCATCGGGCCCCAGCCGGCCTCGTACCAGCCGACGGAGCCGTCCTCGAAGGTCACCTGAAGCTGACCGTAGTTGTACATGCCTTCGACCAGTTCGTCGGTCAGGCGGGCGCCGATGGCGCTGACGCGCACGGGTTTCGACCGGGTCATCTGGCACATGACATCGACATAGTGGACGCCGCAGTCGACGATGGGCGACATCGAGTTCATCAGCATGCGGTGGGTGTGCCACATGTCGCCGGAGGACTGCTGGTTGAGGTTCATGCGCATCACGAGCGGCTTGCCGAGGTCGCGCGCCACCTCGATGAAGCGCGCCCAGGTCGGATGCACGCGCAGGATGTAGCCGATGACGAGCTTGCGGTTCGCGGCGCGGGCGGCGTCGACGATCTCGCGGGCCTCGGCGACGGTTTCGGCGATGGGTTTTTCCAAAAAGGCGTGGCAACCCGCGGCGAAGGCTTTTTTCGTGAAGTCGGCGTGGGTGTCCGGGTAGGTGTTGATGGAAACCGCGTCCGGCCGGGTGGCGGCGAGGGCTTCCTCGTAGTCCGAAAACCGCGGGTAATCGGCGCCGAGTGTGTCGAGCAGCTTGCGGCGCGAGGCCTCGCCGCGCGAGACGACACCCACGATTTCGAAGCCATCCATGGCGTGATAAGCCTTGGCGTGCGAGATGCCCATGTGGCCGCAGCCGACGACGAGGATTTTGACGGGTTGAGACATGACGGGGGGAGTGTCCGTTTTTTTGACGGGAATTACAGGATTTTCTGGCGCGGATTTTCGGCCCAGCTCGAATTACCCAATCAGCCAAGCCGTCAACAGACGCGACAGCGCGGCGGCGGCGTGGCGGCCGGTTTCGACGACTTCCTCGTGGTGGAGCGGGGCGTCGGAAAGGCCGGCGCCGTAATTGGTGAGGCACGAAAATCCGGCGACCTCGACCCCGAGCGCGCGGGCCTGGATGGCCTCGGGGACGGTGGACATGCCGACGGCGTCGGCGCCGAGCGCGCGCAGCATCCGGATTTCGGCCGGCGTCTCGTACTGCGGGCCGGGCAGCCAGGCGTAGACGCCCTCGGCCAGGTCGAGACCGAGCGCCGCGGCCCGTTCGGCGAAGGCTTTCCGCGGGCCGGGAGAATAGACCGCCGACTGGTCGACGAAATCCGCCGAGCCGGTCAGGGGCGACTGGCCGGTCAGGTTCAGGTGATCGGTTATTTGCATCCACTGGCCGGGGCGGAAATCGGGGTTCACGATGCCGGCGGCGTTGGTCAGGATCAGCGTTTCGACGCCCAGCGCGGCCATGGCGCGCACGCCGGCGGCGATTTTTCGGGCGGACCAGCCCTCGTAGAGATGGGCCCGGCCCTGGGCGATCACGACCGGGGTGCCGCCGATCTCGGCGAAGACGAAGCGCCCGGCGTGTCCGGGCACGCGGCCGACCACGATGCCGGGAATCTCGGCGTAGGGCACGGAGGCGACGGTTTCGAGCCCGTCAACGAAGGCGCCCAGCCCCGAGCCAAGCACCAGGCCGACTCGGGGGTGAAGTTCGCGGATCGCTTCCGGGAAATGCTCACGGTTGAATTCATTCATCGATTTGGTTTTGAGGTGTTAACAGGATAAAAGGGGAAAATTTTCCGCGAAGCCGGCGCGTCAGCCGTTCCGCGCGCGAACCGCGCGGCGAATGAGGCGGTAGAGCGTTTCCAGACGCCCGACCGGGGCGCCGGCGTTGAAACCGCGCCGGACAGGCTCGCCCCAGATGGGTTCGACTTCGACGTCGCGGCCCTCGAGAAAATCGATGAGGCTGGAGGGTTTGTAGTCGCCCATGGTCCGGGTGTTCTCGATATTCCGATCGGCGAAAGAAGTCGGGATCTCGTAGCCGAGGGCGCGGGCGGCGCCGATGATCTCGTCCATCAGTTGCCGGGTCAGGTAAAACAGGTCCTCGTCGGCGAGAATCCGGGCGACGTCGATGCCGCCGGCGGCGATGGCAAGGCCGTTGAACGGGACGTTCCACACCAGCTTCCGCCAGCGGGAAAGGCCGAGATTTTCCGAAACGGAGCAGACGACGCCGCAGCGCTTGAATTCGCCCTGGACCTCGTGGGTGCGGGGCAGCGGCAGGCCGGAAAACTCGCCCATCTCGACGTGTCCGTGGGCGATGTGGCGGACGACGCCGGGCTCGACGCGGTTCAGGCAGACGAAGCACAGGCCGCCGAGCACCTTGTCCGCGCCGAATCGCTCGGCGAGGTGTTCGTCGACGCCGAGGCCGTTTTGCAGGGTCATCAGCATGGTGGACCCGTCCGGTTTGAGCAGCGGCGGCAGCAGGGTGTCGAGCGCGGCGTTGGCGGTGGTTTTCAGGGCGATGAGGACGAGATCGACGGGGCCGATTTCGGCCGGGTCCGCATGGCAAAGGACTTTGGGAAGGTGGAAGTCGCCTTGTTTGCTGAGAATACGGAGGCCTTTTTTCCGGACATGATCGAGGTCCGACCGCATCAGGAAATGCACTTCGCGGCCGAACCGGGCCAGCTTTCCGCCGTAGTAACACCCGACCGCGCCGGAACCGACGACGGCGATCCGAAAATTCGGGGTGATGTGGCGGGACTTCATCCGTCCAGCGATCAAACAGGGTTGGGCCACGGAGTCAACCCTGTTCGGCGCGGCGCGCGCCCCGCTACTCGAAGCGGTAGCGGCCGCCGGCGATCGAGACGTCCGGGGGTCGGCCGAGGAATTCGAAGTAATCGTAGCCCTCCTTGAGGTTGGCCCAGAAGTCGAACCACTTGTCGCCTTCGCGGAGGACCTCCATGCGCTCGTCGGTCATGCGAAAGGGAAAACAGTGAACGCGGAAGAATCGTTGTCCGCGCGCGAGGGCGGCGGCGGCGAGAGTGTAGATCTCCTCGATGCCGGCGTCGGTCATGGCATAGCAGCCGATGGAGACGCAGTCGCCGTGGATCATGAGATAGGAGCCGGTGCGGCCGAGGCTTTCGTCAAACTCATTGGGAAATCCGATGTCGAAGGACAGGTGGAAGCGGCTGTTCGGGTTCATGCGGCCCGGCGTGACGAAATAGAATCCCTCGGGAGCCTGGCCGTCGCCCTCCTTGAGCTTCGGGCCGAGATCGCCGGACCAGCGGCAGATCGGGTAGGTCTTGAAGAGGACGTAGTCGCCTCCGGTTTTCGGACGCATCCAGACTTCGAGTTCCTTCGATTCCTTGAAGACGCGGAGAAACAAGGCGTCGCCGATCTCGAGGCCCTTGGCCGCGAGCGCGGGCTCCAGCTTTGGCAGCACTCGGCCCGCGGCGGCGGCGGCGCGCTCGCTTTCGGCCAGCCGGCCGGACGCGGCGCGCGAGGCTTCGTCGCCGCCGGTGGAAGCCGGCGAATCGTCGTCCTTGAGGCCGCCGGTGACGGACAGCCAGCGTTCGCGGAGAAAATCGGCCGCCACTGCCGCGTAACTGCGTTGCTCACCGGCGACGCGCGGTGCGGAATTCGCCGGGGTGCCCGCGTTTTCGCCGGTCACGATCCAGTCGCGCACCAGCCACGGCAGGGCGGCGCCGATGCCGACGACAATCAACCAGAAGAGCCACTGAAATCGCATCGCAAACGGGGACGCGGACGGTTCGAGAGAAAAACTGGCCGGTAACATTCCACGGAATACGTCAGCTTGCCGTTGAATTTATCGGCGAAATTCGGGAGACTCGCCCTTCGCATGCCAACTTTATCCGAAATCGCAAGCCCCGCCATCGGTGTGATCGGCGGGTCCGGACTCTACGAGATCGACGGCTTCGAGCACGGCGAGGAAATCGTCGTCGAGACGCCGTTCGGGCCGCCGTCGGACGCGGTCGTGAGCGGGTTTTTCGCGGGAAGGCGGGTGTGTTTTCTGCCGCGCCACGGGCGGGGCCACCGCATTCTGCCCTCGGAGCTGAACCACCGGGCGAATCTCTGGGCGCTGCGCTCGCTCGGGGTGCGCTGGATCGTCGCCGTCACGGCCGTGGGCTCGCTGCGCGAGGAATACCGGCCGCGCGACATCGTGCTGGTGGACCAGTTTTACGACCGGACCAGCCAGCGGGCGGATCACACCTTCTTCGGCAACGGCATCGTCGCCCATGTTTCCTTCGGCGATCCGGTCTCGGAAAAGCTGCGCGGCGTGCTGCGCGACGCGGCGACATCGCTCGATCTGCGCCACCACGACGGGGGAACCTACGTGAACATGGACGGCCCCGCCTTTTCGACCCGCGCCGAATCGGAAACCAACCGCCGGCTCGGCTTCGACGTGATCGGCATGACCAATCTGCCGGAGGCCAAGCTCGCGCGCGAGGCCGAAATCTCCCTCGCCACCCTGGCGATGATCACCGACTACGACTGCTGGAAGATCGAGGAGGAGGCGGTCAACGCCCACGCTGTGATCGAGCACGTCCAGGCCAACGCGGAAAACGCGAAGCGCGTGCTGGCGGCGGCGATTCCCGCGATTCCGGCCGAACCGAACTGGCCGGAGCACGCCGCGCTCGACAACGCCATCTTCACCGACCGGTCGCTCTGGCCCGAAAAAACGGCGGAAAAACTGCGGCCCATTCTGGGGCGGTTTCTGTGAGGATTGGGGGAGGTGACAGGGGAATGGGGGCAGGGGAATCTTTTTCTCTGTGGTATCCCAAGGAAATGGCTTCGGAATTCGGTCGCCAATACCGGAATCTCTTCCCCTCCAAAATATTCCGCTGTCTCCATTCCCCTGTCGAAATTCCATGTATGATATACCCGCCATGAAAATTCTCAGCTTCGCCGCGATCTGCGGCGCCGTCGCTTTCGTCCAAACACTGCCCGCCGCCGAGACCTTCGAGATCGGCGAGCACAACTTCGAGGAATTGCCGAGGGGCAAGGAGGCCGACGGCATCGTCGGCGATTTCGTCATCCGGAACGACCGGATCGAGGCCGTGATTTCCGGAAATCTGCCCGAGCGGCGGGCGAACATGAGCACCTTTTACGGCGACGGCGGCGAGACGCCCGGTTGCCTCTACGACCTCACCGTGAAGGGCGCGAACAACGATCAGATCACGATTTTCACCCCCCTCGGCCAGCGCGGACCGGTCAACTACGTGCGCGTCGTGAAGGACGGTTCGGAGGACGGCGAGGCGATCCTCGAGACTTTCGTCTCGGCGGCCAAGGCCGGCGGGGTGTCGCGCCGCCACACCTACCGGCTGAAGGACGGCTGGCGCGGGCTGCTCATCACCTCGACCCTGCGCAACGAGGGCGCCAAGCCGGGGGCGATCAAGCTCGCCGATGGCTGGACCCAGATGCGGAGCAAAGGCACGGCGGCGAACATCGACTGGGCCGACGCCATCGATCCCGCCGACAAATGCGGTTATGCCGCCGACTGGGTCGATGAGGACGGCGCGAAGCGCCCCGCCGGAACGGAGGTGACCCTGAAACCCGGCGAGGAAATCGTCGTGGCCCGTTTCATCGCCGTCGCCGCCTCGCCGGCGGAGGCCGCGGGAATCGTGGCCGCGCGCCAGGGCGAAACCGGAACCCTGAAAATCGCGCTGAAAGACGACGCCGGAAAACCGGTCTCGACCGGCCAGGTGAAAATCGACTTCGGCGGCGGAAAAATCGCGCCCGCCTATCCGGACGACGCCGGACTGGTGACGGTGTCGCTTCCGGCCGGAAAATACCCGCTCGCGATCGAGGACATCGGCCGGTCGGCCGCGGCCGAAACGGTCGAGATCGCCGCCGGCGCGGAAGTCTCCAAATCGGTGGCCCTCGGCCCGCAAAGCGCGGTGAGCTTTTCGGTTACCGACACCGAAGGCGTGTCGACTCCCTGCAAGGCGCAGTTCAACGCCATCGACGGCACGGAACCGCCCGTGCTCGGGCCGACCGACCGCGCCCACGGGGCGATGGACCAGTATTTTTCCGAGAAAGGCGCGTTCCGCGTGCCGCTGCCGCCCGGGAAATATCGCGTCGTCGTCACGCACGGGCCGGAGTTTTCCCATCATGACGAGATCGTGACGCTCGCGCCCGGACAGGAGGCGAAGATCGCGGCGAAACTGGAGCGTTTGGTGGACACGGCGGGCTGGGTCAGCACCGACTACCATAATCACTCGACCCCGAGCGGGGACAACACCTGCGGCACCGCCGACCGGCTCGTCGATCTCGCCGCCGAGCAGATCGAGTTCGCCCCGACGACGGAGCACAACCGCCTCTTCGACTGGGAGCCGCTGATTTCGGATCTGGGACTGGCTCCGTTTTTGAAAACTGTGGCGGGCATGGAGCTGACAGGCCGCGGCGCGCACTTCAACTGCTTCCCGCTCAAGCCCGATCCCAGGAAACAGGACGGCGGCGCTCCGGTCTGGAAAAAGGATCCCCGCCTCAACGCCATCACCCTGCGCGACTGGCAGAACGCGGAGCCCGACCGGTGGATCCACGTCAATCACCCCGACATGATCGAGAACTTCGTCGACCGGAACGGGGACGGCCGCGCCGACGGCGGCTATGCTTACTTCGGCGGCCTGTTGGACGGGCTCGAGACGCAGAACTACAGCGCGAGCGAGATCCTGGCCGGCGCGCCCTACAAGCTGGTCCAGGCCCGTGGCGGTCTGGGGCGGCAGGTCATGCCGATCCGCGAATTCATCTGGCTGCAACTGCTGAACCAGGGGCTCGACGTCCGCGCGATCGCCGTGACGGACTCGCATCAAGTCTTCGGCAACGGCGTCGGCGGCTGGCGCACCTATGTGAAGAGCGGCACCGACGATCCGGCGCGGATCGACTGGCGCGAGCTGAGCCGGAACTCCAAGGCCGGCCGCATGATCCTGAGCACGGGGCCTTTCCTGGAAGTTGAGACCGGCGCCGGGGTCGAGGCGGGCGGGCTCGACCGCGTCTCCGGCGAGCTGAAGCTGAAGGTCCGGGTCCAGTGCACGGACTGGCTCGACATCGACCGTGTCCAGGTGCTCGTCAACGGGCGCCAACCGGCGGAGTACAACTACACGCGCCGGAAGAATCCCGACCTGTTCGCCGACGGCGTGGTGAAATTCGACCAAACCCTGACCTTAAATCTCAGCCAGGACGCCCACGTGATCGTCGTGGCGATCGGCGAGAATTTTTCGCTGGCGAAGGGCTTCGGCGGCAGCGCGCAGGCGTCGATCCGGCCCATCGCCTACAACAACCCGATCTATGTCGACGTGGATGGCGGCGGTTTCCGGCCGAACGGCGACACGCTCGGCTTCGATCTGCCGGTGGCGGGGCTCAGCGTCGACGAGGTGAAGGCCCGGCTCGGGGAAGAGTAGCGTGGACCGGCGAAAGCGCCGATCCGCGAGAATTCGGCGTTTCCAAAACGCGGATTCCGGTGCCTATTTCGCGGCGCCGCCCGACGCGGGACCGCCCCGACATGACCTCGCAGACCCATACCACCCGGCTCGGAAACGGCGTTCGCGTCGCCACCGTCGAGATGCCGCACATGCAGAGCGCCGCGGTGGGATTCTGGACCGGCACCGGGAGCCGCCACGAGCGGGACGAGGAGAACGGGGTCGCCCATTTCATCGAGCACCTGCTTTTCAAGGGAACCGCCCGACGCTCGGCGGAGACGATTTCCCGCGAAATCGAGCGGCTCGGCGCGACACTGGACGCCTTCACTTCGGAGGAACAAACCTGTTACCACGCCCGCGGTCCGGCGGAAAAGCTCGAGCCCATGCTCGAAACGATCGCCGATTTTTTCCAGCACCCGCGTTTCGATCCCGGCGACATCGATAACGAGCGGGGTGTCATTCGGGAGGAAATCGCAATGGGGCGCGACCTGCCGGCGCAGCAGTTGGAGGATCTCACCAGCGCCGCCGCGTGGCCGGACCATCCGCTCGGCCGGCCCATCACGGGCACCCCGGAAAGCCTCCGGCGGCTCGACGAGAGCGTCGTCCGGCGCTTTCACCGGGCGGCCTATCAGGGCAGTCAGACGGTGGTGTCGGTGGCCGGCCGCGTCACCCACGACGCGGTGGTGCGCCTCATCGAGCGCGAGTTCGCCGACTTTCCCGCCGGCGCGCCGATGGTGGCCGAGCCCGCGCCGTCGCCGCGACCGGGCTTCGCCTTCGAGGCGCGCGAGGATGTCGAGCAGGTTCATCTCGACATCGGTTTTCACGGCTGTCATCGGCACGACCCGGAGCGATACGCCGAAAAGCTGCTCAATGTGTTGCTGGGCGAGAACATGAGTTCACGCCTCTTCCAGGAACTTCGCGAGCGCGAGGGCATCTGCTACGAGGTGCAGAGCGACACCATGACCTTCGACGACGCGGGATTTCTCCATCTCTATGTGGCGCTCGCCCCGGAGAACCTGCCCGCCACGCTGGCGTCGGTCGGCCGCATCCTCGGGGATTTTCGCGAAAGGCCGCCCGCCGGGGCGGAACTCGAGGAGGCGAAGGCTTATCTGATCGGACAAAGCCGCATCGCTTTGGAAAACACGGTCTCCGAAATGATGTGGGCCGGCGAAACGCTGCTCGCCCATGACGAGGTGCTCGATCCCGAAATCGTCCACGCCCGAATCGAAGCCGTCACCCCGCCGGCGGTGCGCGCGATCGCCGGGCGCCTTTTTCGGCCGGACAACCTGGTCGTCAGCGCGGTGGGGTCGAAGAAATGCCGCCCCGTCCTCGAGGATTGGCGCGCCGTCTTTTGAGACCGCAATTCCCCGCCGGGGTGGACCGGCGTCGCCAAACTCGCTATAGATGGCGGTCAGTCATGAACCGCCCCCCACGATACGTCCTTCTCGTTCTTCTCGTTCTTCTCGCCGCCCACGGTTTCGGGCCCTCGGCGCTGCGCGCCGAAGTTGTCCGGGCCGAGATTCTGGAGCGGGCTCCCTTCGCGGATGGCCGCGTTTTTGGCGCGGCGGGCGCCTACGAACGGCTCCGCGGCCGTCTGTTCGTCGAGGTCGATCCCGACGCACCCGCCAACGCGACGATTCACGATCTGAAACGCGCCCCGCGCAACGCACGCGGCCGGGTGGAATGCTGGACGGATTTCTTCCTGCTCGCGCCCGCCGACCCGCGAAAGGGAAACGGCCGCCTGCTCCACGATGTCAACAACCGCGGCAACATGCTCGCCCTGTGGACCTTCAACCGCGGCGCGGAACGGACCAACGCCCCCTCGACAGCGGCGCACGCGGGCGACGGATTTCTGATGCGGCTCGGTTATGCCGTCCTGTGGTGCGGCTGGAACGGCGAGGTGGTCGACGACGGCACCCATCGCCTGCTCACGGGGTTGCCCATCGCGATCGGCGAGAACGGAGGAACGATCTCCGGTCCCGCGCATCTCGAATTCTGCACCGCGGAGAAAGTTTTCAGCCGCGCGTTTTCGTGGAGTCCGTGGGGCGTGTCGGCCGCCTTTCCGCCCGCCGATTCCGATCCGGCGAAAGCCACCCTGACCATGCGACCGAGCCGGGACGAGCCCGCGACGGCGATTCCGCCGACGGACTGGGCCTTCGGCCGTTGGGAAAACGAGGCGCTGGTTCCCGACCCGACCTCGCTCTATGTGAAGGCCGGATTTCGTCCGGGCTGGCTTTACGATCTCGTTTACACGGCGAAAGAACCCCGCGTCACCGGCCTCGGGATGGCGGCGATGCGGGACTGCGTGTCGTTTTTCCGAAATGGCGAGAAAGAATCGGGGGGCGCGCCGAATCCGCTCGCCGGAGCGATCGACAAGACCATTGTGTTCGGCATCTCGCAGTCGGGCCGGCTCATCCACCACTTTCTCCACGATGGCCTGAACACCGACGAGGCGGGTCGCGCGGTCTTCGACGGCGCGCTGATCCATGTCGCCGGCGCGGGCAAGGGCATGTTCAACTTTCGTTTTCGGATGACGACCGAATACGGCACCCAGCATGAAGGAAACCTGTCCGGCTCGGAGTTTTTCCCCCTCGCGCCGCTGCCCCAGACCGATCCGGTGACGGGCGAAACGGGCGACACCCTGGCCCGGGCGCGCGCCTCGGGTCATGCGCCGAAAATCATTTTCACCCAGACCTCGACCGAGTATTGGAACCGCGCGGCGTCGCTGTTGCACACCGATGTCGCCGGCAACACCGATCTCGACCTGCCCAAAGACGTCCGACTCTACCTCGTCGCCGGCGCCCAGCATCTCGGCGGCGGGGAGAACACGCCCGGCAACTGCCGGCAACCGCGCAACAACCTCGACGACCGCGGCCCCATTCTCCGCGCCATGCTCGTCAATCTCGACCGCTGGGTTTCCGACGACACCCCTCCCCCGCCCAGCCGCTATCCGCGAATCGACGACGGCACGCTGATCGATCCGATCGCGTTTCGTGGGCAATTCCCGAAGATTCCCGGCGTCGATTTGCCGGAAAAGCATTACGTGCCGCGCCGGCTCGATTTCGGTCCCCGCTTTTTGAGCGAGGGCATCCCCGACATCCTTCCGCCCAAGGTGAGCGAACCCTTCCGTGCCCTCGTCCCCGCCGTCGATGCCGATGGCAACGAGATCGCCGGCATCCGCCTCCCCGAGGTCGCCGTGCCGCTCGGCACCTACACGGGCTG
Organism: Akkermansiaceae bacterium; assembly: GCA_024233085.1. Taxonomy (GTDB): domain Bacteria; phylum Verrucomicrobiota; class Verrucomicrobiia; order Verrucomicrobiales; family DEV007; genus JAEUHH01. The sequence continues at coordinate 142,331 of JACKQC010000011.1, forward strand.
GAATCTCCGCGCGAAAGATCTCGGCGCCGACGGCGCGCTCGGTGGCCTGGAGGGAATGTTTCTCCCCTTCGCGGCGACGGCCGAGGAACGAAGCCAGACCGGGGACCCGCGGGAGGCGATCCGGGAACGCTACCCGACCCGCGCCGACTACCTCGCCCGCCTGACCGACGCCGCCCTCGCCCTGAAACGCGACGGCTTTCTCCTCGACGAAGACGTCGTGGCCATCCTCAGCGCGGCGGCGGAACGCTCGGCGAAAGAACCTTGGCCGACCGATTGACGTCCCCGTTCCAGGCGGACCACGCGGACTCGAGGTCCGCCACCGTCCCGGGCCTCTCGGTCGCCAGGTCCCGGCTTTCGCCCGGATCGTCGCCGAGGTGATACAGCTCGGTCTTTTTTCCGAGTCCGCAGAGCTTCCACGGTCCCCGGCGGACCGCTCGCAGCGATTTCATGCGCCAGAAAAGCGTCCGCTCGGGTAGCGCCTCGCTCCGAAGCAAAAGCGGGCCGAGATCGACGCCGTCGAGAGCGAGGTCGTTCGTCGCGATCCCGGCGAAGGCGGCCACGGTCGGAAAGAAATCGGTCGAATGGCCGAGCGCGTCCGTCACCGCCGGCGCGATCCGGCCGGGCCACGCGATAATCGTCGGCACCCGGTGGCCGCCCTCGTAAATCTCGGCCTTCTGCCCTCGAAAAGGACCGTTGCTGGAGATTCGGCGAAAATTTTTCCCGTAGGAGACGTAACCGCCGTTGTCGGACGTGAAAATAACGAGCGTGTTTTCCGAAAGCCCCTCGTTTTTCAGGGTCGCGAGGATCCGGCCGACGCCGGCGTCGAGGGCCTCGACCATCGCCTTCACATGCGGCGCGACATTTTCCGGATCCGGAATGACGCCCCACTTGTCTTCGGCGTAATCCGTTCCCTTTTGCCGGTGCGGCGGGTCGTTCGGACCCTGCCAAGGAAAGTGGATGGCGAGGTGTGGCAGGTAGAGAAAAAAAGGCCGGTTTCCCGCCCGGCATCGCTTCATGAATTCGATGCCGTAGTCGGTCAACAAATCCGTGGTGTAGCCGGTGTCCATTTCGATTCGGTTTTCCCGCCACCAATCTTCGCGGCCGCCTCGATCGATGTGGGTGTGGTGATCGCCGTCCCCCGAGGCGAGGCCGCGGAATTCGTCGAACCCCTGATCCGGCGGCAACCAGGGCGGATGATAACCGAGATGCCACTTTCCGAAGCACGCGGTGGCATGGCCGCGTTGACGCAACACCTCGGCCAACGTGACGGCGGCGTGCGGCAGGCCCTCGTCGCGCCCGGTCTCACCCGAGAGCGCTCCGTCGAATTGCGGCCCGAACCGCTGTTGGTAGCGCCCAGTCAGCAGCGCCGCCCGGGTCGGCGTGCACATCGGCCCGGCGGAGTGGAAGTCGGTGAATCGCACGCCCGCCGCCGCCAGCGCGTCGATGTGCGGCGTCCGGTTGACGGCGCTTCCATAACAGCCGAGATCGCCATAACCCAGGTCATCCGCCACGATGAGCACGATGTTGGGTCGCCCGGTCGCCAGAGCCGCCCCGTCGAAGATCGTGGCCAGGAACAAAAACAGTGGAAAGAATCGAAACATCGTCACGGAATGGCTCGCGGAGGGGGGCGGGAAAGGATCGAGCGGCGAGCGAGCGGATTCAACGGATTCACGCGTCCCGGCGATAGCGCGACCCCGTGAGCCGGTTCGCCTCGCCCGTTCCCGCCGAACGCGATATTTTTCCGGAACCGCCCATTATGAAACGCCCCTTCATCCCGCTCGTTCTTGCTTCGTTCCTTTCGTTCGCGAATTCGGCCTCCGCCGATTCCTGGCCGGCCTGGCGCGGCGGAGCGTCCGGCACCGGCGAAACCCGCGAAACCGACCTGCCCCTCGATTGGGGGAAGGACAAAAACATTCGCTGGCGTGTCGCCCTGCCCGAGGCGGGAAATTCGACGCCCGTCGTCTTTGGCGATCGCGTTTTCGTCACCCAGGCCGTCACTCCGGAAAAATGGCGCGGCCTGTTGTGTTTCGACCGCAAAGACGGCTCGCTGGTTTGGAAAACCGGAATCGTCCACGAAAAGGATGAACCCACCCACAAGGCGAACCCCTACTGCTCGGCTTCGCCCGTCACGGACGGAAAGATCGTCGTCGCCTCCCACGGCTCCGCCGGGGTGGCGGCCTGCGATTTCGAGGGGAGAGAACTTTGGCGGCGGGATTTCGGCCCGCTCGTCCACACGTGGGGAAACTCGACCTCGCCCGTGCTCCACGGCGACCTCGTCATCCATTACCACGGCCCGGCGAAAAACGCCGTGCTCTACGGATTGGACAAACAAACCGGCAAGACCGTTTGGGAATGGAAGGAACCGGTCTGGAAACCGGAGAAACGCACCGACGGCTTTCAGGGGCGCGACGGCGAGGGGGTCATCGGCAGTTGGAGCACGCCCATCGTTGTGAACACCGGCGCGCGCGACGAACTCATCATGAGTTTTCCGATGGAAGTGAAGGCCTTCGACCCGGCGTCCGGCGAGGAACTCTGGACCTGCGGCGGGCTGAACCCCTTGGTTTACGCGTCGCCGGTTTACGAGGACGGCATCGTGGTCGCGATGGGCGGTTATTACGGCAATTCCATCGCGGTGAAGACCGGCGGCAACGGCGATGTCACCGAAACTCACCGGCTCTGGCGCCTCGTCCGCCACAACGGCGGCATCGGCACCGGCGTCGTGAAGGGCGGGTACTCCTACTACCACGATTCCGGCGGCGTCGTGTATTGCGACGACATCCGGACGGGCGAGACAGTGTGGAAGGAACGCCTCCCCGGCGCCGGGAAATCATGGGGCTCCTTCGCGCGCGCGGGCGACCGCATCTACACCCTCAGCCAGGCCGGTGACACCGTCGTGTTCCGGGCGAACCCGGGGAAGTTCGAGGTGCTCGCCCGGAGCGAACTCGGCGAGCAGACCAACGCGTCGCCCGCCATTTCCGACGGCGAGATTTTTCTCCGCACCCACGAGGCGCTGTGGTGCGTGGGGAACGAGTGAGCGGCCTCGCGTTCGGCGCGGGTCGAAACCGCTTATTCGGCTGCCGCGGCCGCGTGCTGCACCGGGATCGTCGACTCTTGGGCCTGGGCAACGGGGACCTTGATCCCGTCCACGAATTCGGTGACCCTCAATGGAAAAACCTTGCGATCACCATCAATGGAAACGAAAAACTTGGCGGTCCCCTTTGCGATCGCGGCGGGCTCGTTCAGAATCAAAAAGTCGCCTCCCGATTGGGCAACCTCATGTAGCTTTCCGAATGAAAGCAACTGCATTGTGACGATGGAAGTATGACCGGCCATGGATGATCGAAGACTTGCAGATTTCCTTCACGTTAACAGCTTGAAATTCGATCGGCAACTCGGTTTCGGAATTCATGGCAAAGTCTTCTCGGTAAATTCCCCCGGCTTTCCCGCCCCCGTCGCGCTGAAGATTTTCGACGACGACGCCCCATTCGAGCGCGAATTGGCGGTCTTTCAAAGGCTCGGGCAACTTTCGATTTCGCGAATCGGAAAATTTCAAGTTCCCGCACTCCTGCGCCACGATCCCGATCGATCGATCATCCTCATGACCCTCGTCCAGCGCCCTTTTTGTCTCGATTTCGCCAGCGCCTACCTCGACGAGTTGCCCCCCTGGTTTCCGCCCTTTGACGAGGCCTGGCACGCGGAAAAGGAGGCGCAGTTTGGCGCCGACGACTGGCCCGAAGTCCTGGCCGCGGTGCGCGAGCTGGAAAGCCTCGGAATTCTCCAGACCGACGTGTCTCCAAGCAACATCGCCGTGTGACCGCGGCGAAGCCATCCCGCCGGCGCCGGATTGGCGGAGCCCGCGAAAACATGTTACCTTCCGCCCATGAAACCCGCGGGCGCCGGCGCCGTGCTCGGTCCCGTTTCCTGGGATCGAATGAGCCAGGGCATCGAAAAAGTCAAAGACCGTCTTCGCCGCGCCGCCGCGGCGCTGGACGCCGCCGGCGTCGACTATGCGGTCATCGGGGGAAATGCGGTGGCCGCCTGGGTTTCGCGGGTCGATGACTCCGTCGTCCGCGCCACCCGCGACGTCGATCTGCTGGTCCGCCGGGCGGACATGAAAGCCATCGAGTCGGCGATGGAAAACGCCGGCTTTCTTCACCGCACGGCCTCCATTCTCGGTGGAAACGGAAGCATCGAAATGTTCCTCGACGGCCCCGGAGCCAAGGCGCGCGATGCGGTCCACCTCATCTTCGCCGGCGAAAAAATCGGCGCCGACGCCCTCGAGCCCTCGCCTGACGTCGCTCAAGTCGATCCCGGCAACGCGGAATTCCGCCTCATCGATCTTGCGGCGCTGGTGACGATGAAACTGACCTCCTACCGCGATAAAGACCGCGTCCACCTCCGCGACATGCTTGAAATCGGCCAGATCGACGAGACCTGGCTCGACCGGGTTCCGCCTTCGCTTCGCGATCGCCTGCGGGCGCTCATTGACGACCCGGATGGCTAAGCCAGAACGGTCGCCCGGCCTTCATTTCGCCGGCGCGTCCCACACCGTGACGCCGAGGTGATAGCCCTCGTGGTCCGGCGTCCGGTTCGCGTACCAGGCCGTCACGATTTTTCCATTCGGCAACTGCACGCTCGACGGATAGCCGCAATCGGCCCCGTCCGTCACCGCCGCGATTCGCAAGGGCTCGCCCCAGGTCCGACCGTCGTCGTCGCTGAGCTTCGCGAGCACGCCGCGGCGGCCGTCGACCCGGACGCCATAGCTCAACAGCAGGCGCCCGTCCTTCAATTTCGCGAGCTGGCCGTTGATTTCGTTCTTTTCGGTGACGCGTTCCGGCCCCGTCCACGTCGCGCCGTTGTCGTCGCTGCGGAAAAGTTCCATCGCGTCGATCCGCGCCGCCGCGAGCCACTTGTCGCCGCCGAGCGGAAAGATGTCCGTCTCGTTGTGTTTCGGTCCGATGATGGAAACCGCGCGCCAGGTCGAGCCGTCGTCGTCGCTTTGGAAATGCCAGGAGCGCCAGCCCTTCGTCTTCGTCGACTTCGACGGATCGACGAATTCGCCCTGGTAACACGACGTGTGCAGGGCGCCGTCCTCGCCCGCCCAGATGTCGCCAAAGGGAATGTGCTCCGACCAATCGCCCTCGGCGGCCGGAAAGGCGTCGCGCTTCTCCCAGGTCCGGCCGCCGTCCTTCGACCGCGACACCCAGCTTCTCAGAATATTGTCCCGAAAAGGCGCCTGCTTGGGCCGCTCGTCCTGTTTCACATCCGTCCATCCCGAGCACAGCACGACGAGATCCCCGTTCCTCGCGAGGCCGGCGGCGTGGTTCATCCGCACCGTGCGGGGATCGTGAGCCGTGACCGTCGAGCGCTTTTCCCACACCAGCCCGTCGCGGCTGGCGTAACAATCGATGTCCCCCTCCCGCGTGCCGTGGGCCGGTTGATTGAAAAAGACCGCGATCACCGTGCCGTCCGGCATCAGCGTCAGGTTCGGCCAGGCGCAGACGTTTTCGACGGCGACGACGCGCTCGGCGTTCGCCGGTTCCCTTTCCGAAGCCGTCGCCAATTCGCGGAGGGAAAAAGTTCCGACCCACAGCAAGCCAAATACGAAAATCGCTCTCATCCGCGAAGCATCTCCGATTCGGAGCCTCGAAGTCGATCCCGCCATCGCGCCGCAAAATGCCATCCCGCCATCGCGGACGCTCTCAATGGCGACTCAACAGGGTATGGTCACCGACCCAACCCTGTTTGGTTTTCCCGCTGAAAACTGATAACCGAACGCTGAAAACTCATTCGCCATGCGCCGACTCGCCGTCATTTCCGCCGCCACCTATGGATACATGGGCGCGCCCCGCACGCCGGGCTCGCATCATGGCACCGCCTTCACCACGACTTTTAACGGCTGGGACGAGGAAAAGGCGAAGACGATCGAGGGCACCTTCGTCCGGTCCGGCCGAAAACTCGACGGCGGCCGCGTCGTGAAGCTTTGGGATCCCGATCCCGCCGCGGCGAAGAAGCTCGCCGATGTCTGCGGCGTCGGGGAAGTCGCGGCTTCGCCCGAGGCCGCCTGCGAGGGCGTCGACGCGGTGCTCATCATCGACGACGGCAGCGGCGCGCAGTGGAAATACGCGACGCACGCCTTGAAAAAGGGCGTGCCGGTTTTTTGCGACAAGCCGCTCGCCATGACCGCCCGGGAGGCGCGGGCCGTCGCGAAGCTCGTGCGCGAAACGGGCACGCCCTTCATGTCGGCGAGCAGCCTGCGCTTCGTCCCCGATATCGTGAAGCTCCGCGAGGAGGAGCTTCCGAAGCTGGGCAATGTCTATCTGGCGAGCGCCGCCTGCGGCAACGAGCTGGTCTATTACGGTATCCACGCGCTTTCGATGATCTACGCCGTCCTCGGCCGAGGCGCGGTGAGCGCGATGAACGTCGGGCAGCCGGGCGCGAACCTGGTGCGGCTGCGTTTCGAAAACCACCGCGACGTGATGCTGCTCGTGGCGGAGAAACAGTGGATGCGCGCCGGTTACCAGATCAATCTCTACGGCGAAAAAGGCTGGCGCAGTCTCCAGCCGGACCTGACGAACCTGTATTCCCACCTGCTGGAGGCCTTTCTCGACCTGCTCGACACCGGCAAGGAGAGCGTTCCGGTCGAGGAGGAGGTGGAACTCATCGCCGCGCTCGAAGCCGGCAAGCGCTCCCTCGAACTCGGGCGCGAGGTGATGCTGGAGGAGGTGCTGAACGGGGGCGCCTGAATTCGGCCGCCACGGCGGGGGAATCGCAGTCGATCAATCCCACGCGATGGCCTGGAGCAGGTTGGAGTAGTCGTCGGTCCAGCGCATCTCGCGGGGCGATTCGGTCTCCCACGGGGTGAGGGCGCCCTCGGCCTCGGCGGCGTCGATCAGGGCGCGGTTTTTCGTGACGAGAACCCAGCGCGAGGCGTTTTCGTCGTTGTTGTCCGGGTAATTGTCGATCTGCACGGCTTCCCTGCCCAGTTCGCGGGCCAGGGTTCGGACGGGGTCGCTGAGATCGAGATGCAGGTTCGAAATGTGGACCAGCAGCGCGCCGTCCGGGCGCAGGTGACGGAAATACAACTCGAAGGCCTCCAGCGTGAGCAGGTGCATCGGAATCGAATCGCCGCTGAAGGCGTCGACGAAGATGGCGTCGAACCGGCCCTCCTCCCCGCCGGCGGCTTCGCGCTGGAGGGTGATGCGCGCGTCGCCGAGCACCACGACGGGCGTGCCATCACAGTCGTCGAGGTAGGTGAACCGGGAGCGCGCCAGTTCCTCCACCTGGGGATTGATCTCGTAGAAGCGCACCTCGTCGCCGGCGTGCGCGTAGGCCGCCAGGGTGCCGATGCCCAGTCCGACGACGCCGTAGCGCAAAGGACGCGGGCTCTCGCCGCCCCCGCGGCCGGGACAGTTTCGAAAGAAAACGCCGGGACCGCTGTTTTCGCCGTAATAGGTGTAGGGCCAATAACGAAACTGCTCGTCGAGATATTGCCGGCCGTGGCTGATGCGGCCGTGGAACAGGGCGCGGTAGTGATCCTCCGTGTCGACGTATCCCTCGTACACGCCAAGCACGCCGTAGAAATTGCGCACCATCTGGATCGCCCCGTCGCGAACCTCGGTGTAGTGGGCGTGGAGGGAAAACATCATCGCCCCCGTCGCCCCGATCCACGCGACGGCGCCGCCGGCGCGCAGCCGGGGCGAAACGCCGATCTCCGAACGGCGCCCGCCGCGCCAGAGGCAGGCGCCGGCCAGGAGCGCGAAGGCGACGAGGCCGGCGTGGAGTTCCCAGTATCCCGAGAAAATCCGGGGCGCGGCGAGACTGACGAAGGCGCCGCCCAGCACCCCGCCGAACGCCACCGCGAGGTAGAAGCCGGTGAGGTAACGGGGATGCGGCTTGAGGCGCGTCATTTCCCCGTGGCAGACCATGCACGCGGAAAACATCGCCGCGGCGTAGATGGCGATCTGGATGGTGACGTGGGTTTCGCCCTCGCCGAAGTCCTGGTTCATCAGCCACACGGCGGCGCCGATGGAAACCGCCGCGAAGGCAATCCAGAACGGCCGCCAATACCACCGAGGACCGTCAAAGGCGACGATAAAGGTGACGAGATAGAGACTCAGCGGCAGGGCCCAGAGGAAGGGCACCACGGCCACATCCTGGCAGATGCGATTCGTCGTGGCGAGCAGCAGCAGCGATCCGCAGGCCGACAGCGCCACCCACAGCACGCGGTCGGCGGCGGGCGCGGGGACGTTATCCCCGGCCTCGGGGACGGCCGACGCGGGCGAGGCGGGCGAGCTTTTCAGGAAGGCCCGGGCGCACACCGCCGCGAGCAGGCCGTAGACGCCGTACCCGATCGACCACAGCCCGGTCTGCGTGCCCAGCCGGAAAAACGGCTCGATCAGAACCGGGTAGGTCAGCAGGCCGAGCAGCGAACCGAAATTGGACACCGCATAGAGCCGGTAGGGCGAGCGGCCCGTCGCGACGGCGCCGAACCAGTGTTGCAGCAGCGGTCCCGAGGCCGAGATCGCCACGTAGGGCAGGCCCACCGTCACCGCCAGCAGGCGGACAATGCCGAGGACGGGGGAGATTTCGGCGCCGGTCGGCTTCAGCGACTCCGGCGGTGTGATCGGCAGGCACAGCAACGAAAGGGCGAGCACCGCCAGGTGGATGCCGGCCTGGAGGCGCGGGCGGCCCCGGAACCAGGTCGCCAACCCGTGGGCGTAGGCGTATCCGGCCAGCAGTCCCGCCTGGAAAAACAGCATGCAGGTCGCCCAGACCGCCGGGCTGCCGCCGAACCACGGGAGGATGTAGCGGGCCACGATGAGCTGGACCTGAAACAGCAGGAAGGCGCTGAGAAAGATGGCGAGAACGAACGCGAACATGGGAAAGGCGTTGGCGGGAGCGAAGTTGATGAAACCGGGCCCGCGGAGGCAATCATTCTTTTTCCCGGCGCGGAGAAATTTTTCAACCCCGTCGAACAGGGTTGGGTGCGCGATCCAACCCTGTTTACTGGGAAATCACGCGGGCGAGCCATTCGCGGGCGGCGGCGCGGGCCGGAGACGGTCGCAGAAGCCACGCGTCGTTGTGGTTGCGAAAACCGGTCGAAACGAAGGTGAAGTCGCCCGTCAGTCCGGTCTCCGCGAGGTATTTCCGGGTCGCGTCGAGGCCGACGCCGGCGCTCCGGACGCCCTCCTGACAGAGAAACTGAGGCCGGTTGCCCAAGCGGCGAAGCCGGACGAGCGCCGACGCGCGATCCGCCCCGGCGAAGGGCCATCCCTCCCGCGCGCCGTCGTAGTGGCTGTAACAGAAAAAGCCGCGCCACCGTTTCGCGATCTCCTCGTCGTGCAGTCCGATGGCGTTGCAGGCGATGGCTCCGCGCGAAAAACCGCACAGGATCACGCGGTCGGGATCGCCGGAAAAAGCCGCGCAGACGGCGGGAACGGCGCGTTTCGCATGGGCGACGGTGGCGTCGGGGCGATGGGTCGGCGGGCTGCCCCACCAGGTGATCGCGAGGGCGTCGCCGGCGTCGTTCAGGAAAGGCAGGCAGGCCCAGATGCAGCCTTTCCCGCCCGAAAGCCCGTAGCCGAGCTTGCTGCCCTCGGGGCGGCCGGTGCTGATGTCGCCGATGGCGTTTTTGAAATTGCCGTTGCCCGCGTACTCGCAGAGCACGGGAAATTTCTTCCCGGGCGACCAATCGACGGGCAGATAGAGCACCAGGGGCGGCACCTCCGCGGGATCGCCGGGCGGACGCCAGAAGACGCGCTTCCCGGGCGCGGGGGCGGCGTCGATTTCAATCTCGGGAAGGACCAGATCGGGCTCCACCGTCGCGATGTCGGGCGGCGAAGGCTCCTGTCCCGAAACGGTGGCCGCCATCGTCATGACGAGGGAAATCGCCGCGGTCCGCGTCATCTTCAGCACGAGGTCGGCTCCTTCCGCGCGAGTTTGACCGCGTGCGGGATGGCGCCTTCGACGAAGCCGAGGCACTCGACCGCGCCGCTGGGTTTGCCGGGCAGGGCGATGACCAGCGAGCTGTCCACCACGGCGGCGAGTCCGCGCGAGAGGATGGCGTTGGGCGTGATCTCGAGCGATCGCATTCTCATGGTCTCGCCGAAGCCGGGTATTTCCACGCGCATGACGCCGCGGATCGCCTCCGGGGTCACGTCCCGCTCGGCGATGCCGGTGCCGCCGGTGGTGAGAACGAGTCCGCAGCCCTGCGCGGAAAACGCCCGGAGGGTCGTCTGAATGCGCGCGAGGTCGTCGGGCACGATGGCCTCGGCCTGGACGTCCCAGCCGCGCTCCTCGCAGGCCGCGCGAACAGCCGGGCCGCCATGGTCCTCATACTCGCCCGCGGAGGCGCGGTCCGACACGGTGATGATGCCTACCGAAATCATTTTTTAGACAAGATTCACAAGATTCGAACGCTTGATCGGGTTTCAAAAAAAATCGCGGCCCTTCGCGGTTTCCCTTCAGCACCCGGCATCGAGAATCTCGATCCGGTCCGGTCCATTGGGCACGAGACAGAGAAATTCGAAGGGTTCCTCGTCGCCGGCCACGTAATCGTGCGGCACGCCGGCGGGAATGAAAACGACGTCGCCGGCCTTCACCTCATGCGTTTCCCCGCCGATCCGGACCCGGGCGCGGCCGCGGAGGACGAATTGCTCGTGCTCGACTTGGTTCGTGTGGAGAGGCATGCCGCCGCCCGGTTCCATGGTAAAGCGGCGCATCGCGAAATTCGGCGCCTGTTCGGACCCGATGAGCACCTGCATCGTGGTGCCGGTCCCGGCGGCCACGACCTGGCGCGGCAGGCTGTCGGCGGCGGTGACGACGGGGTTGGCTTCGGGTTTTTGGCTCATTTTCTTTGACAGGATTAACAGGATTAAGGTTGGATTTTTTCTTTGGTTGCCCGGCTATCGCCGATCGACCGGCGACATGCTCCATATTTTGGGAAATTCTTTTCGAAAATCCTGTGAATCATGTCAAAACCGATGTCCCGGGATTCGCCTTCGTTTTTTCGACGAGGACGATGTCGCCGATGCGCATCGATTTGTCGATGGCTTTGCACATGTCGTAGATCGTCAGCGCGGCGAGGCTGACGGCGGTCAGCGCCTCCATTTCGACTCCGGTCCTGGCGTCGGTTTTGACAATGGCGGTGATTTCGATGCCGTCGGACCGGTTCTCGAAATCGACCGCCACCTTGGTGAGGGGGAGTTGATGGCACAGCGGAATCAGTTCGGCGGTCCTCTTGGCCGCCTGGATGCCCGCGATCCGGGCGACGGCGAGCACATCGCCCTTGGGCACGCCTCCCTCGGCGATGGCGGCCACGGTTTCCGCCGCGAGCGCGACGAACCCGCGCGCCGTCGCCTCGCGCCGGACGGTTGGCTTCTCCGACACATCGACCATCGCGGCCGAACCGTCGTCGCGGATGTGGGTGAGATCAGGCATGGGAACCACGAATTGGCGCGAATCGACACGAATCTTTCTTCATTTGATCGAGAATGGGGTGCGAAAAAACGTGACGGTCAGTTTGGCGGGACGCGCCTATCGCAATTTGATGGGACAGCCGCGGTCCACGGGCGGTTGGACGGCGGGATTTCGGGAGAACGGTCCCCTTGCCGAAAACATGGCCAGGATGGCCATGCCACCGTTCGCGACCGCCCCTTCCCTTCACACCCTCGAGAGGGCGGGGCCTTCAAGCCTTCGTGAAAATACGTGTCCATTCGTGGTTCGTTCACCCGCCAATCGCGATCATCCTTCGCTCGGGCTGGTAGTTTTCTCGAAACTCGTGCTGCTCGGGCTTGCGATCGACGACTTCGCGGAAAAACCGCGCCAGATCGTCGTCGGTCGCGGCGGGATCGCGCAGCACGGCGCGCAGGTCGAACTCGAGGTGACTGCCGAGGCAGGGGCGCAATTTTCCCTCGCATGTCAGCCGCAGCTTGTTGCAGGTCTCGCAGAAATGGAGGTTCGTCATCGCGCCGATGAACCCGAGTTTCTGGCCCGTCTTTGCGACGCGGTAATAGGTGGCGGGTCCGTTGGTCCGGAACTCCGGCAGGGGTTCCAGCGGGCCGAACTTGAATTCGATCAGTTTTTTCGCCTCGCCGAAGGGCAGGAAATTCTCGTCGGTCAGCACCTGGGTCGTGCTGACCGGCATCAGCTCGATGAAGCGCAACAGGAGGTCGCGCTCGCGGGCGAAATCGACGAGGTCCCACAGCTCGTGCTCGTTTTGGCCGCGCATCAGCACGGTGTTCATCTTCACGGCGTCAAAGCCGGCCGCTCTCGCCGCCTCGATCCCGGCCAGCGCCTGGGGCAGAAAATCGCGGCCCGCGGCCCGCGCGTAGGTTTCCCGATCGAGGGTGTCGAGCGAGATATTCGCGGTGCGGACGCCGGACCGGCGCAAACGATCGGCGACGGTCGGAGAGTCGGCGCCATCCTCGGTCGCGGGACGGCCCAGAAGAGTGCCATTGGTCGAAATGCCGATGTCATCGAGCCCTCCGATCCGGCCGAGCTGCTCGAAAAACCACAACACATCGCGCCGGGTGAGCGGTTCGCCGCCCGTGACGCGCACCTTGCGGATGCCCAGCCCGGCGCCGACGCGGATGACGCGCAGGATTTCCTCGTAGCGAAGAACCTCCGCGCGCGGCAGCCACTCCTGCTCCTCCACGGGCATACAATACGCGCAGCGCTCGTTGCACCGGTCGGTGATCGAGACACGGAGGTAGGATATGCGATGGCCGTAGCGGTCTTCCACTGGACAAGTCGGGCCGGGAATATGAACCGAACCGGGCCGAAAAAACAGCCCGAACCGCGGAAAAGCGAGCGGAGGGGAACCGCTGATCGGCGCTGATTTTCGCTGATGGATTTCGAACCGCTGATGGTTTTGAACCGCGAACGGACGCGAATGGCTTTTCGAGTGGCGAGTTTTTGAACCGCGGATGACACGGATTTCACGGATTGAATTTCAGAATGCGTGTTGGTGATCCTGTTTCAATCCGAATCCGTGCAATCCGTGGTTCCGGATCGTTCGGCCCCGGAAAAAAATCAGCGAAGATCAGCGCCAATAAGCGGTTCACTTCTTCTCCCCGAAGGTCGACTTCACATACAGCTCGCGGAGCTGTTTGAAATCGACCTCGGCCGGGCTGGCGGTCATGAGATCGACGCCGCGGTTGTTTTTCGGGAAGGCAATGACCTCGCGGATGCTGTCCTCGCCGCAGGCCAGCATGACGAGCCGGTCGAAGCCGAGCGCGATCCCGCCGTGCGGCGGCGCGCCGAACTGGAAGGCGCTGAGGATGTGGCCGAAATTCGACGCCTGCTCCTCCTCGCCGATGCCCAGCACGCTGAACATTTTCGCCTGGAGCGGGCTCTCGTGAATCCGCAGGCTGCCGCCGCCGATCTCGTTGCCGTTCAGCACGACGTCGTAGGCCACGGCGCGGATCTCGCCCCAGCGCGACTCGTCCTCGAGCAGGGCGATGTCTTCCGCCTTCGGGCGGGTGAAGGGGTGATGCACGGCGTTCCATTTGCCCTCCTCGGGATCGAAATCGAGCAGCGGAAAGTCGACGACCCAGAGAAAGTCGAGTTCTTCCTCCCGGCCCTCGAGGAGATTGCACATCGCCGCGACCTCGAGGCGCAGGCGGCCCAGCACTTCCGAGCAGACGCGCCACTGGTCGCAGCCGAAGAGGACGAGGTCGCCCTCCTCGATGCCGAGGCGCTCGGTGAGCGCGGCCTTTTCCGCGTCGGTGAAAAATTTCACGATGGGCGACTTCCATTCGCCGCCCTCGACCTTGATGTAGGCGAGCCCGCCGGCGCCGGCTTCGCGCGCCACTTCCTCGAGGCGCTTGACCTGGCCGGTGGTGACACAGGCGAAGCCCTTGGCGTTGATGGCGCGCACGTTGCCGCCCTTACCGATGGTTCCGGCGAAAACCTTGAAGGCCGACGAGGCGAACACGTCCGACAGGTCGACGATCTCCAGGCCGATCCGGCGCTCCGGCTTGTCGCTGCCGTAGCGGTCCATGGCCTCCCGATACGTCAGGCGCGGGAAAGGCGCCGGCACCTCGACTCCGCGGGCCACCTTGAAAACGCGGACGAGCAGATTCTCCATCAGCGCGAAGATGTCCTCCTCGGTGATGAAGCTCGCCTCCACGTCCACCTGGGTGAATTCGGGCTGGCGGTCGGCGCGCAGGTCCTCGTCGCGGAAACAGCGGGCGATCTGGAAATACTTTTCGATGCCGGCCACCATGAGCATCTGCTTGTACTGCTGGGGCGCCTGCGGCAGCGCGTAAAACTTGCCCGGGCTCAGCCGCGACGGCACCAGGAAATCGCGGGCGCCTTCCGGCGTCGACTTCGACAGGATGGGCGTCTCGATTTCGAGGAAACCGGCCTCGTCGAGCCCGTCGCGGACGGCTTTTCCGATGGCGTGGCGGAGGCGCAGGTTGCGCGCCAGGCGCGGGCGGCGCAGGTCGAGGTAGCGGTGCTTCATCCGCAGGTCCTCGTTGCTGAGTTCCTTGTCGAGTTGGAAGGGCAGGACCTCGGCCTTGTTCAGGACGGCCAGCTCGCCGGCGACGACCTCGATCTCGCCGGTGTCGATGTTGGGATTGACGGTCGACTGGCCCTCGAATTCCGGGCGCGGCTCGACCCGGCCCGTGACCTGAATGACGTCCTCGTGCCGGAGCGAGTGGCTGAGGGCGGCCGCCTCGGCGCTTTCCTCCGGGCGAAAGACGCATTGCGTCACGCCCTCGCGGTCGCGGATGTCGATGAAAATCACGCCGTGGTGATCCCGCTTGGTATTCACCCATCCCGTCAGCGTGACGGATTCGCCGGCATGCGCGGGGCGCAGTTCGTTGCAGTGATGGGTGCGGGTTTTCACGAAGTCGGAGTTTGCTGAAATGAGCGGCCCTAAGGCCGGAAACGGAACTCCCGGCGGAAATCGCCGGGAGGGCGGAGAAAGTAGCGCCGGATTCCGGGGAAGCAAGCAAAGGGGCGCGTGGAAGAAGCGCGGTTCCGACCCGATCCCGGCCGGGCGGCTTCCGACCCAACAGGGTTGGGTCATCGACCCAACCCTGTTGGGTGGGGCCGGGTTTCCGGGGTTCAACCGCGCACCTGGCCCTCGCCGAAAAGCAGATACTTGTAACTGGTCAGCTCCTCCAGGGCCATGGGGCCGCGGGCGTGGAGTTTGTCGGTGCTGATGCCGATCTCGGCGCCGAAACCGAACTCGCCGCCGTCGCTGAAGCGGGTCGAGGCGTTCCAGAAAACGGTGGCGGAGTCGATCTCGTTCATGAAACGGGCGGCGGCCTCCGGGTCGGCGGTGACAATGCAGTCGCTGTGGTGGGAGCCGTAGCGATTGATGTGGGCGATCGCGGCGTCGAGATCGTCGACGATTTTGACCGACAAGATCAGATCGAGGTATTCCACGGTCCAGTCGGCGTCGGTGGCGGGCTCGACGGGCGTGCCGGCGGCGAGTTTTTGGAAATCGGCGTCGCCGCGCAGGGCCACGCCGCGGGCGTGCATGGCGGCGGCGATCCGGGGCGCGAAGTCGTCGGCCGCGGCGCGGTCGATGAGCAGAGTCTCCATGGCGTTGCAGACGCTGCATTTCTGAATCTTCGCGTTCAGGGCGATGGCCTCGGCCATGGCGAGGTCGGCGGCGGCATGGACGTAGGTGTGGCAGATGCCGTCGTAGTGCTTGATGACGGGCATGCGGGCGAGGGACACGACGGTCTCGATGAGCCCGGCGCCGCCGCGCGGGATGATGAGGTCGAGATAACGATCCATCTCGGCCATGTGCCGGACGCTTTCGCGGTCGGTGAAGGGAATGAGCTGGATGCTGTCGTCGGGCAGGCCGGCGGGCGCGCCGCCTTCCCGCAGGGCGGCGGCGATGGCGCGGTTGGAGTGGATGGCTTCCTTGCCGCCGCGGAGGATGGTGGCGTTTCCGGTTTTGAAACAGAGCACGGCGGCGTCGGCGGTGACGTTGGGCCGGCTTTCGTAGATAATGCCGATGACGCCGATGGGGGTGCGTTTCTTTTGAATGCGGATGCCGTTGGGCGGGGTCCATTCGCGGAGAATCTCGCCGGTGGGGTCGTGCAGCGCGGCGACTCCGCGAACGCCTCGGCCCATGGCGGCGATGCGCTCCGGGGTGAGGCGGAGGCGGTCGATCATGGCGGCGGTGAGGCCGTTTTCCTCGGCGGCGGCGATGTCGCGGGCGTTGGCTTCGAGCAGGCCGGTCTCGCGGGCCTCGAGGGCGTCGGCCATGGCGAGGAGGATGCGGTTTTTTTCCTCCGTGCCCAGCTTGGCCAGCGCGTGCGCCGCCGCGCGGGCGCGGGCGCCCATGTCGAGGATTTGGGTTTTGATTGCGTCTGAATTCATTGGGTATGCATCGAACCGCGAATGAGCCCCAATAGACGCGAATTTGACGGCGAGATCAAATCTCGCGGTCGGGGAGCCTTTCCGGGGCAATTTGGGCCGCGATTTCGGGGGGGAAAGCGGACCTGCTCGGGGGAATTTCGACCGTTAAAAGCCGCCGGAGCCGCGATGCCCGGTC
This sequence comes from Akkermansiaceae bacterium, assembly GCA_024233085.1. Taxonomy (GTDB): domain Bacteria; phylum Verrucomicrobiota; class Verrucomicrobiia; order Verrucomicrobiales; family DEV007; genus JAEUHH01. The sequence continues at coordinate 158,856 of JACKQC010000011.1, forward strand.
CACGGGCGGAACGCCGGCCCGGGAGCCGACGCCACACGGCGGGCGGCCATTGACACCACCGAGGCCGATCTTTTTATTGCCCGCGTCCGTCCCGGCTTCACTCTTATCCCCCCCGAAAAACGCCATGCCCTCGACTCCTTCCCCCGGTTTCACCCCGTCCCCCGTGCTGCCCGACCCGCGCAACGAGGCGATCCAAATCTGGGTCGGCGACCGCCTGTGGCCGCGCGAGGAGGCGCGCGTCTCGGTTTTCGACTCCGTGGTGCAGGGTGGCGACGCCGTGTGGGAAGGGCTGCGCGTCTATGGCGGCCGCGTGTTCATGCTCGACGCCCATCTGGACCGCCTTTTCGCCTCGGCCAAGGCTCTCGCCTTCGCCAATGCGCCGTCGCGCGACTTCGTGCGCTCGGCGATCTTCCAGACCCTCGAGGCCAACGGCATGCGCGACGAGTCGCACATCCGCCTCACCCTGACCCGGGGAAAAAAGGTGTCCTCCGGCATGTCGCCGGCGAACAACCAGCACGGCTGCACCCTCATCGTCCTGGCGGAGTGGAAGGCGCCCGTCTACGACAACGAAGCGGGCATCCGCCTGATCACCTCGGCCGTCCGCCGCAACGCCCCGCAGTTTCTCGACTCGAAAATCCACCACAACAATCTGCTGAACAACATCCTCGCCAAAATCCAGGCCAATCTCGCCGGGGTCGACGACGCCATCATGCTCGACCAGCACGGCTTCGTCTCCGAGACCAACGCCACGAATCTTTTCCTCGTCAAAAGGGGCGTCGTCGTCACGCCGACCGCGGACGCCTGCCTGCCCGGCGTCACCCGGGGCGTGACGATCGCCCTGTGCCGCGAGCATGGCGTTCCCCTCGACGAGCGCAACGTCTCCCTCGCCGAGGTTCACACGGCCGACGAATGCTTCACCACCGGCACCATGGGCGAGCTGAGCCCCGTCGTCGAAGTCGACGGCCGCGTCATCGGCGAAGACGGCGCCATCGGCCCGGTCACCCGCCTTCTCCAGGACATCTACGCGGCGAAGACCGCGCGGGAGGGGGAGAAGCTTCGCTTTTGAAATCCAATGCTCGAAATCCGAATTCCGAATTCCGAAAACTGAAAACTGAAAACTAATCTTACCGATTACCGAACCCCTCCAACTCCTCGGTCACCGCGCTCCACTCGGAATAGGCGCTTTCGAGTTCGCCCTCCAGCGCGTGGAACCGCTCGGTGGCGGCGCGCGCCTCGTCCGCCGCGCTTTTGAAAAATTCGGGATCGACCAGCTTTTCGGTCAGGGTGTTTTTCTCGCTCTCCATGGCCGCGATCCGCGCCTCGACGGCGGCGAGCTTTTGCTGGAGCGGCTTCAGCGTTTCGGCGCGTTTCTGGCGCTGCTGGGCCTCGAGCCGGCGTTGTTCCCTGCGATTCAGGCCTCCGGCCGCGTCGCCGGTGCCGGCGCCGACGGCCGGGCCGTCCGCCCTGGCGGCGGGCGCGGGCGCGTTGGCTTCGGCTTCGGCCGCTTTTTTCTCGAGATAATCGCTCACATTTCCGTGATAGACCCGCATGGGGCGGCGCGGGATGAACTCCAGCACCTTCGTCACGATGGGATCGAGAAAGGCGCGGTTGTGGGAGACGATCAGGTAGGTGCCCGTGTAGTCGGCCAGCGCGCGCTGCATCACCTCCTGCGACTGCATGTCGAGATGGTTCGTCGGCTCGTCGAGGACCAGGAGATTCGCCGGCTGGATGAGCATTCGCGCCAGGGCGAGGCGGCTGCGCTCGCCGCCCGAGAGCACGCCGACGGACTTGAAGACATCGTCCCCGCGAAAGAGAAAGGCCCCCAGCAGCGTGCGCAGGTTCATTGACGCCGCCGCGGTCGAGGCGCCTTTTTCGATGGTCTCGAGCACGGTCTTTTTCGGGTCCAGCTCGTCGGCGTGGTTCTGCGAGAAGTAAGCCAGCTCCACCTTGTGCCCGAGCTTCCGCGCGCCGGCCGAGGGCGGTTCCGTGCCGGCCACGAGGCGGGAAAAGGTCGACTTGCCCGCGCCGTTGACGCCGACGATGGCGATGCGGTCGCCGCGGTCGATCTCGAGGTTCAGGTCGCGCAGCACCTCGTTGTCGCCGTAGCGTTTCCCGATGCCCTCGAGCCGCAGCACGGTGTGGCCGCTGCGTTCGGGCTGCGGAAAACGGAACCCGATCCCGGACTCGTCGGTCTCCAGCTCGATGCGCTCCATCTTTTCGAGCTGCTTGATGCGCGACTGCACCATGCGGGCCTTGGTGGCCTTGGCGCGGAAGCGGTTGATGAGCTGCTCGGTTTTCTCGATCTCGCGCTGCTGATTTCGGTGGGCACGCTCCAGTTGCTCCCGGCGCGCCTCGCGTTCCCGGAGGAAAAAGGAGTAGTTCCCCGCGTAATGCTGCACCCGTCCCCCGCCCTCGAAGGCCAGCGTGCGGTTGGACAGGGTGTCGAGCAGCGCGCGGTCGTGGCTGATGAGGACGATGGCGCCGCCGTACTGCCGCAGCCATTGCTCGAGCCATTGCACGGTCTCGATGTCGAGGTGGTTGGTCGGCTCGTCGAGCAGCAGCACGCTCGGCTCGGCCAGCAGCAGCTTCGCCAGCGCGATGCGCATCTGCCAGCCGCCGCTGAATTCCTCCGTCCGCCTCTCCAGGTCCGCGTGGGAAAAGCCCAGCCCGCCGAGCACGGTCTCGATCCGCGGTTTCATCCGCGACAGGTCGTGGTGCTCGAGCCGCAGTTGCAGGTCGCCGATGATCTCCAGCGTGTCGGTGTAGGCCCCGGCGTCGGCGGCGGGATCGAGCCGTCCGAGTTCGGCCTCGACCTCGGCCAGTTCGGCTTGCAGTTGCAGCACGTCGTCGAAGGCCTTCGCCGCCTCGTCGTAAAGCGTCGCGCCCGAGTGGCTCACGCCCTCCTGCGGCAGGTAACCGACCGTGGCCTGCTTCGCCTTGACGATGCGGCCCGCGTCAGGCCCCTCGAGACCCGCGATGATTTTTAGAAGCGTCGACTTGCCCGCGCCATTCGGCCCGGCGAGCGAAAGGCGGTCGCGCGCGCGCACCGTGATCGAGAGATCCCGGAACAGGGTCCGGCCTCCGAACTGGATGGTGACTCTCTCGACGGCAAGCATGGAAAAGACGCGGCGCGCGGAATGTGGCACAGAAGCCCGGCGCCGCCAGCAAGAGGAACCCGATATCGCCCGCGAAATCCATGGGAATCCGTTTTTGACCGCTTCGGCCTCCGATTGCAAACCCTGAATCCGTCCGAAGCCATTTTCGCGCCGCCGCGCCGACCCAACAGGGTCGGGTCACCGACCCAACCCTGTTGGGTAGCGAGGCGAAAGGCGGCGAAATTCGCGGAAAATCCGCCGCCCGGCCCGCGGTCGGAAAAGCCCCGCGTTTTTCCGGGACGTTAAGACATGAATCCTCCCGGCGCGCGCCGGCTCAGAGCGGGGTGACGCGGATGTTGCGATACCACACGGGATGCCCGTGAAACTGGAGGCCGATGTGGTTGTCGCGCGGCAGGTCCTTCAGCGCGGTCGTGAACTTGTTCTTCGTGCCGTCGGGATTCTGGTTGGCCGTCGTCCACCGGTCGATGTCGGCCTCGACCACGGTCTGGCCGTTGAGTTCGACCCTGATCTTCGGGCCATTCGCGACGATCTTCATCGTGTTCCATTCGCCGGGCGGCTTGGCGGCGTTGACACTGGGCGCGACGGCGTCGTAGAGCGCGCCGCAGTCGTGGGCGTCGATCTTTTCCTTGCCGCGGGAGTCGAAGACCTGGATTTCGAAGCCGCCCTGCACGGGGTTTTTCGGATCGGTGCGGAAAAAGACGCCGCTGTTGCAGTCCTTCGACATCTTGAACTCGACGGTCAGCTCGAAGTTCTCGTACTTTTCCCGGGTCCAGAGGTAGCCGCCGCCGCCTTTTTCGGCGGGTTGCAGCTCGCCGTCCTTCACGATCCAGGCGCCTTCCTTGTCCATTTTCCACGCGTCGAGTCCCGAGCCGTCGAACAGGACGACGGGATCGGCGGCGCGGGCGGCGAAAGCGCAGGCGAGGGTGGCGGCGATCAGGAGAGGGGCGGTTTTCATGATGGCCGCCATTAAACGACGATTCTCCCGGGGACGCAAGCCGGCCCGAGTGCCGCGATCAGTCCTTTTTCAGGTACCGCGCCATGGACCGCAGCACCGACTCGGCCAGCCGCGGGGTGTGGTGCATGACGAGGTGGAAATGCTTGCCGGGGATCGAGATCAGCCGGCCGTCGGTCGTCGCGCGCACCGAGGCCGTGGCCTGGATGCCGGAGACCACGCCGATCTCGCCGAAGACTCGGCCGCGCCCGAGCTGGGCCACCTCCCTTTCCCCGCCACCGGTCCCGTCCGCGACCGAGACCGCGAACCCGCCCTCGACCACCAGGAAAAGATCCCCGCAGCGCACGCCCTGCCGGATGATGTCCTCCCCGGCGGCGCACGAGCGCTCGGTCGCGCCGGCGGCCAATTCGTCGAGCGCCTCGCCGGGCACCTCGGAAAAGGTGTCGTTGGCCCGCATGAGGGCGGCGATTTCTTCCGTCGTCAGCATCGGGAGACAGCATAATCGGACTCTGGCGGCCTGCACAGCTTTTCCTTGGCTCGGGCGGCGACCGGCGCGAGCTTGCGGCCGTGCTCAACGACCCCGAAAAGGAATCCGAAAACACCCCGGTCGAAATCCGCTGCTATTTCGTCCGGGCACGCAACGCGCTGGCCGTGCGCGGCCAGTTCGAGGCCCTTTACATGGACCTCTACCTGCACCTGATGCAGCACCGCCTCCAGCCGGAGGAGGCCGACTGCGAGCGGCTGAAGGAGGCCCTCGCCGCCATGACGCTCCACCTCGCCTCCCGTCCGCGCGCCGAGACCGCCGCCTGGACGGTCAATTTCCACGAGCCGGGGCTGAACCTGTTCGTCACCGGCTCCAACCCGCTCGGCAACCTCACCGGCCGCGTCTTCACCGAGGGCGTCAAACGGACGGACCGGAACCTGTTTTTCTCCCAGGTCACCGGCGACCGCGGGCCCCAACGGCGGAGCACGGTCGAGTTCGGCGACGACGAGGGGATCTTCGAGGCCGTGGAGACCTACTACCGCATGAGCGAGCAGCGGCCGGCCCGCTATTTCCGCCACGGCGCGGAGGATTTCGTGATGATCACCGCCCAGCCCGACTGCGACATGCCGTGGTTCCTCACCCTCGACGACGAGATCGTCCGTCATCTCGACGAGACCGAGGAGCTGAGCCTGCTGGAGACGCGCGTCTTCCGCTTCGACTGCGGCTGCGACCTCGACCGCATCTATCCGGTCATCGCCCGGCTTTCCCGCGAGGCCCTGGCGGAGGTCTTTTCCGGGGACGACGAGACGGCCGAGGCGTCCTGCCCCCGCTGCGGCGCCCGCTACGCCCTGAGCCGCGGGGGTTTCGAGGCTTTCCTGAAAAAAGGGCGGGCCTGACGGCGGCGACGGAGGGGTTCAGCGGCGGCGGCCGCGGTTTTTCTCCTGCTTCTCGACGAGCGGAAACAACGTCTCCTCGATGTGGGCAAAGGCGGCCTCGAGCCCGTCCGCCTCGTAGATCCGGCCGATCCGCGCCTCGACCGCCGTGGGATTGCCGAAGGCGGAGAGGAACTGGTTCGACGTCATCCGGGCCTGGAGCGCGCCGTCCATCGCGCCCCGGCGCGCGAGGATCCAGCGCCGCGCGCAGAGCGCCAGCACCGCGTCGCCGATCCAGGCTTGGGCGCGCTCGATTTCTTCCGTGTCGGGTGTGCTCATTCGGCGAAGGGATTCTCCGCGAAAAGGTGAACCACGGATCGCGCGGATGGGCACGAATTTTTTTTTCCCAAAGAAGGAAGGTGACGGAATACGTGGGAGAATTCCGACCGCCCCGCTCCCGGCCCTTCCCGCCCGCCTCGCTCAGGCCGCGGCGCCTTCCGCGTTTCCTTCCCCGTCGCCGCCGGACTCCAGCTCGCGCGGATCGGGGATGCGCTTGAACAGGAACAGGATCACCAGCATCGCCGCGAAGACCAGCGCCGAGGTCCAGACCAGCAGCCCCGTCAGGCTGCGCTCCGCGATCCAGCCCGCCGACAGGCTGCCCGCGACGCGGAACAGGCCGCCGAAAATCATCGTGAACACCCCCTGGATGGAATTCCGGAAACGGTCGCCCGCCAGGCGGTTCAGGAACATGACCGGCGCGATGAAAAGCGCCAGCACCTCCATCCCGTGCACCACCTGGGTCAGGATCGCCGTCCAGATCGTCGGGCAGGCCGCCAGCAGCGCCATCCGCAGCACCGTGCCGAGCATCCCGACGACCATGATGCCCTTCAGCCGCAGCCGCTGCTGGATGGCCGGCATGAAGACCGTGAACCCGATCTCGATGAGCACGCCGAGATTGATGATGAGCCCGATGTGGCGCTCCTCGACGCCGATGACGCCGCGGAAATAGATCGGCATGAACGTGTAGTAGGACACCATGGCGATGTAGCTCAGCCCCAGCGCCAGGCAGAGCCAGCGCGCCTCGGGCGAGACCAGCTTGCGCAGCGCCTCCAGCGTCGGGAGCGGTTCGCCCACATTGCGCGCCGCCCCCGCCGGCAGCCGGGGCAGCGTGAAGGTGTTCGCGAGGCTCAGCAGGCAAAACGCCACCGCGCAGGGCAGGATCACCTTCACCGATCCCCCGGGGCGAATGAGAAAGAACAGAATCACGCTCGGCAGGATGAACCCCACCGTGCCGAAGACCCGCACCCGCGGGTAGGGCGGCGTGGCCAGGCCCGACCGGCGCCGATGCTCCACCAGCGAAAAGTAAAACCCGTCCTGCAGCGGCAGCATCGCCACGAAGGCCAGCCCGTGAAACACGAACAACGCCAGCGTCAGCGCCAGGCTCTTCGAGACATACAGCATCGACAGCACCATCCCGCTCACCATGAACGCCCCCGCCAGAATGCGCCGCGGATCCGTCCGCCGGTCGGCGAAAAACGTGATCAGCGCCGGCATCAGCACCATCGGCACATTCGTCAGCGCCATCGTCAGCCCGATCTGCCGAAAGCTGAGCCCGCCCTCCCTCCACAAAAAGACCGACATCAGGGGCATCACGCTCCCGATGACGGCGTAGGAGAGGAAAAACTGGCGGCGCAGCGGCGACATGTCGGCGGGCACGGAAAAAAAGCAAAGGCGGAGAAAGCCGGGACAGTAGGCGTGCCGCGGTTATTTTTCCGAAAAAAGCCGCCCGCCCGGCAAAAAGGAACGGTGCCGCCCGGCCCTCCCCCGCCCGCGGGCCGGAGTTCCCCGAAGGGCGGAACCGCCGGTGCGAACCGGGAACTTCCGCCTTGCCCCGCCGCCCCATCGAAACGAACGTGGCGCTTCCGCTTTCCCCCCTCGCCGGCGACCCGTTCGCGGCGAAGCCCAGGCGCCCGTAGCTCAGCTGGATAGAGCAACGGACTTCTAATCCGTAGGTCGTGCGTTCGAGTCGCACCGGGCGTGCCACTGAAGGAAGCAGGACTTTCCATTGGCGACGTGGCCCGCCCGCCCGACATGATGCCTCCGCCACCCGTTTTTGCCGCGCCCCACTCAGCCGGCTTCGCCGGAAACGGGCTCGTCACCCTTCTTGATTCTTCGGCCGTATTGCCATATTTATGGGTCATGAAGACCACCATCGATCTGCCCGACGAGATTCTTCTGAAAGCCAAGGTCCTCGCGGCGGAGCGCCGCACCACGCTGAAAGACCTCATGATCCAGGGTCTCCGCCTCGTCACGCAGTCCCCCGCGCCGTCCGGCGAAAAGCAACGGAAGGCCAAACTCAGGCGTCTCCTCAAGGCCATGAAAGCCTCCAACACCGAGCCCATGGCGCCCCTGAAACGGGAAGAACTCCATGATCGCTGAGGCGTTTCTCGACACCAACGTCCTTCTTTACGCCTGCTCGGCCTCCCCGGCCGATGCGGAAAAGCAGCGCCGCGCGGAGGATCTGATCGTGAACGCCCCCTTCGCCCTCTCCGCCCAGGTTCTCCAGGAGTTCATTGCGAATGCCCTGAAGAAAAGGGCCCTCGGCATCTCCGAAGCCGGCATCGATGCCGTCCTGGAGCTGGCCGGTCAGGTGCCGGTGCTCCCCGTCACCCACGAGCTGATCGTCGCGGCCGTCGTTCTGCGCCGCCGCTTCCGGTTCTCACACTGGGACGCCACCATCGTCGCCGCCGCTCAGGAGCTTCAATGCCGGATTCTTTATTCCGAAGATCTCAGCCACGGCCAGGACTACGACGGCGTCCGGGTCGTCAATCCGTTCCTTTAAGCCGCGGGTCGTGCGTTCGAGTCGCACCGGGCGTGCCCCTCCGGGGACGATGGCTCCGCCGGGTTGGCGGGCCGCCGTCGGCGAAACGGCGGATTGACATCGGCTTCAAATGAGACGATTGATGGTCTCAAATGAAGAGGCCACGCGAGAAACCCGGACCCGGCATCGTCAGCGCCGCGAAGGCCGGTCGGCGCCCGGGCGCTCCAACCCCCCGAAAGCCCCCCGCGAGCGGCATCGTCAAGCACGCGGTTCATGGCCCTTCCGGCCGGATGGCCGCGGCGAACTATGCGCCCTCCCAGCTCATCCAGACCCTCAAATCGGGGCTCCCGTTCCAGGAACTGGAGGATCTTCGGCAAAGCCTCGACCTCCCGATGGAGAAGCTGACCCGAATGCTGCGCCTCTCCAAGGCCACGCTTCACCGGCGAAAGACGGCCGGGAAGCTGGATGTGGGCGAGTCCGACCGGGTGCTGCGCTTTGCCCGGCTGCTGGGAAAGGCCGCCGCGACGATGGAGTCGCTCGATGCCGGCCGCCGCTGGCTCCGGTCTCCCCAGGTCGGGCTGGGCGGCGCGATTCCTCTGGAATATGCGGAGACCGAAATCGGCGCGCGGGAAGTCGAGAATCTCCTCGGCCGCATCGAATACGGCGTCTATTCCTGATCCGATGCGACAGGCCTGGCGCATCGTGAAGGCGGCGCACGCCGCCACCGCCCTCGATGGCGAGGGCGCCCGGCTCTTTGGCGGCCGGTGGAATTCGCCGGGGACGCGGGTCGTTTACACCAGCGGCAGCCTGGCGCTCGCCGCGCTCGAGTCCCTCGTGCATCTCAACCCGCCGGTGACCTTTCCGTATGCGGCCATCCCTGTCGCGTTTGACGAGGCGCTGGTGGAGACGGTCGCCGTGCCGGCCTTGCCCGCCGGCTGGACCGAGGCGCCCCCGCCGCCCGCCACCCGGCTCATCGGCGACCAGTGGGTGAAACGGGCGCGCTCGGCCGTGCTGTGCCTGCCCAGCATCATCATTCCGGCCGAGCCGAACTACCTTCTCAATCCCGCGCATCCCGATTTCGGAAGCATCACGATCGGCAAGCCGGAGCCCTTTTCGTTCGATCCCCGGCTGCTCTGAGACCTTTCCCGCCCCCGTCTCATTCCACCCGCGGTTCCCGCCAGGTGTCAACGTCCATGTCGGACCAATCCTCATCGGCGATCATCTTGATGACGCGGGCGAGGTCGGAGGGGTTGGCGATCTTGTTCTGGGCCTTGCGGAGCCGAGCGAAGCGAGACAGACAGCGTGGAGCGCTGGGCGAGAGCCCGACTGAGCAAAGCGAAGGAGTCAACATGATGCCGACCAGACCGGGCTCCTTGCCGAGGTTCTCGAGGGTGTGGCGGTAGTGGACTTCGAGGTCGTCGCCGCTCCGGCTGGAAAGCTCGGACCACTGGAACTCGGCGGGGATTGGGTTGTCGAAGCCCAGCTCGGTCATCTCGTCGGCGAGCTTGAGAACGGGAGCGAAGCGGACATAGGCAACCCGCAGGGTTGGGCGCAGCCCGGAGGCCGAAGGCCGGAGCCAAAGAGCAGGTAGGTGATCTGCTCGACGTAGTCACCGTAACCGCCCCCCGCGTTCTTGAGGACGTGGGCGTAGTTCCAGACTTTGGAGACGATGGCGGAGGAGTCGTTGGTCATTCGTTTTTTTCAATTTTCGCGTACCAAGAATTCAGAGTATTTCGGATGAGCGCGAAGTCTTCCTCCGACCAATCATCGGCAACCAAATCGGTTGACCAGCACCGT
>JACKQC010000012.1 GCA_024233085.1 Akkermansiaceae bacterium
CCGGCGCCGGAGGCCTCGCCCATCTCCTCGAACTCCGGCAGATAATCGGTGAAAGCCCGGTCGGCGTGGGTGGCGTAATACTTGGCGACCCGGGAGCGGATCGTTTCGCCTTCGTAGATATACTTGAGCCGTTCCTCCCAGCTCCCCGCCCGGAGAAAGCCGTCAAGCGCGGCGCGCGGTTCGGTGAGAATGTCGCCCTCCCCGTGTCCCGGGGCCGGAACGGCGGGCCGGGTCTCCACCGGCTCCGTCCTCACCGCCGAGACGGCGGCCTGGGCCTGTTTTTCCAAAATCTCGCGGGTATCGGGCTCGGTCGGCATGGCCGGGGCCGGGGGCTTGGGGGCATTCGTCGCGCCGACCATCAGGAGCGGGTCCGGTCCGGCGAAATCGGACGTCCCGATTCCGCCGATGACCGTGTAACCGCCCTCCTCCTCCATTCCCGCGCCGCCCGCTTCCGCCGTATCGGCGGCACCCGGCTTCGGCACCGGCATCGCGTCTCCGGGCGAGGCCGCCGCCACCGCGTCGGGAGCGCCGGTCGCGGGCGGTTCGGCATCGGCCGCCGACGTCGAAGGCGCCACCGGTTCGGCGGCTCCGCCATCGGAGTCGCCGGCCAGACTCCCGGGCTTTTTCCCGAGGGCCTCCAGCGCGCTGAGGGAGTGATCGGCGGGAGCGATTTCGCCCTGTATGCCGGCGGCGGCGGCGGGCTTGACCGTTTCGTCGGGATTCGGCGGTCCGATCATGGAAATCCCCGGCAGCACCAGCACGTCGCCGGAGTCGGTGATCGCTTTGGGTTCCCCGGACGACGGCGGCGATTCCGAGCCGCCACCGGATGCGGCCCTCGGCCCGGGATCGCGGGTCAAAATGGCCGGATCGGCGCCCACGAGGGGCGCTCCGGGAGGCGTCGCGGCCGATCCATCGCTGGCGGCGGCGGCGGCGTTCCCGATCGATCCGGAGGCAGGCGGCGGGGTCGGGGTTGGAGTCGGGGGCGGCGTCTCGGTAGAGTCCGGAGCCAGGCTCGTGGTCGCCGCGTTGGCGGACGAAGCGTCTGGCCGGACCGTGTCTGTGTTGGAAAACTCGTAATTCTGATCGCTCAACATCAGCGAATTGCTCCCCGGCCGCCGGGAAACGGCCACCGTGTCCCCCGGCTGGGGATTCGCGGAATCCTGCGCGGCGGCGTCGAAGGCGTTCGGCAGTCCGGGCCGGGCGTCCGCGGATAGAGCTGGAGCTGGAGCTGGAGCTGGGGTCGCGGTCGCCGGCGTCGCGGTCGCCGGCGTCGCGGACGGATCCGGGGCGGGCGCGGCGGCGCCCCTTCCAGTCGTCGAGGCCACCCGGAGATCGTTCGCCGTCCCGTCCGGCTCCGATTTGAGAATTCCGGTCGAAGTCAGCACCCCCGCCACGATCAATCCGACGATGAGAATCGCCGCGACCGCGAGGGCGACCCGCAGCATTTTGAATCCCGGGTCGGCGTAGTCCGGAGCGACCTTCTTTTTCTTGGGTTTGCGCGTTTTTTCGGGTTCCGAGGCGGAAGCCATCGCGGCGGGCCGATCGAGCCCCAGCGCCTCGGCGGCACTCAGGCTGGGCGCGGAGGGCGCCTCGTCGTCCCCGCTGTCGGCCAGGAAGGCGGGCGGCGTCCATTGGGGCGCGACGGCGGAAGGCGCGGGCCGCTCCGAAGTTTTCCTTTCGGAGGACCGGGCCGGCGGCGCGGGTGCCGGCTCCTCGGCCGCCGGCACCGGCGTGGAAAACATCGACTTTCGCGCGGCGAGATCGGAGGTATCGGAGCGCGGCTCCGGGATCATCGTCACCGGTGTGCGGACCGGACCGGCGGAACGCCTTTCGCCGAGGTCGCCCGCCGGGCGCGCCTGGGCGCCGGTTGAAGGAGACATCGTCTCGATCGCGGCCGGCGCGGCCGGCTCGTCCATGGGTGGCAGGGTGATTTTCGTCGTCGGCGGTTTGGGCCGCGCGTTTGGCGAAGGCGCTTCCCCCTCTCCCATGCGATTGAAAAATCCGGCCGGTCTCACCGAAACGGGAGCGGTCTTGTAAACCGGTCGCGCCTCGGCGGCGGGCTCCGGCGGTGAAGGCGGCGCCGCATCCGGCCGACGAACCGTGGGAGCAGACGTGGCGCCGGGTTCGGGTGCCGGCGTCGGCGCGGGCGGGCGAGGCGGTTTCGTCGCCGGCGTTGGCGCGGAAACGGGCGCCTTCAGAGTTTCGGCCACCGCCTCGGCGCGTTTGGCGATCGAAGCCATCGGCGACTCGCGCGGCGCTTCAGGCGCGGGCGCGGGCGCTGGGGAAGGCGTCGGCGTCTCCGCGGCGGCGCTCGGGGGAAGCGTCGTCGGCGATTTAACGACTGAAACCTGGACCCGCGGCGCTCGGGCTTCGGGTTCCTGGGAAGGCGGTTGAGACGCGACCGGGGGCGCCGGTTCACGGGGCGTCGGCGGTTCCACTTTCGCCCGCCTGCCGACAGGCGCCGCCGGTTCCGGCCCTGGAGTTTGGGCCTGGTCCGGTTTCGGCGCGAGCGGTTCGGCTTCGCGGGTCCGGGTCACCCCGGTTTGGGTCGCGGCGGCGCGGACACTCGACGAGGCGGCCACCGGCTCCGGCGCCGGGCGCGGGAAATCCGCCGGGCGCTCGGTCGGCGCGGTCGCCACCGGCTTGGAAACCCGCCCGCTCACCGGAGAAGCCTCGACGGGAGCGGCCGCGTCCGGCTTTGCCGTCCCGGGAACCGAAGGCCGTTCGACGGGCGATTCGACAAAGTTTTCCAGGGGAGGCGGCGAATCGATCGCTTCAGGCTTCGGTGAATCCGTCGGCGGTGCCACGGCGTCCGCCTTCGGGAACGGCCTTTCCTCCTCGAAGGGCGGCGCGGGTTTCGACGCCTCCGCTTTGGGTTGGAATCGGGGCCGCTCGACGATCGCCTGTGCCGGATCGGGAACGGGGTTGGCCGCCGGATTTTCCACCGCCTGAGCCGGAGCGGGAGTGGGAATGCCCAATTCCAGATCGAACAGAGGCCCCACCGCGCCGGCAAAACTCGGCCCGGCCGGAACCGCCGCCGCCGGCTCGGAAGAAATTTCGACCGGCGGAGTCTTCGCCGCCTCGGTCGGGGCGGATTTCGCCGCCTCCGGCGCCGGGTCCCCCTTCGACGGCTCGGCCACCGGACCGGCTCCGAAAGTGAAGGGCCGGACCGGGGGCGAAAAATCCGTCTCCACGGTTTCCGGCGGACGCAGGGAAACCGGCAGGGTCGGATCGCCCAGAGGCGCCGTCACCGCCGTGCCGGACAGGGAAAGCCCGCCCCCCGAAGCGTTGTGTTTCGCCATGGGAGAGGCGGACGGAAAACGGCTGTTGCGCGGAACGCCCGCCCCCGCGCTGAGCCGCGAGGTGGGAAACACCGGAACCGAGGTCGTGTCGTCCGGTTTCGGAGCTTCGGCGGGACCGGCCTCGACCGCCCGCGGGCGCGGCGCCTCTTCGGGAATCGTGATCGCGATCGATTTGGGCGGCCTCGCGTCGCTCGCGGGCTCGGGAGGCGAAACCGGCTCCGTCACGACCGCCTCGCCCTCGTTTTCATCGGTCGCGAGCGATTCGAAATCGTCCAGCGCGACATCGGCATCCGGCTTCCCGGCTTCGACTTTGGCCAGGTCCCCGAGCGCGAAGGGGCGCACCTCTTCGAGAGTCGGCTTCGTTTCGGCGAGCGCGACCGCCTCTTCGTCCGACTCCGGCATCGGATCGGGATTCGCCGCCTCCGCTTCGGGAGCCGCCTCGAGCGCCATGCCGACCGGCTCCGTTTCCTTCGAAAAGCGGTCCTCCTCGTCTTCTTCGTCGTCCTCCTTCCACAATAGCCGGATGGGTTTGGCGGGCTGCTCCGATGGGCGGAACTTTGGAAGGTCGAGCGATCCCCAACGCGAGGGATTCGTCTCGGCGGTCTCGTCCGGGTCGTCCTCGTGATCCTCTTTCCCGAAAGCCGATCCGCCGGGATCTTCCGATTTCGGTTCAGCCGCTTCGGTCGCGGGCGACGGATCGAGCGCCTCGAAACGATCGGGAATCGCCGGTGGCGCGGCTTCCGGCTCCAGCGCGGTCTCGGGCGCCTTCCAGACCGGGATCGAATCGAGCGGCGGCGGCGGCGCGTCCGGCGCCTCGGGAGACGCGGCTTTTTCCGCGGGCGCCGGTTTCTGGAGCGGCGCGAGCTTGCGTTCGGCCACCGGCGGCATGGCGGCCGGTTTGGGGGCGGATCGGCGCGGCGGCGGCCCCGATGGCATGTCGGAGGCGACCGGCGCGGTGATGCGCTTCCGGCACTTCGGACACGGGCCGGACGTGCCGGCCTTGCTTGCCGGCACCTTCAGTTGGGCCCCGCAAGCCGGGCAGGAAAAGGATATCTTGTCTTCGCGTTGCGCCTGCATCAGTGAAATCCAAACGGTGTCTTGGCTCTTCTCGATCGCGGCCGAAGTCGGCCAAAAGGAGTCGCGCCAAGTCCCCAGGCGGGTCGAAGCATTGTCGGAGTGGTCGTGGTTTTCCTTCGAAAACCGCGCAATCCTAACACTTTCCGGCCGGATCGCAAGCCGCGAGCGCAAATCCGCATCGCATCCCTGAGAAAATCTCTTAACGATCCCGCCGCCCGCGTGTTAGCGTTTTCGAATGAATCGACGCGATTTTTCCTCCAAAGCCCTCCTGCTCGCCGCCGGCGCCGGAACCCTGGCACGCTCCGCCCCGGCCTCCGCCGCCGGCGAATTCTCCGGCGTCATCAAGAAGGCGATCAAGTTTCGCGACGTCAACCTTCCCGACCTGAGCGTCGAGGACCGGTTCAAGGCGGTGAAGGATCTCGGCTTCGACGGCACCGAGCTGCGCACCGAGGACAAGGAAAATGCCGCCGAATTCGTCAAGGCCACCGAAAAAACCGGTCTCCCCGTTCACGGCGTCATCAATTCGTCGAATCCCGACCTCGCCGGCGCGATCGAATTCGCCGCCAGCGTCGGCGGCAACAGCATCCTCTACGTCGCCCGCTACGACCGCAAGCGACCGCTCATGGAAAGCTGGAACGAAGCCCAGACCGTCATCCGCCAGGGGTTGCCCGCCGCCGAGAAGCATCAGGTCAAAATCCTCGTCGAGAATGTCTGGGCCGGCTTTCTCATCAGCGCGCTCGACACCGTGCGTTTCGTCGACGAGATCGACAATCCGTGGTTCGGCTCCTATTTCGACGTCGGCAACAATGTCCGCTGGGGCGTCCCCCAGCACTGGATCGAGCTGCTCGGACCCCGCATCGGCAAGCTCGACATCAAGGAATGGGACGAGCGCAAGCACAAGTCCGAGGGGCTCGGGAAGGGCTTCAGCTCCCCCATCGGCGAGGGAACCATCGAGTGGGACCAGGTCCGGGCGGCGCTGAAGAAGATCGGCTACCACGGCTGGGCCACGGCCGAGGTCGGCGGCGGCGACCGCGAACGCCTCGCCGACATCGCCGCGCGGATGGACAAGGTGCTGGCCTTGAAATAATCGTCCCGCCGACCGGACAGGGTTGACTCGATGACCTAACCCTATTGGGTCCGGGAGCGAACCCTGTTGACCCGGCGGGCGTGTTTTTTTTGACTTTCTCGACCCGAGAATGCGTCTTTGTTGTCCGAAACAAGCCCCTCCCTCCCCCGGTCAAAGTCATGCGTTTCCTTTCTCTTTCCGCCCGTCTGCCGGCGACGCTCGCCGCTCTCACCCTTTCGGCTGGCGCCGCGCGCGCCGAGTTTCTGGTTCATCCGCTCTTCACCGATCACGGGGTGCTCCAACAGGAAATGCCGGTGCCCGTCTGGGGCTGGGCCGATCCCGGAACGAGTGTGACCGTCGAGTTCGCCGGTCAAAAAAAAGAGGCCACCGCCGATGACGGGGGCGTGTGGATGGCCATTCTCGATCCGCTCAAGGCAAGCGCCGAACCCGCGACTTTGACGATCTCCGGCGGCGAGGCGAAGGTCACCGTCTCGGACCTGCTCGTCGGCGAGGTGTGGGTCTGCTCCGGCCAGTCGAACATGGCATTCGCCACCGGCGGCAGCACCGACGCCGACGCCATGAGCGCCGAGGCCGCCGAGGGAAAATTCGCCCAGATTCGCCTGTTCAAGGTGCCGGTGGACGGAAAGGACGAGCGGCAGACGACGGTCAACGCCGCGTGGCAGACCTGCGCGCCCGAGACGGTGGCGCGGTTCACGGCGGCGGGCTTTTACTTCGGTCGCGCGCTCAACGAGGCCCGCAAGGTGCCCGTCGGCCTGATCCAGAGCGCCAACGGCGGCACGAACGCGAATTCCTGGATCAATCGCGACACGCTGGACAACGATCCCGCCGCCGCGGTGACGCGGGAGGCGTGGAAACAGACCGTCGCCGCCCATCCGCAAGCGATGGAACGCCACCAAAAAGCGCTTGAAGCCTGGAAAGCCGAGGTCAAAGCCGCCAAAGCGGAAGGCCGGGAGGTGAAGGGCCGGGCACCGCGCGAGCCGCTGGGTCCCGACCATGTGAAACGCCCCGCCGGCCACTACAACGCGATGATCGCGCCGCTCCAGCCCTGCGCGATTCGCGGCGCCCTCTGGTACCAGGGTGAAGCCAACTCGCGCCCGCCCTACGCCCCGCAATACAAGGATCTGATGTTCGCCCTGGTCGAAGACTGGCGCGCCGACTGGACCGGCGGCGTGCCCGGGATCGAGCGACGCGACTTCCCCTTTTACCTCGTCCAGCTTCCCAACTTCGCCGGCGGCGATCCGCGGGGCTGGCCCGTGATCCGCGAGCAGATGCTGAAATTCTGGCAAGAGGGCAGGAACACCGGCATGGTCACCACGATCGACGTCGGCGACCCGGGCGACATTCACCCGCGCAACAAGAAACCCGTCGGCGAACGGCTCGCCCGTTTCGCGCGCGCCGCCACCTACGGCGAGGACATCGTTTACAGCGGCCCCATCTACGACTCCGTCTCCATCGAGGGCGGGAAGGCGGTGCTGAAGTTCAAGCACGCGGGCGGCGGCCTGAAGTCGCGCGACGGCCAGCCGCTGCGCCATTTCCAGGTGGCGGGAGCCGACGGCCGCTTCGTCGAGGCCGAGGCGGCGATTTCCGGAGACGGCATCGTCGTCAGCAGTCCCGATGTCCCCGAGCCGCGCGCCGTCCGCTACGCGTGGTCGAACAACCCGGAAAACCCGAACTTCGTCAACGCCGAGGACCTGCTCGCCAGCCCCTTCCGCACCGACAGTTGGGAGATCGACTGGAACGCGCCCGCGCCCTGAGCCGGGCCGCCCATTTCCGCGTTGCCGGGCCGGGAAAACGCGACAGGTTTCGCCCGCCATGTCCCTCCGCCTCGAAAACGTCCACGGCCCCGGTCTCGAGCCGCATCTTGACGCGCTGGGGCGGCTGAGGATCGCGGTCTTCCGCGAGTATCCCTATCTCTACGACGGCACGCTCGACTACGAGCGCCGCTACCTGCGCACCTATCTCGATTCGCCGCGCAGCCTCGTCGTGCTCGCCTCCGACGGCGACGAGATCGTCGGCGCGACCACCTGTGTGCCGCTGGCCGACGAGGGACCGGAATTTCGCGCGCCTTTCGAGGCGGCGGGCATCCCGCTCGACTCCGTTTTCTATTTCGGCGAATCCATCCTGCTGCCCGCCTATCGCGGCCAAGGCACGGGCCGGGCGTTTTTCGAACGGCGCGAGGCCCACGCGCGAACGCTTCCCGGCCTGAAATTCACCGCCTTCTGCGCCGTGGACCGCCCGGAAGATCACCCGCGCCGCCCCGCCGGCCATCGGCCTCTCGACGATTTCTGGCGGCGGATGGGATACGAAAAACGCCCCAATTTGCACAGCACTTTCGTCTGGAAAGAAATCGACGAGCCCGCCGAAACCGCGAAGACGCTGACCTTCTGGCTGAAACGCTGGGACTAGTCCTCCGCCCGCCGGATTTCGCAACACCCCCGCCAATCATGCCCGCGCCGGAATCCCATGCCCTGACGATCGACCTCTGGACCTTCGACATCGGGGCGGCGGCGGACTCGCCCGAGGCCTTCGCCGCCGCCTGTATCGACCGCGCGGCGGATTCGTGGACCGGCGGCGCGGATCTGGTGCTGTTTCCCGAATACCTGTGGGCGGGACTCGGGCGTTTTCCCGATGCGGCGAAGCGCGAGCACCCGGTCCGGACAGCGGCCCGCCTTTTCTGGGAGGACATCTGGCCGGCCCTGCTGGAGCGCCACTACAGGCATTTCTCCGGCAAAGCCGCCGTGCTGGGAACCGCGCCGTTTTTCGAGCCCGAGTCGCGAAGACTCCGCAACCGCTCCCCCATCCTGCTCTCCGGCGGCCGGGCCGCGTTTCAGGACAAAATCTGTCTCACTCCCTGGGAGAAATCGTTCGCCGGCGGCGAATCCCTGAAGATTCACGAATTCCTCGGCTGGCGCTTCGCGGTTCTGGTCTGCCTCGACATCGAGATCCCGGAGCTGGCGGTCCAGCTTCGCGAGCAGGCGGTGGATCTCCTGCTCGTGCCGAGCGCGACGGAGTCCATCCTGGGCTGCGAACGCATCGCCCGCTGCGCCTCCGCCCGGGCGGTCGAACTGGGTTGTTATGTCGCCGTCGCCCACCTCACCGGCGGCGATCCGGCCCTCGATCTGATCGACGAAAATCTCGGCCGCACGGCGTTTTTCGCGCCGTCCCAGGCCCCCTTTCTCGAAACCGAGCGCGAAGCCCGCGGCAAGATCCACCGCGACGGCTTTCACCGAACCCGGGTGGTCGCCGATCCCGCCGCGCTCGCCGCCATGCGCGCGGACCGCGTCGAAACGAACCCGGCACGGTTGCGGCCCACTGTTTCGGACCGCGACTGACGGGACCGCGCCTCTCCACTCACGCCTCCACGAGTTCCGGCTCCTCGGCCCTGGCTTTCTCCCCCTCGCCCTTGGTGAATTTCATTCCCACGGTCTTGGACACGCCAAACTCCTCCATCGACACGCCATACATCACGTCGGCGCGGGACATGGTGCGCTTGCTGTGGGTCACAATGATGAACTGGCTCTCGCCGATGAAGCGGTCCAGCACCCGGATAAAGCGCCCGATATTGGTGTCATCCAGCGGCGCGTCCAACTCGTCGAGCACGCAGAAGGGCGAGGGCTTGACCATGTAGATGGCGAAAAGCAGCGCCACGGCCGTCATCGAGCGCTCGCCGCCGGAGAGCAGGCTGATCGACTGGAGCTTCTTGCCGGGGGGCTTGGCGATGACCTCGATGCCGCTTTCGAGCGGGTCGCCGTCGTCCTCCAGCAGCAGGTCGGCCTTGCCCCGGTCGCCGAACAATTCCCGGAACATCTCCTGAAAATTCTTCCGAATCTGCTCGAAGGTCTCGCCGAACATCTTGCGGGTGTCGCGATTGATCCGCGCGATCATGCGCAGCAGTTCCTCCTTCGAGTTCTCCAGATCGCGCAACTGGTCGACATTGAAGCGATAGTGCTGCTCGAGTTCCTCGAACTCCTCGATGGCGTCGAGATTCACCGGTCCCATGCCGTCGAGGCGCCCCCGGAGATCGGACACGATGGACTCGACAAATTCCCAATCGGGCTCACCGGGATCGTCCACCATTTCCAGTTCGAATCCCTCGTCGTCCCCGCCGCCACCGGCCGCGGCGACTTCCTCGTCCCCGGCTTCGTTCTCGGAGAAATTTTCCCCTTCCTCCGTGCCATCCCCGCCATCGTCCCGCCCGGCGAGGGGCGAGCGGCGTTTTTCGTTTCGGGAAAAGGAGGCGCGCTGGTTGTCGATCACCAGCAGCAGGGTGTGGCTGTCGGGCTCGAAAAGCTCCAGCTCCGACCGGTAGCGTTCGCGGGCCGCGCTCTCGAGCTGTTCGAGCCGCATCTTGACGCGGGCGACGCGGATTTCCTCCTCCCCGCGCTGTTTGGCGAGGCGCTGAATCTCCTTTCGTTCGTCGCCGAGCGAGTCTTCGTGCTCGCGGATGGCCTCGACGTGCTTTTCACGCTCGGACCGTACCCTGTTGACCTCTTCGCTTAACCCTGTTGACTCCTCGCCCGCCGCTTCGATGCGGGCCTGCAATTGGGTGGTCTCCTCCGCGCCGGACTCGATGCGGCCGCGGTAGGTATCGATCTCGTGATGGCGCCGGTCGAGGAGGTCCTGAAGTTCGGCCAGCCGGCCCGCCATGGGTCCGCGCTGGTTTTGCAGGGTCTCGCGCGACTGCTTTTCGACCGCGAGGTCGGTGCGCAATTCGGAAACGGTTTCGACGGCCTGGCGCTCGCGCACTTCGGCGGCCTCGAAGGATTGACTGGCCAGCATGCTGGACTCCTCGATGGCGTCGATGCGGTTCGCCGCCTCGGTCATGCCGATGGAGGCTTCCTTGATCTGCTCGTCGAGTTCGTCCTGCCGCTTGGCGACTTCCTGCTGTTCCCAGCGGAGGCTCTCCAGGCGGTTCTCGATCCCCTGCAAATCCCGTTCGATCAGCGCGATCTGCCCCTCCGTCGCGGAGAAGCCGAGCTGGCGCTGCTGCAGGCGTTCGCGGCGCTGCTGCAGGCGGCCCTCGAATTCCTCGATCTTTCCGTGGAGCCCGTCGCGGCGGTTCTCCATCTTCGCCAGTTGGGCGCCCAGCGCCTTGGTCAGACCCTCGAGTGTCCGGATGTCCGTCTGACGTTGAAGGAAAGACCCCGTGGCGTCGCCGCCCGCGCCGCCGTGAATGATGCCGTCCACGGAGACGAAATCGCCCTCCAGCGTGGCAAAGGCGACGCCGGGCATCTCGCGGCGCAGCTTCAGCGCCTCGGCGAGCCGGGGCACGATGAGCACATTTTCGAGCAACCGGTCCACCAGCGACCGAACCCGCTCGTGGCAGTCGATCCGGTCGAGCGCCCAGCCGATCGCCTCGGCCGGGACCGTGAGCAACTGCCGGTCCACCGCCGGACGCACGAAATCCTCGCACACCAGGGAGGCGCGGCCGAGTTTCCCCTGTTTCAGAGCCTTGACCATGCTCTCGGCCACGAGGGCGTCGGCCACCACGATGGTCTGAAGATGCCGCCCGAGCGCGGCCTCGATGGCGGGGACAAATTCCGAGTCCACCGAAATGAACGACGCCAGGGCGCCGCGCACCGCCTTTCGAAAGAGTTCGGGCCGATCCAGCCCCTTGAGCACGGCCTGGGTGCCCTTCTCGAATCCCTCGCCCTCGGCGACCAACTGGCGCAGCACGTCGAGGCGCGAGGATTTCTCCGAAAACGTCCGGTGAACGCTGGCGATCTGGTTTTGAAATTCCTCCAGGTCGCGCCGCGCCTGCTGGTAGCGGTGTTCCATGTCGGCGAGTTCCTCTTCGGCCCGCTCGATGTTTTTCCGCTGATCCTCGATCCGCGTCCTCAGCGCGTCCGCGTCGCGATGGCGGCCCTGTTCCTCCTTGCGCAGGCGGCCCACCTCCTCGTCGAGCTGTACGAAACGCTGCTGGTCGGCCTGGAGCTGGCGGGTGTGGCTCTCGATCCGCGCGCCGAGGGAGGCGATGCGGCTCTCGAGTTCGGTGCGTTCCCGGGTCATGGCCGCCAGCGCCTCACTGAGCCGCTGGCGTTCCGCCCGCGCCTCGGCCGCGGCGGTCTCGTGCTCCGTCAAGCGTCCCTCGATCTGGGCGATCTTCTGATCGACCGACACGATCATGGCGTCGGCGTTTTTCAGGTCCTCCTCCTGGGAGTTCAGCTTTGTCGACGTGGTCTCGATGTCGGTTTCGTTCTGGCGAATGAGGATGCTCAGCTCATGGGACCGCTCGGCGATGAACTCGATGCGGTTTTTCGCCGTCTGCACCTCGTTTTCCTTTTCAGCGATCTCCCGCTGGAGGGCGGTGAGGCGTGACTCGATCTCCTGATAATCGCGACGGGAGGCGATGACGGCTTCCTGGCGCTGCTCGATGTCGGCCTCGAGTTCCTCCTGGGTCTGGCGAAGCGAACGAATCGAGGTTTCCAGTTCCTCCTTCTCGGCGAGTTGTTCGCGCCATTGCTTGTGGCTCAGGTGCAGGTCGAGCACCTTCACATCGGAATGGAGCGTCTGGTAGCGTCGCGCCTTGCCGGCCTGCCGCTGGAGGCTGCGCATCTGTCGCTCGACTTCCTCGACGATGTCGCGCAGGCGCACGAGATTGGCCTCGGTGTAGTCGAGTTTGCGGAGAGCCTCCTTTTTCTGCGCCTTGTATTTGGTGATGCCGGCGGCCTCCTCGAAAACCGCGCGCCGATCCTCCGGCTTGGAACTCAGGAGCTGGTCGATCTTTCCCTGCTCCATGATGGAGTAGCTCGATCGCCCGATCCCGGTGTCCATCAGCAGGTTCTGGATGTCCTTGAGCCGGCAGGGCTGCTTGTTGATGAGGTATTCGCCGTGGCCGTCGCGATAGACCCGGCGTCCGAGCGAGACTTCGTCGAAATCCGTGTCCAGCACCCCGCTGCATCCCGAAAGGGTCAGTGTCACCTCCGCCATCCCGACCGGAGCGCGACGATCCGTCCCGTTGAAAATCACGTCCGCCATTTCCCCCCCGCGGAGGGCTTTCGCGGAGGTCTCGCCGAGCACCCAGCGGATGGAATCGACAATGTTCGATTTGCCGCAGCCGTTGGGACCGACGATCCCGGTGACGCCCTGGTGGAACTCCAGTTTCGTCTTGTCGGCAAAGGACTTGAAGCCGTGAATCTCGAGCGATTTGAGGAACATGAGGGCGGAAAATCGGGCTGTTTGGTGTCTCGGCGTTTCGGGACCGGACCTCCGGGGGCGGGACGGGAAGAACCTGTGAATAACTCAGGGAAAACCCGGCAACGCTCCGGCAATCATTTCAAATTTGCGACGCATCGCAAGCGGAATTCGCGATTCGGAGCATATCTTGCGGCAAAAGGGGCCGGCACACCACAAGATATTGACGCTATCTCGCAGAAACGGACGATTTGCCCCTCTTAGGAAAACTCCGGCGCGCGCGGATGGGCTGTGAATAACCTCCGGCCCCCTCCATCACGCCACCTTTTCACCGCCTGCCCCTCCCCTCACTCTTTCGTGAGCGTTTCGTCGAGATTCAGCAAAACCCGCGCGGCATTCGTGTAGGCGGCGAGCAACTCCGGCGCGATGTCTTCGGGCGCGGGCGATTCGCCCATCCCGATCAGAGCTTTGGCTTCGTCCGGTTTTGACACGAAATGGGCCAGATCTCCGGCGATCTGCGTCGCGAGAATGTCGATTTCGGCCGGCTCCGGCGGTCGTCCGATCGCCAGTTCCATCCCGCGCCGCAGCCGCCCGGCCTCGTCCTGGCCGCCCTCGCGAATCATCCGCACGGCGAGTCCGCGCGACGCCTCGACAAAGGTCACGTCATTCATCGTCAGCAGCGCCTGGAGCGGCGTGTTGGTTCGCTTTTGCGTCACGGCGCACATGTCGCGCTCGTTCGAGTCGAGCAGGACCATGAGCGGCGGCTTCACCGCCCGCCGCCAGAGCGTGTAAAGACTACGGCGATAGAGGCTGTCGCCCTTGTCCTGGGTGTAGGCCACCCGGCCTTTGATGATTTCCTTCCACAAACCGGGCGGCTGGTAGGGCTTGACCGGCGGACCGCCGAGATCGCCCACCAGCAGGCCGCCCGCCGCGAGCGCCTGGTCGCGCAGGATCGCCGCCGGCAGCCGGTACCGCGGACCGCGGGCCAGCAGGCGATTCTCCGGATCGCGGGAAAAATCCCCCGCCGACGCGTCCGAACTCTGCCGGTAGGTGGCGCTCGTCACAATCTCCCTCTGCAGCGCCTTGATATCCCAGCCCGCCTCGGTCGAAAACCACACCGCCAGATAGTCCAACAGCTCGGGATTACTCGGCGGTTCGCCCTGCGAGCCGAAGTCTTCCTGCGTCTTCACCAGTCCCGTGCCGAAAAAACGTTCCCACACCCGGTTCACCATCACCCGCGCCGTCAGCGGATGCGCCGGGTCCGCCAGCCACTTGGCGAGCCCGAGCCGGTTGCGGGGCAAATCCGCCGCCATCGGCGGCAGAAACTCCGGCGTGCCGGCCGTGACGATCTCCAGCGGCCGGTCGAAAACGCCGCGCTCCAGAATGCGGGTCTCGCGCGGCTCGGGCAATTCCTCCATCACCATCACCCGCGCGCCGGTGCCTTGCAGCCGCGCCACCTCGGCCTCGACGGGTCGCATCTCCCTCCGCAGCGCGGCGGCCGGCTCGAAACGGTTTCTCAGAAACCAGTCGCCGGCCTCCGCCTTCAACTTCGCGTTCCAATCCCCCGCAGAAGTTTTGCCGATGTTTCCGGGCAACCGCAGTCGCGCCTTTTCGTCCGCCGCCATCTCCGCGATCCACGCGTCGCGCGCCTTCGCGAAGTCGGGATTCTTTTCGAAGGTCGCCAGTCTGGCCTGGAGCGGACCGATCTTTTCGAGCGCCCGCTGGTATTCCTCTAGGTTGGCGAGCGAGGACACCTGGAGCACCGGAGGGGCGTTGTCGCCGCGCGCGGAGCCGATTTCCGGGATGTTGCGAAAAAAGGCGAACATCCGGTAGTAGTCGCGCTGGGTGACGGGGTCGTACTTGTGGTCGTGGCAGCGGCCGCACTGCCAGGTCAGGCCCATGAAAACCGTCGCCGTCGTCTCCGCGCGGTCGCAGACGTATTCGACGAGCCATTCCTCCGGGTCGATGCCGCCCTCGTTGTTAAGCCGGTGATTGCGGTTGAAACCCGTCGCCAGCACCTGCCGCATGTCCGGGTCCGGCAGCAGATCGCCGGCCAGTTGCTCGACGATGAAGCGGTCGTAGGGAAGGCCGCGATTGAAGGCCTCCACCACCCAGTCGCGCCACGGCCACATGGTGCGCAGCGGGTCGCTCTCGTAGCCGTCGCTGTCGGCGTAGCGCGCCATGTCCAGCCATTGCCAGGCCATGTGCTCGCCGTGGCGCGGCGAGCGCAACAGATCGTCGACAACCTCCTCGTAGGCCCGATCGAAACCGAACGCCGCGACCGCGCGTACAAAATCCGCGCCCTCCTCCGGCGACGGCGGCAGCCCGGTGAGGTCGAGCGTCACCCGGCGCAACAGGGTACGGTCGTCCGCCCTACCCTGTTGGGTCGGCCCGTCCGATTCGCGCTGGAGCCGCGCCGTGACGAAAAGATCGATCGCGTTGGCGATGTCGAATCCCTTCGGAACCCGCGAGGCGTCCACTTTGGGAAAGGGCGGCATCTTCGGAGCCTCGAAGGCCCAGTGGGTGTCGTAGGGCGCCCCCTCGGCGATCCAGCGCCGCAGTTTCTCGACCTCGGCCACGCCGACCCGCTTGTGAAATTTCCGCGGCGGCATCGCCTCGTCCGCGTCCTCGACCGTGACCCGGCGGATCAGTTCGCTCTCTCCGGGCTTTCCCGGCACGATCGCCACCGCGCCGCTGTCGAGTTTTGCCGTGGCCGAATCCCCGCGATCGAGCCGCAGCCCGGCTTCGCGCGCCCTGGCATCCGGCCCGTGGCAGGCGAAACACTTGTCCGAAAGGATGGGCCGAATGTCGCGGTTGAAGGAAATCTCTCCCGCGCCCGCATCCGCCGCTCCACCCCGAATCGGCGCCAGAAAGGCCGACAGTGCGACGGTCGCCAGGCAGATTCGGCTGATTTTTCGGGGAAACATGGGCAGGTCCGGCAGTTTACCGCGCCAAAGCCCGAAACCCATCCTCAATTGGGGCGCGTTTGCGGAGCACGGCCATCCGGAGGGCAAATGAAATGGCAACTACTTCTCCTCGGCGCTCGATGGAGCCATGATCTTCAGCTTCCGAAACTCCAGCGCCCCCGCCGCTTCGCCCTCCGGGCCGCCGGAATCGCCTCCCAGACCAAAGGTCAGCTTTTCCTCCGCGATGCAGTCGTGGCTCGCCGAAACGGTCGTGTCGCCGTCGATCGTCGCGGTTAATTTCGGACCCGCAAAAACCATCGTGACGTGATGCCACTCTCCCACCGTCAGCGAGTGCGCTTTTTTCAATAACTCCAATGTCTCGCCCGGCTTCGGATGAGCCAGGATGCGGATCTGATCCCTGCCCATGACAAGGTGGACGAGGTGACCACGTTCCTGGGAACCATTGAAAATGATCCCGGCAAAGGTCGCGCCGCGCTCCAGCCGAAAGTCGCACTCGATCGTCGCGTCCCTCAGCGGCAGCTTCCGCATCTTCACCGGCCCGTGCCGCCGTTCGCCGGATTCAAAGGCGCGCAACACCCCGTCTTTCGCCCCCCAAGTTCCCAATCCCCAGAACCACTCGGGAGAAAGCTCACCGGCAAACGTTTCCTCAAGCAGAACCTTGGCCGGTTCCGCCGACCAAAGTACCCCCCCGCAAGCGCACCAAAGAAACCCTATCGCCAAGACCGAAAGCAGCCAACCCTTCATAACCAAAAGTAAATCAAACCGAATCCTGTCAATCCTGTCCAAACTTGAACTAGCCCGCCGTCTTCTCCCCCCGAATCGTCAGGTTCCGAACCTGCACCACCTTGCCCCCGGCCAGCCAGCTCCGCGCTTTCGCCGTCCCAAGAAAGGGATGCTGCGCTTTCAGTTCGTGGCCGTCGAGATTAGCGGCCATCTGGTCACCCCTCCATTCCACCCGCAGGTGATGCCATTCGCCGGGCTTCACCACGAAAGGCAGTTTGGCGATGGTGTGCGACGGCTTCACCGAGTCTTCCGCGATGCTGAGTCCGGCGGCATTCACGACGACGCGGCCGACGTGCTTGTCCGAATCACAGCCGACCAGGAAGGAGCCGGGACCTTCCAACCGGAATTCCACCTCGATCGTCGCGCTGGTGAGGCCGACCTTGTGGTGCAGCACCGGAATGTGCTTCTCCTCGGGCAAGTCCAGCACCGTCAGCACGCCGTCCGCCGGAGTCCATTTGCCCTTGGCGACGCTGAATGACTCGTCCAGCGCCTCGGAAAAACTGGGCGACGCCAGCAGCGGCTGTTCGTGATTGTGAAGCATCGGCTTGGCGTTTTGAGCCAGCGACGACACGGCGGCCAGAGAAACGAAAATCGAAAGGGATCGCCAGGATTTCATAACGTGATTAATAGGATTCAGGGTTGAGTGGGAGTGATGTGAATGTCGTCGATCTCCAGGCCCGCCTCGCCGCCGTTCTGCATCCAGAGCAGCTTCCGCTTGGCGGCGTTGAAGCAGGGCCGCTCCAGCGTCCGGGTCCAGGTGGCTCCGTCGAGGCTCACCGCGACCGATTCGCCGCGAAAAACGAGCTTCACCTCGCGCCATGCCGGTCCGGAGAGATCGACTTTTTCGACCGGGAAAAATTCGTTGAGCCGATAGGCGTGACTCACCGGATCGGCGGGACGGTCGGTCTTCTGGCGCAGGGGGTGATTTGCGTCGAGCGAGTGGCTGTCCACCTGCAATTGAACGCCATCGCGCAGCAGTTTCACCCGCAGCATGTGATCGACACTTCCGAATCCATCGTCCCCATCGACGAAAAACCACAGCCAGCCCCCATCGCCGAGATGCCGGTAGCGGAAAGTCAGCGTCAGGTCCGTGCCCTGCACCGGCAGATAAACCATCGGCGGATACTTCCCGCCGCTCGCACCATGCGTCCAGAGTGCGCCGTCGCGCACCGCGGTGTTCTTGTTGGGAATCGGCGTGAGAAATCGGCTCGCGTCGAAGGGCGCGTCAAACGTTTCGTGAAACGCCAACGGAATAGGCGGCTCGTCCGCCCCTGCCGACGCGCCAACGCCCAGCATCGTCAGAGCAGCGAAAGTGGGAACGATGCGTCGACTCATGGCGATCAGGCGGCGGGCTTCAGGTAGCCCAGGGAAGTCAGGAACGCGTCCAGTTGCTCCAGCGTCTGGTAGTAGCGCCGGGTCGCCTCGGCCCGTGGTTCGCCCTCACCGCGACCGGGATTGAAAAACCCGTGTGGCTGGCCCTCGTAGGCCTTCAATTCGCAGCGGTTGCCAGCGGCGGCCATGGCCTGCTGAAAGAGCTGGACCGTCGGAAATGGCACCGCGTCATCGTTCGTGCCGTGAAAGATGATGCTCGGAGGCAACCCGGCGCGGACGAAATGATACGGCGAAATCTCCTTTGCCTTGCCGTTCATCCGCTCGGCGAGATCGGCGAATTTTTCCGCCGGCAGGATGTCCGGATGTCCCTCCACCGGCGCGAGGATCACGGCAGGATTGAAGAGCAGCAGCGCATTCGGCATCGAACTGACCTCAGAGTGATCGCCCTCCTCGAATCCCGGCACCAGCGCCACCGCCGCCGCGAGATGCCCGCCCGCCGAGCCACCTCCCGCCGCGATGCGATCCGGATCGACGCCGAGGCGCGCCGCGTTGGCCCGCACCCAGCGAATGGCCGCCTTGGCGTCGCGAACACAGTCCTGCGGAGCGACTTCCTGGCGGCTTTTCACCCGGTAATCCACCGAGATCGCCACCATCCCGCCCTTCGCCAAGTGAGCGCACTGCGGCAGGAATTGCCCCGGCGTGCCGCCCTTCCACCCGCCACCGAAGAAGAACACCGCCGCGGGCCGTTTGTCCGAGGCCTGATGACCAGAGGGCTCGAAAACGTAGGCGTTGAGCTTCACTCCATCGATCTCCCGATAGACCTCGACCTTCGCGCCAGTCATCTCCGGCGGGTATTTCCAACTGGTCGGCGGCTCCGGACGATCGTTTTCCGCTCGGACTGGGCAGACCGCCAATGCACAGGCGAGACAGACGAGAAGGGAGATACGTTTCATGGGAAAGCGAGTATAGACTCGGAGACCGAGACGCGTCAGGGACGCGATTCTTAGATGGACTTGGCCTCCGGAGAACGACGAAAACCGCTATTTCCCGGCCAGATCCGCCTCGTGTTCGACGAAGACTTTTCCCAACCGAAGCGGTCCACCACGCCGGCAGATTTCATTCAAGCGGTGATTCTTCCTCCCGGGACAGAGCCTGCTCGCCGACCACACCGTTTTCCATGAAAAACAGGCGATCGCCCACCGTCGCGGCCTCGCGCCTGCTGTGGGTGATGTGCAGGGCGGTGATGCCGGCCTCCTTCACCACGCGCCGAATGAGGGAGATCATGTCGTCATGGGTGTCCTCGTCGAGGGCGCTGAGAGGCTCGTCGAGGCAGAGGATTTCCGGTTTCACGGACAGGGCGCGCCCGAGCGAAACGCGCTGGCGCTCGCCGCCGCTCAGGCCGAAGGGCTTGCGGTCGAGCAGATGCTCGATGCCGAGGTCGCGCGCCAGCTCCTCGACACGCTCCGCGATGCGGCCGCGTTTCCACCGTCTCACCTTCGGCCCGAAGGCGAGGTGCTGCCGCACCGTCATGGTCGAAAACAGGGTCCCGTCCTGCGGCACGAATCCAATGCCCCGTTCGCCGGCCGTCAGGTGGGTCACATCGTGTCCGGCGAGCACGATGCGGCCGCCGGTCACCTGCTTGAGACCGCAGATCGCCTCCAGCACGGTCGTCTTCCCGCAGCCCGTCCGTCCCATCAGCACGCCGTATTCGCCTGTCGGAATCTCGAAGGAGACGTCCTCGAGCCGGAAACTGCCGGCGCGCACGCTGAGATTTTCGACACGGATCATGCGGCGGGGTTCGGGGGTCAATGTCTCGGGTAAACCGTCTCGCCCCGGTCCCACACGCGCACGGCGACGAGCACCACCACCGCGATGGTGACCATGGTCAGCGACACGACCACGGCGCGCTCCAGGGCGCCGACGCTGAACTCCAGGAAAACGGTGCTCGACATCACCTCGGTCCGTCCCCGGGTCGAGCCGGCAAAGACCAGGATGGGTCCGAACTCGCCCATCGCCCGCGTCCAGGCGAGCGTTCCGGCGGTGGAAACGCCGCGCCAGGCCTCGGGAACGACAACCGACAAAAAGGCCCGCGCCCGCGTGCAACCGAGCGTCAGGGCCACCTGCTCGGTCCTCGGGCTGATCTGGTCGAAGGTGTTGCGCATCGTCCTCACGGCGAAGGCGCAGGCCACCGAAAACTGCGCGAGAATCACCGCCGGCACATTGTAGGTGACGCCCGGGCTGCGCATGCCGGGAAACACGGCGCGCATCGCCTTCTCCGCCATGACCTCGAAGCTCGGCCCCCACGGCGGCATCTTGTTGAACAGGATGAGCAGGCTCAAGCCCACCACCAGCGGCGGCAGCACGATGGGAATGTCGAGCACGGCGTCCACCAGCGTCTTCCCCGGAAAACGGTGGCGGGACAAAAGGTAGCCCGCCGGCACGGCCACGATCACGGAGAGGATCGCGGTCACCGTGCAGCTGAAAACGGTCAGCTTCACCGAGTAGGCGATATTGTCGTCCCGAAAAAGGTCCCCCAGCTCCGAAAACGAAACGCTCTCCACCGCGTACCAGAGGTCGGCGGCCAGCATGGCCACGATCATCAGCAGATAAAGGCCCGCCAGGCCGATCAGGGCCGCGAAAAACGGGCGGTCGGCCCAGCGGCGGCGCCCCGAATGCCCGGTGGCGGGGTCGGGAGACTTCGGCATGTCTTCCGCGTCGCTCACGGTTGGGCGGCGGCCGGGGGTGGCGCCAGCTCCCAGCGGAATCCGCGCGAGAGAAAGGCCTGTTTTCCCTCCTCGGACACGCACGCCTCCAGGAAGCGGTCCAGCAGGTGCTTGTGCGCCGACTCGCGCGCGACGGCATAGGGTTGCGCGGCGATCGCGTTCGGCCGGGCGATCCCGACAATGTCGCAGTCGGTCGCCGTGCTGGCCGCGGACATGGCGTTGCTTTTGTAAACGATCACCGCGTCGAGCGAGCCGGCTTTGAGCTGATTGACCAGCAGGTCGCCGGTCGCCGAGTTGAGCTTCACGTTTCCCGACTCGGCGAGGGCCGCCGAGAGATTCTCGCCATCGAGCAGCACCTTGGTCAGGAATCCGAGCGCCGACTTCTCCGGATCGCCGAGGCCGACGCGCAGGCCCGGCTTGGCCAGATCGGGCAGGGTGGCGATCCCCTTCGGGTTGCCCTTCGCCACCAGGATCACCATTTCGTTGGCCGACACGATCGGTCCGTCGAGGAAGCGGTCCTTCACCATGTCCATGAATTTCACGTCGCAGGAAAAGTAGGCGTCCGGTTTTTCCCCCGCCTTCATCTGGGAAACGAGAACGCCGCAGCCATTGTAAACCGGCGTGATGTGGACGCCCTCCCTCGCCTCGAAGCGCCCGATCGACCCCTCGATGGCCACCCGCAGCATGGCGCCGCTGAAAAGCAGAATCTCCGGTTCCTCGGCCCAGACATCGCCCTCGCCGGTCTCGTAGCCGTTCGCCGCGAAGACCGGCTGTCCCTTGTCCCGCGCCGTCAGGTAGCGGGCGAACTTCAGCGCCGCCGTCGGCTGCTTCGATCGGGCGGCCACCCCGATCGTGATGTCCTGCACCGCCGCGTCGAACTCCGGCAGCCTCACGAAATCGATTTCCGGATACTGCGCCGCGATGGCGTCCCAGAGGATCGCCGCGTCGAGCGACCCGACTTTCACCGCGTTGGCGATCTCGTTGACGGTGGGAAACTGCGAGGCCGGCGTGAACCCCGCCCACAACCCGTGTTCCTCGAGAATCTTCTTCGTGAACTTGCCGACCGACGCCGCGTCCGGGTTGCCGATGCCGATGCGCAGGTCAGGGCGCGTCACGTCCGCCAGCGCGGAGAGTTTCTTCGGGTTGCCTTTCGGCACACCGAAACCGCCGCGCATCCGGGCGACCGGGATCGTCTCGGCGATCAGGCCCTTGGCGCGTGCGGTTTTCGTGTAGGAATCGTCCGCGGCGAGGTAGAGATCGCAGGGCGCCACCTCGAGATTACCGAGCAGGGTGCCGGAGCCGCCGAACTGGAGCTGCACCTCGACGCCGTATTCGGCTTCGTATTGGGCGGCGATCTTTTCCACCGGCACCCGCATGCCCGCCGCGCAGAGCATCAGGAGCGTCGTTCCCGGCGCGCCGTCGGATGGATTGGCGCCGGTTTTTTCCCCGGACCCGCAGCCCGCGATCCCGAGTGAAAGACCGCACAAGGCGGCGATGCCAGTTCGAGTCAGAGAATTCATTTTTCCCAACAATTCTGTAAATCCTGTCAAAAACCTCTCGCCCATCTTCTCAGATTTCCCCGCAAACGGAACACCCCGGATCGCGCCGAATTTTCACGGTTTGAAAGCGCATCGCAGCCGTATCAAAATACAGCAGCCGGTTCAAGTTCACTTCGCCAAAGCCGGCCAGCAATTTGAGCCCCTCCATGGCCCCGATATTCGCCGCCAGCGCCGACACCGCCCCCATCACCGGGAAACGCCGCCGCCAGTGCTCGGGCACTTCGGGATACAGGCAGGCCAGGCAGGGCGTCTCGCCGGGAACGATGGGAATCACTTGTCCCTCAAGCCCATACATCGCGCAATCGATCAGGGGTTTCCGCTGGCGGACGCACTCGCGGTTCAGCAAGAAACGCTCCTCGAACAGCGGTGCCGCGCCGAACACGATGTCCGCGCGACCGACGAGGCTCGCCGCGTTGGATTCCGCGACGTTTTCCGGGATCGCTTCGACTTCGATGTGGGGATTGAAGGCGCGCAGGGTCGCTTTCAGGCTCTCGACGCGCGGTTTTCCGACCCCGTCGTGCCGCATCAGGATCTGGCGGTTCAAGTCATCGAGCCGCAGGTCGCCCGCGTGGGCCAGCACCAGCTTCCCGATGCCCGCCGCCGCGAGGGACAGCGCCAGCGGACCGCCGAGACCTCCGACACGCGACACCAGCGCCGTCGCGTTGCGCAGCCGTTCCTGCCCCGCCTCCCCGAAGCCGGGCAGGTCGAGCTGCCATTCGTAGATCGAGCGGTCGAGTTCCGTCATAAGTAAAGTATTCGGTGTTCAGTTTTCAGTTTTCGGCGGGCCGGGCGGAGGATTTCTCTGAAAATTCGATTCAATCCAATGGATCCCGCTTCTCTGGCCGATGGAAACTGACAACTGAAAAACTGAATACTGAAAACTGAAAACCGCCTACCCCCCCGCGATCGGCGTCATCAACATCACCGTGCCGACGCCGTCGAGCATGAGCGATTCCTTGTCGCCGGCGGCCTGTTCGCCGTCGAAAACCACCAGCAGCGTCGAGCGCATCCGGCCGTCGGAATGAAAAAGATGCCGCGCGTAGGCTTCGCCGTGGCGGGCGGCGAGAAAATCGAGCGCGGAACGCAGGGTCGCGCCCGGGGCGACCTCGATCGCCTCTTCGGCGGCGCCGGCCGCGGCGGCGAGTTGCCCGGTGTAGGTGAAAACGAGTTGAGGCATGGTCCGGGGGCGACTTTTTCCAAAAAGCGCCCCGGCGGCAAGCGAAAGATCGCGGGAAAGCCACCCGACAGGGTTGACTCCATGACCTAACCCTATTGAATCGAGGGTGGGAACGGACCGGTTTCGGGGTAAGTTGACCCCGCTCGCCGTCGTCTTTTCCTCCGATGAAAACGCCCGCCCCCGGCATTCTCCTCCTCTCGGCGATCGCCTTCTCCGCTCATGCCGCCGATCCGCCGACCGAAACGATTTTCGAGACGCCGAGCGCCGACCGGGTGTCGCTGGTGGAGCTGTTTTCCTCCCAGGGGTGCAGCAGTTGCCCGCCCGCCGAGGCTTTCGTGAGCCGCCTCGAAAAGGAACCGGGGCTCTGGAAATCGTTCGTGCCGGTCGTGTGGCACGTCGATTACTGGAACGATCTCGGCTGGCGCGACGCCTTTTCCGATCATGCCCACACGCTGCGACAGTACGACTATCTCGCCGCCGGAGGCGTGGCGTCGGTTTACACCCCGGGATTCGTGATCGACGGGCGCGAATGGCGCGGTTTCTTTCAACGTCAGCCGCTGCCGGCTCCCGGCGACGCGGCGAAACCGGGAAAACTGCGTGCCACCGTCGCCGCCGGCGCGGTGCGGGTGGTCTTCGACGGGAATGACGCGAGCGCTCCGGCTCGCCGCGCGCACATTGCCCTGCTGGGACTCGGCTTCGAAACCGACGTCGCCCGCGGCGAAAACGCGGGGCGTCTCCTGCGGGAGAATTTTGTCGCCCTCGCCACGACCTCCGCCCCGCTCGTCGGGGGCCGGGCCACGCTGAATCTGCCGGCGACGGACGATCCAAAACGCCCGCGCCCGGCCCGGACGGCTTTGGCGGTGTGGGTATCCGCCGATCGGGCACCGGAGCCGCTCCAGGCGACCGGCGGCTGGCTGCCGACTACCCGCCCCGACGAAGCCGCCGAAGGAGACGCTCCGGAGCCTGGCGCGGGTCCATCACAAAGGAAACCATGACGCGGTTTCCGTCACGAACCAAGTTTTGATCGGGGTCCACGATCGTTGGCACGCCCTTGCCCCGGCCCGCGGGCGGGATGCTCGCGCCACATTGCTCCCCCGACGCTTTCCCATTGCGCCGGGACCGCAATTGGGAAAAGCTGGCCTCTCCGTCGCGTCCGGCGCGGAATTTTCCCGATCCATCCTCCGAATCGTAAAGTGCGCATCCGCCCCACAGCCGACCCGCTTCGGATCGGAGACCTGACCCTCGAGACCCTGGCCGCGGATTCCGGCGACCCGCACGGCGCGGTCAGCGCGCCTTTCGATGAATTCGCCATCGTGGTCTGCACGAAGGACGAACCGCCCGCCCGTCTCGCGGCCGTGATCCAGGGCATCCCCCGCGCCTGTGAAGTCATCGCGATCTCCGCCAGCGCGGATGCCGCCTCGGAACGGGAGGCCCTCGACGCCACGACGTCGCCGGTCCATTTCGTGCGTCAGGATTGCCCGGACCTCGCCGGGCGGCTCGGCGACCTCGGACTCGACGACCTGCTGCGCGACGGCCCGGATGGGTCCCGCCGGCTCGCTCCCGGCAAGGCGGAGGCCATGCTCGTGGGCGTCCTCTGCGCCGCCGCGCTCGGGCGACGCCTCGTCGGCTTCGTCGACGCGGACAATCACGACCCGGCCACCGTGCCGGAGTACGCCGCCCTTTTCGCGCTCGGCATGGCCCGGCGGAAAACCGGCCGCGCCATGGTCCGGCTGCGTTGGAAAGGAAAACGGGGACCCGGAAAAAATCGCCGCGACTGGGGCCGCGCCTCGCGGGTGACCAACGCCGCCCTCAACCGTCTGCTGCGCGACCACACCGGCGCTCCCGACGGCGCCATCGTCACGGGCAACGCGGGGGAGTTCGCCCTGACGCTGGAGTCGGCGCTCCACGCGGAATGGACCACCGGCTACGGCGCCGAGTCCCACCTGCTCCTGCAGTGCCTGGAGACCGCCCTGACCGGTGAAAATGAGCCGATGGCGCGCGAGGTTTTCCAGATCGAGACCCTTCGCGAACATCTCCACACCCAGAAACCGGAGGCCCACATTCGCCGCATCATCCGCGAATCCCTTGTCCCCGTGGCGGCGTCGCCACTGGCCGGCGACGCCCTCCGCGCGAAAATCCGGCGGATTCTGGACGAGCCCGACGACGATGCCAGGCGGGAGGATTTTGTCCGCTATCCCTCGATCGCCTCGCGCGGAAAAACCGGGCCGCTCATCGGGTCGCTCGCCGAATACCTGCGGATGGCGAACGCCCCGGCGCGCCGTTGAAGCTTGCCGGTGGCGAAAACCGCGTTCCGGGGCTTACTTCGCGCTTCATGAACGACTCGCCTTCGTCCCCCGATCTCGACGCCGTCGCGCGCAGATCCGCCGCCCGGCCGCTCGAACCGTTCGAGACGGGCGGACGCGTCTTCCGCCACCACCCGCACACGGACATCATGGGCGTCATCAATCTGTCGACCGATTCCTTTTACCGGGAAACGGTCGCCTTCGACGCCGACGCCGTGCGCCGCAAGGCCGATCTGATGCGCGCCGAGGGAGCCGCGATCGCCGATCTGGGCCTGAAGTCGAGCCGCATCGCCCAGGCCCCTTTCGAGGCGGACGCCATGCGCGTGAAACTCGCCGGCGCGCTCGACGCCCTGCGCGGCCGCGACCTCGCCATCGCCATCGACACGGACGACCCGGAGTTCGCCCGGATCGCCCTCGACGGCGGCGCCACCATCCTGAATGTCACGACGACAAACGAGCGCGGAGAATTCGAGGCTTTTCTCGAGCTTCGCGAGCGCTACGACGCCGCGATCGTCGCGTGTTACACGCCCGGTTTTCCCCGGAGCGAAGCCGAAAAACGAAACACCCTCGATGGTATCGGCCCCGCCTTGGCGGAACTGGCGGAGCGCTTTCGCCGCGACGGCATCCGGCGCGCCTGGCTCGATCCGGGGCTGGGTTTCAGCGCGCGCCTTTTCGCCCGGCACCCGGACCGCATCCGCGCGCAGTTGCGCTCGCTTTTCGACTCCTGCGAGCTGAGGTCGTTGGGATTCCCGGCCTGCCAGTCGATGCCGAACGCCTTCGAAATCTTCCAGGACCACGTCACCTCCGCCGAAGTGCTCTTCGGGACCGTCGGCTGGCTCGGCGGCGCCGACCTGATCCGCACCCACGAGCCGGGCAAGATGTCCGCCGTCCTCCGCACGCTTCAGACGCTGGCGGAACAGGCTCCCGGCTGAACATCCGCGAAACCCACGGCTCGACCGCATCGCCCGCCAGTTCCCTTGCATCCCCACGCCGAGACCTTCCGGCTCCACGCCGCGCCTCTGGAACCGATCCCCACCGGCGAATGCCCGCGCCTCGCCAACCTTGAGGGCCTGCGCGCGGTCGTTTTCGATATCTACGGTACCCTTTTGATCTCCGCCGCCGAAAGCGGACGCGAACGGCGCGATCCCGCCGCCGCCGGCCAACACCTTCGCCAAACCCTCGAAAGCTTCCCCGGACTCCGCGTCGCCCCAGCCGCGGGCGACGCCGAGCTTGCGGAGGCCTTCATCGAGGCCGATCGGGAGCATCGCGACCGCCTCCGCGGCGAGGGCATCGAATTCCCCGAACCCGACATTCGCGCGGTCTGGCGTGGTTTTCTCGACACCCTCGCCGCCACGGGCCGGCTGACCTCGACCGCGCCCGGGGCGGAAGAAACCGAGTCTCTGATCGTGACCTGCGAATGCCTGGCCAATCCCGTCTGGCCCATGCCCGGGCTCGCGGAAACGCTGGCCGGCATTCGAAAGCTCGGATCGCGACTCGGCATCGTGTCGAACGCGCAGTTTTACACCCGCCACCTGTTTCCCGCCCTCCTCGGAAACGATCTCGAGGGCCTCGGCTTCGATCCGACCCTCATGGTCTTTTCCCACGAACTGCGAGAGTCGAAACCCTCCCCCCGCCTCTACGAAATCCTCGCGGAAAAACTCGAACGCCAAGGCATTCCCCCCGCCGAAGCCCTCTACATCGGCAACGATCTCCGGAACGACATCTGGCCCGCGCGGTCGGTCGGATTCAAAACGTCGCTGTTCGCCGGCGACGCCCGCTCCCTCCGCTGGCGCGGGGACGATCCGCGTCTCGCCGGCGTGACGCCCGACCTCGTCGTGACCGACCTGCGGCAGATTCTCGATTGCCTTGTGTGAGCCCCCGGCCGGAGATTCGATTTTTCTCGCGAAAACCCAGGAAAATCCTGTTACTCCTGTCAGAAAAGAAAAAGGACATGCCCTCCCTGATCGCCAACGTTAAGCTCGTCACCCCGGACGAGCCCATCCGTCCCGTTTCCATCGAGTGCGCCGACGACGGCCGCATCGCCGCCATCCACGAGGCGGGCGCGACGCCCTCCGGCATCGAAGTTTCCCTCGACGGCGGCGGTGAATTGCTCGCCTTCGCCGGGTTCATCGACATTCACACCCACGGCGCCAATGGCGTCGACCTGTCACAAGCCCGGGACGAAACCGTGCACGTTTTCGCCGAAGCGAAGCTGAAGGAGGGCGTCACCACCTTTCTGCCGACCACCTGGACCGAGTCACCCGAGGCGCTCCAGGCCATGGCCCGCTCCGCCGCCGCCTACCGCGCGGCCGGCGAGCCCTTCGCCCGCACACCCTTTCTCCACGTCGAGGGGCCTTACCTGAATCCGAAGCAGGCCGGCGCCCAGAATCCCGCCCGCATGCGCGCCCCCGATCTCGCGGAAGTCCGGGCGCTCGCGGAGCTGTGTCCCATCGGCCTGATCTCCCTCGCGGTGGAACTCGACGGCGCGCCCGATTTCATCCGCGCCATGCGGGCGATGGGCGTCCAATGCTCCGCCGCCCACAGCAACGCGACTTACGCCGAGTTCAAAATCGCGCGCGAAGCCGGGCTCGGGCATCTGACGCATTACTGCAACCAGATGTCGCCCCTGCACCACCGCAACGTGGGACTCGTCGGCGCGGGCCTGCTCGACGACGGCGTCATGATCGAGGTCATCACGGACACCATTCACCTCTGCCCCGACATGATCGAGCTGGTGTTCAAACACCGGAGTTGCGACCAGCTCATGATCATCACCGACAGCATCGCCGCCGCGCATCTTGGCGACGGCGAATACCCGCTCGGCGACACCACGATCACGGTCAAAGACGGCGCCGCCCGCATCCCGGCCGGCAATCTCGCCGGCTCGATCCTGCAATTTCATCACGGCCTGAAAAACGTCGCCGACATCACCGGCCTGCCCTTGAACGAAATCGCCAAAACGACGGCATTCAACCAGGCCCGCAGTCTGGGGCTCACGGATCGCGGCGCCATTCAACAGGGTATGCTCGCCGACCTAACCCTGTTGAGTCGCGACTTCGCCGTCGAGGCGGTCTTTGTCGGCGGGGAAAGGCGGGTGTGAGGCGGTCACTTTCCTTGACCAAGTTCCGCCTCACCGGCATCATCCCGCTCCATGATGAAACGCGTGCTCTCTCTTTCCGCTCTCACCGCCGTCGCGGCACTCGCCCTCCTTTCCTGCGAAACCACCGCTCCACCGACGGAATCCGGCCCCGCCGCCGCCGCGGCGACCGGGACATCTCCCGCCGCGACCGGGAGAACCGGCGAGGCGATTTACCAAGCCGAATGCGCCCACTGCCATTCGGGCAAGAACCTCATGATGTCGATGCTCAATGCCAAGCCGCTCGAGCCGGCGACCCTGAATTCGCTGGGGGACG
The DNA here is from genome assembly GCA_024233085.1 of Akkermansiaceae bacterium. Taxonomy (GTDB): domain Bacteria; phylum Verrucomicrobiota; class Verrucomicrobiia; order Verrucomicrobiales; family DEV007; genus JAEUHH01. The sequence continues at coordinate 28,818 of JACKQC010000012.1, forward strand.
ACCAGACGCGGAAGATCATTCTCGGCGGCGGCGCGGCGGTCGGGCGCGGCCACGCGATGCCTCCCTTCGAGGGACGCCTCGACGCGGCGGAACTCGACCGGCTGCTGGCTTTCCTGGCGCGCGGCTGAGCGAAATTCCGCTTTCCAAGCCGCGGGGGCGGACGGATAGAGAGGCGTTCGGTCTTCGCCGACCTCCAGTCCATGTCCCTTTTCCGTCCCCAGATGCGCGACGAGGTCGCCGACCCCGACGCCAAGCGCTCGCTGAACCGCGAGATGTTCGACGATATCGCCCGGAAATACCACATCACGACCCGGGCGCTGTCGTTCTGCCGCGATGCCTCTTGGAAGCGGGCTCTGGCCGCGAATCTGCGGCCCGCGTCTCCCCCGGCGCTGTGCCTGGACCTGGCGACCGGCACGGGCGACATCGCGGCGCTGGTGGCGGAGCGTTTTCCGGGGGCGAAAATCGTCGGGCTCGACCTCAGCGCGGAGATGATCGCGCTTTCCCGGCTCCGACTGCCGGACGGGGACCGCTTCGAGTTCGTCGAGGGCGACATCGGGGCGATGCCGTTTTCCGACGATTACGCCGACGTCATCACCGGCGGCTACGCGCTGCGAAACGTGCCGGATCTCGATGTGGCGCTGGCGGAGATTTTCCGGGTGCTGAAGCCGGGCGGCATCGCTTCGTTTCTCGATTTCATGAAGCCGGTGGCTCCGTGGCGGCAGCGGATGGACCAGGCGCTGCTGCATTTCTGGGGCGGTGTCGTCGGACTGGCGATGCACGGGCGCCCGTGGATTTACCAATACATTCCCGAGAGCCTCGCCGCCTATCCCGACGAGCGCACGGTGAGGGAAAAACTGCGCGCCGCGGGTTTCGACGTCACCGGGGGACGGCGGCACTTTTTTGGCATGCTGGAAACGATCGAGCTGCGAAAGCCGGCCTGACTGGCGTGTCGGGAAAAAGCCAGCGAATTTTCAAAAAATTCTCCTGTCCAGATTCCCCTGTCCGCCCGCCCCCCTTGCCCGGTCGCGTTTCGCCGGTAAAGTCCGGCCATGGCAGATTTCCCCTCGGCGCCGGAGATTCGGATCGGCGCGCACTCCCTCGGCGGACCGGAACCGCTCTTCGTTCTCGGTCCCTGCGTGATCGAATCGGAGGCATTCGTCCGCGAGACGGCGGCGCGCGTCGCGGAAATCGCGGGCGAGGCGGGCGCGTCCTTCGTTTTCAAGGCCAGCTACGACAAGGCGAACCGGTCCTCGGCCCGTTCCTTTCGCGGCATGGACTGCCGGGCGGGCTGCGAATTGCTGGTCGACGTCGGCCGTGAGATCGGCGCGCCGGTAACGACGGATGTTCACACTCCAGAGGAGGCGGGCATCGCGGGCGAGTGCGGGGTCGATGTCCTGCAAATTCCGGCCTTTCTCTGTCGGCAGACGGACCTCATCCAGGCCGCGGCGGAGACGGGCCGGGTGGTGAATGTGAAAAAGGGCCAATTTCTGGCGCCGTGGGACGTTCGGAATATTGCCGAGAAGCTGATTGCTTTCGGAAACTTGAATTTCTTTTTTACTGAAAGAGGTGTGTCTTTCGGCTATAATAACCTCGTGGCCGACATGCGGTCGCTCTACTGGATGCGCGAGTTGGGATACCGGGTGGTGTTCGACGCGACGCACTCGGTGCAGCGTCCCGGCGGACTCGGCGACGCGACGGGCGGCGATGGCGTTTTGGCGCCGGTGCTGGCCCGGGCGGCGGTGGCGGCGGGATGCGACGGCGTTTTTATGGAAACTCATCCGAATCCCGCCCAAGCCCTCAGCGACGGGCCAAACCAGATCCCGCTCGCCGATTTGGGCGCCGTTTTGAAAAAGCTGCGGGCGATCCACACCATCGTTCGCGAAAACTGAACGTTTTCCCTTTCCAGATTTCCAACTCCCGCAATGAAGGTCCTCTCGCGCCGAATTGACCGTCCGCTGATCGCGCTGGCGATCGTGGCGATGGTCCGGCTGGCCCCGGTCCTGGCGCAGAATGACGCCTCCCCCAGCCCGGCGCCCCCGCCGCCCTTGGACAAACCGGCCATCGCCCGCCCCGCCGCCGAGGCGAGCGGCGGCGACGCGACCACACCGGACGGCCAGGCGGAAAACGCCCTCGAGAACGGCCTGCCGCCCGAGTTGGCGAAACTTTTCCCGGTCGGGCGCCCCTTCGGCGGCGTGCGCATCCCGAGCTATTCCGGAGACGTGCTCAATTCCGTCATCACCGCCGAAGTCATGACTCGGGCCGACGAGGAGCACCTCGACATGGAGCAACTGGTCATCACCGTTTTCACCCGGAATCAGCCCGACACCCGCATCCTCATGGACAAGGCCGTCTATGACATGACCGAGGCGAAGCTGCTGGGCCGCACCCCGGCCACCATCGAGCAGGAGGGATTCGAAATGCGCGGGGACCGGATGACTTTCGACAGCCACAGCCAGACCGGCCACATGGTTGGAAACGTGAAAATGACCATTTTCGACGTGAACCAGTTCGCCTCGGGCGGTATGCTCGGAGCACCGACTGGCACCCCATGACTTCTCCGCCCCGGGCGGAAAACCCCAAGACCCGAGAATGATGAAATACTCGATCCCCCCGATCCTCGCCGCGTTGTTCCTCGCGCCCGCGATTGTCCGCTCTCAGGACGCCACCGACCGGCCGGCCATCGCCCGTCCCGCGGCCAAACCCGCCGCCGAATCGACGGAAGAGACCAAAAAACCGTCCGGACTGCCCGCCGCTCTGCTCAACGACGACCGCACCGAGGGCGCCGTGAACGCCGTTCGCACCCGTCTCGAGGAAATGGACACCGACGCGCTGATCCGCGCCGCCCAGGCCCGGCTTCGCAACCAGACCGGGAACCCCCAGCCGGCCACCACCATCACCAACACCACCACGCCGCCAGCCGCGGGGAAACCGCGGACTCCGGCACCGGCCGCCACCGTTTCGAACACGCCGCCTCCCGCGGCGAAACCCGTTCCGGCCCCCGCGCCAACGCCGACTCCGGCTCCGATGCCGGTCGCCTCTCCGACACCCGCGGCGACGCCGGCTCCTCCCACCGCGCAGCCGCTGATTCCCGAGCCTGTGGCCAACGCGCCGCGCGCGACGCCCGACCCCGCGCCCGCTCCGGTGGCGACTCCGGTCACGCCGGCTTCCGCTCCGGTCACCGAGATGGCGAACGCGCCCGGCGCGCCGCCGGCTCCGATCCCCCTGCGGCCTCGTTACGATCGGGAAAAGGGCACCAAGGGCCAAACCATGGAAATCACCTCCCGGGAATCGATCATGGACGACGCGCAGAAGCTCGTGACCTTCATCGGTGACGTCTATATCGATCATCCCGGCTTTAAGCTGCGGAGCGATCACCTGCAGGTGTTTCTCAACGAGACCGATGCCGGCGCCAACGGCGGCGCCCAGGCCGCGGACAGCGGTGACAAACCGCCCTTCCAGCGCGCCATCGCCACCGGAGCCATGGTGGAGATCGAGCGCCTCGGCGCCGACGGCGAAATCCAGATCGCCAAGGCCCGCCGCGCCGACTACGACGGCGTCACCGGCGAGATGGTTCTGACCGGCGGCCCGCCCACGCTCCAGTCCGGCCAACGGCTTATCAACCCCCAGGAGTCCGACGCCCGCATCATCCTGACCAAGGATGGAAAACACCAGGTCAAAGGCGTCAGCACGCTTCAATTTTCCGTCCCGCAAAACGGCGAAGGCTCCAACAAGACCATGTCCATCCCGCTGGGCGGCGGCCTCGACAGCATCACCAACCGCAACAAGAGCGGCACACGCTGACGGAAGCCGGCACCGCCGATTCCAGCCTTCGCCTTTCTTCTTTTCCTCCCCAAAAACTCCCGCGCTTTCTTTCCTTCCGTTCCGTTCCGCCCCGTTTCATGCGTTACTCCGACCACTTGCAAACCGAGGAAGACGCGGCCTTTTCCGGCGAGATCATCCTGCCGCCCGACGACGATTTTTCCCGGCCGCTCGAGGGTAATTTCGCCGAAGAAGACGAGGCGACGCCTCCGCTTCAAGACACGGCTCCACCGCCCGCGAATGCCCCGGCGCCGGCCAGAAGCCCGCTGCGTTCCCTGACCTCGCCGACGGCGGAGACGGCCCGGGTGGTCGCGCACGCGGTGGCGCCCGCCGCCGTGGCTCCCCCGCCCGCGGCTCTCGATCCCCTGCCGACGATCCAAGCGCCCGAACCCGAGCCGCGGCCCCAACCGGAATCGATGGCGCCGATTCCCCGGCACGGCACCGGCGGCGAACGCGACTTTGGCGTGGTGGAGGATCCCGCCCTGGCCCGCGGCGCGGTGGGCGAGGCCATGGTGCTGAGCACGCACGGGCTGGTCAAAATCTACGACGGCCGCCGCGTCGTGAACGGCGTGGACATCCACGTCCGCCCCGGCGAGATCGTCGGGCTGCTCGGTCCGAACGGCGCGGGCAAAACGACGACTTTCTACATGATCGTCGGGCTGGTGCCGCCCAACGGCGGGCAGGTCATCTTCAACAACGAAGACGTGACCACCGAGCCGATGTACAAGCGCGCCCGCTGCGGCATGGGTTACCTGCCGCAGGAGGAGTCGATTTTCCGCAAACTGACCGTCGAGCAGAACATCCTCGCCGTGATGGAGACGCTGCCCATTTCCCGGGCGGAAAAGCAGGAGCGCACCCAGCAGTTGATGCACAACTTCGGGATCGAGCACATCGGCAAAAACCTGGCGCTGACCTGTTCCGGGGGCGAGAAACGGCGTCTCACCATCGCTCGCTCGCTCGTGACCCAGCCGGATCTGCTGATGCTCGACGAACCTTTCTCCGGAGTCGATCCCATCGCCGTCGGCGAAATCCAGAACATCGTCCGCAGTTTGAAGGAGGCGGGCCTCGCGATCCTGATCACCGACCACAACGTGCGCGAAACCCTCCAGATCGTGGACCGCGCCTACCTGATTTTCGAGGGCAAGGTGCTTCGCGAAGGGACGCGGGATTTCCTGATCAACGACCCGGTGAGCCGCCAGCTCTACCTCGGCGAGAGCTTCAAGATGTGAGGGAAAAAGGCGGGCCAAACGCGGCCCGATCCAACAGGGTTGGGTCGGACACCCTACCCTGTTGGGTCCCGAGACGCGGTTCGGACTTGGAATTTGGCCGTGTTTTCTGTTAAATAGGCCCAGCGAACGCCGTTTCGACCGCCGGAATCCCCGAAAGCGGGCGGTGTTTCGGCATTTTCATCTCCCATCCCAGAATCCGACTCCATGCAGGTAGCCAACGCCAAGTTCCCCGTCAATGTGACGGGCCGCCACATTTCCATCACTGACGCGATGCGCGAGTACGCGCTGAAAAAGGTCCAGAACATCCACCTCGACTATCCGCGAATCATCGAGGCCAAGGTGCTGCTCGACGTGCGCAAGAACTACCAGCAATTCGCGGAAGTCGTGCTCTTTTGCGCCGACCACATCACCATCGAAGCGGACACCACGACGGAGGATATCTACGCCTCCATCGACCAGACGCTGGACAAGATCGCCCGCCGGATGCGGAAGTACAAGACCCGCATGCTCAAGGCCCATCGTCCGAAAAAGAGCGCGATCCGCGAAATCCCCGAATACGTTTACCCCGCCGCCGACAATCCGGACGCCGATGCCGCCGAGGCGCCGCCGCAGGAGCCCGAACCGCTGATCATTCACGACGAGAAATACCGTATCCGGCCGCTTTTCACGGACGAGGCCATCATGGAGATGGAGGTCAGCGAGCGGTCGTTCATCGTTTTCAACGACGCGAAGACCCATCAGTTGAGCATCCTGTTTCGCCGGAAGGACGGGGATTACGGGATGATCGTGCCGGAACGCGACGGCGGCGTCCCCGGCGCGCCGGGCGAGTGACCGGCTTTTTCCGACCGAAGCGCCCCCTGCTCCGAACCCTCCCGTCCGCCATGGCGAAGAACTCTCAAATTAACGCGATCTCCGTGGGAGATTTCTACGAGAGGCACGGCTACGAGCTGCGGATGCGGCTGGTGGGGAGCAAGTGCGGCTTCGACCGGCAGATCTCGGAGCCGACGATCAACCGGCCGGGTCTGGCGCTGTCGGGATTTTTCACCTATTTCGCGCTGCACCGGGTGCAGGTCTTCGGCAAGGCGGAGCGCTCCTACCTGAAGCACCTGAGCGAGGAAAACATGCGGCGGCGTTTCACGGAGCTGTGCCGCCGCCACATTCCCTGCATCGTGATCAGCCGGGGCGAATCGCTGCCGCCGTCCCTGCTGAAAATCGCCAACGACGCGGGCATCTCGGTGTTTCAGACGGCGCTGGTGACGATGAATTTCATCAACGCGGCGACGGTGCGGCTGGAGTGGGACTTTGCCCCGTCGCAGACCGAGCACGGCTGCATGGTGGACGTCAACGGAATCGGGATCCTGATCCGGGGCGAGAGCGGCGCGGGCAAGAGCGAGATCGTGCTGTCGCTGCTGCGGCGCGGGGCGAGCCTGGTGGCCGACGACATGGTGCGGTTGCGGAACATCGAGGGGCGCGAGATCGTGGGCACCGCGCCGGAGTTGGGCCGGACGCACATGGAGGTGCGGGGCCTGGGCATCATCAACGTGGCGGCGCTCTTCGGGATCGGAACGTTTCGGACGGAAAAACGGCTCGATCTGGTGGTGACGCTCCTGCCGGCGGAAAAGCTGGAGGAAGCGGACCGGTTCGGCCTGGACCCCAAAACCTATCCGATGCTGGGTTTGAAAATCCCGCATGTGGAGCTGCCGGTGGCGGCCGGGCGCGACATGGCGCAACTGATCGAGGTCGCGGCGCTGGACCAGAAACTGAAGGCGCTGGGGCACAATTCGGCGGTCGAATTCAACAAGAAGCTGTTGAAAATGATGCGCGACCGCCGAAAGTCGGTCGTTTGATTAACCAACCCGAAATTTCCCCACTTCTTCCGCAAACGACGGATGCCGGAGAGAACTTACACCATCGTGAATCGCGAAGGATTGCACGCGCGTCCGGCCGCGAAGTTTGTGAAGCTGACCAGTGGCTTCGAGAGCGAAATCTGGGTGAAAAAAGACGATGACGAGGTCAATGGAAAGAGCATCATGGGTCTCATGATGCTGGCGGCCGAGCAGGGCTCCTCCATCGCCGTCATCGCCGAGGGAAGCGACGCGGAAGAGGCCCTGGACCGAATCGGGGCTCTGATCGAGAACGGATTCGCCGACGTTTCTTGAAAACTTCCCTTCGCGGCTCCAGCCTTTCCTGAATTCGGGCTCGGAGGGAGGATGCTCCGTTCGGAGTGGCGCGCCTTTGGCATTCCCCTTTCTTTTCATGCAATCCACCGAGAAAAAGACTGAAATCCGCCTGCGGGGCATCGGCGTGTCGCCGGGCATCTCGCACGCGCCGATTCGGTTCGCGGGCACGGACAGCTTCGAGGAGCCGGAGCGACGCGCCCTCGACGGCGCGCAGGTGGACTTCGAGCGGGAACGGCTCCAGCGGGCGGTGACGCGCACGCGGGAGCAGATTCGCGAGATGCAGCGCGAGATCGACGGCACGCTCGGCGCGGAGCACGCGGGGATTTTCGACGCTCACCTCCTGGTCCTGGAGGACAGCGCGGTGCTCGAAGAAGTCATCCGCACCCTGGAAAAAGACCGCGTGAACGTCGAGTGGGCCTACTGGGGAGTCATCAACCGCTACCTGGAGTCGCTGCGGAAAATCCCCGATCCCTACCTCCGCGAACGAGCGATCGACATCGAGGACGTGGCCCGCCGGGTCCTGAAAAACCTGCGTCATCCGGACGGCGATGCCGCCCCGGCCGGATTCGCGGCGCCGGGCGCGTCGGGGCCGGCCATCCTGGCGGCGCACGACCTGACGCCCTCCGACACGGTGGGGCTCGATCGCGAGCGGGTGTTGGGTTTCGCCACCGAGGCGGGCAGTCCAACCTCGCACACCGCGATCATCGCCCGGTCGCTGAATATCCCGGCGGTGGTGGCGCTGCACGGCCTGCATGAGCGGATGCACCCGGGCGACATGGCGCTGCTGGACGGCTATCACGGGCTGGTCATCGTCAATCCCTCGCCGGAGACGCTGGAACATTATCAGCAACTCCTGTTGCGGGAGGGCGAACTGCTCCGCGAGCTGGAACTGCTGCGCGACCGCGAGACGGTGACCGCCGACGGGCGGCGCGTGGTGCTTTCGGCGAACATCGAGTTTGTCGAGGAACTGCCGCAGGTGCGTCAGCAGGGCGCGGAGGGCGTCGGCCTCTACCGCACCGAGTTTTTCTACCTGAACGAAGCCGAACTGCGCGCCGAGGACCGGCAGGCGGACAACTACACCGCGGTCGCGAAAGCCGTGCGTCCCCATGGTGTGATCATCCGCACTCTGGACATCGGCGGCGACAAACTGTGGCCGGAGTATTTCGAGGAACGGGAACCCAACCCCTTTCTCGGCTGGCGCGGCATCCGGGTCTCCATCGCCCGCCCGGAGATTTTCAAGACTCAACTCCGGGCCATCCTGCGGGCCAGCGCGAACGGCAAGGTCGGCGTGATGTTTCCCTTTCTCTCGTGCATCGAGGAACTGCGGGCCGCCAAACGCCTGCTGGACGAGGTGAAATCCGAACTCGAATCGGACGGCCTGCCCTTCGATCCCAACCTCGAAGTCGGCGCCATGATCGAAATCCCGAGCGCGGCGCTGATGGCCCACACCTACGCGAAGGAGGTCGATTTTTTCAGCATCGGCACCAACGATCTCATCCAGTACACCACCGCCGTCGACCGGGTGAACGAACGGGTGGCGGACCTTTACCAGCCGGCTCACCCGGCCGTGATTCGGCTGATCCGCGATGTGGTGGTCACCGCCCACGATCACGGCATCTGGGCCGGTGTCTGCGGCGAAATGGGCGGCGACGTGATGCTCAGCCCCCTGCTCATCGGTGCGGGGGTGGACGAACTCAGCGTCGGAGCGGCGCAAATCCTGCGCATCCGCCGGGCCATTTCGCGTCTGGACTCCGCGGAATGCCGGGACCTGCTCGATGCGGCGCTCCAGTGCGGCGAAACGGCGGAAATTCTCGGCCTGTGCCGCGAAATCGCCGAGGCGAAATATCCCGAGCTAATCGATTGATCCTGTATCGTTTAACGGCTCTTCGCCATCCGGCATTGACGCTCGGGCGAACCGGGAAGATAGTAGCGAATCTCCGTTCGGGGTTTTCGCCCCGCCGTTCCGGTAACATGCAGCCATCCATCGACCAAACGGGAAACCACCCCGGTTTCCGGCGCGTCCTTTTGTGGGTCGTGGCGGGGCTGATCGCCGGTGGAGCCGCCAGGGTCGAGGCCCTGGACTTTCCCTCGCTGCCCTCCCTCTTCAAGCGCAACACCGACAGCCTCGAGGAGATGGCCCAGGCCCCTTGCGGCCCCGGCGACATGACGATGCTGCCCTCGGGGGACTACATCATCAGTTGTCATCAATTTTACAACCCCGCCTACGCGGTGACACGGCTCAACCGGGACGGGATCTGGGAACCCTTTCCCAACGCGGAGATGAACACCCGCGGAACGGGCAACCCACTCGCCCTCGACGCCGTGCTGGGGCTCAAGTGCGATCCGAAGGGCATCGTCTGGATGCTCGACAACGGCCGCCTTGGCGGCGCCCCGCCCAAGCTCGTCGCCTGGGACACCAACAAGGGTAAGACCGGGGAACTCCACCGCACCATCCCCCTGGTGGCCCCGGCGGTCCTGAAGACGTCCTTCCTCCGCGGCCTCGCCCTCGACCCGAACGAGCCCTTCATCTACATCTCCGATCCCGCCAGCGGACCCGATGCCGCGATCATCGTCGTCGATTTGCGCACCGGTCTCTCGCGCCGGGTGCTCCAGGGGCATTTCTCGGTCGTTCCGGAGGAAAATGTCGGGCTGCAGCTCGATGGGAAACTCGTCGAAGCGCGCGGCGCCGACGGCAACATGGCCCGGCCGCTGGCCGGCGTGGGCCCCGTCGAAATCGACCGAAAAGGCAACTGGCTCTACTTCGGGCCAATGTACGGAAACACCCTCTACCGCGTCGAGACCGAATACCTGCGCAATCCCAACCTGGGCTCCGGTGTCCTGAACTCGAAGGTCGGCGGGTTTTCCCAGAAACCCATCTGCGACAGCATGGCGCTGGATTCCAAGGGCAACTTTTACTTCGGCGACATTCAATCCGGCGCCATCGGCTACGTGACGCCCGACGACAAGTATGGCGGATACCATCATCTCGTGCTCGACGGCCGGCTCGTCTGGCCGGGCGGCCTCACCCTCGGGTCGGACGGCCAGATCCACCTCTTCAGCAACCAATTGCATCGCACCCCGATTTTCAACAGCGGCAAGAACGCCACCGTGCCCCCCTTCGAGATTTTCCGCACCAAGGCGCTGACCTCCCGCTTTTGGCCGAGGTAAAGCGGGAAACGCCCCGGGACCCGAATTTGGCCTTTGTCTCGCACGGCCGATGCCGTAAGCTGGGGCGGCATGAAGAACCGCCCGATCCCCGCCTTCACCGCGGACCGAGTCGTCCGCCTCCTCGCGTTCGGCGCGCTCGCCGCCGGTCTTTTCCCCTCTCCCGTCCGGTCCCAACAGGCGCCCGCCGGGAAACCCGACGATCCGGGCGGCGGCGCGGCGAAGGCCATCATCGTCCTCGACGCCTCCGGCAGCATGTGGGGTCAGATCGACGGCCGGGCCAAGATCGACATCGCCCGCGACGTCATCGCCGAATTGCTGAACACCCTCGATCCGAATCTCGAACTCGGACTCATGGCCTACGGCCACCGCCGCAAAGGCGACTGCACCGACATCGAGCTGCTGATTCCGCCCGGCAAGGTCGATCGCAAGGCCTTCCTCGACCGCGTCATGAACATCATGCCCGTCGGCAAGACGCCTCTCACGGCCGCCGTCGAACAGGCCGCCGACGTGCTCAAGATCGCCGAAAATCCGGCCAGCGTCATCCTCGTCAGCGACGGCATCGAGACCTGCGATCGCGACCCCTGCGAACTAGCGCGCAAACTGGCCGCCACCGGCGTCGCGTTCAAGACCCACATCGTCGCCTTCGACCTCAGTTCGAAGGAAGCGGACACCATCCGATGCCTCGCCGACGAGACCGGCGGCCAGTTTCTCCCCGCCAGGGACGCCGGCTCGCTCCGCGACGCCCTCGAAATGGCCGTCCAGGCTTCCGCCGAACCGGCCGCGCCGCCCATGCCCGAGGAAAAACTCGATCCCGCCACCGTCAAGGCGCCCGCCTCGGTTCCGGCCGGTTCCGTCTTCAAAGTCGAGTGGGAAGGTCCCGGAAACCCGGGCGATTACCTCACCATTGTCGCCAAAGGCGCCGAGGATCGCGACTATGGAAACTATGGCTACACGCGCAAGGGTTCGCCCCTCGACCTGACCGCCACCATCACCCCCGGACCGCACGAGGTGCGCTACGTCGCGGGCCGTTCGCGCACCGTCCTCGGCCGTGCCGACATCGAAGTCACGCCCATCGAAGCCACGCTCAAAGCGCCCGCCGAAGTCGTCGCCGGGTCGCATTTCCAGGTCGAATGGACCGGCCCGGCCAATCGGGGCGATTTTGTCACCATCGTCCCGCGCGGCGCCGAAGAGGGGGATTACGGGAGTTATGCCTACGCCGCCAACGGCAACCCCTCGAAAATTCGCGCCCTCAACGACGCCGGCGAGGCCGAGGTCCGCTACGTCACCGGCCAGAAAGCACGAACGCTCGCCCGCGCCCCTATCGTCATTTTGCCCGCCGAGGCGACTCTGACCGGCCCCGAGTCCGCCATCGCCGGATCGACGGTGCGGATCGCCTTCACCGGCCCCGCCAATCAGGGAGACTACATCACCATCGTCAAAGTCGGCACCGAGGAAGGACGCTACGGGCACTATCAGTATCCGAAAAATTCCAGCGACGGCCATGTCGAGGTACGAGCGCCCGAGGAAATCGGTCCCCACGAAATTCGCTACGTCGCCGGCGCCGGTGGAAAAACCCTCGCGACGGCCCCGATCGAACTCGCCGCGATGGCCGCCACCCTCAGGGCGCCCGAGAGCGTCGTCGCCGGATCGGCGTTCAAGGTCGAGTGGACCGGGCCTGGAAACCAGAGCGACATCGTGACCATCGTGCCGAAAGGCGCCGAGCCGAAGAGTTACGGCGACAGTTTTTACTCCAAACGCACCGAATCCCCCGGCGAACTCCGCGCCCCCGAGACTCCCGGCGACTTCGAGGTCCGCTACAAGACCGCCGGAAACCAGGTGCTCGCCGCCGTGCCGGTGAAAATCACCTCCGCCACCGCCACCCTGAAAGCCGCCGCCAGCGCGATCGCCGGCGCCGAGATTCCAGTGGAATGGACCGGTCCGGGCAATCGCGGCGATTTCATCGCCATCGTTTCCAAGGACGCCGAGAACCGCCGCATCGCCTTTTACACCTACACCCGGGACGAGTCCACCGTCAAAGCCGAGGTCCCGGAGACCGCCGGCGAAGCCGAGATCCGCTACGTCACGGGACAGGACAAGAAAACACTCGCCGCCATCCCGATCGTCATCCAGGCGGCCACGGCCGAGCTTCTCGAGGCGCCGGACAAGATCGCCGCCAACGACAAGGTGTCGGTGAAATGGAACGGCCCCAACAATCGGCGCGACGTCATCTGCATCGTGCCTCCCGACGCGCCCGCCAGGCAGGTGAACAACTACATCTACCCCGTGAACGGTCCCGACCAGCAGATCCGCGCGCCCAGGGACCCCGGCGAATACGAATACCGCTACGTCACCGGACGCGACCGCAACATTCTCGCGCGAAAAAAGGTGACGGTGGTGGCGGAGTAGCGGCCAAGGGTAGGCCGGCGACTTCGCCGCGGCCCGGTCGACCGGTTCGATTGCGCTCCCCCACCGGCCCCAACCGCACCATCCTCGCTCGACAGAAGATCACTGTGGTCGCGGAGTAGCCCCATGCGCAGGCCAGCGACTTCGTCGCGGCCCGGTCGACCTACTCCATCCCCGCTTGCTCCTCCCCAAAAAGCGACCACCCGGCGTCTTGCCAATCCTCGCAAATCCCCATCCGGCACCGATTCGGATCGAGTCCCGCCTTTCCGGGATTCCCGCCGATATACCGAACGATACTCCGCAAATGTTCCGAATCCCGGACAATTCGATCGTAACCCTCCCGAAACCACACCGGCTGAAAGTCCGCGCCGTTCGCACGCAGGCGAATTGCCGTGTGACGCTTCCAGCTATTCCACTGGGCGCCGAGTTCGAATCCCTCCATTGGCTTCACGACCGCGTGAAAGTGATTGGGCATCACCACCCAAGCGAACAACCGCAGCCGCTCGCCAGCGAAATGTCTCAAGGCGTCCTCGACGACCGCCGCGTTTTCCGAATTCCTCAACAAACAGGAGCCCGCTCCCGCATCGAGCCAGGCCTCCACCCTCAGCGTAAACCGCTTCTGGTAATCGACGATTTGATCGATCGAGTGAGGCGGAGGGTTCCTTTTCAACCAGTCGTCACGCTCCTCGCGCAACGTGTCAGTCGCCTGTTTCGGCAGGGAGTCCGCCAGCCGGCAGGTCAAAAAGTAGGTGGCGCCCAGTTGCCGCCAGTGAGGCAGGTTTCGCCGGAGACAGACGATGGGCTCGTCGGAAGCGAATCCGCGAAAATGCGGCGGCGGATCGAGCAGCGATCGGTCGGCTTTCACTGTCGAAATGTTCGAAGGGGATAGATGGCGAACCTTGCGCGGTCGAAAACCGGCGTCTTATTGCGGCCAACCGCCTGGCGGCTCTAATCAGGCGAAGCCGCGACGGAGTCGCTGGCCCACGCGTTTTTCCGCGACCTCACTGCTTCAGCGTCTCCAGCCAGGTCACCAAATCCGCCAGGCCCTCCGCGCCGACGACCGCCGCGAGTCCGGGTGGCATCAGGCTCTGCTCCAGGTCTTCGCGCTTCGCGATCTCCGACTTCGGCACGCTCTGGTCGATCCCGCCCGGCAAGCGAAGCTGCAAGTCCTCGTCCGTCTCGCCCGTCGCGTAGCCGACCAGTGCCGCGCCGTCCTTCTTCGTCACGCTGACGCCGTGAAAGCCGTGCGAGATCGCCGCGCTCGGGTACAGAATCGCCTCGAACAGCGCGTCTCGGCTTAGCTTGTTGCCGATCTGCGACAAATCGGGTCCGAAATCGATCCCCTGCCCCTTCACCCGATGGCAGGTGTTGCAGGTCGCCTTCGCGAACCACTCGGCGCCCTTCGCGGCGTCGCCCTTCATCCCAACCAGCTCGGCCATGGCCGGAAAATTCTCCGCGCCCGCCGCCTTCGGCACCGGCAGAATGACCGCGCCGTCGTTCCGCAGGCCGGCATCCGGACTCCGCGCGATCGCCAGCGCCGCGACCGGTCTGAGGGCCTTGTCGATCCGGCCCTCCTGCGCCAGCTTCAACAGCTCGCGGCCGCTCCGGCCGTTGGTGGCCATGGCGTTGACGAGTTCGATCTTCAGCGGCAGGGGCGTCTCCTTGCGGTTCAGTTCGCCCGCCAGCACATTCCCGGCGTCGCGCTCGCCGGTGCGCCCGACGGCCCGCGCCAGCGCCGCCGCCCGCGGGAGATTGCCCGGGTCGCGGAGGTATTCCGTGAGTTTTCCGCGATTGGTCTGCATCAGCAATTGCGCGGCCTTGGCCGACTCGGGCGCGTCGGGGTTTTTCTCGACGAAGGCGGCCAGTTCGTCCGGGAACCCGGTCAGATTCAGTTTTTCCGCCAGATTGACGAACTCGGCCGTGCCGCGAATGGGGGCGAGGAGTTCGTTCAGGCGCTCCGGTCCGCCGTCGATTTTGGCGATGGCGTCGGGGCCGAGTTGGGCGGCCGCCCACAAGGCCGTCTCCGGGATGTTCAGAGAAAAAAGCTGCTGCTCGAGTTCCACCCGCACCGCATCGTCCGCGAGGAAATGGAGACTTCTCAAGTACCTGGGCATCGGAACCGGGTTTGATGCCGTCAAATAGCCCATCAATTCTGATTTCGCCGCCTGCGGTGCGCGTATCCTCCACGAAATCTCCGAAAAGGCCTCCACCGCTTCGGCAGGCTCGCCGACAAAGTCCTCCGGAAGATAGGTGGCAAATCGGCTCTCCGGGTGCAAGTCCGCGCCGATGCCCAACGCCTCCAACATCCAGCGATCCCCCGGTTCGAACTGACGCGCCAGTGTCGCCCAGAGGGCATCAGCCCTTTCTCCATCGTCAAAGCGCAACGCAATCGCCGCGTCGCGCCGAACTCGCGCATCGGGATCCGAAACGAGCTGTGCGATCGCCGAAATCGCCCGCTTCGGCTCGTTCAACCGAATCGCCCGGAGCGCGGCGACGCGAAGGTCCGGCTCCGCGTCGTCGAGCGCCTTGGATGTCGCCATCGACCCGATTCCCGACTTCGCCAGAATCCACAGGGCGCGAGCCCGCATGCGCGGGGAACGGGCGGTATCGCTCACGACCCCCATCAGCGCCGCGGAAATATCGGACTGAAGGGAAACGCCAATCGTCGGGATCGCCGGGTAGAAAAACTTCCACGCCGAGTAGCGCGTCGCCTCGTTCGGTGAGCCGAGCGCCGAAAGAGCCTCCTCGACCGTGTTCGGCGTTTCGCCCGCGACTTCGTAGCGCTCCGCCTTCCCTTTCGGAATCACCCGAAAAATCCGTCCCTTCTCGATGTCCCCCATCCCGTGGCCGCCCACGCCGGGATCGTACCAGTCGGCCACGAAGAGCGAGCCGTCCGGCGCCGCGCACACATCGCTGGGGCGGAACCAGCGATCCTTCGTCGATTTCAGCAGATCGACCGTTTGGGTGACCTTGTAGCCCGCGCCGTCCGGTTCCGTGAGATAGCTGCGCACCACGTTCGGCCCGGCGTCGCAGTGGATCAGTTGGCCGCGAAAAATCTCCGGCAACAGATCGCCCTCGTACACCACCAGGCCCGTCGGCGAGCCGGCCCCCGTGACGAGCAGGTTGGGCACCACGCCGGGATCGTTCTGGTGCCAGTGCCGCTCGGGAATGCTTTCCGACATCCCGATCCGCGGATCGCGCCAGCCGGCCCCGGTGATCTCGTCCTTGTAGCCGAAATTCCCGAATTCCATCACGTAGTTGATCCGCACCGCCTGGTTGCCGTCGTCGTCGTTGTCGCTCTGCCAGACCGTGCCGAAGGAATCGACCGCAACTTCCCAGTTGTTGCGGAAATTCCACGCCAGCATCTCGACATTCCTCCCGTCGAGGTCGCAGCGGAACACCATTCCCTCCTGAAAGGGCCGGTTGTTCTGGTTGGTGCATTTCACCCCGTGAATGTCGGTGATGAGATTGCCCTCCGGATCGCAGAGCCGCTGGCCGGCGTTGCCGAAGTTGAAATACAGCCGCCCGTCCGGCCCGAAATGCACCGCGTGAACGCCGTGGTCGTGCTGTTTGCCGCCGATGTTGGAAAACATCACCTCCTTGCTTTCCGCGTCCGCCTTGCCGTCGCCGTCGCGATCGTAAAGGGAAAAAACCTCATCGCCGCAACTGACGATGACCCGCTCGCCGAGCACGCAGATCCCGTGCGCCGAATCGACATCGTGCCCCTGGTAAAAGACCGTCGATCGGTCGGCCTTCCCGTCGCCGTCGGTGTCCTCCAAGATCAGAATCCGGTCGCCCTCGGGCCGCTTGCCCTGGTTGCGGCGGTAATTGACGATGTCGCAGACCCAGACCCGGCCTTTCGCGTCGATGTCGATGCTGCTCGGTGAGGCGATCATGGGCTCGCTCGCGAAAAGCTGCGCCTCCAGGTCGGGGTGAACTTCGAGGGAATCCAGCGCCTCGCCCGCCTCGCGGCCCGGTTCGCTTGTCTTCTTCACATACTCGTCCGCCACTCCCCCGCTCTGGTTGAAAACCGCGAAGCGCACCGAGGTCGGCGTCTTCGCCATCCCGTTCCGAACCGTCCCGCCGTCGTCGAGAACGCCGCGCGCCTTGAAGCGTCTCGCGCCATCGGGCAGGTCGTAGGCGATCACCGCGTTCGCGTGCCCGCCGATGCCGTTCTTCACGACTTCGCCCTTCACCCGGATCGGCTCCCCCCGGCAGTTGGCGTTTTTGTTCAGACTGCCGAAGCCGTTGGAGGCCGCCTTCCAGTTCAGATCCGTGAGGTTCTTCTCCGACCCATCGGCCATCATCAGGCGTGGTTCCGCCCAGGCGGCCCAGTCGTTCGAAATGCCGTCTCCGGCGTCCGAAATCACCAGCACCAGTTCCTTCGACTCGGCCGGCAGTTCGACGTCGATCTCGACGCTGTGCGACGGAGGGTTCGAATGGGCGACGATGGGCGATTCATACAGGGGTTTCGCCCCCGGCTTCGCCGCCTTCGGTTTCGAGTCCGCGGCCTTCCCGCGGCCGCGCCCCTGCTCCCCGCCGTGCTCCAGCGCGTTGGCCTCCAGCGCCTCGCGGGTCGGCCTGGCCGTCTCGACGCCGCCCTCGGGAATGTCCAGTCCGGCCGTCCACGCCACGCCGTTGAGCACTGTTTTGCGGAAGTTGTCGTCCTCCCAGTTCCAGTGGAAATGCAGGCCCGTGAAGCCGAAGCCGCGGCCGTTCGCGTAGTCCTCCCCGCGCTGGTAAGCCCACGCTACATGCTGCGGCTCGCCCTTCGCCACCGCCTCGCGCACCGCCGGATTGCCCTCGTGGGCGCCGTCTGGCCGCTTCATGGTGTCGTCGGGAGCGACCGCGGAGAGGATGGGCGTCACGCCGTTCATGCCCTCCACGAAGCGCATGTGAAAATACCACTCGTCATTGATCCCGAACGCCTTCAGCCCGCGCGCGGCGGGGTGCTCCGAGAACACCTCGAACTTCGGCCGCCACGTCGGATTCACCGACCAGTTCGTCTCGAAATACCCGCCCATCCAGGCGAGCATGCCCTTCGCGCTCGGCCCGATCGGCACTTCGACGCCGTAATGCAGGCAGGCCAGCCCGGCGCCCGTGCGCATGACCTTGTCGAACTCCGGCACATGCCCGTTCACCAGATGCCCACCGCCGCCGGAGCAGAAAAAGATCACCGAATCGGCGTCGCGAAAAAACGACTCCGGATCGGCCGGCCAGTTGATCGAGTAGCGCGACTCGATTTTCGCGTCCGGATAGCGCTCCTCGAGCCACTCGCCGATCAGCCGGCAGCCGGCGGCGTATTCGTGGGCGCCGAAACCGTGCGAGGTTTTGTGGGAAACGAAGCAGAGCACGGTTTTTCCGTCGTCCTTCGGACCGCCGAAAACGGTTCCCGCGAGGAAAAACAGGGCCAAAACGAGGGCGGACCCAACAGGGTTAGGTCGAGGAGTCAACAGGGTTGGGTCGGACATGGGCGGATTCTGGCCGTTCCGGGCCAAAATTCAAGCCTCCGCGACCGCTCGATCGCGCGACCGGCCGCCCTCATCCCCGGCTTGCCGCCGCGAGCAGGGTGCCGAGGGCGTCAGGGTCCATCCCGTAAACGTCCGGCAGCCAGCGCAGCCCCGTCTCGCGATCCAAGGCGGGAAAGGCGGTGAAATAGACGATGAAAACGTGGATCGGCCGCTTGAGCGGCACGATCTTGCGGTCGCCGGCGTTCATGGCTCGATCGATCGATTTTTCGTCCCAGTCGGGATCGTCGCGGAGCACCCACTTGGCGAGGTCGCCGGGATGCTGGAGCCGCACGCAGCCGTGGCTATGGTCGCGCTCCGAGAGATTGAACAGGCTTTTCTGCGGCGTGTCGTGGAAGTAGACGTTGTGGTCGTTGGGGAACAGAAACTTCACCAGCCCGAGGGCGTTTCCGTATCCGGCCCGCTGGCGGATGGTCAGCTTGCCGGCGGCGACGAGGTCGAGATTCTGCCGGGTCACGCGCATCACGGTGGCGGGCTCGAAGTTTTTCACGATTTCGTAGCCGTGCCGCGAGAGGTAGGAATAGTCGCGCCGGGCGAGCGGGAGGGTTTCGTTGACGGCGATGCTGTTCGGTATCCACCAGTAGGGGCGGAAGACGACCTGCTCCATGGTGTCGCGAAAGATGGGCGTGCGGCGGCCGTCCTCGTCGCGTCCGAAGACGATCCGCATGGTGACGCCGAGCCGTTCGCCGTCAAAGCCGTGGATCTCGCCGGCGGGGAGATTGGCGACGAGATAGCGATCGCCCATATCGTTGGGAATGAGACGGGCGCGGTGAAGATTCAGCACGATGGACTGGCGGTCGCGGTTGGCGTCGCGGCTGAGGGTCGCGAGGGTTTTCGGGCCGAGGATGCCGTCGGCGCTCAGACCGTTGTCGCGCTGCCAGGCGCGCAGGGCGCTTCCCATTTCGCGGGTAAAAAATGCGCCGGCGTTTCGCGCCTCCTCCTGGGGCAGGTAACCCCTGTCCGCGAGGAGCCGCGCCAGTTCGGGCGCCTGGCGATAGGAGTGACCGGCCGAGGCGAACCCGGTGAACCGGATGCCGGCCGGGGTCGGATTCGCCAGGCTGGCGAGCCACGCCTCGCGGAGGCGGCGGTAAATCCAGTTCGCGGGCACGAACCCCTCGAGCGCGCGCTCCGGCTCGTTCCGGTGACGGCGCAGCGCGGCGGAAAAATCGCGGGTGACGTTGGCGGTGTGGGTCTTCGAGTCGATGGTGCCGGGGGTGTCGCCCTGGTTCCACGCGGGCCAGATGAGCTGTTCGGTGGCGGGTCCCTCCTTCAGCAGCAGCGCGGCTTCGGCGAGCTGAAGCGTCAGGCGCACGTCGTCCACGGTGACGCCGAAGTTGGGCTCCGGGATCGGCTTTTCCGCCGGCGGAAACATGCCGGGGATGGCTTCGGCATCGAGCGCGTGACTGCGCAGCGCGTCGTTGAGGCGCTCGAGGACGAGGTCCGGGTTCCAACCGCTCCAGCAGGGCTCGTATTCGGCGTCCCGGTAGGCGCCCTCGCACATGCCGAGCAGGCGCACGCGCCGGCGCACGGGGAGTTCGGACAACACGAGAAGCTTTCGCGCCACATCTTCGATGACAATTTTCCGGGGATCGACCGGCGGAAGCGGCGGTCCGTATACCTCGCCCGCGTCGTCGGTTTTGGCTTCGGTCCGGGGCGCGGCCACGGGTGCGGGCGTCGCTTTCAGTTCCCGCGCCACCTTTTCCGCCGGGACCGCCACGGGCACCGCCTCGGGATTGGGAAAAAGCGGCCGCGGCTTGGCGGGATCGGGCGCGCCCGAAGCCAGAATGACGCCGGCCCACGCCACGCCGGCGGCGACGGCAACGGCGCGGAAAACCGCCAGCCCGCTATGAAACCACACTTGCATCGGAACGGAACGCCACTCTCCCGGATTCGCCGGGGAATGAAAAGGCAAATCGACCGCCGGACGCGTTTTCCACGCTTGCCGTTGACCGGGGATGGCGTTTTCGGGTAGCGTTCGCCGGGTTTTGCATCCTTCTTCAGATCTCTCCCAACCGCCTCCCCTTCCATCTCGAATGTCCGACTCCCCCGCCCCGACCTACAGCGCCGATGTCTCGAAATACGCGGACGACTACGACCTGGTGCGCCGCGCGCTGGACGGCGACGAGTCCGCCGTGACCGAGTTCGAAAAGGAATACCGCGGCACGCTGGAACGGGTGCTGATGGCGCGGGGAATCGACCGCGTCGCCGCCGAAGACCTCGCGGCGGACATCATCTCAGAATGCTTCGGCGCCGGCCGCAAAGGCGAGACGACGCGGCCGTTGCTGGAGAAATTCGAGGGCCGCTCGTCGCTGTCCACCTGGCTGATCCGCATCACCTGGAACCGCTGGCTCGATCTGCGCCGCCGCGACAAATTCCGCGGCGAATTGCCGGAATACGAGGACGACGCCGCGCGCGGGGTGGACCGCTTCGACCGTGTCGCGGCCGAGGACGACGAGGACGACTTTCTCGAGACGGACTTGGCGGAACTGATGGCGGGCGCGATCCGGGAGGCCTTCGCGAGCCTCGAACCGGATGTCCTGGTCATGCTCCGGCTTTCCTACCTCCACGGCATCAGCCAGACCGAGATCGCCGCCATGTGGCAGTGCGACCAGACGCGGATCAGCCGCGCGCTTTCGGCGGCGCGGACCCAGGTCGCGGCGGAAACCATGCGCCTGCTCCGGGCGAAGGACCCGGAACTCCAGATCGATTGGGATGACTTCAAACGCCTCTGCGCCTATGGAATCGAACTGTGACCGCGGGAAAAGGGGCGCCGCCCCCGATCCGCGGAAATAATTCGCATAAAGCCGCCGCGCCGCCCGTCCCTCCGCCACAAACAAGTCATTCTCATCCCATCCCACTCCCCAAAACGATGAACAACGAATTCGAAATCCTGAGCGCCTTTCTGGAAAGCTTCGAGCCCGAGGTTTCGGGACGGAGCGCCGAACCGGTTTCCGACGCCGATCGCAACAAAATCGAGCGCTTCGCCCGCGGCGAACTCGGCGCCGACGAGCGCGCGGCCGTCGCGCCCATGCTCGCCGCCAACGAGAACGCCATGCGGGTGTTGCTCCGGGCGCTGGGCAAGGGCGCCTGAGCCGCGCGGACCCGCCTTTTCCGACTTCGACTCGATGACCGGACGGCTGAACTTCCTCGCGGATCCCGGGCTCGCCGAAGCGGGCGCGCGCGCCGAGGCGTGCCTGAACCAATGGCTCGCCGGTCTGGACGAGGCGGATTACGGCGAATTGATCGATCCGCTCGCGCGCAAAGTTCTGCACGGCGCCTTCCAATGGGTCGGCGCCGACGAGGGCACGGTGTGGCTGATCGACGGTGGGGAGGAAAACCTGGTGGCCGCCTACAACAGCGGTCCCCGCGCGGATGAACTCACCGGCCACCGCCAGCCGATCGGACGAGGCATTGTGAGCCTGGTTTTCGCCAACGAACGAAGCTACTGCGAGAACGAGATCGCCGCGCGCGAAGCCCACGACGACACCGTGGACCGCAAGCTCGGCACCCGCACCGAGGCCATGCTCGCCACGCCGTTCTATTTCGCCAACGCCCTCCGGGGGGTCATCTCCTGTGTCCAACTTTCGCGGGAAGACGGCTCCGCGCCCCCCGGCTTCGACACCCGGCACGCGGAGGAACTCGCCGCCACCGGCGCCGTGCTCGACCGGATGATCACCGGCCGGCTTCTCGCCGCCGCGCTCGGTCTCGACCATGCCTGACTCCGCGCCTCAGCCCTGGCCCACTCTGGGCGAAGCCCGCGACGCGCTCCGCTCCGGCACCGGCGAGGGCGTGCGCGTCGCCATCGTCGACTCGGGCATCGACACGCGCCATCCTGCCCTCGCGGGGCTCGCCCTGGCCGATTCCGTCACGGTCACCAGCGACGGCGTGCGTCTCCAGGTGCGCGACGAGGACGACGGGGATCTTTTCGGTCACGGAACCGCCGTGGCCGGCATCGTCCGCGAGATGGCGCCGGGCGCCGCCATCGGGAGTTTTCGCGCTCTGGACGGTCGAAACCGATCGCGGAGTTTCGTCATCGCCGAATGCGTCCGCCAGGCGCTCGCCCGGGGCTATCACATTGTGAATTGCAGCTTCGGCTGCCGCGGGCTCGCGAGATACGTGATGGACTACAAGGACTGGGTCGACGCCGCCTACGTCGCCGGAGTCCACGTGGTCGCCGCGTGCAGCAACGCGCATTTTTCCGTGCGGGAGTGGCCCGCGTGGTTTCCCTCGGTCATCGCCGTGGGCGTCGCCGACTGTGGCGAGCACGACCTGCGTTTCCAGCCGGGGGCGATGGTGTCCCTCGCCGCCATGGGCGAACGCGTCCGCGTCCCGTGGCTGGACGGCGCCTGGCGGTTGGAGACCGGCAGCAGCTTCGCCGCTCCCCGGGTGACCGGGATGATCGCGCGCCTGCTCTCGGTTTTCCCCGGCCTGCGTCCCGACCTGGCCAAGGCGCTGCTCTGCGCGCTGGCGACCGAACGGGAGTAAGATTCCCCGCGCCCTCTCCGAGCCGGAGCGGCCTCAGAGAATGCCGTGTTTCCGAAAAACCTCGGAAACGGGAACGCCGGCGGCGAGTTCGTCGCGGACGGTGTTTTCGCCGCTGACTTTTTCGCTGGCCAGGCGCAGGGCCTCGCCGGCGGCCTCGCGGGGCACGATGACGACGCCGTCGAGATCGCCGATGACATAGTCCCCGGTTTTCGCCGCGACACCGTCGATCTCGACCGGTTCGCCAATGACGGTGACGTCGAGCCGGCCCTTGCTGTCGGCGGGCGTGCAGCCGATGCCGAAGACGGGGAAATCCATCCGGTTGAGCGCCCACAGGTCGCGGGAACAACCGCTCATGACGACGCCGCGCACGCCTTTCGCCCCGCAGGCCGTGGAAAGCAGCTCGCCCCAGAAGGCGCTCTGGGTGTTGTGCCCCGCGTCGACGAGCAGGACGTCGCCGGCCGTCATGGTGTCGATCGCGGCCATCTCCAGCTTGTAGGGTTCGGCGGGAATCTCGTGGACGGTCTCGGCCCGGGCGGTGTAAACGCGGCCGCAGACCTTCACCGCCGGGGTGAGGGCGCGGATGGAGGCGCCGAGCGTCTGTTGACGGTAACCGAGCGAGTCGAGCACGTCGGCGACGACGGCGGCGTAGAGGTTCTCGAGCATGTCGAGAGTCTCGACATCCTCGGGCGGATTGGCGGCGGGAGCGTTCGGGTCCATGATTGCGGCCCACTTTGGGCTGGCTGGAGACGGATTCGCAAGGGCAGAATCGCGCCTTCATGTCCGAAAAACCCGAAAATCGTCCCGACGCAGCGGAAGGGAAAGATGAAGACCTGGGCGCCTCCTACCGCCAGTCCCGGCGCGAAATGTGGGTGATGCTGGCGGTTTGGGCGGCGTTTTTTCTGTTCGTCACCGGGGTTTGCCAGGCCTTGTCCGGGGAAAGGACGCCCGACGGCGCGGTGCCGACCCTGTTCGGCATGCCCCGCTGGGTCGCGATCGGCATCGCCCTCCCCTGGATCGCCGCCAACGTGCTGATCCACCGATTCTGCTTTCACTTCATGCGCGACACCCCGCTGGGCGACGAGGAGGAGTCGTGAGACAACTCCGAAACACGAATGGACGCCAATTCACGCGAATCATTTTCCGATTGCCTCCGAAACCCGTGACTCAAAGTCCCTTTTTGCGATCTCTGAGCCTTTTCGCGGCAAAAGAACCTTCGGAATCTGAAAACTGAATTTTGACATCACCGACCACTGATTACTGGTTAACTGAACACTGAAATGCTCGCCACCTCCGTCCAGGCGGCCAATTCGGCCCTTGTCACCTTCGCGATTTACATCGCCGCGGTGTTTGTCATCGCTGGCCTGGCCAACCGCCTGCAGGGCAAAGGAGGATTCGTCAGCGAATACTTTCTGGGCGGCAAAAACATCGGGATGTGGGCCTTTGCGCTGACCTACGCGGCGACGGCGGCGTCCGGCGGCAGTTTCATGGGCTTTCCGGCCTACATTTACGAGAGTGGCTGGGCCCTGGCGTGGTGGATCTCCGGTTACATCGTGGTGCCGCTGGTGTGCATGGGGCTCTTCGCGAAGCGGATCAACCAGGTCGGTCGCATCGCGCGGGCGATCACCATTCCGGAGCTGTTGCGCCACCGTTTCGGCAGCCCGCTGGTGGGGAACGTGGCGACGCTGCTGGTGGTGTTTTTCATGTTTTTCTATCTGCTGGCGCAGTTCAAGGCCGGCGCGCAGATCATGGCGACGCTGCTCGACGACGTGCCGCTGTTCGTGCGCGCGACGGCGTGGATCAACGAGGCGAAGGCCGGCGTCTTCTGGATCGGCGGGGCCAACGGCGACTATCTGCTGTGCCTCGTCGTCTTCGCGGCGGCGGTGATCGTTTACACGGCCTACGGCGGCTTTCGCGCCGTGGTGTGGACCGATGTGATGCAGGGCCTGGTGATGGGCGTCGGCGTGGTGATCCTCCTGATCCTGACCCTGAGCCAGGTCGGCGGCCTGGGCAACGCCACGAAGCAACTCGCCGAAATGACCCCGCCGGAATTCGGCGCGGCGGTCATGCGGCGCGACGTCACAACCAGAGCGGAAAACCTCGCGCGCGGCGACTGGGTCGCGACCGCGGACGGCGGCGTGGCACGGCTGAAAGTCGCGGTCTCCTTCGCCGCCGGCGAGGCGGAATCCGCGCCGGTCGAGGTGCTGCTCCCGACGACGCCCGGCGACGTGGAAAAGGTCCGGCCCTCGGCGCGGGCGGGCTTTGTCGCCGCCGTCGCCACGCGCGTTCCCTATGCCTATGGCGCGGGGGAGAAAGGCGTCTATCTCACCCCGCCCGGACCGAGCCGGACGAAGGCGGGCGGTTTCCTGCCGGTGCTGCTGGCGATGAGCTATTTCTTTTTCTGGAATTTCAGCGGCGCGGGGCAGCCCAGCTACATGGTCCGGCAGATGGCCTTTCGGGACACGGTGACCCTGCGGCGGTCGATCATGCTGGTGTCGGTGTATTTCAGCCTCATCTATTTCCCGCTGGTCATCGTGTTCACCTGCGCGCGGGTGCTGCTGCCGGGCATGGAGGTCCACGCGGACCGCGTGATGCCCGAGATGGCGACGCACGTGACGACCCAGGCGGGCCTGCCGTGGCTGGCGGGCCTGCTCGTGGCGGCGCCCTTCGCGGCGATCATGTCGAGCGTGGACAGCTTCCTGATCCTGGTTTCCTCGGGAGTGGTGCGCGACATCTACCAACAGAGCATCAACCCGAAGGCCTCCGAACGGCAGATCAAACGGCTCAGCTACACCGTCACCGTCGTCGTCGGCGTGCTGGCCGTTTTCGCCGTGCTGCGGCCGCCGGAGTTCCTGCAGACGCTCATCGTCTTCGCCTCGGGCGGGTTGGGCGCGGCCTTCATCGTCGCCATCGTGCTCAGCCTTTACTGGCGGCGCATGACGGCCGCCGCCGCCGCCGCCAGCATGATCTCGGGCAGCCTGACGATTCTCGTCCTCTACCTGATCGGGTGGAAGGAGACCGGGAAATTCGACGAGTACAATCTCTTCGGCGTCCATCCCTTCATCTGGTCGCTGGTCGTCACCGGCCTGGTGAGCGTGATCGTGAGCCTGCGCGGTCCCGGGCCGGACCCGGCATTGGTGAAAAAATACTTTGGCACCGAGGCCAAAGGCGGGGAATCCTAGGGGTTTGCCATTTTCAAACTCCCTCCCGGGCAACGTTTTCCCTCCTTTGGATTCCCTCGACGACATTCCGCCGGCCCCGAAGAAAGCCGGCCCGTCCGATGCCGCCGCCGCGAAACCGGCCTCTCCGCCCGCGTCCGCCGGTCCGGAAACGCCCGGCCCAGTGCTGCCCGCCCAGGACCGGCGGGGCGCGGACCTTTACGCCTGTCTGCTGACCTCGCCGCACGCCGCCGCCACCATCGCCTCGCGCGACGCCGCCGCCGCCAAAGCCCTGCCGGGAGTGGTGGACATCTTTTTTGCCTCCGACCTCGACGACCGCAACCGTCTCCGCCCCCTGCGGCCCGACGAACCCCTCCTCGCCGAGGGCGCCGCGTATTTCTGGGGCCAGCCGGTCGCGGTGATCGTCGCCCTCGACGAAGCCTCCGCCCTCGCCGCCCGCGACGCGGTGAGAGTCGATTACCATCCGGCTCAGTCCATTCTCGATGTCGAGCACGCCATCGCGATGCAGAGCTACCACGGCGACGCCGTCTCCATCTCCCGCGGCGATCCCGAGAAAGCCATCACCGAGGCCCCGCACCGCTTCGCCGGAAAGCTCGACATCGGCTCCCAGCTTCCCCTGCCCCGCGACACCCTGTCCGCCCGCGCCGTGCCCGACGACGACGGCGGCCTCGCCGTGTGGACCGCCGCCGAGGTGCCCTCGCGCGTGCGCACCGCCGTCGCCGCCGGCCTGAAGATCCCCGAGAGCCAGGTCGCCCTGCACGGCATGCCCATCGCCGGCGCCACCGGCGGCCGGCAGACCGAGGCCGCGCTGGTCGCCACCCTCGCCGCCCTCGCCGCCCAGCGCGCCCGCCAGCCCGTCGCCCTGCGCATCGATCCCGCCGCCGCCACCGCCCTCACCGCGAAACGCCACGCCGTCCGCGCCTCTTTCCGCGCCGGTTACGACAACGACGGACGCCTCCTCTCCGCCGATGTCGAGCTGTCCATCGACGGCGGCTGGATCGTCGGCGACTCGAATGCCGCGCTCGACCAGATGATCCTCCACGCCGACGGCGCCTATTTCGTGCCCCACTTCCGCGTCACCGGACGCCTCTGCCGCACCCATCACGTCACCGGCGCCGCCCTGCCCGCCGAGGGCGCCGCGCAGGGCTCGCTCGTGATGGAGGAAATCCTCACCCGCATCGCCAACCGCCTCGGCCTTTCCCCCGCGAAAGTCCGCGACCTCAATCTCTATCGCGAGACCGGCAACCGGCACTCCACCCACTACGGCCAGCCCGTGGACTGCGAGGCGCTCCAGCGCGTCTGGAACACCCTCATCGGCCACTCCGAATTCGAAGCCCGCCGCGAGCGCATCGACGACTGGAACCGCCAGAACCCCTGCTACAAGCGCGGCATCGCCGCCGTGCCCGTGAAATTCGGCCTCGGCGACACCCGCTCCGACCGCAACCAGGCCATGGTCCTCATCCAGCTCCTGCTCGACGGCTCCGTCTGCGTCCGGCTCGGCTGCATCGACAACGGCGACGGCCTGCCCCTGCGGATCGCCGAGGAGGCCGCCCGCCAGTTCGGCATCCCCGCCCACGGCGTGTCCGTCCGCTGCGGCGACCCGAACCTCACCCCCCACATGACCGCCCGCATCGGCGCGAACACCGTCTCCCTCATGCGCCGCGCCGTCGCCGACGCCTGCGACCAGTTGAAACAGCGCCTCCGCCCCATCGCCGCCCAATTGCTCGCCGCCGGCGGCATGGCCGAGATCGACGCCGAGACCATCCGCTTCGCCGGCGGCCGCATCGCCGCCGGCGGCCAGTCCACCGGCGCCCTGACCTTCGCCGACCTCGTCGAAGCCGCCTGGCGACGCCGCGCCAACATGAGCGCCATCGGCTTCCACCGCACGCCGAACCTCTGGTGGGACCGCGAAGTCGGCGCCGGCTGGCCCTTCTCCGCCTTCATCGCCGGCGCCGCCGTCGTCGAGATCCAGCTCGATG
Organism: Akkermansiaceae bacterium; assembly: GCA_024233085.1. GTDB lineage: Bacteria > Verrucomicrobiota > Verrucomicrobiia > Verrucomicrobiales > DEV007 > JAEUHH01. The sequence continues at coordinate 56,785 of JACKQC010000012.1, forward strand.
CCTTCACCGGCGAAGTCCAGATCCTCCGCGCCGACCTCATGCACCAGGGCGGCCCCGAGAACCGGCGCGCCGGCGACGCCGCCCAGATCGGCCGCGCCCTGACCTTCGGCTTCGGCTGGATGCTCCGCGAAGCCGTCGCCTGGTCGAAAAACGGCGCCCTCGCCACCGATTCGCCCGGCGACACCCCCATCCCCGGCTTCGGCGACGCCCCCCCCCAATTCCACCTCGAAATCGCCACCGGCCCGCCCAACAGCCCCATCGAGGACGCCGTCGCCAGCGGCGCCGAGAGCGCCGTCTTTCTCGCCGCCGCCGCCCGCGAAGCCGTCCGCGAAGCCATCCGCGCCTTCGGCGCCGACCGCGACCGCGGCGTCGAGGTCGACCTGCCCGTGCCCGCCACCCCCGAGGCCGTCCTGCGCGCCCTGCGCGAGATGAGCCGCCAGCTCGCCGCCAGCGCCAAGGCCAAGCAGGTCGCCGCCGCGGAGGCCAAATCCCCCGGCGGCGGCGCCCCGGAAAAGACCGCGCCCGCGCCCGCGCCCGCCGCCCCGCCGCCGTCCGAGACGGGTGGGAAATAGGGCCGCGACCGGTCTCGAGGAGCGAAGCCCGCGAGCGGGCGGCCGCATCAAATCGGCGCCCGCCATCATCCCCATGCCCGTTTCGCACCGCGGGCGCCGCGGGCGCTTCGAATTCCGAGACCGACACTCGCGCATGGGGCAACCGCCTCCGGGGTTGCCTGAAATGGGGACGCGTTTCCGGAGGTCGGTGACCTCCGGCTATTCACGGAGAACCGCTCCGCGGTTGTCCGGTCATCGGTACTCGTCGAGGGTCGGTCTCGAACCGGGACAGCGAAGACTGGCGCCCGGGACGAACCCGAAGGCGAATATCCGCCGCGTTGACTCCGAAGATGAACTTCCATTGCGTTGACTCCGAAGGTGAGCCTCCGTCGCGTGGACCCCGGAGGTGAGCCTCTGTCGCGTGGACTCCGAAGATGAGCCTCCGTCGCATTGACCCCGAAGGTGAGCCTCCGTCGCGTGGACTCCGAAGGTGAGCCTTCGTTGCGTGGACCCCGGAGGGGTCTCCCGTGAATAGCCCGGAGTCGACGACTCCGGGGTTTTGACCCACCCACCGGCCAACCCCGGAGGGGTTGCCCCTCACGAACCCGCCGGCGCCCCGAATCCCGAGACCGACATTCGCGCATGGGGCAACCGCCTCCGGGGTTGCCTGAAATGGGGACGCGTTTCCGGAGGTCGGTGACCTCCGGCTATTCACGGAGAACCGCTCCGCGGTTGTCCGGTCATCGGTATTCGTCGAGGGTCGGTCTCGAACCGAGACAGCGAGAACTAGCGCCCGGGACGAACCCGAAGGCGAACATCCGTCGCGTTGACTCCGAAGGTGAACTTCCATTGCGTTGACCCCGAAGGTGAGCCTTTGCCGCGTTGACTCCGAAGGTGAGCCTTTGCCGCGTTGACTCCGAAAGTGAGCCTTCCTTGCGTGGACCCCGGAGGTGAGCCTTCCTTGCGTGGACCCCGGAGGGGTCTCCCGTGAATAGCCCGGAGTCGACGACTCCGGGGTTTTGACCCATCCACCGGCCAACCCCGGAGGGGTTGCCCCTCACGAACCCGCCGGCGCCCCGAATCCCGAGACCGACATTCGCGCATGGGGCAACCGCCTCCGGGGTTGCCTGAAATGGGGACGCGTTTCCGGAGGTCGGTGACCTCCGGCTATTCACGGAGAACCGCTCCGCGGTTGTCCGGTCATCGGTACTCGTCGAGGGTCGGTCTCGAACCGGGATTAAAAAAACGGACAAGTGTCACCAAGGCGCGAACGGGCGGAAATCGGGATGCGGCGCTTGGTTTTCCGTTCTTGTTCGGAGGGAATTTTGTCGCCCTCCGTCAGCTCTCCCGATAGAACCTGCGCCAGTTCCTAAAGGAAGTCATGTTTGGTGGATTAGTCGCCAACAAAATCCCAACCATCCCCTCGGGACGCGAAGAAAAACGAAGGCTTCTCACTCCAATAGTTGTAAATTCTAAGATAAAACTGTTCTTCGTCGGGGCGCTCATAGTCATATCTCATGCCGCTGATGGCTGAAAGCGCATTTGGTCGAATCGAAAGATCAGCCAATGTCTCTGGATAGGAGCCGTTTCGCGAGCGAAATTCCTCCAACTTCTCGATTATCGAATCACCCTTCGCGATGCCATCTGTATTGAATGCAAAAAACCAAACAACCAGGGTTAGAATGAACACCCCGAAAATTACAAATGTAACTTTGGCAATTCTTTTCAATTTCAGACCGAATTACAGACGCCGCCCATAACAGTGATGGGCGGCGTCCGCGATTCTAGTGTAGTGTTTCATAAATAGCTATACAAAACAATACGGCGTTGTATGCTTGGGGCATGGCTAGGCCGATCCGTGCGCTTGCAATCGATTCCGATCAAATGAAGAGGCTCAAATCCGTCACCGATGGGCGTTCCAGCCCTCAACGGATGGTCATGCGAGCCAACATCGTGTTGCTTCGCGGTCAGGGTTTTTCCCAGCGGGAAGTGGCCACCCGTCTACAAGTGGAACGCGTCGTGGTCTCAAAATGGGAAAACCGTTTCCGCAAGGAAGGTATCGCCGGACCTGATGAGCGACAGCGCAGCGGCAGGCCACAGGTTGCTGCAGGCCACCAGGGCGGCCATTCTCGATAAACCGTCCGTCCGCCTAAACCCCTGAGCCGCTGGGCACCCGCACCTGGCCAAAGCCAAGGTCCCCAAACGCTACCGTCCATCGCCTGTGGAGGCCACGACATCAAGCCGCATCTCCCGCGGACTTTCAAACTCTCAACAACAAGGACTTCGAAACCCAAATTCTGGATGTCATCGGGTTCTATCTGAATCTCCGGACACAGGCCCTGGTGTTTCTTGTTGTGACGAAGAGCCAGTGCCCGGCCCGAGCGCACACAGCCCGGCCTCGCCGCTGGGGGATCGGACAGTGCGCACCTCCACCCGCTGACTGCATCCGGCATGGCACGCCCGCTTTCGCGGCACTCAACTATCTTCGCGACTGGCAGGTCATCGGCCGCACCGCGTGCAGCGCCACACCCACGCCGAATGGTTGACTTTCTCAAACAGATCGACCATGAGGCGCCGGAAAACGGGTTGAGCCCACATGGTCATCACCGCTTCTCCACCACAAGCACCGAAGGTCAAAAGCTGGTCATGGCGGTAACCGCGGCATGCCAAGGCGCATGGAGCCGAGCGCATCGTTCCGTACTTCACCCCGACCTCTTCATCGTGGATGAACCTTCCAGGCTGCGATTCTTCCAAGCGACCTGGACTGAAGAGCCTATCACCGAGGGAAGCTTCACGAGCATCCGGGACCTGGAACAAACGATCGAAAGCTACCTCTCCGAGCAGGACGAAAATCCGAAACGCTACGTCTGGAAAGCCGAAGGACAGGAGATCCTCGCAAAAATCCATCGCGCTCGAACCGCCATGAACCAATCCCCGGGTTATGTGTAGCTATTTTGCAAACACTACACTAGGTAAAAAGCGGCAATCCCGCAATCACCCTTTCGCCGTCCCTCGAAGCCCCCGCCGCCGCCAGCAGCACCGCCGCTCGATTTCCTTCCCCCCTCGCCCCCTCACGCCCCGGTCAGCGTCCACGACTGCCACTCGCTCCACAGGCCAAAGTCCTCGCCCTTGTAGAGGTATTGCAAGCGCACCCGCACCACCTGGCTTTGGCCGGGGTCGGGCAGCCAGTTGAGGACGTAGTTGGGGCGCAGATCGATGTCCGACTTCAGGCCCGCCGCGCCGAGGTCGAACTCCAGCTTCACGCCGTCGAACTCGCCCTTGGTCCACACCACCTCCACCTTGCCGCCGGTGGTCAGGCGCAGGCTGAACTCCGGCACGGTGGTCGCCGGGTCGGGCGGCGCCATCGCCGCGCCCACCAGGCCGAGATCCTCGCCCACCATGTCCGTGTAGGCGGCGGCCGTTTTTATCTGGTTGACGATGTAGTCGAAAACCCGCGCCAGGCAGCCCTTTTGCACGGCGGCGGGATCGGCGTCGGCGCGGCGAAGCCCGTCCAGGCCACGTCCATGGCCGCCTCGGTGTAGAGATTCTCGTCGATGCAGGCGTAGCAACCCTGCGTGCCCGGGCCGAGCGCGCCCCGGTAGTCGTCGAGGCCATAGATGGCGTTTTCGGCGTCCAGCACGCGCGCGGCGACCTCGGTGGCGTCGAGCGAAAGCGGCGTCGTGTAGTTCGGCAGCTTGGTCTTGAAATTTTGCAGCCAGACGACCTGGTCGCCGATGCGCGAGGGATAATAGGCTTGTCTTCTCATGGTCTTTTTCGGTTTCGATTCGGGTTGTGATGCGGGATCGTCGGTCGCGTCGTAACGCACACCGCTGTCCCAGGTGATTCCAGGCTGGTCCCAACGCGCCATGGTCAGATAACGAGCCTCCACGGTTGGAAAGGGCGGAAAGGGCGGCCGAAGGGGCCGAAACCGGGCGATTTGGCCTCAGAGGGGCCGTTTCGGCCGGAAAAGTCGAAAAAGGGACGGATACCATCGCCAAGGGTATCGATCCCATCGCCAAGGGTATTCATCCCATCGGCAAGGGTATCGATCCCATCGCCAAGGGTATTCATCCCATCGGCAAGGGTATCCGTCCCATCGGCAATGGTATCCGTCCCATCGCGAATGGTATCGATCCCATCGCCAAGGGTATGCGTCCCATTGGCGATGGGATGCGTCCCATTGGCGGCAAAAACCGTCCCCTTGGCGATGGGATGGGTCCCCTTTGAGGGCGCCGGGCGGGTTTCGGCCGCCCAAACGGGCGCCTTCCGGGCGTCCGCGCCCCTGTCACAACCCCGCGCGGTCAACCGCCGGCCCGTTTCGGCTGGGCCGCGGCGTCGCGGCGTCCCATGGCGTTTGGGATTCATGCGGCCGTTTTACCCAATCCGGATTTTCCCGCCAAGCTTTTTTGTTCGGAAATTTCATTTTTTTTTCCGGCTGTCCCGCGTTTCGCGGCTTGGCGCGGGTCGGAAGGCCGTTTTCCGGGGGGAGCTGGGCAATTTCGCGGCGGGGCGCCGGGAGTCAACAGGGTTGGGTCGGGGACCTGACAGGGTTGGGTCGGGGAGCCAACAGGGTTGGGTCGGGTCGGTCCGTCGCGGGCGAGGGAGAGCGGGCGGAATTCGAGAGATTCCCGCCGCGCGGCGGCTTCACGCGGTGGTTCGTTTTCAGTTTTCAGTTTTCAGGTTTCAGGTTTCAGTTTTCGGTCGTCGGTCGTCGGTCGTTGGGCTTCGGGCTTCGGGCGCGGGCGCGGGTGCGGGCCAATTTTGCGGTCTCGAGGGGTGGCTCGGGTGAATTTGGCCTTCAGCCAAACCCGATTTTCACGATCAAACCCCTGGGGCGTTGCCCCAGGCTACGGTGAACGAAGGCCTTCAGCCTTCGGGGGCCAGCGCGAATCTCCCGGCGATCCGGCCGCCTTTCACGCGGTGGTTCGTTTTCAGTTTTCAGTTTTCAGTTTTCAGGTTTCAGGTTTCAGGTTTCAGGTTTCGGTCGCCGGTCGCCGGTCGCCGGTCGCCGGTCGCCGGTCGCCGGCCGCCGGGCGTCGGGCGTCGGGCGTCGGGCGTCGGGCTTCGGGCTTCGGGCTTCGGGCTTCGGATTTCGGATTTCGGATTTCGGATTTCGGGCTTTGGCCAACGGCCAACCTCACCCTAGCCTGGGGCAACGCCCCAGGAAGGGCCGTGCCGAGCCGATCGTTGGCTGAAAGCCAACCTCACCGCTTCCCGGCAAAACGCCGCCCACGGCCACGGCCACGGCCATGGCCAGCTCCCGCGGCGCGCGGCCTGGATGTCCGCGCCATGCCCTCCGCCTCGTTTTTCGATAGGCAAATCCAACGCGCCCGCCTACGATTCGGCCATGCACGACTCTGCTCTCCCCTGCTCCACTCCGGCGCCGTTCTCGCGCCGCCACTTCCTGCACGCTCTCGGCGCGACCGCCCTGGCCGAGTCCGCGCGGGCGGTCGAGGCGCCCTACCAGCGCTTCGGCGATTCGCGGCTCCGGCTGAGTCTCGCGGCTTATTCCTTCCGCGACTATTTCAAGGTCATGCGCGGCAAGCCGAACTCGAAGGTGCCCGCCGACAAGCAGATCGATATGCTCGACTTCATCCGCTTCTGCGCCGAGCACCACTGCGGGGGCGCGGAACTGACCAGCTACTTCTTCGACGACGATGTCAGCGACGCTCACCTCGCGGAGTGCCGCCACCTGGCCCACGTCTGCGGCGTGGAAATCTCCGGCACCGCCGTCGGCAACAACTTTTCCCATCCCAAGGACTCGCCCGAGCGCGCCGAGCAGATGACCTACGTGAAGAACTGGATTCGCCGCGCCGCCATTCTGGGCGCGCCGCACATCCGCATTTTCGCCGGGAAACATCCCGAGGGTGTCGAGGCCTCCGAGGCGGAGCGCAACGCCTCCGAGGCGCTGGAAGAGGCGGCCGAGTTCGCCGGGAAGCACGGCATTTTCCTCGGGATCGAAAACCACGACTCCATCAGCGACAGCGGCCGCCTGCTGCGCATCGTGAAGGCGGCGAAAAGCCCGTGGGTCGGCGTCAATCTCGACACCGGCAATTTCCGCACGGAGAATCCCTACCAGGACATCGCCGAGTCCGCGCCCTACGCGGTCAACGTGCAGGTGAAGGTTTACATGCGCGAGCAGAAGCAGGAGGCCGATCTCGAGCGCATCGGCAAGATCCTCCGCGACGCCGGCTACCAGGGATACGTCGTGCTCGAGTACGAGGAGAACGACAACCCCTTCGAAAACGTGCCCCGGGTGCTGGACCGCATGCGAAAATTCTGCGATGCCTGACGTGGCGGTCCACATTCGCCCGCTCGGCGAGGGCGATCTCGGCTTCGCCAACGCCGTGCGCGGGATCGCGGGCTGGAACCAGACGCTCGCCGACTGGCGCCGTTTCATCGCGCTGGAGCCGGAGGGGTGTTTTCTCGCGGAATGCGACGGCGCGCCCGCCGGCACCGCGACGACGACCTGCTATGGCGCGGATCTCGCGTGGATCGGCATGGTGCTGGTGCATCCCGACTTTCGCCGGCGGGGAATCGGCACGGCGCTGCTGCGGCATGGCATCCGTCACCTGCGGGAAACGCGCGGCATTCGCTGCGTGAAACTGGACGCCACGCCGGAGGGCCAGCCCCTCTACGAAAAGCTCGGTTTTGTCGCCGAATGGGGGCTGCGCCGCTGGCTGAGGAAGGAAATCATCCTGCCCGACGCGGGGCCGCCGCCCTTTCGCGGGGCCACGCCCGGCGACTTCGCGGCCGACGCGGCGAACTTCGGCGCCGACCGCGCGCGCCTGCTGGATTCGCTCGCGGCGGGGAGTTTCGCGGCCGTTTTCGACGGCGACGGCGGCTTTGGCCTGATGCGCGAGGGCTCGCGGGCGAACTACCTGGGCCCCGTGTCCGCCGCGAATCCCGAGACCGGCCTGAAACTGTGCCGCGACCTGATCGCCGCCGCGCCGGGGGATCGCTGGGTCTTCTGGGACATCCCGGACGACAACCGGGTGGCGACGAAGCTGGCCGCCGACTCCGGCTTCGAGCCCGTCCGGGTGCTCACGCGCATGTGGCTCGGCGAAAACGCCGCGCCCGGCGATCCGGCGCGCCTGTTCGCGCTCGCCGAACCGGGGCTCGGTTGAGCCGGCCGGGACGGGTGTGAACGAAAGTGGCGGTCAACAAACCGAAATTTGGGAGAATGCCAAGGGCACTCCGTAGGGAAGCCCGGGGTTGGAACAATTCCGGGAACGGATGACTCACACGCCGCCAACCCTGAAGGGGTTGCGGAATCGCGACGGCCGCGTCTTCCACCACGATCCCCGCAATCCTTTCGGGGTTCGCCATCGATCGACTGCTATTCCCGGGGTTGTCCCAACCCCGGGCTTCCATTCAAAACGCCGTTGGCGTTTACGGATTTCGCCGACGATTTTCACGCAATCCGTCGAGAGTTTCAAAATGACCGCCACTTTCGTCCGCACCCAAAAGCCATTGCATTTTCGCCGTTGCCCGGCTCACACTGGCGGCATGATCTCTTTTCTCCGATATCTCCTGACGGTCGGCGCGGTGCTGGTCGGCGGGCTTGCGGGGGGCGGCGCCAAACCGCCCGCCAAGCCGAACATTGTCTTCATCCTGGCCGACGACATGGGCTACGGAGACCTCGGCTGCTTTGGCCAGTCGACGCTCGCGACGCCGAACCTCGACCGCATGGCGGCGGAGGGGCTGAAATTCACGCGACACTATGCCGGCTGCACCGTCTGCGCGCCGTCGCGCTGTGTGTTGATGACCGGACTGCACACCGGCCACTGCACGGTGCGCGGCAACGGCGACGTGCTGCTGAAGGATTCCGACCTCACGGTGGCCGGGGTGCTCAGGCAGGCCGGCTACGCGACGGGCTGCTTCGGCAAATGGGGCGTCGGCCATCCCCCGCCGCACGACGACCCGAACCGCCGGGGTTTTGACGAGTTTTACGGGTATGTGAACATGCATCACGCCCACAATTTCTATCCCGAATTCCTGATCCGGAACGGGGAGATCGCTCCGCTGCGCAACGTGACCAAGCCCGTGTGGAAGGCCGACGCCGACCGCGCGGCCGGCGCTCCGCGCGAGGGCTCCGGCGTCGCGGAGAAAAAGGTCGACTATGCCCCGGCGCTCATCGCGGACGAGGCTCTGAAATTCATCGACACCCACCGCGACGGTCCGTTTTTTCTCTACTTCGCGCTGAACGTCCCGCACGCCAACAACGAGGGCGGCCGGGACGAGGAGCAGAAGGACGGCATGGAGGTGCCCGAGTATGGCCGCTTCGCCGACCGGCCGTGGCCGAATCCGGAAAAGGGTTTCGCGACGATGATGGACTCCATCGACCAAGACGTGGGACGGGTGCTGGGGAAACTGCGCGCGCTCGGCATCGCGGAAAAGACGCTCGTTCTGTTTTCCAGCGACAACGGGCCGCACCAGGAGGGCAACCACGAGACGGAGTTCTTCAATTCCAACGGCGACCTCAATGGGAAGAAGCGCGACCTGACCGAGGGCGGCGTCCGGGTGCCGACGATCGCCTGGTGGCCGGGCCAGATCGCCCCCGGCGGAGTGACGGATCTGTTGTCCGGCTTCCAGGACTTCCTCCCGACCGCCGCCGCCCTGGCCGGCGCGACGTCTCCGGAGAAACTCGACGGCTTCTCGCTGGTTCCCACTTTACTCGGCAACGCGGGCGCGCAGCGGAAACACGAGTTTCTCTACTGGGAATTTCAGGAGCAGGGCGGCAAGACGGCGGTCGTGACCGAGCGCTGGAAGGGCCTGCGGCTGAAGACCGACCAAGATCCCGACGGCCCGGTGCTGCTCTACGATCTCCGGGCCGATCCCGCGGAAACGAAAGACGTCGCCGCCGAGCATCCCGAGGTGGTCAGACAGATGGTCGAATGGATGCGGGCGTCGCACACGCCGGAATCTTGATGAGCCTCGCGCGGAGGCGCTGAGACGCGGAGATTTTTGGAAACCCGTTTGCTCTCCGCCCCCTTCCCCCGCGCGAGGCTCCCCTTTCAAAAATCCGCCCCGCTTCCTGAAATTCCGCTACATTCCCCGCCATGATCCCGAAAAACTCCCTCCTCCTCAGTCTTCTCCTCGCCGGGTGGTCGGCGATTGGCGCTTTCGCCCAGGACGCCAAGTGGACATCGCTTTTCGACGGCAAATCGATCGACGGCTGGGTTCAGCGCGGCGGCGAGGCCAAATACACGGTCGAAGACGGCGCCATCGTGGGCACCACGGTGCCAAAGACGCCGAACTCCTTCCTCTGCACGCCGCGCGACTACGGCGACTTCGTGCTGGAGGTGGAATTCAAGGTCGATCCGCAAATGAACTCCGGCATCCAGTTCCGCTCGCTGAGCACGCCGGACTACCAGAACGGCCGCGTCCACGGTTACCAGGCGGAGATCGATCCTTCCAACCGCGGCTGGAGCTGCGGCATCTACGACGAGGGCCGCAACGGCTGGCTGAACGACCTGCGCCACAACCGCGCCGCGCAGTATGCCTTCAAGCAAAACGACTGGAACCACTATCGCATCGAAGCCATCGGCAACCGCCTCCGCACCTGGATCAATGGCGTGCCCGCCGCCGACCTGACGGACGACACCACCGCGTCCGGCTTCATCGCCCTTCAGGTTCACGGCATCGGCAACCGCGAGGAGACGATGCAGGTGCGCTGGCGCAACATCCGCATTCAGGAAAACCCGACGCCCTCGCCCGAGACGCCGAAGGCCACCGCCCCGCCAAGCGGCCCCATCGTGAAGGAAGGCGCCGAAATCCGGAAACTGGGCGAAGGCTACACCTTCACCGAAGGCCCCGCGCTCGGGCCGGACGGCCGCGTCTATTTCAACGACATTCCCAACGAACGCACCCACGCCCACGATCCGAAGACGGGCAAAATCGAAGTCTTCCGCGAACCGACGGGCAAGGCCAACGGCCTCTGCTGGACGCCCGGTCAGCGGCTGCTCGCCTGCGAGGGCGGCGCTCGGCGCGTTTCGCAGATCGATTTCGACGGCACCGTGACGACCTTGGCGGACAACTTCGAGGGCAAGAAGCTCAACAGTCCCAACGACCTCATCCTCGACGGCGCGGGCGGCGTTTATTTCACCGATCCGCGCTACGGAAAGGACAACTCCGACCGCGAGATCGACGTCGAGGCCGTTTACTACCTCGACAACAAGGGAAAGCTCACCCGGGTGGCGGCCGACCTCGACAAGCCCAACGGCATCATCCTCTCGCCCGACGGCTCGATTCTCTATGTCGCCGACACCGGCGCGGAGGCGATCTGGGCCTACGACGTGACGGGCGACGGCAAGATCGAGAACCGGCGGAAATTCGCCGCCAACGGCAGCGACGGCGTGACCATGGACACGGCGGGCAATCTCTACTGCACGTGGAAAGGCGAGATCATCGTGCTGAAACCGGACGGCTCCGAGGCGGCGCGCATCCCCTTTCCCGAGGCGCCGGCAAACTGCCTGCTTGTCGGCCACACCCTCTACGCGACGGCGCGCACCGGCTTTTACGCGCTCGAAGTCAACGCGCAGGGCCTGCGGTGACGGGCGGGAACGGCCCCGGACTCAACAGGGTTGACTCGATGACCCAACCCTGTTGGGTCGAGCGTGCCTTGGCCGGCTCAGAAATCCTGGTAGCGCGCGGCCTTGTGCATGTCCTGCAGCTTCGACTGGGTGTCGAGCAGATCGGGCGCGGGATAGTTCTGGTCGACATCGCCGCCGCCGTCCGTCGAGGCGCAGCCGGCCAGCGCCAAAGTGCCGATCGCGAAAAGTAGAAAGAGAAATGCCGAAGTCAGGGTCTTCATAGACTCATTCCTACACCGAAGGGCGCCGTTGGAACAAGAACGAATTTTCGCGCGCTCCCGCGGACCGGTCAGGCTTTCCTCGCGCGGACGGGGCGTTTGCGGCCGGGGAAGAGGGCACGGCAGATCTCGCAGCGCGAGCCGTCGCAGCCACGGGCCGTGCAATGCTCGCGGCCGTAAAAAATGATGCGCAGATGGAGCCGGTTCCACTCGGACTCGGGAAAGAGCCGTTTCAGGTCGCGCTCGGTCTGGGCGACATTTTTTCCCGAGGTCAGCTTCCAGCGCTGGGCCAGCCGGTGGATGTGAGTGTCGACGGGAAATGCCGGCACCCCGAAAGCCTGGCTCATGACGACGGAGGCGGTCTTGTGCCCGACGCCGGGCAGGCGTTCGAGCGCCTCGAAGCTATGCGGCACCCGGCCGCCGTGCTCGTCGATGAGGATGCGGGAGAGGCCGGCGATGGCCTTCGCCTTTTGCGGGGACAGGCCGCAGGGGCGGATGATTTCCTGGATTTTCTCGACCGCCACCCGAGCCATGGCCTCGGGGGTGTCGGCGAGCGCGAAGAGGCGGGGCGTGACTTCGTTGACCCGCACATCGGTGCACTGGGCGGAGAGCAGCACCGCGATCAGCAGGGTGAACGGGTCCCGGTGATCGAGCGGGATCGGTGTCTCGGGATACAACTCGGCCAGCCGTGTGGCGATGAAGGCCGCGCGCTCCGCCTTGGTCATTGGACAGGTCCGGGGTCAGGCGCGGAAGCCTTTTCTCAGCTCGACCGGAATCTGATCGATCTTCTGGTCGATGTCCTTGAGCATCTTCCGGACATGCGGCGCGTCGGGTTTGCCGGAGCGGGACTCGAGAATGCGCTTGCTCTCCTCGAAGCTGCCCCATTCCAGCACCTCGATGCCGACGTCGCGGGCGCCCCACTGGTTCATCGCGGCGTAATCGGGCTTGTAAAGGTCGATGGTGTCGGTGCCCACCAGCGCGCGCCCGTAGTCGTCGACGACGTATTCATAGGGCAGTCCCTTGATTCGGAAGCGGGTGCCGAGAGGATAGCGGGACCAGTCGGCGGCGGCGCTGCGCACCCGGCCATAGCGCAGGTCGGACCCGGCGGCATTGAGGGTGCCGTATTCGAGGCTGTCCGACTCGCTGTGGGTGTAGGCCGTCGTCTTCACGACAAACTCGTTCGGCGTGTACTGTCGGACCGCCTCCGGATCGAGAGTCGAGGCGTAGGAGGGGTGAGGGGGCGCACCCGCGTTCAAAACCACCGGCTGGATTCCCGGAGCGGAACCGTAGGAAGCCGGCGCGGCGGGGGCGAAAGCCGTCACCCGATAGTCGCCCATATCGGCAAGGCGATTCGTCTGGCAGCTCGAGCACAAACCCGCCACAGCCAACGCCAACAGGGAAAGGATTCGTTTCTTCATCATCCGGGAATGACGATTTTTCCGAAAATCACCGTCGAAACTCTACGCGAAACTCTAAATTACCGCAATTACTATAAATTTACGGAAAGTTTTCTTTAACAGGGCCAGAATTACAAAAGAATTGGCCTTTCGTCAATGCCGATTTTGTCCTGACGCACGCGCCGCTTGAAGCGGCCCTCCCCCGTTTTCCGTTTCATCGCGCCGGCCCCGGGCGCAGGTGTTCGATCCGGAAACGCTCGGGCACGAAATCGAGGTCGCTCGCCTCCCGCACCGCGAGCCCGATCTGGAAGTCCATGATGTCGCGCGGAATCGGATTCTGGTAATCCTCCAGCGAATCGCGGAGGGCGTCGACGACGTTGGCGCCGCTCGTTTTGACCCCGCGATAGACCTTGATGGCGATCGCCTCCGCCGCGCCGGGGGTGAGCAGTTCGGGCAGCAGTTCCGATTTCAGCGTCGGGGGGATTTCCTTCGGCAGATCGAGCCGGTGTTTTTTGCCGAGGGCGCGGATGAGGTGGTAGCTCTCCTTCGGGTCCAGGGTCGGGAAGAGCGGGATCTTCACATCGACGCGCCCGGGCCGCTTCAGATCGACCTCGATGAGGTCGGGCCGGCTCGAGGCGAGAATCCAGAGAATGCGACCGCGGTTCCGGGTGTCGCTCATTTCCTTGGCCATCATCGAATAAACCCGGCCCGACACGCCCGAGTCGCCCGAGCCCGCGTCCCGGCTGCCGAGCGCCTGGTCGGCTTCGTCGATGAAGACGATGCAGCGCCCGAGCGCGTGGAGCAGGTTGAAGATTTTCTCCAGATTGCCCTCCGTGCTGCCCACCCATTTGTCGCGGAAGTTTTTCATCTTCACCACCGGCACGCCGGCCTCGCCGGCGAGACATTCGACGAGGTAGGTCTTGCCGGTCCCGACGGGGCCGCAGAGCAGGTAGCCCATCGGCATGGCGTCGAGGTCGTCCTGGCGCCACAGCTCGATGTCCTGCCGCACCCAGGTCTTGATCGCCTCCTGCCCGTAAACGTCCTCCAGCGTGCGGTCGGGCTCGAGAAACTCGATCAGGCCCTGGGAATCCTTTTCGACGAGGTCCTTTTTGAGTTCGGCGAGATCCTTTTCCCGGAGCGGCTCGCCGGCGTGCTCGCGAATTTTCAGCAGCGACTCGATCGACCCCAGCGTCGCCCCGGCGAGCCGTTCCGCCGGCAGCTTGGGCGTTTTGGCGAAATGCGAAAGCGCCTTCGGATAGGCCCCGGCGAAAAACGCGAAGGCCGGCTCGAGATCGGCCGCGCCGGGCATCTCGACCTCGATTTCCGCCGCGCGCGGATTGTTGGAGAGGATGGGGTGGAGGTCGGCGACCTTTTCCGCCACGAGGAAGAGAGCCAGATTCTGCTCGAGGAAATGCGTGTCCCGCGACCACGACCGCACCACCGACGCCATGGAGCCGAGCTGGTAGTTGAGCGTGTTCGGCGTCATCGGAAAAATCAGCTCCGCCCCGCGGATGAGGAAGGCGACGTGAAAATTCCGTCCCGCCAGTTTCGCCGCCTCTCCTTTCTCGGCGACGGCGTCGACCCCGGACTCGGCGGGCGGCGTTTCCCCGGGGCGAATCTTGCGCAGATTGACGAGGAAGCGCAGCAGATAATCGAGATAGCCGACGGCCTGGGCCGGTTCGCGGGGCGGTTCCTCGGCGCCGCGGAGTTTGCGGAAAAGCTCGGCGCCCAGTTCCACCCGCACGCCCGACCCCAGTTCGTAGGACAGGACGAGATCGAATTTCCGAAGCTGATGCTGCACGAGGAAATCGGTCAGATTGCCGATCCGCGCCGGCTGCCCGTCCCCGTTGGCCGGCAGCAGCAACCGATCCTGCACATTCCCGTGCAGCACAAAGGTGTTCGCCGCCCCGGAGAGATACTGGGTGCGGATTTCGTCGGACCAGGAGGGTGTCGAGGGCATGGGCTGCGGTTTTTGACAGGATAAACGGGATTTAGGGAGGATTTTTTGGAAATTCACACAAAACGCCCGTCAGAAATCGGGCGATGGCGCGTATCGACCACGAAAATAAGCCCTCCCAGCGCCAAACCGATCAGCCAATACGGACAAAAAATCCAGTTTTGAGGTGCCTTTGGGGAACAGTCGACCTGAGGAAGTACGCACAACGGCTCCACGGACCATCGAACTCGCGGCGGCGCACCACGAATCATTTCATCGATCATCTCGTTCGATAGTGCGTTTCCAAAAAATCCACCATGGTAATTCGCGCACCAAATCGGCCCCGATGCGAAAATCGAAACCGGAATGACCGGGCTTTTCTCACTCCATTTGAGGGACAATCCACCGGGCTGAATAATCAGAGCGTACTCACGGAAACTGTAACGACCCCAACCCGACGATTGAAACCCCGGTCGATACCCAATTCCAAACTCGCGATTCGCATCCACCGTCGACAAGGCGACAAACAACCCCGCGATCAGAGCCGGCAACTTCCAACGACGCCGAAAAACCATTCCGGGCAACGCCCCTGGCTTTCTGCCCTTCTCCGCATCCATCTGACGCCCAGCTTAACTGGAACGTCCGTTTCGCGCGAGTCAAAGGGCCGAGGAAGATTCAAAAAAAACCTGTCTTTCCTGTCCCAAGACACCCCGCGAAGAACCGAAAAAAAGAGACGGCGCCGGAAATTCATCCGACGCCGTCCCATAACCCCTCAACACAAAGACACAATGGTCAGAAACTGATACAGTGAAAGCGGGTCGCCGCCCTCATTGTGGAAATAATAAAAACCATAAAAACCGTAAATCAATAGAAAATCTAAATTTTTCTTAAAATTTTTGAGTTTTTGGATGAATTTTCCCCAATTTTTCGTCGATGTCCCCGGTTCCGCCGATCATTCAACAGACAGGATGAGAAGGTAATTGAGGTCGTGCCAGGATTTGACGATCAGTCCATCTCTGCGAAAAACGAAATCCTTCACATCGCAATCGGCCCCGATCCAGGCGGTACCAAACACCTCCGCCACGCGCTGGATCGAGCGGGAGGGCACCGACCTCCGGAAACACGCCTCCATTTCAAGCAACCCCGGAGGAGGTTGCCTCATGGGCGAAGTTTCGGATGGCCTTTCGACGGCATGAGGGGCAGTCCCTCCGGGGTTGGTCGATGGTTTGTTCAAAACACCCGGAGTCGTCGACTCTGTGCTATTCACCGGAGCCCCCTTCGGGGTCAACGCGGCGGATGCTCGCCTTCGGATTCATCCCGGCCACCGGTCCTCGCCGTCAGCACTCCCAACCGCCAAAAGAATCAGCTCTCCCGATCCCGCCTGGAAGCACTCAGCCCTTGCCACCAAGCATTCCCGCGCCCGAGAGCAACGGGCGACCGGAATCGGCGAGGCGCCGCTCCCGGGTTGCGGTTTTTCGCCGGAAAGGCCGAGACTTGAAATCACCTCTCCGGCCAATCGAGCCAGCGCTGCAGGAACTTGAAAGTCCCCTGCCCATTGATGGAGTGCCCGCCCTGAAAGAACTCGATCTCGGTGCGGTCGGCGAGGCCGAACTGGGCGTAGAGCCAGCGGACCTTGGCATATTCGTGGGCGACCCAGGCATCGACGGAGACGCGGTCGTGATGGCCGCGCTCGACCATGAAGGGGCGCGGGAAGATGAGGGCGGCCATTTCGGAGTAGTCGAAGGTGTTCCCGAGGTTCCAGTAGGGCATTTCCCACTCGATGGAGCGCATGAAGCCATTCGGGAAATCGGTGGCGGCGACTTTGCGGGTCCACTGGTTGAAGTCGCCGGAGCAGATCACGACGGCGTAGTCCTCCAGTACGGGCGGGATGCGCATGGCGGACTCGCCGCCGTAGCTGAGCCCGTAGAAGGCGAGGCGCGCGGGGTCGACGTTCGGCTGGGTCTTGAGCCAGTCGAGGATCTGCCGGTGGCTGGGAATGAGGAAGGAGAACAGGGTGCCGCCGATGGCGTTGGCCTTGCGGTCGAGCCAGCGGTAGCGGTCCTCGCCGCGGTAGAGATTGTGCGGGGCGAAGGTGATGAAGCCGCGCTCGGCGAGCCGGGCGGCGAAGTCGTTGTAGGCGGATTTGCCGCCGTCGATGGTGTCGCGCGGCAGGCCGTTGCGCCCGTGCTGGCAGACGACAACGGGGCGTTTCTCGCCGGGCTTCAGGTCCTTCGGCAGGACGAGGGTGCCCCAGGCGAAGAGCTCGGGAGACACATCGAGCACGACGTCCCAGGCGGTCCAGCGGTCGGTCTCGGCGACTTTGCGGGTGCGAGGATTCGGCAGTGCGAGGGGCTCGTCAAAGGTGCCCATCGCGTCCCGGGCGAAGCGCTCGCGGTAGGCCTTGGCGTTGGCGATGAAGTTCGCCGGATCGAGGGTGGGGTGGACCTTTTCGGTGGACCAACCGCCGGGCCGCAGCTTGGGCTCTGCCTGGTAGAGGAACCATTCGTCGCGCAAGGCGTCGGCGTCGCGGATGAGCTGCTGGACGTCGGCTTCGAGCTGGTGGAAGAGGCGATCCTGCCGGTCGGCGGCGGAGAAATGGGGACGGAGGTCGGGAAAGATGGCGAGGTCCACATTGGCGGACAGGCCATTCTGGAGAAAGCCCATCGGGTTCGCGGTGGCGGCCTCGGGTTGATCGAAAAAGCGCCAGATCAGGGAGGGAGACAGCAAGGCGGAGGCACGATGGGCAAAGGGAAAGGTCCAGGATTTTTCGCCGGAAAGGGGTGACGAATCCCGGGTCCCGAACCGCCAGAATTCCAAGTCGGGCTGGTGGGCAGACTCGCCTTTCGGCGTCTTGACTTCGCCGCCGGGCGTCTCGTCGATCAGCAGGGCGCGGGGCGGAAAGAGCGAGGAGATCTCGGCGTCGCCGAACTCGTTGAGAAACCCGAACAAGTTGCGGTCGATCGGCTCGGCCCAGATTTTCTCGCGCGACTGGAAATACCCGCCGACCAGCGTGGCGCCGATCCGGGGGTCGCAGGCACCGGCGTAAAAGGCGAGCAGGCCGCCCTCGCCCCATCCGGCGACTCCCACGGTGGCGTCGGGATCCGTTCCCTTGGCCCAATCGACGGCGGCGATGACTTTCTGCACCTCGTAGCCAATGATGTGGCGGCCCATTTGAAAGGCCTGCCGGTAGATCCATTCGCGGTGGGTGATGGCGGCGTTTTTCAACCGGGCCTCGTCGTCGGCGGTTTCGCCAAGGTAGGGTTCGCGGTCGAGGATGGCGGGCAGGATGACGGTGAAGCCGTTGGCGACGAGTTGGCGGACGAACTCGCGTCGCCCGGGATCGCCTTCCGCGAGGCCGGCGAGTTGTTCGGGTGTCTCACCGGCATCGGGAATGACGATGACGACGCGGGGCTTGTCCGCGAGGAGGGCGTTCGCCTCATTGCCGAGGAGGAC
This sequence comes from Akkermansiaceae bacterium, assembly GCA_024233085.1. Taxonomy (GTDB): domain Bacteria; phylum Verrucomicrobiota; class Verrucomicrobiia; order Verrucomicrobiales; family DEV007; genus JAEUHH01. Next base: position 74,935 of record JACKQC010000012.1, read on the forward strand.
CCGGCCTGTGCGGTCGGCTTGGGGGAGGGGCTCCAGCAGCAGGCCCTCGCTCCAGACTTCGCGGAGCACCGGCCAACGGACCTGCCAGGCGCGAAAGGTTCCCGATTCGGCGGCGAGGCTTGGATCGGGGGTGGCGGGTTCGCTGTCGTCCAGGCCGATGATCCCGGGGCCATTGAGGAGGAGGTTTCCGGAAGTGCCGGCGGGCTCGCCTTGAGGGCGTGAGGCGCCGAGAAGGCGGGTCATTTCTCCGAAGGACTCCATCGTCACCGGAGAGACCCGATCGTCGACCACGCCGATCATGCGCCGGAAACGGTCGCGGTTCGGTGCGATTGAGGTTTCGTAGGCTTCCGGGGAGGTGAAATCGTACGACCAGCGGGCGGGGCGTTTTTCCCGCGCCTCGGCGAGTTTCCGTTCCACAAAGGTGTGCGCGCCTTCCATAAGCCGCTCGGAGAGGTCCGCCTCCGGCCACACGATGGGTGCGGTGCCGGGGAGGGTTTCCAGTTTCGCGGGGGCTTGGGCGGAGACTTCCACCAGCATGCCCAAGCTGGAGATCGCGACGAGGAGGCGGGGGAGGCAGGGTTTCATTCCGATGACGAGTGTAGCGAGGAATCCCGCCGCGGGCGACCGCAAAGGGTGGCGTTGCGCGACTCCTTTTCGCCGAGTATTCTCCCAAATATGAATTCCGCCGATTCACTTGGAATCCTCGACCGGCTGCTGGAGCCTTTGGCCGGGAGTTTGCCCAATTCTGCCGCTGAAAGTATCGTCAATCTTCGGGCCGATTTGGAGATGCAGGTTCGCATCGATGAATTGGCGGACAAAGCTTCCGAGGGGCAACTGACGCCAGACGAGGAGGCGGAATATTCGGCCATCGTAGAAGCAATTGACCTGATCGGTGTCCTTCAGGCCAAGGCGCGCAAGGCTCTGTCGCGTTCCACCGCCGCATGACGGGAGAATTGAGAGAATTGGTGCGCACTCGGGCGGCGCAAAGGTGTGAGTACTGCGGGTTAAATCAGGAACAGTTGCCCTTTGCTTTGTTTCACATCGAACACATCCGTCCTCGCCAGCATGGTGGAAAGACGGAGCTTGGAAATCTGGCGCTGTCCTGCCAACACTGCAATCTGCACAAGGGCCCGAATCTCTCGGGCATTGATCCGGTCACTGACACTATTGAAAAACTGTTCAATCCCCGTGCCGATCACTGGCCCGATCATTTCCAAAGCGAGGGCGGTCGGATTATCGGATTGACCCCTCAGGGACGTGCCACCGTCGAGACTCTCGCCATGAACGCTAAGGCTCGCATTCGGTTGAGGCTTTCGTTACGGTCGTAGCGCCATGGCCGCGAAACCCAATATCCTCCTCTTCATCCCCGACGCGATGCAGGCGCGGACCGTGTTGCCGGGGTCGCCGTGCCTGACGCCAAACATGGATCGTCTCGCGGCGAGGGGAGTGAGCTTTCGGCGGGCCTACTGCGCGACCCCGACCTGCTCGCCGTCGCGGGCCAGCCTGATGACTGGACTGTTGCCGCACAACCATGGCGTGCTTGAGGTCGAGCACGTCCGCGACTACGACCAGTGCGTGCTGCGGACCGACAAGCCGCACTTTGCCCAGCGCCTGGCTGGCGCCGGTTATGGCACAGGGTATTTCGGAAAGTGGCACGTGGAGCGCACCAACCAGGTCGAGCACTTTGGCTGGCAGGTGAATGGCGTGAAATCGGCCGAACATGTGAAGAACCTCGGCAAGGGCGACGCCGGTTCCGAACCGGTCGATCCGGCCCGGTCGCGCTGGGTCGAGGGACCCGTGCCGGGCTACAACCGAGTCCTTCATTACGGGGTCACCGAGGTGCCGGTGAAAGATCGCTACCCGCATTACACGATCGACCAGGCCATAGACTTCCTCGACGATCATCGGAAAAACGGCGGGGGCGACCCGTGGTGCTGCTGCGTGAGTTTTTCCGAACCGAACGAAGCCCTCGTCGTCAGCCGGGAAACGATCGACCGCTACGACCTGGACACCATCGATCTCCCCGCCAACCGCACGGACGACCACTCCGGCAAGCCGGCCCTGTATCGGCGGCAAAAAGAGATCAGTCGCGAAGTGAGCGATGACGAATGGCGCATGGCGCGAGCCTGCTACTACGGGCGGATCACGGAACTCGATCTCCAACTGGGGCGCCTGATCGATTGGCTGGCCGAGTCGAAGCAACTCGACAACACGATCATCGTCGTCACGTCCGATCACGGCCGTTATGTCGGCGCGCATGGATTCGATGCGCACAACTGCGGGGCCTACGAGGAGATCTACCGCATCCCCATGATCGTGGCCGGTCCCGGTATTGCGCAAGGAGCGGAGTCGCAGGCCCTGGTGCAGTTTCCCGATCTCGGGCCGACCCTCATCGAACTGGCCGGCGCGGAGCCGATCGAGACGCTCGATTTTCGTTCCTTTGCCGAGGCCCTTCGGAAATCCGAAGCGGCTGACGCCTTCCAAACCGCCTATGCGGAATATCACGGCACCCGGTTTCCGCTCTGCCAGCGCATCCTTTGGGAAGGGGATTGGAAATTCGTCTTCAATGGCTTCGATTACGACGAACTTTACGACCTGAAAAACGACCCCGGCGAACTCACCAATCTTGCAGCCCTGCCCGAACATCGGGAGCGTGTCGATCGTATGATGGCGGGCATCTGGAAACGCGTTCGAGACAGCGGCGACCGGACGATCCTGGAGTCGCACTATTATTCAATGCGGTTCGCGTCCGTCGGCCCCAATATTCCCGCCTCAAACCCATGAAGACTCCCCGCACCGCCTTCCGCTTTGCCGTCATTTCCTTGCTCGCCGCCTTGTCCGGACCGCCGGCCCGAGCCGAAACGCAGGTACTGTGGGCGCTAAGCGGCGGGGGCGAGGGGAACGACAAGATCCGCGGCATGGCGGCGGCGCCGGACGGAGGGCTTTTCATCACCGGCGAAATTTCCGGCGCCACCGATCTCGGGGACATCACCCTGGAGAGCGCGGGACAGCTCGACATCGTGGTGGCGAAGCTCTCGGCGAAAGGCGAGCCGGTCTGGGCGGTTCGCGCCGGAGGCGACAAAATCGACCGCGGCTACGGAGTCTCCCCCGCCCCGGACGGCGGCTGCTATGTGACCGGGCATTTCCAGAGCGGCACGATACGGTTCGGCGAGCACGAGCTAATCAACGCGGGCGACTACGACGGCTTCCTCGCCCGGTTCGACGCGGGAGGCGCCTGCCTGTGGGCGAAGCGCTTCGGAGGCGCGGCCTACGACTACGGCCACGGGGTGGCCACCGATTCGGCGGGTTGCGCGGTGATGGCCGGGACCCTCGCGGGCGCCGGGACGCTGGAGGACTCCGCCGTCGGCGACGCCAAGGGACGAAACGCCCTGCTCGCAAAGTTCGCTCCCGACGGGAAAACTGTCTGGGTCACCGTCGCGACGGGCGCGGGCATCAGCGGCCACAACGTGGCGATCGGACCCGACGACGCGGCTTATCTGTGCGGTTTTGTGCGCGGTCCGACCCGGTTTGGCGGCGAACCCGCGAAGGATTTCCCGGTGCAGGAGGCTTTCGTCGCCCGCCACACTTCCGGCGGCGGATTCGAATGGGCGCGGCACCTTGGGGGAGAATCGAACGGATTGGCCACCTCGGTCGCGGTGGATGCCGAGGGCCGGGTTTACGCCGCCGGGATGTTTCAGGGCGAGGTTTCGATGGGAAAAACCCGGTTCAAAAGTCTCGGCGAGCACGATGTATGGATCGCCGGCTTCAGCGACCTTGGCGATCCTCTGTGGCTGCGACGCATCGGGGGACCGGGAATCGACTACGGTCTCGGCCTGACACCGATGCGCAACGGAGGCTGCGCCCTGACGGGCGAGATCGCCGAAAGCGCCGATCTTGGCGGCAAAACGGTCGCCTCCGCCGGCGCCCGCGACGCCTTTGTCGCGGTGTTTTCTCCGGCGGGCGATTTCGCGGCGGCCTCGCCGCTGGGCGGAAAAGACAACGACTTGAGCTACGCCATCGCCGCGACCCTCGACGGCGCGCTGAATCTCGCCGGCGCCTTTCGGAACGAAACCACTCTGGGCCGACATTCCCTGAAAAGTGGCGGCGGCAACGACCTGTTTGTCTGCCGACTGCTGCCGTGAAGCTCCGGCAAGGCAACAGCGGCGCCTATTCCCGTTGACAACCCCGGCGCGTTTTTTCTATCGTCGAGTTGGCGCATGGCGAAAATTTCCAGCCTCATTCTTTCCGTTCCCGATTCCGAGCCGATCCAGTATCGGCTCGACGACGCCCGGATCGTCGTGGGCCGTTCGCCAGACAACGACATCCAGGTCGAGGAAAGCGCCGTTTCCTCCCGGCACTGCGAATTTCTGCGCGACGGCGACCGCTACGTGCTGGTCGATCTCGGCTCCACCAACGGCACCCGCGTCAATGGCAAGTCCATCAAGAACGGCCGCATCGCCCTGAAAAACGGGGACCAGATCCTGCTCGGCGAATCGGTGCCCGCCCATTTTATCCAGGCCATCGAAGCCAGCACACCCGTCAAACCGTCCGCGAAACCCATCCCCGCGTCCGTCAATGGCCCCGGTGCCGGCGCGGTGACCCAGGTGGTTTATTCGCTGATTGACGACGAAACGGGCGCGGATGACGAAGACTGGGAAACGGCCTACCTCGAAATCAACCCCGTCGCCGCCGCGGTCGCCAAGCAGGAGGGGGCGTTGGGGGCCAAAACGTGACGTAGCATGGGCTCTCCAGCCCGTGCCCGTCCCCGCGAATCACTCAAAACGCCCGCCTCAGGGCTTCTCCCCCAGCACCGCGTGGGCGTGCTGCGCAAACAGCGCCCGCAGGTCTTTTTCGTAGGCGCGCAAAATTTTCTCCGCGACGCCCTCGAAATCGCCGCAGCGATACAGAGCCCGCGCCAGGATGATCTCCCGCAGCGGCTCGGAGCGCTCCTCCTGCCGGCCGCTCTCGGCGATGTCGGTGATGGCGTGGCCCGTCATGCCTTCCTTGCCCAGCAGATCGGCCAACGGCTTCGCGGCGGTCGGGGCGCGCTGCGCCTCCAAAGCCATGGCCACGGCGCGGTGATGGGAAAACTCCTTCGTCGCGTCGAGCTGCGCGACCTTTTCGAGGATCACGGGAATCGCTTTCGGATCCCCGGACTGGCCGGCGGCGATAAGGTGGGAGTCGAGCGGCGAAATGCTGCCGCCGAACTGGCCCATGCCGCGGAAATTCCATCCCTCGTCCCATTCGTGGGAGCGGATCGTCTCAATCAGCGTCGGCAGTCCGGTGGCGTCGCCGAGCATGCCGAGCAGGTTCGCGTAGATCAGTTGGTGCTCGGGCAGATCGGCCTTTTCGTAGGCGGCCTTCAGCAGCGGCAGGGCGCGGTCCTTTTCCTCCAGCAGCAGAGCGAGGCCGCGGAAATCCTCGACCACGGAGGCGACGGCGGCGGCCACGAGGTCGTCGCCCGGTTTCCCGGAGTCCTGAGCCTCCAGCGTCTCCGGCGGCAGCGAACCGATCTCCACGAGGTGTTTCTGGAGCGTCTTGACGTCCAGCGACCGGGTCGGGATGCCGTCGGCCGCGATCATGGCGGCGGCGACCCCCGCGGCGTATCCCTGGTTCTGAATGCAGGGCTGCATGCGCAGGATGGGCATGGAGTCGCGGTGCGCGCTGATGCCGAGTCCGGTCACCAGAATGCCGTCCAGGTCCCGGGGCAGGAGCGCGCGGTAGGGCACGGGGGCGATCATGTCCTGCTTGTCGGGAAAATCGATGAGGAAGACGGGATGCACCGTGTAGCCGTGGGTGTCGAAATTGCTCTCGTGCAGCGAAATGGTGTCGTGCCAGGTGCGGCCGTTGATGATGTCGAGCGGGCTGATGTGGGCGTCGCCGACGATGCGGCGGCGTTCGCGGCTGTCGATGAAGGAACTGAGGTCGTAGCTGGTGTCCCGGTATTTCTGCCGGCCGGCCACGATCATGCGCCACTGGTCGACGGGATCGCTCTCGTCGGCGAAGGAATAGTCGGTATTCGCGTAGCCGGTGCCCAGCGCGCGCGGCGACAGGCCCGTGCCCTGCATGGCGACGTGCTCGGCGGAAGTCGTCACGCACTCCGCGCCGGCGGCGGCGGCGATGTCCGAGTTGCCGGTGGAGTCGACGACCGCCCCGGCCAGCACCACGCCGCGTCCCTGCGGGGTGGCGACGATGACGCCCTTCACCTTGCCGTTTTCGACCAGGGCGCCGCTGGCCAGGGTGGAGAACCAGATGTCCCCGCCGGCTTCTACGATCTCGTGACGCCAGAGTTCGCGTTTGGCGACGGGATTCCAGCCGCCCTTGCGCTTCGGGCCGCCCATGGCCGCGACCTTTTCGTCGACCTCGGCGGTGAATCCCTTGCGGTATCCGTGATAGTAGCTGGAGATCAGCCCCAGCGTGCCGACGCCGCCGAGGTGATCCTGAAACTCGAGCACCAGCGTCTTCGCGCCCTTTCGTCCCGCCCCGATGCCCGCCGGCGCGCCGCCCGTGCCGCCGCCCGCGACGACCACGTCGTAAACACCCAGCACGGGCAGAGCCCGCTCCGGCGAATCCACCGTCGGCAGCCCGCTGTCGGTCGGACGCGCGCCCCGGAGGTTCTCCATCACCTCACCGGTTTTCGCCGCGCCTTCCGCCGAGGCGGCAAAAACGGACGCTTTGCCCGCGATGCTCGCCACCTTCGCCGCTTCCGCCGCCGCCGCGCCAACCCGGGTTCCGAGGCGCATTTGCACCAGCGGTTTCAGCAACTCCGCCGCCGCCGCGCGGGTCACCCCGGCGCAACCGCCGAGAACGTAAAAGCGATCCAGCCCGGCCGGCTGAAGCGCCGCGAGATCGAGTGTCCCGGGATCGACGGCATCGCCGGGCGCCTCGGTTTTCGCCTTCATCGGGTCCGCCGGCACCTGGAAAAGCACGTCGGACTCGTCCACCAGCGCGACGTCGAAGGTCTTCTCCCGCGCCAGCACCTCCGCCCGGGCGAACGAAGCCGGGCTCGCGTCGGGCATGGGCAGATCGAGCTGGTAAACGAAGACATCCTGCGGCCCCTCGGCGCTGTAGAATTTCACGCCGGCCGTCGTGGCGCGGATGCCTTCGCCCGATTTCGCGTCGCCCCCCGCGACGATGCGTTGAAAGGTTTGTTTCCCGCCCGGAAACGACGCGAACTCGACACCCGCCGCCCGGGCGGCCGTGGCGCGCGCGGTGGCGTCGATCACCACCGTGGCGCGGACGGCCTGGCGCCCGGCGCGATTGGTCATCACGACCCCGGCCGGCTGGCCTTGCTCGTCTTTCAGCACGCCGGTCACCATGGCGCCGTAGAGATATTTCACTCCCGCGGCGAGCAGGGCGTCGTCGAGCGCGACTTTCACCTGCATCGGGGTGGCGGGCACGACGGGCGCGTTTTCGTCGACGACGACCTCGCGCTCCTCGAGCAGGAGCAGTTCGCCCAGGAGGATGCGCTGCGCGTCGGCGGCCTTGGTGGCGGTCACCTTGACGTAGCGGCAGGCCTGTTTCACCGGCAGGGAAAAATGCGCCGATTCGCCACCGCCCGCGTCGGCGACGCGCGCGGCCGGTCCAAGGTCGCGCCAGAGCTTGCCGTTCGGCGAAGTCGCCACCCGCACCTCGCCGACGACGAACTCGCCCGTCCGCTCGAAAGCCATCAGGTGCAGCGCCTCGAGGCGCGCCATCTTGCCGAGGTCGGCGACCAGCGTGGTGTCGGCGTCGTACTGCACGGATTCCTGGGCGGCGTTGATCCATTTGCCATCGGTCAGCGCGATTCCCTGCGCGTCCTTGTGCTTGGCGTTCGGTTGCTGGTCGGCCTCGTAGGCGAATGACAGGCGATTGGGAAATCCGCCGATCGGGTCGGTTCGCTCGAAGACCTTCTTTTCCAGCTCCGACTCGGGGGTGTCGTCCTTGTCGAGCCACAGCCGGAGCGTCCCCGCCACGTCCTCGCCGAGATAAGGCCGCGGCGCGGCGAGAAAGACGGACGCGCCCTGCTTCGTGGCTTCCACCGCCGCCGTGACCGCCCCCACCCCGCCGCCGACGACCACCACATCGACGTCATAGGCGACGGGAATTTCGCGGGCGGACTCGACGATGGCGTCCGCCGCGCGGGCCAGGCCGGAAAGGGAGAGGGCAGCCGCCAAAGCGACGCGAAAGGTGAAGGCGAGCGTTTTCATTTTCGGAGCTTTCAGGGAGCCGGAACCATGGGTTCGCGGCGCGAAAAATGCAAAAGCGAACCGCGAATCGACGCGAACGCGCGCGCAGTGGTGCGAAGGGACTCTCTCGAACCGCGAATGAACGCGAAAATTTTTGAATTTTGCTCCGACTTAAGCGCTTCGGATCGGTGGTCCCTCCGCGGCCAACAGAGCCTGGCCGCCTATCCACTTCAATTGCGCCCCGTTCCGGAAAGAGAAAATTCGCGCCCATTCGCGGTTCAAAAACCCGCCGGAATCCCAACCGTTTCCCCCGACCCAACAGGGTATGGTCGCCGACCAAACCCTGTTGAATCGTCCTTGTGAAAGGAGGATTTCGTGTTCATTCGTGTCCGTTCGTGGTTCGAAGGATTTCCAGCCCGCTCCGCAACCGCCTGCTGCACGCCTGGCGGGTCGGAGTCGTCGTGCTGGTGGTGCTCCTCGTTCACCGGCAGCACGCCTGGTGGGTGGCCCAGCGGCGCGGGGCGGCGAAACAGCCAGTCTCGGTGGAAAGGGTGCGGCCCTTTTACCCGAACGCCGAACGCCTCAGCGACTGGGACCCGGCCCACGGCGGGCAGAATGTCTTCGCCGCCGATGGCGAGGCGCTCGGCCACGTCCTCCAGACCTCGCCCGAGGCCGATGACGTGATCGGCTTTTCCGGCCCGACCAACGTGCTGATCGCCTTCGACCCCGCCGAACGCATCCTCGGCGTCGCGGTGCTGCGCAGCGACGACACGCGCGAGCATCTCGGGCAGATTTTGAAAAACGACGCGTTTTTCCGGCAGTGGATCGGCCTGGCCCGCGCCGAGGCCGCCGCCAACCCGGAAATTCACGCCGTCTCCGGCGCCACGCTGACCAGCCAGTCCATCGCCGACAGCATCGCGACCCGGCTCGGTGGCGCGGCGCGCGAGTCGCGGTTCCCGGAGGAAATCCAAATCGCCGAAGTCCGAAAATTCCTGCCCGGAGCGGACCGTTTCGAACCGATGCCAAAGCGCCCCCACCTTCGGCGCGTCGTCGACGCCGGGGGGAACCTCGTCGGCCACGCCTCCCGCACCTCGCCATACGCGGATCACCTGATCGGTTACCAGGGCCCCAGCGACGTGCTGCTGGTGTTCGACCCGGAGGAGCGCTTTGCCGGCCTCGCCCTGCGCGGCACCTTCGACAACGCGCCCTACGTGAAGCTGATGACCGACGACGAGTATTTTTTCAACACCTTCGTCGGCTTCGACCTCGCGGATGTGGGAAGGCTCGACATGGTCGACGCCGGGATCGACGGCGTCACCGGCGCGACGAAGACGAGCATCAACGTCGCCGAAAGCGTCATCCTGGCGGCGCGCGAACTGGCGAAGGTGCGCGAGCCCGCTCCGCCGAAGCCGTGGCTCGACCTTTCCCCGCGCGCCGCCGGCACGGGAATCGTCGTGCTGCTGAGCCTGGCGATCGCCTTCACCCGGCTCCGGGGAAAGCGCTGGCTGCGCCTGGCGCATCAGGCCGTGCTGATCGGCTACCTCGGTTTGGTGAACGCGGACCTGCTTTCCATGGCTCAACTCACGGGTTGGACGCAGAACGGCGTGCCCTGGAAAGCCGCGTCCGGTTTGGCGCTGCTGACCGCCGCCGCGCTGCTCGCGCCGATTTTCGCCGGGCGGCAGGTCTATTGCACCCATCTCTGCCCCTACGGCGCGGCGCAGGACTGGCTGCATCGCCGCCTGCCTTGGCGGTTGGGCATCAAGGGCCGGCTCGACGCGGTGCTGGGCGCGTTTCCCGTCCTGCTGTTGGCGGGCGTGCTCGTGGTGTCGATGGGGCACCTGCCCTTCAGCCTGGTCGGGATCGAGCCCTTCGACGCCTTCGTGGTTCGCATCGCGGGGTGGGCGACGATTTCCATCGCTGTCATCGGCCTCGTCGCTTCGCTGTTCGTGACCCGGGCATACTGCCGGTATGGTTGTCCCACCGGCGCGCTGCTGAAGTTCCTCCGCTGGGGCGGCGCGAACGCTCCGGACCGCTTCGGCTGGCGCGACGGCGCGGCGGCGGCGCTGCTTGCCCTCGCGTTGGGGCTGATTTTCTGGCATTGAGGGTGATCGGGAGGCGGCGGGCGCGGGATCTCCCCGTGTGACGATTTTGGCGGATACAGAAAAAACCGCTTGTCATCCCTGGCTCAGAACGCTAAAAAGCGGCCGTTCAATCGGCACTGCCCCGCGCACCGGGGCGGGTTGCACCGATTGCCGCCTGTCACGGGGGGGCTTCCGTGACAGGCATTTTTTTTGGCTTTTCGCGGCCGCCCCGGTTTTTCTAATCTGCGGGGATGGAAACGGAATGGCACTACGCGACCGGTGACGCGCGACGGGGACCGGTGACCGGGCATCAGCTCCGGGAACGGCTGCGGACCGGCGAAATCGATGACGGGACGCTGGTCTGGCGCGAGGGTTTCGCGGACTGGAAACCGCTCGGAGAATGCCGGACAGAAATCGAAGCCGTCTCCCCCGAGACCGGCGATGACCCGACGCCCAGGGTCCTCTGCGCCTGGTCGGGCGAGACCCGGCCCGAGGCGGCGATGCTTCGTTTCGGGGATCACTGGGTCGCTCCGGAGCACAAGGACGCCTTCGTGCAGGCCCTGCGGGAGGGCGGCGAAGAGGCGGCGCTCCACTCCGTTTCGGAGGAGAACGACTCGAATCCTTTTCCCGCGACGCTGAACCTTTTCGATATCGTGGCGCAAAGCTGGAAGATCTGGCGAAAAAACCTCGCCGCCATCGCCATGGTCACGGCCGTGATCTGGCTGCCGACCAACCTGCTGCTGGAGTGGATGGACAGCCGGCTGCTGAACGACGATGCGAACTTCAAGGAAATCGCCCAATCGTATCGGCGCGACCAGGCGGCGGAATTCTGGATCGGCATCATCGTGGTGGGCGCGGTGATGACGGCGGCGAGGCGGATGTGGGACAGGGAGGATCGCCTCGGGATCGGGGAAGCCTTCGCGGAGGGATTCGCGAACTGGCCGAGGTTGTGGGGCACGGGTTTTCTGTTTTATCTCTACATCTTCCTGTTCGCACTTGTGGTGTTCATTCCTTTTGGCTTCTGGGTTGAGGAAGGTTCGTCATGGGGTGGTTGGTTGATTTCCATACCCGCGACCGCTTTCGGCGTGGTCATCGTGGTTTACCTCGTTCGCTTCGGATTTGTGCGGGCGGCGGCGATCGATTCGAGCGAGGGCGGCACCGCGGCTTTTCGCCGGAGCTGGCAAGCCACCCGCGGTCGTTTCTGGCGGGTGATCGGCTACCAGATGGTCGTTTTTGGGGTGCTGATCTCGCTTACCCTCGTGCTGGGATTGCTGTCGGCGCTTCCCTTTCTCGACCGCCTGGTGCCCTCGGCGATTCTCGGCACGGGGATCAATCTGATCCTGACCTTCGGAACGGTTGAGAGCTTTGTCCTGTATCGGCACCTTCGCGACAAAGCTCGCTGAAGGATTTCGTTTCGCGTCTCCGGGACGCGGGGAAACGGAAAAGGACGCGCGACTCCGAAGGATTGTTTGAGCGGCCGCGCCAAATCCGCTACCATTGGCCTCCATGTCTCCGATCTCGAAAGTGTCGCCTTCCGCCGAGACCGCCTCCGCGCGAGCGGCGGTGTTGCCCGTCGCCCTGGCCCTGTTCCTGGGAGCATGCAACGACGGTCCCAGCGGCCGCGTGCTGGAGCACCGGATCGAGCGGCTCCAGGCGGAGATCGAACTTCAGACCAAGCGGGCCGACGCCGCCCTGACCGCCGCCGAGGCGGCCACCTCGCAACTGAAGCAGCGGCTGGAAGAGGCCGAACGCAAAGGCCAGGAGGCGCTCGATCAATCGTCCGCGATGGCATCGGGACAGGACGAGCGATTCGAGCGACTCGAAAAGGCCATCTCCAGCGCTCTGCGGATGAAGGAAGACTCGGAGGGCATGGCCTACCTCGACACGGAGAATCCCGGGCATCGCACCGTGCAGACGGAGCATGGCACTTTTCTGGTCCGGCTGGAATCCATCGAGCCAAATCCCAACGGCGGCGGTTTTCTCGCGCGGCTGAACTTTGGAAACCCCGCCGGGTTGACCATCCAGGAATTTATCCTGAAAGGCGATTTTGGCCAGCCACCCCCGCCGCTGAAGCCCGGTGAATCCTACGGAGAGTACAGCGCGCGGCTCGACGAATGGCAGAAGACGCAGACGCCTTTCGAGGAAAGCATTCTCACCGAACTCGAGCCGAACGCCTGGACCTCGGCGGTGCTGCCGCTCAAGGCCCCCTCGAAAGAAGCGCTGAAACTCATCCGCTTCGCCATGATCGTGCGCCGCGCCCACCTGATCAACCAGGAGGGAAAGGGCGAGTATTCGCAGATCATCGCCGGCGGAAGCGGCGCAAACCTCGTGAAATCCGACTACGGCCCCTTTCTTTTCAACGTGCAACGGCGCGAGCCCGAGGGCTCGGGGCTCCGAATCTACGCCATGGTGGGCAATCCCTTCGGATTCGCCGTGAACGAATCGCGACTGCGCGGCCAATTCGGACCCGCCCCGCCCAAAAAAATGGAGACCGAGTCTCCCGTTCTTTTTGCCGAACGCATGCGGGCATGGAGCGAGCAGATGCGCGATTTCGAGGCGACCATCACCGAGACCATCGCCCCGCTGAGCTGGAGCCAGGTCAGTTTTCTGATGCCGGCCGGCTCGCCGGAGGAGGTCGTTTACATCCGCTGCATGATGAATGTGGACAACATCACCCTGCCCCGCGGCGGCGGCGCCTCCGGCTCGAGCACCGGTTCGCCGGGCGCCGGCAGCGGCGGATTCGGCGGAACGTTGGCGCCCTGACCCGTCGTTCTCCCCCGGCAAACCCGACACTTCCATGCCCGAGCGTCCCCCCATCCGCGGACACGGTCGGGTCGTCGCCGAGCGAATCCCGGGCCGGCTCTACGAAATCGAGATGCCCAACGGCTTTCGCACCCTCGGCATCCCGCCGAAGGAAGGCTTTCCGGACCGTCCCGGCGACTCGGCGGCCTCCGTCGGGGACACGGTGGCGATGGAATTCTCGGCCTACGACATGAGCAGCGGCCGGATGACCGCCCTCGGGAAAGACGCGCCGATCGGTTGACGCGCGGAGGTCCGAGCGCCGTCCCGTCTTGCTTTTGCGGTTGGATATGCCAGACTCCCGGGACGCATTTCGAACCTGCCCCAAACCTGTCATGAGCGACGAATTCGACCCCGCAGACCACGCCCAGACGGCCCACGATAGCCTCGAGGCCGGCAAATCCCACGCCCTCCAGGCCGCCGAGGAACTCCGGACCGCGGCGACCCAAAAGGCCCAGCAACTCCGCGACGCCGCGCTCGACCGCACCCAGCGCCTGAAATCCGTCGCCACCGAACGGGCCGAACAATTTCGCGAGGTCGCCGGCGAACGGTGGGACGAAACCCGCACGCAGATCGACGACCTCAAGATCGAGGGCGAACGCTACGTCCGCGAAAATCCCGCCAAGGCCGTCCTGATCGCGCTCGGCGTCGGATTCGTCATCGGACGCATCATCCGCTGAGACCGGCCGGCCCCGGCCCGCCTCGCCCGCGCCCATGACCGAGGAGTTTCCGCCCAGCCCCGAGCCGGGGGACGGTGACGCCCCCGCGCGCGGCGGCATCGGATCGCTCGCGGCCGGCACCCTGGGATCGATTTTCGACTATCTCGAGGCACGGCTCTCGCTGTTTCGGATTGAGGCGACAGAGGCGCGCGGACGCATCGTGCGGCGCGTCATCGCGGCGGTGGCGGGCGCATTTTTCCTGCTGGTGGCCTACGCCGCCGCCATCGTCGGCGCGGTGGCGTGGATTTCGGAGCATTTCGGGAAGCCCTGGCCGCTCGTCACGCTCGCCGCGGCCGGTGCCCACCTGCTGGCCGGGCTGCTACTGCTGCTGGCCGCGAAAAAGCGCTTCGGCGACCCGCCCTTTCGCGATTCGCTCGGCGAATTCCAGCGCGACCGCCAATGGCTGCGGCGCCAGAGCGAAACCCCCGGACGCCCCCGCCCTCGATGAATCGCCAGACCGACAAAGAAGCCGCCCTCGCCCGGCTCGAGGAAACCCGCCGCGCCCTGTCCGACGACCTCTCCGGCCTCGGCGGCGCGGTCAATGTGCCCCGCCGTTTTCAGGACGCGGTGCGGCGTCATCCCGCGTGGTGGATCGGCGGCGGCGTCGCGGCCGGCGTTGTCCTCTCCGCCCTGCTCCGTCCCTCCGGTCGCCGGCGGAAGCGCGACGAGGGCGGAAAAAACGGCGCCGGGCTGATGCGGCCGATGTTTTTGGGCTTGCTCGGATTCGCCGGAAAGCAAATACTGCGCCTTTCCGCCCCTGCCCTGAAACAAGTGGCCGAGGCGGAAGTGGAACGCTGGCTGGCCAACCGGTCCGCCGCGTCCCCGCCGGACGACGGCCTTCCACGGGCCTGAGCCGCCGCCATCGCCCGAGTAAAAGCCCGCTTCGCCCCCATCGCATTTCTCCATTCGCAGGCCAGAAACCTCCCCCCTGAAAACCCATGTCAGACACCGTTGCCGTCCTCGATCACGTCGATGAATACCTCCGCCTCGCGCAGGAATACGACTGCTCCGACGTTCACATTTCCCCCTTCACCAAGCCCAAATGGCGCCGCTTCGGCCTGCTCCAGCCCATCTGGGACAACGCCGAAACGCTGACCCCCGAGCAGACCGAGAGCCTCGCCCGTCGTTTCCTCCCCGATCCCGAGCTGCGCCGCATCGAGGAGAAGGGCGACGTCGACTTCGCCTACGACCCCGGGTTCGGCCGTTTCCGCGCCTCCGTCGTGAAACAGCGTCTCGGCTGGGAAATCGTCTTCCGCGTCATCAGCACGAACCTCCGGACCATGGACGAGCTGGGCCTGCCCGAGGCCATCAAGCCGCTCCTGCGCTACCACAACGGGCTGGTCCTCGTCACCGGCGCCGTCGGGTCCGGGAAATCGACCACCCTGGCCGCCCTGATCAACGAGATCAACCACGAGCGCACCGACCACATCATCACCCTCGAGGACCCCATCGAGTACGTCATCGAATCCGGCGGCTGCCACGTCAACCAGCGCGAAGTCCACACCCACACCGACAGCTTCGCCGCCGCCCTGCGCGCCGCCCTGCGCGAGGATCCCGATGTCATCATGGTCGGGGAAATGCGCAACCTCGAGACCATCTCGCTCGCCATCACCGCGGCCGAGACCGGTCACTTGGTGCTCGCCACCCTCCACACCGGCAGCGCCGCCCGAACCCTCGACCGTATCCTCGACGTGTTCCCCACCACCCAGCGCGAGCAGATCCGCATCATGGTGGGCGAGTCGCTGCGCGGCATCATTTCCCAGCAACTCGTGCCGAAAAAGGACGGCAGCGGCCGCTCTCTCGCCCTCGAATTGCTGGTGAACACCCCCGCCGTTTCCGCCACCATCCGCGACGGGAAGACCTTCATGCTCCCCGGCATCATGCAGACCGGCAAGAACGTCGGCATGGTCCTCATGGACGACGCCCTCATTGAACTCTACGAGGACGGCGAAATCACCGCCGACGAAGCCCTCGCCCGCTCCATCGACCCGGGCACCATGCGCAAGAACCTCGACCTCTGATCCCCACCCGAAAACCCCTCTCCCGACCGACGCCATGGCAGTCATCGACCAATACTTCCAGTTCCTCGTCGAAAACGGCGGGTCCGATCTCCATCTCGCCGAGGGGCAGCCGCCGAAGATGCGCGCCCACGGCAGCGTTTCCCCCATCTCCGAGGGCGTGCTCGAGCACGATACGCTCAAGCACATGCTGAGCGAGATCTGCGAGGATCGCGCCTTCGAGCACTTCCTCGAATGCGGCGACCTCGACTTCGCCTACGAGATGGACATCGAGTCCCGGTTCCGCTGCAACTATTTCAAGCAGAAGAACGGCCTCGGCGCCGTCTTTCGTCTCATTCCCACCAAGATCGCCACCATCGAGCAACTCGGGCTGCCCGAGGTGATCGAAAGCTTCGGCGACCTGCGCAGCGGACTCGTCCTCGTCACCGGCCCGACCGGCTCCGGCAAGTCCACCACCCTCGCGGCCCTGATCGACTACATCAACCGCACCTACTCCCGGCACATCATCACCGTCGAGGAGCCCATCGAGTTCGTTCACAACAACAAGAAATCCACCATCACCCAGCGCGAGGTCCCCATTCAGACCCCGTCCTTCGCCGACGGCCTCCGCGCCGCCCTGCGCGAAGACGCCGACATCGTGCTCGTCGGCGAGATGCGCGACCTCGAGACCATCTCCCTGGCCCTGACCGCCGCCGAGACCGGCCTGCTCGTCTTCGGCACCCTGCACACCAACAACGCCCGCAAGACCGTCGACCGCCTCGTGGACGTGTTCCCCTCCGACCAGCAGGCCCAGGTCCGCACCATGCTCGCCGGCTCCCTCCGCGGCGTGGTCGCCCAGTTGCTCCTGCGCCGCTGCGACAAACCCGGCCGCGTCGCGGTGAACGAAATCCTCGTCTCCACCCCCGCCGTCAGCGCCGTCATCCGCGAGGGCGCCACCCAGAAACTCTACGACATCATCACCGGCGGCCGCGAATACGGCATGCGCTTCATGGACGACTCGATCTGGGAGCAGCTCATCTCCGGAAAGGTCGACGCCATCGAGGCCTACATGAAAGCCATCGACAAATCGCGCTTCCGCAACGCCCTCCCCCCCGAAGAATCCGAACTCGGCAACTCCGGCGGCGGCTACGACGAAAAGAAGAAGTAGGCCCGCCTTCGCGCCGCACCCAACAGGGTTGAATGGTCGACCCAACCCTGTTGAGTCCCGGACCTTACCCTGTTCGCTTGAAAAATTGAAGATCTACTGGCCAATTTTTATTCTTTTCTCGTTCGTTTCCTGCTCAAAAGAAAGTGAAGAGCATATTGGGGGCGATCCGCGTAAGCTTTCGGAACGCGAGCAGACCGAGATCATATGCCCTGTTCATCAGGTCGCCGTTTTTAAGATGCGCGCATCAGGGGTAACCTCATGTGCTGTTTGGGATCCTAAGCTTGGATTGACCATCGAACAGATTCGAAACCGTTTTCCTTACGCAATCTGGGATTCGAACATTTATCATGAGGACAATTCTCCGAACGCGAAGTTTCCCTTTTACTACCTGGTATGCGATCGATGCGTGGAGAGTTGGAACGAATATGCCGCGGCAAACACGCCTCCGGTCGAGAAAAATTTCGTAATTTCAATCACCGAATCTCGGAAGATCCTCATCAGCAAAACGGAGTTTTCAATCGAACAAATTTCCGCGGTCGCAGAGACGATCTCGGACCTTCACTCCCATCTTCAACTCCACATCCGTGCCGACAAATCGATCGACACGGATATCATCAAAGCTGTCGTAAAAGCGTGTGCGGAGAAAGGGCTTACTAACGTCATTTTTGAAGTGTATTCCGACGAGGCCGAGCGCCCTGCAACAACGGTCGAACGAAGCGAGGCAGGCCCCACCTCCGCCGCGGCCGGTTCTCTTGCATTTTGACTTCGATTCGGGGCGCCAAATCTCAAACATTGGCTCCACGGTTTTCAGGCTTGAAACAGGGCGAAATCGCGCCGGAGCGAGGCCAAAAAACGACCACTTTTGGCCTTTGCCGCGCCAGCCTCAAAAATTCCCATTTCCACTCGGCAAACCGGGGATTTTTCGAGCCTCGCGGCCGATTGATTTTCAATCGATTACCTAGCCTCGAAAATTCGGGGTACGCGAACCGAAAAACCCGCCCGAAAAGGCGGGCAATCCCTTGCTTTTGGGGCAAAATTCGCTTTGTTGGAGGGTGGATCTCCCCCGGCCCGTTTCGCCCCCCGGCGCCGGGTTTTCGAACCCGGTTTTCTCCGTACGAAAGACACCCCATCATGGCAGCACCCGACGACGACGACAACAAGCCCCCGAAACCCACCGGCGACTACGATGCCGGGCAAATCGACAAGCTGGAGGGGCTGGAGGCGGTCCGGAAGCGTCCCGGGATGTACATCGGCGATCCCGCCACCGAACGCGGCCTGCACCACACCGTCTTCGAAGTGCTCGACAACTCGATCGACGAGCACCTCGCCGGCTTCTGCGACAAAATCGTCATCACCATCCACGCCGACGGCTCCATTTCCATTGAGGACGATGGCCGCGGCATCCCGGTGGACATGCACCCGAAGTTCAAGATGCCCGCCGTCGAGCTGGTGCTGACGAATCTTCACGCCGGCGGCAAATTTGGCCAGGGCGCCTACAAATTCTCCGGCGGCCTCCACGGGGTCGGCGCGAAATGCGTCAACGCTCTCTCCGACTGGTTCAAGGCCGAGGTCTATCGCGGCGGGAAAATCTATCACATCGCCTTCGAACGCGGCAAGACGACGCGCCCGCTGGAGGTCATCGGAGACCTCGACGATCCTTCGCGGACCGGGACGAAGATCACCTTCCTCCCGGATGTGACCATTTTCACGGCCACCGTCGAGTTCAACTTCGACTACCTCACGGCCCGGCTCCGCGAGCTGGCCTTCCTGAACCCCGGCGTCACAATCGATCTGATCGACGAGCGCGGGGACTCGGAGCGCAAGGCGAGTTTTTACTACGAGGAGGGCATCGTCGAGTTCGTCCGCCAGCTTGGGGAAAACAAGGAACTCATCCACCCGGCCCCCATCGTCCTGAAGGGCAAGCGCATGGTCGAGATCGACGACGCCGGCAAGACGGTTCAGGACGACTGCTATGCCGATGTCGTGATGCATTACACCGGCGAGTATCACGAGAACATTCTCTGTTTCGCCAACTCCATCCCCAACGGCGACGGCGGCACCCACCTCAGCGGGATGCGCGCCGCCCTGACGCGCGCGATCAACACCTACGCGAAAAACAACAAGCTTCTCAAGGACAAGGACCCCGCCCTCTCCGGCGAGGACTGCCGCGAGGGGCTGGTGGCGGTGCTGTCCGTCAAGCACCCGAATCCGCGCTTCAGCTCGCAGACCAAGGAAAAACTGGTCAACAACGAGGTCGAGGGCGTCGTGTCCTCCATCGTCTATGACGGCCTGAGCGCCTATTTCGAAGAGAACCCCTCCATCGCCCGCCGCATCGTCGACAAGGTCGTCAACGCCGCCCGCGCCCGCGAGGCCGCCCGCAAAGCGCGCGAGACAGTCCGGAAATCGGCGATGTCCGGCGGCGGACTGCCCGGCAAGCTCGCCGACTGCTCCTCGCGCGACCCGGCCGAATGCGAGATCTACATTGTCGAGGGCGACTCCGCCGGCGGCTCCGCCAAGCAGGGCCGCGACCGCCGCACCCAGGCCATCCTGCCCATCCGGGGCAAGCTCATCAACGTGGAGAAGGCCCGGCTCGACAAGGTGCTCCAGAACAAGGAAATCCAGACCATGATCACCGCCATCGGCGCCGGAATCGGCGACGGCGAGGGCGAGGGCACCTTCAACCTGGAGAAGGTGCGCTATCACAAGATCGTGATCATGACCGACGCCGACATCGACGGCGCGCACATCCGCACCCTGTTGCTGACCTTTTTTTGCCGCCAGATGCCCGCGCTGGTGAAGGCGGGCTACGTCTATATCGCGCAGCCGCCGCTCTACAAGATCACCCGGAAAAAGAAGGAGCAATATGTCGCCGACGACGCCCAGCTGAACCGCATCCTCATCGGTCTCGGCGCGGACGATGTGCGGCTCAAAACGGGCGCCAACGGCGACGGGGGCGAATTCGCCGCCGACCAGCTCAAGGACATCCTCGAGATGCTCGCCCGGCTCAGCCGCTACAGCGATGTCATCGCGCGCAACTCGGGGGATTTCGAGGACTACCTCGCCGCCGGCCGCGACGGCAGACTGCCCGAATACCTCGTCCAGATCCGCGAGGGCAACGAGGTTTCCGTCCGATATTTCCTCGGCGAAAGCGCCCTGCGCGATTTCGCGGCCGAGAACGGCGATCTCCATCTCTTCGGCGTCCGCTCCGGCGCGGAAGATGGCGAAAACGGTTCCCGCGCCGACGGTCCCAGCCGCCGCGCCCGCCTCGTCGAGATTCACGAGGCCAACTCCATCGCCAAGCTCCTCGGCCGTCTCGGCGAGATGGGGCTGGACATCGATCACTTTTCCTCGCAGGACCAGCCCCTTTTCCAGATTCTGGAGGGCGACGGCGACCAGGCGAAGGCTCACCCGGTCTTCAGCGTGCCCGAAATTCTCGGCACCGTCATGGAAATCGGCCGGCGCGGCATGGATATCCAGCGTTTCAAGGGCCTCGGCGAGATGAACGCCAAGGAACTTTTTTCCACCACCATGGACCCGACCAACCGCAAGCTGTTGCGGGTGAAGATGGACGAGGACAACGCCGTCGAGGCCGACAAGATGTTCACCATCCTCATGGGCGACGCCGTCGAGCCGCGCCGCCAATACATCGAGGACCACGCGCTGAACGTGCGGAACCTCGACGTGTGATCTCTTAACCCACCCGCGGGCTCGCGCCACCCCGGCGTGCCATCCGCCTTTTCCCGCCAGTACCCATTTCAAACGTGCCAGACGACCCCAACACGCCCCCCGCCTCTTCTCCCGCCCCCGACCCGCGGGAGAGCGGCATCTCGCCGATCAATGTCGCCGACGAAATGTCGCAGTCCTTTCTAGACTACTCGATGTCGGTCATCATCTCGCGCGCCCTGCCCGACGCCCGCGACGGCCTGAAGCCCTCGCAGCGCCGCTTGCTCTACGCGATGCATCACGACCTCTCGCTGGCGCCGAACAAGAAGCACCTCAAGTGCGCCCGCATCGTCGGGGAAACCATGGGTAAATACCATCCCCACGGCGACGGCGCCATCTACCCCACCCTGGTGAACATGGCCCAGCCCTGGTCCATGCGCGACACCCTCGTCGACGGCCAGGGGAATTTCGGCTCCGTCGAGGGCGACCCGCCCGCCGCCATGCGATACACGGAGGCCCGCCTCACCCATTGCGGCTCGGCCCTGATGACCGACATGGACAAGGACACGGTCGATTTCGTCCCCAACTACGACGAGACCAATTCCGAGCCCGCCGTCCTCCCGGCCGCCATTCCCAACCTGCTCGTCAACGGCGGCACCGGCATCGCCGTCGGCATGGCCACGAACATTCCGCCGCACAATCTCGGCGAGGTCGTCGACGGCATCTGCGCCACCATCGACAATCCCGCCATCACCATTCCCGAGCTGCTGACCCACATCAAGGGACCCGACTTCCCCTCCGGCTGCACCATTCTCGGCACCCGCGGCATTCAGGACTACGCCGCCACCGGACGCGGCAGCATCAAAGTCCGCGGCCGCGCCGAGATCGTCGAAGACGCCAAGGGCCGCGAACAGATCATCGTCACCGAGATCCCCTATGCCGTGAACCGCGCCCGCCTCGTCGAGCGCATCGCCGAGCTGGCCAACGAAAAGATTCTCCCCGAAATCTCCGCCGTCCGCGACGAATCGGACGAAAACACCCGCGTCGTCGTCGATCTGAAACGCGACGCCCGCGCCCAGGTCGTGCTCAACAACCTCTACAAGCACACCGCGCTGGCCTCCACCTTCTCCGTCAACATGCTGGCGATCGACAACCGCCGCCCCAAGCTGCTGTCTCTGAAGGACGCCATCAACTGCTACATCGAGCACCGCCGCGAAGTCATCCTCCGCCGCACCCGCTACCTTCTCTCCAAAGCCGAGGAAAACGCCGAAAAACTCGAGGCCTACCTGCTCGCCCTTGGAAATCTCGACGATTTCATCAAGATGATCCGCGATTCCAAGACGCGGGACGAGGCCCGGGCGAAGATCAAGGCCTACACCTTCGACGTGAAGGCGGTCGAGGCCCTCGGCATCCTGATCCGAGGCCAGGAGAGCCTCAAGGTCGAAGAGGGACGCTACGTCCTCACCGACAAACAGGTCGATCACATCCTCGAACTGCGCCTCTACCAGCTCGTCGGGCTCGAGCGCGAGAAGATCAAGGCCGACTACGACGCCCTGCTCGAAACCATCAAGGACCTGCTCGACATCCTCGCCCGCGAGGAGCGCGTCCTCCAGATCATCAAGGACGAGCTGCGCGAGGTGAAGGAAAAATACGGCACCCCCCGCCGCACCGACTTCGCCGACGCCGAGGAAGGCGAAATCGCCAACGTCGATCTCATCGCCAACGACGCCAACATCATCACCATCTCCCACCGCGGCTACATCAAACGCACCCTGGCCAGCGAGTACCGCACCCAGGCCCGCGGCGGCAAGGGCCTCAAGGGCATGGAGACCCGCGACGCCGGCGCCGAGGACGAGGAGGCCGATTTCGTCGAGCATCTCTTCGCCGCCACCGCGCACGACTACCTCATGTTCTTTACCGACACCGGCCGCGTCTATGTCGAGCGCGTTTTCCAGATTCCCGAGGGCGGCCGCACCTCCAAAGGCCGGTCGATCAAGAACCTCCTCAATCTCCAGCCCTCCGAGAAAATCGCCGCCACCCTGCGCATCGAAGCCCACGGCCAGGAGGACAAAGACGCCACCTTCGTCGAGGATCTATTCGTGCTCTTCGCGACCCGCAGCGGGAAGGTGAAAAAAACCTGCCTCTCCGATTTCCGAAACTACCGGAAGGACGGCATCATCGCCATCAACATCGAGGAGGGCAACGAGCTGATCGGCGTCGTCCTGACCGGCGGCGACGACGAGATCTGCCTCGTCACCAACCAGGGTTACTGCGTCCGCTGCAAGGAAACCGACATCCGCTCCATGGGACGGAATTCCGCCGGTGTCATGGGCATCCGCCCCCGCGGCGACGACTACCTGGTGTCCCTCACCGTCGTCCAGGCCGAGGCACAGCTCCTCGTCGCCAGCGAAAAGGGACTCGGCAAGCGCACCCCCTTCGAGGATTACCCGACCAAGGGCCGCGGCGGAAAGGGCGTCATCACCATGAATGTCACCGACAAAACCGGCCGCGTCGTCGGCGCCCTGCGCGTCACCGAGGACGACGACGTCATGCTGATGACCGACGGCGGCCAGAGCGTCCGCATTCCCGCCAGCCAGATTCGCGTCACGGGGCGCAACGCCCAGGGAGTCAAGCTCATGAATCTCAAGGAAGGCGAGATCATTCAGGACATCGCCCGCGTGGTCCGCGACGATGACGGAGACGAGGAGCCCGGCTCCGATTCCAGTTCCGAGCCCGAAAATCCGGGGGAAACCGCGTAAATTGCCCGATCCAACAGGGTTGGGTCCGACACCCTACCCTGTTGAGCCAAGGCCGAATCTCGGAAGGTCCGCGTCTTTCCCTCCCGAAGCCGTTTCAGCCTTCCAGCAGTCTTTTTGCCTTTCTCACGTATTCGGCCACATCGGGCGCCTGGAGGATTCCGGAAACAATCACCACCCGTTCCGCTCCGGCGGCGATCACTTCGGTCAGGTTCTCGAGTTTGATGCCGCCGATGCAGAAAATCGGCAACGAAGCGGAAAGTTCGGCGTGAACCGTCCGGATGTCTTCCGTGCCGATCGGCCGGTATTCGGGCTTGGTCGGGGTCGCGAAAAGCGGACCGAAACCGATGTAATCCGGCGCCTCCTTTGCGGCCGCCCGAGCCTGCTCCAGGCTGTGCGTCGAGCGTCCCACGATGGCCCCGTCACCGACCAGCGAACGGACTTCGGCCATGGCGGCGTCCTCCTGACCGACATGGACACCGTCCGCCCCGATCTCGGCGGTCAGCGCGGGATGGTCGTTGATGACGAAGGGAACGCCGGCATCCCGGCAGCGCGCCAGGATTTCCCGGCCCAGCCCCGTGAGCGTCTCCGGCGCGTGGTCTTTCGCCCGGAGCTGGAGCACGTCGATGCCGCCCTCGATCATGCGCTCGCCCATCGAGACGGCGCCTTCGGTGGAGACATAGCCGAGGTCCAGGATGCCGTAGAGTCTGGCGTTGGAAAGGCGGATCTTGGCGGGATTCACGGGATGTCGAAAAAGGTTGCGGGCCTGGGAAAAATCCGGCCTTGCTCCGGAGGCCTCCCTTGGGATCATCGATCATGATCTCCCGGGAATCACGGTGCTCGCAATCTATTTCAAGGCCTTCGACTGTCCAAAACGTACCAGAACAGAGAAATCAGGAAAGCCCGCTCTCCATCGAAGAAGGCTGGGGCGGGTCGGGTTGCGAGGCCATGAATTCCTCGACCCAGCGGATGTTGTATTTCCCGCTCTTGAAGGCGGCGTGGTTCAGGATCGAAGCCTGAAACGGAATCGTGGTCTTGATCCCCTGAATGAGAAACTCATTGAGGGCGCGGGACATTCGCGCGATGGCAATGTCGCGATTGGCGCCGACGACGATGAGCTTCGCGATCATGGAATCGTAGTAGGGCGGCACCTCGTACCCGGAGTACACATGGGTATCGACGCGGACGCCGCGGCCGCCGGGCGCGTAGAAAAGCTGAATCTTGCCGGGGCTCGGCGCGAAATTCCGGTAGGGATCCTCGGCGTTGATGCGGCACTCGATGGCGTGGCCGCGGGGCTGGCTGTGGACGACATGGTCGGACAACGGGGCGCCGGCGGCGATGCGAATCTGTTCCTTGATGAGGTCGCAGCCGTGGATTTCCTCGGTGATGGGATGCTCCACCTGGATGCGGGTGTTCATCTCCATGAAGTAGAAATTCTCGTTGTCGTCGACGAGGTATTCGATGGTGCCGCAGTTTTCGTAGCCGATTTCCTTGGTGAGCGTCCGGGAAGCCTCGGACATCTCGGCACGGAGCTTTTCGGAAAGCAGCGGCGAGGGCGTTTCCTCGATGATTTTCTGGTTCCGGCGCTGCATGGAGCAGTCGCGCTCCCCGAGGTCGATCACGTTTCCGTGGCGGTCGGCGATGACCTGAAACTCGATGTGGTGCGGATTTTCGACCAACTTTTCAAAATAGACATCCGAGGAGCCGAAGCAGGCCTGGGCCTCGGCCCGGGCGGCGTTATAGCCCGCGATGAGGCTGGCCTGGTTGAGAGCCGGACGCATCCCGCGACCGCCGCCGCCGGCGCTGGCCTTGATCATGACCGGATAGCCGATTTCCTTGGCGACTTTGAGCGCCTCCTCCTCGGTCTCGACGATGCCGTCGCTGCCGGGCGTGACGGGAATGCCGTGTTTGAGCGCCGTGGCGCGGGCCTGGTTCTTGTCGCCCATCAGCGAAATGACCTCGGCCGAGGGACCGATGAACTTGACCTTGCAGCTCTCGCAGATCTCGGCGAAGCGCGGATTTTCCGACAAAAACCCGTACCCGGGATGGATGGCGTCGACATTGGCGATCTCCGCCGCGCTCATGATGCGGTCGACCTTCAGATAGCTCTCCGAGCTGGGACCGTGCCCGATGCAGATGGCCTCGTCGGCGAGCTGGACGTGCATGGAGTCCACATCGGCCTCGGAATACACCGCCACGGTGCGGACACCGAGTTCCTTGCAGGCCCGGATGACGCGGAGGGCGATTTCACCGCGGTTGGCGACGAGAATGTTGCGAAACATGGGATCGCTGTCTGAATGCTGTCGGAGAAGGGGAATCGACCGGGGCGCGGCTTCGCCGGGGCGAATCCCCCGCGGCCGGACGGTCCGAGGGGCGGGTCAGGGACGCACGCGGAAAAGCGGTTCGCCGAACTGAACCGGCGTGCCGTTTTCGACCAGCACTTCCGTGACGGTGCCGCTGACTTCGGCCTGGATCTCGTTCATCACCTTCATGGCCTCGATGATGCACACGACCGTGGAGGCTCCGACCTTGGCGCCGACTTCGACGAAGTCCGCCTTGTCCGGTCCCGGAGCCCGGTAAAAAGTCCCGACCATCGGCGAGGTGATCTCGATCGTCCCGTCCTCGGGCTCGGCGCCCGGAGCGGCCGCCGCGTGCCCCGCCGCGTGGGCCGGAGCCACCGCCGCCGGATGCGGGTGCGAATGCGGAGCCGCGTAGGCCGGGGGCGCCATCGCCATCAGGCGCTGCACGGCCTCGACATCGAGGCTGGACCCCTTGGACAACTCGAGCTTCGAGTCGTCCTGTTCCAGTTTGAAATGGGTGAGCCCATGTTCATCCATGAGCTCGACGATTTGTTTGATCTCGTTCAGGTCCACTTTCTTTTTCCGAGGCCCTCCCGTTGGTTTTTTTGGCATGTTCGCTGGCGATTGTTTCCGAAAAGGGCCGCTAGTTCCAGCCAATTCCTCGGACGCCGGGCAAGCTATGGACAAGCGTTCCCTCGTCAAGTACTACCGGCGCCACCCGAGGCGCCGATTTTCCCCTTCCGGAGCCCGGCAAATCGGGCCGCGGCCGCCCTTTATCCCATCAAATCCAAGACCCGGTCGATCTCCGCCGCGCTGTTGTAAAAATGCGGACTGAGCCGGATGTGGGGCGTGCCCGCCCGGTCTTGGCGAAAGGACACGGCAACTCCCTCCGCCGCGAACCGCTTCGCCAGAGCCGGAATCCGCCCGCGATCCTCGTGGGTAAAGGTGGTGATTCCCGATGCCGCCGCCCCCTCCGCCGGCCCGATCAGCTCGTGGCCGCTCTCCCGAACGCCTTCGACGAGGGCGCGTTTCACCGACAAAATCCGCGCCGAAACCGTCTCGACCCCGATTTCCACCAGCAGATCGATCGCCGCCTTCATCCCCAGCAGACCGGAGGCGTTGAGCACGCCCGGTTCGTAGCGGCGCGCGCCGGGCTCGAACTCGACCCGGTCCGCCGCGACGAAATTCGGCGACTTCACATTCCACGCCCCGAGCAGCGCCGGCCGCAGCGTCTCGAAATGCCGTTCCGCCACGTAAAAAACACCCGCCGTCATCGGCCCGAGCATCCACTTGTGCGAGTCGGCGCTCATGAAATCGACATGCTCGACCGAAACGGGAAACGCCCCCGCCGTTTGAATGGCGTCGAGACAGAACAAGGCGCCGTTTTCATGCGCCAGCCGGCCGATCGCGTCGATGTCGATCCGGTAACCGGAGAGAAAATGGCACGACGCCAGCGCGACCAGCCGCGTCCGGGGCGAGAGGGCCGCGGCGACGAGTTCCGGCGTGATTTCGCCGGGCCGGTTGGGTTTCAGGAAAACCACCCGCACCCCGAGCCGCTCCAGATCCTCCCACGGATAGACATTGGCCGGGTAATCGTCCTGGTAGGCGATCACCTCGTCGCCCGGCCGCCAATCCAGCCCGCGCGCCACCAGGCTCAGCCCCAGCGAAGTCGGCCCCAGCAGCGCGATCTCGCGCGGCCCCGCCCCGGGAAACAGCCGCGCCGCCGACTCGCGCACCGTGTCCATCCGCCGCAGCAGCACATCGGTCGGATCCGCCTCGCCGGTGCCGCATTCGAGATTGAAGGCGTTCATCGCCTCCACCACCACCCGCGGCAGCGTGGTCACCGCCGCGTGCGCCAGAAACACCCGATTCGCCGCCACCGGAAACTGCTCCCGCCGCCAGGCTTCGTCCGAGTCGATGCGGGTCAGGAAGGACATGGAGAATCAGACGCGATTCGCGTTTTCCCCCTCCTCGATCAGCTCCCAGAATTGCTTCGACTGGCTCAGCGCCTCGTCCTCGCTCAGGGGCAGGTTGGTTCGGTAGAGAAAGTCCTGGAAGGTGTTCTTGTGGAGCACGCGGTGGACCAGCACGGCGTGCTCGTCGGTCACCTCGAAATAGATGCGCACGTCGCGGGCCCGGTAGCGATAGAGCGTCTTGCCCTCGCGCTCGAGCCGGCCGAAGCGGTCGCCGTCCTGTTTTTCGAGATCCTCGGGAGTGACCTGAAACTCGCTGAGCACCTCCAACTGCGCGGCGGTTGGCAGTTGGGAAATTTCGGCGGCGCTGATTTCGTTGAAAATGATCTGAAACACGATGGCGAAAACTGTGCCGATCTCCCCCGCCCCGCGCCAGCGGTTTTTTCGCCAACGAGCCGGGAAGCCTCGACCCAACAGGGTTGGGTCACCGAGCCAACCCTGTTGGATGACGGAGGCTCAAGCTTCAACGGAGAGCGGCCCTGGATTTCCAATTTCCGGTCTCATCCCCGATTTCGAATGCAGCAAAAACGATGTCGGAAACGTGAAATCCTATGTCGGAAACGTCGTTTCCGACATAGGAAACGTCGTCCGAAACGTGGAAAACGTCGCCCGACACGTGGAAAACGTCGCTCGCCACGTGGAAAACGTCGCCCGCCACTTGGAAAACGTCGTCCGCCACGTGGAAAACGTCGTCCGCCATGTGGAAAACGTCGCCCGACACAGGGGAAACGTCGTCCGACACGGGTCCGGCGCCGCTTCCGCTGTCGGGAATGACGCGGGACACGTGGAAGTCGCCGTCGGAGACTGGGGTAACCCCCTTTTCCATGAAGGAAACGGATCGGGCAAAACGGAGAATGGCACGGGCGACCTTTCCCGCGGCGCGGGAGAGGCTGGAACTGTCGCGTCCCTTTTCAAAAACGGAAGCGGCGGCGACTCCACTCTCGGAATCGCCGCCGCCCGCATGTTCTTCAGGTGAATCGCTTCCTCACTCGGCGCCTTGTTCTTCGCCTTCGTTGGCGAGGCCGAGTTCCTGGATCTGGCGCTGGAGCTGCTCGAGGTAACGGCGGAAGTCCTCGTCGTTGCCCAGGTCCACCCCTTCGTCGAGGGGGAAGATGTAGCCGCTCAGCAACGCCGCGCCTCCCTGCCCGAACACCGAGAAGCTGCTGTAGCCGGGATGGGTCGGGGTGGCGTAGTGGGATTCATACTGCGTGGAGAGCAGGCCGTTGTTGTACTCGCGCTCCATCACGTCGTAGGTGTGGTCGTCGTTGAGGTAGTCATCGAGCACAATGTCGAGGAACGGCCCGACGACCACCCAGGGCGATCCGGCAAACAGCATCCCGGGGGCGAACCCAACCACGCCGTCGCGGTCGAGGAACATCCCGGCGTCGGTCAGATACTGGCCGAAGATGATGTACTGCTCGCCGTTGGGACCGGTGCCGGTGCCGATCGGGCTCAGGCCGCTGTCGCCGGCGTCGAAGGGCAGCGGGTTGCCGTCGGGATCGAACACGATCGGGCCGCTGACGCCTCCGGCTTCCCCGGCGGCGCCCGCCGCGCCGGCGGCTCCGGCCGCGCCGGCTCCGGCGCCCGCACCGGCTCCAGCTCCCGCGCCGGCGCCTGCCCCGGCTCCGGCTCCGGCTCCGGCTCCAGCTCCCGCGCCGGGTCCGGCCCCGGCTCCCGCGCCGGCGGCGCCTCCGGGTCCGCCTCCGGCGGTGTTCACGGTGATGGTGTCGTAGTAGAGGCTGTAGTTGCCCAGGGC
Source organism: Akkermansiaceae bacterium (assembly GCA_024233085.1). Classification (GTDB taxonomy): domain Bacteria; phylum Verrucomicrobiota; class Verrucomicrobiia; order Verrucomicrobiales; family DEV007; genus JAEUHH01. The sequence goes on from JACKQC010000012.1 coordinate 104,315, forward strand.
GGCGCTGTAGTTGGCGGTGTCGTTGGTCAGGTTGCCGGTCAGCAGGTTGTCGGCCCAGTGGGGATCGAGGTTGCTGTGCTCGCCGGAGGGCGGCAGCACCGGTCCGCCGGGGGTCAGCTGGGTGATGGTGAACTCGTCGCCGGCCTGGTTGGAGTTGACGGGCTGGGCGCCGATGTAGGCGGTGCCGTTGAGCTGGGTGCCCACTTCCATGAGGTTGGCCGGGCGGCCGGGCAGGTAAAAGCGCAGCTCGCCGGTGTCGCTGGAGGTGAACACCGAGTCGGCGTCGGCGCTGAGGGTCCCGGTGCCGGCGGCGCTGGGGTCGTTGCGGCTGACGGCCACGTAGGTGTCGCCGTCGGTCGCGCTCGAGGCGGCGGGCAGGGCCGGGTCGCGATGCCCGATCATGCCGCCGGTCAGGCTGAGGCTCTCGCCGGTGGTCACCTGGATGTCGCCGTTGGCCGCTCCGGCGCCCGAGCCGCTGCCGGGGCCCACGCCCGCGCCGGTGAACTGCTGGTCGCCGTTGCCGATCTTGGCGTAGGCGTTGTCGCCGGCGCCGCGCGCCAGTTCGCCGTCGTTGCCGGCGTGCACGTAGATGTCGCCTTCCTTGTTGCCGTTGGCGCTGGGGCCGCCGTTGCCGATCTGCGCGGCGGCGCCCTCGGCCGCTCCGGCCAGCAGGCTGAAGTCTCCGCCGGCGCTCACGGTGATGTCGGCGAGCTGGTCGACGGTGGTCGTCAGCGCGCCGCCGGTCCCGATCTGGGCGATGGCGTTGGTCCCGAAGTCGGAGGCCCGCAGCAGCAGGTCGCCGCCGGCCATCACGGTGATGCTTTCCCCGGGCAGGCCGTAGCTCTGGCCGATGGAGTTGTTCCCGCCGTTGCCGATGCGCGCGGTGGAGTCGTCTCCGTCGCCGGCGACGAGGCTGACGTCCCCGGCGGCGTCCACGCTGACATTGCCGGTCACGTCGCTGGTCTGGTTGTCGGAGCCGCCGTTGCCGATCTGGGCAAAGCTGGTGTCCCCGGCGCCGGCCAGCACGCTGACGTCGCCGGTGGTCGCCGTCACCGACACGTCGCCGGCGTTGACGTCGCCCACCACGCCGGCGCCGATGCCGCCGTTGCCAATCAGGCTGTAGGCGGCGGCGCCGCCCCCGGCCGTGAGGGTCACTTCGGTGCCCTGCACGGTGGTGCCGCCGAGCTTGTCGCCGTCGCTGTCGGCTCCGCCCAGCCCGATCTGGCTGTAGGCTCCGGTCGTGGCGCCGCTGGTCAGGCTCACCGCTCCGCCGGCGATCACCGAGGTGTCGCCGTTCAAATCTCCGTCGGTCTGGCTGCCGCCCGCCCCGATCTGGGCAAAGGCTCCGCCGGTCGCCGCGGCGGCGTTGACGCTCACATCCCCGACCGCCAGCACGGAGGTCGCGCTGGTGTGGTCGCCGTGCGCGCCGCCGCCGCCGGCCCCGATCATGGCGTAGGCGCCGGCCCCGGCTCCGGTCGTCAGGCTCACCGCGCCGGTGTTGGCCGTCACGCCGGTGTCGCCGGTGATGTCCCCGGTCGAGCCCGCGCCGCCGGCGCCAATCTGGGTGTAGGTCCCGGTGGCTCCGCCGCCGGTCATCGTCACGCTGTCGGCCGACACGGTGGTGCCGCCGTCCTTGGCGCCGTCGCTGTTCGACCCGCCCAGACCGATCTGGGTGTAGGTGTTGGCCGCGGCGCCGCTGGAGAGGGTCAGCGGGCCGTCGCCGATCAGGCTCACCGCCCCGGTCAGGTCGCCGCCGCTGTTCAATCCGCCGGCTCCGATCTGCACAAAGCTGTCGGCCGCGCCGCCGGTGGCGTCGAGCATCGCCGAACCGGCGAAGGTCACCGTGGTCGCGCTCTGGTGGGCGCCGTCGGCGTTGTTGCCGCCGGCTCCGATCATGCTGTAGCCGCCGTCGGCGCTCAGGCTCAGGGCGCCGGTGTTGTTGACCGTCGTGTCGCCGGTCACCGTCCCGCCGGCCTGGTCGCCGCCCGCGCCGATCTGGCTGTAGGCGCCGGCTCCGCTCCCGCTGGCCAGCGTCACGCCCGCGGCGCTCACGCTGGTCGCGCCGTCCTTGGTCCCGTCGCTGTCCGAGCCGCCCAGACCGATCTGCACGTAGCTGGCGTCGCCGGCTCCGGCCGTGGCCTCCAGCGTCCCGGTGGCCGTCACCCGCACCTCGCCGATGAGGCTGCCGTCGACGCCCAGCCCGCCCGAGCCGATCTGCGCGTAGCTGCCGGCCATGTCCCCGGCGGCCAGGCTCACGTTGCCGCCCACCATTTCAATGAGGTCGCCGGCCAGGCCCATGTCGCCCATCGCCCCGCTGCCGCCGTGGCCCACCTGGATGTAGGTGTCCAGCGCGGTGCCGGCGTTGAGGCTGATGTCGCCGTTGGTCATCCCGTAGTCGGTCCGCAGCGAGATCATCCCGCTGTGGTTGGCCGCCGGGCTGTCCAGCCCGCCGTGCCCGAACTGCACGTAGGCTCCGTCGTTGTCCCCGGCCGTGGCGGTGATCCCGCCCTCCTTGGTCCAGGCCATGATCATCCCCGTGGCGTCCTGCCCGGCGCTCACCGGCCGATATCCGATCTGGGTGGAGCTGGCTCCGAAGGGCGTCACGCTCGACCCGGCCGCCACCTCGATGCCGTAGCCGAGGATGTTGAGGTCCCCGCCCCGGGTCCCCACCACGAGGGGCCGGTCCTGCGCTCCGTGGGCGGTGCCCGCGTCGCGCAGGTTGTTGTCCCCGCCGATGTAAACGGTCCCCATGTTGTTGCCCCAGGTGGCCGGGTCGCCCTTGAGATTGGGCACGCTGAACCCGGCCGAGCCGGGCGGGCAGTTGTTGTAGGTGAAGCTCGTCGGCCCGGCCGTCACCCCGCTGCCGTCCCAGCCGGCCACGATGTTGATGTTCCCGTCGCCGTGGTTCCAGATCGACCCGTTGACGGTCACGTCGTGCTCGGCGATGAAGTTGATCTCCGCGCTGGAGGTGTAGCCGTAGCCGGCCGGGAACCCGCCCAGCCCGTTGCCGATGGACTGGTTGACGAAGATGCTCCCGCCCGAGAGATAGCTGACCTGGAAGTTGGTCGCGTCATTGAGCGCCCCATAGGCCGCCAGCGCCTGCGGGGTGTCGATGATGATGTCCCCGGCGTTGGCCTGGATCAGCGCGCTGGTGTTGATCAGGTTGCCCGACGCGGTCTGGTGGAACTGCACCCCGCCGGTGGCGTCGATCCCGCTCACTCCGCTGCCCGAGAAGATCACGATCTGGTCGGAGCGGTCCCCCGTCCCCGCCGGCGCGGTCGCCCCGGCCCCGGCGTCCCCGTGGCCCACCATCCCGTAGCCCTGGCCCACCAGCGCCTGATTGAGATTGTCCCCGTGGATGCCGATGTTCCCGTTGTCGGCCCCGAGGTATATCCCGAAGCCTTCCGAGCCGAAGTTCCCGTCGTTGTTCAGGCCCCCGTGCCCGATCTGCGCGTAGCCGCCAAGCCCCGTGCCGCCGCCCTGCACCAGAATGTCGCCCATCCGGGTGTAAACGACGACCTTGCCCTCCTTGTTCCCCTCGATATTCCCGGTCCCGGCCACGTCGTCCTGGCCGCCGTGCCCGATCTGCGCGTAGGCGCCGCCGCCGGTGCCGCCCTCGACAAACACGCCGTCCTCGGCGGCCATGGTGATGCGCGCCCCGAGGTCGCCCACCACGTTGGTGCCCCCGTGCCCGATCTGCGCGTAGCCATTACCCGCCGCGCTGCCCGTCACGTGCAGCGCTCCGCTGGTTTCCAGATAGATCCACTGGCTGTCCGGCGCGTTGTAGTCGCCCTTGTTCCCGTGGGCGACCACCCCGCCGTGGCCCACCTGCGCGTAGGCGCCGCTCCCCGCCGCCGCGCCCGGCGCCGACACCCCGATCCGGATGCCGCCCACCGTCGCGTCGCTCAGCGTGATCGAGTCCGTCGTCCCGTCCATGTCCAGGTCGAAGACATCGTCAAAATCGCGGCTGGCCACCGGCCCGGTGGTTTGCGCGCCGTTGTCCGGCGTCGCGTAGAAGGTCGTCAGCGCCAGCGTGCCCGCGCTGAGCGTCACCGCCCCGCTCTGGTTGCCCGAGGCGCCCGTCCCTCCGTGGCCGAACTGCGCGTAGGCATTGTCCCCCAGCCCGGGCGCGATGGTCACATCGCCACCCGCGCGCGCCACCAGGTTCCCGCTGTGGTTGCCGTCGGCGTCAAATCCGCCGTGGCCGAACTGCGCGTAACTCTCAAGGCCCGCGCCGCCATTGAAGGCGATGGCCCCGCTCAGCGACGCCATGCCCAGATCGCCGCTGTGGTCGCCCTGCGCGAGTCTCCCGCCATGCCCGGCCTGCGCGTAGGCCCCGTCGGCCGCCCCGCCCTGGAAGGTGATGTCCCCCTGCGCCAGCAGTTGCACCCGCCCGCTGTGGTCGCCGACGGCGTTGGTCCCTCCGTTGCCCACCTGCGCGTAACCGCCCACGCCCACATCCCCCGCCGTGAAACTGATCGCCCCGCTCATCGCGCTGACGCTGACCATCTGCCCGCCGTGCGAGCCCGTCGCGTTGAGCCCGCCGTTGCCGATCTGCACATAGGCGCTGACGCCATCGCCGGCCTGCCCCGTCACGTCCCCCTCGGCCATCACCGCCACCTTGCCGCTGTGGTCGCCGGTCGCCCCCGAGCCCCCCGCGCCAATCTGGCTGAAGCTGTTCGTGCCCGAACCGCCGTTGAGACTCACCGCCCCGCTGGCGCTCACCAGCGTGTCGCCGGTCACGCTCCCGGCGGCCGGGTTGTTCCCCCCGGTCACCCCGCCGCCCGAGCCGATCTTCGTGTAGGCCGACGCCCCGCCGCCGCTGGTCAGCGTCACATTGACCCCGGTCACCGTCACGTCCGCGCTGTTCTTCGCCCCGTCCGCGCCCGAACCGCCCAGGCCGATCATCGCGTAATTGTTGCTCGCCCCGCCGCCGGTCAGCACGATGTCACCCATCGCCGCGTCCACCGTCGTCGCGCCCGAGGAGCTGTCCGCCCCGGTCGTGGCGATCAGTCCGCCCGCCCCGATCTGCGCGTAGCTCTGCGCCCCGCCCAGCGAGGCGTCCACCGTCACCCCGCCCGTCGAGGCCGTCACCGTCGTCGCCGAGGCGATGCTGCCCGAGCTTTGGTCGCTGTTCGACCCGCGAATGCCGCCGCCCGCGCCGATCTGCCCGTAGGCGCCCGAACCCGTTCCCGCCTTCACCGCGAAGCTCGACCCGGTCACCGTGGTGTCGCCGGTCTTGGCCCCGTCGGTCGAGTTGCCGCCCACCCCGATCTGCGCGTAGGTGTCGCTGGTCGTGCCGCCGGCCACGTTCACCGCGCCGGTGCCGTTGACGGTCACACTGCCCATCAGCACCCCGTCGGCGTTGAGGCCGCCGTTGCCGATCTGAGCGTAATTGGACAAGGCCGCGCCCCCGCGAACATCGACGGTGGTCGCCGCGCCGATGAGCAGGTTGCCCGTCTTCGAGGATCCCGCCCCGCCGGCGCCGTTGGCGTTAATCCCACCGTGGCCGATCTGCGCGTAGGATTCGGTGCCCGTGCCCGCGCCGCCGTCCAGAGCGATCGCTCCGCCGCCGGCTGGCGCCATGGTGAACGGGTTGAAATTGACAAAAATGTCGCCCAGCAAATCGCCGTCGGCGTCATGCCCGCCAAAACCCACCTGCGCGTAAGAGCGACCGCCCGTCCCCGCGTTGAGGTCGAGGCCCGCGCCGACCACCGCCAGGATGTCTCCCGTCTGGCCGATGGCGCCATCCACATCGTGACCGCCGTTCCCGATCTGGGCGTAGGCGTCCGCGCCGGTGCTGCCGTTGAGGGTGATCACTCCGGTGGAAAGGACACCCACCGAGCCGGTGATGTCGCCGCCGTTCTGATCGCCGCCGTGGCCGATCTGCGCGTAGGCATCCGCGCCGCCGCCGGCTTGGAGCGTCACCGAGGAGGAGCCGCCCAGAACGATGTCGCCGGTCTTCGCATTGACCGTTCCGGTCGCGTCGATGGCGCCACCGTGGCCGATCTGCGCGTAGGCGTTGCTGTTGGCCGTCGCGTCCAGCGTCACCGCGCCGGTCGCCGGAAGGAAGGTCGAGGTCAGCGGATTGAAGTTCACGAAGATACCCGCGCTGTTGAAGTCGCCGAGCGTGTTGTAGCCGCCATAGCCGATCTGCGAGTAGGCGCCCGAGCCGCCGGCGTTCAAGTCGATGGCGTTGGCCACCAAGACCAGCGCCTCGGTGACGAGGCCGTGGTTGCCGTTGGCCAGGTGACCGCCGTGACCCAGCTGCGCGTAGGCATCGGCGCCCGCGCCGGCGCTGAGTTCGAAGGTGCCGGCGGTGTTGAAGGAGATGTTTCCGCTGGTGTTGCCCGTGTTCTCGTTCCCGCCGTGGCCGAACTGCACGTAGGAATCCAGGTTCGCCCCCGCCCGGAGGGTCGCCGAGGTCGAAGCGCCCAGCGAGATGTCACCCGTCTTTGTCCCGCCGGTCGATCCCCCGACGGCGAGGGCGCCGCCGTGTCCGACCTGGGTGTAGGCCCGCGAGCCGGCGCCGGAGGTCATCGAGAAATTCGCCGCCTGGCCGATGGTGATGTTGCCGCTCAGATTGTCCACCCGGTTGGTGCCACCGTGGCCGATCTGCACGTAGCGATCCGTGCCCGCGCCGGCCGTCATCGTCAGGTCGCCGGTGCCGCCCGCGACCATGCCGGTCAGCGGATCGAAATTCACGAAGATATTCCCGCTCAGGTCGCCGTCGGCCGTCTGGTCGTTCTCGTAGCCGCCGTGGCCAATCTGCGAGTACGAATCGTTGACCGTTCCGCCACTCATCGCGATGGAATCCGCCAGCACCACGATCTGACCGCTTTGCGCGCCGGAGACTTCGTGACCGCCGTGCCCGATCTGGGTGAAATTCGGCGTCTGCGTGCCGGTGCCCGTCTGGCCGCCGCCCGATTGCATCGTCAGCAGGCCGTTCTGGCCGTCCACCCGGATGTTGCCGGTGGCGGTGGAGGTCATCTGCGTGCCGCCGTGCCCGATCATGGCGTAGGCGTCGTCGGACGCCGTGGAGGCGCCGCCCTGAATCGTGACATTCCCCGTCTGCGCCGTGACCGCGATATCGCCCAGGAAGATCGCGCCGACCGTGGTGTTGTTCAGGCCGCCGTGGCCGATCATGGCGAAAGTGTTGTCAACCGTGCCGCCGATCAGGTTGACGTCGGTGCCGGCGTTGACGTCGATGGACTCGCCCGCCGCGCCGCGGTTGCCGGTGTAGGTGATGCCGAGGTGGCCGATGCCCGCGTAGCCGGAACCCGCGGTGCCGCCACGCACATTGACCGAAGTCCCGGCGTCGATGTCGATGGAACCGGTCACATTGCCGTCGGCGTTGAAGCCGGCGTTGCCGATCTGCGCGTAGTTGTTGCTGCCGCCGGTGCCGCCATCGAGGCTCACCGCACCGGTGCCGGCCGACACCGTGATGTCGCTGTCGTGGTCGCCGTCGGCGTTGAAACCGCCGTTGCCAATCTGCGCGTAGTTGTTGTTGCCGCCCGAACCGCCGGTCAGCGACACGTCGCGACCCGCGTCCACCAGAATGGACCCGGTGTTGGCCCCCGAATTCTCGTTCGCCCCGCCCAGACCGATCTGGGCGAAACTGTGGGCGCTGCCGCCGGTGGCCGTGCCGCCATTCAGCAGCACATCCTGACCCGCCGTCACCGACACGCCCGCGCCGGTGGCGGTGTGAACCCCGTCGCCGTTTTCGCCTCCCAACCCGATCATTGTAAAGGAACGCAGTCCGGCGCCCGAATTCAGCGCCACGTCCCCGGTCACATTGACCGTCACCTCACCGGTGGTGTCGCCGATGGACGAGTGACCGCCCAGGCCGATCATGGAGAAGGCGTCCGCCGTGGTGCCGGAGTCGCCGCCATTGAGCGAGAGACCGCCCGCGGTCGAGGTCACCTTCACGTTGCCCACCTTCACGCCATCGTTGCCGTTGCCGCCCAGGCCGATCATGGTGAAGGCATTCTCGCCGAGACCGCTGTTGAGCGCGATCGGACCCGCCGCGGCGAGCGTCACGTTGCCGGTGAAGGCGCCGTCGGACGTTTCGTTGCCCCCGTGACCGATCATGGCGAAGGCATCCTGATTGTCGCCCGAGGTCAGAGTCACGCCGCCGGCGCCGCCGGAGGTCACCGACACATCGCCCGTCGCCGCGCCGGCGGTGTTCACGCCGCCGGTGCCGATCTGGCTGAAGGCGTTCGTGCCGCCCGCGCCGGCGTTGAGGGCCACATTGCCCCCCGCCACAACCGTCACGCCGGTGTTGGTCCGGTCGCCGTCCCAGTCATTGCCGCCGGCGCCGATCATCGTGTGCGCGCCCGCGCCGGAGCCGCTGGTCAGCGTCACATTGCCGAGAGTCGCCGTCACCGAGGTCGTCGCGTTCGTCAGGGTGCTGGCGATGCCGCCCACGCCGATACCGCCCGCGCCGATCTGGCCGTAGGCGTTGGTGCCGCCGCCGCTGACGATGACATTGCCGGTGGCCGCCGTGACATTGACCGTGGCGCCAGCCACGTCGCCGTCGGACCGCGCGCCGCCGGCGCCGATCTGGCTGAAGGCGTCGGTGCCGCCCATGCTCGCGTCGGCCGAAACGCCGCCGCCCGCGTTGACGACCACGGTGTTGCCCGTCTGGGTGCCGTCCCAGTCGACCCCGCCGGAACCGACCTGGGTGAAGGCGCCCGCGCCGCCGCCGCTGGTCAGCGTGACGCTGCCCATGGTGGCCTGGAGATTGACGGTGTTGCCCTGGGTGGTGCCGCCGGCCACGGCGCTGTTGCCGTAGCCGCCCGCGCCGATCTTGGCGAAGGCACGGTGGCCCGCGCCGCCGGTCAGAGCGAAGCCCCCCGTCGTGGCGGTGAGATTTTGCGCCAGGCTGCCGGTGATGTCGCCGTTGGACAGGCTGCCGCCCGCGCCGATCTGGCTGAAGGCGTCCGCGCCGCCCGCGGTGAGGACGAAATCGGTCGTGTTCGGCAGGGAAATGTCGGCGTTGAGCTTGTTGCCGTTCCAGTCGAGGCCGCCGATGCCGATCTGGGTGAAGGAACCCGCGCCGGAGCCGCTGATCATCGTGACCGCGCCGCCATTGGCGTCGATGGAGGTCTTGCCGTCGAGCACGCCGTCGGTGGCGGTGCCGGCCGCGCCGATGCCGCCGATACCGACTTTCGCGTAGCTGCGGTCGCCCGCGCCACCGCGCAGGGTCACACCCGAGCCGGCCGAACCCGCCGCCGAAACCGTCGTGCCGCCAGTGATGTCGCCGGTCGAGCCCGAACCGCCCGCGCCGATCTGGCTGAAGGCGTCCGCGCCGCCCGCGCTCGCGTCGAGCGTGGTCTGCGTCGCGCCGGTGACGCTGGTGACGGAGGTCTTCGTGCCCTCGTAGCCGAGGCCGCCCGCGCCGATCATGGTGTAGCTGCCCGCGCCCGCGCCGCTGGTCAGGGTGAGAGGCGTGCCGTTGGCGGCGACCAGGTCGAGCGTGGTGTTGCCGGTGATCGCGCCGTCAGGCGTGCCCGGGGCGACACTGCCGATCCCGCCCTGGCCGATCTGGGCGTAGGCCCGGTCGCCCGCGCCGCCCGCGATGGTCGAGGTGCCAGTGGCGGTGATCTTCACGTTGCCGTTGATCGCGCCGGAGGTGTTCGCGCCGCCGGAGCCGATCTGGCTGTAGGCGTCCGCGCCACCCGCGGCGGCGTTGACGGCGAGATCGTTGGCCGTCACGGTGATCGCGCCGGTGGCGAGCGTCGCGCCCTTGGCGCCGTCGCTGTTGAGGCCGCCGTGGCCGATCTGGGTGAAGGAACCCGCACCCGTTCCGCTGGTCAGGGTGACATTGCCGGTGGTCGAATTGACGTTGATCGCGCCATCGAGCGCGCCGTCGGAGGAAACGCCGCCGTGGCCGATCTGGACGTAGCTGTCGTTGGTGTCGCCGCCGGTGAGGGAGATCGACCCGCCGGAGACGATATTGACAAGGCCGCTGTAGTCGCCCGTGGTGTTGTTCCCGCCGTGACCGATCTGGGCGGAGCGGTTGACGCCTGCGGCACCACCAAGGGCGTCCAAGGTTCCAAGCCCCGCGGTCAGGGTGATGTCGCCGGCGGCCATGACCGAAACTTTGCCGTTCTTGTTTCCGTCACTGCCGACCCCGCCATGGCCGATGTGGGCGATCGCATTTTGACCGCCGCCGGCCGCCAGAGTCACCGTTCCCGTGGCGTCCACGGTGATGGCGCCATCGAAAGCGCCATCTGAAGAGGTGCCGCCATGCCCGATCTGGGCGAACGAATCCGTCATCCCCGTGTTCTGTCCACCGGCCTGGATCAGGATGTTCCCGCCCAGCACGTCGATGGTGCCGTTGTGGTCTCCGTTGATGGCGCGGCCCCCGTGGCCGATCATCACCCATTGCTGGTCCCGATCGAAGGGATCGGCCGTATCGACCCCGGCGACGAGGCTGATGTCGCCGGCCGTGGCGCCGTATTGGGCATTGACGACGATCATGCCGCTGTGGGTCGGATCGTCGGACACCACCGACGAGAATCCCGCCGTGCTGTCGTCGCCACCATGACCAATCTGGGCGACGGCGCGGGTTTGATTCCCCGCTTCCAGTCGCACACCGCCTTCCTTGGCGCTCACCATGATGGCCCCGGTCGCGTTGCCGTTCAGAGCGTCCACCATGCCAAGATCGTCGGTCGCATTGATGCTGTGGAAACCGATTTGGGCATACTCGTCGGTGCTGTTGCCGCCGATGACGTAGACGCCGTTGCCCATCACATTGGTCCCCCCGTCGCGGCTCCCGATGGCGATCTGACGCGGTGAGGCGTCGATATGCACATCGCCGGTGGTGGAATCGAAGCTCGCCACCGCGTCGTTCGCGTCAGCCGGGTCGGCGTCGAAGGTGAATGTCACCGTGCCGCGCACATAATCGACGGTGCCCACGATATTGCCCGGCGCGCCGAGGGTTCCACCCGCGTCCACAAGATTGCCGTTGCCGTCGTCGGTGATGGTGACGCCGCCGACCGTGATGCTGACGGAACCGGGATCGAGGCCGAAACCGGTCAGCGTGGTCGACCCGCCGTTGGCGGCCGTGCTGACCGCGGCCGTGCTCAGGGTTCCCGCCAGCGTGCCGGTGTTCCCGAACTGCGAGCCGTCGGTCTTGATGGACTGGATATTGATGAACCCGACCGGCGGACACCAGAGGTGATCGATCTGCTGGAAGTTGAGATCCGTGCCCGAAACGCCTCCCGTCATCGACGGCCGATCGACAATGCTGGAGGCGGCGATACTGGCGCCGGCGATCAGGTTGACGTCGCCCGCGCCCGGATTCTGGATCTTGAAATTCGCGTCGATATCGCCGGAGGCGATGAAGGTCAGGTTGTTCGCCTGGGCCGCCGTCGTCGCGAAGGAGGTGGTGCTGTCGAGCAGCGTGTTGATGATCAGATTGTTGCCCGAGTAGGTGAAGTCGCCGTTCTGGAGATTCGGCGTGATGTAGTTGTCCCGGAAGGAATTGTTGATCGAGATCGAGCCGTTGCCCAGAAGAGCGCCTTCATTCAAGTAGTTCAGGCCGCCGCGCGCGATGACCTGCATTCCGCCACCGAGGTTGTCGGTCGGCGTTTGGAGCGCATTGCTGGAGTTGCTGAACGGGTCCCCTTGGTTGGCCGCCATGTCGAAGGTGTGGCCGATCCAGGCGATGTCGTTGCCGCTGCGGTCGAGAGTGATGGTGTCCGCCAGGGCGAAGATTTCGCCGAAGCGGGTCCCCGTCGCGTTGTTGGTGTTGCTGTTGCGGTCGTCGCCGTGGCCGACCAGGGCATAGGCCTCGACCACATTGATCCCGCCGACCGCCGGTCCGGCTTTCACCGTCAGATCCCCACCCTCCGAAATCACCGAGATTCCGCCGCTCAGATTGCCACTGGCCGCCAGGCCGCCGTGACCGATCTGCGCGAAGCTGCGATAGCCGCTGCCACCGAGCACGGAGATGTCCTTGGTCGCGGACACGCCGATGTCGCCGGTGTGATTTCCGGTGGCGCTGCGACCGCCGTGGCCGATCTGGGCCGAGTTGTCGTCGTCATTGACGTCGGCGCCGTTGACAAACTGGCCGACACCGCCCTGGACGGTCACCCCGTTGACGCTGACATCGGCGCCAAAGGTGACTTCATCGGTGTTGCCGTCGAGGTCGAAGTCGAAAACATCGTCGAATTTCCCGGTGCCCAGGCTGGTGAACAGGGCGCCGCTCCCGGAGCTGACCTTGATAGCCCCTTCGTGACCGACGGCCAGGGTCGTTTCCGCTCCCCAGCCACCATGGCCGATCTGGGCGTAAATACGCTTGTCGTTGTCGATGTCGCCGCCCGTTCCTCCGACGAGCGTCACGTCACCCGCCGCGCGGAGGAAGATATTTCCCTGATTGGAACCTTCCGTTTCGTAGCCACCGTGACCAACCTGGACGTAAGTCTGGTTGTCGGTGCCCGCCAGGAAGGTCATGCCGCCGGTGCGCGCGACGGCGCGAATGTCGCCGACCGCGTTGATGGTGCCGTTTCCGCCGGTATCGCTGTCGTACCCGCCGTGTCCCAACTGCGCATAGGCGAGGTCCACGTCGGCGTGCTCGATGGTCAGGACGATGTTCGCCGTTCCGCCGCTCGCGCCCGGGTTGATGTCCTGATTGAAGGTCAACTGACCGCCGTAGTAGTTGTTCATCGACCCCAGCACATCCCCCGCCGTGATTGTTTCGGTCGGGCCGGGATCGATCACGGTGTCGCCGTTGTAGTCGAAGCTCCAACTGCTGGCGGCGACGAGTTCCCCGGTCGTCGCGTTGTCGGCGATCGTGCCAAGAACCGTTCCGTCATCGAGCCGAACCAGGATGGAGACCGAACCGGGAATGATGCGCTGGTAGTGGAGATTGGCGACGCCAAAGCCAACCGCGCCACCGGCGGTGTTCGAGTCGTCTTCGAAGTTGCCCGCCCGGTCGAGGTTTTCGTCAAGATCGGTCGCCGCATTCGTGCCGGTGTAGCCGTAGGTGGTCTGCAACCCATTGCCCAGTCCCGCGTATTCCGAGAACTGGCTCGCCACGAAGGAAATGTTCCGCTCCGCGAAAACCTGAATGTCTCCCGCGTGGTCGCCGCGGCTGTCACGACCGCCATTGCCCAACTGCGCGAACCCCTCGTTGTCGTCCGCCGCCTCGAAAATCACGTCGCGTCCCGCCATCACCGAGATGGTCTCGGTCGCCAGCCCTTGATTCCCCTGCGCGGTGCGCCCTCCGTTGCCCAGCATGGCATAGTTGATACCGCCCGAATCGTCCTGCGGAGTGCTGCCGGCCCGGAACCAGACATCCGCATTGGCGTTGTTCACGGTGCCGTCGGCGTCGATCCCCGCCCGAACGGTGATGTTGCCGTGGTGATCGCCATTGGCGGCGAAACCGCCGTGGCCCAACTGAGCCCAGTTAAAACGGCCGCCGCCCGTGCCGGGGCTCGCCTCCACCGCGCGGGTGATGTCGCCGCCGAGAAAGGAAATGCTCCCGTTCGTGGATACCACGGAGATATCGCCGCTGTGGCCATTGCCCTGACCGATGACACCGGATCCGGTGCTGGTGTTGTCGACGTCGTAGCCGCCATGCCCCAACTGGGTGTAGAGACGCCCATCCGCGTTGGTGACCTCGCCAATGTCTTTGCGGACCGTGCCGGCGACAAAAAGAATGTCTCCCGTCGCCTGGACGTCGATGTCTCCGGTCAAGCCCTCGGGCGCGCCCGATACACCATAGGTACGGGAGTTTGTGCCGCCATGGCCGAGTTGGGAAAAGGCGTCTTCCCAGTCACCGGAGCGGAAAACGATACCCTTGCCCGCTTCGGCGTGACCGGCGGCAAAAGCGCCCGCGGTCACCGAAATATCGCCGTCATTGATCGTGTCGCCGTCCACATCGCGATTGCCGTGGGAGCCGTCCGAGTCGTAACCGCCGTGTCCCAGCATCGCGAATGACTGGTTGTTGTCGCCGGGATTGAACCCGGCGACATTGTCCGCCAGATCGGTCGAAGCGACAAAGGCGATCCCACCGCTGACATCGAGGGTGATGTTGCCGGCGTGGGAATCGCGGGTGCTGTAGCCGCCATGCCCGACCTGCACGTAAGTCACCAAATCGCGACCCGCGTAAGCCTCGAAATCGCCGTTGTTCACCGTGATCTTGATGTTGCCGGAGTTGCCGTCGTCGTTGACCACCGGCTTGGTTCCATTGGCGGCGTCGCGCACCGCCTCGCGGTATTGCGTCCCGTCGTCGTCGGAGTCGTAACCGCCGTGCCCGACCTGGGCGAAACCGGCGTTGGCGCCGTCGGCCGAGTCGCCGCCGCGCAGACGAATGGTGTCCTCGGAGGTGATGGTGATGTCGCCGGAATATTTCCCGCCGCTTTCCTTGCCCCCGTGGCCGATCATCGCGAACGATCCGTCGTGATTCTGATTTCCGCTGCTGTCGCCCTCCACGGCGAGGACGTCGATGCCGCCCGCGCTGGTGATGGTGATATCGCCTTCGGCGTCACCAAAGACGCGGTAACCGCCATGGCCAATCATGGCATGGGCCTCCTGACCGCGCCGGCCAAGGGTTCCCTCCGTTTCGCTCGGCGCGACCACACGGATGTCGCCGCCGGCCGCGGTCGTGATGACGGTGATGTCGCCCTTGAAGGCGCCAACCGTCGCCGTCCCGAGACTGATGGTTCCAGGCGCCCCCGAAACCCAGTCGTAGGCGCCGGTCGTCGGATTGTAAACCAGCGCCAACCCGTCGGGGTTGTTGGTGAAGGGCGTCAGCGGGTTCACCCCGGCGTTGTTGACATTCGAACCGCCGTTGTAGTTGGCGCCGTACGGTTGCAGCAGCGCGTAGAAATTTCCGTCCACGTCGTTGATGTCGCGGAAGCTGGATTTCCAGCCGCCATGGCCGATCTGGGCGAAGTTGCGGCTGCCCGCCGCCGTGCTGCCCCAGTTGGCGCCGGAGTCGTTGCCGGTGGCGATCATTTCCACGCCGGTCGCGGCGGATACGTAGATATCGGAGTCGAGCTTGTTGCCCGTGCCGTCCCCGCCGTGGTTGCCCATCGATTGGAAACCGCCGTGGCCGATCTGGGCGAACTGGTGAAGACGGTCTCCGCCTTCCATCCGGATTTTTCCGGTGGACGAGCGAACCGTGATCCCCCCGCTATGACCGTCGCCGTTCTTGGAGGCCGCGTCGGGATTGGCCACCATGTCGCGGCCGCCGTGGCCGATCATGACAAAGCCGTCGTCGCCGTCGGTGTTGCCGCCGGTGAAGAGGATGTCGCCCACGGCGTCCACCTCGATGTTGCCCTTGAGGCTGCCCGGCCGGAAGCCGCGGTTGTTCCCGTAGCGGAACGCGGCGTTGGACCCGCCCCACTGCGCGGTCGTGGTGCCGATGGAATTGTAGCCGCCGTGGCCAATCTGGGCGAAGGACGCCGAGTCGCCGCCGTCGAACTTGATGCCCGCGCCGGCGTTGACGTCGATATTCCCCGTGATATCGCCCATCGAGTAGAGGCCGCCGTGGCCGATATGGGCGAAGGTGTTGTTCCCGCTGCCGGGATTCAGGCCACCCGGGCCGTGGTTGTCCACGTCGGCGTTGAAAATGACATTGCCCGCCTGCGCGTCCACCTTGATGTCCCCTTCGTGGTCGCCGCCGGTCTCGTAACCGCCGTGCCCGATCTGGACGAAGGTGTTGTGGCCATTGCCGCCGGTGAAGGCGATGTCCCCCGTGGTCGAGGTCACATTGATGGCGCCGCTGAAGCCGTCAAAGAGGGCGAGGCCCTGACCGGTGGCGGCGTTGATGCTGTTGTCCACCGGCCAGAAGAGCTGGCCGGAACCGTCGTAGAGACCCGTGACGAAATTGTAGGGCACGTTGAAATCATCCGCCTGGGAAGCGTTCGTTCCCGGCGCGATGTTGTTCCGATACTGGCGCCACGACCAGTAGCCGCCATGGCCGATCATGGCGAAGTTCATGTTCGTGGAATCCTCCCGCTCGTCCAGCATGAGACCGCCGTTGAAGCTGATTCCCGATCCCGCCGACACATCGATCTGGCCGGTCTTGTCACCATAGACGAAGGTGCCCCCGTGGCCGATCTGAGCCACATTCTGCCGGCCCTCGGCGCGGTTGCGGTGGTTTTCGTCCTGGTTGTTCGGACGGTTGAGGACAAAGACATGGGCCGCATACGGGACGGAAGCCCCGTTCACCGCAACGTTGCCCGCGCTGAAGGTGATGGAACCATCGGCGGAAACATCAATCACACCTTCGAGATTGCCGGTCATCCCGTGCCCGCCGTGGCCGATCTGGGCGTAGCTGCGCTTTTCGATGTTGTTGGCGTCGTAAGCCGAGAAACCGCCCATGAAATCGATGTCCCCGCCCGAATTGACCACGATCGTTCCGGTGTGGTTGCCGTTCGAATTGTGACCACCATGACCGATCTGGACGTAGTGCCCGTATCCGCGGACGCCACCCGCCGCGAAATCGATGTCGCCGGTGTTCGTCTCAACATAGATATTGCCATTGTGACCGTTGGTTGCGTCCGGCATGACGAGCGGATCGCCGGTGTTGTTGTCCGCCTGGTTGTTGGCGTCGGAATTGTACCCGCCGTGACCGATCTGCGCGTAGGCCCAGTGCATGTCGGTCAGGCCACTGTTGTTTACCGAACTGGCCGTGTTGATCGTCTGCGAAGTCGGCACCCCGGCGACGCGAACATTGTCGCTCCCCCCCGGTTTGCTGGGATCGTAGTTCCAGGCGACGTTGAAGTTGTCCTCTTTCATGACGCCACCGCTGAAAACGATGTCGCCATCCGCCCGGACACCGATATCTCCGGAATAGGCCTGACCCGACGGCGCAATCGCATCGTCGCCACCGTGGCCAATCTGGACCCAGGTCCGCTGGTCGTTGCCCGCCCGGCCGACGACCGATCCGCCCGTGCCCGTGTAGTTCCCCATCGCGTCCACTCCGGCCCGGACGTCGATGTCACCCGCGTGCCCCAGATTCTGGAACATTGGCGTCACCCCTACCTCGGCATGGGCGCCCGCAACGGAACGGGATTCATATCCGCCATGGCCGATCTTGGCGTAGGAACGCAGGGCGTCGTTGTAATATTGCGACATGGCGTGGTAGTCGACGAACAGGTCCGGACTATCGCTGGCATTGGTGATGATGGCTGAATTCCAGGTGATCTCGCCTGACTCGTAGTCGATCGTTCCCACCACGTTGCCCGGGTTGCCGTTCTCGATAATGTTGCCGTTTCCGTCATCCACGTAATCCGGCGCCGCCGCTCCGTTGTACGTGTGGGTTGATTCGTCGATGCGGAATTCCAGCGTGCCGCGAACAATGATATCTTTTCCACTTTCGGGATTGTTCGTGCTGACAGTCAGACGCGTCTTCTGGCCGGCGCCCGCGGCGGCGGCCTCGTCCATCAGCAGAAGCTTGAGCCCTCCCGCGCCGTAGTAAGCGTCGAATTCGCTGATGTCGTTGCCGTTGCCGCCGTCGGCCCCGCTCATATCCTGGAATTCCCCGTAGCGAATGACCTCGCGCTCCAGGGAGACCCCGCCTCGGAGATTGACGTCGTTCCCCGCATACACATAGATGTCGCCGAGGTGGGTTCCATCGACATTGCGTCCGCCGTTTCCGATCTGGGCCGCGCTGTATTGGCCTGAACCGGCGACCACGTTGACATTTCCGTTGGCGCCCAGCGCCTTCACCGTGATCGTGTCGGTGCTGCGCCCCATGTGCCCGGCCGTGTCGACCACGCCGTGGCCAATCTGGGCATGATTGTACTTGTCGAAGGTGGCGCGGGTCGTCCATTCGCCACCCGCGACCGTCACCGACCCGTCTTGGGTGATCATTTCAATGCTGCCGAAATGATCGCCTCCGGTCCACATTCCGCCGTGGCCGCCGAAGGCGTAGGAGAAACGTCCCTCGCCGTCGCCGGGACTCACCAATAGATTGTCCGGGTCCGCCGGGAGCGGCAGCGGATTGCCATCGGTGCCGATCCGCTGATCGAGCGCGATCGTGTTTCCAGCCATGAAACTGATGTTGCCGGAGGTGGTGTTGACGAGAATGTCACCAAAGTGACCCCAGTTTCCATCGCCCGCGCCTTCGTCTCCGGCGTCGAGCGTGCCGTTCAGAACCGCCGCGTTGGCCGTCCCCCGGAAGACACCGTCGCCATTGGCGGCATCCGCGCCGAAGCCGCCGTGTCCGAGCTGTGCCGTGATCCGGAAATCTTCCGTGCCGGGGATGCGCTGACCGGTAAGCTGTTCGGTCGGAGTCGATCCCGTCCCTGAAACGAAAGCCACGTCACCACCCGTGTTGATCACGATATCCCCGTTCAAACCGAAGGCGCCGGCCGCCGAGTTGGCCGTGCCGGAACGCGATCCATATCCACCGTGACCGAGTTGGGCATAAGCTTCGACTTGGTTGCCGGCCTTGAAGAACACCCCGATCGGGTTCGAGGCGGTGGCATCTCCAATGTGGGCCAGACCCGGCGCTGTGCTGCCGATACCGCTGCCGCCCGTCCCCATCCAGGGCTTGATGGTGATGTCGCCGAAGTGATTGCCGTCCGCGTCGTGGCCGCCGTGGCCGAGCTGGGCGTAGGCGCGCGCGTCGGAGTCGTCCGCCCCGAGGCCGGCGAGGAATTCCACCGCGCCGTCGGTCATGATCAGGATGTCGCCGGAATGGGCGCCCTGGTTGGCCCGGCCGCCGTTGCCGAGTTGGGTGTAGGCATCGACGCCATTGCCCCCGTGGAAACGAATGTCGCCCCCGGAACGCACCGTAATGTCGCCCACGTCGCTCCTGTCGTTGTTGCTGGCGCCGCCGCCGACGTGGTCCGCGTCGTAGCCACCGTTGCCCAGCTGGGCGTAGGCGAAGTCCGCGCCGACCGTCCGGTCGGTCGTGTAGTTGGCCTTGACCCCCTGGAGACCGTTCGGATTGACCGCCTGGGTCAGCACGATCTGGCCGATCGTGTAGTTGATCGTCCCCACGTTCGTCCCGTCCGAGATCGAGGCGGATCCGTTGATGACGAGGTTGCCGGCGCCGTCGTCGGTCACCACCGCCCCGTCCGGAATCTCAAGGCTGAACGAACCGGCCTGGATTCCCACATTGTTGTTCACGTTGGCGAGCGGCGACTCCGCCACATCCGTCATGCCGCCGCGATGATCGTTGAAGGTGATCGCCAGATGCGCCGAGTTGCCGTCGAAGGCCGCCGGCCCCTGCATGGCCTGAGCCAAGAGCGGGTTGGTCGTCTCGTTGTCCGAGGCGTTGTTCTGCGTCCCGCTTCCCCAGCCCGACACGTTGTAGGTGCTGCCATAGGCGTAGGTGTCATTCGGGTCGATGTCCTGCGTGAACCGGACGTGTCCCGTGCGCAGGTCGATCTCGCCGACCACGTTGGCGCCCTGGAGTTTCCCGTTGCCGTCCACCGTGCCCGTGCCCGACTGAACGATCTGCGCCGCCGTGAATCGGCCGTCCGCGTCCGCCTCGATGAAGGTCGAACCGTTGGCGATGTAATTGACGCCGTCGACGGTGAGGGTGAAGTCGATCGCCCCAACGTTGATGTCGCGGCGCATCAGCGGCACCCAGCCCTGCATCTGGCCCGTGGTGGGATCGACCGCCCAAGTCGCGGCATTCAGGTAGTGCGACTGTTCGCCGATGATCTGTTCCGCCATCGATCCCTGCCCGCCAATGAACCAGATGTGGCCGCCGGCGGTCACGTCGATATTGGCCACGTCGTCCCCGTTGTTCGAGTAGCCGCCGTTGCCCAGCTGCGCCCAATTGCGGCGCCCCTCGCCGGCGATGAATTCGATGTCACCGTTGGTGGCCGTCACCTTGATGGTTTCGGTCGGATTGTCGTTGGCGTCACGGGCGCCGTTGTAGCCCTCCGACTCGTCGCCACCGTGGCCGAGAATCACGTAATTCCGCTTGTCGGAGCTGTCATCCTGCGTCCGGGAACCGCCGAGAAACTTGATGTCGTCGGCCGCCGTGACGGTGATGTTGCCGCTGTGGTCGCCCACCGCGCTGTAGCCGCCGTGGCCCAGTTGCGAATAGTGGATGATCCCGAAGCCCTCGCCCAGCCCGCTGGTCGCCCCCGGAGCGTTGACCGTCTCGTCGCCCGCCTGGAAAATCACGCTGCCGCCCGAAGACACGGTGATGTCGCCGTTGTGGCCGAGCCCGGTTCCCCGGAGCTGCAGCCCGCCGTCGTGCCGCACGTCGGCGTCGTACCCGCCGTGGCCAAGCTGGCTGTAAACACGCCCGTCGTCGATATCGAACCAGTTCGCCTTCAGCGTTCCGGAGGTGAACAGCACATCGCCTCCCGCGACCACACTGATCAACCCTGTGAGACCGCGCGCGCCGACGTCGTTGTTCGCCCGCGAGGAGCGCGCGAAAACCCCGCCGTGACCCAACTGCGTGTAGGCGTCCCGCGCCTGTCCGGCCGTGAAGACCACGCCACCCATCTGGCCACTGCCACCGATGGTTCCCGGCGCGACCGAGATTTCGCCCTCGCCGGCGGTCACCCGGATGTTGCCCTGGTGATGCCCGTCCGCGTCAAATCCACCGTGACCGAGCTGCGAATACTGCTCGTTGTCCCAGTAGCTGATGCTGCGGCCCGACAGAAACTCGACGATGCCGCCGGCGGTGACCGTGATATTGCCCTCGGGCGTGGCGTCAAGCTGCGCCGCCGTCGTCAGCGGCGCCGAACCCCACGCGCCCCCCGCCGTGGCCGATCCCGGGTCGGTCTGGTACCCGTTACGGCTCTGCGCGCTGCGGCCGCCGTGGCCGAGCTGGGCGTAGGCGTTGTCGAAGGCCCCACCGTGGAAACGGACATCGCCCTCGACATTCACCCGGATCTCGCCCGAGTGACCGGCGGAATCCCGCCCGCCGATGGCCGAGTCGAGGCCGCCGTTGCCGAGTTGCACGAATGACCCGTCGCCGTTGCCGTTCGTATACTGGTAATTGGCGATGACCTCGTCCGGGTTCAACCGGTCGTTGAGCGGATCGCGAAGCTCCTGCGCGATGCCCTGGTCAAGTTCGCCGTTGCTGTTGCTGTCGTTGGTGGCGGTGTTGATGCCCTCGATGATGATGCGGCCGCTCGCATAGTCGATCTGTCCGACCCGGACGTGCGCTTCGTTGTAGAGCACGCCGTTTCCGAAGGGATCGGAAATCACCTTGCGACCGTTCCCGTTGTTGTCCGGATCGATCACGATCGAGACCGACCCCGGAACGACGCCGCCTTGGCCGAGATAAGCCTGGTTGGCGCGGAGGGCGGAAGAGATTTCCGGCGTGCGCTCGTCGTTGATCGCCTGGTTCGTGGCTCCGAAGACGTAGGAGTAATCGACGTTCCGGTTGCCGTTGTCGTCGGTGTCGACGCGGTCAAAAAGGGTCACCACCCCCGTGGTGTAATCGACAGTCCCGACGATGTTTCCGCCCGAACTGCGGCGCAGAAAACCATCCGAATCGTAGTCCCGAACGTCCGGGTTGACGTTGGTGTCGATGAAAATGGTTCCCGGCACGATGTTGCCGCGGAATCCGTCGGCCGCGCCACCGTCGTTTCCATGGTAGAGAGTGAAGGTACGGGCCTTCATCGTCGCTTCCTGGAGGGCCGTGTAGGTGTGCGCGTTGCCGACCATGGAGGCGATGGTGCCACCCGAGCGCACCGGACCCTCGACGGTGTTGCCGATGTAGCCGGTCACCGTGTTAATGTCGGCCCCTTCATCGTTCGGCCCGATCATGAAAAGTCCCCCGCCGTTGGTGGCGGTGACGAAAATGTGGCCGGTGTGATCGCCGTCGAGATTGTAGCCGCCGTTGCCGATCTGGGCGAAGGACTCCTGTCCGCGCGGCGAATACCCGGTCACCAGACCGTCGCTGCCGCCAATCGGCGTGCGGAAGGCCTCCATCACCCCCGCGTTGCTGGCGTCAAAATAAACGTCTCCGGCCGCCGTAATGTCGATGTTCGTGTTGGCGATATTGCGGTCGGAGCCGTTCTCCCAACCGCCCATACCGATCATGATATAGTCACGCAGACCGTCGCTTCCGGTGAACCGGATGGAACCGTCGTTCCCCGATCCGTCCGACCCGGAGCCCGCCGTGACCTTGATGTCGTTGTTGAGCGAATAGTTTCCACCATTCGCATGGACGAAGTTATACCCTCCGTGGCCGATCTGGGCGTATTTCTGGTCGATGTCGTAAGCCTGACCGCGGTATTGCATCTGCGGGATCGTGTCCTGATCGACCATGTTGCCGGTGGCTTGGTTGACATGCCGGGTCAGGTTTTCGCTGTCGCGCCAACTGTTGTAGTCCTCCGCGAGCACCAAGGCATCGGTCGGACCCGAAAGCCGCCCCGTGAACTCGATGTGCCCGAAGGCGTCCACCGTAATGTCCGAGGTGCCGTCTCCGGTGACCACCCCGCGCGAATCAATCCCGCCGTGCCCGATCTGCGCGTAGCTGCGCCCCATCCGGCCGGTGCGGAAAATGATGTCCCCGCCCGAGGCGAAGGGTTCCTGGCCGGCCGAGACGGTGATCTTCCCCTCGAAACCGCCATTGTCCACCTGCACGTTGTCGCCGCCGTGCCCAATCTGGACCCAGTTGCGGCCATATCCCCAGTCGCGCTGCGAGCGTTTTTCCTCGCCGCCGATGAACATGATCGATCCCTGCCCGGCCGTCACGGTAATATCCCCGTGCAGACCGGAGGGTCGGCTGTTGATGTTCCAGCCGCCGTGGCCAATCATGCCGTAGTAACCGCCGCCATTCCCCGCGCGGACTTCCACGCCGACCTGCCGCAGAATCGGGTTGGCCGGATCGTAGGGATCGACGCCGGGGCCGAGATCGGGATTCCAGTTCCCCGCCGCGTCGTAACCCATGTTGTCGCGAACCGTCACCGTGCCGCCCGCGTAAACATTGATGCTGCCGGATTTCGACTGGTCGGGCGCGCCCGAACCCACCGGGGCCACCGGGCCGGTGAAGGTCCCGCCCGTGGCCGGGAAATCTCGGTTGTACCCGCCGTGGCCAATCTGCACGTTGGAAAATTCCACCTCCGCGTCCGCGCCCGAGCCGGCCGGAAGCGGTGTGTTGGGATCGAGAATCGTGCCCGCGTTCAGATCGCCCGTCCGGGGAAGTTGATTGTGCCCCAAAACCCGGACCGCTCCATTCTCGGCGTATACCGTGATGTTGCCGCTCGCCGTCTGGTCGAAAATGGTCCGGCGGTTCCCCTCGTACCAACCGCCGTGGCCGATCGACGCCGAATTCAGCGAACCGCGGCCTCCACGCACCTGAATCCCCGAGCCCGCCACGCCCAAGCCATCCGCGCCCGTCGTGGCGCCATGGGATTTCACGGAAATGTCGCCGTGATAGCTCCCGAAGTTGTCCTGCCCGCCGTGGCCGATCTTCGCCGACCGGCTGCCGTTGCCGTCTTCATTGGTCAGGTCGGTGTAGCCCGCCGTGGTTTCGAAACTGGAGGGCGCCATCACCAAAATATCCTCGCCCGCCTCCACGGTGATATCCGCGTCCACCCGGGCCGCGTCGCCAAGATAATTCGTCCGCCAGGAGGCGCCGAAGAAGGTCCGGCCATCGTCTCCCGAGTCGATCACAAAGCCGTCGCGGGTTGTCTGCGTGGTCCCGGCGCCATTGCGGTTGCGGGCCGCTTCGAGCCCCTCCGAACCCGCGCCGCCGTGGCCGATCTGGGCATGGGCGTTGCCAGAGTTGCCGCCGCGCACATCCACTCTTCCGCCGGCCTGAACGACGATGTTGCCCGTCGCGCCGTAGCCGGCGCCTTTGAAGGCACCGCCCTGCTGCACCGTCCCGCCGAGCAACGCGATGTAATCCTTGCCCTGAATATTCCCCGTCGCCGTCGCGCCGCCCGACCCGTCCGCCGCGCCGTTGCTGCCCCACCATTCGTTGACCTCGCCGTTGACCGTGATCGCCACCAGGCCATCCGCCGCGCTGGCGTCGGAATATTCCACCCCCGTGTCACGGAAGCCCAACATCGCCCAGCGGTTGCCGCCGCTCGAGCCGCGCAGCATCACATCGTGCGCCGCCACCTTGGTGTCGCCGAAGCGGCTGCCCACCTCGATTCCCTCGGTCACCGCGTTGGATTGCGCGCCCGAGATGTTGTAGCCGTTGATGTAAACCGATCCATTGTTGAGACCCGCCGCGTCGTTCATCGAGTCGCCGTCGTTCATCGTCGCCAGCACGGCGTCCATGTCGAAGTTGAAACCCAGCGTGTCGGCGTCCGTGTCCAGCGGGTTCACGCCGAGACCGGTCGAGCCGTCCCAACCGGCGACGATGTTGATGCCGCCCGTGCCCGCGCTGCGCACGTCATTGGCGAAAAGGATGTTGCCCGTCGCCAGCAGCGTCAGGGAACCCGGCGTGGTGGCCGCGCTCTGCTGATACCACTCGATCCCGCCCCCGGTGCCGGCGCTGATGGTCAGATTCCCGGAAACACCCCCGCCGAAGTTGGTCGAAACCACCACGTTGGTGCCGTTGTCCAGTGCGTTGGAAAGATTGACGTTGTTGATGTTGAACGGGTTCCCTCCAGGGTTGTCCGCGCCCGTCCCGATCGTCCCGTCCGTCGGGTCGAGCAACAGGGTTCCGCCGATCCCGGAGGCGGACGTCAGATCGACATCGCCCGAGAAACCCAGTTGATTCTTCCCGGACACCTCGGCAAAACCACCGCGCCCGATCCCGGTCGCCACGATGTCGCCCTGAAAAAGCGTGTCGCCGTCCGACCACACGATCACGTTCCCGCCCCGGGAGCCGTCGCCCGTGCCGTTGGCGGTCAGCGTGGCGCCCGCTTCGACTGTCGTCAGGTCGGAATTGTGCACCGCCCGGTCGCGCCCCTGGAAACTGCCGCCCACCAACAGGTTCCCCCCCTTGGTCGCGCCGTTGGCTTCCGCCGCCGCGCTGCCGACCACGGCGACTTCCTCGCCCGTGATCCGAATTTCACCGCCCTTGCCGTCGGCGCCGTTGGCCTGGGCCGAACCGGCAATCACCGTCGTCCCGCCGGCCGAATCGACCGTAATGCGTCCACCGTTGTAGCCACCGTTCGAGCGCAACACTCCCGTGTCGTCGAGCACCAGACTCGAGCCGCCGTTGATCGTCAGCAGGCCGCCGTTGCCCGTGGCCCCGTCGGCCGACACCGCGCCCGCGAGGTTCGTCACCCCCGTGCCCGAGGCCGAGATCGTCACCGTGCCCCCGTTGGTCGCCCCGCCGGTGTTGATCGCCCCGGTTTCGCCCACCGTCGTCACCCCGTAGGAATTGATTCCCACCATCCCGCCGCGGCCCGTCGTGCCCGCCGCGCTCACCGCGCCGTCCACCGTCACCGACTCCACCGCCCGCACGCTCACCACGCCGCCCACGCCCCCGGTGGCGTCCAGCGCCCCGGTCTCGGCCACCGACACGTCCGTCCCGTTGACCACGATCCTCCCCCCGGAGAACCCGTCGGCCCCCGTCGCGCTCACGTTGCCGCCCACGTTGATTTGGGAGTTCAGCCCCCCGGTGACCGTCACGCTCCCGCCCGGCCCGCTGGATCCGTTGGCGCTGATGTTGGCCCCGGCTCCGACGTTGATCGACCCGGCTTTCACCTCGCCCGGCCCCCCGCCGATGCGAATGCTACCCCCGGCGCCGCCGTTGGCCAGAATGTTGGCCCCGTCGGGCACGTTGATGGTCTCGCCCAACAGGGTTACCTCCCCGCCCTTACCCTGTCCGGTCGCGCTGGCGTCGATGGTCCCCCCGGCGTTGACGATCGCCCCCTCGATGAGGATGCGCCCGCCGTCGCCGCCCGGCAGCGTCGCCTGGATGGTTCCGCTGTTGTCCACCTGGCCGCCCGGCGCCCGCAGAAAGACTCCCCCCCCGCCGCGGGACGCTCCGGTGGCCCGGATCGAGCCGCTGTTGTTGATGGCCAGCGCGTAGAGATTGCCGTGCGCCTTCAACTCCACGGCCGCCCCCTCGATGGTCCCGGAGTTGTCGATGCCCACGCCGCCGCCGCCGGCCCCCACCGGCTTGACGAAGACCCGCTCGCCGTTGGCGTCCGGGTTGGCCGTGATCAGGACCTCCTCCCCGGCCCCGATTCCCACCGTGCCGCTGGCCGTGATGCTGCCGGTGTTGACCACCGACTTGCCCAGCAGGAACACATCGCCCCCGATCGCGTTGATGCGGCCGAAGTTCTGCACCCCCGCGTTGCCCGATCCGCGAAAGATCATGTCCCCCCCGGACAAGAAACTCGCGTCACTGACATCCAGAGTCGAAAGCACCAAGCCGCCCACGTCGATGGTTCCCGTCGGCCCCACCACGATGCCGTTGGGATTGATGACGAAGACCTTCCCGTTGGCCCGCAGCGCCCCGTGGATCGCGCTCGGATTGCCCGAGATCACCCGGTTGAGGATCGCCGCGCCGGCCCCCGGCTGCACGAACTCCGTCAGCTCGCCCGCCGAGATCGAGAAGTCCTCCCAATTAATAATGGCCTTGTTCGTGGTCTGACGCAGTTGCAACTGACCGTTGAGACCGTCTCCGAATTCCACCGCGCCATGGGTGACGACACCCCCGGTGGGGTTCGCCCGCGTCGCGGAGGGTAGAAAGACGAGCCCCGGCAACATGGCCGTCAGCGTGACGGCTTGCAGCCAGGAATTCCCGCGGAGGAAGCTCAGGAATGCTTTCATAAATGGTGGGGATGTGGGTGGGTACTTATTTGGGGTTGGGAAATTTTTCCGCCAGGCGCCGCCGCCTTTCGAACTATCGGAAACGCCGCCGCAGGCGCGTGGGTCGCTCCCGAAGACGCCGCACACGAGCCCGCCCCTGAACGAAGGGGTCGGCCGCCTCGCCTGAACCGGAAGGAGAAAGCCCCGGACGCCGGCTCCCAAATACGCGGGAGCGCGCCCGAGATTTCCGGTCAGGGAAATGCAACGGCGATTTCAAAGATGGTGGGGAAGGTGGGGGAGTGTCAGTCTATCGATCGATCGCGGCTCGAAGTCCGCTCATTCGTACGATGGGTTTAGACACTTTCCCGCGCGGGACCGCCGCACGGGAAAACGTCTCTGGGGTGCTTGGAGGAGGAATCCGATTTTCAAAAAAAAGGCTGTGGGGGAGGAGCGCGGAATTCTTCGAAAAAATCGGGCACTCCGTCAACGCTTTTTTTCGCGCGAAATTCGCCCCTAAATTTGCGACACATCCCGCTCCCGCGAAACGCTGCTTCGAAATTCCCGATCTTTCGGAAATCCGAAACATTTGAGACCCAAGGCGTTTCCAGCGCTGCAACATCGACAAAAAGGTGGGGGGGTAGAAAATCCGGTGTCGCGATCGCGAATCGTTTCACCTGTGGGCCTTGTCGCGATTTCGAGTGGCGTGACCGCTTTTTTTCCCACCAAAGAAAAAAGTGGCTCGCTTCCTCCCATCGTTCCCGGCAACGCCCGGAATTTTCTCCCCCCCGTTTTTTCGTCTCTCCCGTCGAGAGCCGATTCCGGGAAGGCGAGGACCGCTATCCCCCGCCCCGCTCCGGCGGCGGCCGCTCGATGGCGACATGCCACGGATTGGCCGCGGACGGCGGCCCAACAGGGTTGGGTCGGGGACTCAACCCTGTTGGGTCGGGGACTCGACCCTGTCGGATCGGGCCTCCGCCCCTCCGGCGTTCGCGGTTTTTGATTGGGTTCATCGTCGCATGCTCAGAGCGGGTTCGGCCCCGTCTCAGTCCTCCATATCGAATTCGTAGAATCCCTCGGGCGTCTCCCGCTCTTCCTCGAAGACCTGGAAGCTGCTCCAGCCCGGGCGATCGGACGGCGTCGCGCGATACATGAAATGCAGCGCCCGGCGTTTCTTCCGCGCCTTCTGGTCGTGCTCGTCGTCGTTGAAGTGATCGTCGATCAGGAAGCCGCCGACCGAGGAGTTGGCTTCGCCCTGAATCACTTCGCCCGTGTCGCCGAAGATTCCGAACAGCATCGTGAAGACCGTCGAACCCGGATCGATGACCACGCCACCACCGGGAACCCCGGCGGAACCGGCCGCGCCCGCGGTGCCGGGAAGTCCGGCCGAGCCCGCCGCGCCCGCGGTTCCAGCCGTGCCCGCCGAACCGGCGGACCCGGCGGACCCGGCGCCGGGTCCTGGAATCGACCACACGGGCGGATCGGTCGGCGCGCCGACATTCTGAACTTCGATGGTGTCGTAGTAGAGGCTGTAGTTCCCCCACGAGCCGGTCCGGTAGCTGGCGGTGTCGCTGGTGATCTGCTCGGCCACCCAGTTGTCGAACCAGCGATCGAAACCGAAGGCGGGACCGTTGTCGGCGAGATTCGCGTGCTCCATCGGGCTGGCCATCACGAAGCCGCCCACCGTCTGGTGAATCGCAAACTCGTCGAGCGTCTGGTCGCCCGGCTCGGCGTTGGCGCCGGGATAGACGACACCGTTGATGACCGTGTCGACCAACTGGTTGTTGGCCCGACCCGGGAGATAGAAGCGCAGTTCGCCGGCTGGATCCGAGCTGATCACGGAATTGGCATCGCCAATCAGCGCTCCCGTGCCCGTGGCCGACGGATCGTTCCGGCTGGCGGCGATGAAGGTGTCGCCACCGGTCGGGGTGACCGGTCCGGAAAGCGGCGCGGCCAGGTCCGGATCGAGATTGCCGATCATCCCGCCGGTCAGCGCGATGTTTTCGCCGGCCGTGACCTGAATGTCTCCACCAAGGCCGCCCGAACCGCCGTTTGAGCCCGGCACCCCGAGAGCGCCGGTGAAGCGCTGGTCGCCGTTGCCGATCTTGGCGTAGGAATCGTCGCCCGCTCCGCGAGTCAGGACGACATCGTTGTCGGCATGGACGTAGAGATCGCCGGAGCGGTCGCCACTGGCGCCGAGCCCGCCGTTGCCGATCTGCGCCACCGCTCGATCGGCGTCGCCGGCCTGGAGCAGCAGGTCCTCGCCCGCGTAAATGACCACGGTGCCGGAAGTGGCGAGTGTGGTGGCGCCGTTTCCGCCGTTGCCGATCATCGCGTAGGCGTCGTCGCCCGTGTCCGAGGCGTTGAGGAGAATCTCTCCGTCCACCAGGACTTCCACGAGATCGCCAGCCAATCCGTTCGTCGTCCCGGCGGCCGACACCCCGCCGTGACCGACTTGGACGTAGCTGGCGTCGCCGGTGCCGGCGTTCATCAGCAAGTCGCCCGCGGTCTGCACGAAAACATCGCCGGTCTTGTCGCCGAAGCCCTTGTAACCTCCCGTCCCAATCTGGCTGAAGGCGTTTTCCCCGCCACCGGTCATGAGAATGTCGGCGCCGTTCACCACGGTGACGTCGCCGGACAGATTACCGCCGCCGTAGGAGCCGCCGCCGTTGCCGATCAGGGTGTAGGCGTCGGTGCCGCCGGAAGTCATCGAAATGGGGCCGTCGATGGCGACGGAGACGTCGGAAGTGACGTTGCCGAAGCCGCCGAGTCCGCCCGCCCCGACCTGGGCATAACCGCCATTATTGCCACCCGTCATTGTCAGGGCGTCGGCGGACAGAGTCAGATCGCCCGTCTTGCTGCCCAGGCTCGCGGCGCCGCCGTTGCCGATCTGCGCGTAGGCGCCCGCGCCGGCCGAACCGCCCGTCATCACAATCTCGCCGGGAACGGTGACCGAGATGCCGCCGTTGTTGACCGTGGCCACGCCGTGCGCGGCGCCGGAACCGATCTGCGCGTAGGCGCCCGCGCCGTCACCACCGCCAAGCAGCAGATCGCCCGAGGTCTGGGTCAGGCTGATGCCGCCGGTCAGCACGCCCGAGGCGGAGTCGCCGCCGTTGCCGATCTGCGCATAGGCGAGGCCGCCGGCGCCGCCGTCGAGTGAGATGTCGCGGCCGGTCACGACAATGTCGCCACCGTGGTTGCCGCGCTGGCCAAGACCGCCGTTGCCGATTTGAGCATAAGCCTCGAGACCGGCGCCCCCTTGCAGGTCGACGACGCCGTCCACCATGCCCCACGTGGTGTCCACGGTGATGGCGCCGTTTTGTCCGGCGTCGGTGTCGGTCTTGTTGTTGTCGTCGCCGCCGTGGCCGATCTGGGCGTAGGCGCGGTCTCCCGTCCCGCCGGCCAGGGTCACGCCGGCGTCCTTGACCTGGACGTTGATCGGTCCGTTGGAGGCGTTGTTGGCCGTGTTGCGGTAACCGATTTGCGCCGACTCGTCCGCGCTGTCCCCGCCGATCAGCGACACGCCATAACCGGTGACATTGGTCGCGCCGAGGCGGCTGCCCGCGCTGGCGGCGCCGGTCGCGGCGTTGAAGACGATCCGCCCCTCGTCGCCGACGGGTCCGACGCCGAACCAGGAGGTGTTGGCGTTCGCGATGAGATCGGCATACAGATCCGCGTAGCTGAAGGTCTGGGTGGGCGGGCAGTCGGCGAAGTTCAGCGCCACGTCGAATCCGCTGGTCCGGTCCCAGCCGGCCAGCAGGTTCACGTCGCCGGTGCCGGAGTTTTGCACCGCGCGGTTGACGGTCATGTCCTGCGTGCTCATCAGGGTCAGATCGCCGGCGCTCGACCAGGCGATGTTCGAGTCGACGGAGAGATTGATGCCGCTGAAGACCACATTGCCGCCCGAGTTGAGATAGGGCAGGATGGAGGCGTCGCGAATCGTGTCGGTGATCGAGTGTGTCGTGCCGCCCAGCCCGGTGGTAATGAGCTGGAGGTTCACCGGGTTGGCGCCGGTGTTGTCGATGCCCTGGTTGGCGTTGCGGCTGCGGTGGCCGATCTGCGCCACCTCGTTGCCGTCGGGAACCAGCGTCCAGTCCACCGCCTTCACAAAAATGTCGCCGCTCCGCGTGCCGGTGGAATTGCTCGTGTCGGCCGAGCGGTCGTCCCCGTGGCCGACGATCGCGTAGGCCTCGAAGCCGGCGCCGGCGTCGACGAGCAGCTTGCCCGTCTCGGTGATGACGGAAATGTCGCCGCTGTGGTTGCCGTTTCCGGCCAGGCCGCCGTGGCCGATCTGGCCCCAGCTCCGGTACCCCGTGCCGCCGAGGACGTTGATGTCGCGGGTGGCGGAAACGGCGATGGCGCCGTCGTAGTTGCCATCCGAAGAACGCCCGCCGTGCCCGACCATGGCGTAGGGGTCGTCGTCGTTGACCGTGCCGGTGCCGCCCTGGATCAGAACGCCCACGCCGCTGCCGGCGCCCCCGGCGTTTCCGCTGACGTCGGCGCCAAAGGCGATGGTGTCCTCGAAGCCGTCGCGGTCGAAGTCGCCGAGGTCGGCGAAGACACCGAGACCCAGGTTCGTGGAAAGGGCGCCCGAACCGGAGCTGAGCTTGATCGCGCCGGAGTGATTGCCGTCCGCGTCCCAGCCGCCGTGGCCAATCTGAGCGTAGACGCCCTTGTCGTCATCGGCACCGCTGCCCGTGCCCCCGAGCAACGAGATGTCGCCGGCGGCGCGCAGGCGGATGTCGCCGGTGTCGGCGCCGCGGGTGGCGTAACCGCCGTGGCCAAATTGAACGTAGGAACGACTGTCGGTGCCCGCCTGGCCGAGGATGCTTCCGGTCCGTGCGGTGACGGCGATGTTGCCGCTGTTGCCCACCGTGACATCGCCGTCGGGGTTGTCGGCATCGTAGCCGCCGTGGCCGATCTGCGCGTAGGCGCGGTCGGTGCGGGCATACTCGAAGTTGGCCACGATGTTCGCCACCCCGCCGTCGGAGCCGGGATTGATGTCGCTGGTGAAATCGACCCGCGTGCCGTTTTCGGTGTAGGTGAAGGTGCCGACCTGCTGGCCCGCGGTGTACTGCGCGCCGTTGACCAGTTCGGTGAAGTCGCTCACCACGGTCAGGGTGCCGTCGCCGTCCGGATCGGACACTTCCCCGATCTTGACGCCCGCGTCGTTGAAGACTTCGAAGACGACCGATCCGGGAATGACGCGGTCGAGGCGGAACAACGCGCCGCCCGCCACTTGTCCGTCGCCGGCGATCAGGTCGGCCGCGCGGTCGAGGCTGTAGCGGTTGTTGTTGGCCGAGGTGTTGTTGTAGAAGTAGCGGCCGAGAATGCCGTTCCCGAGACCGGGCAGAGCCGGGAGCTGGGAGGCCATCGCGGTGACATTGCCCTCGGCGAAGATCTGGATGTCGCCCTGGTGATCGCCCCGCGCGTTGGTGCCGCCGTTGCCGATCTGGGCATAGGCGTCCGTGCCGTCGCCCGCCTGAAGGGTCAGGTCGCCGTTCGCCATGATCGAGATGACATCGCCGGCGCGGCCCTGGTTCCCGATGGCGGAGCGCCCGCCGTGGCCGACCTGGGCGTAACTCTGGCCGGTATCCTCGTCCGCGCCGTTCCGGCCGCCATAGATGTTGATGTCGTTGCCGCCCGTTCCGGTCAGGGCGGCCTTTTCGTCGAAACCGGCGTGCAGGACGATGTCGCCGTAGTGGTCGCCGCGCGCCTCGTAGCCGCCGTGACCGATCTGCGCCCAATGGAAGCGACCGCCCGCGATCGCCTGTCCAACGCCGGTGATGTCGAAGGGACTCGCCGTCGGGGCAAAGCTCGGGAGGAAACTCCGCGTCGCGTCGCCGGCCAGGACATTGATGGCTCCGTCGCGGCTGATCACGGCGATGTCGCCGTGGTGACCGATCCCGGTCGCCGTGCCGACCGTTCCGTTGAGGGTCACGTCGGCTTCATAACCGCCATGTCCGATCTGAGCGTAGAGCCTGCCGTCGTTGTTAAGCGAGGCGATCGGGGCGCCCGCCATGTTCAGCACGCCGGCGATCAGGTTCACGTCCCCGAAGGTGTCGATGGTGATGTTTCCGGAATGCCCTTCCTCGAAACCGAGACCGCTGCCCGTCCCGGACTTGCCGTTGACGCCGCCGTGGCCGATCTGCACGAAGGCATCTTCGCGCGTGCCGGCCCGCATTTGCACGCCGATGCCCTGAAGCGACGCGTCGATCCCGGTCTTCGAGCGGATCGTGATGTCTCCGGTGTTGGTGCCCGAGGCGTCGCGGCCCCCATGGCCGATCATTCCGTAGGCGTTGTTGGCGCTGAAGTATTCGCCCTGTCCGCCGGTGAAGGCCACCGCCCCGCCGATGCGGTCGTCGACCGTTCCGGCGATGCCGTCGCGGTCGGTGCCCAGGGTGATGTTGCCGGTGTTGCGGCCGACTGTGGCGTAGCCGCCGTGGCCAATCTGCGCGTAGCCGAACTGCCCGACACCCGCGTTGAAGATCACGTCCCCGCCGGCGTCGACGCCGATGTTGCCGGTGTTGCCGACGGTGGTGTTGGCGCCGGTGTCGGCGTCGTAGCCGCCGTGACCGAGCTGCGTGTAGGCCTGGGCGATTTCGAGCGACTGGTAGCTCGCCGTGGTCAGGAGGTTCGACGCCGGGCTGGCCACGTTGTTGGGATTGACGTCGGTGGCGAACGTCACGCGGCCGGTAACGTAGTTGATCGAGGCGACGACCTGGCCCGCCGAGAAATTCTCGGCCACCGTGTCGCCGTTGGCGTCGACGCTGATATTGGCCTGCACAACAATGTTGCCGTTGCCGTCGTCCACCAGGGTCGGGCCGCCGGGAATCGTGATCACCACCGTGCCGGGCACCACATTGGAGCCCTCCAGATCGTAGATGTTGTCGCTGGTCTGGGTGCCGTTGTTGGTGGCGCGGCTCAGGTCGTTGTTCTTCTCCTCGTCCTGGATCGAATGACGACCCTGCACCGCGGAGAAACGGATGTCGCCGCCCGCGGCCACCCAGATGTCGCCGTTGTGATCGCCCTGGGTGGAGCGGCCGCCGTTGCCCAACTGGGTGTAGCTCGATGCCGAATTTCCGGAGGTGAAGACGATGTCCCCGCCGGCCATGACGTCGATCGTCTCACCCGCGCGTCCGAGATTGCCGCGCGACACCGCGCCACCGTGGCCGAGCTGGGCGAAATCGTAGCGGTCGGCGTCGTTGTCCTCCGAGCTGCCGCCAAGGAAAACGATGTCGCCGAAGGCATCGACGTCGATGTTCCCATAATGTTCGCCGCGCGCCTCGTAGCCGCCGTTCCCAAGGAGGGCATAGTGAAAACGCCCCTCGCCGAGTCCGGGGCTCGGATTGTCGGCCCGGGAAACGTCGCCCGCCCCGAAGAAGACACGACCGCCGGTGGTGGTCACGGTGATGTCGCCATGATGGCCGATGCCGCTGTTGTACACATCCAGCCCGCCGAAGGCGACATCCGCGTCGTAGCCGCCGTGGCCGAGTTGAACGTACTGGCGGCTGTCCTCGTCGGAATTCACGAAATTCCCCGTTCCCGCCACAAAGGTGATGTCGCCGATCGAGGTGACCCGGATGTCTCCCGAATTCCCCATCGTCAAGGGCACGGACGGATTGCCGGGATCGCGCGCGAAGGACCGGGCATTGGTGCCGCCGTGGCCGATCATCGCGAAGGTGTCCGGCCGGCTGCCGGCGCGGAAATCGACCCCGCGGTTCGAGCCATCGGCGCCGGCGTTCACGGTGATGTCGCCGCTGTGGGCGCCGTCCCCCTCGTAGCCACCGTGGCCGATCTGCGCGTAGCTTTGGTTCGAGTTGCCCGCGTTGAAAATCACCGCTCCCACGCCGGCGTTCACGTTGATGTCGCCGGTGTTGTCGCTCTCGGTGCTGCGGCCGCCGTGGCCGATCTGCGCGTAGGCGCTCGGCGACAGGTTGCCGGTGGTGGTGCCCGTCTGGCCGCCGGTGAAGACGATCCCGTCGGTCGCCTGCACATCGATGTCGCCGGTGATCGTCCGCCGAAATTCCGCGCTGGCCCCGTGGGTCAGGGCGTTGTTGCCGAACATGGTGGCGTATTCGGTGCGGGCGAGATAGCCGGGATTGTACCAATACTGGAGGTGATTCCCTCGAATCTCGGCCGGGCTCGTCGAAAGCGGTCGCGTGTCGCTCTGCACCACCCCGTTCGCGTCGTAGGTGGAAATCTGCGTGCCCGCCCCGGAGAGATAACTGGCATCATAACCACCGTGGCCGATCTGGACGTAGTTCTGATTGTCCGTGCCCGCCTTGCCCGTGACCGTGTGGCCGGCTCCCAGAGCGCGAACCTCGATGTCGCCCTCCAGCGATCCCCCCGACCACGAGCCGCCGTGACCGACCTGGGCATAGGAGTTGTGGGCACCGTCGTTGACCGATCCCATGCCGGCGGTCAGGCTCACGTTACCGTTCTGCGCCACCACGGAAATGTCGCCCTCGTGGTCGCCGCCGGTATAGAGACCGCCGTGGCCGATCTGGGCGTATTCCTCGCGGCCGTAGCGCGAGGTCGAGGGCGTCGAGGTCAGGCTGATGTCCCCGTTGAGCGTCCGCACACTGATGTCGCCGCTGTTGCCCAGGATCGGTTTGCCGTTGCCGTCCAGCGGCGCGCCGGGCGCGTTGATGTTGAACCACTGGCCCCGGTTGGTCGGAACGATCGGGATCATCGGCGTGGCCGCGTTGTTGTCATGATCGACAAAGCGGATCGTCGCCGGGTCGACATAGGTCTGGAAGAAACTCGTCAGCGGCATCAAACTGCCCTGGCCGAAATCCGGAACGGTGTCGCCGTTGCCGTCCGTTCCCAGCAATCCGGCCACCGCCGCCGCGTAGAAGGCGTTGTTGGCCGGGTTTTCGCTGAACACCGTGCCCACCGTGGCGCTGGTGGTTTCAAGCGCCCGCGGCAGGTAGGGATCGAAGTCGGCGTTGATCCCCCCGTGGCCGATCTGCACATAGCTGTAACGCCCGGAGCGGTTGCCGTTGCTGTCCGTGAAGGCGAGGTCGTCGGTGGCCCCGCGGGCGTGAAAATCGACGCCGGCAGCCGCCGCCACGGTGATGTCGCCCAAGTGATTGCCGAAGGCCTCGAAGCCGCCATGCCCGATCTGCGCGTAGCTGAAGGACTGCATGCCCGACTCGAAGGTGATGGTGGCGTTCGCGTTCTCCGCCGCGGTGATGTTTCCATTCCCGTCGAAGGTCAGACCGCCCGCCAGCACGCTGATGTCCCCGTTGTGCCCGTCCCCGTTGGCCGAAAGCGGGTCCGCCGCGTTGCGGAAGCCGCCGTGGCCGAGCTGCGCGTAGCCCAGGCCGCCGTCGTTGTTCACCGGGTTGGAATAGCCGATGAAGGAAATATTTCCCCAGGTACTCACCAAGATGTCGCCCGAGTGGGTGCCCGCGAAGTAGCGGTCGTTCCCGTTGTCGCGGCGGTCGTCGGGCGGCGTGTCTCCGTTGACACCGGTCGTCGCATAGTTCGAGTCCGAGTCGTTGTCGGTGGAATTTCCCGCCGCGGGACCGTCCACCGTCGCATAGTTCAGCCGGTGCTCGTTGCGCCCCCCGTGGCCAAGCTGGGCGTAGGATTCGCCGCCGCCGGCCCGGAATTCGATGTCGTTGCCCGCCCCGACGGCGATGTCGCCGGTGTGGCCGCCGGAAACGAAGTGTCCTCCGTGCCCGAGCTGCACGTAGCGCCGGTCGAAGATGTTCACGTTTCCGTCGAAGGTGTTCGGGTCGTCCACCCAGAAGTAGATGTTCCCGCCGCCCCCCGCGCGATTGGAGCCGTCCACGTCCGCGAAAACCCCGATGTTCCCGTTGTTGTCCCCGTCGGTGCTTCCCTGGCTGGTCCCGCCGCCGTGCCCGACGATGGCGAAACTGTCGTGCGTCTCTCCGGCCTTGACCTTGACACTGCCGTCGATGCTCTCCAACCGGATGTCGCCGTTGTTGCCGCGGCGCTCGAGCGCGGTCGGACCGCCGACGTTGTAGCCGTCGAAACGGTAGAGATTGCCGTCGGGCATCAGGATTGACGCCGCGTCGCCGCCGGGATTGACGTTGTCGGCATCGAATCCACCGTGGCCGATCTGCACATAGGACCGCTGGTTGTCGTTGCGGAGGCTCACGGCGTCGAAGAAACGGCCGCCGGTCGCCAGGATATCGCCACTGGCGATCACGTTGATGTCGCCGTCCGCGAGCATGTCTCCGTTGCTGTCTCCCCATCCCATGTCGCCTCGGGCAAAGGCGCCTCCGTGACCGAGCTGCGCGTAGTTGTAGGTTTCGTTGGCGTCGTCGTTGCTCGAACCGGCCGCGAAAGTGATAGTCGAGCCCGCGTGGGTGACCGCTCCATTCTCGTCCACGCCCGCCCGGACATCGATGTTGCCGTAGTGATCGCCGCGCGCGTCGTAGCCGCCGTGACCGAGCTGCGCGTAGTGAATGCGGCCCAGTCCGTTCCCGAGACTGCCCGCGGCGGTGTCGCCGGCGAGGAATTCAATGTCACCCAACCGGGAAATCACCTGAATGTCGCCGTTGTGGCCAACCGGCGTCGCCGACAGCACGGTGGCGCCGTCTTCGGTGTAGTCCGCGTCATAGCCGCCGTGACCGAGCTGCGCGTAGAGGCGCCCGTCCTCGTTGCCGGCCGCGGTGGTGGTCGTGCCGCCCTGGAAACGGATCGTGTCGACGCTCTTCACCGTGATGTCGCCGCTGAACCCGGCCGGCGGGCCGGCGTCCGCGTCCGCCACATTGGTGTTGCCGCCGGACTTCGCGCCGCGGCCGCCGTGGCCGAGCTGCACGTAGTTGTCCGCCGTGTCGCCGGCCATGAAGGTGATGCCGCCCATGCCGGACAGGCCCGCGTTGACGACGATATCGCCGGTGTGCGCGCCGTTGGCCGCGAAACCGCCGTGGCCAAGCTGCGCGTAGGCCCGCTGTTCGAAGAAGCCATTGCCCACGCCGCCGAGAAACTGAATGGCGCCGCCCGTGTTCAGGGTGATGTCGCCGATGTTTTGGCCCGCGGTGTTGACACCGCCATGGCCGAGTTGGGCATAGCTGTCGGCGCTCGCTCCGCCCCGGAACGTGGTGTTTCCACCGACCGTGACAGCGATGTCGCCGATATTTCCCGTCGTCAGCAGGCGACCGTTGGGATTGTCCGCGTCGTAGCCGCCGTGACCGATCTGCGCGAAGGCGCGGTCCGACTGGAAGGTCTGGTAATGCACCACCAGATTCGGCGGATCGGCGTCGGCGCCGGGATTGATGTCCTGACTGAAGGTCACCACCGAGGTCGAACTGGTGTTGTAATTGGTCACCGTGCCCACCTGCTGGCCGGCCGTGAACTGAACGCCTCCCACCAGTTCGGTGAAATCGCTTTCCACCGTCAAGGTCCCGTCGCCATCGGGGTCGGAGACCGTTCCGATTTTCACGCCGGCGTCGTTGAAGACATCGATGCTGACCGAGCCGGACACGATGCGCGTGTTGCGCAGGTTGATGTTGCCGCTGTCGAGCAGGTTCGCCGCGCGGTCGAGGCTGTTGTTGGCGTCCGTGCCGGTGAAAACGTAGCCGCCTTCCGTCGCCGCGGCCGTTCCCGCCTGGTTGCCCGAGACGGTCAGGTCGCCGGTGGCCGTCACCACAATGTCCCCGGCGTGGTCGCCGCGCGCGTTGGTGCCGCCATTGCCGACCATCGCGTAGTTGTCCACCCCATTCCCGGCCTGGACGAGAATGTCGCCGTCGGCCCGGACCGTGATCGTTTCGTCAACCCGGCCCTGGTCGCCGACCGCCGTGCGGCCGCCGTTCCCGATCTGCGCGTAACCCTGGCCGGCATCCTGGTCAGCCGTCATCAGGCCACCCATGACAATTACGTCGCTGTCGTGGGCCGCGTTGGTCATGACGCCGTTGGTGTCGTATCCGGCGAGCACGGTGATGTCCCCGAAGTGATTGCCCCGCGCCTCGTATCCGCCGTGACCGATCTGCGCGTAGTTCACCCGGCCGCCCGCCGAGGCCGCGTTCCGGTCCGGGAGAAGGTCGAAGACATTCGCGGTCGGCGCGAAGCTCGGCAGATAGGAGCGGAGGTGGTCGCCGGCGAGAACGTTGACGTTGCCCTCGCGGCTGACGACCACGATGTCGCCGTGGTGGCCGATGCCGTTGCCGTTGGCGACGGCGCCGTCGAGGGAGACATCCGCGTCGAAGCCCCCGTGGCCGATCTGGGCGTAGAGATTGCCGTCGTCGTTGGTCTGCACCCGGGTGCCACCGCCCATATTGAGCACGCCGCCGATCAGATTCACGTCGCCGAATGTGTCGACCGTGATGTCGCCGGAGTTGCCCTCCATGCCCGCCGCGCCATTGCCCGTTCCGGACCGCGAGCTGGTGCCGCCGTGGCCGATCAGGGTGAAGTTGTTGTTGCGGGTGCCGGCTTTCAACTGCACCCCGATGCCGTCGTATGCCGGCGCGATGCCCGTGTTCGAAAAGATCGAAATGTCGCCGGAGCTGGTCCCGGCGGAGGACCGGCCGCCATGGCCGATCTGCGCGTAGGCGTCGCCCGCGTCGAAATATTCACCCTGGCCGCCGGTCAGGATCACCGCGCCGCCAACCCGGTTCATCGCGGAACCGACGGTGATGTCGCCGGTGTTGCGGCCGCTGGTGATGTAGCCGCCGTGCCCGAGCTGGGCGAAGCCCTGGGCGCCCACACCGCCGTTGAAGACCACGTCCCCGCCCGCGAAGACCGAAATATCGCCGTCATTGCCGAAAGTCGTGGTGCTGCCGTCCGGCTGGTCGGCGTTATAGCCGCCATGACCGAGATGGGCAAAGGCGCCCGAAATCTCGAGCGACTGGTAGGAAGCCTTCGTCAGCAGCGCCGCCGAGGGACTGGCGACGTTGTTCGGATTCACGTCCGTCGTGAAAATCACCCGGCCGCTGATGTAGTTGATCGAGGCGACGATCTGGCCCGCCGTGAAGTTCTCGGCCACCGTGTCGCCGTTCGCGTCCACCGCGATGTCCGCCTGCACGACGATGTTGCCGTTGCCGTCGTCCACCAGCGTGGGACCGCCGGGAATCGCGATGACCACGGTGCCGGGCACGACGTTCGAACCCTCGAGATCGTA
This sequence comes from Akkermansiaceae bacterium, assembly GCA_024233085.1. Classification (GTDB taxonomy): domain Bacteria; phylum Verrucomicrobiota; class Verrucomicrobiia; order Verrucomicrobiales; family DEV007; genus JAEUHH01. The sequence continues at coordinate 144,018 of JACKQC010000012.1, forward strand.
GATATTGTCGCTGGTCTGGGTTCCGTTGTTCGTGGCGCGGCTGAGATCGTTGTTCTTTTCCTCGTCGGAAACGTTTTTCCGGTCCTGCACGGCGGAAAACTCGATGTTGCCGCCCGCCGTCACCTCAATGTCGCCGCGGTGATCGCCGCGGTTGTCGCGGCCGCCGTTGCCGAGCTGAACGAAGCTGCCCTGGCCGGCTCCCGCGCGGAAGACAATGTCCTCGCCCGCCGTGACGGAGATCGTCTCCCCGTCGCGGCCCTGATTTCCCCGCGACGCCCAGCCGCCGTGGCCGAGCATGGCGTAGTCGACCAGGTCGCCATCGTTGTCCTCGGACGATCCGCCGAGGAAAGTGATGTCCTCCGCCGCGGAGACCGTGATGTTCCCGAAATGCTCTCCCCGGCTCTCGTAGCCGCCGTGACCGAGCTGGGCGAAGTGGAAGCGCCCCTCGCCGATTCCGAGACTCGGATTGTCGAGGCGATTGGCGTCGCCCGCCCCGAAAAAGACGCGCCCCCCCGAGGAAATGGCGGTGATGTCCCCATTGTGGCCGATTCCGGTGTCGAAGACGTCGATCGTGGTCGCGAAGTGGACGTCGGCGTCGTACCCCCCGTGACCCAGCATCACATACTGGCGGCTGTCCTCGTCCGAATTGACGAAATTTCCGGTGCCCGCGACAAAGGTGATGTCGCCGATGGCGTTGAGGACGATGTTCCCGGAGTTGCCCTTCGTGAGCGCCACCGTCGGGTTGCCCGCGTCCCGCGCCGCCGACCGCGCGTTCGTGCCGCCATGGCCGATCTGGGCGAAGGTGTCGGGACGGCTGCCGGCGCGGACGTCGATCCCGCGGTTGGAACCGTCGGCCCCCGCCGTGACCGTGATGCCGCCGGTGTGGTTGCCGTCGCCCTCGTAGCCGCCGTGGCCGATCTTCGCGTAGCTCTGGTTCGAGTTTCCGCCACTGAAGATCACGGCGCCGGCGCCGGCGTTCACGTTGATGTCGCCGGTGTTGTCGCTCTCCGTGCTCCGACCGCCGTGCCCGATCTGCGCGTAGGCGCTCGGCGAGATGTTTCCGGTCGTGGTGCCGGTCGCGCCGGCGGTGAAGACAACGCCGTTGGTGGCCTGCACATCGATGTCGCCGACGATGGTTTTCCGAAATTCGATCCCCGCGCCGAATGTCGCCGCGTTGTCGCCGAACATGGACACGTATTCCGTGCGGGCGAGATAGCCGGGATTGTACCAGTACTGCAGGTGATTCCCGCGAATCTCCGCCGGACTGGTGGAAAGCGGGCGGGTGTCCGCCTGAACCACGCCGTTCTGGTCGTAGGTCGAGATCTGCGTGCCGGCGCCGGTCAGGTAACTGGCGTCGTAGCCGCCATGGCCGATCTGCACGTAGGCCTGGTTGTCCGTGCCCGCCGTGCCCGTCACCGTGTGGCCGGCCCCGAGCGCCTTGACGGCGATGTCGCCGCTCATCGCCCCGCCCGACCACGAACCTCCGTGGCCGATCTGGGCGTAGGAATTCAGCCCCTGATCGTTGGTGGTCGCCTGGCCGGCCGTCAGGTTCACATTGCCGTCCTGGGCGACGACACTGATGTCGCCCGAGTGGTCGCCGCCGGTGTAGAGACCGCCGTGGCCGACCTGCACGTAGGCTTCCCGGCTCCGCAGCGAGGATGAGGTCGCCCCCGCCAGGTTGATGTCGCCGGTCATGGCCCGCACCGCGATGTCGCCGCCGCTGCCGGTCACCAGGTTGCCGCCGCCGTCGTAGGCGCCACCCGGCGCCGCGATGTGGAACCACTGGCCGCGGGCGTTGGTCGGGATGATCGGGATCAGGGGCGTCAGCGGATTGTTGTCGTGATCGACAAAGCGAATCGTGGCGGGATCGACGAAGACCTGATTGAACGTCGTCAGCGGGACCAGACTGCCCTGCCCCCAATCCGGAATCGTGTCGCCATTCGCGTCCGTCGTCGTCAGCAGCGCCTGCACGGCGTTCTGGTAGTAGGCGTTGTTGGCCGGGTTTTCGCTGAAGGTGTTGCCCACCGTGCCGCTGGTGGATTCCAGCGCCCGCGGCAGATAGGGATCGAAGTCGGCGTTGATCCCGCCGTGCCCGATCTGCACATAGCTGTACTGCCCGGCGCGGTTGTCGGTGAAGGTGTCGCTCCCGCCGCGGGCGTGAAAATCGACGCCGGCCGCCGCCGCCACCGCGATGTCGCCGAAGTGGTTGCCGAAGGCCTCGAAACCGCCGTGGCCGACCTGTGCGTAGCTCACGGACTGCATTCCGGACTCGAAAGTGATGCTCGCGTTGGGATTCGCCGCGGCCGTGATGTTGCCGTCCATGTCGAAGGTCAACCCTCCAGCCAACAGGGTTATGTCACCGTTATGACCCTGTCCATTCGACGAGGTCGGGTCGGCCGCGTTGCGATAGCCGCCGTGGCCCACCTGGGCGTATCCGCCCCCGCCATTGTTCGCGTCGGGATTGGTGAATCCCATGAAGCTGATGTCGCCGAGCATCTTGACGGTGATGTCGCCGGTATGAGTGCCGGGATAGTAGCGGTCGTTGGCAAAGTCGCGCCGGTCGTTGGGCGGCGACTGGTTGCTGACGCCGGTGGTGGCGTAGTTGTTGTCCGTGTCCTGGTCGAAAGTGTTCGTGCCGGTGACGGCGATGACATTCAGGCGATGATCGTTGCGCCCCCCGTGACCGATCTGCACGTAGGAGTTGTCCCGGCCCGCGACGAAGGTCAGCGTTCCGCTGCCATCCACGGCGATGTCCCCGGTGTTGCCGCCGGAGGCGAAAAAGCCGCCATGGCCGAGCTGGGCGTAGTGCGGACCGCCCACGTTGTTGCCGGTCGCGTCGAAGGTGATATTGCCGCCGGCCCCGCCGCTGCTGCCGTCGATGTCGGCTTTGACCGTGATGTCGCCGGCGTGGTCGCCGTCGCTGTAGATGCCGCCGTTGCCCAACTGGACGAAGGCCTCGCTGTTCACGCCTGTCGCCGGTTTCGACGCCGCGAAGACGATGTTTCCGTCGATGGTTTCGACGACGATATTCGCCGCATGACCGACGCGCTCGGCCGCCGTGGGTCCGAATTTGTCCAGAATGGTGTCGCCGTCGCTGTCGATCGGGCCGTAGCCATCGATCGCGTAGGTGTTGCCGTCGGGCATCAGGATCACGCCCGCGTCACCCCCTGGATTCGGGTTGTCGGTGTCGTAGCCGCCGTTGCCGAGCATCGCGTAGCTGCCGGACGCTCCGCTGGCCGGCGTGCCGGCGCCGCTGGTGAAGGTGATGTCCTTCAGCGCGGTGACCGCGATGGTGTCCAGCGCGGAGCCGTCGATGTCCCTCAGACCGAAGTCGCCCCGGGCCTGATACCCGCCGTGGCCGAGCTGGGCGTAGTTGCGGATGCCGTCGGTCGCGTTGTCGGAAGTCGCGCCGCCCGTGAAGGTGATCGCGCCCTGGCCGGCCTCGACGGTGATGTTGCCGTAGTGATTGCCGTTCGCGGCGTAACCGCCATGGCCCAGTTGCGCGTAGTGAAGCCGCCCCAATCCTCCGCCGTTGCTCCCGAGCGCGGTGTCGCCGGCGGTAAACACGATGTCGCCCGTCGCGCTGGTCACGGTGATGTCGCCGTGGTGACCGATGTTGGAAACGCCGCTGTTCGGGCTGATGGTGGCGCCGTCCTCGGTGTTGTCCGCGTCGTAACCGCCATGGCCGAGCTGCGCGTAAAGCCGGCCGTCCTCGGTCGTGGCGTCGGCCTTTGTCGTTCCCGCCAGGAAGGTGATGGTCCCGGCGCTCGACACGTCAATGTTGCCGGAGAACCCGGCCGCCGGACCCGCGTCGGCGTCGGCCCCGTTGGTGTTGCCGCCCGATTTCGCGCTTCGGCCGCCGTGGCCGAGCTGGACGTAGTTGTCCGCCGTGTCGCCGGCCTTGAAGGTGATGCCGCCGCCCGTGACGGTGCCCGCCGTCACCGAGATGTCGCCGCTGTGCGCGCCGTTGCTGGCATAGCCGCCGTGGCCGAGCTGGGCGAAGGCCCGCTGGTCGTTCAAATCGATTCCGAGCCCGCCGAGAAACTCGATGGTGTCGCCCGCCGTCACCGTGATGGTGCCGCTGTTCTGTCCGGCAGCCGAATTTCCGCCGTGGCCGAGCTGCGCCGAGGTGTCGGCCTGGCTGCCGGCCTGGAAGCGGATCAATCCGCCCGCCTCGGCCGTGATGTCGCCGCGGTTGCCGGGTGTCAGCATCCGGCCGTCGGGACCGTCGGCGTCGCTGCCGCCGTGGCCGAGCTGCGCATAGGCGCGATTGCCGTTGCCGCCGAGGAACTGGATGTCGCCCGAGGTGCGCACCGCGATGGCGTTGTCCACGCCGGTCGTCGGATCGTTGTCGGCGTCGAGGTTGTCCACATCCGCGAAGCCGTTGTCGCCGCGCGCCTGGCGGCCGCCGTGGCCGAGCTGGGCGTAGGTGTCGTTGCCGCCCTGGCCGGCCGCGAAGATCACCTCTCCGCCCGCGCCGAGCGCCTCGACGGTGATGGAGCCGCTGTTGTCGCCGCTGTTGAAGGCGCCGCCGTGGCCGATCTGGACGTAGCTTTCGTTCGCGAGGCCGCCGGTGAAGGCGATCGATCCCAGCCCGCTGGTCACGGTGATGTTGCCGAGATTGCCGACCGCGGTGCCGGTGGCGTCGGCATCGTGCCCGCCGAGCCCCAGCTGGGCGTAGGCGCGCGAGTAGTTGGTGTGGTTGTAAGCCACCGAAATCACGTTGGCCTGCACGTTCGACACCGCCACGGAGAAGGTCACCACGCCCGTGGTGTAAACAATGGTTCCGACCGGGTTGTTGTTCTGGTCGAGCAGCACGCCGTTCCCGTCGTCCACGATGGTCGCGTATTCCGGGGCGATCGGATTGGCGTTGGTGAAAACGAAGGTGCCCGGTGTCAGGTTGGCGGCATTCGCGAGCGTCGCCGATCCCCCCGTCTGCGCCGCCGTGTCAAGCGTGGCGCCGGTCTCGGCCGTCACCGTGGCCAGCCCGCCGCCGCTGAAGGCGATGTCGTCACGGGCGTCCACAACGATTTCCCCGGTCTCGTCGCCGCGCGCCTGGCGACCGCCGTGACCGAGCTGGGCGTAGCGATCCGTCGCCGTTCCGGCGGTAAAGGCGAGACCGGCCAGACCGGCGGCGGCTCCCGTGAACTGCACCGCGTCGTTGCCGTCGTACATTCCGTCCATGTTCACGTCGAAGGTGTCGGTGAAAGTCCCGTCCGCGCCGGTGACGACGGTGATGTTCCCGCTGTTGTTGCCCTGCGCGCCCATGCCGCCGTGGCCGAGCTGCGCGTAGGCGCTCGCGCCCGAACCCGTGCTGGAAGCGGCGAAGGCGATCTGGCCGCCCGCCCGCGCCAGGATGTTCCCGCTGTTGTCGCCGTAGGTGCCGAAACCGCCATGACCGAGCTGGGCGTAGCTTTCCGTGCCTGTGCCGGCGGTAAAGGTGATGTCGCCGCGCTGCGCGCCCACGTAGATGTCGCCGCTGTTGCCGACCGAGGGGAGGGTGTTGTTCGGCTGGTCGCTGTCGTAGCCGCCGTGGCCCAACTGGGCGTAGTTCTGGCCGCTCGTCGCGCCCGCCGCGAAGGCGACATTGTCCAGCGCCAGCACATTGATGGTCCCGGAATGATCGCCCCGCGCGTTGCGGCCACCGTTCCCCAACTGCGCGTAGCGGCTGCCCGCGCCGGAACCGCCGGTGAAATTCACCGAGCCCGCGACGCCGCCGGCGCCGGCCTGGACCCAGATGTCACCACTGTGGTTGCCCACCGCGTTGCGGCCGCCGTTACCGAGCTGCACGTACTGGCTGGCGTTGGTCGAGGTCGAAGTCGTGGCGGCGAAGTTCACGTCCCCGGCGGCGGTGACTTTGATATCGCCGACGTGGTTGCCGTCGGTATTGAACCCGCCGTTGCCCAACTGGGCGAAGGCTTCCGAACCGCTCCCGGACGAGAAGGAAATATTGCCGCCGGTGGAGGTGACGATCAGGTTCGCCGCCGCGCCGCGGGCCGTCAGGGCTCCGAGATCCTCGGCGTCGTGGCCGCCGTTGCCCAGCATGGCGTAGTTCCGGCTCGAACTGCGCGCGGTGAAGGAAATGTTGCCGAGGGCGGTCACATCGATGGTGTCGAGGGCGTTGCCGTTGCCATCGACGCGGCCCTGGTCGCCGCGGGCCTGGCGACCGCCGTGGCCGAGCTGCGCGTATCGGTCCGCGTTGCCGCTGCCGCCGTTGAAGGTGATCGTGCCCGTTCCATTCGACACGAAAGCCACGTCGTCGGCGGGGTCGTCGCCATAGGCGTCGTTTCCATCCACGTCGAAGACATCCCGGAAAATGCCGTCGCTCCCGGCGCTGACGGTGATGTTTCCAAAATGATCGCCGTCGGCCTGGTATCCCCCGTGGCCGAGCTGCGCATAGGCGGCGGTCACGCCGGTCGGGGTGTTGCCCGTCGAGGCGCGGAAGAGCAGGTTGCCGCCGGCCCGAACCACGATGTCGCCGTTGTCGGTGCCGCTGGTCTGCGAGCCGCCGTGGCCGAGTTGGGCGTAGCTTTCGACACCGGGCGTGTCGCCGTCGGCGCCCCAGCGAAACTCGATGTTGCCCGTCTGCGAACCGACCCGGATGTCGCCGGTGTTGCCGAGGGCGGTGGTAATGTCGTCGGCGTCGTGACCGCCGTGGCCGAGCTGCGCGTACGAACGCAGCGTGTGGCCCGCGCGGAAGATGACATTCCCCTGCGACAAGACCTCGATGTCGCCGGAGTGATCGCCCTTCGCGAGGCGGCCACCGTGGCCAAGCTGCGCATAGCGATCCTCGGCTCCCACCGTGGAGGAAGACGGATTTCCCGCCAGGAACTGGATCGTGCCCGTGCCGTTGGTGCCCGATTGAACGGAGATGTCGCCCGAGTGGTTGCCCGTCCAACCCAGACCGCCGTGACCCATCTGCACGTAGTTGCCGGTCGTCTGCTGACCGGTGAGAAGGTTCGCCGTCGCGCTGTCCGTGCTCCGGAACAGGATATTGCTCCCCGCCCGGACCGTGATATCGCCCGTGTTGTCCCCGCCGGCGTTGATCATGTTGATGGCCGGATCGGTCACATAACCGCCGTGACCGAGCTGCGCATAGGTTTCGCTGCTGGTGTTCGTCGTGGAGGCGGACCACATGAAATTGACCGCGCTGGTCCGGGATTGCACGAAGATATCGCCCCGGTTGGCCATCGTTCCCGGCGCTCCGCCGATGATCGCGGAGTCGTGACCGCCGTGACCGATCTGGGCGTAGGTCCGGGCGCCGATCTGGCCGGCCTGGGCCAGCACCTGCCGCAAGGCCGTCACCGAGATGTCGCCGTCGTTCGTCCCCCGCGCCAGATGACCGCCATGACCGAGCTGCGCGTAGGCGTCCGAGGCGGCGTCGGCCGTGGCGTTCGATCCGGCCAGGAAACGCAACCCGTTGGTGCTGGTGCCGGCGACGATCGTCACCGTGTCGGGATTCATATCCATGTCGAAGTCGCCGATATCGGTGAAATCGCCCGCGATCTGACTGCTCACCGTGATGTCCCCGGTGTGGTTCCCGGTCGCCTGCATCCCGCCGTGGCCCAATTGGGCGTAACCGTTGTTGGCGACACGGATCGGCGGGTTGTTGATCGGGTCGATCGGATCGGGAATGAGCCGGTCGGTGCCGGTGCTGGCGGTGAAATTCAGGTCGTTGCCCGAACGCGCCACGATGTCGCCAAAGTGATCGCCGCTCGCGTCAAAGCCACCGTGGCCGAGCTGCGCGTAGGATTCCACCGAGGCTCCGGCGCCCGCGGTGAAATTGATGGCCCCGGTTTTCGAGGCGACCGAAATATCTCCCGAATGACCGGTGGTGGCGTCGGCGTTGTGCCCGCCATGGCCGAGCTGGACATAGGCCCGCTGGGCGTCCGTGCCGCCGGTGAAGGTGATCCCCTGCTGCGCGAGGACCGCGATGTCGCCGCTGAAATCCCCGGTCGCGTTGCGCCCGCCGTGACCGAGCTGGGCGTACCGATCGTCGCCCGTTCCGGCCAGCACCTGAAGGGTTCCCGTCGCGCCCGCCGCCCCGGCGAACACCGTGATGTCGCCGTCGAGATCCCCGCTCCAGTTCATGCCGCCGTGACCGAGCTGAACGTAATTGGCCACCGTCTGGAGGCCGGTGATCGGGTGCGCCGCGGTGCTCGTGGTGCTACGGAGCAAGACATTGGTGCCGGCGATCACCTTGATATCGCCCTCGCTGTCGCCACCGGCGTTGACCATGCTGATGGAAGGATCGGTCGTGTACCCCCCGTGTCCGATCTGGGAATAGGTCTCGCTGCTGGTGTTCGTCCCGGTCGCCGTCCAGCGCGCGTCGATGTTCGCGGTCCGCGACATCAGAGTAATGTCGCCGTCGTTCACCAGCGTCCCGGGACCGGCGCCAATGACCGCCGCGTCGTGACCGCCGTGACCGATCTGCGTGTAATTGCGGTCGCCCAACTGACCCGACACCAAAACGATCTGCCGAAGCGCGTCGGCGGAGATGTCGCCGGAGTTTGTGCCGCGAGCGAGACGGCCACCGTGACCGATTTGCACGTAGTTGTCGCCGCTGGCCGTCGCCGAGGCGTCAGAACCGGCGATCAGCCGCAAGCCGTTCGTGCTCGATCCCGCGACAATCGTCACCGTGTCGGGATTCATGTCCATGTCGAAATCGCCAATGTCCGTGAAATCGCCCGCGATCTGCGTGCTCAGCGTGATGTCACCGGTGCGGTTGCCCAGCGACTGCATCCCGCCGTGGCCAAGCTGCGCGTAGTTGCGCGATCCGGCGCCCGCGCCGGCGGTGAAATTGGTGTCGTTGCCCGACCGCACCACGATGTCGCCGTTGTGGTTTCCCGAGGCGTCGAAGCCCCCGTGACCCAGTTGCGAGTAGGCCTCGGTCGAAGCCACCACGCCGCCGGTGAAATTGATCGCGCCCGACCGCGAAGCGACGGCGATATCGCCCGAATGTCCCGTCGTGGCGTCGGCGTTGTATCCGCCATGTCCCAACTGGGTGTAGCCGCGCGTGCTGGCCGCCGTCGTCGAAAGGCTGCTGAAGGTGATGGTGCCCTCGCTCAAAACGGAAATATCGCCGGAGAAATCCCCGGTCGAGTTGGCGCCGCCGTGACCCAGTTGCGCGTAGCGATCCGTTCCGCCCGTGCCCGAGCGGAACTGAATCGTGCCGGTGTTCGCCAGGGCGGTGATGTCGCCCTCGAAATTCCCGGACACCCCGGCGCCGCCATGGCCCATCTGCACGTAGTTGCCGGCCGAAGTGCCGCCCGTGGTGTTGCGGAACAGGAGGTTGGTCGCCGCCAGCGCCTTGATGTCGCCGCTGTGGTCGCCGCCGGTCAACAGGCCGCCGTGACCCAGTTGCGCGTAACCATCGACACCGGCGCTGGTGTTGGTCGCCGCCCAGCGAAACTCGATGCTGCCGCCCGATTGCAGCGTGATGTCGCCCGTGTTCCCCGCCGAACCCGCCGCCGCGCCGACCAGCGCCGCATCGTGACCCCCGTGGCCCACCTGGACGTACTGGCGGTTGACCGCCCCGCCGGCCTGAAACACCTCGTCACCCGCCGAAGTCACCAGGATGTCCCCGTCGTGAACGCCGCGCGCCTGCCGGCCGCCGTGGCCGAGTTGCGCGTAGGTGTCGCTGTTGCCGCCCGCCGCGAAGGTGATCGAGCGGTTCGCCACCACGGTGTCCGCTCCATTGGCCGTGACCGTGATGTCACCGCTGTGGTTTCCGGCGGCGTTGCGCCCGCCGTGGCCGAGTTGGGCATAGCGATCGACCTGGCCCGTGCCGGCGGTGAACGAAAGGTCGCCCCGCGATCCCGCGGTGAACGCCAGCATGTCAGTCGCGTCGATCATGCCGTCCATGTTCACGTCGTACTCCCCGATGGAGGTCGCGCCCTCGCCGGACTCCACCGTGATGTCGCCGCTGTGGCTGCCCACGGCGTTCATCCCGCCGTGCCCAAGCTGCGCGTAGCTGCCCGTGCCCGCACCCGTCGTCGAACCGGCAAAAACGATCCGGTCGCCCGCCCGGGCGAGAATGTCGCCGCTGAAATTGCCGGCGGTGTCGCGCCCGCCGTGGCCGAGTTGGGCATAGGCCTGATTCGCCGAACCAGCGCTGAAGAGAATGCTGCCCGCGGTCGAAGCCACCCGGATGTCGCCCTGGATGGTCGAGCCTCCGGTGACATCCGCGTCGTGACCGCCGTGACCGATCTGGGAATAGGCCCGCGCGCCATTGGTCCCCGCCGTCGCGGTGATGTCGCCGCCCGCGATCACCGTGATGTCGCCGTCGGCGAGCATGTCGCTGTCGATGTCGAGCACCCCGAAGTTGCCCCTCGCGTTGCGCCCGCCATGACCGATCTGCGCGTAGGCGTCGTCACCCCGGCCGGCCAGCACCGAAACCGTCGTGCCCGCCATCACCGTGACGTCGCCGCCGGTGTCGCCGTCGGAATTCCGTCCGCCATGGCCGATCTGGGCAAAATCCACCCGCCGTGTCGCGCCGCTGGTCACGCCGTCGTCGCCGCTTCCCTGCACCGTCACGCTGCCGTCAGCCACGACCTTGATGTCGCCCCGCTTTTCCCCGTCCACGTTTTCGCCGCCATGCCCGATCATCGCGAAGGCCCGCTGGTCCATCGTCCCGGCGATCACCTCCACATTGCCCGCGATTTGCGCGAGAATGTCGCCGATGTGAATGCCGGCCGTGCCGTGGCCGCCGTGACCGATCATGGCAAAGGCATCGTCATTCGCCGTGGCGTCGCTCGAGTCGGTTCCCTGACCGCCGAGCACCCGCAGATTGCCGCCGTTGGTGGTGACAATGGTGATGTTCCCGGAATTTCCCGGCGTGGTGGAGGCGCCGCTGGCGGCCGCCTCGCCGCCATGGCCGATCATCGCGTAGGTCTCGTCACCGGCTCCACCGCGCACCAGCACGTCCCCGGCCGCCTCGACTCGAATATTCCCGGAATGATCCCCGGTCGCGATATCGCCACCGTGGCCGAGGCTCGCGTAGCCACGCAGGGCCCCGTTCTGGGCATCGAAGGAAACGCCACCACCCTGGGCCTGGACCAGGATGTTGCCGCTGCTGTTGCCGGAATTCGAATACCCCCCGTTCCCGAGCTGGGCATAGTTGTCCGTTGACTTGCCCGACATGAAGGAAATCGACCCGCCCTGGGCGGTCACGGTGATGTCACCCACATTCCCGACCGTTGTCGCCGTGTTGTCGGCGTCGTAGCCGCCATTGCCGAGCTGCACATACGCCAGATCCGAATCCGCGTGGTTGTAGGCCACCCGGATGTTCGTCGCGGTGTCGCTGCCGGAGTGCATCGGCTCTGTGATGGTGATCACGCCGGTGGTGTAGTTGATCGTGCCGACCACCGTGCTGTCCGCGGCCTGAATGGTGCCGGTCGTCGAAGTCGGCGTGTCCCGGACGTCCGTGAATGTGCTTCCCAGGGCCGTCGGGCTGGCGAGAACCGTGAAAACCACCGTGCCCGGCACGATGTACTGGTTGAAGAGGTTGATGTTTTCGGCCACTCCGGAGGCGTTGTTGGTGGCGTCGGACAACCCGTTGCTGTCCGCGGTGGTGCGGACGTAGGAATTCAGGTTCAGACGCCCCGTTCCGGTCAGATAATCGGACTGGTTCGCTGTGAAGGTGATGTCCCTTCCGGCGGTGACCACGATGTTTGCCGCGTGATCGCCCCGGGCGTCCCGCCCGCCGTTGCCGAGCTGGGCGTAGTCTTCCTGGCCGACACCGCCCTCGAAAAAGATGTCCCGCCCGGCCGTCACCGCGATCGTTTCCGTGGCAATGCCCATCGCGTCGCGCGATCCCAGATCGCCGAAAGCGCCGCTCCGGCCGCCGTGGCCCAATTGGGCGTAGCTCAGGCCCTCGGACGCCTGGCGCGTGTCCCCGGCCCCGCCACTGAACAGGATGTCCGAGCCGGCGTTGACGGTGATGTTGCCGTAGTGCGATCCACGCGCCGCGTAGCCGCCGTGGCCGAGCTGCGCGTAATGAATGCGACCGCCACCCGCTCCGGCGCTGGCGTATTCGGGCCGGTCCGGATCCCCGGCGTAAAAGATCACGCGCCCATCGGTGCTCTCCACGAAAATGTCGCCGTGGTGACCGATCGTCGTGCCGTAGAGAGTGGCGTCGGCGGACAGACCGCCCGAACCGACCTGAGTGTGAACATCCGCGTCGTAGCCGCCGTGACCGAGCTGCGCGTAGTTGATCCAGTCGAAGTCGCCGTTCAGCACCAGCGCGCCCGTGCCCGCGACGAAAACGACGCCCCCTTTGGCCGTCACGGTGATGTCGCCCTGATTGCCCGCCGAATCCGCCAAACCGTCCGGACCGCCCGTGCCATTGGCCCCGGTGAGATCTTCCCAGTTCGCCGATCGCGCCGACGTGCCGCCGTGGCCGATCTGCGCGTAGGCGTCGCTCCGGCTGCCGCCGCGAAACACCACGCCCTCGCCCGCGAGGTTCGTGCCCGCGCGGACCGTGATATCGCCGTCGATCACAGTGTCGCCGTCCACGTCGCGGGTGCCGTGATTTCCGTCGCCGTCGTAGCCGCCGTGGCCGATCTGCACGTAGGTCTGGTCGGAATTGCCGGCCGTCCCCGTGACCGCGCCGCCGGCGCCCGTCACCGCGTTGCCGTCGAGCGGATTCAGCCCGCTGGCGTCCACCACGATGTTCCCGGCGCTGTGGCTCTGGGTGCTGCGTCCGCCGTGACCGATCTGCGCGTAGGCGCTCGGAGCGATGCTGCTCGTGGCCGTTCCGGCCGTCGATCCCGCCAGGCTGACACCCTCCGCGCCCACCACGGTAATATTCCCCGAGAAAAACCCGAACTTGAGCGGATCGGAGAGAGCGTTGCCCGTATCCCCCTGGACGGCGCTGCGCAGGTCGTTGCGCATGACATAGATCGGATTGTACCAGTAGCGCAAATCGTTGCCCTGCAGGGTGGATCCCGAGATCGGGCGGATGTCGGCCAGCGTCACGCCGTTCGCGTCATACGTCGAATACTGCGTGCCCGCGCCGGAAATGAAGTTCGCGTCATAACCTCCATGGCCAATCTGCGCGTAGGTCTGATTGTCCGACCCGGCCGTGCCGGTCACCCGATGGCCGGCTCCCAACGCGGCCACGACGATGTCGCCGCTCATGTTCCCGCCCGACCAGGATCCGCCGTGACCGATCTGAGCGTAGGAATTCAACCCCTGATCGTTGGTGGTCGCCCGACCCGCAGTCAGGTTCACGCTCCCGTTCTGCGCCACCACCGAAACGTCGCCCTCGTGGTCGCCCCCGGTGTAGAGACCGCCGTGGCCAACCTGCACATAGGCTTCCCGGCTCCGCAAGGAAGTCGCGGTCGCCCCGGCCAGATTGATGTCGCCGTTCATCGAT
>JACKQC010000013.1 GCA_024233085.1 Akkermansiaceae bacterium
TTAAGTTACAACGGCGCCCGCGACTGGTCGGGAACGTCGATCGCGCGTCTGGCTCCGGTTTATGGAAACATCAACATCCTGGCCGGAGTCGACCGTGACACGGTTCTCTACGACCGGGGCGATCCGGAAATCAATCTGACCGGCGACACCACGAGCACCGGCGGCTTTGTGCGACTGGAAGGCTGGCAAAATGTGGAGGATGGGGCGCAGAACAACGCCAACAACATCGCCAGTCCGGACCAGAGCGGTGACGCCTACGTGCAGATCGGGCACTTGGGTAACGGGCAGTTTGGTTCGGTATATGGCGACATCAATGTGAAGGCGGGAGGTGACATCGAAATTCTCGCCGGCGCCCACAACGACAATCATGCGACCATTGGACACACCTTGGACGGACTCGTCGTGTGGGATCCGCCGTCCAATCTTGCGCAGCAGGTGCGGTTCTTCCACAACGTGGGTGACATGGACAATCCCAATCTGCGCAAGGGCGAATTGTTCGTGCACGCGAACGGGACCGATCCCGCTCGCGGTTGGTATGCCGAGAACACTCAAACGGATCGTTGGGACGACGATTTCTGGGACGCGGGCACCGCCGTGAACGGAACGCCCGGCCAGAGCCCCGGCGGACCGGTCCATGTCGAGGCGCTGGACGGCTCGACCCGTAAGACCATCTCCGGCAATATTCGGGTTGAAAGCTACGGCCCGGAAGGCATCACCGTGAAGGCCTACAGCACGCCCGACACGCGGACGCAAACCAGCGACGATCCCTTGTCGGTGGGCGATCTGGACAATGACGGCGTCAGTGCCCGCGCCGATGGAACGGACGATGTGGACGATGTCGACGGCTGGCGGACGCGGCGCGACACGCGTTTCGCCGGGATCGGACACGGGGGATACAACGACCCGATCTCCAGCGATCTGGACAACGAGCGTGTGCGCCTCCGGATCACCACCGGGGACGGCACCGGCGACACGGCCACCAGTGTCGAATTTACGGGACAGGACAACTCGGAACGCTACAACCGCACCACGACTTTTGTGAATATCGTCGGCGACATTGAAGTGACCGCCCACGAGGGCGGATTGAGTGTGATCGCCGGGAACGACACATGGGATTACGCCTATGTCGGACACGGGGGGCGCAGCATCGCCGACTACGAATCTTCCAGCGTGGTTTTTGGCGACATTACCGTCGATGTGGCCGGCGATATCGACGTTATCGGAGGCGGTGTTCTGGCGACCTATACGGGTGAATCGGAACGCGATTTCTTTTCGTACGCCCAAATCGGCCACCATGGCCGGGAAAGCGGGTTTCAGTACTACGGGGGAGATATTCTGGTCAATGCCGGTGGCGACATCAATGTGACGGCGGGCCGCTATCGCGAAAGCGGAGCGAAGATCGGCCACCAGACCGACCGCGGATTCGGGCAGGTGGGTGGTTCGTTCAACCGTGACGAGGAATTTCGTCACAGTATGCAAATCACCGAAGTCGCGGCGAACCTGACCTCCGTGGCCGTCGACGACTCGAGTATCTCAATCACGATGGACGGTGACACCGAAACCTGGGCCATCGACGGATTTACGACCGATATCGAGGTCAATGCCGGCGGCGATGTGCTGCTGACTCATTCCGATCCCGGGGTCCGGCTGAATCAGAACATGTATGCGTTGGATCAGGTAACGGGGAACACCGACAACGATTTCAATGACATTCGCTGGTCGCATACCCAGATCGGCCACGGCGGCCGTGAGACCGGCGCGCTTCGTCGAAACGGCACCAACGCCGCCTATTATTACAAGGACAAGACCGGAAACATCGCCGTCAACGCGGGGACGCTGGACGCGACGACCGGGGCAGTGACCGGCGGGAACGTGACGATGCAAAACGGAGCGGGCCTGAGCTGGTGGACGGTGATCGGCCACACTTTCGGGGCTTCGGGCGCGGATCGCGCGGATGGTCCGGACACGGTGGCGGGCTCCTGGAACCTGATCGGGAACATCGACATCAACGCTTTGGGCAATGTTGTGCTCGACGCCGACTACGCCGATTCCAATGACATGGTCAACCTCCTCGGGGTGACCGGTGTGGGCGATCCGGCTCGGATGAACTTCGTGCGCGTGGGCCACGGGGGGGGGCTGGACAATTTGGACCTTAACACGCTCAACGACGGAACTTTGGTCAACGGGATTGAGGGTTTTTCGAACATCACGATCGACGCGGGCGGGGACATGGAGATCAAGGGCGGGAAGGGCAGCTTCGGGTCCTATGCGCAGGTGGGTCACGGGTTCAACTCGGACCGGGGCAACGACCGGGCGCTTCCCAACGGGTTCAACGGAGACATCACGGTCAACGTGATGGGGGATCTGACGCTGCTGGCCAATCCGCGCGCCTACAACGAGACGCCGATCATCGCGCAGTATGATTTCATCGAAGGGGGCGCGGCGGTGATCGGCCACGGGGGCAACATGCTGGAGGACCAGCTCAACGGGAACATCTCGGTGTATGTTGGCAACGATCTGAGCATCACCGCCAGCCAGGCGAACCAGCAGGGCGGGATCGCGCTGGACTCCAACGGGACGCCGATCGGTTCGATCTACAGCTTCGCCAAGATCGGCCATTGGTCGACTGAACTGGACAACGCGACAAATCGCGACCCCGTGGACTCGGACATGACCGGGGACATCGTCGTGGTGGTGGGCAACGACATGACGATGTTGGGGGGCACCTCGACCGACCTGACGGACTTCGGCAACGGGAACGTGTCGCTGCCGGTGGTCAACGCCTACGCGCAGGTGGGCCACAGCGCCCCGGGAGTCAACGGAGAGAAAGTGGGCAACATCACCGTCCTGGTGGGCAACGACCTGACGACGGTGGATGGGGACGCGGCGGGTCCCGGACTGCAGCCGAATCTGAACAACTACGTGATGATCGGCAACGGAGACTGGATGCGCGACGGCGGCGGGGTGCATCTGCCGGCCAACGGCGGGCAGGGAGTGCGCGCCGGGGACATCAACGTGCTGGCGGGCAACAACATCAGCCTGGACCACACCCTGGTGGGGCACGCCGATCCCCGGCTGCTTCCGACGGTGACGACGATCCTGAGCGGAAACACCTTCGTGGGCGCCAGCCGGAGCACGCCGTTTTACGGCGGTCCCGGCACGCTTGAAGCCACCAACGGGAGTGTTTTCACCAGCGGGCTGTATGGGAACGGGACGGAGGTGCGCTTCTACATCCCGCAGCGGGAGCGGAACCTGATGGCGACCGACACACGGATCAACCAGGCCTTCACGACCTACCGAGGCGTGGGTGGGGGTGGCGTGAGTTTCGCCGACGACATCCGGGTGTTCGACGCGACGCGCAACGGGGGGATCGACGCCGGGGATCCGGACGAGATTTACCTGCAGCCCGACCTGTGGTGGAACAACACGGGTCTGGTGACGACGGTGGGGGTGGCCGATCCGTTTCCGGCGGACCTGGCGGGTGTGCAGGGCGGCTCGCTGGCGACGGTGGACGCGCCGGGCGGGTTGCCGAACCTGGTGGCGCTGGCCTCGGGGAGTTTTGGTGAGGGGACGACGGAGTATCGGGGAGCGGATCTGTATACGATCTACTACGACGCGATCGAGCCGGTGAGTCTGAAGCCGGCGACCTTGCCGGTGACTGTTCCGGAGTTGCCGCCGGTGGTGGTGGAGCCCGAGCCGGTGATCGTGCCGATTCCGTTCGATTATTTTCCGTTCCTGTTCGTGGACAAATTCGACTCGTTCGACCGTGACGACAACAATTTGAACCCGGGATTCGGGGGAGGACTGCTGAGCGGGGTGGGCTTGTTCGCGCTGTTGTTTGGCGACGGAGGTGGAAGCGGCGAGGAAGGAGTGGGGCTTCAGACGGATTCGGAGGGGCTCAACACCCTGGCGATGTTGTTCGGGCTGCCGGTGAACGCGGAGGACGATGACGAGGACGAGGAGAAGAAAAAGGAAAGGGAAGAGGCGGCGCACCAGAATCTGGGACGCTTGTATGGAGTCTACTGGCAGTATCAACCCTTCAGCGAGACGGGGCACTACAGCAGCAACCAAGTCTTCGGACTGCCGGAGATCAACGAAGCGGCCACCACCGTCGAATAGACGAAGAGAATTCGAGTCCGCGAGAGAAAGTTCCGATCCGAAAGGGAACCGATCCCTCATTTTCCCCACCAGAAAGGGAACGTCACTCTCGGGGGCGTTCCCTTTCGATTTTCAGAGCAACCCTTTCGGTTTGCCGAGCACCTCGGAAGCAATGATCGCCCGGCGAACGGCCGCGATGTCGGGAAACAAACGCGACCCTTTTCGGCCACGAGGCGTGGACGAGGTCTTTCCAGATCGGAGACGATCCAGAGCCTCTTTCTCGGATTGGCTGAGAGTGGGACGGGTCGGCGCCTTCGGTTTGGCGGCGATGGGTTCGGGCACGGACTGGCGCCGGGTGGTGGCGGCGGCTCGGGATGGCGGCTGCGAAGTCGGGCGGCGTGTTCCTCCGATGGCCTCCAACAACTCCTCGAGAGAACCGGGGGGTTGAGCGGGGGCGCTGGATTCCGAGCGACGCGGCAGAGGCGGTGGCGCCTGCGCGGGGGGGGCCGCGTCGCGAATCGAAGAGGGGGAGGAAGGCGCGCGCCGGCGTGAACGGTGGAGCGCTTCCTCGCGAGCCCGGCGTTTTTCGGCGGTGGCCTCCTGGAACTTGTTGAAAACCCAAGAGATGAACGCGATCACGATCATCGCCGCGTAGAGCCAGGGGCGCAAATCGTCGTCCATTGCGGGGGGCCGGGTGTCCGGGGTGAGATCTTTCCGACTGAACAGGGTTGGGTCGGTGACTCAACCCTGTTGGGTCGGACGGAAATTGTTGGGTGGAAACAAAGGATCAGCCTTTTTTACCGCTTTCGTCCATCGAATCGCCGGCGATGCTTTCGCGCATTTCGGTGTCGGCGACGATGTTGCGATAGCGGGTGTAGTCCATGATGCCGAGGTTGCCGCTTCGGAAGGCTTCCGCGATCGCCATGGGGATTTCGGCTTCGGCTTCGACGACTTTGGCGCGCATTTCCTGGGTGCGGGCGGCCATTTCCTGTTCGGTGGCGACGGCGGCGGCGCGGCGCACTTCGGCTTTGGCCTGGGCGACATGTTTGTCGGCCTCGGCCTGTTCGGTCTGCAATTTGGCGCCGACGTTTTCGCCGACATCGACATCGGCGATGTCGATGGAAAGAATTTCGAAGGCGGTGTTGGCGTCGAGGCCTTTTTCGAGGACGAGACGGGAAATGTGATCGGGATTTTCCAGCACATCTTTGTAGGAGGTGGCCGAGCCGATGGAGGTGACGATCCCCTCGCCGACGCGGGCGATGATGGTTTCCTCGGTGGCGCCGCCGACGAAGCGGTCGAGGTTGGTGCGGACCGTGACGCGGGCGCGGGCGCGGACCGAAATCCCGTCCCGGGCGACGGCGTCGATTTTCTGACCGCCGCCGGGGCAGTCAATCACGGCGGGATTGATGGAGGTGCGCACGGCTTCGAGAACCGTTTTGGCGGTGCCTTTCACCGCGAGATCGATGGCGCAGGCGCGATCGAAGGTGAGGGGGATTTCGGCCTTGTCGGCGGCGATGAGGGAGAGGACGACGTGATCGACGTGTCCTCCGGCGAGATAGTGGGCCTCCAACTGGTCAGTGGTGATGAAAAGGCCCGCCTTGGCGGCGGTGATGCGGCTGTCGACGATCAGGGCCGGCGGAACTTTTCGCAGCCACATGGCGATCAGGGTCAGCATGCTCACGGGCGCGTTGGCGACGCGGGCGCGAATCCAGATACCGATGAACTTGAAAACGACCAGAAGAACGATGACGGCGATAAAGCCGACGACGCCGATGATCAGGTATTGCATCATGGGAAGGAGAGGGGTTGGTTCTGCGAATCGCCCCAAGATAAGCAGATCGGGACACGATTGGAAACGCTTTCGGGGCATCGGGCGCAAAAACTTCCACCGAATGAGGCTTGCTTCCTAAGTATCGTTTCGCTAAACCGTTACAAACTGGAATCCGGATTGCAATGGATTCGGCCGTTTTCGGGGCCGAAGATCGGAGCAATTCAATCCAACCGCCGGAGGATGGAGAGCCGGCGAATCCCAATGAGGCCAATCCCATGAACCAATCAATATCCCGCGAACTCAATGGAGGTCGCAAATCCTTGCCCCACCTGATCGCGATATGTTTATCCGCGCTGGTTTTGGTCGCGCCACGGATCGAGGCGCGCGTCTTCACCTCGTCGGATGGCAAACAGGTCGACGCGGAGGTAATCGAGGTCCGCGGCGGCTCGGTGATCCTCGGCATCGGCACGAAACGCTACACCCTGGAAATCGGCCGGTTCAGCAAGGCCGATCAGGAGTATATCGCGGAATGGAAGGCCAACGCCGACAAGACGAAAATTCCGAAGCTGGACGTGCAGATCAGTCCCGGCTCGAACAACCGGCTCGACAAGAAGGACTGCTTCGACGACCGGGTCGGCAGTTTCAACTTCACGATCAAGGTCGAGAACGAAGAGCAGGGTTACAACATCGAGAACGCCGAGGCGACGCTCGTGGTGCTGGGGGAGAGCTGCGAGTGGAGCGACGAATTTGTGGTCTTTCAGCGCCAAACGTTCAAGATCAGCGTCGAGGAGGGAAAGACCTTCGAATGGAAGGGACCTGAGTTAAAATATCGCTTCGATGACAGCCCGCCGGCCTACTGGGGGCACAAATACTATGCCTACCTTTTCATGATCAAGAACGCGGACGGGGTCGTGATCTTCAGGAAGGCTTCCCAGCCGAAGTTTGACGCCTTTCTCGACGCGGGCATTGCCCTGAAAGAGAAGGAATTTGTCGACAAATCGCTGAAGAAGTTGAATCGGACCCATTACCTGTATTTTTGACGGGTGGAAAAATTAAGTGTCCTGGCTGACTCGAAGGGTCGCGATCTGCGCCGGGTCCGCGGCATCCTGACTGTGGTGATCGCGGGGCTCGTCCTGAGCGGGCTGACGGCCTTCCCGTTGGTGCATGAGCTGAATCTGCTGGCCGCCATGGTGTCCGGTGAGGGAGGGGAGCCCCGGATCGAAGCGTTCGCCGGGCTCACCCGCTGGATTTTGAAAGTCCGCGAAGGGCTCGCGGAAACCCAGAAGTCCTATCCGTTTCTGGCCTACGGAACGGATTGGCTGGCGTTTGGGCACCTGGTCATCGCGGGCTTCTTCGTGCTGCCCTGGCGGGAACCGGTTCGATACGAGGGTGTCCTGTGGGTCGGGGTGGCGGCGTGTGTGGCGGTGATCCCGACCGCGCTGATCTGCGGGGATATCCGGGGGATTCCCCTCGGCTGGCGGGTCATCGACAGTTGCTTCGGGGTGTTTTGCCTGGCGCCACTGGGTCTGGCGATTCGCTGGACGAAACGCCTTGAGAACCGCGAGGCCACCGAAAGAAAATAGAGGAAAATTTCTAGAAATAATATATTTTCTGTAAAGACATCTTCCATCCGCCATGAGTTCCCTTTTTATCATGCTCGTGTCGTCCATCGCCGGCGGGATCGGCTGGTGGCTCGGCGATTTTTTCGGGTTCGTGCCCGCCCTGGTGCTGAGCACGGTGGCCAGCATCTTCGGGCTGTATTACGGCTGGAAGTGGAATCGGGAACTTTTCTGCTGACCCGAAACGACGCCGGGGCCGGTGGATGGCGATCCGGCGAGTAACCAATCGGACTCGATGTGGAATCAGTTGGCGACGGCTTCGGCCGGCACGCCCGTTTCCCGAGCCGGGGCCCGGGTTTCGGTCGCGGCGATCTTTTCGAAGTTCACGGAGGTGACCTTGTATTCCGGGCAGAGGGTGTCGTCGCAGTGGATGTCGGAAGTGAGGTTGTTCACCAGATGTTCCGGAAAATGGAAGGTGGTGTAGACGATGCCCGGCTTCACTTCGTCGGATACCCGGGCCACCAGCGTGACTTCGCCGCGGGCGGACAAGACGCGCACGGAATCGCCGGTTTTGACGCCCTTCTTCCTGGCGTCTTCCGGATGAATGGCCAACTCGTCCCGGGTAACGATGCGGGCGTTGCCGGTGCGGCGGGTCATGGTGCCGCAGTTGTAATGCTCCAGCAGACGGCCTGTGGTGAGGATGTAGGGATAATCCTCCCCGAGATTTTCGTCGATCTCCCTCGACTCCCGCCAGGGGAAGAAATGGAATTTGCCGAGTCCGCGCTTGAATTGCTCGACGTGCATGATGGCGGTGCCCGCGCCGTCCTCGAGGATGGGCCATTGCTTTCCGTTTTCGCCGAGACCCTCCCAGGTCGCGCCTCGGAAGAAGGGGACGATCCCCGCGATTTCCGCCAGGGCGCCTTCCGGGGTGTAGTCGGGTTGGGAAAATCCCATGCGATTCATGATTTCGACGATGATCTGGGCATCGGGTTTGGTGCCCTCGAGCGGCTCGACAGCGGCGTTGACGCGCTGGACGCGGCGTTCGCCGTTGGTGAAGGTGCCGGATTTCTCGAGAAAACTCGCCGCGGGCAGCACGACGTCGGCGAACTGCGCGGTCTCGGTCATGAATAGCTCCTGCACAACGAGAAACTCCAGGGCGTTCATGGCGGCTTTGACCGCCTCGCTGTTCGGGTCGGTCTGGACCACGTCCTCGCCCATCAGCCAGAGGGCCTTCAGCCTCCCGGAGCGGGCGGCTTCGAACATCTCGGGAATTTTCAGGCCGGGTTCCGGCGAAATCGGGGTGCCGTAGAATTCCTCGTAGCGGCGGTGCCACTCGGGATCGTCCACCGCCATGTAGCCCGCTCCCTGGTGCGGCTGGCACCCCATGTCGGCGGCTCCCTGCACGTTGTTCTGGCCGCGGAGGGGGTTCACCCCGCAGCCGGGACGCCCGATGTTGCCGGTCATCATGGCGAGGTTGGCGAGGAGCATCACGGTTTTCGCGCCCTGGCTGTGCTCGGTGACGCCGAGACCGTGAAATTCCATCGCGGCTTCGGCGCGGCCGTAATCGAGCGCGGCGGCTCGGACACGTTCGCGATCGACGCCGTGAATGTTTTCCAGTTCGTCCAGATCGAGCGACTTCAGGCCGGCTTCGAAGGTTTCCCAGTCCTCGCAGCGCTTTTCGACAAACGCGCGGTCGACGAGACCCGCCTCCCAGAGGTAATAGGCGAACATGTTGAGCAGCGCCACATTGGTGCCTGGACGAAGCTGGAGATGGTGGGTGGCGTAGGGGGTCAGTTCGATCTCGCGCGGATCGATGATGATGCCGGTCACGCCCTTCAGGAGGCGCTGCTTGATCTTCGCGCCGGTGACGGGGTGGGCCTCGGTGGGGTTGGCTCCGACGACAAGGATGCAGTCGGTAAAGTTGAGGTCGTCGATCGAGTTCGTCGCCGCGCCGGTGCCGAAGCTCATCTGCATGCCGTGGGCGGTGGGGGAGTGACAGACGCGCGCGCAGCAGTCGATATTGTTCGTCCCGACCACCGCGCGGATGAATTTCTGCATGAGGTAGTTCTCCTCGTTCGTGCAGCGGGCGGACGAGATGCCGGCGATGGCGTCCGGGCCGTGTTCCTCGCGAATCTCGGTGAAGCGCTTGGCGATGTAATCGTAGGCCTCGTCCCACGTCGCCTCCTCAAAATGTCCGTTGAGCCGGATCAGGGGCTTGCGGAGACGGTCCGGGTGGTTGAAAAAGCGGAAAGCGTAGCGGCCTTTCAGGCAGGTGTGGGCCCGGTTGACCTCGGCGTCGACCGGGGCCTGGATGCCGAGCACCTCGTTGCCCTTGGTCTTGACCAGCAGGTTGCAGCCGACGCCGCAGTAAGTGCAGACGGTGCGGGTGGTCTCGGTGGCCTCGATCGATTTCGATTGGAAAACATCCGAGATCGCCGAGGTCGGGCAGGCTTGGGCGCAGGCGCCGCACGAAACGCAGGGGGAGTCGGCGAAGGACTGGTCGTGCCCCTTGATGATGCGCGCGTCGAAACCGCGGCCGTGCATTGACAGGACGAACTGCCCCTGGATCTCGTCGCAGGCGCGCACGCAGCGGGAGCAGTTGATGCACTTGCTCAGGTCGCTGGTCATGTAGGGGTGCGACAGGTCCTTGGTCCGGTCGAGGTGATTTCGGCCCTCGGGATAGCGCACCGAGCGCACGCCGACGCGCGCCGCCACGCTCTGAAGCTCGCAGTTTCCGTTCACCTCGCAGGTCAGGCAGTCGAGCGGATGGTCGGTCAGGACCAGCTCGACGATGTTTCGCCGCAGCCGGCGGACCTTCGGCGATTCGGTGAAAATGTGCAGCCCCTCGGCCATGGGCGTGTGGCAACTCGCCACCACCCTCCGAGGGCCATCGGCATTCGGCGCGATTTCGACCGAACACACGCGGCAGGCCCCGTGGGGGTCCAGTTGAGGCGCGTCGCACAGGGTCGGCACGTGGCCCCTGCCGAGGTGGCGGTCGATGAATTTCAGGATCGTGTCGCCGGTCCGCCATTCGAGCGGTTCCCCGTCGAGAAAAGCGACAGTTTGAGTTGCGAGGCTGACCATCGGTGAAAGAAAGGCGGGATTTGAGACTCGGCCCCTATCGTACCCGGACGGCGAGGGACTGTCAATCGACGCAAAGGCCAGGGCGGCGCTCGCATTCCGGCCGCCTATCCGCCGATGTCGAACGTTGTCCCGCCGGTCGCCGGTTGTCATTTCCCCCGCTTTCCGCCAAGGTTCCGCCATGGCATCTCCCCGACAGCGCCGCCGTCGTTTTCTGAAAACCGCCGCCCTGGCCGCCGCCGGCGCGGCGCTCCCGATCGTCCGCGCCGCGTCGCCCGCGAGGGAGACCTGCGGGCTCGGCATCGGCACCTACGGCCTGCAAAAGCTGCCCTTGCCCGAAGCCATCGATCTCGTCGCCGACACCGGCTACGACTGTGTCGAAATCACCGTTTTTTCCGGCTTCACCGGCGATCCCGCGGCATTGACTTCCGAGGTGCGAAAAAGTCTTCGCAAACGCATGGAAGACAAGAATTTGCGCCTCTCCGCCCTGATGGCCGATCTCCACCCGTCGGCCGACGACGCCCGGCATCGGGAACAGACCGAGGCCCTGCGCCGGATGATCGCCCTCGGCCGCGATCTTTCTCCCGCCGCGCCGCCTCTGATCCAGACCGTTCTCGGCGGAAAAGATTGGGAAAAGGAAAAGAATCTCTTTCGCGACCGGCTCGGCGACTGGCTGCGGGTTGTCACCGAGGAGGACGCGGCTCTCTGCGTCAAACCTCATCGCGGCCACGCCATGTCGCGACCCGCCGACGCCGCGTGGCTGATCGGGCAACTGGGGAACAGCAGCGGTCTCGGAATGGTTTACGACTACAGCCACTACGCCTTTCGCGGCATGGACATCGTCGGCACGGTCGCCGAGTCGCTGCCGCTGACCCGCTACGTCGCGGTGAAGGATGCGATCCGGACACCGGAGGGCAAGGTCGTCTTCGCCCTCGCCGGGGAGGGGAAAAACTGGGACCACGCCGACATTCTCAAAGCCTTCCACGCCGGCGGTTACCGGGGCGATTTCTGCTGCGAAGTCAGTAGCCAGATCTGGAAAGGCGATCCCGGCCACGACTTCGTCGCGGCCACGAAACGTTGTCACGCCAACCTGGCCGCGGCCTTCGAGCGGGCGGGCGTGCCGCGCGGCTGACCTAACAGGGTATGGTCGGCGACCCAACCCTGTTGGAGGGCGCGATCGTTTTTCGGCGTGAAGCGCGGATGGCGGAGGGACCCAACCTTCGGCGGGGAAATCCGTTGCTTTTGCCGGAGTTTTCCGTGTAGTCGGGGGGATGCAGACCGCCGCCGTCACGCCCGCCCATCTTCGCGCCTCCGTTGTCGCCGTGCCGCCGTTGGCGCGGGACGGGAGCGGGAAATTCTCGGCGGCCGAGAACTCGAAGATTGTCCGCCACCTCGAGGCGGGCGGGGTGACGACGCTGCTCTACGGCGGGAACGCGAATTTCTACCACATCGCGCTCTCGGAATACGCGGGGATTCTCGGCGGCCTCGCGGAGATCGCGGCGGAAAACACGCTGGTCACGCCGTCGGTGGGGCCGGCCTATGGGACGATGATGGATCAGGCGGCGGTGTTGCGGGATTTCGATTTTCCGACGGTGATGGTGCTGCCGCAGCAGGGGATCACGACCGCGGGCGGGGTGGAGACGGGCCTCCGGCGTTTTGCCGAGGCCTTCGGGAAACCGGTGGTCGTTTACATCAAGCACGAGGGCTACACGGAGCCGGAGAATGTGGCGCGTCTCGTCGCCGACGGAGTGGTTTCGTGGGTCAAATACGCCATCGTTC
This sequence comes from Akkermansiaceae bacterium, assembly GCA_024233085.1. Classification (GTDB taxonomy): domain Bacteria; phylum Verrucomicrobiota; class Verrucomicrobiia; order Verrucomicrobiales; family DEV007; genus JAEUHH01. The sequence goes on from JACKQC010000013.1 coordinate 12,289, forward strand.
GCGAGGATACGGCGAAGGACGACTATCTGCGGGCGCTGCTGGACCGGGTCGACCCCGCGATCGTCGTCAGCGGGATGGGCGAGCAGCCGGCCATCATTCATTTGCGCGATTTCGCGCTCACGGGCTTCACTTCGGGCTGCGTGTGCGTGCGGCCGGACTTGAGCGCGGAGATGCTGCGGACGCTGGCGGCGGGCGATTTCGATCGCGCCGAGGAAATTCGCCGGATATTCGAGCCGCTGGAAGACCTGCGAAACGCGATCAACCCCATCCGGGTGCTGCACGACGCCGTCGCGCTGGCGGGCCTCGCGGAAACGGGCCCGGCCCTGCCTTTGCTGTCGAACCTCGACGAGAAAGACCGCGAGCCGGTCAAAAACGCGGCGCTCGAACTGCTGAACCGCTGAGCTTTTCCTGAAGACGAATCTCCACGACCCTGTTCTCATGCTCGAACTCCACGGACATCAACTGATCGGCAACACGGCCTCGGCGGAGGGCGCCGATACATTTCAAAGCGCCAACCCGAAGACGGGAGAGGCGCTTCCGACCGTCTTCCACGAGGCGACCGAGTCGGAGATCGACCGCGCGATGAGCCTGGCGGCGGGCGCCTTCGACGCTTTTCGGCTGAAGTCGGTGGAGGAGCGGGCGCGTTTCTTGGAGGCATGCGCCGACGAAGTCGAGGCCCTCGGCGAGCAATTGATCGCGATGGCGATGGCCGAGACGGCGCATCCGGAGCCGCGCTGTCTGGGCGAGCGGGGGCGGGCGACGGGGCAGGCGCGGATGTTCGCGGCGCTGATTCGCGAGGGATCGTGGCTCGACGCGCGGATCGACACCGCGCAGCCGGATCGCCAGCCGCTGCCGAAGCCGGACGTGCGCAGCCTGATGCAGCCGGTCGGGCCGGTGGTGGTCTTCGGGGCGAGCAATTTTCCACTGGCGATTTCGGTCTTCGGTGCGGACCCGGTCTCGGCTTTTGCCTGCGGCTGTCCGGTGGTGGTGAAGGCGCATCCGGCCCACCCGGGCACCTGTGAGTTGCTCGGCCGCGCCATTTTGACGGCGGCGGAGAAATGCGGGATGCCGGAGGGCGTTTTCTCGATGGTGCATGGCCGCTCGAACGCGGTCGGCCTCGGGCTGGTGCGGCATCCGGCGGCGGCGGCGGCGGCTTTCACGGGTTCGCTGCGGGGCGGGCGGGCGCTGTTCGACGCGGCGAGCGCGCGGCCGACACCGATCCCGTTCTACGCCGAAATGGGCAGCGTGAACCCGATTTTCATCCTCCCCGGAGCGCTGCGGGAGCGGGGCGAGGCCATCGCGGCGGGTTACATCCAGTCGCTGAATCTGGGCGTCGGCCAGTTCTGCACGAATCCGGGGCTGGTCTTCGGCTTGGACTCGGAACCGCTCTCGGTATTTGTCGAAAACACCGCCGCGAAAGCCGCCGAGATCGCGCCGGCGACGATGCTCCACGCCGGGATTCACGGAGCCTACGTGAGCGGTGTCGAGGCCATTTCCGCGAAGGAAAAATTGCGGCTGGCGGGCCAGTCAGGCACACCGGCCTTGCCGGCGCGGGCCGAGGCGGCCTGCTACGTTTTCGAAACCGACGCCGACGGGCTGCGCGCCCATCCGGAACTCTACGAGGAGGTCTTCGGTCCCGTCTCGACGGTGGTGAAATGCCCGTCGCCGGCGGATTTCGAGGAATTCGCCGAAAAACTCGACGGCTCGCTGACCGCGAGCCTCCATGGGACGGAGGAAGATCTGCGGACGCACCGCCGGCTCGTGGAAATTCTCGAGCGGAAGGCGGGGCGCCTGATTTTCAACGGATACCCGACCGGGATCGAGGTCTGCCACGCCATGCACCACGGCGGGCCCTATCCGGCGACCTGCCACAGCTATTTCACCAGCATCGGCACGCGCTGCATCGACCGTTTTGTCCGGCCCGTCTGCTACCAGAGCTGGCCGCAGTCGATGCTGCCCGAGGAATTGCGCGACGACAATCCGCGCGGGATTCTGCGCCTGGTGGACGGGGAGCGGACGCGGGGAGCGGTTGGCGGTTGAGTGAGCCGCTGCCTCACGCCGCGGCGGCGGCCTTCTGCTGATCGAGCAGATCGACGAACACCCTCGAGCATTCGCGGATGCGGGTCAGTTGCGGGCGCGCCTCGGCGGGCACGGACGGCTCCATGAGGATCAGCTCGGCGAAGCCGGTGACCGATCCGATCATGTTGCGGAAATCGTGGCGCAAATCCTTGTCCTGCAGGGCGATGGCGGCCTTTTCCCGTCCCTCGGCGAGGATGGAATCGAGTTTTTCGCGAATCTCGGCCCCCGAACCGTCGATATAGCCAAACAGTTCGGGACCCTCCGGACCGAATTCGGAAACGGAGGGACGCAGCCGGGTGACGATGGCGAGAATTTCGGTGATCAACTGCTGAAGGCGCGCGATGGGGTCGGATGCTGGAGTGACCTCGGCACCGGCGTGAATATCGGTGATGTTCGACGCGGGGGGCGATGAGGGAGCGCTTTCCGCGCCCGCCAGGCCGTGCCGCACGGCGGTGACGAGATCGCGGGCGTTGACCGGCTGCGGCAGAATGGTCGTGAAACCGAGCGAAAAGGCATGCTGCATCTCGGTCTGAGAGACATGCGCGCCGATGCCGAGGAAGGGCATCGAAGTGGTCGCCGGCGAACGGCGCACCGCCTGCACCGCGGCCCAGACGCTGCCTCCGGGCAGGGCGAGATCGATCACGGTCAGGTCGGGCGTGTGCTTGGAACAGAAGTCGACCAACTGATGGACATCCGTGACGGCGGCGGTCTGAAAACCCGACGAAGAAAGAGCGCCTTGGATACCCTCGGCGGTGATCATGTCTCCGGTGGCGATAAGAATGCGATTCATTCGTAGAAACAATTTGTGCTAGAGGTTTTCTAATTTAACAGAATTTCCATAAAAATAAACATTTTTTAATCGATTTTGGCTCTTTTTTAAAATTTTGTCTCCGATCTGGCTCTGATCGACGTCTCGAATCGAGGCAGTTAGGGCTTGTTTCAGGCCCGTTGCGTGATTCTGCTTGCGGGGGCAGACGTTCGAACTATTCTGTCAGACCGGTCGGCGGCTTTGGGTTTCCAGGCTTTTCGTTCCGGTTTTTTTAGAAAAATCAGAATCCTCCCTCAAAACGCGTAATTCTTTGAAAATGATGAAATCAGCGATCTGTGTGGCTTTGACCTCAGTGTTGGTGGCGGGCGTCGTTCTCCGCGCGCAGGCGCAGGACGTGGCGGAAATCAAAATCACCGCCGACAAGCTCCAGTTCCTCTACGATGTGAAGGAATTTACGGTGAAAGCTGGTCAGAAAGTCAAGGTGACCTTGGTTAATCCCGCCGAAAGCGCCACCAAGCAGCCGCACAACCTGCTGATCGTGAAGCCCGGAAAGAAGGACGCGGTCGGGCTGCTGGCCAACGCCGGCATGGCCGATCCGGCGTTTCTGACCACGAAGAACTGCATCCCCGATTCGGAGGACATTCTTTTCCACACGAAACTGGTTCTCCCCGGGGCGGAAGAAACGCTCGAATTTACCGCGCCCTCCGAGGCGGGCGATTATCCGTATCTCTGCACCTATCCCGGTCATTGGGTCATCATGAATGGCGTGATGCATGTGACCCCGTGATGGGGCGAGTTTTCAAATTTCCCAACTCATTCTCGATTTTTCCCCGGACCTTCGAGACTTCTCTGGAAACCCTTCTTTGCTGCTTGACGATCCATTCGCCAAGTCTGAGCCGCCATCCCGGGGATGGCGGCTCGCTTTTTGTACGGAGCTTTCGGATTTCGAGTCTCGAGTCTCCCTATCCATCTCGGCGCGCGGTGACGCGCGAGCCGTCGCGAACGTGATCGCCGGGATGCAGAATGACCCGGTCGCCGGGACGGGCGCCCGCGAGGACTTCCGCCTCGATGCCGTTGTGCTGGCCGATTTCGACTTGGTGAGACCGCGCCACTCCGTTTTCGACGGTGTAGAGCGCCCATTTCTCGCCCTGTCGGAACAGGGCGCCCGCCGGCACTTTCGCGACGGCGTCGCTCTCCCACACCACGATGCGGGCCTCGATCCGGTAGGCGTCGCCGAGGGCGGGGTGGATGTTCGATGAGGGGCCCGGATTGTCACTCTTGCCCTCATTCAACCCTGTTGGGTCACCGACCATACCCTGTTGGGTCGGGGCGGATTCGGCGGCGAAATCGGCGTAGATCCAGACCCGCTGCTCGTCGACGCCGAGGGATGAGACTTTGGTGAAAGCCGAGGGCTCGACCCGGCGCACATAGGCGAGAAGGGACTCTTCGCCCCCCCAGTGCTCGACCAGGACGCGCTGGCCGGGCCGGATTTTCACCGCATCCTGCGAGAGGACGTCGACGCGGAGTTCCAGGTCGGTCGGATCGCCGATTTCGAGAATACGCTCGGCGGCGGGGACGAGGGTGCTGCTTTCCTGAAAGCGCCGCAGGACGACGCCGTCGATGGGCGATTCGATGCGGAACTGGCGGCCGGCGACTTCGGTCGATTCGGTGAGATTTTGCGAGTGAATCAGCGCCGCCCGCGCCTGGGCGAGGTCGAATTTGGCGATCTCGACGCCCGATTGGGCGGCCGCGACATTGCCGCGGGCGACGCGCAGCGCGTATTCGGTGTCTTCGAGATTCGGCTGGGAAATGTCGCCCTGCTCGAAGCGGCCGAGGTCGCGTTTGTGGTAGCGCTCGGCCTTTTCCAGATCGGCGGCGGCGATTTCGAGCTGGCTGGCGGCCCGCTGGTGGGCGGCCTCGGCGGCGCTGACGCGGGCTTCGGCCTCGGCCTTCGAGCGGGCGTCGAGCAGGCCCGGCTCGCCCGGATCGATCACCGCGAGCGTGTCCCCGCGTCGGATGGTGTCGCCCGGTTCGAGTTCCACCCGCAGCAGCCGCCCGGTGAGGGGCGCGGAGATGAGGTAGGGCTCGCGGATGCGCGTTTCGCCGTCCTCGTCCACGGTGACGGCGAGCGGCCCGGTGACGACTTCCGCCAAGTCGGCCTCCGTCGGTTGGGGGCGTACTTTCCAGGCGGCAAGGCCGGCCAGGGCGAGGATGGCGGCGATCCAGAGGGTTTTCCTGCGGTTGGCTTTCATGGGCGGAGGAATGGGAATTTATTCGCGGGATTTCAGCACGGCGACCAGGTCGAGGCGGTCGATGCCGCGCCGCACAATGAGGCCGGAAACGATGGCGGCGACGATCACGGTGACCGCGGCGAAGGCGAAAGTCGAGTCGTCGAGCCGGAAGGGGATGCGGTACATCTCGGTCTCCATGGCCAGCGCGATGAAGCGGCACAGACCGTAACCGATGGCGAATCCGAGGGGGATGGCGACAAGGGTGAGAAAACCCAGCTCGCCGAGGAGGATGGCCGAGGTCTCGGCGCGAGTGAAGCCGATGACGCGCAGCGTGGCCAGTTCCCGGCCGCGCTCGGACAGGGAGACCCGGGCGCTGTTGTAAACCACGCCAAAGGCGATCACGCAGGCGAAGGCGACATTGAACAGGCGCATCTGGAGCAGGTTTTCCGCGAAGGTGTCGAGAAAGGCTTCGATGGCCACTTTTTGCAGCGACACCCCGGCGACCGCGGGGGCGCGTTTCAGTTCGCGAAAGACGCCGCCCGCCTTGTCCGCCGTGACGGCGAGGTAGGCGCCGGAAATCGACGGCCCCTCGCGCATCAGGGCATTCAGTTCCGCGAGATCCATGTAGGCGGCGATGCCGGAAAAATCCTCGACCAGCGCCCCCACCGGCACGCGCCGAGTCGGGCGCTCGCCTTCGAGCACTTCGATCTCGACCGTGTCTCCCGGGTCGACGTGGAGGATTTTCGCCAACTGAGCCGACAGCAGCACGCCCGCGCCGGGAAGGTCGACAACGCGCTCCCGCGTGTCGATGAGCCGGTAAAGGTCGCGCTCCGGACCGAGCCCCCGCACCGCTGTCTGCCGGGAGTATTGTCCGTTCCGAACGCGAACGGGCACGGCGCGAAACGGCTCCGCGCGCGTCACGCCTCGCAGATGGCGCAGGTCCTCCAGCGCGCGCACCGGCCGGGCATCGTGGAAGGTCACGGTGGCGTCCTGCCTTTCCTGAATGCCGAACTGAACGGCGACGAGGTAATCGATGGCGTCCTTTCCGAAATTTCCCACGACCAGGATCGCGCACGAGAAGGCGATCCCGACGGCGGTGAGGGCGGCCTTGAGCGGGCGGCGGCTGAGTTCCCTGAGGATCATTCGCGGCGCCTGCGCCAGCCATCGGTGCCAGCCGAGCCGTTCCACGAGCGAGGGCCGATACACCGGGGGCGGCTCCGGACGCATCGCCTCGGCGGGCGGGATTCTGACCGCCTGCCGGACACCCGCGGCGACTCCGGCGATGCCGATGGCGAAACTCAACGCCGCCCCGAGGACGAAGGTCGCGAAATCCGGGCGATAACCGGCGTTCGGGAACCGGTAAAAGGCGGCGTACATCGCGGTCATCGATTTCCCCATGAAAGCGCCGAGGGCAAAGCCCAGCAGGGTGCCGAGGGCGACGATGGCGATGGCGTAGCCGGCATAGTGGAGGGCGATTTCCCGGTTGGCGTATCCGAAGGCCTTGAGCGCGGCGATTTGTTCCCGCTGCAGGCTAAGCAGGCGCCGAATGGCCACACTCAGGAGGAAGGCCGCCACGCCGAGGAAAATCGACGGCGGCACCAGGCTCATGATCCGAAGCTGGGCCAGCTCGTCCGAGATGAAACGGTGGGACAAGTGCTGATCCCGACCGTTGGCCCCGAGCCCGCCGTGGGGCGCGAGCAGGCGGTCGAGCCGCCGGATGACTTCGGCCTCGTTCGCGCCCGGCATCAGGGACAGCGTCAGGTCGTTGAAGGCGCCCTCCATCGTGAAAGCCGACGCCAACTGGCGGCGCGGCATCCAGAAAATCCCGAAGCGTTTGTCGTCGGGAAACAGGCTGCCCGGCTGGATGGTGGTGAGGTATTCGGGCGAGAGCCCGACACCGGTGATCGTCAGGGTTTGCAGCCGGCCGTTCAGCACGGCCTCGAAGGAATCCCCGGGCCGGAATCCGTGCGCCGAGACAAAGGCCTCCTCGGCCAGGACCTCGCCTCCGCGGTTCGGGTCGGGAAAACGACCGCTTTTCAGGTAAGGCAGATTCAGATTCGGCTCGCCCCGGTCGGGAAGGGAGACCAGCTTGCCGACCGCCGGCTCGTCCAGGCCCGGGATATCGAGCGTGACGCCCTCGACGACTCGGCTGTCTACGGCGGCGACCCCGGGAATCTCGGCCGCCCGGCGGGCGATGGCCTCGGGCGCGCGGTTCAGCCCGGTGAAAACGTCCGCGAACCGGCTGCGGTCGTAGTAGGTCGCGCGCGCCGATTTCAGCGAGTAGAGCGTCGTGCGCGCCCCGATGAAGACCGCCAGTCCGCAGCCGATCACGGCCGCGATGGCGACCGCCTGACCCTTCATGTGGGACAGATCTCGGAGCAGTTTACGGTTCAGGGCGCGCATGGGCCTACCAAATGAGATCGGACGCCGAGCGGCGCGTGGTGTTTGTCTCCACCGACTCGATCTGACCGTCCGAGACGCGGATGACCCGGTGCGCCATGTCGGCGATCACGGCGTTATGGGTGATGACCGCCGTGGTGGTGCCGAGTTCGCGGTTCACGGACTCGAGGGCTTCGAGGACCCTGGCGCCGGTGTTCAGGTCCAGCGCGCCGGTCGGCTCGTCGCAGAGGAGCACGTCGGGCCGCTTCGCGATGGCCCGTGCGATCGCCACCCGCTGTTGTTCGCCGCCGGAGAGCTGGGAGGGAAAATGATCGAGCCGTCCCCCGAGGCCGACCAGTTCGAGCGCGTCGGCGGGATTCATCGGGTTCGGGGCGATTTCGGTGACCAGCGCGACATTTTCCCGCGCGGTGAGGCTGGGGATCAGGTTGTAGAATTGAAACACGAACCCGACGTGGTTGCGGCGATAGCGCGTCAGTTCCGCCTCGGAAAAGCGGGACATGGCCCGGTCCCGGTAGAAGACTTCCCCGTCGGTGGGCACGTCGAGCCCGCCCAGGATGTTCAGCAGCGTCGATTTTCCGCTGCCCGACCGTCCCAGCAGCACGATCAGCTCGCCCTCGAGAAGCTGGATGTCCACCCCGCGCAGCGCGTGAACGGAGACCTCGCCCATGTGGTACACCTTCGTGACGCCGCGCGTTTCGAAGACGATCGAAGGAGCCGGGGAATCGGACATGGCGACACGGGCAGGCGAGGGCCGCCGGTTGGCGACCCGGAACCATATCCCGAAAACGGTGCAATCCCAAACCGAACCCGGCGGATTCCGGCCCCGAAGGCCCGGTCACTGCCCGAAACACATCACCTTCCCGTCGGTCGTGGTGAGGAAGAGGCGTCCGCCGGCCGCGGCCATGGCGTCCCAGGCGGGCGGGCAGGGAAGCTCGATATCCTGAATGGTCGCGCCGTCGGCGGCGTTCACGGCTCGGAGAATGGCGCCTCGCTCGCCGGCGAGCGCGGCATCCTGTTCAGCGAGAAGTTTCCGCACCTCGGGATCGCCCTCGACGAGTTCCTGAAAGGTTTCCTCCTCGTTCATCACGTCGGGCGGACCGGCGACAAAGATGGCGTCGCCCGTTTTGACCATGGCGCGGGCGATGAGGGGAATGTCCTGAGTCCAGTTGAACTGGACAAGCGTCCCGGCGGGTCCGGCATTGCCGCCCTTTCCGCCGCCGGCAAACTCCATGGCGCCGCCGCGCCGGCCTTCTTTGACGGGGGTGACGGCGCCGCTGAGGGTGCCGTGGTTTTGCTGGCCGGAGGCGTCCTGGGCGTCGCCCTCGTCGAAGCTGAGGGAAAGCACGGTCTGGGCGTTGGCCGGGGCGGCGGGCTCGCCCGCGGCGCTGGCGGCGATCTCGGCGTCGCTGAGTTCGCCGACGTGGAGTTTCACCTCGTCGATCAGTCCCTGAAAGGCGAATGTCTGCGGGTAGTCGCCGACGGAACCGCTCTGGTCGACGCCGATTTCCAGAAGTTGGGCGGGATCGACGTCAATGAGACCATTTTTGGAGGGGCCCTCGATGGCGAGCCGTCCGTTGACGTACAGCTTGAGGGTGGCGTCTTGAGTCAGGACGCCGACAAGGTGGTTCCAATCGCGATTCAGCGGTTGCTGGGCGCCGACCTGAGAGACCTCCTTTTTCACCCGGACAGCGAAGGCGGGCTTGCCGGCCTGTTCGAAGAGGGCGAACCCGGCGTTGGGGCCGCCGCGCGAGACAATGACGCCGTCTTTGCCGTCGGCCTTCACCCAGGCCTCGATGGCAAGAGCCTTGCCGGAGGGATCGAGGGAGGCGGCCTTCTCGAAAGTAATCATCGAGGCGCCGGAGGCGGATTTCGCCTTGCCCTTGCCTTTGGCTTTTCCTTTCCCTTTCGGAGCTTCGGGCGCGTTGCCGCGCCGGGTGTCCTTGTCGGTGATGTCGGCGGGGGACAGCGCGCCTTCGGGGGCCTCGATCGGGGCGGAAAACAACTGATGCTCCATGGTGGTGGTCCATTTCAGATACTCCGGCTTGCGGCCGAAGCCGTAGACCTTCTGGTCGTCGAAGACGATGATTCGCCCGCCGGGGGTGTTCTTGGCCGCCTGGTAGTAGCCGTTGTGACCGCCGGAGAAACTCTTGCCATACACCCAGTAGCTGCGGTGGAACCACTCCTGGTCGAGGAAACTCATCGGGGCGAAAAGGTGACGTCCGTCGCCGGCCTGCACGGCGGCATTGGTGGGGGCGTCGCCGGAGTTCGGTCCGATGTTGAGCCGGTTGCCGTCGAGATCGAACTGCTGGGACTTCATGTAAACGTAGCCGCCCGAGGCGCTGAGGATGTCGGGCAGTCCGACGGGCATCTGCAGGGTCTGGAGGCGGTTCTGGATGTTTTCGCCGGTCTCGGGATCTTTGTCGTCGATCGTGGTCTCCCCGATCACTTCGCCGGTTTTCGGCGCGATGCGATACATCCGCAGGCCGCCGTCGAGGAAATTCGAGCGGCCCGCCACCGCGTAGATCACTCCGTTTTCGATCAGCACGTTGCCATGGACCGGCCACGTCGATTCCAATTGCTCGAAGGCCATCATGCGGCGGTCCTGTGGGGCGGCGCGGAAACGCCAGGCCAGTTCGCCGTCGGTGGCGCGCAGGCAATAGATCCACCCGTCGGCGGAGCCGAAAATCGCCGCGCCATGGTGAATCGTCGGCGGCGAATCGACGCGTCCGCCCGCCGTGAAGCTCCAGACCTTTTCGCCCGACCGCGCGTCGAGAGCGTGGACGGTGTGCTGATCGATCTGGGCGACGAAGGCGAGGCCGTCGGCGATGACCACGCTGCTGAGTCGCCCGCCGAGGTCGGCGGTCCAGGAAGACTTCAGTTTGGCGGCGTCGACCCGGTGTCCGGTGGCGCCGCTGCGGGTGTTGTCATGGCGGTAGGTGGGCCAGTCGTCCTCCGACTCCGCGCGATCGGTCGGCACGGCGCCGTAGGCGGAGCCTTTTTCGAGGCGTTCGGCGGTGGGATCGGGGGCGATGTCGGACGGATCGGCGGGCTCCGGGGCCAGGGCGTTGAACCCGTAGAGTTTCGCCTCGGGATAGCAGGCGCAGTTGTGCGGCGGGGCGTAGGTCAGGCCGTTGCAGGGCATCACCCCGTAGAGGCAGCCGCCGCGCACCCAGTGATGGATTTCCCAGTCCTTCGAAGCCATGTCGACGAACTCGATCCCGGTCCGGGAGGGCATGATGTATTTGTCGGTCGCTTTGGCGATGTAACAGCGGTGGTGAAACCAGTAGGTCTCCACATTTGGCGGAAATTCGACCTCGACCTCTCCAGTTTTCAGGCTGCGCCCGTAAAAGATGCCGTCGTCCCCGCCGCTGGTCAGCGCGGCGGACCAGACCTTGCCCTGGGCGACGATGAGATCCTCCGGCGACTGGTAGCCGCCCCTGGCGTGGGGCGCCGTCCACAGTTCCTTGCCGTCGGCGGCGGTGTAGGCGTGCATGTTGCGGTCGCCGCCGGCGAAGAGGACGAGGTTGTCCGTCACCACGAGCTTCGGACCGAAGTTGAAATTCACCACGTTGACCCGGTCGGCCTTGCCGGCTTCCCAGATCACGTCGCCAGTGTCGCCGTCGAGCGCCACCACCTTCTCGCCGTCGTGGTAAAACATCCGTTTCCCGTCGGAGGCGAGCGTGAGCGGCGAGACGCGCTGGACCTTGTTCCACTTCGGCGCGCCGGTTTCGGCGTCGAAGGCCATGATGACCCGGGGGACCTCGTTCCAGGAATATTCGGTGCGCACCCGGGCCTGGTCGCCGGTGTTGTGCAGCGGCAGGTAGTTTTTCAGTTCGCGTTCCTCCTTCATCACGATGGCGTAAACGGTGCCGCCGGCCACGATCAGCTCCTCCGCGCCGCCGGAGCCCTCCAGGTCGCGGATCGTCTCGCCGGTGGCGCCGTCGAGAATGGAGATCGGCGCCACGATGCCGAGAGTGGTGAAAACCTTGTCGTCCACCGCGACCAGCCGGCGCGCGAGTTGGGTGGGACCGCTTTTCAACGGCCAGAGGTGGGGGCTCCATTCCGAGATCGGCCGGCGCCACAGTTCCGTGCCGTTGAAGGCGTCCCGCGCGATAACCGTCCACTTCGGCGGAAGCTGGATCGAGATGCGCGAGCCCTCGTCCATGATGTAGAAAAGGCGTCCCTTCGTCGAGACCAGCGCGCTCATGCTGGCCATGCGGTCGTGGTGCCGCGACCAGCGGGGGCTGCCGACCCACTTCATCCGGCGCGGCGGGCCGACGACCGAGTCGTGGGCCACGGCGTTGCCGCCCGCGTCGTGCAGGTAGTGGGTCCACTCGTCGATCTCTTTCGGCCAGGGTTTTTCGATCTTCGTCCAGTCGCCGCCGGGCGTGCGAAGGTAGGCGACGCCGAGCGGCGCGAGCACCCGCCGGATTTCGTCCTCCGATACCCAGTTCGCGGCCGCGTCCGAGTCGGCCACGACGAGGTTCACAGTGCCCTCGGTGTAGGGGAGTTTCTTTCCGTCCAGGCGGTCGATGCTCACCTTGCCGTAGACGCCCTTGGCGAGCAGGGTTTCCCGCGCGGAGGCGACCTTGGCGGCGTCGGTGTCGAGCCCGTGCACGACGTAGCTGTCGCTCGCCTTCAGCGCGGCGGTCAGTTCGCCGTCACCCGAGCCCAGATGCACCACAAAGCCGCCTTTGACGCCGGTCGCCTCGAAAATAGCGGCCGCCGTGTCGTCGGCCGGCGCCGCGATCGCCCCTCGGGGATTCGAAAAACAAAGGCCCGCCGCGAGCAGGAAGGAGAAAAGGGAAATCCGCTGTTTCATCCGGCCAGCTTAAGATGCGCGCCGCCGGTGAAAAGTGAAAAAACGCGTTCGTCTCACTGGCCGATTCCCGGCGTGCCGGCGCTCAGGATGGCCTCCCATGGAATAGGTTGGTCGAGCGCCGGGCCCATGGCGTCGAGCAGCGGGATCGCCTGGCCGTTCGCCCGCAGGGTGCCCCCCGCGAGATTCGCTTTCAATTCCAAGGCTTCCGGCGTTTCGACCAGGAAACCCGGAGGGAGGCTCCCCAGCATCGGCGCCATCAATAGCGGCGGCAGATCGGCCTTGCGCAGCGAGATCGTCGCGTCCCCAGCCAGGGCGATCACCACATCGCGCAGAGTGGACATGTCGGCCAACGCGCGCTCGCCGGCCAGGCTGAGGGTCAGGCCCAGCAGCGACGGCCCCGACTGGCCGTTGAGTTCCGTCTTCAGAGAGAAGGCAAATCCCGGTTCGATCGCCTCGACGGCGGATTTCATGTATTCTCGCGCCGCTTCGAGCATCTCCGGGGAAGGATCTCCCGTGTTGCCGGCCAGCATCGCTCCTTGATTGGCGGCTTGCATTTGCTGAGCCCGAACGACCAGATTCTCCAGCCGGTTCAGATCGACCCCCGTCATGCCCAGTTCGACCGCCAGACCTTTTCGGATCGGCGCGACCATGGGACCGACGCCCGGTTCCATTTCGGCGGGGACATCGAGCGGTCCCGTTTCGTAGCGCACCGTGGCGCCGCCTTTGCCCTCGGTGGGCGAAGAGTCGATCTGAACCCGGAAATGATCCAGCTTGAAACGGGCGTCGCCCGGTCCCGCTTCGATGCCTTCAAAGGTGAAATTCGACCGGCCCAGCAACAGCGGCGTCTTCTTTCCGTGGTTTGCCTGGTCGATCGTTCCGGTCAGACGATTCACCGTCAGATTGAATTCCTCGCTCTCGAAGTCCACCCGGCCGCCGTCAAGGTCACCCTTCAATTGCTTCATGTTTTCGAACTCCAGCGAGCCTTCAATGGGCGAGATGGTCAGCTTTTCGCCCTTCTTCCCGATCACCGCCAACTCGCCGACTTCCAGGTCCGCGTTCACGAAGCGCAGATCGGATTGATCCTCCCCCCGGCCCGGTTCCGGGGCGCCGTGAAAATCCAGGGTCATTCCCGCGAAACGCACGTCGATTCCGTTTTCGGACGCCTTCGCCTCCGGGATTTCAATCTCGCCGGCCAGGGTGCCGTTGAACTGCGCCATCGTGCGCATCGTCAGCGGGGCTTCGCCACCGAAAGCGGCGGCGATTTTTTCCCGGGTGTCCGGGGAAAGAGTCTCCAGGTCGAGAGTCGTGATGACATACGAATGGCAGGCCTTGACCCCGTCCGGGGTGACCGCGAGCGGTCCGTGGTAGATCTGATGGCGCAGGGCCAGCCCCTTGTTTTCCTCCGTGGCCGAGGCTTCGGGCGTGATCCAGGTGACGCCTTCGCTGGCGAGGAACCCGCGCCGATACTCTCCCGGGCTTAACCCGAGCAGTGCGGTTTCGCCGTTTTCCGGAGGGGCCGTGATATCCCGAAAGGCGGTCTGGGTGCCGGCTCCGTTGACCCAGGTCAGGCCCGCCCAGAAAAGGACGAGGACACCCAGCAGGCCAACGATCGATGCGATGACGATTTTCTTTGCCATGCCCCTTCATAGGGCACAGCAGCCACGTCAGTCAACGCCAAAGCGAAAAAACCGTCCTCCGCGCCTCACCCGTCCACGGACACGTCGCCGCAGATTTCGTCGGCGTAGAGATTCACCCTCGCGATGATGTCGAGGACATCCTGCGCCGTGATGTCGAAAGTCTCCAGGGAGTCGATGAGGTGGTCGGTGAAACGCTTGAACTCGTGCCGCGAGATGCCGAGCGGATGGTGGGCGTGCCCAAGCGGGCGCCCCTGGTAAACGATGGGGCCACCCGTGGCCGCGCCGAAGAATTCGCGCTGCATCTTCAGCAGCTTGTCCATCGGCACATGCAGAAAGTAGGACCCCAGCTCCGGGTCCTCGCGGACGCGGGCGTAGAAGTCGTCCACCAGGCGCGCGATGCCCGCCTCGCCGCCGATGCGGTCGTAGATCGATTCGTTTTCCGGGGGAGTGTCGTTCATGGCGTCAACACCGTGGGTTTCAAATCGCGGAAAGCAATCGGTGGGTGGGAAATGCGGGCAAATCGCCAAAATACGGCCCTTCACCCAACAGGGTATGGTCACCGACCCAACCCTGTTAAGTCGGCACGAAAAGGGGGCCTCAGTTCGTCTTCGGAACGCCGGAAGCGGGCGGGGAAGGCGGGGAGGATGGCGCCGGTTTGGGCGCCGGCTCCGGACTGGGAGTCGGCGCGGCCGGCTTCTTGGGTTTGTCCGCCGAGGGAGGCGTGGTCGGAGCCGCAGCCGGCTTCGGCGCGGGCTCGGTGGAAACGGGTTTCGCCGGAGCGGACGGAGTCTGAGTCTTCGGGGCCGCGGGTTTCGCGGGCGCTTTTGGCTTGTCTCCGGCGCCGGGAGTGGGGGCGGCCGCGCCGGTCTCGGGTTTTGGCTTGGGCTCGGGTTTGGGTTCCGGCTTGGGCGGCGGAGGCACCACGGGCGGACGGCCGACGACGAGCAATTCGAGCCGGGCGTTCGCGAGATCGTAAAAGGGGCTCATCCGAAATTCGCGCTTCGTGATGCTCTCGTTGTAAAGGCGCTCGGCTTCCTTTTTCCGTTCCTCGGCTTCGCCGGACTTGCCTTCGGCGAGGAGGGCATCAGCCTCGGCGAGGGCGATGTCGCCCTTGCGGATGGTGACCAGGGGGCCGACTTCGGAATCGGGCGACTCGCCGAGCAGCCGGTCGTAAAATTCCGCGGCCTTGGCGTTGTCGCCGGCGGATTGGTGGAGATTCCCGAGGGCGTAGAGGCCCTGATCGTGCAGGGGATGATCGGGGAAATCGTTCACGAAAGCCGTGAAGGTGGCCTTGGCGTCTTCGGTGTTGCCGCCATCGGCCTGGATTTCGGCCTTGGTCAGGAGGGCGTTTCCGGCGGCGACGGTGCCGGAGAAATCGGCGACCACGGCGTCGAGCTTCTCAATGGAGCGTTCGGCGGCGGCGGCGGTGAAGGCGGCGCCGGCCTCGGCGTTTTTCTGGCGGCCGAGTTCCTTGAACACCAGCAGGAGGCAGACGGCGAGAGCGATCGCGAGGGTGACGGCCAGGACGAGTCCCTTGTGTTTTTCCAGCGTGGCGATGGCGTCCGAGCCGGCGACGCCGGGCTCGGGATGTTCCTCGTCGTCCGCGGGCGCGGGGGGAGCGGGATTGGCGGGTTTGGGGTGGTGTCGCTTGGACATGGAAGGAATCGGGCGAAACGAAACGTTCGGGCGGCGGGGCGCTTGATTGAGTCGGGTCAGAGGCCGACCTTGGCGCGGGCTTCATCGGCCAGCGGCGTGCTGAGATAGCGCTCGCCGGTGGAGCAGGCGATGGTCACGATGGTTTTGCCGGCGTTTTCGGGGCGCCGGGCAATCTCGATGGCGGCGCAGACGTTCGCGCCGGTGCTGATGCCGACAAGAATGCCCTCCTCGGCGGCGATGCGGCGGGCCATGGCGAAAGCGTCGTCGTTGGAGACTTTGACGCACTCGGAGATCTGCGCGTTGTCCGAGCCGGGCTCCCTGAGGTGGAGGTTATCGGGGACAAATCCGGCGCCGGTGCCCTGGATTTTGTGGGGGCCGGGAGTCAGCTCCTCGCCGGCGAGGGTCTGGGAAATGACGGGGGAGTCGGCCGGCTCGACCACCACGACCTGAAGGCCGGGCTTGCGGGACTTGAGGACTTCGACGCAACCCGTCGCGGTGCCGCCGGTGCCGACGGCCGCCACCACGATATCGACGGCGCCGGCGGTGTCTTCCCAGATTTCCTCGGCGGTGGTGCGGCGGTGGATGTCGGGATTGGCCGGGTTGCTGAACTGCTGGGGAATCCAGGAGTTCGGCGTGCCGGCGGCGAGTTCCTCGGCCTTGGCGATGGCGCCTTTCATGCCCTTGGCGCCCTCGGTGAGGACGAGTTCCGCGCCCAGCAGGGCCAGAAGGGTGCGACGCTCGAGGCTCATGGTCTCGGGCATGGTGAGGATGAGCCGGTATCCCTTGGCGGCGCAGACAAAGGCCAGGGCGATGCCGGTGTTGCCGCTGGTGGGCTCGATGATGACTGTGTCCGCCGAGATGAGGCCGTCGCGCTCGGCGGCTTCGATCATGGCCATCCCGATGCGGTCTTTCACGGAGCCGAGCGGGTTAAAAAACTCGCATTTCAAGGCGATGGTGGCGTCGATTCCGGCGGTGACCTTGTTCAACTTCACCAAGGGGGTGCCGCCAACGGTCTCGACGATGTTGTTGAAGATTTTTCCGTGGGCCATGGGATGGAGCGATGGGGTGGTTCTCGAAAATCGGGTCCGCGCCCGGCAATCCGGCGCGGGCAAAGGCTATACGCCACATTGAAGGGGCGCGCAAAACGATTTTCCCGGCCCGGAGGAGGCGAGAATTTCCAAAGTTGAAACTTGCGTGTTGCGCGGCGTTCACCTATGCGATAGGCAATCGCCGCAATCCACCCACGCACACCATGTCTGATCTGATCGAACCGGACGAAATCAAAGCGCTGATGAAGAAGGTTCCCGAATGGGAACTCGAAGGGAACGCCATCGTCCGCACCCTGGAGTTTGACGATTTCATGGAGGGAATCGACTTCGTCAACGGTGTCGCCGAAATCGCGGAGGAAAGCTCCCACCATCCCGACATCGACATCCGCTGGTGCACCATCACGCTGCGTCTCACCACGCACGATCAGGGCGGACTGACGGACTCGGATTTCGATTTGGCGAAGCGGATCGATAATCTGCTGGACTGAATCGGCCCGCCCGGCGGCCCGGGTTTCACGATCCGTCGGCGGATTGGCGCCGGGCGCTCTCAGGCGCGCTGTTTCTTCATCTTCCGGCGGCGACGCGCCCAGGCGAAGAGGGCGTCCATCGAAAAAAGGCCGGGTCCGCCGATCGCCAGCGCCACGGCCACGCCCATGTAGAGCAGCAGGGTCTGCGCGTTCAGCCAGGGGGACACGATCAGCCCGGTCATGAAGACGAACCCGAGCGCCACGCAGGTGATGACGGCGTTGACCCGGGTCAGGAAACCGATCAGCAACCCGAAGGGGCACACCGTCAGCAGAAAAATCAGCGTCACGGCGAAAACCGGGGGCTGCGGCAGGCCCATTTCGGTGACCTTTTCCGCCAGGGGCCAGGCTTCCTGCGACCAGACGAACCGCCAGGCCTTTTGCGCCTGGGACCAGCTCTGATAGTAAAACATCGGCACCGCCGCCGCCAATCTCAGCCAGCCCAGGGTAAAATCGGCCAGGCCAAGGCCCGCTCGCGGGGCGTCCGCGGACGAGGAGGAAGTCGATGGAGTCAGGAAGGCCATGATGACGGACGCAAGGGAAACACCACGGGACGCGGAATTTCAACGGAAAACACCGGAATCTCCGCTCAGGGAGCGGTGACGGGCTTCCAGGTGCGCTCGATGAAAAGCGGTTCCGAACCCCAGTTCGCGGCGCCTTCCCCGCCGGGATCGGCGGCGGGAAAGTCCCGGCCCGGGATGCCCAGTGGCGGCCCGAGATGCGCGTATTCGCCGCCGCGGGTCTCCAGCGAAAACTTCGGCGGCAGACGGTCCGCCCTTCCGGAGTCGGTCAGCAAAAAGGCCTGCCGGGTCTGAATAACGCAATCGGTCAGCGAAAGGTCCGCCTCGAGGGACGCGGCGTTGCGGGGAAAGGCGAAGGCGATCTCGACGTTGGCCAGCGTGTCCCGCATGTCGAGGCGGTAGGGCAGGGGAACGGCCTCGCCGTCGGGTCCGTGGACATTGTGCAATCGCGCGCCCGAGACCCGGCAGCCGTCAATCGTCAGTCGCGAGCCGCGCTGGGTGAGGTTCAGGGTCACAAGGGTCGAGTGGTTGTTGTGAAAGTCGCTGTCCCGGAGCGCGATCGCGTTCACATTGGCCGCGAGCACCACGATGGGGTTCAGGTTCGGCGGCACCTTGGTCCGGCGAATCCTGCACCGCTCGATCGTGAGCGAATCGCCGCCCTCCATGCGGACAAACGCGGGCAGGCCGCGATTCCCCCGGCCGGCGGCGGGTTCGTGGGAGATTTCCAGATCCCGGAGATGGAGCGACCCGCGCATGGACCAGAAAAGCGGCGTCTCGCGCTCGGCGTTCGGGTCGAGCTGGAGGACCGCGGGACGGTCCGGCCCGGGGCCGGCGAAAGCCAGCGATTTGCTCCCGAATCGAATCGTGTGGGAAATGGTGGGCTGGCGGTCGTCGAGTCGGATGGTGTCCCCGTCGCGGGCCGCGCGAACCGCGAGACCCAGCTCCTCGTAAACGCCGAATCGCCGCTCGATCTCGAAACGCCCGAAGCCAAGGCGGGCAAGAGCGCCGTTCACGATCCGGGTGCGCCCGGTCAGGTCGAGGGCCGCCACCGCGCCCGCCGCCGGGAGAAAAATCGCGGCGAAAACCGCCGTCAGCCGCAGCACCCGGCGCGCGAACCGCCGTCTCCAGGCTGCGATCTTCAGGGCCTCGACGTTTCGGTGCAGCTCGGCCGCCACTTCGGCGGCGGATTCGGGGCGCTCGGCGGGATTCTCCGCCCGGAGGCGGCGGACCAGTTTTCGCAGCCAACCCGGCAGGGGCGGGCCGGACGGCACCGGAACCGCGTCGAAAACCGTCGCCACGTGCTCCGGAGAGCCGGTGAGCATCGTGTTGATCAGGCCGCCGAGCGCGTAAAGGTCCGAGCGCTGGTCCGGCTCGGCGCCCGCCGCCACCTCGGGAGCCACGAATCCCGGCGTGCCGGCCCGCGCCGTGGCGGCGGTCGCCATTTCTCCGGGCCGCTGGGCGAGGCCGAAATCCGCCAGCCACACGGTGGCGAACCGGTCGCCGTCTCGGGCCTCGGTCAGCACATTGTCCGGCTTCACATCCCGGTGAATGACGCCCTCGCCGTGGGCCGCCGCCAGGCCCCGGGCCACCTGCTCGGCCAGCCCGAGCGCCTCCATGAGCGGTAGTTGCTCCTCCCGGGCGAGGATGTCCTCCAGCGTCGAGCCGCGGGCCAGCGGCATCACGAAATAAGGCAGTCCGCCCTGTTCGGCGACATGGAAGATCGGCACCACATTCTCCTGCGAGATCGCCGCCACCGCCCGCGCTTCGTCAAAAAATCGCCGCGCCAGACCCGGCGTGTCCGCCAGGGCGGGTTTGAGCATTTTTACCGCCACTTCCCGCTCCAGGCGGGGATCGCGGGCACGCAGAACGACTCCCATCCCGCCTTCGCCGACGATTTCGAGAATCTCGAGATCCCGAATCATGCCCAGGAGGCCCGTTTCCGTCCCCGGCGGCGGCCGGTCGAGATAGGCGCCAATCTCCTCCGGGGGCGTGCGCGTGGGCGCCAGGCGCGCCGTGCCCGAAAGACCGTCCCGCAGCGCGGTCTCGATCACCGGGCCGACCGGGTCGGAGAGACTCGTCCAGCGCCGAAAGTCCCGCAGCAGAGGTTCGGCGCCGCGCGATCCGGCCAGATCGTCGATCCGTCCGCGGCAGCGCGCGCAGGTTTCGAGATGGCGCTCCACCGCGCCGTCCCCCCCTTCCTCGGCGGCCAGCAGGACCCGCAGGATCTCGTCCGGAGGACAATCCGGACGGCGCTCGTCGGCGACCGCGTCCATGGCCTCAGGGATGCCGCCGTCCCGTGGCGCCGGGCTCCCATTCCCGTTCGAGTTGCTCGATCTTTTCCCGCAACCGGGCAATGACCCGCGATTTGGCGACGTAGACCGCGCCCAGCGAGATACCCAGCTCCTCGGCGACCGCGGCCGGGTCCGTTTCGTCGAGCACGACCCCCTGAAAGGCCCGCCACGTCTGCTCGCTGAGCTGCTTCTTCAGCAGCGGCATCGCCCGGTAGAAGAGCTGGCGGCGGTATTCGTGCTCCCATTGCTCTTCTGGATCGGCCGAGGCGTCGGGCTCGCGGGCGAGCCGCTCCAGCGTCCAGTCGCCCGCGTGGATCGACGGCCGCGCCGCCGCCCGCCGCGAACGGGCGATCAGGCGCCGCTGCGTGATGGTGAACAGCCAGGAGCGAAAACGTCCCCGCTCCGGATCGTAGTCGAAGGAGCGAATGCTCCGCGCGACCGCCGCGAAGACCTCCTGCACCAGGTCGCCCGCGTCGTTCCGCGGGCATCCCCGGCGGAGCACGTAACCGAAAATCACCGGCCCATAGAGATCCACGAATGAGCGCCACGCCCCGTCGTCCTCCGCGTTGGGAAGACGCTGGAGCAGGGTCAGCCGGGTTTCGGGAAAGGTCTGTTCGTCAGTCACGGAAAAGCCGGGTTCCGGGTTGTCTTGTCTTGAGAACGGGTATCGGGACGCGCGGAACGGGTTCATCCTACCAGAAGCCCGTCCGCGACGGAATCCCCATTTCTCGCAAAACGGGAAAAATCGGTCGAATATCCCCGAAAACCCCCTCCCACCCAACAGGGTTAAGTCACCGACCCAACCCTGTTGGGTCGAAGGGCGCCGTCGGTCGCGCCATCGCGGGCTCGGGAAAGATTGATTCGGCGGCCGAAAACCGGAATACTTCCCCCGTTTCCACGCCCCTTCGCCGCCGCGAATCGATGAGAACGGCCCCGCCCATCTTCCTGCTCGCCATCCTGTCCACGACCGTCGCCGCCGCCGCGCCGGGCGGGGACCAGTGGATCGAGCTGCGCGGAAGCGGCGCGCGCCAGAATCCCCATCGCCGCGCGCTGGCGAAGGCCTTCGACGGCGCCGAACTTTTCGTCCGCTACCGCCTGCGTTACGACGCGAAATCCCTCGACACCCCCCGCGAGGGCGACGGCGAATTCTTCGTGCTCTGGCTCGACGCCGCCGAGGGAGGCGAGACCGCGACGCACAGCGGCGGAGTTCCCAACATCGGCGTTCATGTGAAGGACGGCGCGGAAAATCGCTTCATGATTCGCTTCGCCTCCGGCGGCGACCGCGAGCGCTACGGCGCGCCGCTGGTCGGCGGGCGCGAATTCACCGTGGTCGCCCGGCTCGCCAAATCGGCCGGGAAAAGCGACGCGGCCTACGACCGTCTCGCGCTGTGGATCGATCCCGATCCCGGCTCGCTCGCGGCTCCCGACGCGGAAGTCTCCGCCGCCGGCGGTCTGAGCGCGATTCGTTGGGCGGGCTTTTCGACCGGAGGCAAAACCGAGCCCGGCGATCGGATCGAGGTCAGTGGTTTGGCGCTTGCGACCCGTTGGGAGGCGATTTTCGAGCCATCGGTCGACGCCGGATCGGGGCTGGAGTTGCTTCCCCCGGCCAAGCCGAGTCCCGAGCTTGAGTTGACCGAGATTCCCGATCCGCCGGCCTATGTCGCGCCTCCGGAGCCGGAGACGCTCGCGACGCCGAAACCGCCGCCGGCCACGATCGAGACGGATCACTGGGCGTTTCAGCCGCTGAAACGGCCGCCCGTGCCGATCCCGCGCGACGCGGCGTGGGTGCGCACGCCGATCGACGCCTTCGTCGCGCGGCGGCATGAGGCCGACGGCCTCGCTCCGGCTCCGCGGGCCGACGACGCGACCCTGACCCGCCGCTTCGCGCTGACGGTGACCGGCCTGCCGCCGGGGGAGGACGCCGCTCCGGCCGATTTCGAAGCCTACGCCGACGCGCTGCTGGAGTCCACCGCGTATGGGGAGCACTGGGCGCGGCGCTGGCTCGATGTGGCGCGCTGGGCCGAAAGCCACGGCTATCAGCACAATCGCGACCGTCCGAACGCCTGGAAATACCGCGACTGGGTGGTGAAGAGCCTCAATGACGATCTGCCTTACGACGCGTTCGTCCGCAAACAGATCGCCGGCGACGAGATCGAGCCCTACGATCCTGAAAACCTGATCGCGACCGGCTTTCTCGCCGCCGCGCGCTACTCGGGCAACGAACTCGACAAGACGATCCAGCGGAACGACATCCTCGTCGATGTCGTCAACACGACGGCGAAGGCCTTCCTCGGCCTGACAATGGAGTGCGCCCAGTGCCACGAGCATTTCTTCGATCCGCTGACGCAGTGGGATTACTACCGGATGCAGGCCTTTTTCGTCCAGGGTCAGCCGGGCGACATCGTGCTGGAGGAGGGGGCGGCCGAGCTGATCCGCCGGCGGCAGGGGCTTTTCGAGGCTGTCCGGGCGAGGATGGCGGAAAACCTCCGCGCCCGGGGGCAGCCCGAGCCGGTGCTGGTGTCGCCGGAGGGCGTGCCCAAGAACATGACGGCGGCGGAGAAGCGCAAATTCGACGAACTGGAGGCGGCCATCGCCCGCTTTCCGAAGACCTGGGGATACTACTCGCCGGTCACCTCGCCGCATCCGCTGGCGGTGGCGCCAAGCACGCAGCGGTGGCCGCTTCCGTTTCAGTCCGAGGCCCCGCGGTCGGCGAAGGCGCGCTTCCTCGATCGCGGCGACACGAATTCGCCCGGTCCGGTGGTGACGCCGGCCTGGCCGCAAGTCTTCGGTCCCACGCCGGAGCTGGGAAACCGGCCGCGCCTCGCGCTGGCCGACTGGCTGACCGATCCGAAGCGCAATCCGCTGACGTCGCGGGTGTGGGTGAACCTGATCTGGCAGGGATACTTCGGGCGCGGGCTGGTGCCGAGCGCGGGCGACTTCGGCACGCAGGGCGACGCCCCGACCCATCCCGAACTGCTCGACTGGCTGTCCACCGAACTGGTCGAGTCGGGCTGGAGCACGAAACACATTCACCGTCTCATCCTGCGGTCGAACACCTTTCGCCAGAGCGCGCTTTTTTCCGCCTCGAACGCCGACCGGGATCCCGAAAATCTCGGTCTGTGGCGGTGGCGGCCGCATCGGCTGGAGGCGGAGGCGATCCGCGATTCCCTGCTCGCGGTGGCGGGCGAGCTGGACCCGGCCTCCGGCGGACCGGGGATTCCGCCGGCCGAGTCGGAGACCAGCCGGCGGCGCGGGATTTACCTCCGGCAGAAACGCGACAGCCTGCCGCACCAGCAGACGCTCTTCGACGGGGCGAATGCGGTGACGAGTTGCGCCCGGCGACAGGTCTCGACCGTGGCCCTTCAGCCGCTCTGGCTGATGAACAGCGAATTCGCCCGCGCCATGGCCGGCGCGTTCGCCAAACGGGCGGCGGCGGGCGGCGGAAAGCCCCCCGAACAGGCGGCGCGTCTTATTTCCCTGGCCTACGGCCGGAAAGCCGGGGCGGAGGAGCGCGACGATCTGGCCGCGCTGATCCGCGAATCCTCGCTGGAGGACGCGGCGGCGGTGGTATTGAACACGAACGAATTTCTCTACGTGCCATGAACTCCCCGCGGCTGTCTCGGCGTAATTTTCTCGGCGAAGGCCTGGGTTTGGGCGCGGGCGCGCTGGCGTTCCGGTCGCTGCTCGCCGAGGAGAGCGGTTCCCTGCGCCCGGGGGGATCGCACTTCGCGCCGACGGCGAAAAGCGTGATTTTCCTGTTCATGTCGGGAGGACCGAGCCAGGTCGACACCTTCGACCCGAAGCCCGAACTGGCGAAGCTCTCCGGCGGGGACGTGCCCGAGTCGCTGGCGAAAAACGTGCCGAAAATCAAACGCGCCGGGCTGAAAAACCTCATGCCCTCCCCGTGGGCTTTCCGGCCGCGCGGCGAGAGTGGCGTGCCGGTGTCCGATCTGTTGCCGGAGACGGCGAAAATGATCGACGACATCTGCGTGATCCGGTCCATGCGGCATCGAAATCCGGTGCACGGGCCGGGCGAGTGCGTGGCCTTCACCGGCACCGGCGCCGGCGACCGGCCCTCCATCGGGGCGTGGTCGATCTACGGGATGGGAAGCGAAACGGAGAACCTGCCCGCTTTCCTCACCATGAACCTGCATAGCGACGGCATGCAGTATCCGCAGGCGGCCGGCTGGGGCGCGGGATTTCTTCCGCCACAATTCCAGGGCACGGTGGTGGACCCCGCCGGGGGCATTCGCGACGCGGAAATGCCGGCGGGATTCGACGACGCGCGGCGCCTGAGGCAACTGGACGCGATCGATTCCTTCAACCGCCGCCACCTCGACAAACTCGGCGTGCATCCGGAACTGGAGGCGCGGATGCGATCCTACCGGATGGCCTTTCGTCTTCAGACCGCGGCGCCGGAGTTGTTCGATCTCGCGGGCGAATCGGCGGCCACGCGAAAACTTTACGGTCTCGACAAAATGCCCACCGAACAGACCGGTCGCGGCTGCCTGCTGGCCCGGCGCATGGTCGAGCGCGGCGTGCGCTTCGTGCAGGTGCGCATCGGCGGCTGGGACGCCCATGGCAACATCAAGGCCAACCACGAAAAGATGTGCGGCCGGACCGACCTGCCGATCGCGGCGTTGCTGCGCGACCTCAAACAGCGGGGCCTCTTCGAAACGACGCTGGTGGCCTGGGCGGGCGAGTTTGGCCGCACCCCGACGATGGAGGGCCGGGCGAACGGGCGCGATCATTCGCCTTCCGGTTATTCGGTGTGGTTCGCGGGTGGCGGCACGCGGGGAGGCCAGGTCATCGGCCAGACCGACCCGATCGGCTACGTGGCGGTCGAGCGGCCGGTCACGCCGCACGATTTTCACGCCACCATCCTGCATGCCCTCGGGCTCGACGCGAGTCGCCTGACCTGGATGCACCACGGCCGCGAGGAACTGCCCACCGTCTTCGGCGGCGATCCGGTGATGGAAGTGTTTGGGTGAAGAAAAACGCGGCCTCGGCTTCCAGCCGATGAGATTTCGAAGCCGGGCATTCGCGTCAAAGGCGGGGAATCCGCCGCTCATTCGCTTCGGGGAAACCCCGTTCTCTCAATTCTGGATATGTCCGGAAAAAAGTGCGGTTCAATTGGATGAGATCGGGAAAGAACGAAAATCATGGGCAGGATGCCCATGCCACGATCAATTTCTACGAAAAATTTCGTTGACAGTACGAACTTTTTCGTGTTTTGCTGAGTTTGTCATGAGCAAGCCCGCGCCGCGACCGACCGAGACTGAGTTGTCGATCCTGCGCATTCTCTGGGATCACGGGCCGTGCCGGGTGCGGGAAGTGGTGGAGGAACTGGCCCGCGAGCGGGGCGGGGACGTTGGCTACACGACCGCGTTGAAGCTGCTCCAGCTCATGCACGAAAAGGGGCTCGTGATTCGCGACGAGTCCGAGCGCAGCCACACCTACGCCGCCCGGCATCCCCGCGAAAAGATGCAACGGCAAGTCGTGAAATCGCTCGCGGACAAGCTTTTCGGAGGCGCGACGGCGCGGCTGGCGCTCCACGCCCTCTCCGCGGAGGAGGCGAGCGCCGACGATCTCGCGGAGATCCGGCGCCTGCTCGATCGACTGGAATCCGAGAACCCCGAACCGAAAGAGAAGGAGACCTGAAAATGAACACAATCCATTCGTTCGCCGACGCGCTGGCGAACACCCTCATTCACTCGGTCTGGCAAGGCGCCGTGCTGGCCTTGGTCCTGGCCGTATTACTGGGCCTGGTCGGCCGCGATCGGTCGCGAACCTCGCTGCGATACGGGCTGTGTTGCGTGGCGCTTTTCGCCCTGCCGGCCTGGTCGTTGCTGACTTTCCTGGAAAATGTCTCGCCGGGAGAGTCGAAGCCCGCGGCGGCGATGGTGGCGGCGCCGGCGCCGGACCTCGGCTCGCCCGTTCGGGAAGCGGAAAAGTTTGCCGCGACGACCGGCGGTTTTCCCTGGCGCGATGGGCTGGTCCTTTTCTGGATGGGGGGTCTCTCGATCGCCGGGCTGCGCTTGGCGGGTGGCGCGGTTCGGTTGAGACGTTTGGTTTGGACGGCCGCGCCGCTGGGGTCGGTCGAGGTGTTGCGGGAATTCGAACGGGTGCGAGCGAGACTGGGCATTCGGGAACGCGTCAGCCCGCGGGTGAGCGACCGGGTGGATGGGCCGCTGCTGGCGGGATTTCTGTGGCCGGCGGTGATCCTGCCACCGGCGTTGCTGACGGGGATGCCGCCAGCCTATCTGCGCGCGGTTTTCGCCCACGAACTCGCGCATTTCCGGCGCTGGGACCCGCTGATCAATGCCCTGCAATGCGCGGTGGAGTCTCTGTATTTTCATCATCCGGCGGTTTGGTGGATTTCGCGGCAGGTTCGAATCGAGCGCGAGCACGGCTGCGATGAACTGGCCTCCCGCGCGGTGGGTGACTTGCGAAACTACGCCGGGGCGCTGGCTTGGCTGGAAAACCGGCGTGTCGGAGCGGGGGGCGGTGAATTCTCCCTGGCGATGGTTTCCGATCCGCGGACGACCCGGCGCCGGATCGAGCGGCTGATCGGCTCGACCCAACAGGGTTGGGCGGGGGAGTCAACCCTGTTGGGTCCGTTCGCGATGCTGGCTCTGGCGGGGTTTTTCCTGCTTCCGGGCGCCGGGGCGAACGACGCCCCGCGAACGGACGACGGAGAGGCGGGAGCGGCGTTCGCGATGGCGCCGGATGCTCGGGAACCGCGGGAAGGGTGGGTGAAGATTCTGAACGGTATCGAATGGGTGGACACGAAGGCGCGGGACGACGGAAAGGTGCGCCTTTTTCAATCGCCGCTGATCGTCGAGCGGGGCGGCGTGCCATACGATCTGCGAAAGGAGCCGCCGCGGCTGTTCCCGGAGGTTCCGAATCGGTGGCTGCTCGATCACGAGCTGAATTTCCTCGATGGCGGGCTGATGGCGCGCGATCCGGACGGGGACGGCTTCACCGTTCTGGAGGAATACCGCGCCGGCACCCGGCCTCGCGACGGGGCGGATCATCCGTCTTATGTGGAAAAGCTGCGATTCGAGGGAAGACAGCGGCAGGTTTACCGGATCGTCTTCGCCGCGGAGCCCGGCGGGGATCGCGTTCAGTTGAATCGTTTCCCGAGCATGATCTGGGAGAGAGCCACGATGATGGCCGGCGTGGGAGAGGTGACCGAGGACGGCCAACTGGAAATCCTCAGCCGTGAGGCTTCGGAATTGCGGGTGAAATTCGTGCCAACCGGACGGGAGTATCGGCTGCCGAAGGGCAAACCGGTGGAGATGGAGATCGGTTTCGCGGCGTTCGAGGTCGATCTGCCGAATGAGAAGGTCTTTTTCGTGAAGGAAGGCGAGACTTTCCGCCTCCTTCGCGAACCGGATCGGAAGTGGACGCTGCGATCGGTGACGGAGGTCGAGGCGGTCGTCGTTTCGGAGGGGGCGATTGAGCGGCGGGTTTCGGCGAAGTAGAGGAATCGTGGCATCGGCTTCCAGCCGATGGAATCGCGGCGCCGGGCGTTCGCGGGGAAGGCGGCGAGTCCGCTGCTTTTCCGCTTCCGGGAAATCTTGTCTTTTCGGGGCAGGCTCGCCATGAGCGAATGGGCGATTCCCTCATCGGCGAGCGGGAAAGAACGAAGAACTTGGGCAAGATGCCCAAGCCACGGTCACGTCTTCCCCAGCGCCTTGTCCATGCCTTCGGCGACGAGGCGGAGTTTTTCGAGTTCGCCGCCGGGCACTTCGGCGGTGGCCCAGCCTCGATACCCGACCGCATGCAGCGCGGCGCGGACGCCGGGCCAGTCGACGTCGCCTTCGAAGAGGGCGCAGTTCTTCCGCGCGGCGTGGTTGTGGTCTTTGACGTCGATCTTGAGAATGCGGGAGCCCAGGGCGCGAATCCATGCGGGGGCGCCGCCGTCGAAACGATCGTGATTGCCGATGTCGAAAAAGGCTCCGACAAGCGGACTTTCGAAGGAGTCGAGGTATTGAATCCAGTCGGCAAGGCTGGCGCAGAAGCCATTGCCGACGTTTTCACACGCGATTCGGACGCCAAGTTCGCCGGCGAGGGGCAGAGCCCGGCGAAGCTGGGCGCTGGAGCGTTCCCACACCTGCTCGGCATTTTCATTCGCGGGATCGACGGCGTTTCCGACGACCTGGAGTATGGTGGAGCCGCCGACGGCACGGGCGTAGCGCAGGGCGTCCATCGTTTCGCGCAGAGCGGCGTCACGAACGGCGGGGTCGGGATCGGACAGCCGGACCTTCCAGTGATTGGCGACATTGATGTTGTGAATTGGAATTCCGGTTTTCTGCTGAGCGTCGAGGACCTCGGCGAGATCGTATTTTCCGGGCGCGGTGAGGGTGATGCCGTCGAAGCCGGCGGCGAGCGCGGTCTTGAAGAGGTCGAGAACGGTGTCGGCGCCTTTCGGCAGCCGGACCATGGACCATTTGACGGCTTTGAGCATGAGGAGGGGCCGAAATTCAGCGGGCCATGGAGACAAGATCCTTGCTGTCGGCTTTCGCTTCGTCGCCGCGATCCTGGTCTTCGTCCTGGGCGGGTTCGACATCGAGATCGAGAGCCCAGTCGAGCATTTTTTCGGAATCGCTCCAGACGTAGGGTTTGTAGCTCTTGATGACGACGACGATGCGGTCCTGGTCGCCCTTTTTCCCGCTGCAGACGAGGCAATGGCCGCTGGCGTAGGTGAAGCCGGTCTTCATGCCGTTGCAATAGTCGTTGGAGGTCAGCACGCGGTTGGTGTTGTAAAGGGTGCGGACGTTGCCGTCGGGAAACTTGAACTCGCACTGGCGGGTCTTGACGAACCCGCGGATGACGGGGTGCTGGTAGGCGCGGCGGGCGAGCAGGGCCATGTCGTGGGCGGTGGAATACTGGCCCTCGGAGGGGAGGCCGTGCGGGTTGTTGAAATGGGTGTTCTTCATACCCAGAGTGCGGGCCATGGTGTTCATTTTTTCGGCGAAGGCCTCGACGCTCCCGGCGCTGGTGACGGCGAGGGTGTGGGCGAGGTCGTTGCCGCTGCGGACGAGTAGGCCTTCGAGAAGCTGGCGGCGGGTAAATTTCTGGCCCGGTTTCACCCCGACGACCGTGGGCTCGACCTGGAGGACGCTCTTCGGCACGGTGACGAGGTCGTCGAGTTCGTCCTCGGAGCAGATGACCAGGGCGGTCATCAGTTTCTGGGTGGAAGCGACGGGGGTCTTGGTCGCGCCGGATTTCTCGTAGTAGTATTGCCCGGTGTTGGCGTCGATCACGGCGATATATTTGCCAACGGTTTTGGGCGCGGAACTGGGGGAACCGTTCCAGGCCTGCGGCTTTGGTGGATCCTCGCGGTCCTCAATGATTTTTTCGCGGGCGTCCTGAAGCGCCTCGCGCTCTTTGAGGGCCTGCTCGCGCTCGGCGAGGGCTTTCTCCCGCTCGGAGACGGCTTTTTCCCGCTCGGCGACAGCGCGCATGCGCTTGGAGAGGCTGTCGGCGATGCGCTCGAGCAATTCGGCGTGGCGTTCCTCGGGGGTCTTCTCTTTTTCGGGTTCGGCTTTGCCTTTGGCCGCTTCGCCGTCTTTGGATTCCGCGTCGTCGTCGCCGGCGTCGGTTTTTTCGTCTTTGCCGTCGTCTTTTTTTTCGGTGGATTCGGCTTTCTCGTCCTCGTTCTTTTTTTCCTGCGCGTCGACGGGGCCGGCGGCGAAAAAGGTCACGGCAAGAGCGAACGCGATCAGAAACCTGAGCGCGAGGGAGTGGCCTTCGAAGGGGCGAGTCGTTTCGGGTCCGCGTGGCATCGGGTGATGGGCGGGGTTCACGAGGCGGAAATGCCCCGGAAACCCGCCCTGATTCTTGAAATGATGGGCCGGAACGTCAACAAAATTCCAAGCCCGTCGGCGTCTTAGGAATCGGGAGTCGGCGCGGGGGAAACTCAGAGTTTTTCGCCGTATTTTTCCTCATGGAGAGACTTGGCCTGTGCGATCCAGTTGTCGCGGTAGATGCGGTCCTTGAACGAGGTGAGCAGCTTGGAAAATTCCTTCACGGCGGGCTCGGTCCAGAAGGCGATCTGGCGGTATTTGTAAACGCCGATTTCGTTGAGCTTGCCTTCGAGCACTTTGGCGACGCCCTTGATTTTCTTCAGGTCGTCGGGAGTTTCCGGCGCGGAAGTGAAAACGATGCCGTAGGTGGCGTCCTGGCGCGCGTCCCCGCTGGTGAGTTCGGCGCTGAACTGCGCGGCGGCTTCCTCGGCGGTCGCGGTCTGGATGCGCGGCGGAGCGTCGTCCGCGCCGGCGCAATCCTTCGCGGCGGCCTGGGGAAGCCAACGGTCGCGTTCGATGCGGTTTTTGAAACAATTCAGGCGCTGGGCGAACTCGGCGACGTTGTGATCGGACCAATTGGCGATCTGCTTGAAGCAAAAGACGCCGTAACGGTGCAGTTCCTCCTCGAGCTTCGGCCCCACGCCCTTGATTTCCTTGAGGTCGTCGGTGTGGGCGGGGGTGGCGCCGGAGTTGTAAACCACGCCGAGATCCTGGTCTGCCCGGACATCCTGGCCGGAAAACTCTGACGCGATGACCGCGCCGTGATCGACCTCCGCCGGCGCCGCATGGGGCGGTCCGTAGGCGGGATCGGCGTCCTCGCCGCCCAGCGCGTCGGGGTCGAGACCGTCGGCCAGCGCCCGGGCACGCCACGGGAGATCGTCGGCGTTCAGGCCGGGATGATCGGCGGAGAGGGAGGCGATTTCCTCGGGCGACCAGTCGGCGACCTGTTCGAAACGGGTGATCCCCTTCGCGTTCAGTGCCGCGGCCAGTTCCGGGGAGATGCCGAGGCGGGTCAGGTCGTCGGCGTTCGGATCGACGGTCGCGGCGACGGCGCCTGTGGCGGCGGTTTCGATGGCGGCATCCGTCTTTGTTTCGGAGGCGGTGATCTCGGTGTCCTCGCCCGCCTCACTGGCGGAGGCCGCGGCGCCCTCGGGGCATTCGGCGCGGAGCAGCAGCCAGATCAGCAGCCAGATGATGGCGGCCACAAGAAATCCCCAGGCCAGTATCCAGAAAAGGCCGGGCGCGACGCGAACCCCCGAGGTTTCGCCGAAAAGAACCGAGAAAAGCTCGAACAGTTGCATACCCCATCTTCAAGCGCTTGTCGGCGCGATTGGCAAGGCGGAAATCGCCGGAGTTCACTTATAGTGGGATAATCCGCGAAGAATTCGCCGTTTCCCGTCGATCGGGCGCCCCGATCGCCCTCATTTCGGAAGCTGCCGGATCGCCTCCAGCACGTCGCCGGGGGTGATGAATCCCTCGCGCAGCATGATGGGTTCCCGGGAGAGGTCGGCGGGGTAGAGCAGGTAGAGCGGCACGCCGGCGCGCCCGTGTTTCTCGAGGATCCGCTTAATGCGCGGGTCCTCGTTGGTCCAGTCGGCGACGACAAACTCGATGTCGTTTTCGGTGAAGGCCGCTTGCACCTCGGGTTTCCGGATCGCCACGCGCTCGTTTACCTTGCAGGTGACGCACCACTCCGCCGTGAAATCGACGAAGACATTCCTGCCCGCCTCCCGGTGTTTTTGAATGACCTCGGCGATGTCGGGAGCGGCGGACTCGCGGCGCATGCCGGCGGAGTGCGCGATGGCGGCGATGGAGACGAGGGCGATCGCCAGCGCGGCGAGGCGGACTCCGAGACGATTGCCGCGGCTGTGCGCGGGCGAGGAAAAACGGCCGATCAGCCAGGCGGCGAGGCCAAAACCCAGCACGCCGGACAGAGCCCACTGGATGCCCCCGGTGTCCAATTGGCTGGAAACCACACCGATCAGAAAAACGGCCACCGCCAGCATGGGAAAGCCCATCGCCTGCTTGAAGGTCTCCATCCAGGGGCCGGGTCGGGGAACGAATCCGAGCAGTTTGGGAAACGCGCCCAGCAACAGATAGGGCAAGGCGAGCCCGAGCCCGATCGCCGAAAAAACCGCGAGCGAAACCGCCGCCGGCTGCCCGAGCGCGAACCCGATGGCCGGTCCCATGAACGGCGCCGTGCAGGGCGTGGCCAGCAACACGGTCAACGCGCCGGTCCAGAAACTCCCCGCGTACCCCGAGGCCTGCGCCAGCGAACCGCCGGCACCGGTCAGTCCCGTGCCGATTTCGAACACCCCGAAGAGGCTCAGGGCCACCAGCACCATCACCACCACCAGACCGACGACAAATCGCGGGTCCTGCAACTGAAAGCCCCAGCCCAGCTCCCGGCCGCCGGCCCGGAGCCCCAGAAGCGCCCCCGTCAGCGCCCAGAAAAACACCAGCACCCCGGCGGTGAAGACGGCGGCGTGGATGAGCGTCTTGCGCCGATCCTCACCCGCCTGCTGGACAAAGTTCAGCACCTTCAGCGAGATCACCGGGAAGACGCAGGGCATGATATTCAGGATGATGCCGCCGAGAAAACCCCCGAGCAGCAGTCCGAGCAGGCCGCCGCCGAAGGGCGCCGTGGCGGTGGATTCGCTCGCGGAAACGGAAGGTTCTCCGGTCGGCGCCGGGTCTGGAGCGGGAGCGGACAGGGTGCCGAGTTCGCCGATGAAGGTCGCATCCAGCGAAACGGCCTTGCCGAGCGACGGGCCAAAGGTGCCCGATTCGGACACGAGCGTGCCCTTGATCGACGACGGAGCCTCCTGAAGGGAGGCGCTTCGCGGCACGGTCAGTTCCAGGGTTCCGTCTCGGATTTCGGCGCTTTGCTCCGCGAACACGTCGAGCACATTGAGTTTTTCGACAAAAAAAGTAAGGCCCTCCGCCGATTTCGGCAGAGTCGCCGGGTCGGGGGGACGGATCGAAAACACCAACCGGTCGCCGCGCGCGGAGACTTCCGCTTTCCAGTCGCCGGGAGTTTTCGGAACCGCCGCCCGGGCCGCGGCGATGACAGCCGCCCGTGGGGACGGCGGCGCGGGAGTGGTGGAAACGTTCAGGATAAGGGAAAGCGTCGCCTTTCCGGGAATGCAGGTGTTCGGATCGCAGGCCACCCAGGAGGCTTCGCCGACGAGGGTGACCGGCAGTCCTGGAACGAGCGTGGCGGGCGGCGTAATCCGGATCGGGTGAATGACTTCGGTTTCGTAGCCGAATCCGACCACCTTGTAGCCGCCGAAATCGACCGGGAAGCGGTGAGGATAGGGGAATTCCAACTCGCCCGCGGTGAACCCGTCCGGCAGGGTCAATTTGAGGCCGGTGGGTCGTCCGGCGTCGAGGCCGTCCTCAGTTTGCCCGGTGAATCGCCAATAGGTGTGCCAGGTCGGATCGATTTTCAGGCGCAGCGCGGCGGTGAAGGGCACGCCCGGTTGGACGGCGGTGACGTCGGCGATCAATTCGGCCTCCACCGAATTGTCGCGGACCGGCGCGGCCGGCGCTTGTGACGGGGCGACGCCAAGGCCCAACAGGATCGCGGCGAAGATCGGGAATCCTTTCATTGAAAAACAAACGGAGGATATGAGGTGACGGGACGGTGCGAGGGACCTTTCCAGAATCTCCCTCGGCGGGGAAAAGGAGTGAAAACCGGGCTCCGGTCCCATGCAAGGGCGCATTGGGAGCCGATGGCTTCGGCGTCGGTGACTGGGACGTTGACGCGGAGCCGGGCCTTACGAATCGATCGCCGAAAAAGGCGGGCAATTCAACAGGGTAGGGTCGGCGACCATACCCTGTTGAGTCAGCCTTGAAGTCGCGCGTGCGAGCCGTCGCAGAAGGGCGGGGTGGCGGTGCGTTTGCAGAGGCACAAGGCGACGGTTTTGGGCTCGTCGAGTTTGAATTTGACGGGACCGTGGCCTGTGCCCTTGTGCGCGCCGTCGCACATCGGCTGATGATCGGAAAGCCCGCAGGCGCACCACCAGTGGTCGCCGGCCTCCAGCGGGAGGATACGGGGCGCCGAGCCGGCTGAGCGGGGAGATTCCATCGGGAAAGGGACCGGGTCAGTTGACCGCCTGGCCGGTGTCGAGATTCGAGAAATCGTTGATCGGCTGCCCGCCCGGATCGAGGATGCGAACCGTCGCGAAAATCACGATCGCGCGCTTGAAGCGCTCGTCGATGGTTTTGCGAAAAAGCCGCCCGGCGACGGGCAGATCGCCGAGGCCGGGAACCTTGTCCTGAACCTTGTCGACCGTCTCGCCCATCAAGCCGCCGATGGCGATGGTCTGGCCGTCGTAAACCTGCACCGTGGCGGTTTCCTTGGTCGCGTCGAAGACGGGCATGAGAATGCGGTTCTCGGTGACCTCGGCGGTCACGGTGGTGGTGAGGAAGAACGGCGGGAATAGCACAAACCCGGTCTGAATTTCCTGCCGGCCGACAATAGGCGATCCATAATTCACGAAACCGACGAAATCGCTCATGTCCACGGTCAGGTTGAGATCCACAGTGAGATTGTCCGGACCGATGATGGGCTCGACTTCAAGAACCTTGCCGAGTTCGCGGGTCTCGAAGGCGGCGGGATTGGCGGGAGTGGCGGCGATTGTGCCGGACGGCGGAGAAAAGACGTTTCCGGTGATGAGATCGACGATGAAAAGATTCGGACCTGCGATCTGGTTGGGAATTTCCGGCGGATCGTATTCGGTCGGGTGGATGAATTCGCGAACCTGCTTGATGACCGCGCGTTCGCCGGGCCGAGTGAGCACGCCGGCGGAACAGAGCAGATCGACCCCTTTTTTCTGATTCAGGGCGCGGATGATGGTCGAAAACTGCGGATCGGTGAAAGCCCCGGCGACGCTGAAAACCCCGGGCGCATGCGAGCCGGTTGAGGTGGCGGTGGGATTGTCGCGGTTGATGACATCGTCGATGCTCAGCGTGGTGTTCGTGTCGCCGCTGCGGAGGCCGCCGGTGATGGGGAAATTCCCGATTGGCGTCCCGGTGGGATCCCGCAGGGAAAAATCCTGGAAATTGTCGGGCGAATTTTGGTTTCCGTAGGTGCCCCCGGAGGTGAAAACCTTGTTGCTGCCGGGAAGGTTGGCCTGGCCGAGGAGGGTGTCGAGACCGAGTTCGTTGAGCGTCCGCTCGCTGGTCTCGATGATTTTCACGTCGACTTTCACCAGCTTGGCGCCGGAGTCCTTCGAATTCTGGATCAGCGTTTCGACCAGGGAGAGATTGTCCGGCGTGTTTTTGACGATGAGCATCCCGGTGCCGGGGTTGAAATTCGCCACCGCTCCCTGCGGGAAGGTCACGCCGCGCGATTCCAGCACCTCGCGGGCCGTGAGGCGCTTGACCAGTGTGCCTCCACCCGCTCCGGCGTCCTGGGGAGCCGCGAAGGGATCGGCGGCCGCGGCGCCGGCTCCCCCTCCGGCGCCCTGCTCATTGGTCATGAAACCGGGGGGAACACGAAAGGTCAGCGTTTGCAGCGCCACATCGTCCTGCGAGGAGAGGGGGATGATGGTGACGGCGAAGGAATCGACCTTGTATTTCATGCCGACCAGCCGGGTGACGTAGCCGAGAACATCGCCCAGCGGGGCATTGTTCAGTTGCAGGGTGACGGGACGCTGCAGCAGGTCGGTGTTGTCGCCGCCGGTCTGCGGATCGATCACGATGTTCACGCCCCGCAGGTTGGGATCGCCTTCCTGGGTGTCGAGTTGCTGGGAAACCTGAGTGAGATACTCGATGGCCGTCTCCAGCGGAGTGCTTTCGAACTGCACCTGGGGGATGAAAATGTTTTGCAGTTTCGAGAGCAGGGAGGCCTTCTGGCTGCCCGCGGTGGCGTCGCTGAAGCCCGCCCCGGCCCCGGGGTTGAGCAGGTTGGGCACGGGGGACTCCCATTGCCCGGCGACCTCGCGCAGCATCGTGCTCCGGGTCTGCGAGCGGGCGATCTCGTCGTATTCGGCGATCATCCGTTCGACCGTCTCCAGGCCGCGGCGGGCGGCGGAGTTGTAGCGGTCGATGTTGAGAACGGCGTTGAAACGGTCGCGGGCCTTGTCGAAGGCGGCGATCTCGATGGCGCCGTTGGCCTCGCGCAGCAGTTTCTCGACCTTGTCGACGTTCTGCAGGTGCTCGGGTGTCATCGCCTTGTTGAAATGATCGTCGCTTTTGAGTTGGGCGAGCAATTGGCGGACGCCGGGGTCGATTTCGCCGGGAGAAACGCCGCTGTCGCGGGCCTCGGACATGACCTGGTCGAGGGCGGCCGCGGCTTCCTTCCACTGGGCCTTGGCGATCAGTTCCTCCGCGTAGGCTTTGGATCCCTGCTGGAGGCGTTTGAAAATCGAATCCCGCAACGCCTGAGTCGCCGGGACCGCCGGCAGCATGCGGTAGGCGGTGAGGTATTGGCGCACCGCTTCCTCGTTCCGTCCGTCCGCCCGGGCAAATTCCGCCGCGGTCAGGAGGTCCTGCGCCTTCTTGACGGTTTCCTGGCGCTCCATCGCCTGGCGCGCGGCGATGCCGGAGGTCGTGTCGGCGCCCGATCCGCCCCTGTCGCTGTCCTGGGCGAATGCCGGCGCGGTGGCGGAAAAAAGGACCAGACTCCACGCGAATAGCGCGGCTCCGGCGAAAGCCGAACCTGTGTCTCCCCGATGTTGGCGCCTGTTTCTCACGATGGATTCATTCCCATGCTTTTGTCGTCCGCGAAGGACGATGTCGGCATAGGCCACGAAAACCCGAATCCTAGCAGCAAACCCCGTCGCCGCGCAACCGGCTTCACGGGTTTTTTTCGGGGGTGTTTCCCGCCGCTTCGGCGGCCTTGAGTTCGAAAATCGTGGTCCGAAACTGTTCCTCCTCCAGTCCCGGAAACTCCCGCAGGATGCGGAAGACCCCCGAATGCTCGACGAAGTCCATGAGCGCCGGATTTTCCGCCCGCGCCGCTCCTTTCATCCCGACAACATAGTAGAACGGCCTGTCCTCGCGCCGGGCTCGGGCGATGAGCGATTGGAAATGGTCCAATTGATGCGACACGCGCAGGTAGGGGTCGTAGAGATTCGCGCCGGTCCACCAGCCGATGACCATGGGTTTCATCTGGGCTTCGGAGAAAGGATAGGTGCCGCCCCGGATCTCCACCACGGCCGGCTTGAGCGCCTGTTTCGAAACCGCCCGATAGCGCGCCGTCGTCCGGGCCGTTCCCGCCGCGAAAAGCGCCACGAGACCGTAAACCACGAAACGCCGTCGCCGACTCACGGCTCTCTCCGGGGGGGGCGGCGATTTTTTCCCCCGAAAAACCAGCGCCTCCACACCCATCGCCAGCGTCAAGGCGGCGAAGACACTCAGGAAACTCGCGTACCACGAGAAAAACACCGCTCCCTTGAACTCGCCCGCCGCAAATTGCAGGCCGAAGGCGGCCAAGGGAACGATCGCCGCCAGCCGGGCGCCGAAACGCTCGGGACTCCGGCGCCACATCCACCACCAACCGGCGAAAAACAGGACCGCGACCAGGGTCAGCGCGGCCAGCGTCAACGGATCGGTGGACCATTTTTCAAGGGCCGGATTGTAGGGGTTGGTGGCGTCCTCGTCGTGCCAGGGCATCCCCAGCGCGGAGTAGATCAGGATATTCCGGGACAGGCTCGGCGGCACGCCCGCGTGGAAGGTCGGGTTCGTCGTCACCGAGAGGGTCAGCAGCGGCAGCAGGGGGGCGATGGCCAGCAGGCTGAGCATGGCCCCGATCAGGTTCGAGGAGACCCAACCCTGTTGGGTCCGGGACCATACCCTGTCGAGTCCCGAGCCGTTTCGGAGCGTTTCGGCCGTCATCAGCGCCAGGGCGGCCACATTCAGCGCCACCAGGAAATAGAGCGAACCAAGATAAGACCACAGGCACCCCGTCTCCGCCAGCGCGAAGCCGAACCACCAGCTCCAGCGGCCGCCTCGAACGGCCCGGATCAGGCACAGCAAAGTCAGGGCGGCGAAAGCGAAAAACAGGCCGTATCCCCGTGCCTCAGTCGAGAAACGCAGGTGCCAGGGATGCAGGGCGAGAAAGACGGCCGCCAACAGTCCGGTGCGGTGACGCCCGGAGATTTCCGCTCCGAGCAGGCCCACCAGCACGATCGACGCCAGTCCGCCGAGCAGGGGAGGGAGCCGCAGCGGCCACTCGCGCACCTGGCCGTCGACGCCGCCGGCGGCGCGCTTCCACGTGTCGTACCCGAGGCGCGCGAGCACGCTGAACAGCGCGTGGTTGTTTCCCAGCCGGTTGTTCCAGAAGGTGTCGCTCCATTTCGCCCGCCGAAACGCTCCGAGACCGTTCCTCTCCATTTCCTCGAAGCTCCGCCCGTCGAAGGACCCGGCGATCACGGAGCGGAAGGCGTCGGCTTCGTCGTTGTAAAGGCTCAGGTCGAGCCGCGGCCAGCGCAGGCCGGCGGCGAGGAGCACGATCAGCGCCAGGCCCAGCGCAAAGCGGCGCGGAAAGGGTCGCCGGCCGTCTTTTTCCGGCGCGGCCGGCGAATCGAAACACCACGCTCGCCGCGTCGCCAGCAACAGCAGGGGGATCGCGATCCACAGGATGGCCGTTAGGGTCAGGCCGCCGCGAACGTATTGCGGGGTCTTCATTTTCGGCACCACCTCCCCGTCGAGAACGCGGAACCAGTTTCCCAGCGCGCGCCAGCTTTCCGTGCCGGATAGCTCCGCGAGCGCCCAGATGCCCGCCACACCCGCGGCGGCAAGACCGGCGGTGAAAATCGCCTCCGTCCGGTGGCGGGGCGCGAGAAAACTGGCGAGGCGACCGATCATGAACCGGGCCACGCTATCACACTGTCGCTCTCGCGCGACGGGCCTTTTTTCCGGGGCGAAGGACGGCGCGTCGTGTAGGGTCGGGGCTCCCGATGCCCGAGCGACCGCCAGACGAAGACAACACCACCGCCAATCCGCGGCTTTTCATCTGGTTCCGCATCTTTTTCAACTGCCGTTTCTACTATCCGGTCTACGCGATTCTGTTTCTCGACTTCGGGCTGAACGCGGCGCAGTTCGCCTGGTTGAACGTCGCGTGGGCCGTGTCCATCGTGCTGCTGGAGGTGCCCTCGGGCGCTCTGGCCGATCAGCTCGGACGGCGCACCCTGGTCATCTCCGCGGCGGTGCTGATGGTGATCGAGATGCTCGTGCTCTGTGCCATGCCGGTGATCGATCCGGCGCTGGCCGCCGCCGATCCCGAGGCCGGAAAACGGGCGCTCGGGGTGTTGTTCCTCGTTTTCTGCGTCAATCGCGTGATTTCCGGAGCCGCCGAGGCCGCCGCGAGCGGGGCGGACGAGGCGCTGGCCTACGATTCGCTGGACGCGGGGCGGCGGGACACACTGTGGTCCCGGCTGACGGTACAACTGATGAAGTGGCAGTCGGTGGGCTTCATCGCCGTGACTCTGATCGGCGCGGCGGTTTACGATCCCGATGTCGTCAACGCCGTGTCCGGCTGGCTGGGAAGCGAGCGCCGTTTCACCCAATCGGAAACGCTGAAATTTCCCATCTATCTCACCTTCGGCATGGCGTTGGCGACGCTGGTTACCGCGCTGCGCTTCCGCGAGCCGGCCTCGATGCGTCCGAAATGCGACTTGCCGCTTCCGGCTTCGGTTCGGCGGAGTTTTCGGCGGACCTTCGCGGCGGGCGGCTGGATACTTCGCACGCCGGCGGCGCTGATGCTCATCCTGGTGGGTCTTTTCTACGACAGCATCGTGCGGCTCTACTACACGGTCGGTTCCCTGTGGCTGGAGACGATCGGTTACGAGCCGCGGTGGTTCGGGGTCATCAGCGTGGCGGGTTCCCTGACGGGCATCCTGTCCGCCACGGTCGGGGCGCGGCTGATGGCTCGGCACGGGCCGGACTTCAACTTTCGCCTGCTCACCGCCCTGATTTTCGTGCCGCTGGTGAGCCTGGCCTTTCCGGTCCGCCACTGGTCGGTGCTGTTTTTGCCGGGATTCTGGCTCGCGATGCGGTTGCTGCATTTTTTTCTGTCCAATTACCTGAACCGCGTCACGGATTCGGAAAACCGCGCCACCGTGCTCAGTTTTCGCGGGCTGACCATGAATCTCTCCTACGGGCTGGTGACGTGGATCTACGGGTTGCAGACCGGGATTTTGCGCGAAAAACTCGGCGCTTCCGAAGCGGCCGCGCCGCCCCCGGGTTCCGCGGGCACCGGGGCGCGGGACGCCCTGAGCGGGCGCGTTTTCGCCGAGGCGGTGAGCTGGTGGTGGCTCTATTTCGCGGTCGTCCTCGCGGGTCTGTGGCTGTTTCGCCGGACCTACTGCCGGAAGTCCTGGGGCGAACTGCTCGACCCGTGAGGCGACGCCTTTTGGATGAACGTTTTTCGGCGTCCGCGGTCTATATCGTTGATCGCCCGTTCGGGAGCGGTCGCATCATTCGATAAATTGTTGCCCGAAAATTCCGGGGTTTCGCCCCGCCTGTTCATAACCATCCATACATCCCATCCATGAATCCCAATCAGTTTACCCTGAAGTTTCAGGAGGCCCTCCAGCGCGCCCAGAATCTCGCCTCGGAAAAAGGACACGCCGAACTCAACACCGCCCATGTGCTGCTCGCCCTTCTCGAGCAAGGCGAGGGTGTCACCCGCCCGGTGCTGGCGAAAATCGGCGCCGATCCCGACCGCGTCGACCGTGAACTCCGAGCCTGGCTTGACCGCCAGCCCAGCGTCGAGGGCGCCGGCGGCCAGACCTACCTCGCCGGCGATCTCCGCGACGTCCTCAACGAGGCCGAGAAACAGCGAAAAGCGCTGAAGGACGATTTTACCAGCGTCGAGCATTTTCTCATCGCCCTGGTCAAGCACGGCAAGTCCGAGGCCGCCGCGATCCTGAAAAAGGCGGGCGTTGACGAGAAAGCGCTCGCCGAGGCCATCGCCTCCATCCGGGGCAGCCAGCGCGTCACCGATCAGGATCCCGAGGGCAAATACCAGGCCCTCGAAAAATACGGCACCGACCTCACCGCCATCGCCCGGCGCGGCGACATCGATCCCATCATCGGCCGGGACGAGGAAATCCGCCGCGTGATGCAGATACTCAGCCGCCGCACAAAAAACAACCCCGTCCTCATCGGCGAACCCGGCGTCGGAAAGACCGCCATCGCCGAGGGGCTCGCCCGCCGCATTGTCAGTGGCGATGTGCCGGATTCGCTGAAAAACAAGCGCCTCATCGCCATGGACCTCGGCGCCATGATCGCCGGCGCCAAGTATCGCGGCGAGTTCGAGGACCGGCTCAAGGCTTTTCTCAAAGAGGTCACCTCCAGCGAAGGACAGATCATTCTCTTCATCGACGAATTGCACACCATCGTCGGCGCCGGGGCCAGCGAGGGCGCGGTCGACGCCTCGAACCTGCTCAAACCCCAGCTCGCGCGCGGCGAGCTTCGCACCATCGGCGCGACCACGCTCGACGAGTATCGCAAGCACATCGAGAAGGACGCCGCCCTCGAGCGCCGCTTCCAGCCCGTCATGGTCTCCGAGCCCAGCGTCGAGGACACCATCGCGATTCTGCGCGGCATCAAGGAACGCTACGAAGTCCATCACGGCGTCCGCATTCAGGACAGCGCGCTGGTCGCCGCCGCCACGCTGAGTGACCGCTACATTTCCGACCGCTTTTTGCCTGACAAGGCCGTTGACCTCGTCGACGAAGCCGCCTCGCGGCTCAAGATCGAACTCGACAGCCTGCCCACCGAGATTGACCAACTCGAGCGCCAGGGCATGCAGCTCGAAATGGAGCGACAGGCTCTCGCCAAGGAAAAGGACGCCGCCAGCAAGGAACGCCTCGGCAAGGTCGAAAAGGAAGTCGCCGATCTGAAGGAAAAAACCGACGCGCTCCGCGCCCAGTGGCTCGCGGAAAAGGCCGTCATCGACGACGCCAACGCCGTCCAGGAACAGATCGAATCGCTCAAGAGCGAACTCGAGCGCGCCCAGCGCGAGGGCGACCTCGGCCGCGCCAGCGAGATTCAATACGGCCGCCTTCCCGAATTCGAAAAACGCCTCGCCGAAGCCACCGCCAAACTCGGCGACATGCAGGGCGCCAGCCGCCTCCTCAAGGAGGAAGTCACCGAGGAAGACATCGCCCAGGTCGTCAGCTCGTGGACTCACATCCCCGTTAGCCGCCTCCAGGAGGGCGAAAAGGAGAAGCTCGTCCACATGGAGGATCGCCTCGGCGACCGCGTCATCGGCCAGAAACTCGCCGTCAAAGCCGTCTCCAACGCCGTGCGCCGTGCCCGGGCCGGAT
Organism: Akkermansiaceae bacterium; assembly: GCA_024233085.1. Lineage (GTDB taxonomy): Bacteria > Verrucomicrobiota > Verrucomicrobiia > Verrucomicrobiales > DEV007 > JAEUHH01. The sequence continues at coordinate 54,367 of JACKQC010000013.1, forward strand.
TGCAGGACGAGAACCGGCCCATCGGCAGCTTCCTCTTTCTCGGTCCCACCGGCGTCGGCAAGACAGAGCTGTCCCGCGCTCTGGCCGAGTTTCTCTTCGACGACGAGAACGCCATGATCCGCGTCGACATGAGCGAATACATGGAAAAGCACGCCGTCGCCCGCCTCATCGGCGCGCCGCCCGGATACGTCGGCTACGAGGAGGGCGGCCAGCTTTCCGAGACCGTCCGGCGCCGGCCCTACTCCGTCGTGCTGTTCGACGAGATCGAAAAGGCGCACCCCGACGTCTTCAACGTCCTGCTTCAGGTGCTGGACGATGGCAGAATCACCGACGGCCAGGGACGCACGGTCGATTTCAAGAACACGGTCATCATCATGACCAGCAACATCGGCAGCGAACACATCATGGCCGAGTCGAATCCCGAGCAGCGCGAAGCCCTCGTGCTGGCGGCCTTGCGCGGGCATTTCCGGCCGGAGTTCCTCAATCGGGTCGACGAGACCATTATCTTCGACCGACTGTCCGAGGATGACCTCCGGCGGATTGTGACCATCCAGGTGGACCGCGTCCGCAAACGCCTCGCCAGACAGGGGCTGACGCTGAACCTCAGCCCCGCCGCCATGGACCTTCTCGCCGGCGAGGGGTACGATCCCGCCTACGGCGCCCGCCCGCTGAAGCGCGTCATCCAGAAACGCCTGCTCGACCCCCTGAGCTTGGATTTGCTGGAGGGCAAGTTTCTCGAAGGCGACACCGTCACCGCGGACGTCGAAGGCGGCGCCGTCGTTTTTCGCAAGGAAAGCGGCGCGTGAGATGTTTTCGGACCCAACAGGGTTGGGTCCGCGACCATACCCTGTTGGGTTGGCGAGGCGAGCCACGCGGTCTTGACCTTTCGCTCCGTTCCTGACACCATCGCGGGGTGCGCTGGATTTTTTCACCGATGTTGTTCGCGGCGGCGTTTACCCTGCCCGCCGCGGCGCAGGAAATGCAGGTCACGATTCGCCTGAAAAACGGCGGCGTGGTCGATGCCCTCGCGGTGAGCCACGATCGCGATTCGATCACGTTCAAGGCGCCCGGCGCCTCGCAGTCCATCGAGATGTTTTACGCCCAGATCGACGCCATCAAGTGGCCCGAATTCGAGGAGTGGACGAAGGCGCAGCAGTCCTACGACTTCGGCCGCTACGCGGACGCCGCGCCGCTTTTCGAAAAGGTCGCCGGCATGAGGGGCGATCCGAAAACCGGCTATCCGTCGCCCGGAAACTACGCATCGCTCGCCCAGCGGCGGCTCGTCGAGTGCCGGCGCCGCCTCGGGGACGCCGCCGGCGTGGCGAAAAACCTTGGCAAGATCGAGACCGAATGGCTGCCCGCCGCCGACCTGCCCCTGCCGCCCGTGCTGGACGCGTGGGCCGCCGCGGGGCGGGAGGATTGGGCAAAGGTGATGGAGATCGGGGACCGGCTGCGAGAGGACGTCGCCTTTTCCGGGACTTCCGGGCAGGGAATCGAGCTGGCTTATTTGTCCGGGATGGCCCTTCAGGCCCTCGACAGGATTCCCGAGGCTCTCATCGCCTTCGCCGCCGCCTACTCGCTCAATGCCGCCACCGATCCTGGCGTTTCGCGAATGGCGATGGAACGGGCCATCCTTCTGCTCGCCGCCGATCCGGATCGCGAACCGCAACTTCGGTCGCTGACGCACCTATACGCGTCGAATTTCGGCAAGGGGACCTTGTGGGAGGGGGCGCCGGAGCCGGTCGTCGCGGCGCTTTCCCGGCCGATGGAAAAGGGCGAGGCCGCGCTCGGCCAGGCCGGACGCACGGAGACCCGGGGAGAGATCGCGGAGGAAACCGGCGGGCTCAAAGCCGTTGAGCAGGTCACCGCCGATCGCATGAAAAAGGTCGAGGCCAGACCGGAAGCGGTATCCGGAAAGGATTCGTCAAAGGAGGCAAATCCGTAGCAGAAAATCCTGTTCATCCCGTCCAAAACCGGCTTTTTTCAAGGCCATGCGACAGGTCAAATACGGAGTCATCGGCCTCGGCTGGTTCGGGGAAAAACATGGCGAGGCGCTCTCGGCGCTGCCTCAAGTCGATCTTCACGCGGTCTGCACCCGCACCGAGTCGCGGCTGAACGAGGTCGGCGACCGTTTTGGCGTGGCGAAACGCTTTTCCAGCTACGACGAGATGCTGGCCGACCCGGAGATCGAGGCCGTCAGTATCACCACCATGTGGGACCAGCATGTGGAGCCCGCCGTGGCCGCGCTCAAGGCCGGAAAGCACGTCTTTCTCGAAAAACCGATGGCCTCCACCGTGGCCGACTGCGACGCCATCGTCGAGGCCGCCAAGGCCGCGAGCGGCCATTTCATGGTCGGGCACATCTGCCGTTTCAATCCGCGCTATGCCGCCGCGAAACAGGCCGTCGCCGAGGGGCGCGTGGGTCGGATTATCTCCATGTACGCGCGCCGCAATCTGCCGGCCTGGGTCGGCGCCAGCGTGCTCGACAAGATCGGCCCCATCATCGGCGATGGCGTCCACGACACCGACCTGATGTTCTGGATGAGCGAATCGCGCGCCGTTTCCGTCTATGCTCAGACGGTGAAATTTCGCGATCACGCCCATCCCGACCTCGGCCAGGTGATGTATCGCCTCGAGAGCGGCGCCTCCTGCATCCTCGAGTCCGTCTGGTGCCTGCCCGACACCACGCCGTTCCAGATCGACGAGCGGCTGGAGATCGTCGGTACCGAGGGCAGTATTTCCATTCACGACACCCATCCGAATCTCATGATCGTGGACAGGGACGGCTCGCGCTGTCCGGACACGACCTACTGGCCCGACCAGCGCGGCGAATGCCGGGGCGCGCTGCGCGACGAGCTGGAATATTTCGTCAACGGCATCGTCAAAGGCGATCGCCCCACCGTCATCACCCCCGAGGAAAGCCGCGAAGCGGTGCGAGCCTGCCTCGCCGCCGAGGAATCGGCCCGGACGGGTGAGGTGGTGAAGATCGGATGATTGTGGGAATGCGGCGGGGCGGAATTCAATCGAGACCCAAATCTTTGACGTAACCGGCATCTTCCGAATAATCTTCGGGTTTGCAGTAGCGAATAGTGATTGCTCTCACTTGATCCGCGATGTGCTCCCGAGTGATCGCGTCGTCCCCGCCAACGAACAGGAACGGGTGAGAGTCGGTGAGGAGATTGACCAGGTCGCCAACGGTTTTGAGATGAGGGGGGAATTCGCTTCGGAGGGAACGGGTCAGCGCCGTAAAAACGACTGAGATTCCGATGGGGATCGTGGGAATGAAGAAGAATATTTTGTCTGAGTTTGGAAGCATCCACCGCGGCAAGAAGACGGCTCCTCCTAAGGAAAGGATCAAAATGGCCACTTTCAGTGCTGTTGGGCGTTGAAGGCTTGGCCAATGAGTTTTCGGGGGCAGATAGGAATCTTCGACCCTTTGCCAGCCGCGTCTTCGGCGCTTTCTCGGAAACAATTCGACCAATTCGGTCGAAGGTTTGATTCGTTTTCGAGATCCGAAACCGGCCTTGAGACAGGCATTTCGAAAACGTGAAAAAGCTCGAAACTTCAGCGCTGGTGTCTTTCCATCCGGTCGCCCAATTCGCGAAAAAATGTGATCGATCATGTCGCGCGGGCAAAACATCTTCGCGCATTCTTCGTCCGGAATTTCGATGCCGAAGACTTCTTCGGTTTCCATCACGAGTTCAACGAGATCCAGGCCCATTCACGTCAGGGTGAATCGTGGAGTGCTTTCTTCACCTCACCACGGCGGCAGCGCCATCGTTCCGCCGTCGAGCGTCAGGATTGTCCCGTTCACATAGGCGGCGTCGTCGCCGATGAGAAACGCGGCCGCCTTGGCGATGTCCTCGGGCTGGCCGAGACGGCGCACCGGGATTTTCTGCTCGACCTGGGCGTAGAGTTCCGCGACCGGGGCGTTCCACCCCTGGCAACTGGCGGCCAACATGGGGGTGTCGATGGTGCCGGGCGAGACGCCGACGGCGCGAATTTTCCCGGCATGATCGACCGCGAGACAGCGGACGAGGGCCTCCAGCGCGGCCTTCGAGGCGCAGTAAAGCGCGTGGGCGGGAAAGCCGACGTGGGCCGCGACGCTGGTGGTGACGAGGAAAACGCCGCCATTGTCGTTGCGTTCCATGACGGGAATGCTGTGCTTCGCGGTCCAGAAGGCGCCTTTCACGTTCACCCCCATCAGCTTTTCCCAATCGGTGGTCGTGAAATCGGTCACCAGCCCCTTGCCCCAGACGCCGGCGTTGCAGTGGACCGCGTCGACGCGCCCGAACTCCTCGGCGGCGGCCGCGACCAGCGCCTGGACGCTGGCCTCGTCGGAGACGTCGCAGTGCCGGAAGCGCACTTCATGTCCCGAGTCGCGCAGCGTGGCTTCGAGCGCCGCGCCGGCCTCGTCCTGAATCGACGCGGCCATGACGCGCGCGCCTTTCTCCGCGAACAGGCGGACGCAGGCCTCCCCGATGCCCGAGGTGCCGCCGGTGACGATGATGACTTTGTCTTTCATGGTGGTTGACCAGAATTTTTAGATTCGGTTCGATGGAAAACGCCGAAGGTGTTTTGGATCATAGCCTGGGGTTCGAGAGAGCCCCAGGCTTCGAATGGCTTGATTAAGAGACAAGCCTGAAGGGCATGCGGAACGGTTCGAACCCAGCCCAACGACTCCGGAACCTCTTCGAGGTTCTGCCGGGGCTATCACCGTTGGTCCCAGGGTAGCCTGCCGGCAACCCTGGGCTCTTCTCCAAAATCCCGTTGGGATTTCTTTCATCGATTCCTATGGGGCGGGCGATTACTCCTGCAAGTCGCTGAATTCCGTGGCGCCCTCGCGGAACTGCATGTATTCGAAAACGGCTTCGTCCTTCAGAAAAAACGCCACCAGTAGTCCGTCCATTGGCGCGAAGGGTTCGATGATGACATCCTCGCCCTCGAGCGCCGCGTGGATGTCGTCGACGCGGAAGGCCACGTGCGGCAAGTCGCGGACCGGCCCGGTGACGGGCGAGTCGGGTTCGAAACGCAGGAACTCGACGCGATAGGGATGTTTCTCCGGCCGGGTCACCCAAACCTTGGTTTCGGCGACGTAGGTTTCGCCGGGCTGTGGATCGTCGGTCGGCAGGCCGATGTGATGAAAATGTCGGGTCATGGGCGGTAGGGTAAAAAGAAATCGAAAAAAATCCCGTCATTCTTGTCAAGAAATGCGATCACGCCGCGTCGCCCGCACGGAAGGCGATCGCCTTGTCGGCCATGATCGGAAAATCGTTTTGCGGGTCGTAACCGAGGGTCCGGCGGGCCTTGCGGATGTCGATTTTGAAGCTGTGATAATCCGGGCAGGCGATTTCGACGGTGGGCAGCCCGGTCTTTTCAGACAGACAGGCGGCGGCGCTCCGGTAATCGAAGGCGGCGGGGCCGGCGATGTTGAAGTCCTCTCCGAAGGCCGCCGGGTTGTCGATCAGGCGGTCGAAGGCGTGCAGGACATCCTCGATGTGGACGATGTGGCGCCGGAGCGGTTCGCCGTCGAGGTTTAGCAGGATGGGTAGGTGCTCGCGCCCGGCGCGGACGAGATCGAGTGTGGCCTCGGAGGGTTCGCCGAAGCCGTGGCCTCTCTCGGCGGGATCGACATTTTTCAGCAGCGAGAAATGGTTGAGCAGGTCATCTTTCTCGAAGACCCAGGAGGAACGCAGGATCGTGGTGACGAGTCCGTATTGATGCCGGTATTGCTCGGTCATCGTTTCCTCGACTGCCTTGGAAAAGGCGTAGTAACCTGGGTAGGCCACGTTCGGGTCGGTTTCGGCGATCGGTTTCGGGTGCGGGTAAAACCAGATGCCCTTCGCCGCGTCGCCGCCGAGGAGGATGAACTGCCGCGGCCGATGGCGCCGGCAGGCTTCCAGGATGTGGAAGAGGCCCTTGAGCGCCACGTCGAAAAAAGTCGCCGGATCTTCCTTCGTCGTCGCCATCTGGATCACGATGTCCGCGTCGGCGACGACAGTGTCGACCGCCGCGGCGTCGGTGACGGAACCGGGGATTTGCGCGATCCGGGCGGCGTCGCCGTCGAGTGGAGTTCGATGGATCAGGACGCGCAGGTCGTGTCCCTGGGCGAGCAGGCGGGGAACGAGGTGGCGACCGATTTTTCCGGAGGCGCCGAAGAGGGCGATGGTCATGGACTCTTTTTTGACAGGATTAACAGGATTGATTCGATTTGGCTGGGTCGGCCCGGCCCGGCCCCGGAAATTGGAGCGGTGTTTCCGCATTGCCTAAGAGCGAAAAATTCGATCCACCCAACAGGGTTAGGTCAGTGACCCGACCCTGTTGAGTCGTCGGGCGAATCGCCGTCGCCGCGCAGATGGCGGAAGAGGCGCCGGATGTCGAGCGCGCCGAGGATCGTGGTCGCCAGCGCCATCAGCAGGAACAGCGACACGAAGGTCACGAGCGTCATTTTCCAGAGGAGTTTCCAGGTCATGGCGATTCGGGGTCGGGGGACGCGGCTTTCCGTTCTTTATCCGGGCACAGGAGGGAAAAGACAACCAAAAACAGGAACGACGCCACCACGGACAGGAGCCCGACCTGGGCGCCGGAAAGGCCGGGCGCGACGATTTTGCGCACCGGTTCCATTCCGAAAATGGCGGTCGAACCGGCGATCAGGGCGGCGAAGGCGCCGGTGCGGCTGGCGCGTTTCCAGTAGGCGCCGCCGGCGAGCACGGCGAGGGCGCCGTTGAAATAGATGGCGCCGGTCACGGCCATGTAGTCCCAGATGTCGTCGCCGCCCTTGTAGAAAAGGCCCCAGGCCAGCACGTAGGCGCCGATGACGAAGATAATCAACCGCGTGAGCCGGATGCGCGCGGCTTCGGAGAAGGGCTTCTTTTTCAGCGGCGCCACGATGTCCTGGGTGATGACGGAACTCCAGCACAGGAAGTAGCTGTCGTGCGTGGACATGAAGGCGGCGATCATGGCGGCGGTGACGACGCCCAGCAGCACGGGCGGCAGGAGCCGGCCCATGAAGACGGGCATGGCGTAGAGATTGCTGATGGCGGGCGCGGCGCCCTCGTCGGCGGGGAGGAAGAGCGGCTTCAGGTCGGCGCCCTCGGGGGTGGCGACGATGTAAACCAGCGCGCAGATGCCCCAGAACATGGGAATCAGAAAGCGGATGGTGAAGGAGATCGACGAGATGGCGTATTGCTTTTTCACGGCGGCGGTGGATTCCATGGTCAGGGCGCGGCTGACGGCGGTCGGCCAGACCGCGCAGGAAATCAGGCCCGCGGTCACGATCATCCACGCGACATAGGACCAGCCGAAGTCGGAGTCCTTGGCGACGGGGTTGAAGCCTCCCTCGCCCATGAGATTTTCCACGGTGGCGAAGATGTTTTCCCAGCCCAGTGTGGTGATGGCGAGGACGGTGGCGACGACGAGGCCGACGGACATGACGACGAACTGCACGTAGTCGGTGAGGATGACGCTGATCATGCCGCCGAGCGCGGTGTAGACGAGGACGAGGATCAGCAGCGTGATCATCACGGCCGGGAGCGCCCAGCCCTCGGCGGAGAGGCCGGTGGCGCCGACGATAAACATGGCGCCGACCTTCAGGAACAGGCCCATGTTCAGGATGCCGGCAAAGGCGAGGATGACGCCGCCGAGCACGCGCGTTTTCCGGTCGAAGCGTTTTTCGTAGTATTCGGGGATGGTCAGGACGCCGGCCTCGCGCAGGGGCACGACGATAAATCCGCTGAGGCCGATGAGCAGGGTGCTGACGCCGGCGATGAGGGCGATGTGGAAGGAGGCGAAGCCGCCGGCGAAGCCCTTCTGGGCGTTGTACATCACGGTCACGAGCCCCATTTCCGTGCCGAGCATGGTCGCCACGCCCAGCCAGGTCCCGATCTTCCGGTCGGCGCCGATGTAGGCGGTCATGTCGCGGGCGTACTTCTTGACCGCGATCCCGATGAGCAGGGAAAGGCCAAGGTAGACGGCGACGATGACGCCGTCGACGACGGAGAAATTCGTGCGCTGGAGGGCTTCGACGACTTCGGGCTGCATGGGCCGCAGTCTGAAGGCGGACGGCGCGGGGCGTCAAGCGCCGGGAACGAATCCCGCGATGGCGCGCTTTACCCGCCGGTCCGTTTCCGGCCAGACTGGGGAATGAACGGGAAACTCAACGGGGCGCGCCTTTGCCGAACGATTCGCCGGCTGTGGCTGGCCGCGCTGTTGGCGGCGGCCACGATCGCGCCGGCCCGCGATCTCCGTGTCGGCCTCGAGCCGGATGTTCCGACCATCGCGCACGCCATCAAGCTCGCGCAGCCTGGCGACACGATCCATCTCGAGCCGGGCAGGGTGTATCGCGACTACGCGGGCTTTTACAACAAGCGCGGCGAACCGGGAAAACCGATCACTCTCGATGGCCACGGCGCGACGCTGGAGGGCTCGGACCCGATCGATCCGGCGCAGTGGCGCGAGGTGGAGCCGGGTCTCTTCGCGGCCGACGATCTGCTCCCGAATCTGAGCGACGCGATCATCGCGCGCTGGTTCTTTCTCGTCGACGGCGGGATGCGGCTGATGGGACGCACTTCGAAGGGGCGCAGCGAACCGCTGAAGCGACCCGAGGACCTCCGGCCCGGCGAATGGACATTCGTGAAGGATCCCGCGCGCGAGAAGCCGCCGTCGAAACAGATTTTCGGCGCTTTTTACCTGAAACTCGCTCCCGGAAAATCGCTGGCCGAGGCGAATGTCGCCGCGCCGATACGGAGCGCGGGCGTGCAGTTCGGCGGCGACAACGCGCATCTCGTCATCCGGAATCTCACCGCGATCCATCCCCACAACGACGGGTTCAACATTCACGGCGACTGTCGGGAGGTGGTCTTCGAGAACATTCGCGCGATCGAGTGCGGCGACGACGGAATCAGCGCCCACGAGTCGGCCCAGTACCGGGTCGACGGCTTCGTCAGCATTGGAAACAGCACCGGGATCTGCGACACCGGCACGGCGCGGACAAGTTACCGGAATGTCTTCATCGCGGACTGCGTCGGTTTCGATCTCTACTTTCTCGACGAGGGTCGCTATTCGCTGGCGAACGCGCTCGTGCTTTCCTCGGCGCAGAATCCCTTCGTGCTGACCGGGCGGGCGGACGGCGACTGCCGCCTGACGATGGAGAATGTCCACTTTCGCCGCCTTGTCGAGCCGCGCCTCGGGACGGTCGCGGCCCGCGCCGTGGTCGCGGGGAGGGACTGCACCTTCGAAGGGCTCGATTTCAAAGTCACCGGAACCGCCAACTGGCAAAACTCCCTCATCGACGGCCATCCCTCCGAACCAGGCGCCGCCGGTGCGGACCTCGACACGCTCAAGAAACTTGCTCCCGACAAAATCCAACCATGAAACGCCTCCTCCTCTTCCTTCTCCTGTCGACACTGGCAAGCCCCGCCCTGCCCGCGGCGGAGCCGATCGACCTCGGCTCGCGCTGGGAACTGTTTGTCGACGATTATCTCGTCGCGGAAAAAAACGGCGCCGCGCTGAAACTGCACGATCCCGTGAAACGCGAGATAGTCCTCGCCACGGACCAGCCTTGGGAGGGAAAGACCTGCGCCTATTTCTCCGTGATCCAGGATGGCGGGAAGGTGCTGATGTATTATCGCGGATCGTCGGGAGGCTCGGACCACAGTGATGCCCAGGTCACCTGTGTCGCCGAGAGCGCCGACGGCATCCATTTCACCCGGCCGAAGCTCGGCCTGATCGAGGCGGGCGGGACGAAGGACAACAATGTGATCTGGCGCGGCGTGGAATCGCACAATTTCTCGCCCTTTCTCGACGCGAATCCGCGAGCGAAGCCGGAACAACGCTTCAAAGCCCTGGGAGGTGTGAAGCAGCCCGGAAAAAACTGGCACCAGGGCGAGACGCCGGGCGGGCTGTATGCCTTCGCCTCCGCCGATGGGATTCAGTGGGAAAAGATGAAGGACGAGCCGGTCATCACCAAGGGAGCCTTCGATTCGCAGAACCTGGCGTTTTGGGACGTCACCCGCGATCGCTACGCCTGTTTCAGCCGTATTTTCATCAACAAGGTTCGCGCCGTCCAGAGCAACTCCTCGACGGACTTCCTCGCCTGGACCGAGCCCGTGCCGCACGAGTACGCCGAGGGAGTTCCGTGGGAACATTTCTACACCTCCGCGACGGTGCCCTGTCCGACCGCGCCGCACCTTTTTCTCTCGTTTCCGAAGCGTTTTCTGCCCTCGCGAAAGAAGGTGCCAGAACACGAGGGGCCCGGAGTTTCGGACGCCGTGTTCATGTCGAGCCGCGACGGGGTGCACTGGGATCGCCCCTTCCTCGAGGCCTGGGTGCGTCCCGGGCCTGACCGGAAAAACTGGACCGATCGCAGCAACATGACGGCGAACGGCATCGTCGTGACCGGGGAGGGGGAGTGGTCGCTCTACATCAGCGAGCATTATCGTCATGACGATCATCGCATTCGCCGGCTCACGGTGCGGCGGCAGGGCTTCGCCTCGATGCACGGGGGCGCCGAAGGCGGGAGCTTCACCACGAGACCGCTCGTCGTGAGCGGACCGATGCTGCGGCTCAACTACGCGACATCCGCCGCCGGTTCGGTCCGGGTCGAGGCGTTGGACGAGGACGGCCGAGTCGCGGCGGAGTTGCCGGAGCTGTATGGCGACGAATTCGACGCGCCGGCGCTCGATGTTTCCGCGCTGAAAGGCCAAGCGGTGCGGCTGCGCGTCACGCTGCGAGACGCGGACCTGTATGCCTTCCGGTTTGCCGAATGAACCCTGTCGATTTGCTCAGTCCCAGCCGTGGGCGTCGCGGACCTTGACCATCGCGTCGAGGATGGTGTTCCAGGTTTGCTGGGTTTCGAGCATTTCGTTGGGGAACATGCAGCCGTCCCAGCAGATGTGTTCGATGCCGCGGGCGGCGGCGTCCTTCAGCCAATAGCCGGCGCATTTGACGATGTCGAGCTTGCCGTTGGCGTCGTCCGCCGGGCAGTGACGGCCGGTTTTGTCGTGGCTGCCGGTGCCGTGGACGCTTCCGTCGTTTTGCGCGACGTGGAAATCGATGGTCCATGGACGCAGGGCGTCGGTCATTTTTTCGTAGGCGGCGTAAAATTCCTCGTCGGTGTATTCGCCGCCGAGCAGGGCGTGCCCGGGGGCGTTGTAGCCGAGCAGGTAGAGGTAGGTGTGGGCCATGTCGGCCTGAAAACCGACCGTGCCGGGCATGTCGACGGCCTCGAGGAGGTCGACCATGTCTTTCCAACTGTGCATGCCGGCCCAGCAGATCTCGCCTTCGGCGGCGAGGCGTTCGCCGGCGTCCTGGGCGACTTTCGCGGCCTCGCGGAAGGTGGCGGCGATTTTCTGTGTGTTCCCGGCGGGATCGGCGGACCAGTTCGTCGGGCTGTCGGCGGAGTCGATGCGGATGACGCCGTATTGGCGGACGCCGTGTTCGTTGAGAATCCTGGCGATGCGGCAGGCTTTTTCGACGGCGAGGACAAACTTGCCGCGCGCGGTCTCGTCGCCCATGGCCGAGTCGCCGACCGTTCCGGGCCAGACGGGCGCCACCAGGGAGCCGACTTTCAGGCCGTGACCGGCGATCTTGTCCGCCATGGCGCGAATGGCGTCGTCGCTGGCGTCGGGATCGGTGTGCGGGTGGAAAAGGAACAGGTCCACCCCGTCGTATTTCTGGCCATTGACTTCGGCGGCGGCGGTGAGTTCCAGCATGCGATCGAGGCTGATCGGCGGGTGATCGGTGCCGTCTTCTTTCCCGACCAGGCCGGGCCACATCGCGTTGTGAAGTTTGGGTTTGCTGGGCATGTCTGCGGGGCGGTGGATTACTGGGTTTGAAAAATGCGAGCGATGGACCGGCGCTCGGAAACCGGGCGATCATCATACATGCCGACTTCCGCGAGGCAAATTCAAACCGTCGGGTGGCGGTTTTCCGGCAACGGGAAGGCGGACCAAACAGGGTTGGATGACGGACCTAACCCTATTGAGTCCCGGCCGCCGGTCGGCGGACAAGCCGGAAAATGGGCGCTTTCCGGCCGTGACCGCCGCTCAATGGCGATAGGGGGCGAAGAGCGTGTCGGTGTCGCTCGTCTCCGTGACTTCGAGGACCGCCGGTTTGGCGGGCTCGACCGGTTCCAGGCGGCGTGGCACGAGTTCGAACGCCTTGGCGCCCGGTTTGCCGATTTCGGTGATCTCGAAACCGCGAACGGCCTCGTTCCACAGGATGCGAATTTTCCCCTTTTCCGCCTCGCGCTGGGTCTGCATGACGGGCGAGAGAATCGCGGTGGCGCCGTCTTTGCCCGCAAGGTCGGTGTCCGGCAGGGAGTGGTAGGTGAGGCGGATCGGTTGTCCCCACGGCGGGCTTTGAATGCGCTCAAGGGCCTCGCCCATGGAGAGGCCTTCGGGAATTTCTCCGCCATTCTGCACATAGACGGAGACGGCTCGGTTCAGGATGTGCGCGTCGGCGGCGAGCTTCGACTCCGACGCGGCGTCGATAAATCGGGCCACGCCGGGGTAAATGAGGGAGGCAAACACGCCGCTGACAGCGAGATAGGCGAGGAGATTCGAGACTGCCTCGCCCCGGGAACGCCTGTGAGAACCTGCCTTCATGGTAAAAAATCGAGTGCGACTAAATTCGAGATTATTGTAAAAATTATAAAAACCGTAAAAAAACTCAAGTAAAAAATTACATGTTTGCTGATTTTCTTTGATTTTTGTCGCAAACGAAAAAAACGCCGCCTCCCGATTCGGCGGGAGGCGGCGTTTGATGGGGGGAAAGGCGATGTTCGGGGTGGCCCGGGGCGGCTCAGGCGTTTTTCAGGTCGTTGTAGAGTTGGAAGGCCTCGTCGGGCGACATGCCTTCGTGAACGACGCCGCGCACGGCCTTCATCATGGGCACGGGAGCGTCGGACTGGAAGATATTCCGGCCCATGTCCACGCCGCTGGCGCCCTGCTGGCAGGCGTCGTAGGCCATCTGGAGCGCGTCGCGCTCGGGGCGTTTTTTTCCGCCGGCGATCACGATCGGCACCGGGCAGCAGCTGGTGATGGTCTCGAAGTCCTCGTCGGTGTGGTAGCACTTCACCATGTGGCAGCCCAGCTCGGCCATGATGCGGGTGGCGAGGCGGAAATACTGCGCGGTGCGGGCCATGGCCTTGCCGACGGCGACGACACCCATCACGGCGATGCCGTAGCGGTTGGCGGCATCGATGAGTTTGGTCATGTTCTGCAGCGAACGGCGCTCGTGCTGGCTGCCGATGAAGACCTGCACAGCGAGCACGCTGGCGTTCAGACGCAGGGCGTCCTCGATATCGACGGCGGTGTCCTCGTAGGAGAGCGGTTCGTAGCCGGGCCGGGAAAGCTTGAGGGGTTTGCCGTCGAGTTCGCCCTCCCATTCGTCATTCGGGCTCACCATCGAGGTGCCGCCCGAGGCGCGCAGGGCGATGGCTTTCCGCGTGGAGGCCGGGATGATGCTGCGCTGAATGCCTCGTGTCAGCATGAGGCAGTCGCAATGCGGCTCCAGCGGCAGGATGGTCTGGTCGACCCGCTCCAGACCGGTGGTCGGCCCCATGAAATAGCCGTGGTCGAAGGCCAGCATGATCGTGCGGCCCGTCTTCGGATTGAAAACGCGGGAGAGCCGGTTTTTCAGGCCCCAATCGTACTGGTGCGAGCCTTTGAGGAAAAAACCGGGCGTTTCCTGCGGAGTGTCGGTGTAAAACTCCTTGTCCTTCTTTTCGGTTTGGGTGCCGTCGAGATCAGCCATGGTCGTGTGAGGGAAGAGATTTCGGTTGGTGGATTTTTCGTTCGGTGAGCGCGGACGATGCGCCCGGAAAGCGGGGGCGTCAACCGCGAGGGGACTCGAAAAAGGGTCACACCCCGCGCGGTGTCGCCCAGTGCTCGCGGTATTCGCGGCGCAGCAGGGCGGCGGCTTCCTCGTCGCCGGCGATCGTTTCCGTCTCCGGGTCGAAGCGCAGGTTCCGGCCGGTGCGCGCGGCGATATTCGCCAGGTGGCAGAGCGACGAACTGAGATGGTGAATTTCGATGCTCGCGTGCAAGTCGCGGCCGGGTCCGGCGGCGAGGTTTTCGCGCACGGCGGCGAGGAAATTCTCGTGGTGCGCCGCGAGATCGACGCCGTTGGCGGGAATTTCCTCGATGAGCTTGTTCTTTGGACCGAAAATCCGCCAGCCGCGCGCCTTGCCGCCGACCACCATGCCCTCGGTGCCGTACCAGGCGCAGCCGTTTTCGTGGCCCTCCTGCACGTAGGGGCTCCAGTCGCGCTGTTCGTAGAAAAGCTGCCGCTTCCCGCCTTCGGTGTCGTATTCGAAGCCGGCGTAGATCGAGTCCGGCCACTGCTGGTCGTCGTCGAAAAACAGCTTGCTCCCCAGCGCCGTGACCCGGTTCGGATGCGACGTCACGCCCAGGCCCCAACGGGCGATGTCGATGTCGTGCACGCCGTCGTTCCCGATGTCGCCCGTTCCGAAGTGGTGGAACCACCGCCAGTGCGCCGGGTGATAGGTCGATCGGAACGGCACTTTCGGCGCCGGGCCGAGCCACATCTCGTAGTCGAGAGAGGCGGGCGGCTCGGTGAAAGGCTGATGCCCGTGGTTTTTTCGCAGTTGGCTGTTCCAGGCCTTCGCGATCAGCACCTCGCCGATGACGCCGCCGCGGATTTTCTCGATCGCCGTCCGCACATGAGCCGTGCCGCGGCTTTGGGTGCCGACCTGCATGCGGACGTGGTTGCGGGCGGCGGCGTCGATCATCAGCCGCCCCTCGCGCAGGTTGTGCGAGCAGGGCTTTTCCACATAGACATGCTTGCCCGCGTCGGCCGCGTAAATCGCCCCCGGCGCGTGCCAGTGGTCCGGCGTCGCCATGAAACAGGCCCGCACCGCCGCGTCCTCGATGGCCGGACGCATGTCCTGGGAAATCTTCGGCGTCTGACCCGTCGTGTCCTGGATGTGTTTCGCCGCCGCCTCGGCCCGCTGGCGGTCGGCATCGACGACCCAGTGAAAGGCCACGTCCTTGCGCTGGCAGAGGGTGCGGACGTGGTTCATCCCCATCCCGCCGGGACCGATGATCGCCAGCGGAATTTTCTCGGCCTCACCCGCCGATCGCAGGATGCCCGGCGCCGTGGCGGCGGCGGCGGACACGGCGGAGAGGGTGGAGGATTTGAGGAAGCGGCGGCGGGTTGACGGGGACATGACTCGGAGGTTGGCGGTGAATGCGAATACGCTGCCAATCCTCCGATGGGGCGCCCCTCCGCGTCAAGCAAGAGCGCGACGCCGCATCCGGGCCCCTTGGTTCGGCCGTCTTTCAGATCAGCAAATCCACCTTGAGATCGCCGTAGTCCAGAAATCCGCGATCCAGTGTCGTCAGCGAAAAACCATGGGCCTTGGCAAAAGCCGCGAGGTAGGCATCCGTCCAGCGTTGGTGCCGGGGAGATTCACTGCTCGCCGCGGCGCGAAACGGAGCGTCGATCGCGGTCATTTCCGTCACGAAAACGACTCGTGGGTCGTTGACGAGAGAATCGTAAACTTCCCACGCTCCCTTTTGACCAAGAACATTGGCTTCGCCCATGATGAGACGATTGGTGAGATGCCGGAGCAGCGCCATCTGGGTCACTCGGCAAAAGGCGCAGGAGTCATCTTTCCGCGATTCGAACCAGGCTTTCGCCATCCGGTGGTGCGCGTGGACATCGACCGCCAAAGCCAGCCAGACGTTCGCGTCAACCAAGCTAATCCCAGAGGCTGGCATCCAAATCCTCCGGCGTTGGTTCGATCACGGTTCCTGTCGCGCCCCGGACCAGCGGCAATTCGACCCGTTTCCGGGCCGCGTCATTCAAAACCGCGCTCGATTCCCGCAGGATGGTCAAGAGCCCCAAACCGTTCTCCGGCAACAAATGCGGCTCCCGGGCGACCAGTTGACCATGGTCGATTTCGACTTCCACCGTCGTAAAACTCATGGGGAAAAGTTCGCGCGCCATTGCCGCCAAAGCAACTCCGTTGATCGGCAAGACGCCGCCCCCAGGCTCACCCCGCCCGGCGCGCCTCGTATTGCTGGTGTTTCACCGTCGCCTCCTCGACCACGAATCCCGGGCGCTCCGCGAAAGCCGCCGCCACCGCCTCCGATCGCGCCAGATCGGCGCCGCCCCGGTGGAAATGCAGCAGGTAACGCACCGTCACCGGCGCCTCGGCCGTCACCGGCACGGGCTCGTTGCGGCACAGCGAGGCCCCCATCCAGCCGTCCTCCCGCACATGCCAGTGGGCGGGGTAGCGCGGATTGCCCGGGTGATCGAAATACGTGATGCCCTCCGTCACCGCGACGCGTTGGCCGTCCTTTTCCATCTTCGCCATCGGGCCGCTGTAGTCCATCCAGCGCGCCGACTGGCCGAAAATCGACGGCTCGCCCTCCATCCCCTCGCTGCTCACGATTTTTCCCCCGCCGAAATGGACCGACACCGACTTCGCCACCCGCACCGCGAAGACCCCGAAGTTCGACACCTCCAGCGTCACCGCCTCGCCGCCCTTCGGCGGACGGAAAATCGACTGCGTTTCCAGAAACCACTCGCCCGCGTCCCCCGGGATCAGCGCCGCCACCATCTCCTGTTCCAAAACCTCGCGCCCCTCCGGATCGAACCACCCCAGCAGGCTCGCCAGCAGCGCCTCCTCGTCCCCGTCCCGATAGCGCAGCCACAGCTTTTCCCGGATCCGCGTTTTCCCGTTTTCCGACCAGAAATCCAGCCCGTTGACCTTCGCGTGGGCGAACCACACCGAGCGGTGGTGATCGTGATTCTGCGCCCCCGGATGCCCGATCCGCGTCAGCGACGCCCCGGAGGAAGGGCCGTTGCACGGAAAAAAAAAGGGCCGCGGGTAGTCGGCGCCGAAATGCCAGCGCGTCTTCTCCTCACCGCCGACGCGCAGGGAAGTCTGTCGGTCCGCCAGTGGAACGATCTCGCAGCGGGGGATGGTGTAGTCGGGCATGATGAGGGGTTTGGGGGGAAAGAGTTGGGGCCGAGAAACACCGCCGATTATGGGTATCCCCGAACCCACCGCCAAGCGCGAAACGCGGGAAAGACTGGCGTCATGCCGCGCCGGCGATCGGCCAGAATCCTCGACCCACACCAGGGCGGAGTTTTCGCTTCGAGCGGAAATATTCTTGGTCAAAGGGGAAAGATTTCCGATCAAAGGGGAAAGATTTCCGGTCAAAGGAGAAAGATTTCTGGTCAAAGGGGAAACTTTTCTGGTCAAATGGGAAAAATTTCCGGTTTTAGGGAAAATGTTTTCTCTTCAAAGGGAAACTCTTTCGGTCAGAGGGGAAATGTTTCCGTTTTGAGCGGCTCGCGACCCCCTCCGAACGACAACGATTCCGTTCCAAACGAGAAGGGTAACGTTCAAAATCGAACTCCAACGGCGAAAACGACCTTTTTTTCAGGCGTTTGGGAGGATTTACAGCTTATTTTCCACCCAACAGGGTTTGCCGCCCGACCCAACCCTGTTGACTCCCGGACCCAACCCTCTTGGGTCGCGCCGAGCCGGCGCCGCGGCTCAGGCGAGATGATCGATTTCCATCGCCGGCTTGTGGGGTTCCTCGGCGACGTGGGAGCGGTGGACCCAGACGCTCTGCACCAGGCCCATCAGGAAGAGCACGATGACCACGAAGGTGCCGCCGTAACTGATGAGGGGCAGGGGAATCCCGGTGATGGGCATGATGAGCAGGTTCATGCCGACATTCTGGAAGATGTGGGCGAAAAACAGGCCGACCACCCCGACCACGATGAGCCGGCCGAGCATGTCGCGGCTGTAGAAGGCGACAAAGAGGCACTGCAACAGCAGCAGCAGGAAAGCCATCATCATCAGGATGGCGCCGCGGAAACCGTGCTCCTCCGCGAGCACGGCGAAGATGAAGTCGTTGATCGCGGTGTGGGGGGAGATGAACTTCTTGTAGTTGATGGTGTCGGTGCTCTTGAATCCCTTGCCGGTGAAGCCGCCGGAGCCGATGGCGAGAAGGTTGTAGTGGGCGCTGTAGGCCGCGCCGAGGGTGTCCACCTTCCGGCCCATGAGCATGTCGATCTGCACCGTGATGCGCTTTTTCTGGTAGTCCTTCAGGCCGAAGAAATAGGCGTAGGGCAACAGCATCGTGCCGGCGAGGATGATGACGATGAGGTAGCGAAAGGGGATGCTGCCGACCAGCACCATGGCGCCGATGACCGGCAGCCACACCAGGGCGGAGCCGAAGTCGCCCGAGGCCAGCACCATGAGAAAGGGCAGGCCGCCGGCGACGCCGGCGATGATGAGCCGCAGAAAGTGGTTCCGGAAAATGGGGTGAAGGCGGTGAAGATGGCTGAGGATGAGAGCCATGAAGATGATGCCGCCGGCGATGGCGACCTGCGAGGTCTGGAGGGTAAGCCCGCCGATGTTCAGCCAGCCTTTTTGCCCGTACACCTCGGTCCCGCTGACCAGGGTGACGACCAGCAGCGCGATCCCGAGCAGGTAAAAGGGAATGCCGGCCCAGACGACCCACCGGTAGTCGATGAGGCTGGCGAGGAAAAAGGCCACCAGCCCGCCGAGGATCCAGACGATCTGGTCGCGCCATTTGTCGTCGAGCCCCTCGGCTTCGCGCATCCAGCAGGCGCTGTAGATGGCGAACACGCCGAAGATCAGCAACCCGGCCATGGTGGCGAAAAGCACCCAGTTGATGCCGAGGAATTTCCGGAAAAGCGGGGTCACGAGGCGATGAGGTCGAAAGGGAAGGGGCGGGGGAAACGGAGCGATCGTTCGGCGGGTCTCAGCGCGTGCCGGCGGCGGCGACGAGCATCCGGGTATAGTCGTGCTGGGGATCGTGAACGATGGACTCGGGGGCGCCGGATTCGACCGGTTTCCCGCGGCTCAGGATGTGGATAGGATCGCCCATGTGGGCGGCGACCGCAAGGTCGTGGGTCATCAGCAGCAGGGACAGGCCCAGGGAGTCGCGCAGGTCGCCGAGACGGTTGAGAATTTCCGCCTGCTCGGAGGCGTCGAGCCCGCGGGTGATGTCGTGCCCCACCAGCAGGCGCGGCTGGACGAGCAGGGCGCGGGCGAGCGCGCCGCGCTGGCGGTCGGCGGGGCTCATCTCGCCCGGCAGGCGCCCGCGCAGGGAGAGCGGGGCGCCGGCGAGTTCCATCGCTTTCTCGATGCGGCGGGCGCGGTCTTTTCCCTGGAGTTTCGGCTCGTGCAGGGCGAGGGCGGCGCGCAGGGCGGGTTCGAGCCGCATCCGGGGATTGAGGGCCTGGAAATCCTCGGGAAACACCCCCTGCATTCGACGCCGGACATGGCGATGGAAATGGCGCTCGCTCATGGGCACGATGTCTTCGCCGTCGAGGCGGATCGCGCCCGAGCGCACCGGGTGCAGGCGAAAAAGGGCGAGGGTCAGGGGCAGTTTTCCGCCGCCCTCCTCGCAGACGATGGCGGTGCAGCCGCCTTTTTCGACCGTGAGCGAGAGTCCGTCCAGCAGCGTCCGGGTTTCGGCGCGGCGCCGCAGCCAGCGCCCGGGCAGGGAACCGGTCAGGGTGAGGTCGTCGATCTCA
This sequence comes from Akkermansiaceae bacterium, assembly GCA_024233085.1. Classification (GTDB taxonomy): domain Bacteria; phylum Verrucomicrobiota; class Verrucomicrobiia; order Verrucomicrobiales; family DEV007; genus JAEUHH01. Next base: position 73,917 of record JACKQC010000013.1, read on the forward strand.
AGCAGCGCCATGTCGGCGTCCAGTTTAGCCCGGTTTTCACCCGCCACCAAGCCGAGGCCGTGGACGAGGCGGCGAAAAGATTCCCGATTGCTTTTCGGCGTCGCCGGGGGGATGCTCGGCCTTCGCCCGCTTCCCGCAACGATGCTTCTCCCTTCCAGCCCTTTTTGTCGCAAACCGGCCGCCGTCGTCCCGGCCGCAGGGCGACGTTGGCTGGCCCGAATTTTCGGCTGAGCCGAAGTCCGGGATTGCTTGCGGCGCGCCCGTCATCCGCGGTGGATGTCGGGTGGATGGGAGAAGAGAAAGGGGAGTCTTTTCGAGCGTTTCCGCGAGCCGGTCCCGGACCGCCCCGGCCGCTGTCACGCATGAAAACGCCATCCATGCCCGCCTCCACCGACGCCGAAGTCCGGCGCGGCTCGGTCGTCATGATCCTGTCCGTCTGCGGGTTCACGGTGAACACGCTCCTGCTGCGACTGCTGGGAACGGAGGCGCACGAGGTCTCCGCCGTGCTGCCGCTGCTCTTCCGCGCCGGGGTCGGGGCGGCGATCGTGTTGACCTTTCTGCGGGGCAACCGCCCGACCCGGGTGCGTCCGGTTTTCACGGAGAAAAAGCTGATCTTGCGCGGGTTCGTCGGCCTTCTGGGGACGGCGGCCTACTACATCACCATCCCGGCGCTCGGCGCGGGAAAGGCGACGCTGTTGTGCAACACCTACGTGGTCTTCGCCGCCATCCTCGCCACCCTGACGCTGGGCGAGAGACTGACCCGCGTCCGTTTCGCGTGGCTGGCGCTCGCCTTCGCGGGCATCGTGCTGCTGACCGGGCCGGAGGGCGGGACCGGCGGCGGATTCGCCGTCGGCTGGCACGAAGTCGTCGCCATCGCCGGAGCGCTGACGGCGGCCTGGGCGGTGATCCTGATTCGCCAGCTTTCGGTCGAGCACTCAATCGGCACCATCTACCTGGCGCAGTGTGTCTGGATTTTTCTGCCCGTGCTCGCGATCACGGCCCGGGAACTGCCCGGCCTCGGCGGCGCGGAATGGGCACTGCTCGTCGGCGCGGCGGCGGCGGCGAGCATCGGGCAACTGGCCATGAACGAGGGCTACCGCACCCTGCCGGTGGCCGCGGGCGCGTCGCTGCAAATGCTGTGGCCGGTGATGACGTCGCTGGGCGGTTTTGTGTGGTTCGGCGAACGCTTCACCGCGCCCCAGCTCGCCGGGGCGGTGCTGATCCTGCTCGGCACCTGGCGCGTCGCCATCGGGAAACGCTGATGGCGCGTGAAGGCCGTTGCGTTTCCCGCCGCCGGTGGCGTAGCATCCGTCCCATGATCGATCGCCGCTCCCTTTTCACGATGCTTCTCGTCCCGTTGGCCGCCCTGGGCGTGCCGGCCCGCGCCCAGGACCACAACGAGGCCAACTACGACGAAGCGAAGGTCCCCGTCTATTCCCTGCCCGATCCACTCGTGAAAAACGACGGCTCGCCCGTGAAAACGGCCGCCGGCTGGCCGGCGCGGCGGGCGGAGATCCTCGCGCTTTTCGAGGAGCACGTCTATGGCCGCACGCCGGACGCCGCGAGGGCCGCGAAGCTGCCCGCGAAGGTCACGCAAACGATTCCCGATTTCCTCGACGGCAAAGCCACGCTGAAAGAAGTGACGCTCACCCTCGGCGAGGGCGTGGATCTGCACCTGATGCTCGTCCTACCCAACCAGGCCGCCAAACCCGTCCCCGCCTTTCTCGGGCTGAACTTTCGCGGCAACCACTCCGTCCATCCCGATCCGCGGATCGCCCTGTCGACCGCCTGGATGCGTCCCGACAAGGACGGGAACGTCGTCGACAACCGTTCGACAGAGGTAAGCCGCGGCGCGGCGGCCGGTCGCTGGCCGCTGGAGACCATCATTGGCCGCGGCTACGCCCTGGCGACGATCTACTACGGCGATATCGATCCGGATTTCGACGACGGTTTCGAAAATGGCGTTCACGCCGTCTTCGGCAAGCCGGACGGACCCGGCGCGTGGGGCTCGATCGGCGCCTGGGCGTGGGGACTGAGCCGCGGGCTCGATTACCTCGAGACCGACGGCGAGGTGGACGCGAAACACGTCGCCGTCCTCGGACACTCCCGGCTGGGCAAGACCTCGCTCTGGGCCGGGGCGCAGGACCAGCGCTTCGCGATCGTCATTTCGAACGACTCCGGCTGCGGAGGCGCGGCATTGAGTCGCCGGGCCTTTGGGGAACGGGTGGGGCGGATCAACACCTCCTTTCCGCACTGGTTCTGCGACCGGTTTCTCGAATACAACGGCAACGAAGCCGCGCTGCCGGTCGACTCCCACGAGCTGATCGCGCTGATGGCGCCGCGCCCGGTTTACGTCGCCAGCGCGGTCGAGGACGAATGGGCGGACCCGAAGGGCGAGTTTCTCTCCGCCAAACACGCCGGCCCCGTGTACGCGCTCTTTGGGAAAACGGGCGTCGGCATCGGGGAACAGCCACCGGTGGACAGCCCGGCGGGCGACACGGTGCGCTACCATGTCCGCACCGGGAAACACGACGTGACCGACTTCGACTGGGCGCAATACCTCGATTTCGCGGACCGCCATTTCGGGCGGAAATGAATCGGTTGTAACCGGACCCGACAGGGTCGCGTCTCGATTCAACAGTGTTGAGTCCGTCATGCAACCCTGTTTGGTCGAGCCCCCTGTTTTGCCCTTGAACCGCCCCGAGGCGCCCTCGTCGGAGCGGCCGGGAGCGGTGAGGCGATCGTTCCGGGCCGTCGCCTCGGGGATTGACCGGGTCTTCGGCCTGGTGACGGTGATCGCGGGCCTGGCGGTGCTGTCGTCGATGCCGCTGCTCAGTTTTCTCAGCCTCGGTTACCTGCTCGAAGTCAGTGGGCGGGTGGCGGAGAGCGGGCGGTTCCGAGACGGATTCGTCGGTCTGCGCAAGGCCTCGGCGGTGGGGAATCTCGTGGTCGGGGTTTTCCTGGTGCTCCTCCCGGTGCGATTCGTCGCGGGCATGTGGCACGACGCGGAGCTGATCGAGTCCGGCGGCCGGGTGGCGGCGAACTGGCGGGCGGGCGCCATCGTGGTGACGGGGCTGGCGTTTCTCCATATTCTCTGGGCCTGCGCGCGGGGCGGGCGGTTGCGGCATTTCCTGTGGCCGGCGCCCCTGCGTCTGGTGAAAAGCGCGGTGCGCCGGTTTCGCGGGGGCCGAAGCGACTCGGAAGCGGGCGTTCCGGACCGGGTGATGGCTTATCTCGCCGGGCTGCGACTGCCGCATTATTTTGTGCTGGGTTTCATGGGTTTCGTGGGGGCGGTCATTTGGCTCATCGTTCCGTGCGGGGTGCTGATCCTGGCTTCGCAAATTCCGCAACCGGCCGTGGCGGCGCTGACGAATCTCTTTGGCGCGGCGCTGTTGACGGTGGCGGTGCTGTATCTGCCCTTCATCCAGGCGGAACTGGGACGGACGGGAAAATTCGGTTCGCTTTTCCAGGTGGGCGTCGTGCGGGGGAAATTCCGGCGGGCGCCGATCGCCTTCTGGTTCGCGCTGCTGATCACCCTGGCCTTCGCGTTGCCGCTGTATATCCTGAAGGTTCAGGCCATTCCCCGCGACCTGACCTGGGTGCTCGCGCTGGTGTTCGTGGTGCTGATTTTTCCCGCGCGCCTGCTGACGGGATGGTCGATGGGGCGCGGTCTGCGCCGCGAATCTCCCCGGCACTGGACGGTGCGCTGGCTGAGCCGGCTGGCGGCGATCCCGGTCGCCGGCGCGTATGTCCTTTTTGTCTGGCTGACCCAATACGTCAGTTGGGACGGTTCGGCCGGGGTCCTGCAGCAGCACGCCTTCATGGTGCCGGCGCCGTTGTTCGGGCTGTGAGGCACGGTCGGAATTGTGGGAAGCATGCTGGAAGCCTGCTCGACGAATTGCGGGATGGCGGATGGCGCTAGCTCATTTGCCGGCGCTGGAAGATCATCTACACAATCCAAGGAGTCGCCGCGATTGTCGGGCGTGTCTGGCCCGCCGCCATGCGCGCTTGAACTTGCCGGCCACTCCGGCGTAGGATGGCGGCATGACATCTCCCTCCTCTCGACGCGATTTTTTCAAGGCGGCCTCGCTGACGGCTCTCGGCGCGGGCGCGATCTCGACGGCGGTCCGGGCCCAATTGCCGCGCACCGCGGCCGACCCGGCCTACACCGTGAAGAACGGAAACATCCGGCAGTCCATCATGGGCTGGTGTTTCAAGGAGCATTTCGACGCCGTCGCGCTCGCGAAACACTGCAAGGACATCGGGCTCGTCGCGATGGAGGGGATCGGAACGGAGTTTTACCCGGAAGTGAAAAAGCTCGGTCTGGAAATTTCGCTGGTCGGCAGCCACGGCTTCGCCAAGGGGCCGTGCGACCCGAAATACTACGATTTTGCCGTGTCGGAGCTGGAAAAGGCCATCAACACCGCCGCCGACGTCGGCGCGAAAAAGGTCATCACCTTCACCGGCATGCGCTTCGAGGGCATGGACGAGGAAAAGGCGGTCGCCGATTGTCTCCAGGCGTGGAAAAAAGTGCTGCCGCTCGCTGAGAGCAAAGGCGTCACGCTCGTGCTGGAACATCTCAATTCCCGCGACAACACCCACCCGATGAAGGGGCATCCGGGCTACTTCGGCGACGATGTCGAAATGTGCTTCGATCTGGTCAAACAAATCGGCTCGGAGAATTTCAAGCTGCTTTTCGACATTTACCACGTCTCCATCATGAACGGCGACGTGATTCGCCGCATTCGGCAGTACCACGAACTGATCGGGCACTATCACACGGCGGGAAATCCCGGGCGCGGCGAGATCGACGATACCCAGGAGATCAATTATCCGGCCATTATGCGGGAGATTCTGAAGACAGGTTACGACGGCTACGTGGCGCAGGAATTTATTCCGACCTGGGACGATCCCATCCTCGCGCTGCGTCACGCGGCCATGACCTGCGACGTTTGAGATTGACGGAGTTTGCGGGGCGCTGAGAGGATGAAATCGGTGCGTGCGAGTTTTAGTTTCCCCATGGCTCGGAGAGGTCTTTGGCTTCCTGCGATTTTCCTGGCGCTGACGGGGGCGTCGGGAGCGGAGACGCCGCCGCGCGCGGTTCGGGCCAGCGAGGCGTTTGACTGGCCGCCGGTGCTGGCCCGGGAGTGGGGGAACCCGGTGATCGAGTGGGGCGCCGCGCCGGCAGCGGGGTTTTCCCTCCGCCGACGGCGAAACGGGAGCGGCCCGCCATCGCGTCCCCGGGGACTGCGATCTTTCGGTTCGGGCACGAATTCCGCCTTTCCGCTCCGGCTTCGAGTGTCGGGAAACGCCGTCGCCGCGGCGCGGGCCGTTCTGGAGCGGGTCTGGGCGCTCGATTTTTCCGACAATCGAGCGGACGCGGAGTGGATCGATCTGGACCGGGAGCGGTTTCTCCGGGTCGGAACGGGGTATTTGACCGGACACATCGTTTCCGATCCTGTTGGGAATGCCTGGTGGCGGGTGCGCATGGGATATCCACAAACCGTCGACCCGGACTATCATTGGATCGTCATCACGACCCACTCCGACACCCGCGCCACTCCCTACGGGCATTTCGCGATGGGGCTGAGGAGGCGGGGAGGCACCGATCCGGCTCACGATCTGGTGTTCGATCCCCGGGCGCCCTGGGACAAGGATGAACTGCCCGCGATCGGCGACTGGATCAACCGCGACAATTCCCACGTCAACCACATCGAGGCCCGCAATCTCTGGGACTGGATGCACACCCAGACCCACTACCGGGGACTCGGCATGCGGATGCGTTTCCTGCCGATCTCGACCGATCAGGTCGTGCTGATGAAAGCGCTCGCGGCCCGTGACGGCGGCGAAGACCGGGGACCCTTTCGAGCCTTTCGCAACAATTGCGCCACGATCGGCGTGGACCTCATCGATGGCATGCTGCCGCTGGACGCGAAGTTCAGGGCCTGGCATCCCGTGGCCGACATTCCCACCCGCATCGCCCGCCTGGCCTCACGGGAGTTTGGCGAGGTGGCTTTTGTCGAAATTTTCTCCGAAGTCGAGGCGCTGGGCCGTGAACCGTCGGCGAAGTCGTTCATCCGCCCGGCTCCGGACCGGCGGGCTTTGTCGGGGTATCGGGTGGTGCTGGCGGTTCCGGAAATCAACTAGCCGCCATTCCTCCGATCACGATGAAAACCCGGTTGCCGCTGCCGATTCTCGCTGTCCTGGGTCTGGCAAGGGCGGTCTGGTCCCAGGAAACCCCGCCGACGGTGGAAGTCCTGCCCAAGGATTTCAACGCCGACAAGGAAAACCAGATGATGCGCGCCTACCTTCGGGGCCGGGTGGGCGCGGCGCTCGACGAGCGGCTCGCCATCCTCGAGGCGCTCGATACGCCGGAGCGGATCGCCGCCTATCAGAAACGATTGCGCGGATTTTTCCGCGAAACCGTGGCTCTGGACAGCTTCGCGCGCGGCCCGCTGCGGCCCCGCGTCACAGGGCGGTTGGAGCGCGACGGCTACGTGGTCGAAAACGTGATCTTCGAGTCGCTGCCCGGCTTTCACGTGACGGGAAATCTCTACCTGCCGTCCGCCGGCGAGGGGCCCTTTCCCGCGATCCTGCATCCGTGCGGCCACACCGACAATGGGAAAGCGGGCGGCGCCTACCAGATGGCGAACATCCTGCTCGCCCGGAGCGGGTTTGCCGTTCTCTGCTACGACCCGATCGGGCAGGGGGAGCGCCGGCAACTGATCGATCCGCGGACCGGGAAAAGCGCCACCGGTTCCACGGGAGAGCATCAGGTGCTCGGAGTCGCGCCCGTGCCGCTGGGACGCGGGCTATCGTCTTACATGATCTGGGACGGCATGCGGGCCATCGACTACTTGCAGTCCCGTCCCGAGGTCGATCCCGAGCGCATCGGGTGCACCGGGAATTCCGGCGGCGGCAACATGACCGCCTTCCTGATGGCGCTGGACGAGCGGATCGCGGCGGCGGCGCCCGGCTGTTTCATGACCACGACGCGGAGGAAAAACGAGTCGCCCGGCCCCGGCGACGCGGAGCAGAACCTTTTCGCCCAGATTCGCGAAGGACTGGATCATCCGGATTTCGCGATCGTGCGCGCGCCGAAGCCGACGCTCATTCTCGCCGCCACCCACGATTTCGTGCCAATCGCGGGCACATGGGAGAATTTCCGGCAGGCCAAGCGCGTTTACACGAAGCTGGGATACCCCGAGCGGATCGATTTGATCGAAGCGCCGGAAAAACACGGTTTCACGAAGCGGCTGCGCGAGGGGGCGGCGCGATTTTTCTCGCACTGGCTGAAGGGCGAGGACGGGGAGATTTTCGAGCCGCAGACCGTGCCGATCGAAAAAGACGCCGACCTGCAATGCACGCCGAAGGGACAAGTGCTGGCTTTGGAAGGAGAGCGAACCTTGTTCGATCTGAATCGCGAATATGCCGCCGCGCTGAAGGAGCGACGGACGCCGCGTTGGAGGGCGGCCTCGGTCGAGGAAAAGCGGGAAATCGTAAGGGAGACGCTGAACTACCGGGATATTTCTTTCGCCAGAACCCGCCCCAGCCGCTTCGGAGAGGAAGCGGATCCCGTCGCCGGCTCCACATTCGTGTTTTCCACCGAGGACGGCATCTCGATCCCCGCCATCGCCGAGGCGCCGGTTCCCGCGCCGGCAGGCGGACATGCTCTGCTGCTGCACGAAGGGGGAACGGCCGGGGCAAGGCGGACGCCGGAGTACGCGGAACTGGTGAAGAGGACGACGGTGCTTTCGGTCGATCTCCGCGACATCGGCGAAACCCGCACGCGGGTCTGGCGGTTTCCGGGCGCCGACGCCTGGATCGCCTATCTGCTGGGGGATTCCTATCTGGCGATGCGGACGGAGGATGTCATCGCCATCGCCAAAGGGTGGAAACCGGGAGAGCCGCCGGTATTGCATGCCTGGGGCGAACTGGTCCCCGTTGCCATTCACGCCGCCGCTTTGGAGCCCGATCTTTTCGAAAGCGTCACCCTTCACGGGGGACTGACGAGTTGGGAGTCCCTGCTCGATGCCCGCGACCCGCTGCCCCATTGGCACAGTGTCGTCCACGGCGCCCTGCGACACTACGACCTGGCCGACCTGCTCGAAATGATCCCGGCGGAAAAACTCGTCCTCGATCCGGAAAACTGACGGCTTACTTGGCCGGGGTTTTGCGCTTGTCGAGCTGGTTTTCCACCGGTTTGACCGTCGCCCGGTGTTTCTCCGCCAATTCGGTCAGGCGCGCCACGATTTCGGGATGGTCTTTGGCGATATCGTGTTTTTCGGAGGGATCGTGATCCAGCTGAAACAGCAGCGGCGGATCGTGGACCACGGCCTCCTTCTGGCCCACGTAGCTGGTCTTGGTCTTGAAATGGGCTTTGAAGGGCCCCTCGCGGACGGCGAACAACTGCTCGTCGTGGTAGAAAAACATCTCCTTTCGCGGTCCCGCGCCGGTGCCGAACAGCACGGGCGACAGGTCGTACCCGTCGAGGACGCGGTCCCTCGGCGCCTCGCCGCCGGCGATGCTCAGGAAAGTGGGCAACAGATCGAGCGTGCTCCCCATCTCGTGGACGATGCCCGGCTTCAGCTTGCCGGGCCACCACATCACGGTGGGCTCGCGCATCCCGCCCTCCCAGGTCGAGCCTTTGCCGTCTCGCAGCAGGCCGGCCGAGCCGCCGTGGGTCTTGAAAAGCAGCCAGGGCCCGTTGTCGGAGGTGAAAACCACCAGCGTGTCTTTCGCCACACCCTCGGCCTCCAGTGTCTCGCGGATCCGCCCGACCGACCAGTCGATCTCGCGAACCACGTCGCCGTAGATGCCCGCCGGGGAGCTGTCTTTGAAATCTTCCGACCGGAACAGCGGCACATGCGGCAGGTTATGCGCGAGGTAGATGAAAAAACGCTCGCCTTTGAACTCGCGGATTTTTTTCACCGCCTCCTCCGTGTAGCGCCGCGTGATCGTCCGCTGATCGGCGGGACGCTCGACGATCTCGGTGTCGCGCATCAGGGGAACGTTGTAGGCCTGGAATCGCTCCATCTCGGCGAGAGAGATGTGGTCGGCCTTCTCGATTTTGTCCATGTCGTTGGAGTAGGGGATGCCGAAGTAGCTTTCGAATCCGTGGCTGGTGGGCAGGTAGTCCGGCAAATGCCCGAGGTGCCACTTGCCGATCGCGGCGGTCCGGTAGCCGTGGCCGCGCAGCGCGGTGGCGATCGTGATCTCAGAGGGCGGCAAACCGCCCGCCGAATCGGGAAACAAGACCCGGCGCCGGTCGGAGGTCATGCCGTTGCGCACCGGATAGCGACCCGTCAGCAGTCCGGCCCGGCTCGGCGTGCAGACGCAGGCGGCGACATAGAAATTCGTCCACTTCTGTCCCTCGGCGGCCATGCGGTCGAGATTCGGCGTGTCGATTCCGGGATTCCCGAAGCAGGAGAGATCGCCGTAGCCGAGGTCGTCGGCAAAAATGACGATGAAGTTGGGACGCAATCCCTCGTCCTGAGCCGACGAGACGGGCACGAGGGAAAACGACAGGGCAAGGACACCGAACGCGAGCCGGGAGATCATGGGGGCGACTCTAGCGTGGGGCCGGCCGGCCGCGCAAAGGCGGAATGCCGGAAAAAACAAAACCCGGCGCGCGAGATTGGATCGCGCGCCGGGCCCATGGTCACGAAACACCAATACCCGGCCCGAGTTCACAAAAAACCGGCCGGGGAGTCAAGCCTTTGACAAAAAAAAATCACGGCCGGCGAAAACCCGTCCGGACTCGATAGGGTTAGGTGATCGAGTCAACCCTGTCCGGTCCGGCCCGGCGATCACAAACCGAGCGATTCCAGCGCGGCGCCGGGCGACTGGATGGGGATGCGGAGGCCGTTGAAGGCCTGGGCTCTGGAGGTGACGATAAGGTCGGCGGCGCAGGCGATCGCGGCGGCGGCCTGGAGGGTGGCGCGGAATTCGGCGAGTTGGAAGGCGAGGGCGCTCTTCAGGTCATCCGCGCGGACGTTGGCGATCTTGACGAAGCCGCAGAGTTCCGAGCAGAACTCGGCGGTCTTGTGGTTGCCGACGAGGGGGGTGGCGGCCTGGGAGAACTCGAGGAACGAATTCCAACTTACATAAGCCGCGAGCGACGAGGCGTGGCTTTTCTGGATGCGGTCGAGCAGCCGGGCCGCCGTTTCGGAATAGGGTTGGCGGTCGATGGCGACATCCACCAACACGTCGGTGTCGAGAAAGAGCCTCATGGGAGGTCAAAAAGGGCGGGCCCGGGGGGAGAAGGAAGCCTCGGAGATCAGCGGCGCAGGGCGGCGGCGTTGTGGCGGCTGGCGAGCAGGGACGACCGGCCGTTTCCCTGGGGGGCTTGCTTGAATTCGCCGCGCCATTTCTGGGAGAAACTCTGCTGGCGTTTGAGGATCAGGCCGGAGAGAAAGCCCTCCACGAGGGAGGATACCGAGGTCTCCTGAGCGTCGGCGATTTTTTTTGCTTGTTGTATCAGTTCTTTCTCAACAGTCAAAGTCAGTTTGGTTTTCATTCCCGATTGTCGCTTTCCTTTTTAAATCTTAGCCCCCAAGGGGCGGTGAAATTTTACAATTCCTTATCAAAAACGCGGGCCGGCGGGCAAGCCTTTTCGTCACGAACGGCGGATTTTCCGAAAAAACCCGTTGGCGGGTGGTCTTTCGGGACCATGATGACGCTCCATTTTTCCCTCGATACCGACACGATGAACGACGCCGTTCCCGGACGCCTATTGTTCGACAGTCACATGCACACGCCGCTTTGCCGGCATGCCTATGGTCATCCGTCCGAGTATGCGGCGCGGGGGCATCGGGCCGGATTGCGGGGCGTGGTGATGACCTGCCACAGTCCGATGCCGGATGGTTTTTCCCACGCGGTGCGGATGGCGCCGGAGGAGTTCGAGGACTACCTGGCGCTGGTGACCGAGGGGGCGGAGAACGCGCCGGAGGGTTTCGAGGTCAGGCTGGGCATGGAGAGCGACTATTTTCCCGGGATGGAGGGCTGGCTGTCGGGCCTCCACAAGCGGGCGCCCTTTCACTACATCCTGGGCTCCGTTCACTGGCACATTCCGGAATACCTCGACGCCTTCTGGCGGGAGGACATGGCGGCCTTCCGCCGGCAGTATTTCTGGCATCTCGCGGAGTCGGCGGAGTCGGGTCTGTTCGACTGCCTGGCCCATCCCGACCTGGTGAAAAACGCCTCGGCGGGCGACTGGGATTTCGTGGAGATGCGTCCGGTGATCGCGGAGGCGCTGGACCGGATCGCGGCGACCCGGGTGGCGATGGAGCTGAACACCTCGGGGGCTTTCAAGGCTTTTCCGGAGACGAATCCGGGGCCCGCGATGCTGGCGATGATGGCGGAGCGCGACATACCCGTGGTGTTGGGGTCGGACTCGCACACGCCCGACCGGGTGGGCGACAGTTTTCTGGCGGCCCTCGACATCCTGGAGACGGCGGGCTATGACGCGGTGAGCCAGTTCGAGAACCGGAAGCGCCAGGATTTGCCGATTTCGCTGGTCAGGGAATCGCTGCTGGCGCACGGGTTGGATTGACCCCGCCCCGGGGGCGAGTACGCGGAACTGCGTAAAATGGGCGTTTGAGCTATCGTCGCTTTTCGTCGCTTACGTTCTGTGATTGAATCGTTTGGCCGCCACCACGGTCCGAATTCATGAACGAGGGCGCCGATTCGTTTTTTCCGGAAAAAGCCATCCTGGCGTTGCATGCCGCGTGCGACGGAAATTCGCTGTGGGCCGCGTGCCGGAGGTTGTTGGCTCATTATTTTGAGCATCATTTTCTGGTGGGCGGGTTCAGCTTTCTGGGCGATCACCCGATGGTCATCAAACGAACGAAACCGGCGCCGAAGCGGGACGCGGCGTGGTGGGCGCGCAACATGGCGACCCATCCGATGCTCCCCGAACTGTCGGTGAACCCGGACCTGAAGGTGCGCCGCCTCACGGATGCGATGCCGGTGGACGAGATGAAGCGGCATCCCTACTACCGGGAGTTCGTGGAGCCCGAGGGCTGGCTGTATTCGTTCGCGGCCTTTTTCCGCGGAGAGGGACGGATCGTCGGCATGCTGGCGGTCAACCGGCGCGAGGATCAGGGGGATTTTTCCGATGGCGAGATGGACACGGTCGATCGGCTCTACCCCCACTTCGAGACGGCGTTCCTCCGGGTGGCGGCGATTCAGGCGGACAGGGCAAGAACGGCGGGTCTGGCGGAGATGGTGTCCCGCCTTCCGCTGGCGATCGCGATCCTGTCCTGGAAAGGCGGGCTGGTTTACATCAACAACGCCGCCCGGGCCGCATGCCTCGCCTGGCGGGCGGAGTCGGAGCCGGCGGCGGCGGGTCTCGCGTTTTCCGAGGCGGCGGTGCCGGCCGAGGTCGTGGACGCCTGCCGGCGACGGGCCGACGAGCGCGATTCCACCGCGGTGCCCAATGTGGGGCTGGTGCGCGCGAGCCTTGAGGTGAAGCACCCGGAAAATCCGCTGCGCCGGGCGGTAATCGAGCCCTTCGACGCCGCTTCGGAGCCCCTGTCGGAATCGGCGTTTCTGGTGCGGTTCGAGGCGCCGGGACCGCCCGGCGGCGGAGTGGAAAGCCTCGCGTTGCTGAGTCGGCTCTCCACCGCGGAAAAGGCGGTGGCGGAGCGCATTCTGCTCGGCGAGTCGAACCGGGAAATCGCCGCGGCGCTCGGCAAGAGCGAGGGCACGGTGCGCAAGCAGGTGGAATCGATCCTCAAGAAACTCGGCGTGCGCGACCGGCGGCGGCTGATGCTGGCGATAAGGGGCGGGCCGGTCGATTGAGCCGGTTACGGCGTTTTTGGAGGGATTTTCACCAAAAAACCAGGAATGAGAATGAAAACGTTGAACCCGCATGTTTGTCCGGCATCACCTCCCGTCGGGGGGTGGAAGCAAAGGGGCGCCGCTTTAGGCGCTTCGAAAGAAACGCGAAATTCATTGATCCTCGCCATGATCGTCCTCGGTCTGTCGGGCGATTCCGTGTGGGCACTCAATCCGCCGGTTTCAAAACTTCACGGGAAGAATTCCGCCGCGCAGACGACGCCGCGTTTTGGCGCGTCCCTGGCTCTCTCGGATCGCTGGCTGGTGGCCGGCGAGCCCGAGAATGACGACAAGGGCGCCGACGCCGGGGCGGTGCATGTGTTCGACGCGGTCACCTGCCGCTATCTGAGAAAATTGACGGCCGCCGACGCCTCGGCGGGGGCACGGTTCGGCGCGGCGGTCTCCGTTCACGGGAATCTGCTCGTGGTCGGCGCGCCGGGCGACAACGGAGCGCGGGGGGCGGCCTATCTTTTCGATCTGGCGAAGGGCAGGCAGCTTTTTTCCCTGCGGGCGGCGGATGGCGCCGCCGCGGATGAATTTGGCGCCGCCGTGGCCGCCAACGCCGGAGTGGTGGTCGTCGGAGCGCCGAAAGACGACGGTTCGGGCGGAGAAACCGGGGCCGTCTATCTTTTCGACGCCAAGACGGGCGCCGAGACGCTGAAGATCGTTTCGCCGGCGAACGGTGCGATGGACAACTTTGGCGTCAGTCTGGCGGTTGACGGCGATTTGTGCCTGATCGGGGCGAGCGGAGAGGACAACACCGGCGGCGTCGGAACCCTGGAGGGAGCCGCTTACTTGTTCTCGATTCCGGGCGGGACACAGATTCACCGGTACACCCCGAGCTTTTTCAACGATGGCGATCGATTCGGCGAAAGCGTGGCGCTCGACGGCGGGCTGGCGATGATCGGAGCGCCGTTCGGGGATTTTGGGTTCTCGGACATGGGGCTGGTGTTTCGGTTCAACATCTTCACCGGCTTGCAGGTGGGCTTCTTCTTTGCGGAGGTTCCGGCGGCGGACGACCTATTCGGCGCCTCGGTCGCGGTTTGTCGGAATCTGATCGCCGTGGGAGTCCCGGGGGACGATGACGCGGACGCGGAGGCGGGTTCGGTTCAGTTGTTCGATGTCAATTCCTCCTCCGCCAACCGGCCCCTCGCGACGATCACCGTTTCGGACGGGATTTCCGGGGACGATCTCGGCCGCCGGGTGGCCTTGTGCGGGAATCAACTCGCGGTCTCGGCTCCCGAGGTCGACGACGCGGGAATGGCATCGGGCGCCGTTTACGTGTTCAAGCAGTTGGCCGGTCCTCTTCCGCTGACGCGCGTCGCCGTGAAACGGGACTTCGCGCCGGGGCTGGCCGGGCAGACTTTCTCGACTTTCACCGCCGCTCAGATCAACAACGATGGCGAAGTCGTCTTCTGCGCCTCGGCGGGGAAGGTGAAGGGAACCTGGGACACCTTCGGAGCGAGCCCGCGCCTGGACGATTCGCTGCGGGCGGGAACCGATCTGGGAGGGGGGCTGTCGGCCGCGAAGGTGTTGCCTCCGATCCTGAGTCGTTCGGACGGCGCGCTGCACGAGGCGATCCTGAAGGGGACCGGAGTGAGCCGGACGAACAACCGGGCACTTTTCTTCGGGGCGGGGGATACCCTGACGCCACTGCTGCGCACCGGGGACGCGCCGGCGCCTTTCGCGGGCGGAACGGTGTCCCGGTTCTTTCAATCGGCCTCCAGCCGCCAGACCGCGGCGGGTTTTGCCACGGTCGTTGGACTCGGTTTGGCGCCGGGCGTGGTCGCGAAAACCGACGACTCCGGCATCCTCTGCGTCGATGACACGGGCGGCGTTCTCGCCTCCCTGCGCGAAGGCGGTCCCTCGGTCGGCGGAGCGCCAAACTACGGCCAGTTTTCCCGCGTGTCGTTCCCGGACGATTTCCTGGTGTATTCGGCCGCGTTGCAGAGCGCGCCGGGCGACAATCAGGCCGTTTTTCGATTCAATCCCCTGAATGTCGCGCAGCACGACATCGTCGCACGCCGGGGGGACACGCCGCCGTTGCAGGGGCCGGGAGTGGCCCACGGCGCTTTTCTGGGCGAGACGAACAACATTTCGGAGGATTCGATCTATCGCGGAACCCTGACGGGCGTGGGCGTGACGGCGGCGAACAACGAGGCCATCTGGCGCGAAAACCTTTTCGAGATTGTGAGAAAAGGAAATGCCGTTCCCGGAATGGCCGCCGGGGTGGTGTGGAGCCGTTTTTTGAAATTTTGGGCCTATCAGAATCAGGTGCTGTTTCTCGCGAAGATCAAGGGACCGGGCATCAGCGCCAAAAACGACTGCGGGCTTTGGCTTTCGCAGGAGGACGACTCGATCATCCCCCTCATCCGCGAGGGCGAACCGGCTCCGGGCTGCGGCGCGGCCTGCGTGGGCACGATTCAGCGCGTGGCGGCGAATCCCTACATCTTCGGCACGGGAAACGCCTATGCCGTGCTGGTTTCCCTCACGAAATCCTCCTCCCGAACCAACCAGGCCCTGCTCGTCGGGACCACCGATCCGAACTACACTTCCATGGCCATGCAGGTGCCGCGGGAGGAGCTGCGCCGGCCCGTGACCCGGTTGCGGAAGGGAACCGCCTACCAAAGTATCCTCGGCACAACGACCGCCATCCGTTCGCTCGCGCTGTTGGCCGAGGGCGTGGACAGCGGCGGCGCCGGCGGAAAGGGAATCGGCCAGCCGATGGCCGACGACGGCACCCTCGTGCTTCAGGCCGTGTTCGACAATCGCTCGGTCGAACTGTTGACCGGCCGTCCGTGATCTCTCAACCGGGGCCTTGCTCTTTCTCATCGATCCAGAAAATCCGAAACTCCCACCTCCACCGCACAGGAACTATGAAAACACACACGCATCACGTTGCTTCGGGCGGCATTCGCCTGATGACGCTCCTCATTCCGATCCTCGGGCTTTTCTGCTTCGAGGCTCCCTCGCGGGCGATCGAACCCACGATCCGGAAAGTCGTTTCCGGGTCCTCCTTCCAGACCGATCCGCGATTCGGTCGCCGGGTCGCGCTCAATGACAAATGGTTCGTGGTCGGCGAACCGCAATTCGACGGTGAACTGGTCGGGCAGGACGATTTTGGACTGGTCCATGTCTTTGACGCGCGGACCGGAAAGAAAGTCCGCACTCTCACCGCCCTCACGCCGACCGTGAATGATCGCTTTGGCGAAAGTCTCGCGTTGTGCGGCGATTCGATCGTCATCGGCGCGCCGAATTCGACCTTCGGTGGTGCTTTTTACATCTTCGACCTCCGAAATGGGGCTCTGGTCGCCTTTTCCACCGTGGGCGTGCCGTCCGACAACTTCGGGGTGGCCGTGGCGGCGGCCGGGAATATCGCGGCGGTGGGCGCCAACGGCGATTCCGGCAATCGGGGACGGGTTTACCTTTTCAGCCTGACCACGGGAGCCGCGCTGGGCAATTTCACCGCGTCGGACGTCGCGTCCGGTGACGGGTTCGGTTCGTCCCTCTCGATGGATGGCGGCTTGCTTCTGGCGGGATCTCCCGGCGACGACACGGCGCGGGGTTCAGCCTATCTTTTTTCGGCCGAGGGCGGGGAAATCGTGAAATTCACCGCGAGCGACGGGGCGACCGGAGATCTGTTTGGCTCGGCGGTTGCCCTCAATGGCCGAAATGCCCTCGTCGGCGCGCCATTCAAGACCGGCGGATTCGGCGCTCTTCAGGGCAGCGCCTATCTGTTTAACACCCGGTCGTTTTTCGAGGAGTTTCGTCTGGCGCCCCACAACGGATTCGGCGGCGACGCGTTCGGGATCAGCGTCGCGTTGCAGGACAACGTCGCCCTGGTCGGGGCTCCCGGCGCTCCCCTGGGGTCGCAGCGCGGTTTTCTCCATGTGTTCGACCTGAACGCGGAGCCGGACTTCACCGGAGTGATGCCCCCCATCGGGATGCTGGAGGCCCACGACGGAAATGACGGGGATCAATTCGGAAGCAGCGCGGCCATATCGGGCAATCGCGTCGGGGTGGGAGCGCCGATCGCCCGCCCGCCGACGAAGCTCGCCAATCATGGCGAGGGCGCCGCCTACCTGTTCGACGGCTTCGCCGGTCCGGCCAATGCCGACCTGCTGCTCACCACGGGCGACGCCAGTCCGGACATTCCCGGCGCCTCCCTTTCGAAATTCGGGGATGCCTGTATCTCTCCTTTCTCCGAGATCGCCGCGTGCGCCTCGCTGGGGAGCGTCAGTCGTTCGCAAAACAAGGCGATCTTCGCGAAGATGCAGCCCGATCCCTTCGAGGTGGCCCAGCAGAGCGGCACACCGGCTTTGGGCGTTCTCGCGGTGAAGAAGGTTTCCAATCCGAATTTCAACAACCTGGGATACCTCATGTTCGATGGAGTCTTCGTGCCTCCCGGCGGTGCCGCCAGACTCGGCGTCTTCACCTACGAAGGCATGACGAGCCAGCCTGTCCTCGCGATCGGGGACACGCCGGGGCCGTTGTTCGGTATTCAGCTTTCGAAATTCGTCCAGCGCGTCCACTCCATCCAGCTCGGCGCGAAAAGATGGTGCCAGGTATTCAACGCCAAGCGCGGCGTGGCCGGCGTCGGCGCCGGCAACGACAGCGGCCTGATGATTCTGGATGAATTCGGCACCATCCAGGAAGCCGTCGTCGAGGGCGATCTCGTTCCCGCCGCGATCATGGGCGAAACCGTTGGGCAGATCAGCCGAGCCTCCTACACGGGCACCCAGGTCGTTTACACCGCGCCGTTCGGAAACTCGGCGACCGCCACCAACCAGGCCGTGCTCAAGCGCGAACCGACGTTTGGCGAGGACATCGTCGCGAGAAAGGGCGTCACCCTCGTGCCGGGCACGCTGGGCGACACCTACAGCGCCTTTCTGGGGGAAACCGCCTCGAACGCCGCCGATTCCACCGTCTTCCGCGCCACGCTCAATCTGGGAGGCTTGGTGAGCAGGAAGAGCAACGAAGGGATCTACAGCGAGCATTTCGCCGGGGGACTCGGCAAGGTGGCGAGGAAGGGCGAAAACGACCCAAACGTCCACACGGCCGGAGTTTTCTGGAGCCGTTTTCTGAATTTCTGGGGAATCTCGCCCCAGGCGCCCGGGCAGGTTCTGTTCACCGCCAAACTCGGCGGCACGGGTGTCAGCGCCAGGAACGACTGCGGCCTCTATCTCCTGCAGGAGAACGGCATCGTTTTCGAATTGCTTCGGGAGGGCGATCCCGCCCCCGGCTGCGGCGCGGCGAAAATCGGCTCCTTCCAGCGTGTCGTGGCCGATCCGCTTTCCGGGAACTACGCCGTGCTGGTTTCCCTCACCGGCGCTCCCCGAAACGCGAATCAGGCCCTGCTCATCGGCAACACGGTGGCCGGAACGGTGGTGCAAAGCGCGATTCGCCGACCCTGGCTTGCCTTGCGAAAGGGGCAGGCCGTGCAGGGCGCGTTCGGCCAAACGGCGGGCATCGCCAGCATCGGCCTTCCGGGCAATTCCTTCGACAAGAGCGGCGCGGGCGGCAAGGGGCTGATGCAACCGGTGAATATTCAAAGCACCCTGGCGAGCGTCTGGACCTCGAACCGGCGGGTGTCGCTTTCCATTGTGAACTACTGAGATCTCCTCGGGCGCGGTTGCGGGAGTTGTGACGGTCGGGCGCGGCATGGACCTTGCCGCCTCTCCGGTTCCTCATGCGTTTTCCTCGGCGGATTTTCGGCGGTTTCCTTGTGGCGGCGGCGGTCCTGCCGGCCGTCGGTCCGCCGCCCTTTGCACGTGGCGAGGAGGCGTCCGGGCCGATCGCGATCCGGCCGCTGCTGGAGGAGCATTGTTTTCGCTGCCATGGCCCGGAAAAACAGAAGGGCGACCTCCGGCTCGACGGCTATTCGCGGGGCGAGGAAATCCTGCGTGACCGGAAAGTCTGGCTGAAGGTGCTCGACCAACTCGAAAGCCGCGAGATGCCCACCGAGGACCCGCTGCCTACCGAGGCCGAATACGCGGCGATGATCGAGTGGGTCGACCGGGCCGTCAACGACATCGACTGGGAAAAAATCCGGCACCCCGGCCACGTCGCGATTCCGCGGCTGACGAAGGCGGAATACCGGCGCACCGTCGCCGATCTGCTTGGGATCGACGCCCGGGCCGGCGACGAGTTCTCCGAGGACGGCGAGGGGAAAAGCGGTTTCACCAACGATCGCGAGGGGCTCAGCGTTAGCGCCTCGCAGATGGAGAAATACTTCGCCGCCGCCGAGCGGGCCATAGACGCGCTGATCGCGCTGAACGCGAAGCCGGTGAAGAGGCGCTTCGAGAGCGAGGCCATGTTCATGACCGAGAGCGGCTCCGTGCCCCAGCCCTTCGCGGGAGAGGCGGTCGGTTATGCGCTCAACCGCGGGCAGATGACGCTCTACGACTCGGTCGAAATGGAGCACGACGGCGTTTACCGTTTCCGCGTCCGGGCGCGAAGCACGGCGGGACCCACGGGCGGGAAACTGCGGATCGACGACGTGGAGGCGGGCGACTTCGACGTGCCCGACGGCGTGCCGCGCGAGTACGAGTTCATCAGCTTCGTCGCGCGGGGCAGCCACCAGATGGCGTGGAATATCAAGGGCTTCAACCGTCGCCAGCCGGCGACGACGCTTAAAAAGCCCTCGGCCTATCCGCAACCGCCGGAAAACGCGCCGCAAATCATCACCGACGAGTCGGTCAAGCGATCGCCGACCTACCCGCGCCCGGCGAAGCTGGAGGGAAACGCGGAGTCGCTGCTCAATATGTTCGACGGCCGCCACCGCAACGTGCAGCGCGCCTACGAATGGCTGCGCCTCGTCGGGCCGGAGGGCGATCCGCGCGAGCTGGAGCGCTTTCGCAACTACGTCTCCGACCGTCTGGCGACGGTGGAGGAGATCGCGCCGAAGCTCGCCGAGGCGCTCGGTATCCCGGTCGAGACGCTGGAGAAGAATTTCGACGAAGCCAATGTCGAGTCGCTCGCCGACCGGCTGCGGCTGTTGCAGATGGCCGAGGAACACATCGTGGCGCGCCCGGGCAGCCTCGCCATCGACTGGATCGAGATCGAGGGCCCGATCCCGCCGGAGGACTCGGAAAAGGCGAAACGGCTGGCCGCGCTGTTCGGACCCGACAGGGTTGGGTCGGGGACTCGACAGGGTTGGGTCGAGGAGTTAACCCTGTTTGCCCGGAACGCGTTCCGGCGCCCGGTTTCGGAGGGCGAGATGGCGCGTTATGTCGATGTCTGCATGGCGGCCGCGGAGCGGGGCGAATCGCACGCCGAGGCGCTCAAACAAGCCTTTGTCGCGGTGCTGGTGTCGCCGAAGTTTCTCTACCGCGTCGAGCAGGCGCCGGCCGGGGCGGGGGAAGAGGCCTTCGCGCTCGGCGGCTGGGCGCTGGCCTCGCGGCTTTCGTATTTCCTGTGGCTGACGATGCCGGACAATCACCTGTTTTCCGACGCGGAGTCGGGACGGCTGACGGATCCGAAGGTGCTGGCCGGGCAGGTGGACCGGCTGCTGAACGACGAGAAGGCGGAGGCGTTTTTCGCGACCTTCGCCGGGCAATGGCTGGGCTTCGAGTCGCTGGGCGTGAGCGTGTTTCCGGACGAGGCGAAGTTTCCGAGATTCACGCCGGAGCTGTCCGCGGCGATGAAGGCGGAGACGCGGCTGTGGTTCGAGTCGGTTTTTCGCGAAAACCGGAGCGTGCTCGATCTGGTGGAGGCGAGGGAGACATTCCTGAACGCGGAACTGGCGCGGCACTACGCGATTCCCGGGGTGAAAGGCGAGGCCATGCAACGGGTGGCGTTGACGGATGAAAAACGCGGCGGCATTCTCGGGATGGGCAGTGTGCTGACGGCGACTTCGACGCCGGTGCGGACCAGTCCGGTGGTCAGGGGTGTCTGGCTCATGGAACGGGTGCTGGGCGACGATCCGGGCGAACCGCTGCCCGACGCGGGCGCGCTGCCGGGGAACGCGGGCGAGGAACGCGGGAAAACCCTGCGCGAGGAGCTGGAAATCCATCGCGACAAGCCGCAGTGCGCGAGCTGCCACGACGCGATCGACCCGCTCGGCTTCGGGCTGGAGCAGTTCGACGCCATCGGCCGCTATCGGGAACGCGAGGCGGGCAGGCCGGTGGACGCGCGGGGCACGCTGCCGGACGGCACGGAATTCGACGGGGTTGTCGAGCTGAAGCGTTACATTCTGGAAAAGCGGCGGGACGATTTCCTGCGGGTGCTGGCGGAGCGGCTGCTGAGCTTCGCGCTGGGCCGCGAGCTGGAGTATTACGACGAGGCCGCGCTGCGCCGCATCGTCGAGACGACGCGGGAGGACGGCTATCGGGCGCGAACACTGGTGAAGGAGGTCGTCTTGAGCTACCCTTTCCGGAACCAGAGTCCATCGCCGGAGTTGATTCTGGAATCGGCGGCGAAGCCGTGACGTTTTTTCGACAGGATTGACTGGATTTTTTTGGGTTTTGGTTTTTGAGAAGTGCCTTCGGCCTCTTTGTCCAAACTATTATGAAAACATTTCGTATTTCTCGCCGGACCTTGTTGCGGGGGCTGGGGGCCACAATGGCTTTGCCGTCGTTGGAGATCATGAGCCCGGTCGGCGCGCGCGCGGCGGCCGGGGCGAAGGCGCCAAAGCGGTTGCTGTGCGTGTTTCAACCCAACGGCGTCTTTCCAAAGGCCTGGGATGTGACGGACACGGCCTCCGGCTTCGATCTGTCGCCGATTCTTTCGCCGCTGGAGCCGTTGATGGGGGAATTCTCGGTCATTTCAGGGCTCGACAATGTGGGGCGCGGGCACGTGCAGTTGACGGGTTCGTTTTTGACCGGAAAGACGATCACGGACAAGAAAAACGGCGTCTCGCTCGACCAGCAGGTGGCGCGCCTCGTCGGCGGGAAGACGCCGCTGCCGTCCATCGAACTGGGCACCGAGCCACCGCGCCAGGGAAACGCCAGCGGCGAACCGATCGCCTACGCCAACACTGTTTCGTGGAGCAGCGAGACGACACGGCTGTCGCCGGAGATCAATCCCCAGGTGGCCTTTGACCGGCTTTTTCGCTCGCACTCGGGACCCGAGGCGGTGCGCCGGGCGATCAATCGCCGGAGCGTGCTCGACCTGGTGATGGACGACGCGAAAGCGCTCCGCCGCCAGGCCAGCGGCCCCGATCAGCAGAAGCTCGACGAATATCTCGAGGCGGTCCGCTCGGTGGAGGTGCGGGTCGAAAAAACGCTCAATCCTCCCGAGCGCGACTGGACACCGCCGACGGCGCCGGGCGAGGCCGACATGGAGCGCCCCGCGCCGGGCATCCCGAAACGGCGCGACGAACACCTTCGCCTGATGACGGATCTGATGGTGCTGGCTTTCTGGACGGACACAACCCGGGTGGGCACTCTGATGACGGCCCACGGGTTCAGCCGGCAGAATTTCTCCTTCCTCGACGGGGTGTCGAGCGATCACCACGGCATGTCGCACCACAAGAACAAGGCCGACGCCATCGGCGAATACACGAAGGTCAGCACCTGGTACATCGAGCAGTTTGCCTATCTTCTCGGCCGGCTGAAAGCGATCGACGAGGGAGGCACGTCGCTTTTGGAGAATGCGGCGGTGCTCTACGGATCGGGGATGAAGGACGGCAACGGTCACATCCGCAACGACTTGCCACTGCTGGTGGCGGGCCGGGCCGGCGGATCGCTGAAACAGGGCCGGCACCTCGCCTGCGAGGCGGGCACGCCCCACTCGAACCTGCTCCTGACGCTGGGCCAAGCGATGGGGCTGGAAACCGACTCGTTCAACGGCGTCAGCACCGGCACGGTGAGCGAACTGCTGGCGTGACTGGCGACTTGCGATCCGAACAACGCGAGAGGGCGGATGGCCGCAGGAGATCGAAGGAAAAGTGACATGATCGTTTCGCAAATCGCCCGTTTCAATTCCCTATCCTGATGAAATCCCTCGCTTTCCGGCTGTTGCCGTTTCTCCTCCTGCCGGCTTCCGCCGCCAATGCCAAAGATGAATGGCCGCAATGGCGCGGTCCGACGGGGCAGGGGCACGCGCTGGATGCGACCGATCTGCCGGTGGAATGGTCCGAGACGAAAAACGTGGCCTGGAAGACACCGGTGCCGGGCCGGGGCCATTCGTCGCCGGTGATTTCCGACGATCGGATCTGGCTGACGACGGCTCTGGAGACACCGGCCAGTGAGGCGGCGGCCGCGGAACGGCTCAAGACGAACACCGGCGATCAACCGCTGGTGCTGCTCGCGGAGGTGCGGCTCCAGGCGATTTCCTTCGACCGCGAAACGGGAGAGATCGACCGAACTCTCGACCTGCTGACGGTGAAAGACCCGCAGTGGGTGCATGCCCTGAACAGCTACGCCACTCCGACGCCGATTCTCGAGGACGGCCGGCTTTACGCGCACTTCGGCTCCTTCGGGACGGTCTGCGTTGACCTCCGTTCGGGCGATATCGTTTGGAAAAACGCGGACCCCTCGCTTCAGGTCATGCATGAAAACGGTCCCGGCAGCACGGCGGTTTTGTGGCGGGACCGGCTGATCTTTCACCTCGACGGGAGCGACCGCCAACTCGTCGCGGCACTGGACAAGAACACGGGAAAAATCGCCTGGACCCGCGAACGCAGCGGCGCGATGCGGGAGAATCCGCAGCAGCGCAAAAGCTACGCCACCCCGCTGATCGTCGAAGTCAATGGCAAGGCCCAGCTCGTTTCGCCGGGCGCGGACTGGCTCTACGGTTACGATCCGGCGGATGGCCGCGAGCTGTGGAAGATCGCCTACGGGGAACTCGGTTTCTCGAACGTGCCGCGTCCCGTGGCGGGCGACGGGATGCTGTTTCTCTCCACCGGCTTCGGCAAGACGGAGATCCAGGCCTTTCGTTTGAAAGCGGACGGCTCGCCCGAACTGGCGTGGCGGGAGAAAAAGGGCGCGCCCCGCATGCCCTCGCCCTTGCTGGCGGGGGCCGAACTCTTCTTTGTCAGCGACAACGGCATCCTCAGTTGCCTCGACGCGAAGACCGGCGAGGTGCGCTATCAGGAGCGGTTGGGCGGCAATTTTTCGGCTTCGCCGCTGTTGGCGGACGGAAAGCTCTATCTCTTTAGTCGGGAGGGGATTGCGACCGTTTTGAATCCGGGACCAAAATTCGAAAAACTCGGCGAAAACACACTCGATGCCGGGCATTTCGCCTCCGTTTCGGCCGTGGAACATGCTCTCTATATCCGCACCGAAAAGGCGCTCTACCGGATCGAGAAACCGTAAGCTGCATCGCGGGTCGGCGACCGGGCGCTTTCCGGAGACGCCGCCGCTGTCCGTGTGTTAAAGTAGCGCCGTGAGTCGCCCGAGAATCCGCCGCGGAAACCGGATATCCCCTCGTGGGGGGATGCTGCTTGCCGGCTGTCTCTGGTGCCTGGTTCCGGTCGCGATGGGGCAATTTCCCGATTTTTCCGGGGGAGAGGAGGAGGGCGAGGCAGAAATGGCCGAGCCCGAAGTCGAGGCACCACCGCCGATGGTGGTTCCCTCGGATTTGATGGAGGTCCGCCTCACCCCGCGGACGGAGGGGACGGCGGACCGGTTCGCGCGGATTTTCAGCGTCGATCTCCGGGATATCGAGGAAAAGCAGTCCGAAATCCTCGCGGCGCTGGAATATCTGCCGGTGTTTCCCGAGGTGTTGCAGAGGGATCTGTTTGGTTATCATTCCGGATCGGACCGCAAGCGCACGAAGTGGGTGCAGGTGGATCTCGGCGAAGTGGTGGAGCCGGACGCGGTCGTACTCTTTCCGGCCACGGTCACCAGCGAGACCGAGACCATTTCCGGATACGGGTTTCCGCGGCGCTTTCGCATCGATATTTCCGAGGACCCGACCTTTGCCGACTACAAATACGAAACCATCGTCGATCACCGGTCGGACGACGAATTTCAGCCGAAGCAGACTCCGTTTTTCCAGGAGATGACCGGTTTTCGCGGCCGATACGTGCGCGTGACGGCCCTGACCCTCTGGACGCCGACGGGCGGCTCGTCGAAGGACGAGGTCTTCGCGCTCGGGGAATTGATGGTGCTGAAAGGCGAGCGAAACATCGCCGCCACCCGTCCGGTGACCGCCATGGACACGCTGCCCGAATCGCTGAACCAGCAATGGGCGCGTCGCTACCTGACCGACAGCCGCACCCCGCTCGGGATCCCGCAGGATGTGCGCGAAAGTCCCTCCCACGGCTACCGCTGCGAGACGCGGGAAAAAGTGACCGAGCGCTGGGTCCAGATCGATCTGGAGGAATCGCTTCCGGTTTCCGAGATCCGGCTGATTCCGGCCCTGCCGAGCCTGGTGCCCGATCCGGGAGTGCAGTTTCCAGCGCGGTTCCGGGTGGAGATCTCCGATTCCCCCGACATGCGTCAGGCGGACGCGATCGTGAAATTCCCGGGCGGCCAGCCGGCCAGACCGGAGAACAACCCCGTCATCCTGTCCGATGTCAGCGGATACGGCCGCTACGTGCGGCTGACGGTCGAGCGGCCCTCGCCGGGACCGATGGCCTTCGCCCTGGCCGAGATGCAGGTCTTTTCCGACGACGAAAATGTCGCGCTCGGCAAGACGGTCACGGCCGAGGAAACGGCGAAGGCCGAGGGTTGGGCGCCGGAATTTCTCGTGGATGGATTCAGCAGCCGCAGCGGACTCATCAGCTACGGGGAGTACCTCACCGGTCTGGCGAATCGTGGACGGCTGATGGGCGAGTGGCGGTCGCTGGACCGGAAGCGGCTCGACCTGGTGGACGGCACGCTGGCGAAGATTGTGCGCTGGGCGGCCGGCGGCACGGGGGGCGTGTTTTTATTCATCATCCTGGCCCTGGCCCGCGGCCGCTCGCGGCGCCAGCAGGATATCGAGGCCCTGCGCCAGCAGATCGCCAGCGATCTGCACGACGACATCGGGAGCAACCTGAGCAGCATCGCGCTGCTGGCGGAGCTGGGCTGGTCCGAGGTGGACGAGCCCGAGATCGCCCGCGAGGAATTCGAGGAGATCAAGAAAACCGCCGACAAGACCGTCGAGTCCATGCGCGACATCGTGTGGCTCATCCGGCCGGGCGAGGAAACATGGAAACAGTTGCTGGCCCGTTTTCGCGAGACCGCCGCGAAACTGCTCAAGGCCCACGTTTACCAGTTCGACGCCCGCGGACACCTGCCCGACGAGAAACTGCCCCTCGACTTCAAGCGCGATTTTTTCCTCATCTACAAGGAGGTGCTCAACAACATCGTGCGCCACGCCGAGGCCCGGCGCGTGAACATCGAGTTCGAGACCCGCCGGGGTCGGCTGATGCTTCGCGTCACCGACGACGGCAAGGGTTTCAACAACCTCGACCAGAATTTTCAGGAGGGAAACGGCCTGCGAAATCTCCGCCGCCGCGCCCAGGCCATCGGCGCCAGTTTGAAGGTGCGCAGCGCCTCCGGCGAGGGGACCAGCGTCACCCTGACCGCCTCGATGCCGTAGGTCTTTCCCGCTGGCATCCCGGCCGATCCGTGGTAAAGGAAAAGCAAATCGCCCGCCCTCCCCAATTTTCCCATGAGCGAGAAGAAAACCTCCGAAAAATCCGACGACAAGCCGACTCGCATCTGGCTGGTCGAGGACAATGAAACCCTGCGCCGCACCGTCGCCCGCGTGCTGGCCCGGCAAAAGGACATGGAGTGCACGCGCCAGTTCGAGCGCTGCGAGGAATGCCTAGAGGCCCTCGTGGCCGGCGAGCGGCCCGACTTCATCCTTTTCGACCTCGGTCTGCCCGGCATGAGCGGCATCGAGGGCATCCGCCGCATCAAGTCCGTCCTGCCGCAGATCGAAATCCTGGTTTTCTCCGTGTTCGAGGACAACGAAAAGGTGTTCAACGCGATCTGCGCCGGCGCGTCGGGTTACCTGTTGAAGACTTCCAGCATGGGCGAAATCCCGAACGCGATTCGGGAGGTTCTCGCCGGCGGCGCGCCCATCAACGCCCGCATCGCCCGGCAGGTGCTCGACATGTTCAGCAACTTCGCCCCCGAGAGCAAGGACTACGGCCTTACCGAGCGCGAAACCGAGGTGCTGGAGCAGATGGTTGGCGGTCTGACGAAGAAAGAGATCGCCGACCAGCTCAATCTCAGCTTTCACACCGTGGACAAGCACATCCGCGGCATCTACAGCAAGCTCCACGTCAACACCATGACCGGCGCCGTCGCCAAGGCGCTGAAGGAGGGGCTGCTGCCGAAGGGCTGACCGGTCGGGCGCCGGGCTTTACGGCGACGACGGCTCGACCCAACAGGGTTGAGTCATCGACCCAACCCTGTTGGGTCGCGCGGTGTTCGTGATTTCCGCTGGCAACGGGACCGCCCGATGTTATCGTTGGAGTCTCATGCGCGTCTTCAGCGAACGAATTCTTCGGTCGATTATCGGCGCGATCGCCCACGACTAGGTCCTGGCGGGTGATCGCGCGTTTCTTCGTTCTGTTTCCTCTCATTTGGGAAATCGCATGCCTCCCGCCGGATCGTTTCCGATCCCTCCGCCCGCTTTTGCCCATTTTTCAAACATCAGACCCCAACCCGTCTCCTCCAACGAATCCGCCACGATGAAAAAATCCGTCATGCTTTACGACACCACCCTGCGCGACGGCACGCAGGGTGAAGGGGTCAATTTCAGCTCGCTCGACAAAATCCGCATCGCGCAGAAGCTCGACGATTTCGGCGTCGACTACATCGAGGGCGGTTGGCCGGGATCGAACCCGAAAGACGTGGCCTTTTTCGAGGAAGCGGCGCAACTGACGTGGAAAAACGCGAAGATCGCCGCCTTCGGCAGCACCCGCCGCAAGGACGTGGCGGTGGACGAGGACCCGCAGGTGACGCTGTTGCTGGCCGCGCACACGCCGGTGATCACCTTTTTCGGGAAAAGCTGGCGGCTCCATGTGACGGAGGTGCTCGGCACGACCGAGGAGGAAAACCGCGCCATGATTCACGACACCACCGCCTATCTGAAGGAGCACGGGCGCGAAGTGATCTACGATGCGGAGCACTTTTTCGACGGCTACAAGGACGATCCCGACCACGCGCTGGCCACGCTGGCAGCGGCGCGCGACGGCGGGGCGGACTGGCTGGTGCTCTGCGACACCAACGGCGGCACCATGCCGCACGAGGTTGGCGAGATCACCGAAAAGGTGGTGAAGGAACTCGGGATCGCGGTCGGCATTCACACCCACGACGACTGCGGGTTGGGCGTGGCCAACGCGCTGGCTTCGATCCGCGCCGGGGCGAGCCAGGTGCAGGGGACCGTCAATGGCTACGGCGAACGGGTGGGCAACTGCAACCTGACCTCCGTGATCCCGAACCTGCAACTGAAGCTGGGGCGCGAGGTGGTGCCCGATCTCCAGCATCTCCGGGACCTGTCTCTGTTTGTCGACGACCTGGCGAACTGTGCCCACAACGTCCGCGCTCCGTGGGTCGGCGCCACGGCATTCGCCCACAAGGGCGGCATGCACGTCAACGCGGTGCAGAAGGTGGCGCGCAGTTTCGAGCACGAGGAACCCGGGAAGGTCGGAAACCGGCAGCGGATTCTGGTTTCCGAGCTGTCCGGTCAGTCCAACGTTTTGATGAAGGCGGAGGAAATCGGAATTCCGCTGGAGAAGGGGAGCGCCGAGGCGAGGGAGATCCTGCAACTGGTGAAGGACAGGGAGCAGGAAGGCTACGAGTTCGAGGCGGCGGAGGGCTCTTTCGAATTGCTCATCCGCAAGCACCTCGGCACCCACCAGCCTTTTTTCAAACTTCACGAATACCACTGCACCTACCGGCGCGATGGCGAGCGCAACTACGACGCCTGCTCCGCCACGGTGAAGCTCAGTGTGAACGGGCATGACGAATACACCGTGGCCGAGGGCGACGGTCCCGTGAACGCGCTCGATGCCGCGCTGCGCAAGGCGTTGAAGCCGTTTTACCCCGCCGTGGACGAGATGGAACTCGAGGACTACAAGGTCCGCATCATCGACAGCCACCAGGGAACGGCGGCGAAAACGCGGGTGCTGATTTCCAGCACGGACGGCAACGAAAGCTGGGGAACCGTCGGGGTGAGCGGCAACATCATCCAGGCGAGCTGGCGCGCCCTGGTCGACTCGATCGAGTATTTCCTGATGCGGCGCCGGGGAGGCTGAAAGACCGCACTCACGGCGCGGGAGGCCCGGGTTTTTCGCCGGTGGCGGGAGTCGTCCCGCCTCCGACGCCCAGATATTCCAGCAGGCGAGACCAGAATCCGCCACGGTCGGCGACGGGCTCGGTCTTGTTGTCGGTCTGGGTGGCGATGGCGGTTTCCACCACTCCCGGCACGCGCGGCCGCTCGAGCGCGCCGGCGTCGGGCGGCTGGATCTCCGGCACGCCGATGCGGCTGGTGAGCATTTCGTTGAGGTTGCTCTTCGAAAAGGTGTCGACGGGAATGGGCACGCGGCGGTTTTCGAGCCGGAGACGGCGATTTTCCCGAATGAAATGGGTCGGGCTGTGATAAACGGAGAAATCGCGTTTGTATTTCGAGCGGTTCATTCCGACGCGGACGTCGTGGCGGATTTCAAAGTGAAGGTGGGCGTAATACATGTCGTGCGGTCCGCAGCCCATGGTGCCGATCTTGTCGCCGCGCATCACTTTGTCGCCCAGACTGACGAGCCGCCGGTCGAGGTGGCCGTAAAGACCGTCGATGAATTTCACCTGGCCGGTCCTGTCCCGATAGGCATGCCGGATGATCACGACATTGCCCCAGCCTGCCTTGAAGTCGTCCGAATAAACCACCACGCCGTGGGCGGCGGCGTAGATCGGGTCGCCGCGGTCGGTGTTTCCGCCGCCTTTGCCGTTCCAATCCTCCCCGAGGTGGCCGTTCGGATAGTAGCCGCGCGCCTTGTAGTAGCCGTCGGCGTCGGGTTTCCCAACCGGAAAGTCGAAACCGTCGGCGATGTAGTGGAGCGCGGTTTTTTCCTGGGCGGACAGGCTCCATGGCGCGAACAGGATCGCCGTCAGGGCCATCCAGGCGCGGAACTGGGAACGGCAAAGCGTCGAGGGATGGGGCGTCGGAATCATCGCTCGTGAAACTCACTCATCGATAGCCCAAAAAACGGGCGATCGCCCCCCGAAATTAGGGTCGATCGCGAAAACCGGCTCATGGCCCGTCACTGGCCGACCGAGGCGGGCGCGACCTCGGCGAGGGCGCCGAATTTGAACCACAGAAAACACAGAATCCCCGCCGCGAAGCAATAGTAGGCGAACCATTCGAAACGGCCGCGGCGAATCGAGACGAGCACCGTGTAGATGGCGATCAGGCCCGAGGCGAAGGCCACCGCGCCCCCGGCGAGATAGTTGACCAGCAGGTCGTGGTCGATGCCTTCCTCGATCATGTCTTTGACCGCCAGAACCGCCGCGCCGGCGATGGCCGGGATGGCCAGGAGGAAGGAAAACTCCGCCGCGTCGGACGACCGGGTCCCCGCCAGCATGCCCGACACGATGGTCGAGCCGCTCCGGGACACCCCGGGCAGGATCGCGAAGGCCTGGCCGAAGCCCATGACGATCGCCGATTTCAGCCCGACTCCGGAGCCGGATTCGCCGCTCTTTTTGAACAGCTTTGGCAGCAGCAGGAGCGTGCCGGTGACGAGCAGAAGCAGCGAGACGACGGTGGGGTTTTCGTAAACGCGTTCGAAGGCTTTCTTGAACGACAGGCCAATGACCACCGCCGGGAGGGTGCCGATCGCCAGCAGGCCGATCATCTGGCGCTCGGGCGCGAGTTCGGGTTTGAGCGGCGGCAGGATGGCCAGGAAGAGGCGCC
This sequence comes from Akkermansiaceae bacterium, assembly GCA_024233085.1. Taxonomy (GTDB): domain Bacteria; phylum Verrucomicrobiota; class Verrucomicrobiia; order Verrucomicrobiales; family DEV007; genus JAEUHH01. The sequence continues at coordinate 104,550 of JACKQC010000013.1, forward strand.
AGAGTTTTTTCCAGAAATAGATCACCACCGAAAGCAGCGTGGCGAAGTGCACCATCACCTCGAAGACAATCCCGCCGTCGTCCACTCCCATCAGTTTTTGGACCAGCACCAGATGACCGGAGGACGAGACGGGCAGGAATTCTGTCAGCCCCTGAACCAGGCCGAGAATGAGAGCTTCGATGAGATTCATGGGAACGAAAAGGAGGAGAGAAAAAGAGGGACGAAAAACGGCAACGCTACGCGGCCACGGGGCGAATGGCAATCGGCGATCGCGTCGCCGGGCGACATAGGCCGGGGATCAGGGGGTCGCTTCGGCCGTGCCGCGGGAGTGAAGAAAAGCCATCAAACCGACGCCCAGCACGACGAAGGCGCCGACCACCGCAAACAGGATCGTGTCCGCGGTTTCGGCCGGGTTTTTACCGATCTCGTCGCCCCAGTTTTTCCGGAACAGGGCCAGCACTTCGCCGGCGGCTTTCTCGATTTTTTGGGAAGGCGTCAGATCGGCCTTGCTGATTCGCTCGGCGATGCCCGAGAGGACATAGTTTGGGATCAGCTCGCCCGCGGTTTCGGTGGCGGACAGGTAAATCCGCCCCTCGGATCGGTCGAAGAACAGGAGGCACTCCGGACTGTCCGTCGCCAGCCAGGCGTCGGCGTAACGCTGGGTTTCGCGGTCGATGGTGGTTTCCGGAATCGACAGCACGGTGGCGATGGCCAGGTCGCACCCGGTCTCCCGTTTGCCGGCGTCGAGGCGGTCCCGCAGGTTTTTCCAAATTTCGATCGCTTCGCCGACGGTGAAGACACTGCCCTCGTCCAGCAGGCCGTCCTCGGGACGTTCCGGAATCTCCCCGCCGGCGGCCGTCAGGCTCCAGAGGGCGGCGATACAGGCCAGGGCGAGTGTTGAGAGGCGGGCGGGAAGAGACATCGACCGTCCAGAATAGCGTGATTGACCGGGAAAGAAAAACGGTGAAACACGGAAAAAGGGACCGGAATGAACAGGGTTGGCTGGGGGACACAACCCTGTTAAATGAAAGAATGCGGACGAAGAAAATGTTTGGGCGATTTGCGATCGGCGTCATTCTGGTCGTGGTGGCGGGGACGTTGAATGGGGCCGCCGAAGTCGGAGCGGAGCCGGCGCCGGATCGGACCACGCTGATTTTTGACGGGAAAAGTCCCGACAAGCTCGCGTGCGACACGACACTGCGGCGGATGCCGGATGGCTCCTGGGTGATGATCATGTTGGGCGGCGGCGACACGGAGCCGATGGCGCGAAACCGCGTCTTTCTCACGAGAAGCGCGGATGAAGGGCGGTCGTGGTCGGCGATGGAGCCCATCGATCTGGGGGTTAAAGCGAAGAGTCCGGACACCGCGCTGGTGCCGACGGAACTCATGGTTATCGGGGGACGGTGCACGATGTTTGTCGCGACGCATGACGGTTCCTTCGCGGAGTGGAGGGAGTGGATGACGCACAGCGACGATTCGTGCCGGACCTGGAGCGCGCTGGAACCGGCGCCCGGCCGGCTGCGGGACCGCACTTTTGTCCGCAATCGCCTTGTGACTCGGGATGGCCGGATTCTGCTGCCCTTCCAGCACTACCTCCGTGTGGACGAGACGCGCCAACTCAAGGACGGGCGACGTTTTTCCCCGCCGACCGATTCGCGAAACGGCGTGCTGATGAGCGGGGATGGCGGGAAGACCTGGACGGAGCACGGAGACATTCGCCTGACTGACGACGACAACTATCACGGCTGGGCGGAAAACAACATCGTCGAGCTTTCCGACGGGCGGATCGCGATGATCATCCGCGCCGACCGGCTCGGCGGAGTCCTCTACTACGCCGAATCGGCCGACGGGGGGCGGACCTGGCCCGCCCTTGCCCGAAAGACGGACATTCCCAACCCGGGGTCGAAGGCGACCCTGTATGGCCTCGGCGGCGACACGGTGGCGCTGCTCCACAATCCCAATCCGTCCCATCGAAGTCCTCTCGCCCTGTGGGTGAGCTTTGACGGCATGAAAACTTGGCCCCATAGAAGGGTGCTGGTGCCGGAATCCAGCGACGGACCGGCGGGAAAACTCAATTACCCGGATGGATTCGTCAGCGAGGACCGGCAATGGCTCCATTTTGCCTTCGACGACAACCGGCACCGGGCGGTTTATGTGGGCGCGCGGCTGCCCTCCGCCCCGAATCCCGGCGAGTGAGCGCCTGTCGATTTCAGCGCGGCCCTGTGTAGCGGAAGACGTAGAGGGAGAGCGGCGGTTCCTGGGAGTAGAACTGGCGAACCGGGGTGAACAGGCTGGTGTCCTCCAGCATCTCGACCATGTCTCCGCTCAGGGCGCGCGACAGCAGATTCTCGCCCATAACGACGTAAAGCTCGCCGTCCGCCGCGCGGACTTCGGCGATTTTCGCCTTCAAGGAAGCGGCGTCGCGGCAGTGGGTGTCGCCGCGGGGATCGTAGAGCGCGATGTGGCGCCACAAATAGACGGTGAAAATCTTCGAGGGGCCGGACTGCCACATCGGTTCATGCGCGCCGCGGGTGATCTGAAAGGCTTCGCGGTTCGCCTCCAACGGCGAGTGAATCATCAGGCGGGTCTGTGGGCCGACCGTCAGGAGCGTTCCGGTCACGACGACGAGGCCGGCGATCCAGGGGCCGGCCTGTGGAAGCCATCGCTGGCTTTGACGACCGATTTCCGTCGCGCCAAAGGCGACCACGACGCAGATCGCGGGAATGATGTAGTAGGAATACCAGACCTGCCACTCCATGTGGACGCGATACTTGAAGTGCAGGGCGCCCAGGATACAGGAAAGAATGAGCGCGGCGCAAAGGATGGCGAGGCGCGGACATTGGCGGGCGAGGGCGACGCTTCCCGTCACCAACAGGACCGCGTAGCCCGCGGCCAGCGCGCCGCAGAGGACCGGCCATTGCTTGAAAAGCCGGAAAGTGGCCGCGATCGACGGGTGATGGGGGTCGATGCGCCACGGGGTGCCGGTGAAGATGTGGGACAGCTCCTGCCGCAGCCACAGCCCGTTCATCGGGACTCCGCCGGCGATGCGCATGCCCTCAGGGCTCTGAAGCAGGCAGGGCATGACCAGATGGGCGAAAACACCGCCCGACAGCAGGCTCACCATGATCCAGCGTCCCGCGGTGACCGATCGCGACCGGCGGACGGACCCGTCCAACCCGGAGGTTTCGACCCGACCGAAGCAGATCATCAGAAACACCGCGAGGTTCGTCACGGCGACTCCGTAGTAAACGCCCTTCCAGGAGTAGAGGGCCAGCAACTGCGCCAGTCCGAAAAACAACCACCAGCGCCAGCGCCCGGATTGCAGCGCCAGCGCCGCGAACCAGATCATCGCGAGCAGATAGCACAGCATGATCGCGTAGCCCCGAGCCTCGCTCGAATAACGCAGATGCATGGGATGCGCCGCGAGAAAAAACGCCGCCCACAGCCCCGCCCGGGGGCGCCCCCACCATCGCAGAAGGCCGGCGAGGAGAGGCAGACAGGCCAGTCCGGCAAAAAAAGACGGGAGACGCGAGATGGTTTCGTCAAAGGCCTCGCGTGGCCGACCCGTGATCGCCCGCCAGGCGTCGAGGGCCAGTCGTTGCGTCGCGCTGAAAAAATAGTGATTCCCGCCGGTCGTGTCGTCGAAGAAGGCCTGCTCCCACAAGGAGGGGTAGAACCGCATTTCGCCTTGAGGTTTCGTCCGGTCCGATGGTTTCCAGATGCCGTGACCGTAGCGCACCACGGCCCAGCCTTCGTCGCCCCAGTAGCTCAGATCCAGCCGTTCCCAGCGGGGAACGGCTGACGCGGCGATCACGACCAGAAGAATGGCCCAGAATCGGCGGTTCGACAGAGTTTCCCGGGTGCCGGGCTCGGGGCTCGGGTCGGTGCCGCCCTCCGAGGCGCTCCCGGGAAACCGGGCGGCGCCGCCTTTCGGCCAGAAACGCGCCACCAGCAGGAGCGCGACCATCGCCGCCAGGTCGAACGCGGCCCCCAACCAGAGGCCCGGCGCGAGAAATTCGCGGTATTTGCGGCGCGTGCCATCGGCGAGCTGGGCGATCTCGTCGAGGGAAAGCGTCAGTGGTTTCGAGAGAATCCACCCGCCGCAGAAGAGGGCGATTGCCGCTCCGAGGAGAAACACCAGCCAGTCTCCGGGCTCCGCTTTCGGCAACAGCCAAGGGAGGCGCTCCGGCACCATGCGGGCGCGGGAACGGACGGCGGACCACCAGAATTTCGGCCGAAAAAGACCACGGTTCATGCGGCGACAGTCGGGAATTGCCAGATAAATCGAGATTTCGGCCCGTGGCGGGGCGGCCGAATCGAGCGACTATGGCAACGGGACGTCGCGCGGGCAAGCGACAGAATCTTGCGCAACGATTTTGGAAAGGCGGCCTCAGAGGGGAGCCACCGGCTGCAGCACCAACCCCTCCGGCCACGGGGCGCCGGCGGCGATCCAGTGGTAGAGCTTGTCGGTTTCCTGCTTCGAAAGCTTGTGACCGCCGGCCGGCATGGCCTCGACGAAGTAGTCGGGCATCACCGTCACCAGAAACAAGGTGCTGTGTTGCGGGTCGCCCGGCACCAGCACGGGGCGGCCATTCGATTCCTCCAGCATGTTCTTGCGCCGCTGAAAACTCAGCGCGGTGAGCGGGGCATGATCGAAATGACAGCCAAGGCATCGCTTTTCGAGCACCGGAACGACGTCCTTTCGGAAATCGACCGCTCCCACCTCCGTCTCGGGCGCCACCACAATGACCTCGGGAATCGGCTTCGGACCGCTCTGGCACCCCCACAGGACGAGGGCGACCACCCCGAGCCAGACAAGACGAGAAAGAACGCGCGCCATGATGCCGATAGTGAATGACTCGCGCGTGGGAGGCGCTTTGCTGATCCTCATTTTCGCGATGCGTCGATTGCTCACCGGGAAAGCCGATCCGCTCTCCCGACGGACGGACAGGGGTGGACATGATGCTGCCAGGCTGCCGCCTCGAGCGGATCGTCAGCTTTCACCTCGCTTCCTTGAAGGTCGCTTGAAGGTCGCACTCCTCACGGAGAGTCAACAGGGTTAGGTCGGTGACTCAACCCTGTTGAATTCGCCCAATTCGTCCTTTGGTTTGTGTTGCCAGCGGAGAAGGGGCGGGTTCCAATGACGGTTGATGTTTGCCACCGATCCCCTCCGTTTTTTTGTCGTTGCCGGTTCGATGTTCCTTTGGGCGGGAGGCATCGCTCTGGCGGAATCTCCCGAGGAGCGCTTCGCGGCTTTTTCGCCGGAGCAATCCCGTGCCTTCGAAATTGAGGTGATGGAGAAGATCGCCGACTTGGCGCTGATTCCTCCGGTTCTGAACACGTCGCCGCTGCCCAAGTATGACTACGATCAGCTCGACTACGGCATGACGATCGGGATCGCCCGCACGCCGGGGGGACGGCTCTGGGCCTGCTGGGTGGCGGGCGAGGACGGGCCAAAGGCGTTTTTCGTCTGCGCCATCAGCGACGATGACGGGGAGACGTGGTCCAAGCCGGTGCTGGTCATCGATGGTCAATCGTCCCGGCTGCCGATGAGTCGCAGCGTGCTGGTGGGGAACCTATGGACGGACCCGTTGGGGCGGCTGTGGATTTTCTTCAATCAATCGATGATGCAGTTCGACGGCCGGTCAGGGGTGTGGGCCGCGATTTGCGAGAATCCCGACGCGGAGAAGCCGGTGTGGTCCGCGCCGCGCCGGATCTGGCATGGGTTTACTCTGAACAAGCCGACGGTGTTGAAGAACGGCGACTGGCTATTGCCGGTGTCGCTGAATCGCGAGGGATTCGGCCCTTTCAAGGGAGCTTTTGCGGAGCTGGATCCAATTCGCGGCGCGAATGTTTCCAGGTCGTCCGACCAGGGGGCCACCTGGGAGAGACTGGGGCGGGTCGCCTTTCCGAATCCGGACTGGGACGAGCACATGATGGTCGAGCGCGGGGATGGCTCGCTCTGGATGATGGCGCGAACGGGAAAGGGGCCGATGCAGAGTGTTTCTCAGGATGGGGGGAAGACGTGGGCCGAGCCGTCTTTTCCGGAGGGCATCGCCCATCCGGTGGCGCGCTTTCACCTCCGGAAGCTGGCCTCCGGTCGCGTGCTCCTGGTGAAGCACGGCGCAACTATCGACACGCAGCAGGGCCGGAGCCAGTTGACGGCATGGCTTTCCGAGGATGATGGGAAGTCCTGGAAGGGTGGGCTGATGCTCGATGAGCGGACCGGAGTATCCTATCCCGACGGGTTCCAGTCGCCTGACGGCACGATTTACATTTCCTACGACCGCAATCGTTCCACCGACGGGGAAATCCTGATGGCGCGCTTCACCGAGGAGGATGTCCTCGCCGGGAAGCTCGTCGACCCAAAATCGAGGCTCAAAATGCTGATTAGCCGTCCCTTGGGTCACAAATCGACCGAGTCCAAGCCTGTCGCCTTCCGTGGGCCGACGCCGGGCACCCCGCGTGAGATCACGATTCCGACCGTCGATCTTTCCGGAGACGCCAAGCGGCAAGTGGTCGTGGCCCGGGGAACCCCGGAAGTGTACCAGGGGCATTGCGACACGGTGCTGATGGCGGACGGAAGGACGATGTTTGCGACCTGGTGCCTCGATCACGCGGGCCGGCTCGGGCCGCTCGCCCGCAGCGACGACGGTGGGCTGACTTGGAGCGATCCCTTGCCGGTGCCGGAAGATTGGGCGGAGGTTCGGCAAACCACGCCGGTGATTCATCGGCTCACGGACCCGAAGGGGGTGGAACGGCTGGTGGTGTTCGGCGGTTGTGATTTCCCGGGGAACCTCAGGCGATCGGTTTCCGAGGATGGCGGGAAGACCTGGTCGCCCATGGTAGAGACGGGCCTTGTCGGAGAGGTGGCTCCGAAGACGATCCTGCCCTTTGATGGGGGAAGGCGACTCGTGATGTGGAGCGATCGTCGCGATCCGAAGAACGCGAAGGATCCGAACCCGGTGGTGTGGCAGAGCGAATCGTTCGACGGCGGCCTGACGTGGAAAAAGGAGCGTGTCATCCTGACCGTCCCGGGCCAGTGGGCGCAGCCCTGCGTGGTGCCGTCGCCGGATGGGAAGCGCCTCTTCATGCTGCTGCGGGAAAACACGCGGCAATACCAGTCGCTTTGCTCCTTCAGCGGTGATGAGTCAAAATCCTGGAACGAGCCGCTGGAGTTGCCCGCCGCGCTCACCGGCGACCGGCATGTGGCCAAGTATGCGCCCGATGGCCGGTTGGTGATCGCGTTTCGCGATCGGGCCCGGACCAGTGAGACCTACGGACATTATGTCGCGTGGGTAGGGCAATTTGAGGACCTTATTCACCGCCGCGAGGGCCAGTATCGCATCAAGCTGCTCCACAACGCGAACCGCACCGGCTCGGAGCCGCCGGGTACTGGCGATACCGACACCGGCTACTCGGATCTGGAGTTGCTTCCGGACGGAACCCTTGTTGCGACGACTTACGTCAAACTGGCCGCCGGACCGGAGAAAAACTCGGTGGTGAGCGTGCGGTTTCAATTGGAAGAGACGGATCGGATACTGGCGAAACGATGATGAACTTTTTTTCTCGGCAAATCCTGATCTTGTCAGCTGGCCTCCCCGGCGTTGCCTGTGCGGATTCGCTGCTACCGGCCGGCTGGGACCCCGCGCTGGCGGGCGATGAGGTGATGGAGCGGCTCGTCGCCGTCACGGCGCCCGAGGTGAAGGGAGCCCATGATGCCGAGATGGCGATCGTCGATGGAAAAGCCTACGTGGTCGCCGAGGTCAACGACGTCCGTGCCGGAGAGTCGGCGGGCTGGCCGGAAATCTATGCGACCCTGTCGATCGTCCGACTCGACCCTCTTAAGTTGGAGACCGTGATTCCGGTCGCGCGGAGTGGGCAACGGTTTGCCAACGGAACGCTGCCCGTCGGCGCCTGTTTTGTGCCACGCATCCTCCAGAAGGACTCCGGCACGTTGCGCTGCTACTTCACCAGCGAAGATCCCGGAAAACGTCAGTCGCAGTTGTGGTATCGCGACTTCGACCTCAAGACGGCGCAATTTGCGGACACCATTCACCGAGCCAAGCTCATGACGGCGGCGGGAACCTTCGACTTTCAGCCGCAATATTTCCACGCCGATGCCGCTTCCCAAGGGTTCACGAAACCGGCGAAAGACTCATCGTTTTTCCTGTTCGATTCCTTCAAGCGGTTCGACGACGGGCTTTACGTCGCGTTGAACAATTTCGGCGGAAAGCAGAACGCGCTCGCCCGGGTGCAAGACGATCTGGCGACTTTCGAGGTGCTGGGCCACTACAATGAGCCGCAGTCGCAGCAACTCAGCGAATCGTCGGTCAATCGGCTGCCGGACGGCACCTGGATGGCGATCTGCCGCAATGACGCGGGGAATTACCACTTCACCACCAGCGCCGATGGCCGCACCTGGAGCGAGGGAAGGGAAATGCCCTTCGTCTCGAACGGCGCCAATTCGAAGCCGACATTCGATCAGTTTGGCGATCTCTACTATCTCGGATGGCAGGAGGCGACGCGGATTCATGGCGTCTCGCGGAGCGTTTTCAACGTGGAGATTTCACGCGATGGGAAACGCTGGGAACGGAAGTACCGATTCGAATCGGTGAAGTCGTTTCAGTATCCTACCTTTCGCGAGCACGGAGGGGACATCTGGCTCTGCGTGACCCAGGGCGATCGCTCCCCGAGCCGTAAAGAGCGCATCATGTTCGGCAGGCTGGAAAAGATCGGAGCCTTCGAATCGCAGGCCGGCAGAGTGCGGAAGCCCATTCCCGAGCCCCCGATGGAAGAGGCGGTGATGAAGCCGGGCGTGAAACTGTTCACTGACCGCGACTACACCCTCGACCAGGCGCCCGCGATCGTGATGGGCCGTCCCTTTCTACGAACCAGCATCGAGGCGACCGACGTCAGGGTGACCCAGCCCGGAACCCTCTACGCGCTCACCCCGACGGTCCGGCCGAAGGCGGCAAGCCAGGAAGCGGCGATCCGAAAGGCGGGCTTTGCCAGGATGGAAGTGCCGGAAACCCAGTTTTTTCCAGGCGAGATCAACCGGGTCAGCCTCTACCGCAAGGAAGTGGCCAAAGGGGAGCGGTTGCGTTTCCGCAAGCTCGTCTTTCTCGTGATGGGCGACGGGGTGGTGATTGAAGAAGTCCGTCCGGAGCCTCCCAAGCCATGGACGGAGAATGACGGCGAGCGGCTCTACAACGGGATCGTGCTGCCCAAGGTTTGGCCGCCGGATCACCTGACACCCGGATCGGCCGAGCCGATGCCCGTGCCTTATCTCGATCACCCGCCGAGGATCATTCCCATCGACCTGGGACGGCAGCTTTTTGTCGACGACTTCCTGATCGAGTCGACCGACCTGAAGCGGGTCTTTCACCGACCGGAAAAGTTCGCGGGCAACCCGGTGTTCAAGGCCGAGACGGAGACGGAATTGTCCCCTTCCACAGAAGGAGAGCGCGGCGAGGAGGCGACAACCTTCACCGGGCAGGGCGGCCTGTTTTTCGATCCGGCCGAAAAGGTCTTCAAACTGTTCTACGTGGCCGGTTGGCGGGGGCCGCTTTCGCTCGCCACGAGCCCGGACCTGACGACTTGGACCCGACACGGGGAACTCCTGCCGCAGGGATTGAAGTGGACCGGCCCACCTTTGCGCACAGGTGGCTCAGACAACTGCGTCTGGCTGGACTTGAGCGCCGCCGATCCCGCTGAACGGATCAAGTTCTTGACCTGCTGGATGCATGTGAAGGCCGAGGATCGGCCGAAGGGCTTCAACCACACGCTCCACGTTTCCGACGGCCAACGGTGGTCGGATGGCGTGCCGACGACCATGGCGGCGGATGATTACTGTTCGTTTTTCCACAATCCCTTTCGGAGCAAGTGGTGCTTCAGCATCAAGCGCGGCACCTCGCGCGGACGAAGCCGCTACTACCTGGAGAGCGATCGCTTTCTCTCGGGCGCGAACTGGAGTGACGCGGTTTTCTGGACCAACACCGATCGTCTCGACCTGCCCGAGCCGGCGAGCCGCTATCCCGGTGCGGGAGACACGCCGCAATTATACAGCCTCAATGCGGTGGCATACGAGAGCCTGATGGTCGGCATGCACTACATCCACCGCGGACCTAAAAACGAAATTTGCGACGCCGGCCAATTTCCCAAACTGGTGGACCTCGAGATCGGGTTCAGCCGCGACGGGTTCCACTGGGATCGGCCCGACCGGAGCGGATTCATCTCCGGTTCTCGGGTGGAGGGCTCCTGGGATCGGGGCTACCTGCACAGCACGGCCGGGGTGTTTGCCGTGCTGAACGACCGGCTGGTGTTTCCCTACATGGGCACGTCCGGCATGGCGCCGAGCGGGAAGCGGGGCATGTACACCGGCGGGGCGATCGGGTTGGCGAGCTTGCGGCGTGATGGGTTCGCCTCGATGGAAGGTGCCGGCCAATTGACGACGCGGCCGGTCAGCTTTCAGGGCAGGCATGGCTTTGTGAATCTCGACGGTGAACTGCGGGTCGAACTGCTCGACGAGACCGGCAAGGTGCTGGCGAAATCACGGACGATGTCTGGAGATTCCACCAGGCAACGCATCGAATGGGAAGAGCGCGGAGATCTGTCCGAGTTTGCCGGACAGCCAGTTCGATTCCGGTTTCAGCTGGGACGTGGCGCCCTTTACTCGTTCTGGGTCACGGAAGACCCAAGAGGCTCGAGTGGCGGCTACCTTGGAGCCGGTGGCCCGGGATTCGATGGAGTGCGCGACTTGCCAGCGGCGCGGTGATATTCGATTCGACAGGGTATGATCGGAGACCAGACAGGGTCGGATCGGAATTGCCGCAAAGCGACCGCTTTACAAGGGCCAGGAGTTGGCCGATGGGCTCGGTTCCGGTGATGCCGAGATGAAGCGTTTCTTCGACTGGTTCAACAATCTCTATCCCGTCTGGCTCGTGGGGCTCGCGACGGTGGCCTTCTTCTGGCCATCGACGATGATCTGGTTCGACAAGCCATGGATTTTCTGGTCGCTGGCGGCCTCGATGCTGGGGATGGGGTTGACCCTCAATCCCTCGGATTTCAAGGCGGTCGCCCGGGTGCCGGGCGCGGTTGTCCTCGGCTTCGGGGCTCAATACACCCTCATGCCGCTGTGCGGCTGGCTGGTGGCCACGGTGTTGAGACTCGAACCCGGGCTGGCAGTCGGTATCATCCTGGTGGCGAGTTGTCCCGGCGGGATGGCGTCGAACATGATCAGCTACCTGGCGCGGGCCAATGTGGCGCTTTCGGTGATTTTGACCATGGCCTCCACCGTGATGGCCTTCTTTTTCACGCCGATGTGGACGAGTCTGCTGGCGGGAAACCGGGTGCCGGTCGATGTGCTGGGCATGTGCCTCTCGGCCCTGCAACTGACGGTCGCTCCGGTGGCGCTGGGGGTATTGATCCGGTGGAAACTGCCCCGAACCGCCGACCGGATCGGCGCGTGCGGACCCACGGTGGCGGTGCTGGCCTTCACGCTGGTCACCGGCGGCATCGTCGCGGCCAGCGCCGAGGCGATCCGGGCGAGTTTCTTCAGCCTCGTGCTCGCCGCCGCGATGCTGCATCTCATCGGATTTTTCGTCGGCTATGTGGTGACCAAGGTGTTTCGTTACCCGGAATCGGTGGCCCGCACCGTCAGCATCGAAGTGGGAATGCAGAATGGGGGACTTGCCGCGGCGCTGGCGAAGCAACATTTCGCCGCCATGCCCCTCGCCGCAGCCGGGGCCGTGTTCAGCGGTGTGATGCAGAACATTGTCGGCGGTTTCGTGGCCGCCTGGTGGAAGCGGCGAAAGCCTGACGCCTGAAATGAGCCGGCGGGACATTCACTACTGGAAGTGCGACCGGTCGGCGGCGTTCCACGGCACCGCGACGAGGCTGGAGCCCGATCCGGGAATGGAGGACGCTCTGCGGGGGGCGCTGCGGGACCACTTCGGGGCGCGTTCGATTGTATTGAAGCCAGGCGTGGGACAGGGAAATCACCTGACGTGGCAGGCCGAAGTCGATGACCTGTCCCTGTTCCTTCGGGTGGAAAATGGCCCGGAAGAGGACGACCACTTGGCGGTGGAATCGGCCCTGTTGGACCGCGTGCGGGAGATCGGGGTGCCGACGCCGCGTGTCTTCGGTTGCGATGCCACGCGGAGCCGGGTGCCCTTTGCCTGGCAGGCGCTGGAGCGGCTGACCGTGCCGGATCTGAACCACTGGCAAAAGGCGGGGCAACTCGAAGTCGCCAAGGTGGCATTTCAGATTGGAGCGGTCGTGGCGCGGTGGCAGAGCATCGAACCGAAAGGGTTCGGGATTCTCGATGGCGAGCTGGAAGGTTACCGGAGCAGCTATGCCGACTACTTTTTTCTCCGGCTGAAGGAGCATCTCGATTTTCTAGAAGAGCGGCGGTTTCTCGATCCCGCCGAACGGTCGGAGATCGAGGCTGTGATTTCGGCGCATGAAGTGCTGCTGGCCTTGGATCGGGGGTGCCTCGTTCACAAGGATCTCGCGCTGTGGAACATGCTTGGCACCGCCGATGAGGTGGAGGCCTTCATTGACTTCGATGACGCCATCAGTGGAGATCCCACGGACGACTTGTCGCTTCTGGCCTGCTTTCATGATGCGGACTTCCTCGGGCACGCGATCGACGGCTACCGAAGTGAGAAGGATTTGCCGCAGGAGTTTCGACGGCGATTCTGGCTCCACCTTCTCCGGAACATGATCGTCAAGTCGGTCATCCGGGTGGGCTCCGGCTATTTCGATCGGGATGACCGGTTTTTTCTGATTGGAAAAGGGGGCGAGGGAGGCGATCTGAAGGCCATGACTTATCGGCGTCTCCGGGCGGCGGTTCGCGGGTTGCGGGAAGATCTGGAAATCACGGCACTATGAAACTGGAATTGGGCACCTGGCTGTCGATCGGCTCACCGGTCATTGCGGAACTCGCCGCCCTGTGCGGCTTTGACTGGGTGCTGCTCGATCTCGAGCACGGATTCGAGAGCGAAGCGGCCATGCCAAATCAACTGAGAGCCCTGCGAGGAAGGGAAACGAAGGGAATCGTCCGCGTTGGTGCGCCCCATCCCGAATGGATCGGCCGGGTCCTCGACTGGGGAGCCGATGGCGTGATGGTCCCCCGAGTGGAAACGCCGGAGCAGGCCCGCCGAATCGTTTCATCTGCCCACTATGCTCCGAAAGGACGGCGGGGCTATTCGCGGACCGTTCCGGCCTTTGCCTACGGTATGGACCTTGCCGACCGGGAACCACGAATCCTGGTGCAGATCGAGACGGCCGAGGGCGTTCGGAACGCCAGCGACATTGCGGCGGTGGAGGGCATCGATGTCTTGTTCGTGGGTCCGGCTGACCTGAACCACGACCTCCAATCCCATCCCGATCAGGCTCCGTGCGATTTTGGTGAGTGCCTTCGACGGGTGGTAACCGCCGCCTCCGATCATGGCAAAATGGCTGGAATTCTGGTGCGCGAACCCGAAGCCATCGCAGAAATGGCCGCGCTGGGTTTCAAGCATATTGCGGTGGAACTCGACGTGTCGATCTTGCGGAAAGGGTATCAGGCGATTTTGTCTCATCGTCCCGACGAAGCGTGATTCCTGAGGGTTCAGGTCGAGGGAGCCTCGCCGCTTGGCCGTCATTGGAATCAGGTCCCCCGATCACGCGGGCGGTCAGTTTCGACTCGACAGGGTAGGGTCGGAGATTCAACCCTGTTGACTCTCCAGTCACGGAACCCCCATTCCATTATTCTCTTATGCGGCATCTCTTTACTCTCATTCTCGCGGCCGGATTGGCCTCTCTCGTCTCGGCGGCGGACAAACCGAATTTCATTGTCATCAATATCGATGACCTCGGCTACGCGGACATCGGTCCCTTCGGCTCGACCTTGAATCGGACGCCGAACCTCGACCGAATGGCGGCGGAGGGACGAAAGCTGACGAGCCACTACGCGGCGCCGGTGTGTTCGCCCTCGCGATCGGCGCTGATGACCGGCTGCTACCCGAAGCGCGTTCTGCCCATCCCCAGTGTGTTGTTTCCCGCTTCCGAAGTGGGCCTGAATCCCGAGGAGATGACGGTGGCCGAAGTGCTGAAGACTCGGGGCTATGCGACCGGCTGTATCGGCAAGTGGCATCTGGGGGATCAGCCCGGCATGCTGCCCAACGACCAGGGATTCGACTACTACTACGGCATTCCCTATTCGAATGACATGGGCACGCGGGCCGAGGGATCGAAAAGCAATCCCGGCGAGGAACCCAAGCAGTCCGCCGCGCCGAAGAATAGTCCCGCCAAAAAGAAAGCGCCGCAGGCCAGTGACGAAACGGGGCTACGGGGAGACACGCAGCCGCCGCTGCCATTGTTGGAGAACCACACCGTCATCGAGCGGGTGAAACAGAATGGCCAGACTACCATCACGCAGCGATACACGGAAAAGGCGGTCGGCTTTATCCGGGAACATCGCGAGGGACCGTTCTTTCTCTATCTGCCGCACACGGCGGTCCATTTTCCGCTGTATCCGGGCATGGAGTATCGCGGCAAATCGAAGAACGGCCTGATCGGCGACTGGGTGGAGGAGGTTGATTGGAGCGTCGGCCAGGTGCTGGATGCAGTCCGGGAACTCGGGCTCTCTGAAAACACGCTGGTGGTTTTCACCAGTGACAATGGTGGGACGACCCGGAGCGTGAATACGCCGCTCCGGGGAAACAAGGGCAGCACGCTCGAAGGCGGCATTCGCGTCTGCACCATCGCGTGGTGGCCGGGGAAAATCCCCGCCGGCACGGCGACGGACGCCATGACGAGCATGATGGATATTCTGCCGACCTTCGCCGGCCTGGCGGGGGCGGAGGTTCCTTCGGATCGCAAGATCGACGGTGTGGACATCTGGCCGGTGATGACGGGCGAAGCGCGACCCAGAGAGGTGTTTCACTATTTCCGCGGCCTCAAACTGGAGGCGGTGCGGAAAGGACCGTGGAAGCTGCACCTGGAGAATGGCGAACTCTACGACTTGGACTCCGACATCGGCGAGGCGACGAACGTGGCCGAGGCGAATTCCGACCGGGTGAAGGAGCTGCGGTCGCTCGCCGACGGCATGACCGATGACCTGGGCCTGACCGAAGTCGGAAAAGGGTGCCGTCCGATGGGAAGATATCCGAATCCGCTGCCTCTGATTTCACACGACGGAACCATTCGTGCCGGATTCGAGCCGAAGCCGTGAACTTCAAACACCTTTTCCAACCGGGGAGGGATTCCAAAAAGAAATGAAAAGCATTTTAAAACTGGCCAGCTGGATGGCGTTCCTATTCGCGGCGACCTCCGTCACGGGGGCACGGGAAATCGTTTACGTTTCCGAGAGCGGCGACAATCGCATCGCGATTTTTTCTATGGATGGGGAGACCGGCGAACTGGCTCGGATTGGCGCGTTGGATTTGCCGGGATCGCCGGGCAGCCTCGATACTCGCGCCGACCACTCACGACTCTACGCGTCGGTGCGATCGACCAAGGAGTTCGCTTCGATCGCGGTTGATCGGGAGACGGGTCTGTTGTCCGATGCGAAATTTGCGCCTGCCGGGAGCAACTCGACCTATGTCCACGTGGACAAGACCGGGAACTGGCTCTTGAGCGCGTCTTATTCGGACGGGGTGGTCAGCGTGAGCCGGATCGTCGATGGAGTGGTGAAGGAAAGGCCGGTTTCGATGATGGAGACGGGCATGAAAGCGCACTGCATTCGCACCGACTCGGCAAACCGCTTCGCGTTCGTGCCGCATGTGATGGATCTGAACAAGGTCGAGCAGATTCGGTTTGACGCTGCCACCGGCAATATCGCGTCGAATGATCCGCCGCATGCCTCCGGCGCCGAGGGCGCGGGCCCGCGGCATCTGGATTTCCATCCGAACGGCCGCTGGGTATATCTCGTCAATGAACAGGGTCAAAGCGTGAGTCGCTGCGACTACGACGCGAAAAAGGGGACCTTGGCCCTTCGCGAAACGGTCACCACCACGCCGCCCGACTGGGACAAGTCGAAGGGAAGTTGCGCGGACATTCACGTCAGTGCCGACGGGAGGTTCGTGTACGCGTCGAATCGCGGCCACGACAGCTTGGCCGTCTTTGCGATTTCCCCGGACACCGGTGAATTGAAACCGATGGGCCAGACACCGACCGAGAAAACGCCTCGTTCTTTCGCCCTCGTCGCCGGAGACCACTTTGTGGTGTCGGCCGGACAGGGATCGGACACGCTGATCGTGTATCGGCGCGACGCGGAAACCGGGGCGCTGACTCCGCTGAAGACCTATCCCTGCGGCAAAAGCCCGGCCTGGGTGATGGGGGTGACATTCTGACGTGCAAATTCATGGACCCGGCGTTGCACTCCAATGATGGAAATGACGGAAAGACGCCGCCGGACGAGATCGGAGAGGCGGTCGAACATCCCATCACCGACGAACTGGATCTGCATTGTTTCCGCCCAACGGAGATCGGGTCACTCCTGCCGGAGTATTTTCGGGAGTGTCGGCGTCGTGGAATGCTGCGGGTCCGTGTGGTGCACGGCAAGGGCACGGGAGCGCTTCGGGAGGGAGTTCTGCGGCTGCTGGATCGCTTGCCTGAGGTGCGAGACTATCAGACCGGTGACACCACCGGAGGCGGCTGGGGAGCGACATGGGTGACCCTCGCACCCTGGAGCGAAAAGGAATAAGTGGAGTCCAGAATTGGGGATCGACCCAAGGACACCGACACCCGGAGGACTGGCATCCGGAGGGCTGAAACGACGCCGCGAAACCAAAAAAGCGATGCCCCGTTTCGAATGGCAGATCAATCGTGCGAAAATTTTCATAATTTAATAAAAAAATTGATAAAAATTGTAAAAATTGGTTGAAAAGTTTCGCAACGGCTATAAACTCCACAATAGATCAACCGAATCGCACAAATGAAAATCAACCTCAACAAATTTCGCAAAAACGGCGCGCGCGGCATTGGGGCGCTGGACCTTCTGATCGGGTTGGTCGCCGCCTATTTTGTCTTCGCCTTCGTGGCTGGTCGGTTTCAACAGTTCAAAGCCGATTTCCACGATCATCATGACATGATCTCGCTGGCACAGGAAGTGGTCGATATCGCCGAGGCGGCGGAAATCGCCGGCGTCGATCTGGTGGTGGAGGGCCAGGTTGAAAAGACCATCGACAAGGTCGCCCGGGGGGGCACCGCCCAATTCGGTCCCTGCCAGGGCCAATACTACGGTTTGCCCGATCTGAGCGACGAGGATCGCCGGGCGCTCAAAAACTTTCTTCGCTTCGAATTCGATCGGCTCGCGGTCGTTCGCGAAAATCTCGCGTCCCTCTGAAGGGCGCGTCAAAGCCCGGAGCGACAACTTTGTGCGGAACGGGGCGGCCCGGTGTCCGATTTGGGGGAAACCCCGTCTGGCGCCGGGCCGTTTCGGGTTTTCCGAGATGAGGCGTGCTACCCTTGTCCGATCACGCGCCTGAAACGCTCCCGCATTTCCTCCGGCGTTCCGAGGGTTAGAAAGACGTCGTATTCGAAATCAAAATCCGGACCGATGGCCATGCGGCGGATCGGGGCGAGATAGGAACAGGAGCCGGGCGCGCCCATTTTGCCGAAGCGATAGCAGGTCAGGCGTTCGGCCGCTGGGACGCACAGTCCAATTCCACGACCGGAGGTGGGATCGATCCACGCGGCCCAGTGCTCGGTCATGGCGCGGGTTTCGTTCGGCCATCCGGGCGTTGAGCGGGAGAGGGGAGCCCCGGTCCACGGCGTTTCGCCGTCGTAGAGAACCAGCGTGTCGAGGGCCGGATCGACAAAACAGGCCGGCAGCTCCTGGTCGTGCTCGGGGTGTGTCTCCGCGCCCTTGTACCGCATGTGAAAACGGATGCGTATCAAGCGATCCTCGACAAAGACAACTGTCTGCTCGAACTCGACATCGGAAAGGAGGGCGCCACTGGCCCAGTGTCGCGGGCGGGTCCGGGTATGGAGCCGGTTCGGCCCGCTCTCGTAGGCGAGCAACTCGGATTTTTCTCCCCGCCAGCCGCCCGCCTGAACCGGATTCCATCTCCAGGCTTTGCCGTTCCAGTCCGATCCGTCAACGCGTCCATACCAGGATTGCTGGAGATAGCGGCCCTTGTCATAATGATTGAGGAGATTGGCGGAGCCGCGGCTTTCGGAAAACCAGCCGATGGCGCCGCCCGCCGAGCGGTTCAGCCCGACGCGCAGTTGGCCGTTGTCGAGGAAGACCCACTCCTCCGGTTGCGGATCGGTCGCGAAAGCGGCGGTCGACACCATCCAGAGCGCCGCGAGCGAAGCCGGAAGACAGCGGATCATTTCGCCGGAGGAGCCGCCGCCTTCGGCTTCGATTTGGTTTTGCCCTTCGCCTTCGACGGCGCGCCTTTGAATTCCCACATCGCCGACGGCACGTGCGCTTCGGCGAAGAAGGCTCGGGCCTTCGCCACCTCGTCCGGATGGGTTGCGGCGATGTCGTTTTCCTCCCCGCGGTCGGCTCCGAGGTCGTACAGCTCGATTTTGGCCTTCTCAAGACCGTCTTTCGCAAGCCCGAGTTGCACGGCTTTCCAGTTTCCGAAGCGAACCGCCCGCTTGCCGCCCTGCTCGTAGAATTCCCAGTAAAGGTAATCGTGACGTTTCTGGTCGGAGAGTTTTCCCAACAGAGTCGGCACCATCGAGATTCCATCGGTGTCCTCGGCCGGCGAGGCGCCCGCCAGTTCGCACAGAGTCGGCATCGCATCCCAGTGGGCCGAGACAAGGTCGCTTGTCGAGCCCGCGGCGATTTTCCCCGGCCAGCGCGCCAAGAGTGGCGCCCGAATGCCTCCCTCATAGACGTCGCGCTTGTGGCCGCGGAAGGGGCCGTTGCTGTCGAAGAAGTCCGGCTGATGCCCGCCCTCCTGATGCGGACCGTTGTCCGAGCTGAGCATGACCAGGGTGTTGTCGTCAATGCCCAGTTCCTTCAGGAGATCGAGCAGTTCGCCCACATTGCGGTCCAGTCGCGTCATCATCGCAGCGAAAGCCGCCACCGGATTGCGCACCTCGGGTCCGGCGTATTTCCCGATCGTGTCCTCGAAGGCGGCGAACTGCCCGCGGAACGGCGCCATCTCCTCCTCGGGCGCATGCATCGCCGCGTGGGGAATCGTCACCGGCAGATAGGCGAAAAAGGGGCCCTCCCGATGCTCGCGGATGAAGGCCAGCGCCTCGGTCATGATAAGATCGTGCGCGTATGTCTTTCCGTCCAGCTCGACCCGCCCACGGTTTTTCCACAGGTGATCCGGGTAGTAATTGTGCGCCTCGCGCTGGCAGTTGTAGCCGTGGAAAAGATCGAAATGCTCCGCCGGATCGCTCTCCGACCCCGGCGCGCCGAGTCCCCATTTGCCGAAGGCGCCGGTGGCGTAGCCCACCCCTTTCAGCAGGCGCGGCAGAGTCACGATGTCCGCCGGCATCGGTGCCTGGCCCTCCGGCTTCACCTCGCGGTTGCCCCGGACGTAGGTGTGGCCAGTGTGTTTCCCCGTCATCAGCGAGCAGCGCGTCGGCGCGCACACCGTGCTGCCGGAGTAGTGATCGGTGAATTTCATCCCCTCCGTCGCCAGACGGTCGATGTTTGGCGTCGTGAATTTCGCCTGACCATAGCAACTCAGGTCGCCCCAGCCCGCGTCGTCGAGGAGGATGTAGATCAGATTCGGCCGGTCGGCGGCCCGGACCGATTGGAGAACGAAGAGGACGAGACCGAGGAGGACGGCGAACGGCATCCGCCCGCGCGCGGAGATTTTCTTCATGCCTTCACCGAGTGCCAGAAAGCGGTGGCTCGGTCAAATCGCGGCGATCCCCTGATCGCGTCGGCTTCGAGCTTGATCGCGGCACCGGAATGCGGTTCAACATCCCCCGAATGCCATGATATCCAAGTCACCAGCCGGGTTTTTACTCGTTCTTCTGGCCGCGTCGCTCGTCGGCGCGGGACTCCACGCGCAGCAGCCCGTGCCTGGCGAGGCTGACATCCAGCTTACTCTGCCGCCGGAGATTTACGCCGTTCCCGGCGTGCCCATGACGATCGACTTCGCAAATGTCGCCCTCGTCGCCCCGGATCAGAGCGCCCCGCCTCGCTTTGTGGTCAAATGCGACTCCGGCGCCGCGAACGAAACCCGCTGGACACTCGACGCCCGGCCCGAGCAGGCCGGCGCCCGCATTCCCCTCGAGATCGAGGCTTTCGATCCCGGTGGGCGCGGCCTTGGGAGCGTCCGAACCACCGTGCGGGTCGCTCCCGCCGATGCCGGCAAAAACCGCGACGTGTCCCTGCTCATCATCGGCGACAGTCTGACCGCCGCCACGATTTATCCGAACGAAATCGCCAAGCTCCTCAACCGGCCGGGGAATCCCGCCTGGCGCATGCTGGGCACCCAGAAACGCGGGGAAACCCTTCCCGGCGTCGCCCACGAAGGCTATGGCGGCTGGACCTGGAAACGCTTTCGCACCCAGTTCGATCCCGCCATGCCCGAGCCCGGCAAGACCGGCGGCAGCCCCTTCCTTTTCGCTCCGGATACCCCTGGCGACGCCGCCAATCTCGATCTTTCCCGCTACTTTGCCGAGCGCGGGGGCACCGGGGCGCCACCGACCCACGTCGTCATCATGCTCGGTATCAACGACTGTTTTCATCCGAATCCCGACGAACCCGCCGCCGTCGAGGCGAAAATCGATGAGATGTTCGTCGAAGCCGAGGCATTCCTCGCCGCCCTCCGCCGCGCCGCGCCCGAAGCCGAAATCGGTCTTTGCCTGACCACGCCCGGCAACGCCCGTGACGCCGCTTTTGCCGCCAACTACAAGGATCGCTACACCCGCTGGGGATGGCGCCGCATTCAGCATCGCCTCGTCAAACGCCAGATCGCCCGCTTCGCCGGTCGCGAACCGGAGCGGCTCTTCGTGATCCCCGCCGAGACGCATCTTGATGTCGTCGCCGGCTATCCCGAAAACAACGCCGTCCACCCCAATACCGAGGGCTACGCCCAGATCGCCGCCAGCATTTACTCCTGGCTGAAGTGGCGGCTCGCCGCGGTCGAAGAAAAGTGACACGCCCCCCTTGATTTTCGCGAAAAGGGCGTTACCTAGTTCGCCCTTTACGACCCGAATCAAGGCGATGGTAAAAATCAGACTCAGACGCGAAGGAACCAAGGATCGTCCGTATTACCGGATGGTGGTGGCGGACAGCCGTGCCCGCAAGGACGGCCGATTCATCGAGCAGGTGGGCAGCTACGATCCCCTGGCCAACGGTGAAAATTACAAGATGGATCTCGAAAAAGTCGAGTCCTGGCTCGCCAAAGGCGCCCAGCCCAGCGACACCGTCCGGAGCCTGATCAAGAAGGCCCGCCAAAAAGCCTCCGCCGCCTGATTCGGCGTCCGTTTGAATTTCCTAAGAAAGGGACCTCGCGAGGCGGGTCCCTTTTTTTTGCGCAAATTTTTCGCTTGAGGATGGACACCCGCCTCCGTCCCGCCTAAAACGGGAGGCGGTCAGACGACCGAACCGAAGCACCCGCCCATGGAAGCGCCTCTCGCCATTCAGGAGTTCATCGAGTATGTCGTGGTGCAATTGATCGACCACCGCGAGGCCGCCGCCGTGTTGCATGACCGGAAGGGCAACCGTCACGACTACCGCATCCGCCTGCATCCCGACGACATCGGCCGGGTCATCGGCCGAAACGGCGCCACCATCAGCGCCATTCGCAATCTCGCCATGGCCGCCGCGCTGAAGAACGAACTGAAGATCACCATCGAAATCGAGGACGGCAAGGGCTGAGGGAAGGCCGCGAGGCCGGGTCGATTTCGGAGGCGATCCAACAGGGTTGACTCAATGACCTAACTCTGTTGAGTCAGGAATCTTCCGTCAGGGAGGCTCCGCACATCCGGCATCGGGTGGAAACGGCGGGAACGAGACTTCGGCATTGCCGGCAGCGGATGAAGGTCAGTTCCTGGGGGGCTGGTTCGGGCTCGGGGAAATGTTCCGCTTTCAGACGCGAGAGCTGGGCTTGAATCGACTCCAGATCTCCCGCAACCAGTGACGCGGGGAGATTGTCGGCCAACCATTCAATCTCGGCGAGAGACCACCGATCGGGAAGGCCTCCGGAGCCCGATCGGAGGTCTTCGAGCATTTTCCGGGCGCGTTCCTCATCCTGCGCCGCCTTGAGTTTTCGTTCTTCCTCCTCGCGGGCACGCTTGTTTTCCCCCTCTTGTTTCTTGAGACGCGAATACATCATGTAGTGAAGAATCGCCTGCAGGTTGTCCGTGTTGCTGTAGACGAAGGCGAGAAAGAGTTCGGAAATCGTATGACCGCCCTCGCTCATCCAGAGGGTCGTCCGGGCCAAGTCGCGCAGATCGTCCGAATGGTCCTTTTTGAGGGATTCCCACCACTTCAGCGCGGAGCCGGCGGTATTGGGAAGTCCGATTTTCCCTTCAAGCAGGGAGAGTCGCCGCGAGAGGGCGGCGTCGTTCAAGTCGTCGAGATCGGACTTCCAGTCCACCAGTAGTTGAAAGTTCCACGCCTTCTCGGCCGGAGTATCCGAGGATTCGACCGCTTTCTTCAGGTTCGTGTAGTCCAGATAGTGCAGATTGGCCTGAATGTTGTCCGTGTTCGAATAGACGTAGGCGAGAAAGAAAGACGAGATCGTGGCGCCGCGATTCCTCAATTCCTCGACCAAACGCAGGATGAGAGGGTAGCGATGCTCGTTTTCCTGTTCGAATGTTTTCCACCACTTTCGCGCGCTTCCGGTCGTTTCTTCCCAGCCGAGGAAACGTAGCTTGATGTTTTCCACCTCGGCCCGAATCTCGTCGGTCGTCCAGCCGGCCGGGTTGGTGATGTTTTCGGGTGTGGAGGCGCCCGATTCAACGGTCCCGGTCGTTTGACTCGCGTTCTTGGTGGCTTCCGCCGATTTTTTCAGTTCCGATTCGTCCCATTGGCGGCGGGCGACGCCGGCCCGGATCATCTCCTCTTCGATTTGCCGCCAATCGATCCCGGTCGCCTCGCAGGCGAGTACGGCGCGATGTTGGAGGGTACCGTTCACCCAGGGGGTGCCGTCTCCCCAAGCCAGCCGAAAGGCCGTCTCGGCTTGGCCGCCCGCCCTTTGAACGTCGGCGTCCGATCCCGCCAGGACGGCGGCAACCGCGACGAGACGCGCTTCGGCTTCGAACAACCAGTTGCCCATGCGATGGGCCTCGTCGGCGATTTGCAGGGCTCGGGACTCCGCGATGGCGGGTCGCCGGGGGACGCTCTCCTCAAGGCGCAAAAGCTCGACTTCGCGCTGGCTTTTGGTGAAGCCCTGGGAATAGGCCTCGTCCTCCGCGAGATCCAACAACTGTTGCAGGGTTCCCTCCCCAACCACCCGATGACGCACCCAGAGTTCCGCCGCCTGGACGTGGCAGACGACGTTTCCATAGTTCAGGCGATTGCCGCTCTCGTTGCAAGATCTCCGGAAATCTCCCAAGCGGTCCGCGAGATTTTCGCCCTTCAATTTCGCCATGGCGAGGCGCGCGTAGTCAGCGTCGGCGTCTTTGCCGGGAGGTTTGAAAAAACGCTTTTCGATGGTGGAAGCGTAATCGTCGAGACCCATTTCGGACGCGAGAATCGCCAGGTCGAAGGAACTCCATTCGACGATTCTGACAGCGGAATTCCAAAGACTGGCCGGTGCGTTTTTGGACTTGAGCACTTTGATGGCGCCTTCGATCACCGATTGCAAGCCATCGAAAGTTTCGCCCCGGGCCCCTTGGCACCACCGGCAGTGGGTTCTCATGCGCTCGGTGCGGGCCTGCATCAACCAGAGCGCCGGCGATTCCCCGTCGCGATTGGCGTCGGAGGAGGTTCCCTCCGGGGCGGCCGATTTCGGGGGTAACGCGGTGGGCAGGCAGTCAAGGGCGGCATTGATATTTCCCGCGAGGATGTGGTTGTCGGCGAGCAGGGATGAAAGCAAGCCCCTGAAGATCGAAAGAGAATCGGACTCTTTGAGCAGCGCGAATTGGTCGATGATTCCAATGGCCTCGAGCAGCCATTTCTCGCGGGCGGCTGTGAGGCCGGCGGAGCGGGTGCGATAGCGCAGGTGGGACTCGATGGCGCAATCGAACATTTCGAAAGCGATCGCCGAGGCGCCCGTGTTGGCGAATCCAAGAACGGTCTGCCACCGGGCTTTCAGAATCTCCATGGGCACCTCTCCGCCGGAGAGCGGAGTCGGACTCTCTGGGTCGGAGGTGGAGGTCTCGCCCCCCGATTTTCCGGCGGCGTCTCTGAAGGTTTGATCCTCAGTGCTCCAAAGCGCAAGCAACCGATCGGCCTCTTCTCGAACCGAGGCGTCGCCGTCGGGGTCGTATTCTTTGAGTGCCCGTCGAAGGACCGGGTGGGCGTCGAAGTTGTCCATCTCGTCGGAGGCGCCGATGATTTTCCATTTCCGCAGGCGGTTCAGCGCGGTGGAGAGGCCGTCAAAAGAGCGGAATCGATTGCCGGGGCCGACAAAACTCTCGACGAGATCGGAGTAGCTGGTGGCGCCGCCATTTCCCAGCATGATGGAAGAAAGCACCTCCCAATCGCCTTCGAATTGCCGAATCTGGTAAAGGGTCAGGAGCAGAATTTTTGCCTGGAGCCGGGAGGTCTGAGCGGCGCTTTCCTCCGGGGTTCCGCGAATCGGCTTCCACGACTCCCGGGCGAGAGCACCTCCCTGATTCGATTTCCACGTCGAGAAACGGCCACCGGCCGTCTCGTCCGAGGCAACCAACTCGGCCAACATACTCACTGGAAGGGCATAACCGCCCAGGGACTCGCAGCAGATTTCCGCCAGGGTTCCGCCGCCGAGTTCTCCTGGAAGCTCTTCGTTTTCCCATTCTAAAACCAGCGAGCTGTCGCCCGTCCAGAGTTCGCGGGCTTCGGACTCGGAGAGGCCGTCGAGGTCCTCGATGCGTGCGTTGGCCGGATGCGCGGTCGCGGCGTCGGCGATGCAGGTGGGCACAAAGCGGCTGGTGACGAGGATCTTAACGTGGGAAATCTTCGCCGCCTCCAACAGGAACCACGCAAATTCGCTCCGGTCCTCGGGGATGTTCAGCCGCTCGATCAGCTCCCGCGTATCCGAATTGTCGCGATCGACGAACTTGAGCAGATAGCGCATGGCCTGCGAAGCGTCTCCGCCGTGGTTCTTGGCGAGGTCGTTCGCCACTTCCCGCAACGTCACGTCGAGGGTGGCGCCTTCGTCGGGTGCCACCTCGTGGCGCATCGTGAGGTAGGCCACCAGAACGCGTTCGATGCCGTCGAGGCACAGGAGGCAGTCGGCGCTTTCGTTTCGAAGTTCATCAAGAAGAGCGGCGTAAATCTCGCGCCGGTCCCCGGCATCCAGGAGGCTGGCCGCCGATTTCGAATCTCCCCGAAGCCACCAGAGGGCGTGGTAGGCGAACTGTTCGGGGCCCGCGTTTTTCGCGTAAAAGCTCCACCACAAGGTCATGGGCCGCTCTCTCGGAGGGCGGCTGCGAACCTCTTCCAGCCAAGACCAGGTGATGGCCGATTTTCCCATGCCGCCCAGGGCTCGAATAAGGAACAATCCCGGCTCCTCCGGATCCCGCTGCCAGGCGTCGAGCCGGTCGGTCCAGGCAGGTCGCCGGACGGAGTGCTGGTTCTCCATCAGGATGTAGCGGTGGGCGACGTAGGTTTTTCGTTCCAGTCGGTCGTCCGGCGGAGGAAGGGCTTGCTGATCGGGACTGGGGCGGTTCATCCAGGCCAGCATTCCGAAGACCGCGGTTCGCAAATCGTCCGGGGAACCAAAGGAGATTCGCGGAGTCGCCCGCTGGTCGATGCGCTTGAGGAAACCCTCGATTCGATGCCATTCCTCGGGGGTGCTGTGCTGGACGGCGGCGAGGCTGGCGTATCGTCCTCTGTCCCCGATGAAGAACCCCGATTGTTTTCCACCCTGGAAGGCACGTTCGTATTCCAATTCAGTCAAGCTGAGGCCGTTCTGGACGGGTTTGGTGATCCGTTCCTTAATCAGTCCGAGGTAGAAGGTACTTTCGTCCACCAGGCGAATCGAAGCGCGCAAGGCTTCCTCCGCGTCGTGAAATTCGCGATAATCCGTCGGGGCCAGCAGCGTGCGACCGTCTCCGGGACGCTGACCCAGCATCCTTAGCGTGTTTTTGATGATGTCGAATTCACGGTCGCAGTCCTTTCCCGTCCCGCTGATCATGACCTGGGCTCTCGCCAAATTGGGAAGCCTCCGGAAAAGGGCGGCGCAGATCTTTTGTTCCAGATTGGCTTCGCTTTCGAACTGGTGCGGTTCCCGGTGAAACTCGCGTGCCTTTTCCAGAAATTGCTTGAACCGTTGGCCGATCTCCGCGCTATAGCCGCCAAGATTGATTGTCTCCTCCTTTGGAGCGAGGAAAATCACTTCCCGGCCTTGGTCTCCCCGGGTCAGACTGCCTTCTTCGATGGTCGTGGTGTCGCTTCCGAGCGATTGGCGGAGGGCGACGGCGAGCCGATATTCCAATTCGAGAAATTCCATGCACACCGCTTGTTCGGCTTCGTCAAGCCGGCGGGCACCCTCCGTGTTTTCGGGCAGGCTTAGCAAGATCACAACTCCGTTGGCGAGGCGAAACCGGGCCTCCAGAGATTCGGCATCTCGGGATTGCAGCGTCCCGTCGGGATCGCGATTGCAGCAATCGAAGCCCACGGTGCGAAGCGCGCGCAGCCCCCTCATGATGCGGGTGTTCCCGGCGTTTTGAGGATCGAGAAGGGATCGGATCCCGAAGCCGACGCCCAGATATCCCATCGGGGGAGAAGTGCGCGTTCGGCTGGTCAGGAGCGTGCGATTTCTTTTCGGAGCGGGATTTTCCATCTCAGGTGTGGATGGTTTTTGCTGGTAAGTTTTCCGCGGGAGCGCGGGATCGATTCCGCGTCATTTCTCGGAAGCCTTTTTCAACCGCGTGTAGTCGAGATAGTGCAGGTTGGCCTGGATGTTGTCAGTGTTCGAGTAAACGTAGGCCAGGAAAAACTCGGAGATGGTGGCCTCGCGGTTTCGCAGTTCTTCGGCCAGGCGGTAGACCAGGTTCGCGCGGTTCTCGTTTTCTTTTTCGAAGGTCTCCCACCACTTCCGCGCGCTTCCCGTCGTCTCTGTCCAGCCAAGATGTTCCTCTTTGATGGTTTCGATGGCGGCGCGCAGTTCCGTTTCGCTCCAGCCGGTGGTGTCGGTGATGCCCGACGGCGGGACGCTTGGGGGCGTGTGGGACTTCGCCGGGCCCGAACCGGCGTTGCCCCGGGCGGTTCGCGGCGGAGGCGGGAGATTGGAGAGCGCCTCGCGCCGCAGCGATTCGACCTCGGCCTCGAGCTTTTGGCGGCCCCTCGCCAGTCTTGGCTCGGCCCCGTTGAGGACGGTGTCCCGGGTCACGGTCACTTTGGTCACGCCGTCGGCCGCCAGCTCCGGCCAACGATGATCGACCGCGTCCACCGCCCGTCCGATCAGGCGGTTCAGGCCGCGGGCTCCGGTGCCCAGGGCGATCGCTTCGCCGGCGATGGCGTCGAGCGCCCCGGGTGCGATCTCAAGGTCGATTCCGTGCAGGCGCGCGAGCGTTTTCTGGCGTTCCAGCGCGGAGTTTTCCGTCGATTCGCCGACGATTTCACGCAAATCTTTGCGGCAGAGTTCGTGCAGCACCGTGATGGTGGCGAAGCGGCCGATGAACTCCGGGATCATCCCGAACTCGACCAGATCGCGGGTTTCCGCCTGGCAGAGCGCTTCATAGATCGGTTGGTCGGGGATTTTTTCGACCGTCTCGTTGGGGCGGGCGAGAAAGCCGATGCGCCGTTCGCGGGAGCCGAGCCGACGTTCCACGATTTCCTGCAGGCCGACGAAGGCGCCGGTGCAGACAAACAACAGCCGCGAGGTGTCGACCGGCCGGTGCCCGTAGCCCTCGAGTCCCTCCGAGATGCGCCCGTCCAACAGCGTGAGCAGGGCGTTCTGCACGCCCTCGCCGCTCACGTCGCGGTATCCGCCCGTGTCGGCGCCGCGGATCTTGTCGATCTCGTCGATGAAAACGATGCCCTTCTCCGCCCTCTTGGGATCGCCCTCGGCGCGATCGATCAGCGAACGGATGATTGTTTCCACCGAGTTGCCCTTGTAGCCCGCCTCCGCCAGCCCCGTCGCGCTCGCGAAGCCCACCGGCACGCCGAGGAAATCGGCGAGGGTGCGAACCAGATAGGTCTTCCCGACGCCGGTCGGCCCGATGAGGAGAATGTGGTGCCGCCCCAGATCCTCGTGGCCCCGGTCGCGCCAGGCCTGGGAGAGGTAGTGATTGTAAACCGCCACCGCGATATCCTGCTTCGCCCGCGCCTGCCCCCGCACGAAGCGGTCCAGGTGGGCGATCATTTCGGTCGGGGTGGGGAGGATGGGGTGGTCGTCGGGCATGGGGGGGGAATCTTGATCGACTGAGAAAACGGCGGCTGGATTTGATCTTCAACCGGGTTCGGGCAGTTCCTTCGCATAGAGAACGGTCCATTCGGCAGATTCGCGAGCTAGGTCGCGAGCACAGTCTTCGATCGCGAGAAGAACGTCGGTGTTCCACGACATGGGATCGGCGGCACGGTCTTCTCCCCGCTGGTATCGGTTCATGCGATTTTCCAAGCGTACCAGGCGCTCCAGATGATCGTCGAGTATGCCGCCCATCATCGTCGATCGGTCGGCCAGACGTTGGCATTCGCTCTGAAACCTGATACCGTTGAGCGCGGCCACGGCGGCGGGTGCGAGAGCGGTGAAAAAGGCGGCCCAAGGCGCGAGCTTTTTCGCCAGGGCGGAATGATAAACGCTTTCCAAATAGATCAGCCCAATATCGGCGAAGACCGCCAAAATCACCGCGATACTAAGCAATGAAGCCGCCCGCTCAAGAAACTCGAACAACGGAAGGTTCTCCCTGACCGTGGCCCAGTGGTAACCCCGCTGAGTGGCTTTTGAAGCTCGGTAACCGAGCAGGTGATGCCGGGCTGACTCACGCGCCTCACCGGGTTGAAGGCGTATGGTCTTTCCTTCAGCCCAGAAATTCAGCACTTTCAGCGGATCGAGTGAACGCGTGAAGGCGTCGAAAAGCCAGTCGAACACTCCCTGCGTCAGCGCTCGGGAGGCGTATTGAGTTGGTCCCGCCGCGGGCGGCTGAAAACTGCCGGAAAGGGGAAGAAACCACATCAATCGGAGCCTTTCGGCAAGATATCGCGAGTTGATGGCGCGGTCATTCCATCGGTTGCGGTTGGCGGTCCTGGTTTGGTAAAAAATGCCGATCACAACACAAAGTTTGACGAACGCCAGCCCCGCCAACCATCCCGTGTAGGCGTGGGAGGCGTGTTCCCCGACGTGGCAAGAGGCTCCGGGATCGGCGGTCGAAGAGAAAATATCTCCGACAACCTGAGGCAGCGACTTTTCCTCGCCAATTAACACGAGACTGAGGGCCGCGATGAAGACCGCGAACACCGCCAGGCCGTAATTGAGGATAAAGGCCCCTCGGTAGAGCCCGGTGAAGTGGTAATTGAGTTCGGTGGCGCGCCCTCGAAACTTTTCGATCTCCTCAAGATGGCGCCGCTCGGGCGCGCCAGCTGGGATCGCGTCTCCCGGTGATTCACGAAACGACGGCGGCGGGAAAACATGATGGGTTCCGTCGCGGAGAGCGCGAAACTCGCGTCGGATGTAGTCGCCGAGCCGGGTGATCTTGCCACAGTGGATCAGAAAGTTTTTCCAAAGCGCTTCGCGGCTCGCGAAGTCCGACCAAGCTTCTTTTTTGGGCGGAACATCTTCACGGTCGAAGAAATCCGAAAGAAAGTCGAGATGGGAATGCTTTCCGGGAGTCTTGTGGCTTTCATCGGGAAGCGAAAGATTCGGGCCGGCGGTGATCGCCGTGATCCAGCGCTGGAGTTCTATCGAGACTTTCTCCTCGCGAGCCTGTTCTGAAGCCCGCTGTGAACTCTCACCAACCAGAAAACACTCATCGGGAAGCATGGCTCCTTTGAAGGGTTCACCGGGTTCGACCAAAGAAATTCGCGCTTGGCGTAAAAGGCGCTCCGGAATCTTCGCGGTATTATCGTTGACCGCTTGCCGGTCGAAAGCGGGGTTCGTGGAGGTTATCAGATCAATGAGGACCACGGGAAGCTTGAAATGTTGGGCGTCCCGAATGGTTTCCAAGGTGCCTCCGGCCAGTCCGGGCACTGATCGGTCAGCCACCGCGAGCAGTAGGTCCGAGTTTCGCAGGATCAGTTCCGATTGCGCGCGGTAAGCGTGGCCGCGGCGTTCCTTGTCAATCGGAGTTTCCAGTTGTCGACCTTCCTTCGTGTTTCCGCGGGGATAGAGAGTTGAGGGGCCGTCGAAGACAATAATGTGATCGCAGTCTTCGAGCAGTTCGTCGTAGGAATGCGAGTAAAGATTGAGATCGCGCGATTCGCGGTAAGCCTCCGGTTGGCAGGGGAGTATGGCGGATTGCCGCACACGAGTGGCACTGAATTCGGTGCCGGAAGAATTCCTCCGCCGGATCACCTCTTTTCCAATCAGTGAATCGGCTCCCTCGGCCAGCCCCGTCACAATTCGAAGCACCGGGAACTCCTGAGAGTAGAATTTCAGAACATGCTCCGGACTGGTGGCGGGCGTCGGAGGATCCAGCACTCCGGGGGCAAGGATGGCCAGTTGCCGGGAAATACCGTCCAAGACCCAGTTAATCGCCCTTGGCAACAAATTGTCTGGATCGTCGGGAAGATTTCGGTTCCCGGCAAACCCCAGCCGCAACACCAGATCAGGCCGTTCTGGGAGTTTCTTTTTGGCGAAAGATTCACGGTTCATTGCGGGAAACTATGTCGGGAAGCACCAAAGTTTTTCCAGTGAAAACGACGCAGGCCCCGTCTTTTTCGATTGAACAGGGTTGACTCGTTGACCTAACCCTGTTGAGTCCCGCTCACCGGGCGCCCAACTCCCACACGGGGTCGAAAACCTCGCCCTCGCCGTCGCGCAGCATGGCGTCGACCACCCGGGCCATGAGCTGGAGGGAGGGGCCGTCTCCGGGGAATTGGACCAGCAGATCGCCGAGAATCGCCGAGGCGCGGCTGAAGCGGCGGTTTTCGAAACAGTCCAGCGCCTCGCCGTAACCGGCGCAAAGCACGGGCCAGCCGGATTGGCCGGGCGGGGCGAGTTCGTGGAGTTCGACGGACTCGGCGATGTTACGGACGCGAACGCGGCAGAGACGCCGATGGGGAAACTCGGCTTCGTCGAGGCGGGCGACGGTTTCGCCGGTGGCGAGCAGATGGGTGTGAAGCAGCTTCGTCACCCCCTGGACGCGGCTTCCGAGATTGACGGTGGTGCCGAGCGGTCCGTATTTGAATTTCCGGTGGGTGCCGATGTTGCCGACCAGCGCCGGTCCGGTGCTGACGCCGATGCCGATCGCGGTTTCGGCGCCGGTTTTGGGTCGCCACTCGGCGTTCAGGCCGGGCAGGCGGTCGAGCATGGCGAGCGCGGCGCGGCAGGCGCGCGCGGCGTGGTCGGGCTGCTCGCCGGGCGCGCCCCAGAGGGCGAGCAGTTCGTCGCCGGTGTAGTCCACCAGCACGCCGCCCTCGTCGAGCACGCAACCGGAGAACTCGCCCATCACGGCGCCGAGCCAGTCGATGGTCTGCTCGGGGCCGAGGCGCTCGCTGACGGCGCTGAAGCCGCGGATGTCGCAAAAAAGCACGGTGACTTCGGCGTTGCGGCCCTTCATTTTGACCGGGTCGGGATT
This sequence comes from Akkermansiaceae bacterium, assembly GCA_024233085.1. GTDB lineage: Bacteria > Verrucomicrobiota > Verrucomicrobiia > Verrucomicrobiales > DEV007 > JAEUHH01. The sequence goes on from JACKQC010000013.1 coordinate 136,293, forward strand.
GCGGGCGAATTCGCGAGCCAGCTCGGGCGTGAAATGCTGCTCGAAGACCTTTTCGCGCAGGCGCTTTTTCTCCAGGCTGGCGTTGAGGCGCGCGGTCAGCAGGGCGGGGCGGATGGGGCGGGAAAGAAAATCCTCGGCGCCGATCTCGATGCAGCGGACGGCGTCGCGCTCCTCGCGCAGGCCGGTGACGACGATGACGGGGGTGTGGCGCAGGTGGCCGCTTTCGCGAAGGTTTTCCAGCACGGCAAAGCCGTCCATCTCGGGCATGCGGATGTCGAGCAGGACGGCGTCGAGCCGGTCGTCGGCGCGGATGGCTTCGAGCGCTTCGCGGCCATTGACGGCGAAGACGACGTCATGACCCTGGGCCTCGAGCAGGCGGGCGAGCAGGGCGCGGTTTTCGGCGTCGTCGTCGGCGACCAGGATGCGGCCGGGTTCGGGCGCGGGGGTGGCGACGGCGGGGGAGGCGACTTCGGTGTCGGCGTCATTCGCGTCGATGGCGGCGCGGCAGCATTCGCAAAGGTCGAGGACCGCGGTCAAGGAAGCGGGTTTCTCGCCGTCCTCGGGGAATTCCATGTCGACGAATTGGGCGGGGCCGGCGACACGATTGAGGCGATTTTTCAGGTCGTGCCGAACGGAGCGCGCCGACTCCGCTTCGTTGGGGGCGCCGGCGTATTTCTCGCGCGCGGCGGCGACGATTTCGGGAATCTCGTCGACAAAGGCGGCGGCGGTTTCGCGGAGGCGGTCGAGATCGGCGGTCAGGCTGTCGGACGCCGGGGCGTCTCCGGATTTCGCGGAGAGTTCAGTCGCCAGAGCTTTCGCCGCGGCGGCGAGCCGCCTCGCCTGGGGAAGCAGATTGGCGGCGATCTGGGCGGGGGCGTCCATGGGGGGCGTGAAGGCGGGGCGGGTGGTTTTTGCCAAGGTGCCCCATCACTCCGGCGGGCGAAACGCCGAATCGCCCGGAACGACGTGGTCGGGGATCACGACTTTGCGGCCCAGTATTTCCGCGTTTCGGAGACCACAACCCCGGTCAGAGCGATGAGGGCGATGAGATTCGGGACGGCCATGAGGGCGTTGAGGGTGTCGGCGATGTTCCACACGAGCTTCAGGCTGCCGACACAGCCGAGATAGACGGCGACGACCCAGAAGACGCGGTAGGGCACGATGGCCTTCGTTCCGAGCAGATATTCGGTGCAGCGTTCGCCGTAGTAGGCCCAGCCGAGCAGTGTCGAGTAGGCAAAGGTCAGCACGCCGATGCCGACGATGATGCCGCCGCTCTGGCCGGGGAGGCCCTTGCCGAAGGCGTTCTGGGTCATGGCGGCGGCGACGTCTTTGCCCTCGGTCCAGACGCCGGTGACGACGAGGGCCAGCCCGGTCAGGGTGCAGACCACGATGCTGTCCAGAAAGGTGCCGGTCATGGAAACGATGGCCTGCTCGGCCGGCTCGTCGGTCCGCGCGGCGGCGGCGGCAATGGGCGCGCTGCCGAGGCCGGATTCGTTCGAGAAAACCCCGCGCGCCACCCCCATGCGGATCGCCAGCGCCACGGTCGAACCGGCGAAACCGCCCACGGCCGCGGTGCCGGTGAAGGCCCGGGAAAAAATCTCGGCGAAGGCGTGCGGAATCTCGCCGGCGAACCGGAGGATGATAAAAAGGCAGCCCGCCATGTAGAAGACGGCCATGAAAGGCACCAGGATCGACGCGGTGCGGGCGATCGATTTGATCCCGCCGAGGATGACGAGTCCGGTGAGCAGGGCGAGCACGATACCGGTGAGGCGATTGGAGGACTCGGCGGCCGGATTGTCGCCTCCATCGGCGAGAAGGGCGGGAATGTCGCGGAGCGAGAGGACATTCTGCGCGACCGAATTCGCCTGCACCATGTTGCCGATGCCGAAGGCGGCGACCGAGCCGAAGATGGCGAAGGCGACGGCGAGCCATTTCCAGTTTTCGCCCATCCCGCGCTCGATGTAGTACATGGGACCGCCCTGCATCTTGCCGCGCTTGTCCTTTACGCGGTATTTCACGGCCAGCAGTCCCTCGGCGTACTTGGTCGCCATCCCGAGAAAGGCGATCGTCCACATCCAGAAAAGCGCCCCCGGTCCGCCCGCGGCGACCGCCGTGGCCACGCCGACAATGTTCCCCGTGCCGATGGTGGCGGCCAGGGCGGTCATCAGCGATTGAAAATGCGTCACGTCGCCCTCGCCTCGGTGGCTGCGCCCGGTCTTGCCGAAGGCGAATTTCAATCCCGTGCCGAGCCGGAAGAGTTGGATCAATTTCAGGCGGACGGTCAAATAGATTCCCGTGCCGACGAGCAGCGCGAGCAGCGGGAGGCCCCAGACAAAGTCGTTGATCGCCGCGAGGGCCTTTTCGAAGTCTTCCATGGGCGCGACGCTAACAGAGACTCGGCCCGCCGAAAAGCGCGAAACTTTTGGCGGGCCTTTGCGTTTTAACGCGGTCGCGGTACCTTCCGGCCGCCCTTCTTCCCTCGACCATGAAAAACGTTCCTGCCGCGCGGCGGGCCAGGTTTGCCGCGATGCTCGCCATGATTGTGGCGGGTTCCTTCTCCGGACTTCGTTCGCAGAACGCGGCGGCTCCGGATACCACGACCGATCCCGTCTCCGAATGGCGCTGGCACGACCAATCAGCGGAATATTTCGGCGCTCCGCTCGATGACGCGACCGTCATCCGCGTCACCAACCTCGATTCCTCGGGCCCCGGCAGCCTTCGCGAAGCGCTCGAGACGGAGATGGAGGGCGCGCGCCTCATTGTGTTCGAAGTCGGCGGCGTGATCGATCTCGGTGGGCGTGGCATCAAGATTCGGCACGAGGGCACCTGGATCGCGGGACAGACCGCGCCGGCGCCGGGCGTCACGCTCATCCGCGGCGGCCTGTCCATCGAGGCCAGCCACGTCATCCTCCAGCATCTCCGCGTGCGGCCGGGCGACCGGGGCGATCCGGAAAAGAAAAAGTGGGAGCCCGACGGCATCTCGACCGGCGGCCCCATTCGCGACGTGCTGGTGGAGCACTGCTCGGTGACCTGGAGCGTGGACGAGAATCTCAGCGCTTCCAGCTACGGCGCTCCCGAGGGCGAGGGCGCCCGGCGTATCGCCTTTCGCGAGTGTCTCGTGGCCGAGGCGCTCAACCACGCCACCCACGGGGAAGGCGAGCATTCGAAAGGATCGCTGGTCCTCGACGGCACCCACGAGGTCGCGATCGTCGGCTGCCTTTACGCGGCGAATGTCGAGCGCAACCCGGTCTTCAAGCTCGACACCTCGGGCGTGGTCGTGAACTGCGTCATGGCCTGCAACGGGCAGCGCGCCATTCATGCCTCCGTGCCGGAGGCCGATTATCCCGGTAAACCCGCCCGCCTCGCCGTCGTCGGCAACACCGTGCTGCTCGGTCCCGACTCGAAAACCAGTTCCGCCATTTTCGAGGGAACGGCCGAGGGCTATTTCCGCGACAACGCCGGCGCCGACGCCGAGGGACGGCCGTTGCCCGAGTTGCGGCGGACATTTTCCACCCTGAAAAAACCGCCCGTCTGGCCGTTGGGACTCCCCGTGAAACCCGCCGCCGCCGCCGCCTGGCATGTGGCCCGGTTCGCCGGCGCGCGCCCCGCCGAGCGCGATCCCATCGACCGGCGCATCGTCGAGCGGGCCATGAGCGGCGAGCTGCGCGTCATCGACAGCCAGGAACAGGTCGGCGGTTACCCGAAGGCGGAGCCGCCCGTCGTCGTCGCCCTCGAAGTGCCCGAGAAACAGCGCGACGTCTGGCTCGAAGACCTCGCCCGCGCCGTCGAGGGGCGAACGCAGATTCGCGCCACCAGCAAGCGACCCGGCGATCTCGCGCATTTTGCCGCCGCCACCGTGCATCCACTCGCCACCGCAGCGGCCGTCGCCGCTTTCGATCGGGGCGGCAACGCCATCGACGGCGCCATCGCCGCCGCCGTGACGCTTGGCGTCGTGGACGGGCACAATTCCGGCATCGGAGGCGGTTGCTTCATCCTGATTCGCGCCGCCGACGGCACCCTCGCCGCGATCGACGGACGCGAGATGGCGCCCGCCGCCGCGACGCGCGATATGTTTGTCCGCGACGGAAAAGCCGATCCCGACCTCAGCCGGAACGGACCGCTCGCCGCCGGCGTGCCCGGGGCCCTCGCCGCGTGGGATCTGGCGCTGCGAAAGTTTGGCCGGCTCGATCTCGCCGATGTTTTGACGCCCGCCGCCGATCTGGCCGAAGCCGGGTCGCCGATCGATGAGATTTTCGCGAGGAAACTGAAGGCCGCCGCGCCGGAGTTGGCGAAGTTTCCGGCCTCGGCCGAGGTTTTTCTCAAGCCCGACGGTTCGCCCTATGCCGAGGGCGAAGTCCTCGCGCAGAGGGACCTCGCCGCGAGCTACCGCGCCATCGCGGAGCGGGGAACGGGCTGGTTTTACGGAGGCGAGTTTGCCGAAAAAACCGAAGCCTGGATGAAGGCCAACGGCGGCCTGATGACGGCCTCCGACCTCGCGAACTACGCGGTGAAGGAGCGCAAGCCGCTCGTCACCAACTATCGCGGTTACGATGTGATTGGATTCCCCCCCCCGAGTTCGGGCGGTGTCCATGTCGCGGAAATGCTCAATATTCTGGAAAACTTCGACGTCGGCGCCCTCGAGCCCGCCGCCCGCGGGCACCTGCTCGCCGAGACGATGAAGCTCGCCTTCGCCGACCGCGCCCACTGGCTCGGCGATCCGGACCACGCGAAAGTGCCGCGCGGATTGATTGATCAGGCTTATGCGAAGAGTCTGTCCGCGAAAATCGATCCCGCCAAAGCCACTGAGGTTCCCGGCCACGGCACGCCGCCGGACGCCGAGACCGATGTTTTCGGCGACAAGCACACCCAGCACCTCTGCGTCGCCGACGCCGAGGGCAACTGGGTCGCCATGACCTCGACCATCAACACCGGCTTCGGCAGCAAGGTCGTCATTCCCGGCACCGGCATCGTGCTGAACAACGAGATGGACGACTTTTCCGCGCAACCCGGCGCGCCGAACGCCTTCAAACTCGTCGGCTCCGAGGCCAACGCCATCGCGCCCGGCAAGCGACCGTTGTCCAGCATGAGCCCGACCCTCATTCTTCGCGAAGGCCGTCCCACGATCGCCGTCGGCGCCGCCGGCGGTCCCACCATCATCACCCAGACCCTGCAATTCATCGTCAACCGGATCGACCGCAAGCTCGATGTCGAGGATTCGCTCGCCGAGCCGCGCCTTCACCACCAATGGTCGCCCGACGAACTGCGTGTCGAGGAAACGATGCCGCCCGAGGTCATCGCCGCGCTCGAGGCGCTCGGGCATCATGTTTCGAAAACCTCCCGCCTCGGCGCCACCCAGGCGATCACCTACGATCCGCGCGGTTTTTTCCGGCCCGCCCACGATCCGCGGGTGCCCGGCGGCGCGGGAGGGCGGTGAATCGGGTTCATTTCTGACCCAACAGGGTATGGTCGCCGACCATACCCTGTTGGGTGAGCCGCAAAAATCGCCCTCGACGGACCCTTTCGGTTCTGGCATGCTTCGCAAAGTCCGATCCATTGTCCCCGTCATGAAAGCCGAAGAGTTGATCGAGTCGTTTGTCCGCGCGGTGCGTGTGCGTCTGAACCGGTTCCGGTGGTTCGATGCCATCGTTTGGGCGCTGGCGTTCGCGGGTGCCATCCTGCTGCTCGCGTGCCTGGTCCAGGTGATGCGGGGCCACGCCGTGCCCCGGCTCTGGTACGGGATTGGCGGCGGCATCGCCGCGCTGCTGATGGTGATCCACGCGATCGTTCGGCGGGTCTCGCCCGAGGCGGCGGCGCATTTCGCGGATCGTTTTTTCGAACTGAAGGACACGGTGGTGTCGTGGCGCCATTTCCGGATGGAAGGCCGGAGCGGCGAGATTTTCGACCTGCAGGAGGCGGCGACGGCGGCGAAGGTCGGCGACCTGCGGCCGGCGACGATTCGCTATCGGCGTCCGGTTCGGCTGATGGCGGTGGCGGGCCTCGCGATCGCCTTGTCGGCTGTGCTCGCCTTCAAGAAAGCCTCGCCGGACGTGCTGGAGAAACTTCGCGTGGCGGAGGAAACGACCGCCAAGACCGAGGAGATCAACGAGCATCTCGAGGAGGCGATCGACGAGTTGGAAAAGGGCGCCTCCGAGGAGGAAAAGGAAATACTCGAACCCGAGAAGCTGCGCGAATTGGTCGAGGAGCTGAAGAAGACCGAGGATCGCAAGGAAGCCCTGCGACAGTACGCCGAACTGGAACGAAAGCTTCAGGAGGCCGCCCAGCGGCTCGACCAGCGCAAGAACGAGCAACTGCTGGCCAAGGCGGGCGAGGAACTTCAGAAGGACTTGGAGTCCAAGGAGCTGGGAAAAAAGCTGGAGGAAAAGGAGTACCGGAAGGCGGCCGAGGAACTGGAACAATTCAAGCCGGCCAATCCCGAAAAGAAACTCAGCGAGCAGCGCAAGGAACTGGCGAAACTCAAGGCGGCCGCGCAGCGGATGACCTCGGCCGCCCAGGCGGCGAGCCGGCAGGGAGCGAGCAGCCAGAAAAGCGGCCAGCAAAACAAGGGCACGCAATCCCAGGCGGACGCGGGCGCCTCCCAGAGCGGCAGCGGAAGCGCGAGCGGCCAGAACGGCGAGGGAGGCGGCTCGAGCGGCTCCGGCGAGGGGCTGGAAGACCAGATCGCGCAACTCGATCGGTCGGTCCGAAATCTGGAAAAGGCCCTGAAAAACGCCGAGATCGAAAAGCTCGAAAAATCGGATTCCGAATGCAAGAACTGCCGTGGCGCGGTGCTTTCCGACCTGGACAAACTGAAGCTTAGTCTTTGCAAGATCGGGGCGAAGAAAGATTGCCAGTCGCTGCTGCTGTCAATGTGCCAGAAAATGGGCCAATGTCAGAGTTACCTCTCCAATTCGCAGTGCCAAAGCCTGAGCCAGTGCCTTTCGGCGAGCCCGGGCGGGAAAAAGGCGGGCAAGGGCAGCGTGGAAAGCAGGCGCGAAGGGCGGGAGGACACTGGAAACGGCCAACTGGCCCAGCTCCAGGGCCAGAAGAACGAGGGGCAGTCGTTCAGCACCGTCGAGGCGGCGGACAGTGGGGATGGCGTGTCAACGCGACGGGGCGGCGGCAAGGAGCGCGAGTTTCGCCGGCAGCTCGAGTCCTTCGTGCAGCGCGAGGATGTGCCCGAAGATGTGAAGGAGGGCGTAAAGGCCTATTTCAAGAACATTCACGGCTCGAGTGAGCCCGCGGCGTCGGCGCCGTGACCGCCGCGAAGCGCGGTCAGCCTTTCAACAGGGCGTGGCGGAGGAGTTCGTCCACCGTCTTCACGGGAACGATCCGAAGTTTTTTCCGCGCGGAGGGGGGGATGTCGGCGACATCTTTTTCGTTCAGCGCGGGGATGAGAATGGTGCGGATGCCCGCGCGCTCGGCGGCGAGGGATTTCTCTTTCAGCCCGCCGATGGGCAACACCAGCCCGCGCAGGGTGATCTCGCCGGTCATGGCGATGTCCTTGCTGACACGTCGGTCGGAAAAGAGCGAACTCAGCGCGGTGAACATCGCGACGCCGGCCGAGGGGCCGTCCTTGGGAATCGCCCCGGCGGGCACATGGACGTGGACGTCGTGGCATCGAAAATCGGCGGAGTCGATGCCAAGTTTCTCCGCGCGGTTCTGGACGAGGCTCCACGCGGCATACATCGACTCCTTCATCACGTCGCCGATCTGGCCGGTGAGCTGAATTTTTCCGGAACCGGGAAAACGAATGGCTTCGATGTTGAGCACCTCGCCCCCGACGGGCGTGTAGGCGAGGCCGTTGACAACGCCCGGTTGGCTGACCATCACCTTGTCCTCGCGCACGAAGCGCGGTGGACCGAGCGCCTCGGCGATCAGCCCGGGAGTGACCGCGACGGAAACCGAGTCGTCCACCGCGACCCGCGCCGCCACCGTGCGGCAGACGCTGCCGATCTCGCGCTCGAGGTTTCGCACCCCGGCTTCGCGGGTGTGGTCCTCGATCACGACGCGGAGGGCGGCGGTATTCCACCGACAATGGCGGGACTTGAGGCCGTTTTCGCGGAGCTGGCGCTTGACGAGGTATCGCCGGGCAATCTGGAGTTTCTCCTCCTCCGTGTAACCGGGAATCTCGATGATTTCCATGCGGTCGCGCAGCGGGCCGGGGACGGGATCGAGGTAGTTGGCCGTGGCGATGAAAATGATCTGGCTGAGGTCGAAGGGCACATCGAGATAGCGGTCGACGAAGGCGTGGTTCTGGCGCGGGTCGAGGACCTCGAGCAGCGCGCTGGCCGGATCTCCCCGAAAATCGGCCCCGATTTTGTCCAGCTCGTCGAGCATGACGACGGGATTGCGCGTCCCGGCGCGGCGCAGCTCCTGGATGAGGCGGCCGGGCATCGAACCGATGTAGGTGCGGCGATGACCGCGTATCTCGGCCTCGTCGCGGATGCCGCCGAGGCTGATGCGCACGAACTCGCGGCCCAGGGCGTCGGCGATGGATTGGCCGAGGCTGGTTTTGCCGACGCCCGGCGGGCCGAGGAAGCAGAGGATGGGTCCCCGGCCCTCGGGGTTGAGTTTGCGCACGGCGAGGTATTCGACCAGGCGGCGCTTCACCTTTTCGAGCCCGAAATGGTCGCGGTCGAGCACCCGGCGCGCGAGATCGAGATCGAAGTGATCCTCGCTGAGCGCGCTCCAGGGAAGCTCGGCGAGGGTTTCGAGATAGCTGACAATGACGGAATGCTCCGGGCTGGCGGGCGGAATGATGTCGAGGCGCTTCAGCTCGCGGCGCGCCTGTTCCAGGACGACATCGGGAAGCCGCGCGGCCTCGAGACGTTCGCGGAGTTCCTCGGTCTGTTCCTCGCCGCCGTCGTCCTCGCCGAGTTCGCGGTGGATGGCGCGGACTTGCTCGCGCAAATAAGCCCGGCGCTGGGCGTCCGAGAATTCGGTTTCGACATCGTCGCGCAGTTTCTGCTGCAATTCGGCGATGTGCTGCTGGTTGCTGACGATGCGCTGAACCTCCTCGAGCCGGGCGCGGACGTCGGTCTGCTCCAGCAACTGCTGTTTGTGGGGAAGTTCGATGCTGAGATTGGTTGACAGGAAATCGGTCAGCAAAACCGGATCGTCCATCGTGTTGACCGCCTGGGCGGCTTCGTCGGGAATATTCGGATTCGTGGTGACGAGCCGGATGGCCGACTCCTTGAGGTTGTTGAATTTGGCCACCCACTCCTCGTCTGCGGGATCGGGAAGCCGGTTTTCCAGGATCTCGAAAGCGGCGCGCAAGTAGGGATGCGTTTCCGGAAAATCGGTGAAACGCACCCGTTCGAGGATCTGGATCAGCACGATGAGCGTTTCGGAGCCCTGGCGCATCATGCGAAGCACGTTTCCGAGCACGCCCACCGGGTGGACGCCGTCTGGACCCGGCTCGTCTTCATCGGCGTCGCGCTGGGTGACGAGTCCGAGCAGGCGCCCCTTCGGGAGCAATTCCTCGAGCAACTGGCGGCTCGCGGCACGCTCGACGGTGAAAGGCGCCACGGTGCCGGGAAAAACGACCACGCCCCGGAGCGGCATCACGGGGAGCAGCTTCGGCAACTGCGAGCGCCACGCCTCCTCGCCACCATTCCCGGCATCGCGGACGATTTGAATGGCCGGCGATGCCGGGTCGTTGTCGTCGAGAAAATCGAAGGAATCCATCGTCGAACGGGAGACGGTCGCGCGCCCGGGGCGGGTCAGCCCAGCGCGAGGGGGAGTTGGATGTGGAGCAGGCCGTTTTCGTGTCGGGCGGTGACTCGTTCGGGATCCACCGGATCCGACAGTTGGATTTGCCGGGCGAACCGGCCATTCTGAATCTCCATCGCCAGCACCTGGCGACAGTTTTCGCAGGCGGGAACGGGCGTCTGTCGTTCGCCCGAGAGTCGGACGGACAGGGGCAGTATCTCGACCCGAATCTCGTCCTTCTCGACGCCGGCGAGATCAACCCAGATCTCGATCCGATCGTCGAACCGATAGGCGTTGATGTCCGGAGTCCAGCCGGGCGTGGGATGAAACTCCGAAAACTGGAGGTTGCTCAGTTGATAAGCCACTTCGCCGGCCCGGCTGATGATGCGCGTGAGTCGAACTTTTCGGGGCATGACGGGGTAGGGGAGGAAATCGCGGCTCGCGGAGCCGCCAGTTTAGCCGACGCGCCGGCTCTTTTCACGAAACGAATTTCACCGGCGGAACACGGCGGCGGGGAGAGAATGGCCTCTATTTCTGATGCATCACGCTGCCGGTCATTCCGCCTTCGATTTCCGCCGAACCGGCGTCGAACAGCGCCGCTTTCACGTCGAGTCCCTTGAGGAATTTCGAGCCGGGTTCCAGCGTCAGTTGACCGCCCCGGAAGTAAACCTTTTCGTGAAAAGTGCCCGACAGCCACCACGCGCCGCCGATAAACGCGATCTCGGTATGGGTCTCCGGCGCCTCGTAAAGCACCTGGCCACCCATCAGGACCGTGGGTTTCTCGGGGGCCTCGGTCACGTTTTTCGTGTTTGGATCGAGCCGCACCATTTCGAAATCCTTGAATTCGCGCTCCACCTCTTTGGAAAGGTGGACGAGGCCGCCGACGATCCCGCCGCCGACGAGCAGGACCGTCAACAGCGCCGCCGACAGGCAGCCGCACCCGCAGCCGCCGCGTTTTTTCTTCAGCGGCTCGTAGGGATCGCTCGGGTGGCGGCGATCCTTTTTCTTCCGGTTTTTCTTGGCCTCCTTCGCCCGTTCGCGATTGACCTCCTGCTGTTGGTTCGGATTGCCAAAACCGTCCGGGTCCGGAAGTTTCAACGGCGGCGGTGGCGGGGGAGGAGGCGGCGGCGAATTTGAGTCGGACATCGGAGGAAAATCGGAATGAGTTTCTCAGGTCGATTGATAACGAGATGACGGGACGTTGTCAAGCCGCGTCCGACGCTCACCGATCGCCATCGAGACTCTTGATCAGCCGGGGATCGAACGAGAAGGGCGCTTCGTCCACGATAAAGATGCTGTCGTAGTCCGGGTGCTCTCGGTTCAGCAGGAAGTTGCTCTCGCCCGGGACGATCACGCTCGGGACCTCCAGGACGGCGGAAGTTTTTCGAGCGACCCAAAAGCTACCCGCTTCTCTCGTCGAGTTTGGCGCCGGTTCTTCACGCCAGTCACCGGCCAGATCCTCCGAAGGCAGTTTTTCGATCGACGAGTCGTTGAATTCGATCTCGAAAGTGATGAAGCGTTGCCGAAGACGGGTGGCCCGCAAATGAACCAGGATCTCCAGTACCGCCAGCGACAGGTGGGAGGCCGTGTAAACCATCGAGACTCCGGGAAAGTTCCATCGACCACCGAAAAGACGCGCCCCCTCGCCCGTAAACGCCTCCGGCGCCCGTCTTTCCGAGACGATTCGCCAGGCTCTCATGAAAAGACGCCATGCTCGATCCGCCCGAGCAGGTTCTCGATTTCGCGGACGCCGGCATCCGTGTCGGCGAAACTCAGGGGCGACTCGCCGCCCAGCGCCACCTGGGGCGCCGTCATCCACGCTTGGGCGTCCCGGCTGTCACCCAGCACCTCGACCGCACGGTCAAACAGCCGCCGCAGTCGAAAAAGCCGGTCCGATTCGTCCTTTTGAAAGCGACCCGTGTCACGGCGGCGCAGGAGCGTGCGATGCGCGATGCTCAGGGTGGATTCGAGCGTCCCCAGGGGAACGCCAAGATCCTCACGGAGTTGGTCGAATTCGTTGACGGACAGCCCATCGCGTACGCGTTGGGTGGACTCGAACGTCGTCTGTCCATAGGCGATCTTCGGTTTGGCGCTTCGCCGAGCGTGTTCGCCGACTGAAATTTTCATCGCCATATGGCACATATTTCACGCCAAATGCCTCTCTATTCAAGTGTTTTTTCCCACTTTTTCGCCCTTTCGACGGCGCGAAGCCAGCGATCGGTCAGTCTTGCTGTTTCCTCCGCGTCGAGCGAGGGCAAAAAGCGCCGCTCCTCGGCCCAATTCGCGGCGATTTCGGAAAGGTCGCCCCACACCCCCGTGGCGAGTCCGGCCAGGTAGGCCGCGCCGAGGGCGGTCGTTTCCGCCACAGTGGGTCGCACGACCGGCACCCGCAGCAGCCCGGCCTGGATTTCCATCAGCAGCGCGTTCAGCGACGCTCCACCGTCCACCCGCAGTTCGGTCAACCGGATGCCGGAGTCCGCCTCCATCGCGTGCAACACTTCCCAGGATTGAAAGGCGATCGCCTCCAGGGCCGCGCGGGCCAGGTGCCCCTTCGACGAGCCGCGGGTCAGCCCGACAATCGTTCCGCGCGCGTAGGGATCCCAGTGGGGAGCGCCCAAACCCGCGAAAGCCGGGACGAAACAGACGCCGCCGTTGTCCTTCACCGTTGAAGCGAGGGCCTCGATGTCGGCCGCATTTTCAACGATTCCCAACTGATCCCGCAGCCATTGCACCACGGCTCCGGCGATGAAGACACTGCCCTCCAGCGCGTAGTTCACCGAATCTCCGATCTTCCACGCCACGGTGGTCAACAGGTTGTTTTGCGACCTCACCGGCTCGGCGCCCGTGTTCATCAGCATGAAACAGCCGGTGCCATACGTGTTTTTCGCCATCCCCGGCGCGTGGCAGGCCTGTCCGAATAGCGCCGCCTGCTGGTCGCCCGCGATGCCCGCGATCGGCACCGGCGCGCCGAAGATTTCCGGCGCGGTTTCCGCGTGGATTTCGCTGCTCGCCCGCGCCTCCGGCAGAAGCGCGCGCGGCACATCGAAGAGGTCCAGCATTTCGGGATCCCAGTCCAGCGTGTCCAGATTGAAAAGCAGGGTCCGGCTTGCGTTCGACACGTCGGTCACATGGGTCCGGCCCCCGGTCAGGTTCCACACCAGCCAGGAATCGATCGTGCCAAAAGCCAGGTCGCCCGCTTCCGCCCGGTCGCGAAGCCCGGAGACATGGTCGAGCAGCCAGCGAATCTTCGATCCGGAAAAATAGGCGTCCAGCACCAGCCCGGTCCGTTCCTGGATCAGCGGCGCCTTGCCCGCCGCCTTCAGTTCGTCGCAGAATTCCGCCGTCCTGCGGTCCTGCCACACGATGGCGTTCGCCACCGGACGACCGTTCCGGCGATCCCAGATCACCGTGGTTTCGCGCTGGTTCGTGATGCCGATGCCCGCGAGATCCTCCGCCGTCAGACCCGCTTTCTCGAGCGCCTCGCGCGCGGTGGCGAGCTGGGTTTTCCAGATTTCGTCGGCATCGTGCTCGACCCAGCCTGGCTTCGGAAAAATCTGGCGAAACTCCCGCTGGCCCGCGCCGCGGACGGTCCCGGAGGCGTCGAAGACGATGGCGCGCGAGCTGGTGGTTCCCTGGTCGAGAGCGAGGATGAAACGAGCGGACATGGATTCAAGCTAGCGATCCGCCGAATCGGCGTCAATCTCCGCCCGCACCCAACAGGGTTGAGTCGCCGACCTAACCCTGTTAAGTCAGTCTTGTTTTCGGATCGCGTCCACCTCGCCGAGCGCCACGCGAAAGACCTCGATCTGCGTCTTGTTCCGCGACAGGGCGATCCACAGGAAGCCGTCCCGTTCGATCGCGTGCGGATATTGCAGGCTGCCGATGCCTTCGGCAAATTTTCGCCACAGATCTTCGATCCCGGGAGCGACGGGTGGCGTCGGCACGGCCAGCTTCGCCATGCGCGTGAAACGCAAACCGTCCTCGCTCACCGACAGATAAATCTCGCGCCTCGCCCACTTCCGGTTCGCGTTCGAAATCATCACCCGGTAGCCGCGGCTGGTTTGCAGGGAAAAAATCTTGCTCGTCGCGTTGGGGAAATTCGTCAAGACCGGAGCGGACCACGACTTTCCGCTATCCTGAGACGTGGCATGAAAGAGTTTCTGCGAGCCGCCATTGTCGCGAAACAGCGCGTTGAGGGTGCCGTCCGGCATTGGCCAGAAAATCGGTTCGTCGGGCCGAAAGCCGGCGACTTCTCCGACTCTGACGACGGGGTGCGCCGTCCAATTGTCGAGCCGGTCGCGCCCGCCGATCAGCATGGTGACATTGAAGCGTGAATCGCGTCGCGTCAGGATCCAGTCGCCCGAGGCGAGTTTCTGGGGCGGGAAATTGTTGATGGCGTCGTCGAAGACTTTTCCCCTGGGAATCCACGAATCGGTCGCGGAATCCCAGGCGAAGGCCTGGAGGGTCAGTTCCTTGTCCGCGCCGAAGGCGCCGTGGCCCTTGAAATGCGCCCCGAGGGCGAGCAATTCGCCGTCGCGCACCCAGAGTCCGCGGGCGATCCAGGCGTAGGGTTCGGCCGGGGTTCCGGCGATCGACTTTGCCGCGCTCCAGGTCAGGCCGTCCGGGCTGGTGGCGTATTTCATTTCCTGCGTGGGCCAGTCTTCGATGCGCGGGCCGTCGCTCCACAGGCACCAGAAACGCCCGTCGTGCCAGGCGAGGTAGTTGTGCAACTGGAGGCGCAGCCGGTTCATCTCCAGCTTTTCGCCCGGCTTCACGTCGGGCGATGGCTTCGCCGGATTGACCACCGCGAGCGTTCCGGACACCTTTGGCAGCGCCTCGAAGTCGATCGCATCCGGGTCCGTGCCGGAGACGGGAAGCTCAAGAATGGCGGCCGGTTCGGCGAGGGCGGCATTCACCGCCGGAAAGGCGGCGAGAACGGCGGCGAGAATGCGGGATAGAGACATGCGGCGGAGTTGGCTCAGCGGAAATAGTCCGGCGCGTTTCCCGGTTTCCACTTGATGTTGCAGCCGGTGCTGGGAATCCAGGCCTTCTCCGGACCGGCGCCGGGGTCGAGCACCGCGTCGAGCGCCCGCCGCAGGTCGGCCCCGTCGATCGCGCCGCCTTGCCCGGGCCGGGAGGCGTCGAACTGGCCGGCGTAGGCGAGTTTCAAATCGGCGTCGAAGACGTAGAAGTCGGGCGTGCAGGCCGCCGCGTAGGCCTTTGCCACGGCCTGGGACTCGTCATACAGATAGGGAAAATCCCAGCCATGACGCATCGCGAAGGCGGGCATTCTTTCCGGGGCGTCGTCCGGGTAGTTTGCGACGTCGTTCGACGCGATGGCGATGAATGTCGCGCCGCGTGCCGAGTAGTCGCGGGCGCAGTCGCCGAGGGCGTCGGCCAGGTGCACGACGTAGGGGCAGTGATTGCAGACGAAGGCGACGACGATCGCCCGTTGTCCAGCGGCGAGACTCGCGAGGCTGTGAACGGCTCCGTGTCCGTCGGGCAGCGTGAAATCGGGCGCCTGGGCGCCGCGCTCGAGTCGGAAAGTGGAGGGGACTTCGGCCATGGCGGATTCGGGTTGCGGGGGAGGTCCTTACCTGCCCCGGATCGGGAGCGGGCACAAGCCCGAATCGAAATTCGAAAGACGCTTGCGCCGTCCGGAGCCCCGCGCTAAGTCACGGCGCGATGAAGGTTTTGGTCGTCGGAAAAGGCGGGCGCGAGCACGCCATCATCACCGCCCTGCACGAGTCCCCCACGGAGACGGAGATCCACGCGTTTCCGGGGAGCGACGCGATTTTCGCCATCGCCAAGCCGGCGGACGCGAGCGACCTGCCTTCATTGATCGCTTTTCTGAAGCGCGAGTCCTTCGACCTCTGCGTCGCGGGGGAGGAGAGCTATCTCGTCACCGGCGAGGGGCTGGCGAACGCCTGCCGCGCGGCCGGCATTCCCTGCTGGGGACCGCCGAAAGAGGCCGCCCAACTCGAGGCGTCGAAGGAATTCGCGAAGCGGTTCATGGTTCGCCACGGCATCCCGACGGGCGGCTACGCGGCCGTCGACTCCGTCGAGGCCGCCCGAGAGGCGATCGGCGGGAAATATCCGACCGTGCTCAAATTCGACGGGCTCGCCGCCGGCAAAGGGGTCGCGGTCTGTCCCGACGAGGCCGCGGCGGAGACCTTCATCGACGAGGTGCTAGCCCGGCGAAAATTCGGCGAAGGCCGGCTCCTGGTGGAGGAATTTCTCGACGGTCCGGAAATTTCGATCTTCGCGTCGGTGGTCGACGCCGAGTACCAGATTCTCGCCCCGGCGCGCGACTACAAGCGCATCGGGGACGGCGACGCCGGGCCGAACACCGGCGGGATGGGCGCGGTGAGTTCGCTGGAAATGCTCGACGCCGAATTGCGGGAGCGGATCGACCGGGAGATCGTGAGACCGACCGTGGAGGGCCTGCAACGGGACGGTCTTCCCTATCGGGGCTTCCTCTATTTCGGGCTGATGCTGACCGCCGACGGCCCGAAGATCCTGGAATACAACTGCCGCTTCGGCGATCCCGAGGCGCAGGCGGTGCTCCCGATGATTACCGGGGACTTTGCGCGTTATGTCTTCGAGGGCGCGAAGGGGAATCTCTCTCCCGATCTCATCGGTTTTCGGGACGGCTGGAGCGTGTGTCTCGTCTCCGCCTCCGCCGGTTATCCGGAATCGTCACACAGCGGCGATATCATTTCGGGCCTCGACGCTCTTGAGGAGGCGCGGATTTTCCACGCCGGCACCCGGAAGAACGCCGGCGGCCAGTTCGAGACCGCCGGCGGGCGTGTCTATGCGATCGTGGCCCGCGGGGCGACGCGGGCGGTCGCCGTGGCGACGGTTTACCGGGAGAGTGACAAGGTGAGCTTTGACGGTATGCAACGCCGCTCCGACATCGGCACGCGGAATTTTTAGTTTTTCAAAAAAGGAAAACCGGTTCTCGATCCTTAACCCCAGACCCCAAGTCCTTGAACCCCAATACACCATGAAAGTCATCATGATATACGGAAGCGCCAACGACATGGATTTCATGAATGTTGGCAAGGATTACCTGAAAAAGGAGGGCGTCGCCTACGAGGAGCACGTGCTTTCCGCCCACCGCAACCTGCCGGAACTGATCGAGTTTCTCGACGGTCTCGAGAAAAACGGGGACAAAGCCGTTATTCTCGCCATCGCGGGACTCGCCGCC
>JACKQC010000014.1 GCA_024233085.1 Akkermansiaceae bacterium
CCCATATTGCCGAGTCCGATGAATCCGATCTTGTGTCCGTCGAGGGTCGTGGCCATGGTGCGACCCTTCTGAACCACAACCCGCGCGGCGGGTCACCGAATTTTTTCCCGACATCCATGAAAATCCTGATCACCGGCGGCGGCGGCTTCCTTGGCAACCGGCTCGCCCGCGCCCTGCGCGAGCGCGGCAGGCTCATCGGCCCCTCGGGCGAAGCGGAGCCGATCGACGAAATCGCGCTCTTCGACGCTCATTTTTCCGAGGCCAGCCAACAGGGTTTGGTCGGCGACCATACCCTGTTGAGTCGGGACATCGGCGACCGCGACGCGGTTTTCGACGCCGTGGATTGCGACGACATCGCCGTTTTTCATCTCGCCTCGATGGTCAGCGGCGAATGCGAAGTCCGGTTCGACGATGCCCTGCGAGTAAATCTCGACGGCGGCCGCCACCTGCTGGAGGCCTTGCGCGCCCGGGCCGGGAGGCCGCGGATCGTTTTCGCCAGCAGTGTCGCGTGTTTCGGCGGCGAGGCCATGGACAACGTCGTGTCCGACCGGACGAAGCGCACGCCCCAGACGACCTACGGGATGACGAAAACGATCCTCGAGCTGCTGATCAACGACTATTCACGAAAAGGATTCCTCGACGGTCGCAGCGCCCGCCTGCCGACCGTCGTCATCCGTCCCGGCAGACCGAACACGGCCGCCTCGAGCTGGGCCAGCGGCATGTTCCGCGAACCGCTCAGCGGCGAGCCCTGCGAGCTGCCCGTCAGCCGCGACCAGGCGCATCCCCTCCTCGGCTATCGCGACGTGATCGATTCCTTCATCGTGTTGCACGAGGCCTCGGCCGAAGGAATGGGGTCGGACCGCGCCTTTGGGTTGCCCAGCCATCGCGTCACCCCGGCCGAGGCTCGGCGGGTGCTGGAGGAAGTCGCCGCCGAACGCGGCATTGCGCTCGGTCCGCTGGTGGACGCGCCCGACGAGCGCATCCGCGGCATCGTGTCCGGCTGGCCGACCGCCACCGACGGCGCTCGAGCCAGAAATATCGGCGTCCCTGAGCCCAAACCGCTGCGCCGGGTGATCGAGGAGTATTGCGAGGATTATCTGGAAGGGTGATGGAAATCCCCACTCATCGAAATCCGGTCTACCCGAATAACTCCGCCAGCGGCTTGCCCAGAAACATCGGCATGGGGCGGTCCTTCACATCCCGCCACAGGGTGTCGGACGAAAATCCGAGGGCGTCGTAGATCGTCGCGGCGAAATCCTCGGGCCGGCGGGCGTCGGCGGTGGGATGCCCGCCAAGTTTGTCGGTCGCGCCGAGAACGGCACCGCCGGTGACGCCCGCGCCGGCGAGCCAGACCGTTTGCACGGCTCCCCAATGATCGCGGCCCGGGAGCTTCGCTCCGCTGAGTTGGCTGATCTTGGGCGTGCGGCCAAATTCGCTGGCCATCACGACCAGTGTCTCGTCGAGCAGGCCGCGGTCGGTCAAGTCGTCGAGCAGCGCCGCCACACCGCGATCCATGGGCGGGAAAAGGTAGTTTCTCAGGTTCGGAAAAACGGCCTGATGGGTGTCCCAGGTTTCGTTGTTGCCGAGATTCACCTGCACCAGCCGGACTCCGGCCTCGATCAATTGCCGGGCCATCAACAGCGACCACCCGAACGCGTTTCGACCGTAGCGATCCTGCGTCCGGGCGTCCACGCCGTGTACGTCAAAAGCGGACTGAGTCGTTTGATCCGAGAGCAGATCGACCGCCATCTGGCCGTAGCGATCCATGCCGCCCGATTCGGACGCGAGGCGCAGGTGACGCTGCTGGCCGTCGAAGAGATTTCGCAACTGAAGCCGGTCATTCAGGCGGTCGAAGTCCAGGGTATCGGGCAGCGACAGGTTGAGCGTGTCGAAGGGCGGCTCCGCGTCGGTGATCGGGCCGTCGGCGTGATGAAAATCGTACTCGGGATAGGCACCGTAGGCCTTGGGATTGAAGCCGGACGCCTCCAGGAAAAATGGATCGTGCTGCCGCCCCAGAAGACCGCCGAACTGGCCGGGAATGGTCCGCCCCGTTCGATGGATCAGTTTTTCGGGGAGGATCATGGCCGGCGGCAAGGAGGGCGTCTTCGCCGGCAACATCCGGCCGGCCAGCGCCGCGATGGAGGGCCAGTCGGAATCCTTCGGCTTGGAGCGGTCGAACCCGGGCGGCAGGCTGGAGCGCCCGGTCAGCATGATGTAGTGCCCGTCGGAATGCTCGTTCGAGCCGTGGGAGATCGACCGGCAGATCGCCCAGCGCTCGCTGCGCTTCGCGAGTTCGGGCAGGTGCTCGCAGACACGCAGGCCCGGCGTCTTCGTCGGGATGGGGCGGAATTCCCCGCGAATCTCGGCCGGGGCCTCCGGCTTCATGTCGAAGCTGTCGATCTGCGACAGCCCGCCCGACAAGAAGATATAGATCACGTTCTTCGCCCGCGTCGCGGCCGTGCCTTCCTGAGCGCGCAGAACGCGATCCATGCCGAGCCCGCCCAGCAACCCGAGCGAACCCGCCCGAATCGCGGCCCGCCGAGACAGTTGGTATCCGGGAGTGTGACCGGAGCGAGACATGCGCGGAAAAGGATGCGCGAAAAACCCCGCCAAGGGAAGGCCGTGGCCGAACACGATTGCGCCACCGGCGGCGCGCTATCTTCTTAGCCCCAAAAAGAAGCCAGTCGCCGAGGCGAAGCTTGAAGGCAGCCAGCCTTTCACGAAGGCGGTCACGGTCTGGGACTGGGCCTTGACCCACCCGGCAAGCTGGTCGGCGAGGTCGGTGTGCTCGTTCCAGAACGGCTCGACGATACCCTGTTTGACCAAAAAAGTCAGCAAGATCGCCGCGATGGCCGCCACCATCAGGGCCGTCTTGATAAACCACCGGACCAAAGCCCCGGCGGCGAAAGCGAGAAAGAAGCCCCACCCAAACCGCGACAAGGCCCCGCTCCAGCGGGACTCTTCCACCGCCGCCGGCGCGGAAGCCCCGACAGCCGCGGACTCACGGGCGGTGGATTCCACCAAACCCGACGCCATCGATGGAGACGCGGTCGCTTTCGCGGGAACCGGCGCCGCCGCGGCCGGCTTTTCCGAAAACTGCCCGACCAGGCCGCCAATCCCGATCAGGCCGGACATGACCAGCAGCCTCTTCTTCCAGCCGGGCAGACGACTGATTCTGGGAACCAGTCCTTTGGCGTCGTCGAGGTCGATCTTTCCGCTCATGAGCAAAACTCCTCCAGGTCGACCATCTCCCGCCGGCGGATTGACTCCTGCGCCGCGAGGCACACCGCCACGGCTCGACGAGCGGAGGGACCGTCGTTGAGGGGCGTTTTTCCTTCCCGAATGCAGTCGAAAAAGTGGATCAACTCCGGGCGGATTCCCCGGTCCACCCGGCCGGCGGCGTCCACGAAATTGGCGTCGTCCTTAGAGTCGGCGATGCGCATGTCCAGCCGGTCGGGCAGGTCGAAGCGATGATGCACGAGGCTGAGGGCCTGGTTTTTCGTGTCGATACGGCCGCGGTCGCCGGCGGCGCCGATCTCGCAATCGCCTCCGTAGGGAGCGAAGAGGCACAATTCGAGGGTGGCCCGGCGACCTCCCTCGTATTCGATCAGGACCTGGGCGTTGTCGAGGATCTCGCGATCGGTCAGCACATTGGTTCCGCCCTGGGCGGCGACCCGGACTGGCTCGCGATCCATCATCCAGTTGAAGAGATCGATGTGATGCACGTTCTTCTCGAGAATGGTGCCTCCCGTGAGCGACTCGCTCGAGCGCCAGCCCGGCCTCATCGGGCCGCGAAACTCGCGGCACCACATCAACTGCGGATCGCCGATGGCGCCTCCGTCGATCATGGCCTTCATCTCCTGGTAGAGGCGCTGAAAACGCATCTCGTGACCGATCTGCAGGAGCTTTCCGGCGGACTCGGAGGCGGCGATGATCTCGTCGCACTGCTTCACGGTGAGGCCGAGCGGCTTCTCGCACAGCACGTGGAGACCGGCGTCAAAAGCGGCCAGCGCCGCCTCGTGATGCTGGTCGTTGGTCAGGGCGATCACCACCGCGTCGAGATTTTCGATCTGGAGCAGTTCGCGCCAGTCTTCGAAGGTTCGCAGATGGCTCCCGGCCAGGTCGAGCGCGGCCCGGAGACTCGCGTCGCTCCGGCTGCTCGCGGCGAGGACCTCCACGCCCGGCAGGCTGAGGAGGTTGCGAAGGTGAGCCTCGCGGCCAAACCATCCCGCGCCGAGCAGGCCGACGCGGATTGGGGTCGAATCGTCGTCTTTATCCGCCATCGTTTTGCGTAAATCGAATTAGCCGCCCAGGGTCCAGCCGTCGCGGTAGTGGTGGTGAACCAGCGCGTCGGCCGCCGCGTTCCCGGTGGTCAGTGTTTCCGGATTCCACGTCAGCTTCGTGCCGCTGCCGATCTGCGCGGCGATCACGCCGAGGAGCATCATTTCCGTCAGGGGCGCGGCGTAGTCGAAGTTCGACTTCGCCATGGAGGGATCGTGCGCCTTGCAGGCCTCGATCCATTCTTTGTGATGGCCGGGCGAGCGCTCCATCGTCTTTGGCGGGGGCTGAAAACCGGCCGCTTCCCCGCTGTTGACGAGACTCGGCGCGCCGCCGTGACTCCCGTGCATGATGGTGTGCTTGCTTCCGTAGTAAATGCAGCCGTCTTTCGGCGGGTTCTTCTCCGCGTCCATGTTATCGGGGCGCGGCATCTGGTGTTTTCCGTCGCGCCAGATCAGTTTCACGGGCGGCATTTGGCCGCGCGCGGCGAATTGATACGTCAGCGTGCAGGAGGCCGGGTGCGTCGCTTTTTCGCTGCCGGCCGTGGCGCGGTCGCAGACGGCCTCGACCGACTCCGGCATCCCGAGGCCGAGCGACCAGACCGGGTGATCGAGAATGTGCGCCCCCATGTCCCCCATCGCTCCGGTGCCGTAGTCGAGGTAGCCTCGCCAGTTGAAGGGCAGAATCTTGCTGCTGAAGTCCGATTTCGGAGCGGGCCCGAGCCACACGTCCCAGTCGAGCGTCGGCGGCACCTCCTCGGACGGTGGACGCAGCAGGTCCTGCGGCCAGATCGGGCGGCTCGACTGGCAATGCACCTCGCGGACCTCGCCGATGGCGCCGGACTGAATCCATTCGTTCGTCTGCCGCGCGCCCTCGGCCGCGTGGCCTTGATTGCCCATCTGGGTGCAGACCTTGTATTTCCGCGCCGCGGCCATCAGCGCGCGGGCTTCGGAAATGGTCCGGGTCAGCGGTTTTTCGACGTAAACGTGCTTGCCCAACTGCATCGCGGCCATGGCGACGATGGCGTGGTTGTGATCCGGCGTGGAAACGACCACCGCGTCGAGCTTTCCGCCCACCTCGTCGAGCATCTTGCGCCAATCGGAGAAATACTTCGCGTTCGGGTGTTTCTTGAGCGACTCCGCGCAGCGGCGCTGGTCGCAATCGCCAAAGGCGTAAACGTTCGCGAGGTTTTCCAGCCCGGCGAGATTCTGCGCGCCCCGGCCGCCGGCTCCGACGAAGGCGAGGTTGAGCTTCTCGCTCGGCGGCGTCTGCCCGCCCTGGCCGAGAACGCGGCCGGGCACGATCTGGAACGCGGCCGCGCCGGTCACGGTCGTCAGGAAACCCCGACGGCTGGGCGAAAACCGCGGCCGGGAGGAAGAAGCGGATGGGGAGCTATTGTCTGTCATGAGGGCGTCACCATAGGCCGTTCCCCGCGGCTTCGGCAAGCGCAACGTCGATCCTGCCCGGCGGTCGAGTTTTCCCGCTCCGACCCAACAGGGTATGGTCATTGACTCAACCCTGTTGAGTCGGGATTGCGCTCTGGGGAAGGCGCCGCTTTATATAAGGGGCGTGCCAACGAGTTTTCGATCCGTTTTCAGCCTGATGTCCCTGACGATCGTCATGGCCGGAAGCGCCTGCCGGGACGAAAGAGCGGTTACGCCGACGACGAACGATGAGATCGTCCTGATTGGCGGCGATGGGCGGGAATTGATCGAACTGATCCATCGCGATATTTCCCGGCGCTCCATCGAGCGGGTGGAGGCCGAAATGCGCGACTATCGCGGATCCATTCCGAAATCGGGTGTCGCCTACGAAATGATCGCGATTCGCGGCGGCGACTTCTGGATGGGGAGCCCGGGGGACGAGCCGCGCCGGAACCCGGACGAAGGCCCACGGCGCCGCGTCCAGGTCGAGCCATTCTGGATGGGAAAGACCGAGGTGACGTGGGAGCAATTCGAGGACTTCGGATTCCGGGCGATTCTCGACACCTTCACCGGCGCCGGCCGGCTGAACAATTTCGCCAACGCGGAATCGCTGGCGGACATTGTTTCCGGTCCCTCGGAAATGTACACGCACCCGGCAATGGGCATGAACGAGGCGTCCGAATTTCCGGTTGTCAATGTCACCCAGCATCTTGCCAGCAAGTATTGCCAGTGGCTCAGCGCGCAGACCGGTCATTTTTATCGGCTGCCGACGGAGGCGGAGTGGGAATACGCCTGCCGGGCCGGAACCGACACGCCTTTCTATTGTCCGGAGGAGAAACTCGCGGAGCACGAGGTCTTCGACCCCGATCAGACCCGGACCCAGTACGAAAAGGTCGCCAGCCTGAAACCCAATCCCTGGGGTTTGCACGACATGCTCGGCAACGTCATGGAATGGTGCCTCGACCAATACGATCCCGCCGCCTACGCCTCCGGGAAACCGATCGTACCGGCCACAAAACTCTATCCGCGCGTCGCCCGAGGGGGCAGTTGGTACGATCCCCCGGAAAACTGCCGCTGCGCCGCGCGAACCGGCTCCTCGCCCGAATGGGAAATGCAGGACCCCGGGCTGCCGAAAAGCGCCTGGTGGCTGACCGACGCCTCATGGCTCGGGTTTCGCATCGTTCGGCCATTGAAGATTCCCGAGGCCGGGGAAATGTTCGAACTCTGGAACAGCGGCGATATTCCCGCCAATCCGACACACCCCGACTTCCAATGAACCGTTCCCTGGCCGCAAGCCTCGTATTGCTGATCGCGATCACCGGTTTCGGTTGTGGAAAGTCGCCATCGAATGCGCCCGCGGCCGGCGAGTCCGCCACGGAAGCGGACGGTTCCCCCGCCCTTCTCACGTTCCAGCGCGGGGCGATGGGCACACGGTTTACCATTCGCGTCTGGGTCGAGTCCTCGGCGCGCGCCGAAGCCGCCCAAGCCGCCGCCGATGCGGCTTTCGCCCGGATTCTCGATCTGGAGCGGATCTTTTCGGACTACCGCGCGGACTCCGAGATTGTGAAGCTGGCCGCCCGTCCGGCGGGAATGCCGGTGCCCGTGTCCCGGGAGCTGCTCGCGGTCCTGGACCGCACCCAGCGGCTGTCGCGGGAGACCGGCGGCGCCTTCGATGTCACCCTCGGGCCGATGATTCGCCTCTGGCGCCAGAGCCGGAAAAACACCGCCCTGCCCACCGAGGAACGTCTCGCCGATGCCCGCGCTCGTTCCGGCTGGCAGAAGGTCGAGATCGACCGCGAGGCACCCGCAATCACGCTCGCGATGGACCGGATGGTGCTGGATTTCGGCGGCGTCGCCAAGGGATACGCCGCCGACGAAGCGCTGGCGATCCTGCGACGGCGGGGCTTTCCCCGATCGCTCGTGGCCGGCAGCGGCGACATCGCCCTCGGCGATCCGCCGGGCGGCAAGAGCGGATGGCGCATTGGAATCCGCTCGCTCGATGTGGCTCTCGCCGAAACCCCGGAAGACCTCAGTGGAACGGTGGAATTGGCCAACGCCGCGATCTCCACCTCGGGCGACACCGAGCAGTCGATCGTGATCGGGGGCGTGCGCTATTCCCACATCGTCGATCCCAAGACCGGCCTCGGCCTGACCGAACGCATCGCGGTGACGGTGATCGGACCCGACGCGGCGACCACGGACAGCCTGGCGACGGCGGTCAGCGTGCTCGGCCGCGAAAAGGGGCTCGCCCTGATCGAATCGAAGCCGGAAGTGGAGTGCCTCATCCAGATGGCCGGCGAGGGACAGGCGGTTTCCGAAACCCGCTCCATCGGGTTTCCCGCCGTCGCCGGGCCTTGAGCCATCGCGTGACGGCGTGGAATTCTCCAAAAAAGGGCTGCAAACTCCGCCAATTCCGGCTAAATAGGAGCCCTTCAACGGCTCCCAAACGGGCCGCTTCTTTTTCCCAATACACCCAAGGCTAACAACATCATGGCAACCAAGGTAGGAGTGATCGGCGCGGGCGGCATGGTCCGCTATCATATCGAGGGTTTCAAAGCCGCCGGCGCGGAAATCGTCGCCATCGCGGACGTCAATCAGGCCGCGGCCCAGCGGGTTGCCGATGCCCAGGGAATTTCGAGCGTCTACGGCGACGTGGCCGAGTTGCTGGCCAATCCGGACGTCGACGCGGTCACCGTCATCGTCCCGAACAAGTTCCACGCGCCGCTCGCCATCCAGGCGCTCAACGCGGGCAAGCACGTTTTCTGCGAAAAACCCCCGGCCCTCAATGCCGGCGAGGTGCGGGAGATGATCGCCGCCGCCGAGGCGTCCGGGAAGCGCCTGATGTTCAACTTCAACAACCGCGCCCGGCCCGAGTCCTATGCCATGAAGGCTTATCTCGACGGCGGCACCGCCGGCACGATCAATTCGGCCCAGGCGAAGTGGATTCGCCGAACCGGCATCCCCGGCTTCGGCGGCTGGTTCACCACCAAGTCGCTGGCCGGCGGCGGGCCGCTCATCGATCTGCTCCACATGATCGATCTCGCGCTTTACTTCATGGGTTACCCCGAGCCCGCTCATGTCCTGGGGCAGACTTTCTCGAATTTCATCGACGACAAGGCCTTCAAGGGGCCTTGGGGCATTCCGGACGTGAAGGATGGCGTCACCGACGTGGAGGCGGCCGCGCACGGCTTCGTCACCTTCAAGAGCGGTCAGGTGCTGAGCTTGCAGGTCAGTTGGGCCGAAATGGTGAAGCGCGAGGAGGTCTCCGTCGTCTTCCAGGGCACGGGCGCCGGCGGCAAGGTCGAACGGCTCTTCGGTCGAGACGGTCTCGACGAAACCGCCATCGATTCCTGCGAACTCTACGTTCAGGAAGGCGGAAACTCGGTGAACCGTTCCATCACCGTGGAAGCCTGCGAGGACATGGGCCGCATCCGCAGCGCGACGAATTTTATCCGCGCCATCGAGGGCACCGAGGCTCCGCTGAACACCCCCGACCAGGCGCTGTCGCTAATGAAGATCATCGACGCCATCTACGAATCCGCCCGGAGCGGAGCGCCGGTGGCTTGTTAGGCCGCTTCGCGGCCGCAAAAGGCGAAAGGTGCGAAAGTAAAAGGTTTCCACACAACCGGAACGGACTTCGACCGCGCGTCACCTTTTACCTTTTACTTTTTACAGTGCCGCTTTCGCCATCGAGTCTCATCTATTCCCCGATCCCCGAAATCACGATAAAATGAACCGCAAGCTACGCATGGGCATGGTCGGCGGCGGGCGCGGCGCCTTCATCGGCGCGGTGCATCGCATGGCCGCGAACCTCGACGGCAAAATTGAACTGGTTGCCGGAGCCTTTTCCTCCGATCCGGAAAAATCCAAACTCTCGGGCGAGGATTTCTTCCTCGATCCCAACCGCGTCTATGGGAGCTATCGGGAAATGGCCGAAAAGGAGGCCGCCCTGCCCGAGGATCAGCGCATCGATTTCGTCTCCATCGTGGTGCAGAATCACCTCCATTTCGAGGTGGCGAAGACCTTCATCGAGGCCGGCTTCCATGTCGTCTGCGACAAGCCGATGACTTACAGCCTTCAGCAGGCCTACGAACTGCGGGACATTGTGAACCGGAGCGGCAAAGTCTTCGCCCTGACGCACAACTACACTGGATATCCGATGGTGAAGGAAGCCCGCCGGATGGTTCGGGCTGGCGACCTGGGGCGCATCCTCAAAATCGTGGCCGAATACCCGCAGGGCTACGCCGTCGGCGACGTCGAGGGCGACGGTCAGGGCAAGATCAACAACTGGCGTTCCGATCCGAAGATCGCCGGTGTCTCCAACTGCATGGGCGACATCGGCACCCACGCCCACAATCTCGTTCGCTACATCACCGGCCTCGAGATTGACGAAATCTGCTCCGAATTGACCGCTTTCATTCCCGGGCGTGAACTCGATGACGACGGAAACAACCTCGTTCGCTTCAAGGGGGGCGCGAAAGGCATCATCTACGCCTCGCAGATTTCCAACGGCGACGAGAACGCGCTCAACATTCGCGTTTACGGCACCAAGGCCTCCATCGAGTGGCACCAGGAGGAGCCGAACGACCTGATCGTGAAATTCGCCAACGCGCCCCGCCAGATCTATCGCCGCGGCAACGCCTACGTCGGACCCGAAGCCGCCGCGAACTCCCGCACTCCCTTCGCCCATCCCGAGGGATTTATCGAGGCTTTTGCCAACATCTATGTCGCCGCCGCCGGCGCCATCGCCGACCAGATCGACGGCAAACCGGCGCCCGAGGGCGGTTACGATTTTCCCTCCGTCGACGACGGTGTGGCCGGCATGGCCTTCATCGAAACGACGGTGAAAAGCTCCGCGTCACAGGACAAGTGGGTCAAATTTCCCGAAATCTGAAGCGAAGGCCCGCCATGAAACGAATTCTTTTGCCGCTGGTGGCGATCGCGATGGGAGGCGCGGCGCCAATCGTCAATGCCGGTCCCGAGCGTCTCGTGATCGGGGCCGAGGCCGGCAAGGGAATCGCCATCGTCGATCCCGCCGCCAACAACAAGGTCCTGTGGCATCACCCGGTCGGCGCGGTGCACGATTTGCACCTGTTGCCCGGGCCCCGTTTTCTGACGCAGGATGGTTGGCCGAAGGTGATCGAGATCGGGCTCGACCACAAGATTGTCTGGCAATACGACGCCGCCACGCAGAATCGCGAGGACGGCAAGAAGGTCGAAGTCCATTCCTATCAGCGTCTGGGCGACGGGCGCACGCTGATTTCAGAATCCGGGTCCAGCCGTCTGATCGAAGTGGACGCCTCGGGGGAAATCGTGCGCGAGTTTCCCTGGCAGGTCAGCCAGTCCCGAACCCACTCCGACACCCGCCTCGTCCGCCGGTTGGAAAACGGCCACACTCTCGCCGCCCATGAGGGGGACGAAATGGTGAAAGAATACGACGCCGACGGCAAGGTGGTGTGGGAATTCAAAATTCCGCTGTTTGGAAGGCAACCGGCGGGCGGCCACGGTCCCGAGGCGTTCGGTGGCCATTGTTTCTCGGCGATCAAGGCGAAAAACGGCAACTATCTCATCACCTCGGGCAACGGTCACAGCGTCCTCGAAGTCACGCCCGCGAAGGAAGTCGTATGGAAACTGGAGCAGAACGACCTGCCGGGCATCACCCTGGCCTGGGCCACGACCCTTTACGAATTGCCGAACGGCCACCTGATGATCGGGAACTGCCACGCCGGTCCGGACAACCCGCAGATCGTCGAAATCACCCGGGACAAACGGGTCGTCTGGACATTCAAGGATTTCAGCACGTTCGGAAACTCTCTCGCGAACACCATTGTCCTCGACGGCGAAGAGGCGAAGGCGCTGCGGGCCGCCTTGTTGGCAAAGGGCGAGTGAGGCTGCTGGCGTTTTTTAGCGACGCCCTCTGACACGTCGTCGTGAACGCTGAAGGGTGACGAGATCCGGCCTGGATATGACGACGGCTCGACAGGGACGTCTCGCCCCACCCTTATTCTCGCCCGTGGAGCAGGCGCTCGAGCGGTGGAGTTTGGAAAGCGCCGGAAAGAAGCGACCGAATTCGCTTGCCATCCGCTGCCGGATTCGCTAAGAACCGGACCGCATGACAGCATGGTTTTGCGATTTCGAACCCGTCCTCGCCCGCGTTTACGGCTACCACCGCGATCCGGCTTCGATTTTTGCCTTGATCCTGGCGGGTGTGTTTTGCCAGACGCTCATCTGGGGCATCGCGCGCGACACCACGGACGTGGAATGGTGGAGGGCTTTCGCCATCGCCGCCTTCGTGATGGTCATTACCGGCGTGCTCGGAACGCTTGGCCTGCGGTCCGAGGAGGAGCGCATTCTCAAAGCAGTCGGTGCTTTCGCCTTCATCGTCTTTGCGAACTGGCTTTTCAGTGGCGTTCTCTACGATTTCGAGACGTGGCAACGCGTGGTGGTTTGTGTGGCGACTCCGTTTCTTTGCGCGCTGGCCATGCTCGGAGGCCTGTATCTGCGAAACCTCATCGGTCTCGGCGTCGCGGGTTGAAGCTCCCTTCGAGTTGGCTGGAGCGATCCTGTTCCCGGCGATCTGGTGAGGCAACGCTCGGCCGATTCACGGGTCCAGATCGTGCTCGGTCAGCGAGCGGAAGGCTGGCCCGAGTTTTTTGGCCATGGGACCGGGAGCGGCGCCGAGGGCCTGGCCGTTGACCTCGACGATGGGCTGGACTTCGCGCAGGGTGGAGGTCAGGAAGGCTTCGTCGGCCCCGGTCAGAGCCGAAAGCGGAACATCGGCTTCCTCGAGGCCGAGGCCCAGTTCGTTCGCCAACTCGACAACAAGGCCGCGCGTCACCCCGGCGAGACAACCGGACGACAGCGGCGGGGTGATAAATTTTCCGCCGATGACGGCAAAGATGTTGGTGCCCGTGCCTTCGCAGAGATTTCCGACGAGATTGCCGAAAATGGCTTCGTCTCCGCCCTGGGATTTTGCCTGGTAAAGCGCAACGACATTTTCGCCGTAGCTGGTGGTTTTGAGGCCGGCGAGCGCGCCGCGTTCGTTGCGCGGAAACGGCACGGTGAAAACCCGGGCGGTCGGCGAAAAGGCCGGCACCGGGGACGCCGCGACGACAAATGTCTGGCCGCGGCCGCCGCGATCGGAGCCGAGCGGCCCAATCCCGCCGGTCACGGTGACGCGGATTCGCGCGCTGTCGAGGCGGTTGGCGCGCAGAACCTCCCGCATGGCATGCAGCAGCTCGTCGGCCGGGGGTGTTTCGAGGCCCATCGAAGAAGCGGAATGGTGCAGTCGACGATGATGCCGGGTCGGGGCGAAGGGTTCGCCGCGATAGGCCACGAGCGTCTCGAAAACGCCGTCGCCGGTGAGCAACCCGTGATCGAAGGGCGAAACACGAGCCTCGGAGGACTGGATCAAGTGACCGTCGAGCCAGACAAAGGGATCGGCGGAGTCGTTGGTCGCTGTTTGCATTCGGGCAGGTTCGGTGATTTCCTCCCGGCGCGCCGTTCACCGGACCGGGCGCGGGAGACGGCGCACGATGGCGCACCTTTTCGCGCATTGCCAATTCGAATTCCATGCACTGGGCGATTCTGACGACCTTTCTCTTCGCCCTTTCCGCCGTCAGCGGCCAGCGCACGGCCATTCGGCTCGGCGGTCTGCGGGGAAACTTCTTCCGTCTGCTGCTGGCCACGGTGATTCTGGACAGTTTTGTGCTGCTGACGGACCGAGCCTCGCTCGCTTGGCCGACTTTTGGATGGTTTTTCGTGAGCGGTCTGGTCGGTTTCGGAGTCGGAGACATCGGCCTGTTTCTCGCCTACGAACGGATCGGATCGCGCCTCGCGATTCTCCTGAATCTGTGCACGGCGCCGCTTTTCGCTCTGGCGGCCGAATGGCTGTGGTTGGGGAACGCCCCACCGCCGAGCCATCTGGGGGCCGTGGGCGCCATTCTTTTCGGGGTGTTCCTGGCTGTGAAACCGCCGAAGGAAAGGATTGGGCGGGCACCGGATCTGCGCGGCCATTTCGGGTTCGGCATCGTTTGGGCGCTGGTCGCCGGCTTCGGCCAGGGAACCGGTGCGGTGATCACGCGCAAGGCGAACGAAATCGAGCGGACGCTCGGCCTTGAGATCAACGGCGTTTCCGAGGCGGCGCAGCGCGTGCTGGCGGGCATGCTGGTCGCGGGGATCGGCCTCATTATCTGGGAAAAGCTCGGCGCATCCCGCCTTCCCGCGGGCCTGACCGGAGCGGATCGCCGGCTTTCGACGGCGGGGTGGCTCCTGATGGCCGCGCTGGCCGGACCGGTGATTGGGGTGAGCTGTTTTCAGCAGGCGTTGGCGTCCATGTCGAGCGGCGGACTGGTGCTCGCGATCGTCGCCGTCACCCCCATCGTGCTGATGCCGATGGCCTGGATGCTGGAGAAAGACCGCCCCACCCCGTTGGCGGCCGCGGGCGCGCTGATCGCCGTGACCGGTGTCATCCTCCTGAACTGGCTCGGAGCGTGAGCGAAACGGCGACAAGTTCACATGGCAAAGCGCCGGCTTCCTCGCTACCGTGAGCGCCCATGGACGACGCTCCCTTTTCCGATTTCAGCGCTCCGCCGGCCCGCGGCCGCGGTGTTGTGTTGGCATTGGCGCTCGGGATCGGACTGTTCGGCGCCTATGCGATTTTCGGGCCAAAACCGTGGCAGCCCGGCCTCGACACCTCACCGGAGGTGAAGGAAGGCACCCGGATTCACTCGTGGGCGATTATTGGGGTGTGGTGGGCCGCGACGATCAATGCGGGGCTGCTCACCGTCGCGCTGGCTGCTTTTCGCTTTCGGCCGCGGCAATGGATCGATCCGGGGCCGGCGGAACCCCCGAAGATCGGAATCGGCGGGACTTGGTGGATTGCCGTGCTGGCTGCGACGGGACTTTCCGCCTTTCTGATGGCGCCCAGGCTCGGCCTTTCGCTGTGGGGCGACGAGGAAGCCACGGTGCGACGATTCTTGTTCGGCAATTTTTATCGAAACGAAGACGGCTCCTGGTTTGTCAAAACGCCCCGCTGGGAGCGGACCCTCTGGGGTTACGACGCCGGCCCGAATAATCAAGTCCTCTTCAGCGTGCTCGCCCGGCTCAGCCACGGTCCGCCCGACACCACGGGTGAGAATCCGTCGGCGTTCTATTTCAGCGGCGCGAAAATCCGTTTCCCCTCCTATCTCGCCACGGTGCTGACGATTCCCGCCGCCGCCTGCCTGCTCGCCGTGTTGGGATTCGCGCGCGGGGCGCCGGCGATGGCCTTCGCGCTGGCGCTGCATCCGTGGATCATCCGGCACGGCAGCGACGCGCGGGGCTACGGACTCATGATGCTGCTGGGGGTGTGTTGCGTCCTCAGTCTGGCGATGGCGCTTCGAGGCCGGCGGTCGCCCGTATGGTGGATCGCCAATGGCTTGTCTCAGTTCTTGTTGTTGTATGCCCACCTCGGCGGCATTTACCTCCTTTTCCCCCTGAATCTCGCCGCGTTCTGGACGCTCTGGGCGCCTTTCTCGACCCCGGGCAGGCGGAACCCCTTTCGAATCGCCGATCTCTGGCGACTGGGGGGCGCTTGCCTGATTGGCGCGAGCGTCTTTCTGCAGGCGATGCTGCCCAATTTGCTCCAACTCCCCCGCTGGCTCGCCGGCGGGAGACTGACGGGTAAGACGGACCCTGATGTGCTGAAGAATTGGCCCTTCGACTGGGCCTTCGGGACGCCGCTCATGTCCTGGGACGAGGCGAATCCGAACGCGCTGACCGTTCACGACCTGTTTTCGCGCTCCCCGATCTCAACCGCGGCGGTGGCGGGGCTTTCCGGCGTTCTGCTGATTCTGGGAATCCACGCCCTGTGGCAAAAAGCCGATCGCGGCCGATTGTGGGCGCTCGCGCTCCTTCTGCCGGCGCCGTTGATGTTTGCGGACGCCTTTCGGTCGAGCAAGATCCTTTATCCCTGGTACACCGTCGGCTATCTGCCCCTGGCCTGGATCGTGGTGGGCGCGGGGTTTGCGTGCCTGTTCGATCGTTTTTCGAGACAAAGATTCCTGACGCCCGTCCTGACAATGGGCTGGGTCGCCGCCTTTGCCCTGGCCACCGCGCCCCAGCGAAACCTGGTGCGCGAGAAATCCGTCGAACCCCTCGCGGAATCGGTCCGCGTGACCCGGGAAGTGGTGAACCCATTCCATCCGCGCATCGGGGAAGTCCTGACCGTCGAGTTAGTCCACGCCACCGCCCTTTACGATCCCACCATGCGTCGCATCAAGTCGGACGACGACTTTGTGGCGGCGCTGCGCGAGGCGGACCGCGAGGGGAAACCGCTGTTTGTCAACGCCGCCAATCTCGGCATCGGGCGCCCGATCTATCCGAAGGCCTTCGCGCTCATCGAGGATCCCGCCGTCTTCGAGGAGCCGATCGTTCTCCACGGCCTGCAGAATCCCTGCACCCGGTATGTCTTTCGCTACCGGCCCGGCGGCCTGTCGCGTCACGGAACGAAATGACTCCCCGCGTGTTCGGGCTTGGAATTTGCGTTCCAGTGGCTAGCCTCCCGTCCAGACATGGTTTCCATCCACATTCGCGGCCTGACGAAACGCTTCGGCGACACCGTCGCTCTCAAGGGGCTCGATCTCGACATCGAGGCCGGCGAACTGTTTTTCCTGCTCGGTCCCAGCGGGTGCGGGAAGACGACCCTGCTGCGCGCCATCGCTGGGTTTCACCTTCCCGAGGAAGGCACGATCCATTTCGACGACGAAGACGTTTCCCAAATCCCGCCCCACAAACGGGAGACGGCGATGATGTTCCAAAGCTACGCGCTCTGGCCGCATCTCAATGTGTTTCGAAATGTCGCTTTCGGTCTCGAGGAACGCCGGATACCGAGGGCGGAGATCCGCGAGCGGGTCGGTCAGGCCCTCGACATGGTGAAAATGGGCGACTACGCCCAGCGAAAGATCAACCAGCTCTCCGGCGGCCAGCAACAGCGCGTTGCCCTGGCCCGCGCCCTGGTGGTGCGGCCTCGATGCCTGATGCTGGACGAACCCCTCTCGAACCTCGACGCCAAGCTGCGCATCGAGATGCGCTCCGAGATTCGCCGCATCTGCAAGGAATTCGGCCTCACGGCGATTTACGTGACCCACGATCAGAAGGAAGCGCTCAGCATCGCCGACCGGATGGCCATTCTCGATGGCGGTAGGATTGCCCAGATCGGACCGCCCGAGGAAATCTACCGTCATCCCCACAGCGCCGTGGTGGCGAGCTTCATTGGAGAGACCAATTTCATTCCCGGAACAGTGAAGGAGGGCGCGGACAATCGGGGCCGCCTGCGGATCGAAACCGCTCTGGGTCCATTCGAGGCCTACGCCGGAAACGCCGCCTGGGAGCCCGAAGCGGGCGACAAGGCGCTTCTGTCCATCCGGCCGGAGTGCTTCAGCCTCCGCACCGAAAAATCCGCCGTCAATTCGGTCCCGGGCACTCTGGCGGAATCGACCTACCTCGGCGAGATCGCTCAATATTCCCTCAAGACCGGTCAGACGGAGCCCGACACCCTCCACATCGCCGAATTGAACCCCCGGCGTGTCGTCCGCGACGCGACGGCGACCTTTTTCGCCTGCTGCGATCCGGAGGACACCGTCGCCGTGCCGCCTCTCACTCAACAGGGTTAGGTCGGTGACTCAACCCTGTTGACTCCCGGAAGAAACAACGGCCGCCGAGATCTCGCAACATGCTCGTCCGAATCGCCAGCGTTCTCGCCCTGCTCGGCCTCACGGTCGCGGCGCCCTTCTGGCTGCGTCCCGAGCAGGAGCGGCTGGCGAACGCCAAAACCGAGCGCCTGATCGTTATTTCCCCGCACATCGAATCGATACGGACCGAGTTCGAGACCGCCTTCGTCCGGCACATGCGCGAGAACTTCCAGCGCGAGGTCATGATTGACTGGCGTCAGCCGGGCGGCACGGCGGAGATCGCGCTTTTCCTGAAGTCGGAATTCGCCAATGCCTTCGGCAACCATTGGAAGAAGGAGACCGGCCTGCCCTTCGACATCGACGCGCGGGACGGATTCACCAACCCGAGAGTCGACCCTTCCGGGGACGACACGGCGGCGCGGGCGCGGCGCTTGTTTCTCGAGAGCGGAGTCGGCGTCGGAATCGATCTCTTCTTCGGGGGCGGGGCCTACGATTTCGACAAACAGGCGGCGGCCGGCGCCCTGGTGGCGCGCGATCTGTCCGGGAAATACGGGCCGGGGGCGCTGAGGGAGGCGCATCCGGATTGGTTTTCGGACGCGGCCATTCCCTCCGGGGCGAGCGGGGAGCCGTTTTACGATCCGGACCTGCGATGGGTCGGCGCGGTGCTCTCGGCCTTCGGCATCTGCCACAACACTGACTCCCTGGCGCGGCTCGGCATCGAACCTCCCCTGGAACGGTGGGAGCAACTGACCGATCCCGCGTTTTTCGGCGAGGTCGCGATGGCCGACCCTTCGAAGTCGGGATCGGTGACGAAAGCCTTCGAGATGATCATCCAGCAACAGATGCGCGAGGCCCTCGACGGGGGCTTGCCGGAGGAGGAAGCCGTCGCCGAGGGATGGGATCGCGCGATGCGCCTGCTGCTCAAGATCAGCGCCAACAGCCGCTATTTCACCGATTCGGCGGCCAAGATCCCGCACGACGTGGCGCAGGGGGACGCGGCGGCGGGTCTGTGCATCGATTTTTACGGCCGGGCCTACACCGAACTCCTCCAGCACCCGGACGGCTCGTCGCGTTTGCAGTTTCGGATGCCGCCCGGCGGCACTTCGATCGGGGCCGATCCGATCGCGCTGGTGCGCGGCGCGCCCAACCCGGAACTGGCCCATCGTTTTATCGAATTCGTGCTTTCGCTCGAAGGGCAGCGAATCTGGAACTACCGGGCCGGGGAAGCGGGTGGCCCGATCCGGACGGCGTTGCGGCGTCCGCCGATCCGGCGCGACTTCTACACGGCGGAGAACCGGCTCCACATGGCCGATCCGGACGTGAACCCCTATGAAATCGCGAAGGGTTTCGTCTACGAGCCGAAATGGACGGGCGCGATGTTTTACTCGCTGCGCTTCATCATCCGCTGCGCCTGCGTGGACACGCATCCCGAGCAGCGGGAGGCGTGGCGGGCGCTGATCGACGCCGGTTTTCCGCCCGAGGCGACGGCGGAGTTCGAGGACATCCACGATCTCATCGGCTACGCGCGGGCTTCGGGCGACATCGCGTCGACGCTGAAAGAGAAGGACAAGATTCGGGAGGTCGAACTGGCGCGCGACCTGGCCGGGGCCTTCCGGGAGAAATACCGGCGCGTGACGAGTCTTTGTCGGCGTTGATTTCGGCCGCCGCGCGGGCCGCGGAGACTTGCGACGGGAGCCGCTTGGCCGTAAAAGTTTGCGGTGTACGAACCATCGCTCGGCGTCATCATCGATTCGGGTTTTAGGCTGGCGCTCCCCTGGGCGCTGGCGCTGTGGTTGCTGATCCCGTTGCTGATGGTGTTGAGGGGGCGGTCGGGCCAGCAGGCGGCGGTGGTTTTTTCCTCGCTTCACCTCCTCAACCGCCTCGGACCCAAGGCGAAGGCGCGGGCGGGCGGCCTCCGCGTGGCCTTGCCGATCCTCGTTTTCGCGCTCGGGATCGCGGCGCTGTCCCGGCCGCAGATCTTTAACGCGGACGAGTCGATCACCGAAAGCGGCATCGAGATGATCGTCGCCATCGATGTTTCGCGGTCGATGGAAGTGGATGACTTCCGGATCGACGGGCGGCCGGTCAACCGGCTCATCGCGGCCAAAAAAGTGACGCGCGATTTCATCCGGGGTCGCCAGACCGATCGCATCGGGCTGATCGCTTTCGCGGGTCGCCCCTATCTCGCGAGTCCCATCACTCTCGACCATGAGTGGCTGGAGGAGAGCATGAACCGTGTCAAGATCGGGCTCGTCGAGGACGGCACGGCCATTGGCTCGGCGATCGCCTCGGCGGCGAAGCGCCTCGACAAGCGCACCGCGAAAAGCAAGGTCATCGTGCTTCTGACCGACGGGGTGAACAACGCCGGTCAACTCAACCCGGTCATGGCCGCCAAGCTGGCGAAGACTCTCGGGGTGAAGATTTACACCATCGCGGTGGGCAGCTACGGCGATTTCACGGTGAACACCCCGCGCGGCCCCCAAAAGCTGGTGCAGGAATTTGACGAGGAAACCCTCAAGGAAATCGCGCAGATCGGAGAGGGCGAATTTTTTCGGGCGCAGGACACGGGCGGCCTGGAGCGAATCTTCGAGCTGATCGACGGGATGGAAAAAACGGAGGTGCGAAGCCGGATCAGCATCGAGACACGGGAGCTGTTTCAATGGCCGGCGGCGCTGGCGTTGGTTTTGGGGTTGCTAAGCGTGGTCGGGGGAGAAACGTTTTGGCGCCGTTTTCCCTGAGGCCGAACTCGTTTTTCAGACGGGATTCGCCGGAATATTTTTTAGAAACCGACCAACAAACAAACGTTATTCATCCCTTTCGATAGCCTATCGCCGAAATGCCGCCGATTTTCGCCAACCCCGAATGGCTTTGGTGCCTGCTGCTGTTGCCGCCCCTGGCGGGGTTGCGACTGTGGTCGCATCTGCGCGCGAAACGGGGCGTGCCGGGCCTGGTGTCCCCTCGCCTGTCGGAGGAGCTGATATCCGGCGCGCGGCAGTGGACGCGCTGGATCGTGTTCGGCCTGCAGATGCTGGCGCTCGGCCTGCTGCTGATAGCGCTGGCGCGCCCGCAGTGGGGATTCGAGCCCCAGGATACGGCTTTCGAGGGACGCCACGTCATCATCGCGATCGACACGTCACGCAGCATGCTGGCCAACGATCTCCAACCCGACCGCCTGACTCGGGCCAAACTCGCGGCGCAGGATATCGTGACCGCGCTTCCGGGGGATCGGATCGGCCTGATTGCCTTCGCGGGCAAGGCCTTCATCCAGGCTCCGTTGACGGACGACCACGATGCTGTGCTCGAGACGATCCGCCAGTTCGACACCGAGATCATTCCCCGGGGCGGAACGAATCTCAGCGCCGCCGCCGCGCTGGCGCTCGAGATGTTCGAAAAGGCCAAGAGCGAGGAAAGCGCCCTGATCGTTTTCAGCGATGGCGAGGCACTCGAGGGCGAATCGGAGGACGCCGATCTGGCCGAACGAGCCAAGAAAACGGGAACCCTCTGCCTGACCGTCGGGGTGGGCACGGTCAGCGGATCGATCATTCCGGAACCCGGAGACGACGGAAAAATCCAGCCCGGCGTTTTCGTCAAGGACGATGAGGGAAACGTGGTCCGGTCGCGAATGAACCCGGGCTCGCTGCAAACGCTGGTGGAGTCGCTCGATGGCGGCACCTTCATCGATCTGGCCAAAACCCGAAACGC
Organism: Akkermansiaceae bacterium; assembly: GCA_024233085.1. Lineage (GTDB taxonomy): Bacteria > Verrucomicrobiota > Verrucomicrobiia > Verrucomicrobiales > DEV007 > JAEUHH01. The sequence continues at coordinate 21,077 of JACKQC010000014.1, forward strand.
CGGAGAGGTGATTGCCAGGGCCCTGAAACAACTCGAGGCGGTTCGCGGCGATGGCGAAAAACGCCGAAAACCGATCGAGCGCTTCGTGTGGCCACTGAGTTTCGGATTGTTTTTCGGGGTGCTGGCCTATCTGTTGCCCGGAACCCTGACCCTGATCTCGCGCGTGATGAGAAGCCGCCCTGTCGCCGGAGTGCCTCGGCCTTCCGCGGGAACCCCGCCGCCCTTGCCCACACCGGAAGCGGGACGCCGCGCGGCGATGCTGGGCCTCTTCCTCCTGGCGGGCGCGATGGTTCTCGAGTCGGCCTCCGCGCAGGACCAAGCACCCGTCTCCGGTGCGGCGGAGGCGGTGAAGGCCGGCGCCGAAATCGAAGCGCCGGAGAAAGGGCTCGGTTTCCTGCGGCTGATGAGACGGGATTTCAGTGGCGCGGTCGACGCCTATCGGCGCGAAATCGAGGCGGCCCCGGAGGCGGGCGACCTCGCGTGGCTCGAGCAGGGACTCGGAGTGGCCGCCTATCGGCAAGGGGATTTCGAGACGGCGAAGGACGCCTTCGGCCGGATGCTCGAGTCCGAGGATCGACAGACGGCGGAAAAAGGACATTACAATTTGGGTAACGCGCTTTTTCGGCAGGGCGAATCCATGCTCGGAATGAAACCGGGCGATCCGGACCAGCCGCAACTCGACGATTCGCCGCAAAGAGAGGCGGTGATGGAGCAATGGAAGAGCGCGATCGAACATTACCAGGCGGCGTTGCGGATGAACAAGCGGAACGAATCGGCCCGCCACAATCTCGGAGTCGCCCAGACCCGCCTGGCGTTGCTGGAAAAAAAACGGGAGGAGGAAAAGCAGAAGGAAGACGACCAAAAGGACGAAGAGCAGGAACAGCAGAAGGACCAGCAGCAACAGCAGGAGAATCAGCAGCAGCCCGATCAGGGCCAGCAACCCCGCCAGCCGGAACCCGGAAAGCCGGAATCCGAACCCGGCCAACCGGACCCCAACGAGGCGCCGCCCCCGGACCAGGGTCCCGGTCAGAAGCCGCCTCCGGCGGATCCGCCAAAGCCCGACAATCAACCTCCGCCCGATCAACCGCCTCAGGACGGAAAACTCGAAGGGAACCCGGAATCTCCCAAACCGGATCGCGAACCGTCCCCCAGCCAGCCCAACGAAGCCAAAGTAAATCCCGAGACCGGGTTTTCTCCGGAGGAAGCCCGGCAAAAGCTTCGCAATCTCTCCGACGAAGACGCGGACGTGCGTCCGGCCATCTACGCGCCCTTTCAGGCGGAAAAATTCAAGAACTGGTGATGCGAACGCTTTTCAAGAAACGTCTTTTTCCGCGCCGCCTCCGACCGATCTGGCTCGTGGCGCTCGCCGTCGTCCCGGCGGGGATCGCCCCGGCCCAGCAGGTCGCCGTGGAAGCCGCCCTCATGAACAATCGGATCGCCCTCGGAGAAAAGGGCACCCTCGTCATCCGGGTCTCCAACGGAAGACCCGAGAATCTCGGCGACTCCATCCCCGCCGACGGTCTTTCGATCGCCTACATCGGGAGCCAGAACAACGTCGAGATCAACAATGGCGCAATGAACACCGAGCAGACCTTTTTTTTCCAGGTCTCCGGCGAAAACGAGGGGGAATTCACGATCCCGGCGCTCAACCTGGCCGTCAACGGGCAGACGCTCCAGACCCGGGAATTGACGGTCACGATCTACAAGCGCGCGCCCGGAGACGTCACCATCGACGCTTCCAAGCCCTACTTCGTGAAGCTCGACGTCCCCGAGGAGGAAATCTACGCGGGCCAAATGATCCCGCTGGAGTTGACGGTCTTCGTTCGCGGCCAGCGAGCCATCAACGAAGTCGGCCCCCCCACCCTCGACCATGAGGCGATCGTGGTGAAGCGCTTTCGCTCCATCACTTTCGACGCGCAGGAACTGGATGGCTACGTCTTCTCCATCGCTAAACTGCCGGCTTCGATTTTCGCGCTCAAGGAAGGCGAGCACACCCTCGGGCCGGCCGAAGTCGATGTGCGGATGATCGAAATGGGAGCCTTCCGGGCCATCCCCGGCTTTCACCAGAGCAGCCGGGTGCGAAAGCTCGAAAGCAACGCCATCACCGTCCGCGTCAAGCCGCTTCCCGAGGCCGGCAAGCCGCCGACCTTTCGCGGCGCGGTGGGAGCGTTCGAGCTGACCGCCAAGGCCACGCCCCTCGACCTGAAGACGGGCGATCCGATCACGGTCGAGTTCACCGTCTCGGGTGCGGGCAATTTCGAGCTGCTCGAAGCCCCCGTCTTCCTGCCCGCCGACGCGAGCCAGTGGCGCACCTACGAAGCGCAGAAAATCGTCGATCCCGCCGAAGTGTCGGACGGCGTTTCCGAGGGAAAAGCGAGCTTCTCGCAGATCATCATGCCCCAGTCCGAGGCCACGGAAATCCCGCCCTTCGAACTCGCTTTCTTCAATCCCAAAACCGGCGCCTACGAGACCCGGCACACCGATCCGGTGCCGATCCGCGTGATGAAGGATCCCGCCGCGGCGACGGCCGCCTTTGCCGCCATCCCCTCGGGGGGCGAGGCTCCGGGTGGGAACGGAGCGGTGTTTTCGGCCGCCGGAAAGCCGGTGGCGAAATTCGACGACATTCTCCTGGTTCGAAATGACGAGCCGAACTGGCGTGGCCCGGTCGCCGTCGCCTTCACCTCGCGTCCCGGGTTCTGGGTGGCGCAGATCCTGCCCTCGATCGCCCTCTTCACCCTGATCGGATACGGGATGGCGCGCCGAATCTCCGGCCGCGACCGCGGCGCCCGCCGTCGACGCGGGGGAGGACTGAAAGAAGCAATGGAAGAGGCGGAGGAAGCCGAGACCCAAAGCGATTTTTACCACAGTGTTCAGGCGGCGATCGATACCTGGGGACTGGAGCATCCCGATGGTCGACGCCGCCTCGATGCCGAGCGACTCCAGGCGCTCCAGGACCTCGAAGCCAGGTGTCAGAGCTTTCTCTACGGCGCCTCGATCCCGGATGCCGAGCGTCGGCGGCGGGTGGACTCCGCCGAGCAAAACCAGGCGCTCAAGTTGCTTTCCTCCCTCGGAAAAGCCGTTCGCTAACCCTTGTTCCTTCTCCTTTTCTTCCCGCTTTCCATGTTCCGGTTCCGATTCCGACACGTGTTTATCATGGCGATCGCCTGTTCCCTCGGGGCAACGCCCCTTCACGCCCAGGCCGATCGGGACGCCGCCTACGTCCGCGGGAACGTGCTGTTCGAACAGGGCGACTACGCCGGCGCGGAAAAGCTCTATCGAGGCCTGGCCGAGGCGGGCCACCGATCGGAGGAGCTATACTTTAATCTTGGGAACACCCTGTTCCGCCTTCAGCGCCCCGGCGAAGCCGCGCTCTGGTATCATCGCGCTCTGGCCCTCGATCCCCGCTTTGGGGAAGCGAGGCAAAATCTGCGGGTGGTGGAAAACCTGACCGGCAACCTCGTGTTCGATCCCGGCGATCTGGTTCGGTGGCTGAGACGCCTGACTCCCGCCGACCTCGCCGGACTCGTTTCCCTCTTCGCCTGGATCGCCCTGCTATGCGCCGCCTCCGTCCTGGCGCTGCCTCGGCTGAAACCCTGGCGCCCCCTGCTCTGGATCGTGACCCTGCTTTCGGTCACCGCGGTCGGCTTCTTCCTCTGGTGCCTGCGCCGATACGATCGCGACGTCAGCATCGACCGGATGGCCATCGTAACCGCTCCCGAGACCAAGGCCATCACCTCTCCCTATCCCGACGCAAAAGAGGTTATCGCCCTGCCCCCCGGTTCCGAGGTGCGCATCGTCCTTGACCGCGGACCTTGGACTTTTGTCGCCATTCCCGACGAATTGCGCGGTTGGGTTCGGACGGAGACGATCGGTCGAGTCGTTCCGGAGCCCGCCGCGGGCCCGGATCAAGGCTGAGTCAGTTCCAATCTGCCATCGGCGTCCAACTCAAGCCGGTTTGGCAGCGGATAGACCCGCATTTTCCGCACGTCCAGCGCCCAGACTTCGATCGTTCCCGGAAGGTGATCTGTCAGTTTCCCGGGCTCGAGCGTCTCGGTCCAATTCATCCAGGATTCGGGATCGGAATCGCGAATCGGTTCCATCACCGTGAATTGGAGATCGATCCGGTGCTGGGTCGGGAGGTGACGTCCCGCGTAGTCCGCCAGTCCCACGATTGTTCTGGCACCACCCTCGGCTTTTCGGGCGGTGAGGAGGACGGCGTCTCCCGGGCGGTCAGGTCCCCGAAAAATGGAAAACCCCTCCAACCGAATTCGTCCGTCTTTGATCTTTTCGGCCGAGCGAATCTGGCCGCTTGACGAGGGCATCGGTTTCCGGGAAACGCTGAACTGGTCGAGCCGCAGGTTTCTCACCAAAGGCGGATCCAGAAAGCCCAAAGCATCGAGCCGTGGCGCAAAATCGCGAATCTCGCCGGGTAGGTATGCCAAAATACGCGAGGGCTCCGGATCCCAATGCTCGGCGAACATCACGTGCGCCCGTGCCTGCCGGCGGGCAATATTCCAGATCTCCATCAGCCCAGATCCATAGATCCACGGTTGAACTTGCAAAACCGCGAGCATTGTCAGCCCGCCGATCACCATCATTTCCTTTCGACCGCCCGGCGCGAAAATCACCCGTGCGCGCTCCCAGCCGCGAGTGGCCGCCATGGCAAAGGCCAGCAGCGCGATTGGCAGATAGAGAGACACGCTGATAAACCGCGGAACCGTCGCCCGTGCGGAAGCCAATATCGTCGTCCGCCCGACACTCACGCCCAGTGCGATCGCCACCACCGCGCCTCCCAACGCCATCCATGGCAGGAGTCGCGCCCTCCATTCACGATTCCGCACGCCGAAGGCGATCCAAAGGGCGGCTCCCAGGTACACCGCCAGCGCCATCGTTCCAAACAATCTTGAAAGGGGCAAGGGATCGATCGCGAACTGTCGAACGGCGGGTCCTCCAAGAATCCGGAGAAAAAATTCCGCCATGTCCCCGAAACGCCTGAAGGATTCCTTCCAGGTACCCGCGAGCGGTGTGGGCGCGCCGATGGGCCGATTGTAGGAGTAGTGGGTCGCCACCGAGTAGTCGATCAAGAAATAGCAGCCGATCACCGCGGCTCCCGCGAGCGTCCAGCACGCGAGGAAAGGCCATTTCCCCTTCCCCGCCGGGGCTTCGCGCGGCATCATCAGCAAAGCTCCGAAGACGGCGGGCCAGATGAAAAGTCCATGGGAAAAACTCAGAGTCCCAACGGTCGCGAGTGCGATGCCGGACAACGCTCTCAACCACCATCGGGCCGGACCGCAGGTTACCACCAGCGCCCAGACCAGGCACGTCATCGGGAGCATGAAGGAGGTCTGGATCGGCCACAGCCAGTTGTCGTATTGAATCGGTGAAAAAATCCAAAGATTACAGAGAAACACCACTCCCGACGACCAGATTCCCGGGCCCAGGGTGCGGATCCCAAGTCGCCAAACACCCAGGCCGGCGGCGAAACCGATGGCCCAAATCGCGCCAATTTCCCAACGCACGTCGCCGTCTCCCACGGTGTTGAGAAACAACATCAAAAGACGCGGGAACACCATGCGGTGATCGATGTGCGGCGCGTAGAGATCGGCGAAGGTCAATGTTCCGGCATGCCACTTTTCCAGCAGGTCGACGCGTTGCCAACCGTCCCAGATTGGAATGTTCTCCGCGTGTTTCGCCACCAGATAGGCCAGCAACCATGCCGGGGAAAAGACCACCACAAATCGCAAGACGGCCCGCCACGGAATCCGCTTGCCGATTCTGGAAAAAAGCGGCCGGACTGGGGAGAGTGAATCGGACACGGGATGAGGGGAGACAAAAAATAGCCCGGTAGCGACGCCATTTTTCACCCGCCAGAACGCCCGCGCAACCTCGATTCAACAGGGTTAGGTGGACGAGTCAACCCTGTCGAGTCCGGCTGCCATCTCGCGGCAGGAAAAAGGCCGCGCCCGGGCTTCCCCCGAACGCGGCCTTCCTGAATGGAGCGCGAAATGTCCCTCAGCCCTCGCCGAGGTCCTTGGCGGCGTCCTCGCCGCGCTCGGCCATGGCGGCTTTGCGGCTCATCTTGACCCGGCCTTTCTCATCGATGCCGATGCACTTGGCCCAGATCATGTCGCCGACCTTCACGATGTCCTCGACCTTGCCGACGCGGAAATCTGCGAGTTCGGAGATGTGGATCATGCCGTCCTTGCCGGGCAGCACCTCCATGAAGGCGCCGAAGTTCGTCGTCGAGACAACTTTGCCGTGATAGAGCTTGCCGACTTCGATCTCGGCGGTCTGTTTCTTGACGAGTTCGACCGCGCGATCGAGGGCTTCCTTTTTCGCGGCGTAGATGTGCACGCGGCCGTCGTCCTCGATGTTGATTTCGGCGCCGGTTTCGGCCTGGATGCCCTTGATGTTCTTCCCTCCGGGTCCGATGAGTTCGCCGATCTTGCTCGGGTCGATCTGCACCGTCTCAATTCGGGGGGCATGCGGGCTCAGAGCGGCGGGCGAGCCGATGGTGGCGTTCATGACTTTCAGCACATCCATGCGCCCGGCGCGGGCCTTGTCGATGCCTTCGTTGAGGATCGAAAGCGGAATGCCGGGGAGCTTCAGGTCGAGCTGGTAGCCGGTGACGCCGGTCTCGGTGCCGCAGAGCTTGAAGTCCATGTCGCCGAAGAAATCCTCGCTGCCGATGATGTCGAGCAGCGTGTCATAGCGTTTCATCTCGCCGTCCTCGCCGAACTCGGTCACCAGTCCGCAGGAGATGCCCGCGACGGGGCTCTTCAGCGGCACGCCGGCGGCGAACAGGGCCATAGTGCCGGAGCAGACCGACGCCATCGAGGTCGAGCCGTTGGATTCCATCACCTCGCTGGTCACGCGAATGGCGTAGGGGAATTCGTCAATTTCCGGAATTACCGGGAGGATGCTTCGCTCGGCGAGGGCGCCGTGGCCGATTTCGCGGCGATTCATGCCGCCCATGCGCCCGGTCTCGCCGACGCTGAAGGGCGGGAAGTTGTAGTGGAGAATGAAGCGCTTCGAGTCTTCTCCTCCGGCGTAGTTGTCGATGAACTGCGCCTCGTCGGCCGGAGCCAGAGTCGCGATGGCGAGGGCCTGCGTCTCGCCGCGGGCGAAAAGCGCGGAGCCATGCGCTCGGGGCAAAAGGTCGGTCTCGGCCGAGAGCGGACGAAGGGTGTTTCCGTCGCGGCCGTCGCAGCGCTGACCTTTGTCGAGGATGCTGATGCGGAAGGCCTTTTTCTGCAGGTAATCGAAGGCCTGGTCGATCGCGAACGGCGTGGCGTCCGGATGGGCCTCGAGGATCTTGGCTTCCACTTCTTCCTTCAGAGCGGAGACGGCTTTGCCGCGCTCGACTTTGCTGGGTTGGTAGAGTGCGGCCTCGATGCGGTCGCCGGCGACCTGATAGGCGATTTCAAGCAGGGACTCCTGCACTTCCAGCAGGGCGACTTCGCGTTTCGGTTTGCCGACTGTGCGGGCCAGTTCTTCCTGCGCGTCGAGGATGGGCTGGATCGCTTCCTGGGCAAAGGCGAGCGCTTCTTTGAGGCGGTCGTCGGGCAGTTCCAGGGCCGATCCCTCGATCATGATGACCTTGTCCCGCAGGCCGGCATAGACGAGGTCGAGTTCGCTTTCTTCACGCTGGGAATGCGTCGGGTTTGCGACGAACTGGCCGTCGATCAATCCCACGCGCACCGCGCCGATCGGCCCGGCGAACGGGATATCCGACAGGACAAGCGCGAGAGACGCGCCGTTCATGCTCAGGATGTCGGAATCGTTTTCCCCGTCCGCGCTGAGCAGCAGGGAAATGATCTGGGTGTCGTAGAAATACCCCTTCGGGAACAGAGGGCGGAGTGGCCGGTCCGTCATGCGGCAGGTCAGAATTTCCTTTTCCGTGGGCCGGCCTTCGCGCTTGAAATACCCGCCCGGGAAACGCCCGGCGGCGGCGGCCTTCTCCTTGTATTCGACGGAGAGCGGGAACCAATCCTGCCCGTCTTTGACTTTGGTCGCCGACACGGCGGTGACCATGACGATGGTCTCGCCGACCTGCAGGGTCACGGCGCCATCGGCGAGTTTGCCCATTTTTCCTGTCTGGATGATCATGTCCTGATCCCCGACGCGGGCGGTTATCGTTTCGATACTCATAGGTTTATTTGCTTCTTGTTTTCTTCTGTTTTTTCTGTTGTGAAATGATCGCGGTGTCCCATTGGGCTCCCGGGGTTCGGCGGAATCTCCCGCTCGGCTTGGCATCCCGAGGGGGGGGGCGCATCGGATTTTCCCGACCGGTTCCGGCGATTCTTCCTTCCGGCGATTCCGGAAAAGCAGGATCGGCGCCGTTCGGATGTCGAGACGCTCTCCTTGAAAAGCGATCCATCGCGGCCTGGAGCCGTTCCCGGTTTTTTCCGGGAGGAAACTCGAGTGCGGATTGGCCTCGATGGCCGGATACGAAAAAGCGCCGGGATTACCGGCGCAAATTCAGAGCCTTCAGAACTTTCTGATAACGCTCGTGGTCGGTCCTGGCCAGATAGTCCAGAAGTTTCCGACGGCGCGCCACCAGTTTCAAAAGTCCGCGGCGGGAGGAAAAGTCTTTTTTGTGACCGGAGAGGTGCTGGGTAAGATGGTTGATCCGCCAGGAAAGGCGGGCAACCTGCACGTCGGCGCTTCCAGTGTCGCCTTCGTGGAGCTGGAGGTCTTTGATTTCTGTCGCTATTTCGCTCATTGCTGTGTTGTAGACGTCGCCTTGACGTCGGATTGACGGGTCTTTCTCTGTTGGAAGTGCGCCCACCAAATCACAAGAATTCCGTCTTGCAATGAAAAGATGGTCTGATTTTTCGGGATTTTTGACAAAGATTCAAGTCCACCGGCACTCTGTCCGTGGGGGGATTCGGTGGCGGGAAAATCCCCCCCCCGGGATTCCGCGCGAAGCGATCTTTCCTTATCCCAGATTGCACACGATCCGGAGCAGCCCCGCGTAGATCTCGCGAAATTCGGGATGGGCGAGGACTTCATCCCCCGGGTTATCCAATTTTCGCTGGAGACAGATGTAGCGATGGGAGGAGGTCTGGCTCGATTGAAACGGAATAAAGGCCACTCCCACTGGAAAGGCGCCGCCGTCCCGCCCCTGACCGGTGAGACGCATCTCGAAAGGGCGGATGTCAGCCAGACGGTACCCCATTTCCTCGACCCGCCCGGCATCGTCCGGGTTAATTTCGTAGCACTCGCGCGCCGATTTGCCGATCAATTCTTCCGGCTCGAATCCATATTGCTCGACCACGGCGGAATTGACGTACTCGATCGTTCCAGAGGGGTCGAGGATGCCGACGGTGTAGGGGATGGCGCTGGCGAGAATTTGAATCTGGCGGAATGGCATATCAAATCGATCGGTTTTGGGGTGGTTTCACCGAGTTGTCGCCCGAATCGGGAACGTGACGGATTCAGTGGGGAGACCTCATCCCCGCAAACACGCCAATAGTCAGCCAATGGCGGAAGCTTAAGCTTTTCGAACCAAAAAACCGCCGCTCGATCCATGATTCTCCCCAACCGCAACTGCGAGGGCAAGAGCCGACGCGATTTCATCCAAACCGGTTTGGGCGCTCTCGGGGGCCTGGGTCTCACGCGGATGCTTCAACTCCAGGCCGGCGGCGCGACGCCGACGAGCAAGGTGCGTTGCATCATGATCTGGCTCGATGGCGGTCCGACGCACTACGAAACCTTCGACCCGAAGCCGGAGGCGCCGACCGAGATCCGCGGGGAATTCAAATCGATCCCGACCGCCGTCCCGGGCGTGCATTTCTGCGAAAAGGTGCCGATGCTGGCGAAGGCCTTCGATAAGTTCACCGTCGTGCGTTCCATCGCCCATCGGGAGAACAATCACGGCGCCGGCAACCACTACCTTATGACGGGCCGGCCCACGCCGACCCCGGTCGGTTGCGGGGCTTTCGTCACGTTTCATCCGAGCTTCGGCTCGGTGGTCAGTCATCACCGCGGGGTCGTGAACGGAATGCCGGCCTACATTTCGACTCCGAGCGTGTCGCGGTCCGGCGGACCGAATTTCCTCGGCGCGGCGAGCGCGCCGTTTGTCATACCCGACGACCCGAATCGCGACGATTTCCGCGTCCGGGACGTGAGCCTTCCGATCGAGATTGCCGAGGGGCGCGCGAAATCCCGCGCGCAGCTGCGGGCCTCGCTGGACCGGCTGAAGCGGATCGCGGACAAATCGGCCGAAGACCCGGCGGTGGCCTTCGACAAGCATTACGCCCAGAGTTTTGACCTCATCACCTCCGCGGAGGCACAGGCGGCCTTCGACATTTCCAAAGAACCGGAAAAAACCCGGGAACGTTACGGACGCAACGACTTGGGGCAACGCCTGTTGCTCGCGCGGCGGCTGACCGAGGTGGGAGTCCCGTTTGTGACGGTTTACAACGGAGGCTGGGACGATCATCGGGGCCTGTTCGAGTCCTTCCGAAAATCCGACAGCAAGATCGAGCGGATCGACCGCGGGGTTTCCGCGTTGATTGAGGATTTGCACGAGCGCGGGAGCCTCGAAAACACTCTGGTTCTGATGCTTGGAGAATTCGGACGCACCCCGAAAGTCAACAAGGACGCCGGACGGGATCATTGGTCCTTCGCCATGAGCGTGCTGATGGCGGGCGCGGGAATTCCGGGCGGTCAGATCGTCGGCGCGACGGATGTGAAGGGCTACTACGCGAACGAAAACGTCTATGCTCCCGAGGATTTCGCGTCCTCCCTCTACACCAAGATGGGCGTCGACCCCGAGGCGATCCTCCTCGACAATGTGGGACGCCCGGTCCAACTGGTCAACAACGGCCGCCTGATCAAGGAACTCTTCGTCTGATCGCGTGAACCGCGCCGGCTTCCAGCGGTTGATTCTTGGCCTCCAGATGGCGGCCGGGCTTTGGGGTGCCGGTGGTTCCGCGGCAAACGCCGCCCCGCCCTCCCTGGACGCGATCCTGCCTTCCGGCGGCAAGGCCGGCTCGGAGACGCTTCTCACCCTTGTTGGCAAGGCGGAGCCCTGGCCCTGCGGCGTCTGGTGCTCGAATCCCGGCGTTACTTTCGCTCCCGACGGAGAGAAAAAGGGACAGTTCCTGGCGAAAATCGCGCCCGACGCGCGGCCCGGCCCCTGCCTCGTTCGGCTCCACAATCCGGATGGCGCTTCCGAACCAAGATTTCTGACGATCGGAACCCTCAAAGAGGTGGCGGAAGACGAGAAAGCCGACAACGACAATCCCGCGGGCGGCCAGAAGCTCGAAGGTCTGCCGGTGACTCTCAACGGGCGCCTTGAAAAATCACAGGATGTCGATTGTTACACGGTGATGCTCAACGCGGAGCAGTCGTTTTTCGTCCACTGCGATTCCTACGCGCTTCGCGCCGGGACCGATCCTTTTTTGCACCTCTACGGTCCGGACGGGAGTCGCTTGCTGCTTGAAAACGACAATCCCCGAAATCTGGACCCGCGGCTGCGATTCAAAGCCACCCAAAGTGGATTCCACACACTGGCGATCATGGCGATTGCGAGTCCGCCGAACGCGAACGTCTCTTTTCACGGGGCCGCCAACGCCGTTTACCGGCTTACTCTCGCGACGAACGAAAGCGCCTTGCCCGCGCGGTATTCGCCCGAGGTCCCGGCCGAGGACACGCCCGAGGCCCCGGACTCGAAGCCGCCCCTCGATGTGATGGGGACGCTATCAAAGCCGGGAGAAACCGATCGGCATCGCTTTTCGGCGACCAAGGGGCAGACGCTGCGGCTGCGCGCCGAGGCGACAACCCACGGTTTTCCGACCGACCCGGTCATGAACCTGCGGAAGAGCGAGGACGATTCCGTGATCCGCTCGGTCGACGACGGGACTCGTGACCAACCCGCCGCCGAGTATGTGTGGAAAGTGCCGGCCGACGGCCTCTACGTGGTGGAGATCGGAGATCGCTTTCACCGAGGTGGCTCCGACTTTCGGTATCGCTTGACGATCGCCGAACCGGAACCGGATTTTTCCGCCACCGCGGACAAAAACGCCTATGTCATCGAGCCGGGCAAAGCCGCCGAGATCAAACTGAAGGTTACCAGAGAAAACGGGCACGACGCGCCGCTCGAACTGAAGATCGACGGTCTCCCCGAAGGAGTGACAGCCGAGCCGCCGGAAATCCCGGCCAAGACCGCCGACGTCACAGTGAAACTCTCCGGAACCGCCGACACCCGGGCGGCCAGTGTTCCGATTCGCGTCCGAGTGGTGGAAAAAACCGGTGGCGAAAAACCGCGGAACCGCGTGGCCGCGTTCAGTTTCCAGGATTCGAACGCGCGAGGCCCGTATCTGATCGACGAAATCGCCGATCTCTGGCTGACCGTCAAAGCGAAGCCGCCAGACGAGAAATCCAAGGACGAGGCGAAGAAGAAGTAGCCAACCGGTTCCGGGGTGGGGTCGAAATTCGGGGCTCTATTCGCTTCCCTTCCCCTCGTGAGCCGTTTTTTCCACGGGGAACTCGATCTCGAAACGGGTCTCTTGTTCGTTAGCCTCCGCCAGGCGGAGATTGCCGCCGAGCACGCGAATGATTTCCCAGGCGAGATTCAATCCCAACCCGAAACCGTCGATGTTGCGGCTGCGCGCCTTGTCCACTCGATAAAAGCGGCCGAAAATCTTGTCCCGCTCATCCTCCGGAATACCGGGGCCGGTGTTGGAAACCGCCACCACGGCGCGGTGGCCTTCCGGCTCCGTCCGGCGGAGGACAATTCCCACCCTTCCCCCCGCGTGGTTGTACTTGACCGCGTTGCTGACGAGATTCTGCAGCGCCTGCCGAAACAGGACCGGATCGGAGTCCGCCTCCAGTCCGCCTTCGAGGTCGAGGTGCAGGGTCAGCCCGGCCTCGGCGCAAAGGATTTCCGCGTCCTCCGCCAGGGCCTCCATCTCTCCGGTCAGGGAAAAACGCCGGCGGCGCACCGCGAGCGAACCCGCATCGGCCTGGGCGAGCAGCATGAGCGAACCGGTGATCGCCTTGAGCCGCTGAGTTTCCTGACCGAGCGTGACGAGGTTCTGCTCCTCGCGCGTGCCGGCTTCGCATTCCCGCAGGGCCGCCTCAATCTCGCCCTGCATGATGGCCAGCGGGGTCTTGAGTTCGTGGGAAACATCCGCGCTGAAGCGCATCGCGTGGCGGAAGCTGTGCTCAAGCCGGTCCATCATCCGATTGAGCACGTCGACCAGATTGGCCAACTCGGGTGAGATGCGCGTGGATGCCGGAATCCGCTCATCCAAACCGGTGGCCGTGATTTTTTCCGCCGTTTCCGTAATCACTCGAACGGGACGCATCGCCCGATGGGCCACCAGCCATCCTCCGCCCCCGATCGCCAGGAGGCAGATCGGCAGTCCGATCAGGAAGCGCCGGCGGATGCGATGCAATTCCGATTCGATCTCGCCCAAATCCTGTCCCATGGCGACTGTGAATCCCCGTTCACCCGTCACTCCGACCCGCCAGCTTCTGCCATCCGCCTGAATCGTGGCGTAATCGATCGGCACGGGCTCTCCGGTGGGGGGAGGCATGCCTATCTGGACATCATCGAGGGGCGGACCGAATCCCGGATCGCCCGGACGCGGCGCTGGGTCCGTCGGGGGTCCGGGATCGCCTTCCTCCGCGTTCCTCGGCGGCGGTCCATCTCCCGCTTTGGGTCCCCGTCGGGGGGGAGGACGGCGAAAGGGCTCCGGACCGGATCCAAGGCCATCTTCCCCGTCCATCAACGCGGCCAGAAAGTCGTTCGCGTTCTCGGGAGCGGCGGGTCGGCGCCTTTCGGGGGGAGCGAAAGGCCGCGGCTTGAGCAGTTTCGGGTCCAACTGCTCGAGCCAATTCGTCTCGGGCGCCTTGGCGAAGACCTCGTTGAGCCGGTCGCGCCGGATCCAAAGCAACAGCTTCCCCGCGTCCATGTCCTCCCGGAACGCGGCCTCGACATAGCGCCGAACGCGTTCGTTGTCGCTGTTCGGGTGCAGGTCGCGGACGATGCGGTCGATCGGCACCGCGAGTCTCAGGTCCATCGACTCCCGCAGGGAACGCTCCGTGATTTTCCAGGCGAAATAACCAAATCCGAGAATCACGACCCCCGAGACCAGGGTCGAAAGCAGGGCGAGTCGCGCGCGAAGGCTCATCATCGTCGTCAAATTGGCCGAAAAGCGTGAAATCGGTCAGTCGGGCTTCGCGATTCGATACCCCACCCCGCGGACCGTCTCGATCAGTTTCAGACCGTGATCTCTGTCGATCTTTTTCCGCAATCGCTGGATGTAGACGTCGACCAGGTTCGTTTCCGGATCGAAGCCATAGTTCCAGACATGCTCGCAGATCTGGGTGCGCGTCAGCACCCGGCCCGGGGAACGCATCAGGAATTCCAGGAGCGAAAACTCGCGCATCGACAGGGCGATCTCCTCGTCGCCGCGGCGCACACTGTGCTGGACGAGGTCCATCTGCAAGTCGGCCACCTTCACGATGTGGGCCGCCTCGCCCGCCGCCCGCCGAACGACGGTCCTCAGCCGGGCCACCAGTTCCTCGACGTAGAAGGGCTTGGTCAGGTAATCGTCGGCCCCAAGATTCAGCCCCTCGAGCCGCTCGTCGAGTTCGCTCCGGGCCGTCAGCAGGATCACCGGCACCGGATTCCCCTGGCGCCGGAGATTTTTCAAAATGCTGAGCCCGTCCCGTCCCGGCAGCATGATGTCGAGAACGATCGCGTCGTAGGGCTCGGTGGTCGCCAGGCCGTAGCCCTCGTCCCCGTCGTGGCAAATGTCGGCGACCATCCCCGCTTCGCTCAGCCCTTTGGCCACGAAGGAGGCGATCTTCTTCTGATCTTCCACCACCAGAACGCGCATGACATCGTCTTCGTGCAGCCGGTTCACCATTCCGTTCGGTGCCGGCGCGCCATCATGGCACAGGTTGTGAAGGGAAGAAATCATTTGTGATCGATTTTCGGTTGGCGATCAGGGCGGACGGGGATTCCCGAAAGAACCCCCGTCCGCGTTGTCCTTCATCTACTTAACGCTGACGTCCCCCGCCGCGGGGCGGCCCGCCGCGTCCGCCGGGAGCACCGGGACCGTCGCGCATGGGGGGAGGCGCCAGAAAGACATTGTCGGGGATCTCGTTCCGAATGTCGGTGTTGCGGCGGATGATCTCGGCGAGCGTCTGTTTTTCGATCAGCCGCACCACCTCCCGATCGAGATACCCCTGATACCAGAACCGATCCCCGTCCCGCAGCCGCTGGAATTGATCCCTGAGAATCGTGAAGGCTGTTTCGCCCACCAGCGCCTCGCGCACTGGCGGCTCCGCCAGAGCGCCGACCCAGAGATCGATCTTGTCGACCGTGCCGTAGGCCGTCTCCAGCCTCGCCTGCGTGTCGCGGTCGGGCGTGATGTCGCTGAAATTCCCGGCCGGCCTCAGACCCAGTTCGGTCCTCACCGTGTTGAAATCGCCAAGCCCGTGATCGCGGCCGCGCTGGATATTCAGCGACGCCAGGTCGAAGCCCCCCGCCCCGGGTGGGCCGAAGAGAAAATTCCGCACCTCGTCGATCAACCGGGTGTCGATCTCCTGAGCCCGCCGCGCCGCCAACCCCCGCAGAACCGGCTCGATTCCTCCCTCGTCGGTCAGGGCCGAAGGATTGAAAAACGCCCGCGCCAGCGAAAGATCGCCCTCCCGGATCGTCCGTCCGCTCCGGTCGAGACGGAGCAGCGTCGCGGAGAGCATGCTGTGCCCGAAACGGTAGGCGGCGGTGGCGAATTCGTTGGCGATCCCCGCGTTCACCTCGGGCCGGTATCCCTGATAACGCGGCAGCGCCCGCGGCCCCAGCAGGAGAGGCAGGAACTCGTTATAGGTGACCGACTGCATCTCCGTCCCGACGATGACCCGCGCGGCTTCGTAGATCTGGTCGCCCGAGAGGCCGCCGTTCGAGCGCGCGATCACCGCCGCCCAGTAGTTGTGTTCCCGGACGAAAAGGGTGTGCATCGCCGTCAGTCCGACCTGCTCGTTGGCCCGGAAATCGCCCGCAAGAAAGAAGGACGGATCGTCGTCCGACGGCGCGTTTGGAAAGCCGTTGACATTGAAGGGCAGTAAATCGCCCTCGCTCGTCCTGAGCCGGCCCGTGCCGTCGTTCGTCCGCAGTTCGGCCGCCCGCTCGGCATCGGAACCGTAAACGTTCGACGCGTCGATGTAGGCCGTGATTTCGTTCAACTGCTGGCGGACACCGTCGACGATCTCGTGGTAGGAACGGTCGAGCCCGATGGTGGCCGTTCCCGTGCCCTGAGGATCGAAAAACGGATCCCCCGCCGGAACCGGCACATCGAAAGGCTCCACCGGATCGGCCACCGGCGTCAGATCGATGTCGTGATCGAGAAACTGCCCCCATTGCCAGAGAAAATCCGACACCGGCACACGGCTCGGGATCGAGCCCTCCTGGGCGGCCACGGCGTTGCTGATGGCGCGCGCTCCCGGACGATCCGCTCCCGAGGGCGCCGAAGAGCCGTCCTCGTAGGCCGGCGTCGTGAGCCGCAGGAAAGGCTCTTCCGTGCTGCCCCACTCGGGATGATCGACGTTGTTGCCCGAGCCATCGATGGTGCGGAATTCCTCCGGGATCGCGATGGTGCGGATTCCCATCCGCACATCGCCGGGCTCCGGCGTCGGGTTCCGATCGGTATTTTGAGCCGGACCGCGGGTGTCGGATTTCCGGAACTGGTTTGGCGAGCCTCGCAATCCCTGATCGGGCTGCTGGGCGAAAAGCGCGGCGGCCGTCGAAAGACAGGCCGCCACGGCGAACGGGATTCTGGCGCTGGAGATGGCCGGACAAAGAAACGAAGCAGGAGTCGCTTTCATGCCTCCCACTCAACGCTCCGAAAATGACAGAACGAGGCGCGTTCAAATGACAAAACTGTCATTTTTGGCGAGGGAATTCCGCTCTTTCCCAAAAAAATCGCCTCGGAGACAACAATTTTGTTTACGCCGGATCATGGATTGGGTAAACCGGCACATCATTGAACGAAACTGATTCGCCAAAAACCTCGAACCCCCATCCTGAGATGAAAAAATCCTCCCCCGTTTCGCGTTTCGCCCCGGCTCTCGCCCTCCTGTGCGCCTTCGCTTTCGCGTTCGCCGGCGCCGGGTCGCTGCAAGCCCAATCCTCCTCGAAGAAGACCCCCTCCAGTTCCTCGTCATCGTCGAAGTCCAAGGGAAAAACGAAGGCCAAATCCAAATCGAGCGCGGCGGAGGACGATAGCTCCGCCGAAGCCGAAAAGGCCGCCACGATCGCCAAGGCCCTGACCACTTCGCAGAAATCCAAGCTGATGGATTTGCTCAACAAGGGCGACGACAAGGCGCTCGCCAGCCTGCCCGGCATCGGCGAAACCAAAGCCGCCGCCATCAAGAAGGCCCGCCCCCTCAAATCACCGGACGAACTGATCGGGATCGAAGGCATCGGTCTCGGCACCCTCGAAGACATCGTCAAGCACGCCAAAGCCGGCTTTCCGGAGCCCAAAGCCGATACCGGCAAGAAATCGTCGAGTTCCTCGAAGAGCAAAAGTTCGTCGTCGAAGAAGTGACTTGGGCCGCGTTCCGGCCCCTCCGAATCGCGTCAAAAATCGGATGACTTAACAGGGTAGGGTCCGCGACCCAACCCTGTTGGGTGCGGCCGTCGTCCCGCGCGGTCGCGCCTGAGGCGTTGAAATTGCCGATTTTGCGTCCATAAAGAGGGGCGGCATCTTCCCGCCATTTCCCTTTGCCCCCGGCACTGCTCCCTTGAAACAACCATGAATAGTCACCTCCGACCGATCCTGACGCTTGCGACCGCCGCCCTGCTCGTCGCTTCCTGCGACCGCTCCGCCCCCGAACCCGGGAACCAACCCGAATCGGCCCCTCAGACGGCGCCCAAAGCGGAAACCAAGACCTCGCGGGCCGATTTGCCCGGAGCGCGGATCGATCGGCGCCAGCCCGCGGCGGGGACGGACGTCGCCCCGCCCGTCGACTGGCCGCGATGGGGCGGGAATCGGACCAACAACATGATTTCCGGAGCCAAGGGGATTCCCCTCGACCTCACCGCCGGCGAAAAAGACGGCGACGGCAAGGTCACCGGCGCCGAGCGCGCCCGGTGGGTCGCCCTTCTCGGCTCGCAGTCTTACGGAACGCCGACCATCCACAAGGGGCGGGTGCTGGTCGGGACCAACAACGATTCGCCGCGGATCGAATCCATCGAAGGCGATCGGGGCATTCTCTACTGCCTCGACGAAAAGACGGGCGAGCTGCAATGGCAGTTCACGGTGCCGAAATTGCCCGAAGGCCAGCCGCTCGACTACGAATTCGTCGGCATCTGTTCCTCGGCCCTGATTGACGATGAACGCGCCTACATCGTCACCAACCGCTGCGAGATCGTTTGCCTCGATCTGGACGGGCAGGGCGACGGAAACGACGGCCCCTTTCAGGACGAGGGCAAATATCTGGCCGGCGGTCTGAGCAACCTCGCCACCGCCGAGCCGCTCGAAGTCGGCCCCAAGGACGCGGATATCGTGTGGGGCTACGACATGCGCAACGAGTTGGGCGTGCTGCCCCACAACATCACCAGCTCCTCGGTGGTGATGGCCGGCGGCAAGATCTTCGCCACCACGTCGAACGGCGTCGATTTCTCCCACATCAACACTCCGGAGCCCGAAGCGCCCTGCCTGATCGCCCTGAACAAGGACACGGGCGAGCTGTTGGGCGAGGAGGCCAGCGGCATCAGCAAGCGCCTTTTTCACTGCAACTGGTCGTCCCCCGGCGCGGCCGTCCTCAACGGGAAGGAAACGGTCGTCTTCGGCGCGGGCGACGGGTATTGCTACGGTTTCGACGCCAACGAATTCGACGTCGAAGAGGATGGCGGCCAGAAATTTCACCTGATGAAGGAGCTGTGGAAGGTGAATTGCTGCCCGAATTCCTACCGCTTCGACGAGAAAGGCGAGCCGATCAAATACGCCACCTATCCCGGTCCGTCCGAAATCGTGGCCTCCCCCGTCATCTATGACGACAAGGTCTACGTCACCATCGGGCAAGACCCGGAGGACGGCGACGGTGTCGGCTGCCTGACCTGCTTCGACCCGGCCAAAGGCAACGGCGACGACGCCATCGTCTGGCAATTCAAGGAAATCTCGCGTTCCGTCTCGACCCCCTCGGTGGTGGATGGCCTTGTCTATGCCGCCGACTTCGCCGGCATCGTTTACTGCCTCGACGCGGCGACCGGCGAGTTGTATTGGCAGCACGACTCGCTTTCCCACATCTGGAGTTCCACCATGGTGGCGGACGGCAAGGTGCTGGTCGGCAACGAGGACGGCGAACTCATCATTCTCAAGGCGGGCAAGGAGCACGAGGAACTGGCGACCATCGAGTTTCCCGATTCGATCTATTCCACCGCGATCCTCGCCAACGACACCCTCTACATTCAGACAATGTCCCACCTCTACGCCTTCGATCTGGAGAAGTAAGCCAAGGGCCGGAGGGCGGTCACTCCGGCTCGCCGCGCAGCACCCGGCCGAGGTAGCGCAACTCGTCCTCGATGTCGGCATCGTCTTCGACGGTGTCGCGAATGACCTCGCGAAGGGTTCGCGCCAACCGATTGCGAAGCCGGTGCACCGCCACGCCAAAAGCGTTGCTGGTCAGGTCAAGCTCCCGGCACAGGCTCTGTCGTTCCTCCTCGGAAACGGAGCGACCTTCCACCAGCGGCAGGATTTTCTCGAAGAGCCCCAGGCGATCACGGGATTGGTAATCGGCCCGAATCCGGGAGAGGGTCTTGTCCATCACAAAGCGGGCCCACTCGCGATCGTAGGCTTCGCTGGCCTTGTCAGAATCGACTGCCGCGTCCGCGATCTCTTGAAGCGAGGAGTCGTCGAGCGAAACCGCGTTCCGCTCCACCGTTCTCCGGGCGGTCTGTTGACGGCGCCACTGGTCGGTGATGAAATTGCGCAGCGATCTCAGCAGAAAGGTTCTCAGCCGTCCCTCGGGTTTGTCCGCCTTGGCAAAACCTCCCGACGCGACAAACCGGCTCAGGAACTCCTGCACCGTGTCGCGTGCGTCGGCATCCGACTGCCCCCGGCTCCGCGCGTAGGCTCGCAACGGTTTGAGGTAGTCGGCGCACAGCGATTCCAGGGCTTCCTTCGCGGTCCGCCAATCGTCCTCGCTGGCCTGGCGAACGATGGTCCAACGCGTGGTCGGAAAACTGGCGTCGGTCGTGGTCGGGGCGTCTGACACGGAAAATGGCTCCTGATTGGCTTAGTCTCTATGAGAGTCGAGTCGATTGCAAGAATTTCCGATCAATTTTTCCCAAAGACTGTAATCGAAACGGGAAAATCTCGTTGGACAGAGTGACGACGCCGGCTTTTGCCCCGCCTCACCCCGCTCCGAACGATGTCTCTTTCCACAAATTCCGCCTACTCAAACTGGGAACCTCCCTCTCCAACCGAACTGCAGGCCATCCTGCCCGCCTACGGGGTGATTCGTCTCCTGGGCCGGGGCGGCATGGGCGCCGTGTACGAGGGAATCCAGCGAAACTTGGACCGCCGGGTGGCGATCAAACTGCTCCCGGTTTCGTTGCGGCTGTCCGAGGAGGGCGCCGGCTATAATTTCGCGGAGCGCTTTCAGCGCGAGGCCCGATCCATGGCCAGCCTCGACCACCCGGCGATCGTCGGCGTTTACGATTTCGGCAGGACCACGGCGGAGGATGATTACTTGGCGATGGAATTCGTGGATGGGACGGACCTTCACCAATACCGGCACCAACTGGGCGGCAAGATTCCCCCCGATCACACGGTCCCCATCGTCGATCATGTGCTGGAGGCCCTCCAATACGCCCATGACAACGGAGTCATACACCGGGACATCAAACCGGCAAACATTCTGATCGATCGGAATGGAAAGGTGAAAATCGCCGACTTCGGCCTGGCCAAACGCGCCTCGGAGGGCGCCAACGGCGGCAATGGCCTGACTCTCACCAACATGGCCCTGGGAACGCCCGATTACGCGGCCCCGGAAATCACCGCCGCCGGAGCGGCGCCCGATCACCGGGTCGACCTCTTCGCCGTTGGGGTCGTTCTCTACGAACTGCTGACGGGTGTGGTGCCACGAGGCCGGTGGCGCCCCCCTTCCGAACGACTGCCGAGCCTGGGAGCGAGATTTGACGCCGTGGCTGAAAAGGCGCTGCAGGCCGATCCGGAAGGCCGATTTTCCAGCGCCCGCGAATTCCGGGAAGCGCTCGACCGCGCGCTGGCGGAGGCCGCTCCGATGGTCAGAGTCGTCCGGGAAAAGCCCGCGCCGTATCTCCCGGCGCCCGCCAATCGCACGGACCGACGGCCGGCAAAAAAAGCGGCGACGCCCGCTCCTGACGCCGAGGAGGAAACTCGAAAGCCCATCCTGACCTGGATTCTCGCCGGTGGAATTCCCCTGCTGGCGCTGGCGCTGTTTTTCGTGGTCCACGGGCAAAAGGCAGCCTCCACGCCGCCCCCGGAGGCCACCGGCCCGGATGAGGTCTCGGCGGAAAAGAAACCCGACGGGGTCTACGCGGGCCTGGCCGATCGAATGAACCGGGAAATCGAGCGTCGTGACGCCGAAGGAGCCAGGTCGATCGACCCGGATCGCGCCTCGGCCGATTCGGTTTCGGGTGCGGCTTCATCCCTCAAGACGCCTTCCGAGGCCCGAACCGCGCCCGGCGACTCCCCTTCCCCGCCGCCCTCCGTTTCCCAAGGCGCGGAGAAAGACAACCCGGACACTCCCGGCCCCCCGCTCATGAAACGCTGGCGCCCATTGCTGGATGACCGCAAATTGAACCGGGACGGCACCCTTCTCGAAAATGGCGATGCTTTTCTGGCCCCGTGCAAGGCGGCGCAGGTGAAACTGAAAGAACCGATCGACACTGTGCTGGTCCGCTGGCGTGGCTTTCGGGGCAATTCCATGTCGGTGGAGTACATCGGCGGCAACAAAGCATTTGGACGTCGTTCCTTTCACGTTGGGAAAGGCGGTGGCACCTCCGTGCACCTCGGCCCGCCCTCCGGCCCGGGAGCCGCGCGATCCTTCGACTCGCAGTGGTATGTGCTGATCCGGGGAAACGAGAAACATGTCTGGGAGGTCGCTGACGGAAAGGATCCGGCCGTCTCAGCCAATGTCGGAGAAGTCTCTGCCGCGACCGACATTAAAGAACTGAAGATCACGACCTGGAATCCGCACTACCTTCCCTATTTCAAGCCCGCCCTGATCCGGCGCTGCGACACGCTGATCCCGACGGAGGAGCAACTGGCCGAACTGCTGGCCGCCCGCACCACCGCCGCCCTGCTGGATCTTCCCTGGGTGGCTCAGCCAAAAGATGAGGCCTACGATGCTTTTCTCGGTGCCGTGGACGAGGCTTGTGAAAAACTCGCCGTGGCCGACTTTCGCGCTGCCCGTTCCCAAGCCGAGACGCTGCTGGGCGCCCAACCGTTGCTGAAGGAGAATCCGCATCGCGAAATCCTCGAATCCGTCCGGGACACTGCCGCCGCCCTGATCGCGATCGAAGAGTCCGCCGCTTCGAAAAGTCCGTGGCCCGAGTTGAAAGGCAACCGCCAGTATCGGCTCGACCCCGCGACAGGGCATGCCTTCGTCTCTCTGCCTCTGTTGCTCACGGCGAACGAAGCCGCGACCTTCGCCCAAAAAACACCAGGCCATCTGGCCACCCTGGCTCCGGCGGAGGAGACGCAGCGAGCCCTGGCGGACGCTTGGCTGGTGCCAACCGTTCCGCTCGGTATCGTGACCCGACGGGAGGGGCGATTCGTTCAGGGATGGCATCTGGGCGGCATGCCTCGGGGAAACTCGGGCTGGTCCTGGATCACCGGCGAGCCCTTGCCCGCCGAGGGCGTTGGCGCCTCCTGGCGGAGCGGCCGGCTCGGTTACGATCCGCAGATGGCGGCCATCTGGGAATTGGGAGGAAAAGAGGCGGAAAACAAGCGCCGCGCCACCCTCGGGTGGGAGACCATTTCGGCGTCCACACGGGCCTTTTCCCTGATTGAGTTTCCGGCGCTCGCGACCCGCTATCCGAATCCGCAATGGAATCACCCCGCGGCCCGGAACGAGCCTCCCGGCTCGACCGGCGATCCCTTGGTCGATTTCGAAAACCGCTTTACCCATCAGTGGCGCGAGACGGTGACCAAGCCATGGAGCGCGATCGACGGCCAATTGCGGGACAAATATGCCACCGCCCTGGAATCGCGGGCTCGAACGATTGCCCAAGCGGGGACGCTCGATGCCGTGCTGCCGTGGCATTTCGAGATCAAGACGGTGCGCGAAGGCGGCACGCCGCCGGCGCTCGACGCCACTACTCCCGAGGAACTTCGCCGATTGCGGACCGTCTGGGATGCCGAGGCCGCCAAGGTCGCGGCCCAGCGCGAAAGTTTGACGGTCCAGGCTGTCGCGGCCGCGGATGCCGAACTTGCCGCCGTCGAAAAACAATTCGTCCAATCCGGGCAGATCGAACCCGCCGCCGCCGTGCAGGCGCGACGCAAGCAGCTCGCCGCTCGCGAGGGGCTCCCGGAATGATGGCGCGGCCCTTTTTTCAACCCTCTTCTCTCGCTTTCCTCAGACCTCTCTCCATGAACCCGAAATTTGTTCCGATCGCCTTCTCTTTCGTGCTGGCGCTGCCAACCTTGGCCGCCGCCGAGGAACCGGTATCCACCCAGGAATTGACCGACCTGTTGGCCTCGGGCCGGTTTCGCGAAGCGGTTGCCCAAGTGGAGGCGATTCCGTCCAATGCCAGACCCGAAGATCCCGTGTGGCGGTTTCTTGCTGAAGCCGCATGGGATTTCGCGCGATTGGCGCGAGCGGAGGCCGTCGGCACCGGACGCTTTCCCGATGGCAAGCGGGTAAAGGCCTTTGGCGGTGCCTATTACGCGCTGCTGCCCCTCGACACCGATCTTGAGGAGGCCAAAGCCCTCGCCGCTTCGGTGGGCGGCCGTCTGGTGGAGATCCGGTCGGAGGAGGAGCAGCGCTTCCTCGTTGATCAGTTGATCCTGCCCACGGCAAACGCGCTGGGCGGCGTGGTGGGCGCGTGGACCGGAATCGAGAATAGCGAGCCGGGCGACAAGGACTCGTGGCACCTCAGCGACGGAAGCCCCATCACCTATGCCCGATGGGCCAATGGCGAGCCGGACGGGAACGACGGGGAGTCGGTGGCGGTGGTCCTGTTTTCGGATGCGGGAGGCCAATGGCGTGACGCTTCGGTGGGGAACTACGGGGGCTCCACCGGCATGAAGGCGCCTCTAATTCAATGGATGAGGCTTCCGGTCGATTCGGAGGAAAAACCGGTGTCGCTTGCCGAGGCGGCGACCGCCCCGATTTTGGGAATGGCGGAGTTGCCCAGCTTCGATGAACTCCGGGAAAAAGCGGTCAAAGCGATCGGGGATCAATGTCTCACCCCCAACGAAGTGGCTTTCTCCGATCTGATCTCCGGCTACCGGCGAGCGCTCGATGCCGCGGAAAAAGATGCGACTGGTCGCGGCGAATTGGAAGAGGTCGTGGCGATTCGGGCAGAGAAACGTCTTGCAGAGTCTTGGAAAAGTTTGGCCGATGGCGCCGAGATTTCCTCACAATCCCTCAATCCCGGCCTGGAAGGGCTCCGGGGGAAACTGGTGGAGAATGTCACCGGGCTCCTCCGGAAGCGATCCGAGGCCATCGTGCCGCTGATTTCCACCTACCGCGACGCGCTGGGCGGCATCGAGAGTGAACTGACCGTGGCCTACCGGATCGATGACGCCCTCGCCATTCGTGGGCTTCGCAACGAACTGGCGGCCCTGATCGGGGAGGAAGCCCAGGCGATTGCCCGCCCCATGGCGGCTAAAGGGGCGAAGCCCGCCGCCGCGCCAAAGTTTCCCCTGCAACTCGATATCCCGAAACGCAACTGGCCGACCCGGAGCTACGACCCCGGCAGGCCGGGCAAGTTGAACGGCTTCGGGAAGGTCTGGCCGGGCGACACCGATGTCGATCTGACCCGGGCCGAGGGGATCACGGATTTTGTAAAAGTGGCTCTGCTTGATGACGGCTGGATCGCCCTCCGTGCCGACGGGACGCTGGTTTCCACCCGCGACAAGCTGAACGGAATGACCGGGATCTGGCGGATGATTCCACGCGAGGACGGCGCGCTGTTGTTCCACGAAGACGATACCTTCACGATCGATGACAGCGGTCCGATTCGCCACAATGGCATTTCCATTCCCGCTCGAGAAGTGGTCGTCGCCAGCCACTGCAACGGCGGCGGCATCGCGACGATGAAGGATGGCCGGGCATTGCTGTGGGGAGAGGGCTTCACTCAGGAGGAGCGGACCGCCATCGAAAAGGCGTTCGCCGGCGTGACGGCCCACGCACCCTATCGATACGGCGTCTGGGGCGCGAAACCCGAGGGAGGCGTGGTCGTGGCCTGTCTGGGAGAGGCTACCCGGCTAAAGAAAGAGGGCGGTGTCCGCTTGCCGGAAGTCGAGGCAAAATCGAGCCGGGCGAAGATCGTGGAGGTGCGCAGTGGCATCAGGGAGACGCCGATGCTCCTGACCGACGAGGGCGAGGTGCTCAACACGATCGGGGGATGGTTTCCCAAACGGGTCTCAACCGAGCCGTTTGGGGCGGCAATGGACGCGTCGATGAAAAAAAATGCGGTGGCCATCTGGAACGGGCCGAGAGTCAAAGTGGTACTTTCCAATACCGGACGCTGGCAGGTGGCCAATTTATACGAGCAGGATCGGGGCCGCTTTGCCCGGGAACTGGAATCGCGGCTTCAGGGCGCGTCGGGGCCGATCAAGGATCTCGCGATCGGGACCCGGTGGGAGGACGACAAGGGGAAGGGGTTTGCCTTTGCCCTGTGGATCGAGTGAACAGGGTTGGGTCGCCGGGCCAACAGGGTTGAATCGAATTTCACGCGCTCATTTCTCATGGAAAATCGTCCAGACTCCCCTGAACAACCGACGAACTCCAGCTACGGGCGCCTCTTCGACGCGGCGTCTCCGGCTCCGGTGGCCACTCCGCCGGGACAATGGGAGCCGCCCCTGCCGGACGAGGTCGCGGCCATGTTGCCGGGCTACGCGGTGACGGGAATCCTGGGCCGCGGCGGCATGGGCGCGGTCTATCGGGGGACGCAGGCCAGTCTCGACCGACCGGTGGCGATCAAGCTGCTGCCGCCGGAGCTGGGCGCGGACCCTGAGTTCGAGGCACGCTTCCGCCGCGAGGCCAAGGCGATGGCTCGGCTCAATCACCCGAACATCGTGCAAATCTACGATTTCGGCACCACGGCGGGCGGCCATCACTACTTCGTGATGGAGTTTGTGGACGGCACGGACCTGCACCGGCTCATTCATGGCGGCGGTCTCGACGCGGCGGACGCGCTGAACGCGGTGAGCCAAATCTGCGACGCGCTGGAGTACGCGCACGGCGAGGGCTTCGTGCATCGCGACATCAAGCCGGCCAACATTTTCGTCAACAGCAAGGGCATCCTGAAGGTGGGCGATTTCGGCCTGGCGAAGCTGGTGGATGGCGCGGCCGCGGCGGGGCGTCCCTCATCGACCGAATTGATGGGGCTGACCATGACCGGGATGGCGATGGGCACGCCGCACTATGTCGCCCCCGAGCAGATGGCCGCCACGGGCGCGGTGGATCACCGGGCGGACCTATACAGTCTCGGGGTGATGTTTTACGAGATGCTGACCGGGGAGATCCCGAGGGGCGCGGTCAAACCTCCCAGCCAGAAGGTGAAGGCGCTGGATATGCGGCTCGACGATGTGGTCTTTCGCGCCATGGAGGTCGATCCGGCCGAGCGCTACCAGAGCGCGACGGATCTGCGGACGGATGTCGACGGGATACGGCTTAATCCCGCGCCCACGCCCGCCCCGGAGGCGGTGCCGAGTGCGGTGAATCGAGGCGAGCGCCCAGCGGCAGCGTCGCGCCGAGGGAAAGTCGGGCGGAATCGGCAAGGACCAAGGTGGGCGGGGATCGGCGCGGTTTTGGTAGGGCTTGCGGCGGCGGCAGGGCTTGCGATCTGGTGGTTGGGTGGCGCGGATCAGAGGGACGTGAGGGTTCGGTCTGATGCGACCATCGGGGTTGGGCAAAACAACGGGGGTGGCGATTTATCGGTAAAGCCTGACGACTCAGGCGATTTTTTGGATCGAATTGCGGGTCGAACTTATTATCGCACCACGAATTCCGGGAACTCGATTCGATTTCTGACAACCGGAGTCATGTTGCTTCGAAATCTCGACGGAAAGGATGTGCGCTATCCGATCGAACTCTCGGACGAGGGGAAGGTGACGTGGTTCTGGGCTAACGGCGACAAGGCGACCGCTTCCTTTTCAGGTGATAATTCAACATTCCACTTGAGTGATGGCACGGAATTCACGGTCGAGAGTGGACCTCGATTCGCCACGGAGGACGAAGAGTTGGCCTTCTACGTGGGAGGGAGCGAATGGCGTGTCGAACATTCGGAAAAACCCTTTGTCATTAGGTTCGATGAAAGGGTCGCGTCGTTCTCGACTCCGTCTGGACAAACGTACGGGCTCGTCGCGACAAACACGCCGTTCCGTCGAGAGTTCCGGTGGAAGCAATCGGACGACGCGAACTTTCTCGAGTTTGGAAAAGCCTACACGACCGGACGGTTTTTTGACCACAAGGTGCACTCCGGTCCGATGTCGATCACCCGGATCGGAAAGCCGCGAGGTGCAGAAGGAAAGGTGGGGAGTCCCGACCTTTTCACGAAAATCGACGGCACGCGATGGCGGCGGGCGGCTGGTCCCAAGATCGACGGGGGGATCTGGACCTTTGCAGGCACTGAAATTCTGATAGAGCGAGAAGACGGGAGGGAAGTCTCGATTCCATTCGTGATCACTATGGACCGTCAGATCATAGCGAATTGGAGCGACGGAAAGGAAATGATCATTACCCCGTCGGACGATCTCACGAAGCTGACCGTGAATGGGAATGACACTCTGGAGCGAATCGGGCTTTCAAACGACGCAGAGATTGGTATTCAACCCAAGATCGACGGCACGCGATGGCGGCGGGAGAAACCCGCACCGGGCGAACGCTATCAGGCGATGGCCTTCTCCGGGGATCGGGTGGCGTTCGAGTTGAGCGACGGGTCGGTGGGATCGCGACTGCCCTTCACGGTGGAGAGTCCAAACCGGATCACCTGGAAATTCAGCGATGGAAATACCGGGAGCGGCCTGTTCAACGGAGATTTTACCCGTTTCAATTACCCGGAAAATACCTGGTGGGTGAGGGAGGTCGCGTCGGCTCCCAAGACCAGAACTGCCGGCGTCCTTCGCGGCGTCTGGTGGGACGAGAAGGTCGGCAAAGCAGTGCCGCTGCCGATTCCCGATGGTTGGAAGAACAGGCCCGTCGTGTCGGTGGGATCGCACAACTACGGCGAGATCCGGTGGTGGGCGATCGCGGAGGACGGGGGAGTCCTGAGATTCGACGGAACCGAACCGGGGGAAATCTCGGCATTGACGGAAGCCGTCGCCTTCGATTGGGAACGTGCGGAAGCTTGGTTGAACAAAGACGGATCGCTCGGCGTTTGGGAAAAGGGGCCGATCCCTTCGGTGCCGGAGGGCAATGACTTCGTCGATGTGAAGGTGGCGAACTCATTCGCCCTGGCGCTTCGCAAGGACGGGACGGTGGCTTACTGGGCCGAATCCAGATCCGTTGGGAAGGATTTCCATCCCCCGGTCGAAACCTTTCGGGACATTGTCGCCATTGAGGCGGCTGGCCAGTATGGGGCGGTGCTTGATCGAGCGGGAAAGGTGACTCTCTGGGATCGGGAGGAAGGGCTAAAGCCAGTCTCCTTGCCACCGGGGACCGGCGCCGTGGCGCTCAGTTCGAATCACAATTCCATTCTGCTGATCAACTCCAACGGTGGCATTCAGTATCCCGATGGAAAGCCGCGCGACACTGGTGGCGGCCCTGTCTCGGAGCTTCGTTATGGCCATGCGATGGGTGCCGCCAAGGGAGTGGATGAGAAGTGGCGATTCTGGGCTCAGCCGGGAAACGACGGGGAGTGGCTCCGCGAATTTAAGAAAGCCTGCGATGCGCAGACATTGGACTCCGCGATCGATCTCAGTATCACGGGAGACGGGACCAAGGGGCGAGCGGTGCTGCTCTGGATTGATCCGGTGCCATCGAATGACGCGAAACCGGGGTCGGCCCAGATCGAAACCGTTTCATTACCCCTGCGCCCGCCGAAGACCGCCGGCGTCCTTCGCGGCATCTGGTGGGACGAGAAGGTCGGCAAAGCAGTGCCGCTGCCGATTCCCGATGACTGGAGGAACAGGCCCGTCGTTTCGGTGGGATCGAACAACGTCGGAGCGGGCCACTGGTGGGCGATCGGTGAGGATGGGGAGGTGCTGAAATGCAACGGAACGGCGCCCCACGTAGGCGACGTGGAGGGGCCGATCATCGCATTGGCGTTCGATTGGGACAGTCGTGCGGTTTGGGTGAAGCCGGACGGATCGCTGGGAAGCACCCCTGAATGGGCACCGGTGCCGAAGGGCGACGATTTTGTGGATGCCAAGGCTGGGTTCGCACCGCTCGCTCTGCGACGGGATGGAACGGTGGTTTCTTGGTCGGGAAACGACGGCGCTCGATTTTTTACGCCGGAGGCCGAAAGGCTCCGGGATGTGGTCGCCATCGAAGCCACCATGAAATTGACGGCCGTGCTGAAAAAGGATGGTTCCATCCTCGCCTGGGATGCCTACGATGGGGAAAAGCCGATTCCTTTTCCTCCCGACACGCGGATTGTCGCGATGAGCGGGAATCACAACACGATCCGGTTTCTCGACTCGAAGGGAAACGTCTTTGGAGAAAAGGGAGAGCCACGGGGAGAAGTGGTCGGTTCGGTGGAGCGCTTGCGCTTTGGGCATGGTCTCAGCGCCTATCGAACCGCCGGAGACGGTCGGTGGCGATTTGCGGCTTCTATCGGTGACGATGGGGCGTTTCTGGAGGATTTCCGGAAGGCCTGCGAAGCCGTCGATCTCAGTCGCGCCATCGATCTCACGATTACAGGGGATGGCCCGAAGAAGAAGTCGCTGATGGTGTGGATCGAGCCGATGGATGAAAAGAGGTCGAACTCAACGAGTGAGCAGAAAGAGAATGCCGGCACCGATCGCTCCGTCCCGGTGCTGATGGGCCGAATTCACGCCTTTGGGTTCTATTTGGACGGGGACAAACTGGTGCCGATCGAGCCACCGGATTCCCAGGCGGACTATGTCGCCTGCTCGATTCGGTCCAGATCTTGGAATGCGGTTCGGGCGACCGGAGAATTGGTGGTGTTCGGAAAGGAGGAGGATCGGCCTCAGGCGCCGATCACGGGGATCGGACCATCGGGAATGATAGGCCGTCAGAATTGCGCCCTGGATCGAGACGGGCGGCTTCATATTTGGGGCAAGAATCTGCAACAGCGCATTGGCGAGATTTCCGGGTTACGCCTGTTTGACGCCGAACATCGGTTTGCGGCGGGTGTATTCCTGGATGGTTCCGCAAGGATCTGGAACATTCTGCCGGAAGAACCGGCGGAGACCTATCAACCGACTCCGGAGGAGGCGGGAGACGTCGCCAAAGTGGTGGCATCCAACTGTGGCGTCACCTTTTTGCGCGAAGACGGAACGATCCGCTACGTTAAGGCGAACGGGGTTGTTCCCACTCACGGCAGTGAGCGGTTCAGCGATGTGGACAGATTGATCAATGGGTTCGTGGGGTTGACTCGCGACGGGCGATTGCTGACTTGGGGGGATTCGAATCGCGTGATGCCACCCGAGAATGCGCCCCGGGTGATCGCGATTCGCGGTGCCGGGCGATTCATCGCCGCCAAACTGGAGGATGGAAGCTGGACCGGCTGGGCTCATGAGGATTCGCCAGACGGTGCGCGATTGGTTTTGGAAAAGCTGCGGACGATCCGCGACGAAATCGATCTCGATGTGTATGTGGACAAAGAGGTGTGGAGGGTGGCGTGGATCCAGCGGACCGCTCCGTTACTGGACCCGCGAATCATCGGGAGCGAGTGGTCGTTTTTCGACGGCACGGGCGGCAGTCGCGGAGACACCACGATCGAGGTGACCTTGGAAAAAGTGATCTGGAAGCCGAAGGCAAGGCCACTCGAAACCAAATTGCCCTACTCGGTGATCGCGAAGAACGAAATCGTCATTCACTGGGGGGAGGCCGAACGCGGAGCCCGTTTCGATCCTGATGCCGGGACGGTCGAGATTTGGCGAATCAAGGATCCCGAATCGACAAAGGTCGTTGGAAGTTTGGTGAGCGCACCGCCGGCCGAGATTCCAAGGAAAGCGATTGAAACGACGCGGCCGTCCCGGAGTGCCCCTTCCGACCCGGTTTCCTTGCGCCTCGCCGAGATCGATGGCCGGATTCGCGATCAGTTCGAAGTTATCGTGAACCAACCCTATGTCGAAGCGGTAGCCAAACTGGACAGTCAGATTGTGGCCGCGCTGAAACGCGAGGAAGACGCCGCGCGAAGCGCCGGAGACCTCGACGCGATGCTGGCTTGGCAACGCGCGGGTGAGCAACTGAAAGACGGAAGAGGGGTGCCATCCGAAGCTGAAATCGCTGTGGAATCGCCTCCCGCGAAACGTCCGGCCAAGCTTCTTCAGTTTTTCGCGACCTATCGCGCGGAATTGGGCAAGCTGGGAAGCGCCCGAGATGAGCGGGCGAAGCCCCTGGCCGCCGAACGGGACGCGGCAATGGCGGCGTACCAGCAGGAACTGACCAAGGCGGGGAAAATCGAGGAGGCGCTTCGGGTGAAGCGGGAGAGGGGAAAATGACACCAACGATGTTCAGAATTCCTTTGCCTTCCCGGCGGGGATTGATTCATGGTCAGCCTCATGGGAGATCGCCGTTTTTCTTGTGATCGCTGTCGACGACCGTGCCGGTCCGTTCATTCGATTTACGGCGCGCCTTGGTGAAGTCATCCTGGCTCTGTCCGATGGAGAACGATCCCGATTATCCCAAGCTTTTTGACGCGGCGCTGACCGGATCTCCTCCGTTGGAATCCGAGCCGTCGCTGGGACGGGTCAATGGCTACGCGTTGCTCTCGAAACTCGGAGAGGGCGGCATGGGGGTGGTATGGGAGGCGCGCGAACCCGGCACTGGTCGCATCGTGGCCCTGAAGCAACTGCGCTATGTGGATGTCGCGAAACGGGGACGCCGGAACGCCGCGGACTCGCGGTTCCGGCGTGAGATTGCCATCGCGGCGCGGTTGGAGCATCCGGGGATTGCCCGGGTTTACGATTCCGGAATCGACGAGGCCACCGGCGCGCCCTTTTTCACGATGGAACGAATCGAGGGCGAGCCGCTCCCGGTGGACGGACTCGGCGAGACCGAATGCTTGAGTCTCATGGTCGAAGTCTGCGAGGCCGTGGAGCATGCCCACCGGAATGGGGTCATCCACCGGGATCTGAAACCGGGCAATGTCATCGTGACGCCGGAGGGGATTCCCAAGGTTCTCGACTTCGGTGTGGCTCGGGCCTTGGAGGAAAGCGAGATCCGCTCCGATTTGTTCGGTCCCGATCCGGCCATGACCTTGTCGAGGGACGGGGAGGTGTTCGGCACGCCGCAGCACATGGCGCCGGAGCAGGCGCGAGGAGAATCGGTTCGTTGCGACATCCGGACCGATGTGTATGCGCTGGGAACCATTCTGTATCGTCAATTGACCGGCGACTATGCCCATTCCTCGGCTGGCAAAGCTTCCTGGGATTTTCTGCGCGCGGTGGCCGAGACGGATGCGCGGTCTCCGGACGAGGTCGCGCGGCGCCACGGCCGGCGGATTTCACGAGATCTGCAAGCGATCCTGATGAAGGCGCTCGCCGTGTCGCCGAACGACCGCTACGACTCCGCCGGGGAGTTTGGGCGCGACCTGCGGCGGTATCTGGCGGGCGAGACCGTCGCCGCCCAGCCGCTCACCGTTTCTTACTGGCTGGGGAAGCACATCGCCCGGCATCGAGGGCGGTGGGTGGCCGGATTTACCGCGATGGCTGGCCTGACGGTGGCGGTCGCGATGTGGTTCTGGCAGAGGGAGCGGTTCCTCGCGGAGCAGGTCGTCCTGCGAACCCAGGCGGAGACGGGAGAAAGGGCGG
The DNA here is from genome assembly GCA_024233085.1 of Akkermansiaceae bacterium. Taxonomy (GTDB): domain Bacteria; phylum Verrucomicrobiota; class Verrucomicrobiia; order Verrucomicrobiales; family DEV007; genus JAEUHH01. Next base: position 54,202 of record JACKQC010000014.1, read on the forward strand.
CTCGGGATTCAGAGGTGCGTTCTTTGATTCGAGTGGCGAGGCAGCAATGGGTGTCCGGCGCGCGGGCCGAAGCCTTGGCTTACCTGGCCAGAGCGGTGCGGCTCGACCCCGACCAGCGCGAAGCCAGGGCTTCGCTGATGGCGGCGATGAAGCAGTTCTCCACCGTTTACCGGGCCTCGCCGTCGGTGAAGTTTCCCGGAGAAGGCACTCATCCGGTATTTGCGCCGGATGGGAGTTGGTTTGCCATCGGGCTTGGCAGCGATCAGATCGGTTTCGGAATTTGGGATGCGGAAACACTGGCGGAGCGGCTGATTCTTCCGGGAAACCTGAGAACCGTCGATCTGAAGATCTCCCCGAATGGCCGATATCTGGCGGCATTGATGGACCACTTTGATCCGAGCGGTGAAGCGAAAGCCTCGGTGTTGGTATTGGCGGGTCCGGATGGAATCCTAAGCCGATTGGAGCTGCCTCACGCCGGCGGGCGTCTGGCTTTTTCTCAGGATGGAGAGAAACTGGCGGTTTCCTCTATGTCGAGGAACGAAAAGGGGGCGAAATTCGGAGGTGTGGCCATTTACGATGTGCGTGATCCGGGCAACCTGATGGTCTCCCTTCCGCTCCGCGAATTGAGCCGCCCCGACTTTGCCCGAATCCAATTCTCGGCGGATGGGAAATCGCTCTACTATACGAAGCAGGAGGCGGACGCGCGCGTGTGGCGGTGGGACTTCGAATCGGATCAATTGGTTCGGACGGGCATTCGCCTGGGTCCCGACGAATGGCGGCCCCTGATGATCAACTCGGTCCAGATTGGATCCGGGGGAAATTTTTTCGTCGCCGGGCAGTGGGAGTTCGTGACGCGGTGGCGGGATCTGGGGGATCGACAGGAACGCGTCTGGATGGACCAAGTCGAGGGAGCCTCCGCCTTTCGCGGTCTTTGCCTGTCTGGCGACAATCGATTTCTGGCGGGTGGGACCTCTGATTCGCGAGTCATTGTCTGGGACGCCGAGTCCGGGCGGCGCTTGGCGGAATTGCCGCATTCGGAAATGGTGGAGCAGATACGCTTTTGCCCGGGAAACCCGGACCTGCTCGCCAGTCTGACCGCGATCGGGACATTAATGCTGTGGGATTGGAAATCCGGGCAGCCGTTGGCCGAACCTGTGGAGGGGGGAGAACGCGTTCTTTCGATCGCCTTTTCTCCCGACGGAGAGCGTCTTCTGGTAGGGCGGAGTGGCCACGCTCGGATGTGGAGCACGATTCCCCGGCGTTGGGAGCCGTGGGTCGTCGATGTGGGGTCCCCGGTGGATGCGGTGGATTTCACGGGGCACGGCACGCAATTCTTGGCGACTTCCCAAGAGGCGGAGAGCGCCTTTCTGGCGGAGGGCTTTGGCGGGAAAATCCTCGCGACCTGGCCTCACCGCGGCCTCTATGTTCATGACCGGCGAGAGAGCCGCTTTGCCGCGCTGGTCAACCGTGAGGCTCACTATGCGGTGACCGCCGATTCGACCACGTCGCTGCGGATTCGCTTTCTACCTCCTTTACCTGAGAAGGAAGCCCTGACGATCGAACTCGGATCGGACGTGACCGCGCTGGCATCGACTCGAAACGGGCGCTATCTCGCGGTCGGCGATGCCGAACACATGGCGCGGGTCTTCGATCTGGATCCGGAAAATGGGAAGCCACCGGTGAAAGTCTCCGAAGTGAAGGGCCTGGGGCTCCCGGATTGGGAGTTGCAGGATTGGCGGCGACGCTATCCCGAACGCGATGGGCGTTTTGACAATTTGGTGAAATTTGTCGCGTTCTCTCCCAACACTTTTCGTTTGGTGATGGTGGAGTATCCCTTTAGCGCGGTGAGCGTTTGGAACTGGAGAGAGGGAAAGCGGATTGGAAGTCGCCCCATGTTAATCGAGGACGACATCGCCGACATCCAAGTCACGCGGAACAATCGACTGGCTCTGGCCGGAGGTAATAGCTTCACCGTGCAAGCGGTGAGTCTGGACAGCGGCAACGAGTCTGGTGGCAGGCGCCTGAACCGGAGGCCAGTGACTCAACTGCGGGTGGATCGGGAATCTCAACGTCTCGTGACGGGCTCCATGGATGGCGAGGTGCGGTTCTGGGATCTGAATGATGACAGGGCCCGTTCCACGGGGCGTTTTCAGCCCGGTACCGCGCCGATCCTGTCCATGGAAATGGATGAGGAGTCCGTGGTTTGCGCGACCGGCGATCAGGCGGGCAAAATTCATCTTTGGCTGGTCAAAAGCGGTCAGCCACTGTGCGATCCGCTCGACACCGGAGGCGCGGCGGTCACTGATCTGGCCTTTCACCATCGGCTGCCGCTGCTCGCGGCGGCTTGCGCGGATGGAAAAATCAGACTCTGGGAGATCCCCACTGGCAGGGGGAAACCGCCAAGCTCTTTCGCTGCCGCCGCGGAATCAATGGGCTGTCTCTATCTTGCCGATGATGGAAACCTCAAGCGCGGGGCCATCTTTTTTTACGACAATGAAATCGCGAATGTCGCCCGGATTCATCGCGACCATCTGGAATCGCGGGCGAAGAATCCCGAAATGCTCGCGGGTGAATATCAGCGGCTGATTTTCGACCTCTACCGCCTGCCCGAGCTTCCGCCGCCGGTCTGGCTGGTGCCGGAGGAATTCCGCGTCCCGTGATTCGCTGGAAAGGCTCGCCGATTCAATCCTTTCGATAATCCTTTCGATCCGCGGGGGGCAGTCATGCGATCCTCAAAGTCGCAGATAAAACGTGTAGTAGGCCGTTCCCTCCATCTCCTCGACCCGCATCCGGCGGTCGCGGACGGATTCGGTCCAACTCTCCGAGAAAATCAGCTCGCCCCGCCTTTCGTTGTAACCGTTGATCACCGTCGCGTGGGTGAAGGAGATTTTCCCCGGCCAGGTGGACCGGTCGGCGGCATCGGCGCGCGGGAGCGTCGCTGCGGGATCGCGGGAGAACTTCGCGGCAAACTGAGTGTGCAGGTAATCGCGCTCCTGGTTCCACCGACGCCAGACGAGCACGGGGATGCCGTTGTCGATCGATTCCTTCGCCTTCTTGAAATCGAATTTCGTCGCCCGGGACAGGCGAAACCCGGCTTCCGCCGCCGCCGCGTCGTAGGTCTCGCGAATCTGGGATCCTTTGGTGCTGCCGTATCGGATGCCCGACGCGGCGGCGTAGTCTTCCGTGTCGAGATTCAGACCCAAGTATTGCATCGTCATCGACAGGGCCGAGACGCCGCAATAGGCCCGGTCGCCCTGAGGCAGAAGCGGAATGTCGCTCAGCAGCACATCGCCGTTTTCCCGGCGCTCCGTCCGCTTGCCGTAGTCGGAGAGCCGGTCGCGATCTTTTCGCTCGCGCTCCGCCGGATCGATCCAGTTCCGGGCGTCCGCCTCGTCGCGAAAGACGGTGACTTTGACCAACTGCTCCTCGACGACATGGAGGCGCGCGAACAGGTCGCCGCTGGAATACAGAAAGACGGTTTGCCTGAGCATCGGCTCGGTTCCCAGCTCCAGCGGCAGCGGACCGCTTCCGCCCGCCAGTTTCGCCAGCGCGGCGCGGGTCTCCGTCGCGGTGGTCGCGTACAGGGCCTGGAAAGCTTCGCGGTTTTCCTTTTCGACCGTGTCGGCCTCGGTCCGCGGCACGTAGCCGAAATGCGTTCCCGAATCCAGCATCAGCACCGTGATCGAACGAAGCCGGTCCCCGTCAAAGCGCCCGATGACCGAGTGCGGAACCCGCCCGAGCACGACGCCCGGGTCCGGCCAGGGCCGGTGGGCGATGCGCGAAGGAATTGCCGTGGCCCGGAATCCCGCCAGGAACGCGGGATCGTCCCACCGGCTCGCCCCGGTCAGGGCTCCTTCGGGAAATGGCGCCCCATTTCCCTCTCCCGCGAGCCCGAGACAGGTCACCATCGCGGCGCCGACGAGACGACCGAGCCGGCTCCGTTTCCGCCGGGTCATGATGTCCGCGGCGACCGGGTGAAAATCGCCCGCACCGTCTTTTCCCTGGCGTCGGTTTGCAGCAGGATCTCGACCGCGCCCTTCGAGAAAATTTCGCCTCCCTCTCCCTTTGACGATCCGGAATCCGCCCAGACGGAGAGGTTGGTCCGAACATTCCGCTCCAGCGTTTCGAATCCGCCGTTTCCGCGCCGATCGGATTCGAAGCGGACCGTCAAGCGCTCGAGTTTTCCCTCCCGACGCCACAGAACCACCTCCGAGGAATCGACGCCGAAGACGACGGCCGACTGCTCGAGCTTCAGGACTTCGAAGGCGGTGTCTTTCACGGAATCGTCCCGCCAGAGTTTCCAGTCGCCCGCGAGCTTGGCGTCGCGCTCCCAGACCGCCGGTTGAGCCGCGAAATCTTCCAGGCGCATGCCCGCGAGATTGATGAATCCGACGCCAACCTGATTCGGGATCGCCAGCGCCGCCGCGACGAACGCCGCTCCCGCCAGCGGGCCCAGGGCGATTGTCTTCGTCAGATTGAACCGGTAAGTCATCGTTGGTCTCCTCTCTGTTTTGCCCTTTCATTCATAACAGAAACCCGCGATTCCGCACAATCCCATTCTGCGCCCCATCCCGGGATATGCTATAGAGAGCGATCTCGTGACCTTCACGGAATATGCCGAGCGAATCCTGTTTTCGGACGATCTGGAGGAAAAGCTCCGGCTCGAGCCGCTCGATACGCTGATCGACGAGCCGGAGACGGCGTTCGCGCGGGCGATTCCCGCCTCGAAAACGCCTGAACCGGGACGCCCGGTGACGCTGGTGCCGCGAAAACCGCGCGAACACGATCGGGCTCCCCTGCCCTCCCGCCCCCAATTGGTTGAAGAGGAGAGCCGGGGAACGCTTTTTCACTTTTTCGGCAACCACGAGATGCTCGCCTCCGAATTGATGGCGCTGGCGCTGCTGAAATTCCCCGACGCCCCGGCGGAATTCCGCGCCGGCCTTCTACGCACCCTCCGGGAGGAGCAACGCCACACCCGCTGGTATGTCGAGCGGATGCGGGAGTGCGGCGTGCCCTTTGGCAGTCAGCCCGTGAGCCGTTTCTTCTGGGATGCCGTGGCGCCGATGGAGACCCCGCTCGACTACGTGACGCGTCTCTGCCTGACCTTCGAACAGGCGAATCTCGACTACGCCCGCCACTACGGCGCCATCCTTCGCGAAGCCGGCGACACCAAATCGGCCCGCATCCTCGAGCGAATCTACGAGGACGAAATCGGTCACGTCGGCTACGGGCTGACGTGGTTCCGCCGGTGGAAGAGCCGGGACGAGACGGATTGGGAAGCCTTCCGGAAACACCTCGCTTTTCCGCTCTCTCCGAGCCGGGCGAAGGGAAACGGCGCCGCCTACAACGCCGAAGGCCGCATCGCCGCCGGGCTCGATCCCGATTTTGTCCGTGAACTGTCGGTTTTCGAGCGATCGAAAGGCCGGACCCCGACCGTTCACTGGTTCAATCCGGACGCGGAAGACGTCGTCGCGGCGCCCTCGCTGGCGGCCTATCATCCGCGCCAGACCATCGAGCGATTCATCGCCGACCTCGAGACCTTGCCCGCCTTTCTCGCCCGGCGGGACGATGTGGTGCTGGTGCGCGCGATACCCACCCGCGCCCATCGGGAACGCCTCCGACGGCTGGGTATCGACCTTCCCGAGTTCGAAGCGCTCGATGCCGAAACGGGAGGGATTCCGCCCGGAAGCCTGATCGCCCGCCGCAAGATTGCCGGTTTTCGGCCGTGGGCCTGGTGTCCACGCGCGGCGGAGTTGTTCGCACCCCTGCGAGCGAACCTGACCCGGCGGGAAGATCGGACCGCGCGCCTTTTTTCCGAGGAGCGCCGCCGCCTTTTTTCGAAAATCGAGCAAGTCCTGTGGTGGCGGGAAAAGGCCGATCCGGAATTCCCTTCCATCGTCTGCGAGGGACTCGATGCGATCGACGGGGCCGTCGCCAGGCTTCGCGAGGACTGGGGACCGGAGACGACGGTGGTCCTCAAGCATCCCTACGCGGCCTCGGGACGGGGTCTGGTCCGAATTCGGCCCGGGGAAACCCTGTCACCCAACAGGGTTGGGTCGGCCACCCAACAGGGTTGGGTCGTCGTGGAGCCTTGGGTGGAGCGGGTATTCGATTATTCGGCGCAATTCGAACGGGATCACGACGGCGCCACGCGGCGCCTGGGGTTCACCCGCCAGATTGTGGACGGGAACGGGCGGCATCTCGGCAATTTGGCGGGCCCGAAATTTTGCCGGGGCCTGCCGGAGGACCTGGCCCGATTTCTGATGAGGGAGGTCCTTCCGGCTTACGATCCGGGGGAGCCGCTCGTCCGGGAGATGGAACGATGGCTCGGTCTCGGCGACCATCGGGGTCCGGCCGGTATCGACGCCTTCGTCTATCGCGATCCGCGCGATGGGTCGCTGAAGGCGCGCACGGTTTGCGAGATCAATGCCCGCGCCACGATGGGCCGGGTGACGCTCGAACTGTCCCGTCGCGCCGCGCCCAATCTGCGCGCGCGTTTTTCCATCGAGCGCCGGTCCGCCGCCGCGCTCGCGGAGGGCGAACCGGCCCTCGATGCCCAGGGAAAACTGGGGCCCGGCGCCGTGATTCTCAACGATCCCGAGTCCGCCGGGGAATGGCTGGCGATCCTGCGGATCGAGCCGCTGAACTGAGGCGCGGCTTCCCGGGTTCCGGATTGCGATTGGTGAGGGATCGCCAGTGGTCAGGGAGCGGTCGTGGTATTCGCCCTCGCCTCAATTCTGAAAATTAAGAATTGCAAAATATCGAGAATTCTTTAAGAATTTGAGAATCACTCGACCTCTCAACAGATCTCAACCCCCTGAAAGCACCATGAACAACCATAAAATGAAGCATCTGTTCTTCTGGCTGTCCGGCGCCGGCGCCGAGACGCTTGAGCAATGCCCGAATTGGGAGCAGCGCAAGTATGTCGCCTTTGGGGCGACGGTTCTGGTCCCCACCGTCTTCGCCCTGATCGCCTGCGCCTACGCGCTCTCGACGCTCACGGACGAATGGCGTGTCATCGTTCCCGTGGCCCTGGCTTGGGCCTTTATCATTCTGACCATCGACCGGGCGTTGCTGGCGACTTACCGGTCCTATCAGCGGTTTACCCGAAAGCTGGGCCAGTTTTTCCTGCGCATGGTGGTCGCGATCCTGATGGGGCTGACCATTTCCCATCCGCTGACGCTGCTGCTGTTCCAGGACACGATCCGCTCCGTCATCGAGGAGGAACGCGACGCCGAGATCGCCTCGGTGCGGGCCGACGCCAACGAACGGAAAAAGGTCGTCGAAACCAAAGTCGCCGCGCTCGAAACCGACATCGCGACCCAGCGGGAGAAGTGGAACGACACCTTCAAGGCCGAGTTTCTCGTCGAAGACCCGAACGCGGCGGTGGAGGATCCGACGGCCGATCTCGATCCGGAGACGCGGGCCGCCATGGAGGCGAAGCTGGCGGAAGTCACCGCCCCCATCGCGGAGAAAATCGCCAACGCCGACCGGCAGTTCGCCGACGAGACCGCCAGCTACGAGAAAATGCAGGGCGAGCTGAACTACTGGCAGACGGAATTCGAGCGCGAAGTCAACGGCCAGCGCAGCGGCATCGTGGGTCTCGGCCCGCGCGCCCGGAGCATTCAGGACGATCAACTGGCCTGGCGGCGCGACGAAGCGAAGCGGTTGGGCGATTCCCTCGCCTACCTGACCACGGTGCGCAACGACCTCGCCACCGCGAAAAAGGCCGCCGAGGAGCAGGTCACCGCGGAATTCGTCGCCATCGCGGCGGAGAAATCCGAGCGCCTGAAAGCCGAGCGCGAGCGGATCGCGGACCTCAAGCGCCAGGTGCAAAGCGCGCAGGCGGAGCAATTCGTCGAGCAACAGAATGGCATCCGCTCCACGATTTCGGCCCAGATCGACACCCGTCTTGAGGAAATGTCCCGCCTTCAGGGCGAAGTGGCCGCCATCGGGACCGACGAGCAGGAGCGCATCGGCGCCATCAAGGCCGAGCCGCGCCGCGACATCCTCACGCAAACGTTGGCCCTGCACCGGCTGTTCAACGCCGGACAGGAAGGCGGCCAGTTCGCCCTCATCGCCTACGGGGTGCTGGCGCTGCTCTTCATGCTGGTGGACACGATTCCGCTGATCGTGAAATTTTTCTCCAAACCGGGCCCCTACGACACGCTCGTGGACTGCGAGGAGGTGCGTTTCGACACCGAACGGCAGGCCTTTCTGAAAAGTTACGACCGTTACATGGAGGAACTGGCCGGCAGCCGCCTGCTGCACCTTTCCCCGCACAACAAGCCACTGGAGCGCGCCCTGATCGAGGGAGTCGACCGTTCCCGCGCCGCGAAGGAATTCATGGAGCATCTGCTGGATCTGGAGCGCGCGTTCGAGGAACGCGTCTCCGAGGAGCGGGCGCAACTGGCCGAGAAAGCCGGCGAAAAGTCGGCCCGATCTCGGGCGGCGATCCTCGAGCAGATCGCGGAGACCTTTTACGGCGATCTGCGGGATCGGATGGCGTCCTTTTTCGACGGTGACGCGGCGCGTGCCGCCGCCGCGAAGGGCTGGGCGTAGGTCTTACGCTCGAAAAACCATTCGAATCAAAAAAATACTCTTTTGAACAGTGTTTTTGTTTGCAGTATTTCTGTGCCGCGATAAAGTGCGCTCATGAATTGGCCCCGATACCTCCCCCGCCCGCCGAGCGATGCCCGGCTGAGTCGGCCGAGCCCGGACGACGCGAGTTCATGAATTTCTGGTTGCCAGCCAACAACCCTGGATCGACCGGAAAGAGAGAGCAGAACTGAGAACCTAAGACCAGCAACCCGGGGCCCGGAGCCTCCGGGTTGCGCGGCGTCAGCGAGCGAGGAGGAATTCGATGCGGCTGAATGGCGTCGCCGTCCGGGCGCGGTGGGTGGCGACCGCGATTTTGCCTCGTTCAGGACGAGACGGTGAGCCGTGGGTGCGCTTCGGGCCGCGGTGAGCGATTCGACAGTCGCTTCCGCGGGTGCGACAGGCGGGGAAAAAGCCGCTTTACCCCCTCAGGGAAGGGCCATTTCGATCTCCCATCGGCGATGTATCCAGAGCGAGGCATTGCCGACTTGCGAAGGGCTCGGGGACGTCCACATTGGCGCGGACCGCCGCCCGGCGGTGGCTTTTCTTTCCATGATCGACAAACTCGAAGCGCTCCATTTTCTCCGGACGGGAAACGAACGATTTGCGGCCGGCGAGTCCGGCAGTCACGCGTTGGATCACGGGCCCCGGCGCAACGAACTGGTGGCGGGCCAGAATCCGTTCGCCATCATCCTCGGGTGTTCGGATTCGCGGGTGCCGGCGGAGCTGATTTTTGACCAGGGCCTCGGCGACCTGTTCGTCATCCGTATCGCCGGAAACGTGGTCGCCCCCTCGCAGATCGGCAGCATCGAATTCGCCGTGGAACGATTCGGCACCGGTCTGGTGGTGGTGCTCGGCCATTCCGGCTGCGGGGCCGTGGCCGCGACCATCGAGGAGATGACGCGGCCGCGCGGAGGCTCACAGTCCAGCCACCTGCGCTCGATCGTCGAGCGGGTGCGCCCGTCGGTGGAACCCTTCCTCGAAACCGAAATCCGGGACGATCCCGACGAACTGATGAGGCTCGCCGTCCGGGCGAACGTCCGATTTTCGGCCAATCACCTCCGCTGCGGTTCCGAATTCCTCGAGCAATGCCTGGAAGAGCGAAAGCTGCTCATCGTCGGCGCCGAGTATTCGCTGGAAACGGGGTTGGTGGACTTTTTCGACGGGCTTCCGGACGGGAACGAGCGAGTTTCGTCGATTCAACAGGGTTGACTCGCTGACCTAACCCTGTTGGGCCGGGCGGGCGCGGCTCAGCGATTGACCTCGAATCCGAGGATGTTCACCGTGTGGCCCTGGCTTTCCGCGTGGCGGGTCTCGGCGATCCGGAGGGCCATCTGGTGAAAGCGGGGTTCCAGATCGTCGGCGAAGATCACACTTCGCGGGTAGTTGAGTCCCTTGCTGTGTTTGTGAAACAGTTCGACGCGTTTCCAGTCCCCTCCGTCGATGCTGACCTCGACGGCGCCGGCATCGGGGCCGGCGAGAACGAAGGCGCCGACCATGCGCCCCTGGAAGTCGAAATACAGGTGATCGCCGGGCGATTCGCCGCGCAGCAAGGGCATCCCGAGGTAATCCTTTCGAATCGAGCCGACGGGCATGATCTCGGGGCCGACTTTTGCGAATCGCCAGCCGCCCAATGACGAGACACTCTGGGGATCGACCCACGCCGCGCCGTCATAGGAATGCGCGTCCAGTGGCGCCGGCAAATCGCCAAATCCCGGCGTGTCCCAGCCGGCCTGGATCGCCTCGACGATTCGATCCGAGGCAAAACGGTAGCCCTCCGGCTTCGGGTGGACGCCGCCGTAGTCTTCCCAGGTCATCTCGCCCTGTTCGACCGCGCGGGCGAGCGCGGCGGCGATGTTCACGGAGGTGACGCCATAATGCTCGTCAACGGCTTCGTGGGCTTCGATACTGACGGGCGCCCCGCCCTTCCGCACCGTGTCCAGCATTTCGGGATTCACGAAATGCACGGAGACGATCGCGGCGGCGGGGTTGGCTTTTCGGAACCGGCGCACGATGCCCTCGAGTCCGCGAATCGCGGTGGAGCGGTCGTGGGCGGCGTCCTGGTCGTCGTTGACCGCGAATTCGACGACGAGAAGGTCGATCGGTCCGCGGCCAAGGACATCGCGCTCGAGCCGGAAGGCGCCGCTGACCGAGCAGGTGGAGCTGAGCCCGGCATTGATGACTTCGATTTCGGCCTCGGGAAAGCGTTCGCGGAGCCAATCGGGAACCATCGTGACGTGTCCCGATCCGTTCTGGGTGATGGATCCGCCGAGAAAGGCAATCGTGGCCTTTTTCTCCTTTTCCAGCTTCTCCTTCAGCCCGGAGAACCCCGAACGGGACCGGATGGCCGGGGGAATCTCCGCCTTCCCCGAGGGAGAGATGGCGGAGAGGACGAGAATTGAGAGCCAGAGGGCGATCGTTTTCATGCTTGCGCGAAACCGGAAGGATGGAATGGCGGATTGACCTTCTCCCCGGCGGGACTTTTTGTAGGATGAAGTTTCATGACGATGATGAACGCCCCCAACCGACTTGTCCCGATTTTCCTCGCCTTTTTCGCCTGCGCGATGGCGTGCCCGAACCCCGTCACCGTTCGCGCGGCGGAGAAACCGCCGAACATTCTCTTCATCATGGTCGATGACCTGGGTTGGGGAGATCTTTCGTGTTTTGGGGCGCCCGATTTGAAGTCTCCGAATATCGACGCGCTGATGGCGGCCGGAACGCGCTTCGAGAATTTCCACGCGAACTGTCCGGTCTGTTCGCCCACCCGGGCCTCGCTGATGACGGGGCTTTATCCCGACAATGCCGGGGTGCCGGGGGTGATTCGCACGCCGCTGGAGGGCCGGGTGACGAGTTGGGGCGACCTGCGCGACGATGTCACGCTGTTGCCGGCACAGTTGAAAAAGGCCGGCTACCGCACGGGGATCGTCGGGAAATGGCATCTCGGTCTCGAGGCGCCGGATCGTCCGACGGATCGGGGATTCGACCATTTTCACGGATTTCTCGGGGACATGATGGACGATTATTACAACCACCTTCGACACGGGATCAACTACATGCGCCTGAACGAGGAAACGATTGAGCCGGAAGGGCATGCGACCGATATTTTCACGGATTGGAGCATCGATTTTCTGAGAGAGCGCGCCGGGAGTGACGAACCGTTTTTCCTCTATCTCGCCTACAACGCGCCGCACACCCCGATCCAGCCGCCAGCGGAATGGCTGGAAAAGGTGAAGCGCCGCGAGCCGGAAATGACCGAACAACGAGCCAAGCTGGTGGCGCTCATCGAGCATCTCGACGCAAGCATCGGGCGCGTCCTGGAGGCGATGAAACGGAACGGACAATGGGGCGAGCAAACGCTGGTCGTGTTCACCTCCGACAACGGCGGGCAGAAGGAGGTGGGCGCGCGGAACGATCCATGGCGCGGCGGCAAACAGGAAATGTGGGAAGGCGGCATCCGCGTGGCGACCAGCGTCACCTGGCCCGGCCGGATTCCCGCCGGAGTCGTCAATCGGGATCACCTGTCGCTGACGATGGACTTTTACCCGACTCTGGCGGAGATCGCGGGGGTGCCGGTGGAGCACGCCATCGACGGACGCAGCTTCGCCCCTCTCCTGTTGGGAAAGCCATTTCCAGCGGAATCGGATCGCGAGTTTTTCTGGGTCCGACTCGAGGGCGGGGCGAAATATGGCGGCCTGCTCTACCACGCGGCTCGTCGGGGCAACTGGAAGCTCTTGAGAAACACGGGGTTCGAGGAATATCAGCTCTTCAATCTCGAGAGCGATCCCGCGGAGGACCATCCGGTGCCGCGGGAAAAGGCGCCTCGGATGTATCAGGACCTGTTCGACGGGCTGTTGCGTCACGTCAACCAAGCGGGCAAGGTGCCGTGGCAACGGGAGAATCCCTGACGGCCCGGGAGATGATCGGGGAAAACTCCGAAAACAACCGTCGCAATTTTTTTGGGAAAAACTTGTAACGTTTTTCGCCATTTTCCGCTTCAGGGGAGGAAAGCCCCTGTAATCCGGTCGCTGGAACCGAAAAAATCGGACTTAGGAACCTCGAAACGCAAGCTCTTCGGCGGGATTTTCCGCTTCCACACTTTTCTTTGCCAACCCTCCAGATGCCGCCCCCCTGTCGCAGCCGTTTTGCGGTATCCGCGTTGCCCAAGGGCAACGGGCGGCGTCTATTTGTCTTTTTCGCGGCCATCGGGCTCGGGCTGTTGTCGTCGGCATGGGGCCAGCTTTCGTCGAATCAGCAGAAGGCCGGCGTGATCGGGAAGCTGCCTTCCTACGTCTCCGACAGCAACGGAGACGGGAAGATCACCATCGGTTTTCTGGGCGGTTCGTCGATCAAGAGCCTCGCGGCGGCGGTGGCGGGCGGCAGGGCAACGGTCATTTCGATCGGATCGGCGAGCGACGCGGCCCGTTGCGACATCGTTTTCGTCTCGTCCGGCAGCCAGGGGAGCTGGCGTTCCTATCGATCGAGCGCCCCGGCCGCTCTCTCGGTCGGCGAAAGCTCCGGCTTCGCCGCGTCCGGGGGAATCCTGATGCTAATCCCCTCGGCGGATGGCCTCAAGCTTTCCTACAGCAAGTCGAACTATGCCGCCGCCCGATCCGCGGGCCTGAAACTGAGTTCGCGCCTGCTCCGCCTGGCCACCGCCGTCGATTGAGGAATTCGATCGCCAATTCGCCGCCGCCGCCCGAATGAAGTCCAAGCCCTCCATCCCGATCCGGACCAAGCTGCGTCGCGGCGTGGTGGCCATCGCGGCGGTGTCGGTGCTGGCGGGCTTTTCCGTTTTCGTCTGGCTGGTTTCCCTGTGGTTCGAGTTGCGCGTCGGGAATGAACTGAGAACCCTCGGCGACCTGATCGGCTATTCGAGCGCGGTTCCGCTCGATCTCGATGTCGCCGAGGAAGCCCAATCGGTGATCGAATACCTGAGGGCCAACCCGGACATCGTGGCGGGCGGCCTTTACAATGCCGACGGCAAGTTGGTGGCGGAATATCGACGCGGCGATACCAGCAACGAGCAGTTGCCCGCCAAACCGCCGGAACCGGGACTGAGTGTCGACGCCTTCGAATACACCACGGCCATCACGGCCGACGATGACGACCATCGCATCGTGGGCGCGCTCTTCCTGCGCGCCGATCTCAAGACACGCCGGTCTTTCCTGATCAAGAGCGGTGGCGCGGCGGTGTTCTGCGTGTTGCTCGCTCTGGCGTTCGCCACGGGCGCCACCGAGGTGATGCAGCGCCTCATCACCCGCCCCATCGAATCGCTGTTGGAAACCATGGAGACCGTCAGCGCGAAGAAAGACTACCGGACCCGGGCCCAACGCACGACGGATGACGAACTGGGCCGGCTCGTCGACGGATTCAACGAGATGCTGGCCCGCATCGAGCAGCGGGACGACGAACTTGAGGACAAGGTCGCCCGGCGCACCCGCGATCTGGAGGCCTCCAACGCGAAACTGGCCGATGCGAAGCGGCAGGCCGAGGACGCCAACCAAGCCAAGAGCGTCTTTCTGGCGAACATGAGCCACGAACTTCGGACGCCGCTCAACGCGGTGATCGGCTACAGCGAAATGCTGGAGGAGGAGGCGGTGGACGCCGGTCTCGACCAGTTCATTCCCGACCTCAAGAAGATCAACAAGGCCGGGAAACACCTGCTCGACTTGATTAACGACATTCTCGATCTCTCGAAGATCGAAGCGGGAAAGATGTCGTTTTTCCGGGAAAAAATCGACATCGCCGAGACCATTCGCGAGGCGGGATCGACGATCGAGCCGCTCATGGCCGGTTCGAACAACCGGCTGGCGATCGAAATCGCGGACGACATCGGCGAAATGAGCACCGACCAGACGAAGATGCGCCAGATGCTTTTCAACTTGCTAAGCAATGCCGCGAAATTCACCCAGGACGGGATCGTGCGCCTTTCCGCGTGGCGGGAGCCGGATGCGGACTCGGGAGATCGGGTCGTCTTCACGGTTTCCGACACGGGAATCGGCATGACCCCGGAGCAGGTGGAGAAACTCTTTGTGCCGTTCACCCAGGCCGATGCTTCCATCGCGCGGCACTACGGCGGAGCCGGCCTGGGATTGGCGCTGACCCGGCAATTTTGCCTGATGATGGGCGGGGACGTGACGGTCGAGAGCACCCCGAGCGAAGGCTCCACCTTCACCATCAGAGTGCTGGCCGAAGCCCCGGAAACCGCGGAGGAAAAGATGATGCGGGGCGCTCCGGCGGAGGAAGACGAGGAGGATCCCCCCGCCGCCGGCGATGGAGAGGGAGGGGCCGCGTCGAAGGGAACCCTTCTCGTCATCGATGACGAGGAGGCCATCCGCGATCTCATGTCCCGATCGTTGAAAAAGTCCGGGTACCACGTCGTCACCGCGTCGAACGGCCCGGACGGGATCGCCCGGGCACGCGAACTGAATCCGGACATCATCACTCTCGACGTGATGATGCCGGGCATGGACGGCTGGGCGGTGCTCAGCCAGTTGAAGGCCGACCCCGCCCTGGCGACGATACCGGTTTTCATGATGACGGTGTTAAACGAGAAGAAGCTGGGGTTTTCGCTGGGGGCCTCGGAGTATCTGACCAAACCGATCGATTGGCGGCGACTTTCCGCCCTGCTCAAGGAGTACTCCCGGGACATCGAAAAGTCTCCCGTGGCGCTAATCGTGGACGATGACGACGACACCCGCGACCTGATGGCCCGGCAGTTGAGTCGCGACGGCTGGCGTTCGATCTCGGCGGAGAATGGCTTGGCGGCGCTCGATTTTTTGCGGCGGGGAGAGCAGCCCTCCCTCATCCTGCTCGACCTGGTGATGCCGGAAATGGACGGTCTGAGCTTTCTGGAGGCGGTGCGCGACGAGCCGCGGTTCGAAAAAATCCCCATCGTCGTCGTGACCGGAAAGGAACTGGAGGAGGCGGAACGGGATCGCCTCAGCGGGCAAGTGCGGGAAATCATCGAAAAGCGACAGCTTTCCGTGCCGGAACTGCTGGAAGACGTAGAGAAACTGATGCACGTTCGGCGAAACACGGATTGACCGAGTTGACCCCGTGATATGAACGAGCCGCCTTCCCCCGAAAATCCAAGAATTCTGCTGGTTGAAGACGACGCGGAGAATCTGGACATGCTTTCGCGTCGGCTGCGGCGCCGAAGCTTCGAGGTGATTCCCGCGATGGACGGACAGCGGGCGCTCGAACTAGCCGGCGAGGTTTCCCCCGATCTCATCCTGCTCGACCTGAGCCTGCCGATCCTCGATGGCTGGGAGGTGGCCAAGCGTCTGAAAGCCGCCGAGCAAACCCGATGCATTCCCATCATCGCCCTGACGGCCTATGCCATGGCTTCCGACGAAAAAAAGGCCCTCGACGCCGGCTGCGACGATTTCGACACCAAACCGGTGATGCTCGATCGGCTGTTGGAAAAGATGTCCCGTTTCCTTGGAGGTTCCTCCGGAGACTGAATCCATCCGCGCCGCCGCGAGTGTCCCGACCGGCTCCGATCACCGCCGACGACCGCCGGACCGGCCGAGAACCGACGATGGATCCCCTTGCTCTGAGGCACGAACTCCGCACTCTGATCAATCATGTGATCGGTGCCGCGGAACTCCTTCGCGACGATCCCACTCTACCCAAAGCGTGGCGGGACGACCTCGAGCGCATCCTGCAGAGCGGGCGTTCGCTGGAGAATCTGACGGCTGAATTTCTCGACACCGGGGGCACGCGCAGCGGCAGCGATCTCGGCCGCCTTTACCACGATCTTCGCACCCCGGTCAACCACATTATCGGCTACGCTGAACTCCTGATCGAAGAGGCGGAGGACGCCGAAAACCAGCGCCTGCATGTGGATTTGCGGCGGATACGGAGCGCGGCGGCGAATTGGCTTGAGCTGTTCCACGATCGTTTCGTGGCTCCCAGGGAAGCTCCTTCCGACGAAGATCCCCACCCCGGTGCGCATTTCCCGTCTCCGGATTCCAAGGCGGACCGTCTTCGATCCGCCGCCAAACTTCGCTCCGAAGCGACCGGAATCATCCTGTTGGTGGATGACGATGAATACAACCGCGATTTACTGAGCCGGCGCCTGGAGGGGCTCGGTCATCGCGTGAAACAAGCCGATTCCGGCGCCGCCTGCCTGAGTTTTCTGGAGCGAAGCCCGGACGACCTGCCCGATCTGATTCTTTTGGACATGGTGATGCCCGATCTCAATGGCGACGCCGTTCTGGAGCGCCTGAAAGAGAACGAATCCTGGAGCGAGATTCCGGTCGTCATGATTTCCGCCCTCGACGATCAGTCGGGCATCGCCCGCTGTATCGAAAGGGGCGCCGAGGATTATCTCCCGAAACCTTTTCATCCCGCCATCCTCCGGGCGCGCGTCGAATCCTGCGTCGAAAAGCGAAAACTGCGCGAAGCGGAACGGGAACATCTGGCACGAATCGAACAGGAACAGGCCAAATCCGAGCGCTTGTTGCTCAACGTGCTCCCCCGCCCCATCGCCGAGCGCCTCAAGGCCGGAGAGAAGGAAATCGCGGACTACTTTCCCAATGTCACCGTTCTTTTCGCCGATCTGGTCGATTTTACCCGGCTTTCTTCGGACACGGAACCGGACGTGATCGTTGGACTGCTAAACAGCCTTTTTTCCCGCTTCGATCTGCTCGCCCAGTGGCACGGCCTGGAAAAGATCAAGACCATCGGCGACGCCTACATGGCGGTCGCGGGCCTGCCGATCCCCCGGGAAGACCATGCCAACGCCATCGCGCAGTTCGCGATCGACCTTTTCGAGGAATTGGACCGCTTCAACGAACATCATGAAACGGCTGTCTCGCTCCGCGTCGGCATCGACACCGGTCCCGTCGTCGCCGGGATCATTGGACGCAGCAAATTTATCTACGATCTCTGGGGAGACACCGTCAACACCGCCAGTCGAATGGAGTCCCACGGGCTCGCCGGCGAGATACAGGTGACCGAATCGACGTGGAGACAATTGAAGAACGACTTCGCCTTTGCCGAGCGCGGGGAGATCGAGGTCAAGGGGAAGGGCGCCATGACGACCTGGCTGCTCAAGCGCTGATTCCGCCCCCTCCCGATTTCGTCAGGGTTGCTCCAGATCGTCAATCTGCATCACCCGGCTCAGGTGAGGACGACGGGCGAAAAACGCGGGGGTGATCCATCGGAGCAGGATCGAAGCCCCAATCAGGCACAGGAGCCCGCCCAGAAAGGAGATCCAGCAGATACTCCACCAGGGAAATCCGGAGTCGAGGATCGAGCGCGATTTCGCCAATGCGAGCGTCAAGGCATCCATGACACCCCGGGTCTCCTCCGCGAGTTCCCCGTTGACGGCCTCTCCGAACAAAATCAGGCACTTCATGGCGCCGCTGACAAAGAAGACGAGGGTAAAGACCGTGAAAAACACCGCCGCCATCAGTCCAGCGGCGATCCGGAGGAACAGCCCCCGCCGCCAGTCGTGGACTTTCTCCTTGAACTCGGCCGTCACGCCGGGTTCCAAGGTCCATTCGGTGGAGTCGCTGGGGATGTAAAAGGGCCGGCGCAGGTACTCCCCCTTGAAGCTGAGATACAATTCCCGCCCGCTGCCCCGCACCAGTTCTCGGACGAAATTGCTCAAGAAACCGAACGGTTTCAGCAGCCGGTCGGTCACGAAAAAATACCGCCTCAGCAGAAAACGCAGGGCGCGATAGACGAATTGATCCCGCCAGTTGCCGCAATCCCGAACCGCGTCGGCCCCCAACAACATGACGGCGGGATCCCGCTGATCCTCCGGCCGATCCTTGAGCCCCTCCAGAAACGGGCGGTCGATTTCCGCCTGATCGATCACCATGATCTGCGGGAAGCAAGGCAACGCGTCCCGTTCCTCGGTCCCGATTCGAACCGTTCCCGGCCGGGATCGCTTGCCGAGAAAGCCGGGCAGGTATTCCGCCGTGAATTTTACCACCGCATGGGTCAGCACCTGGCCCTGCGGACAGCCGTATCCCTGCCGCGCCATGATGCGCCGGTAGAGATCCTCCGCCTCGTCCCACTGGTCGGTGGTGAGTTCCGTGCGAATCCCCATCAGGTAACCGGCGACCTTCCACAGATGAAGGAACGCGTTCTTCTGCTCCAGGCTCAGCCTGGCCCCCCAATGCTCGATGGACCGGGGCAGCAGATAGGCGAAGGTCAGCAGCGTGTAGGCTTGGTCCTCCTGGTTGATCGGCAGTCCGTATTGCGCGACATCCCACGAAGGGCGCCCCGGAATCTCGTCCCGAAACGACGCCGGGCGCTGTTCGTCGCCCGCGGCGCCCGGACGAGCCGCCGCCGCGGCCGGGCCTCGATGAAATTTCCCCGGATTCCGCAACATGAAGCGCATCGACGAATGAAGGGCACGCACCTTCCGGACGCTGATGAATCCTTTGCCCCAGAGATATCGCTTTGGCTTGGCCTTCGCATAAATGGTTTTGGCCCGCTCGAAAAGCATTTCTCCAAAGGACTTGGGATCCGGGACGCCCGGCGCGCCGGTAAAGTCGATCTTGTCCCCCTCGATCTTGATATGGCCCTTGAGCATTTCCCAGGCTTTGGGAGCCAGGTCGTCAAGAGCGGAAATGGTGGCCTCGTCCGGAGAGATACGCGCGTCCTTGATCACCGTGATTCCGCCCGGGGCCATCACGTGGTCGAGCATCAGCGAAGTTTCATACAAGCGCTGATCGACGTATTTCGAGTCGGCCAGTTTCCGCGTGTCATAGAGCGCCACGATTCCGTTCCGGATCAGGTAACAGGCCGGGAGACTGGAGGAAAAAAGCCCCAGCAGCATCGCGATCATGTGCCGGTCCCAGAGTGTCGTGGCCAGTTCGAGTTGATCCTCGTCGACCCAATCCGGCGCCTCGACCGGATCGAAAAAGTCCCGCGCCCGTTCCGGCACCTTTTCGAGAAAGGTTGAAACCCTCGAATGATTCACCAGCGCGAGTTCGGGTTGCCGCACCAGATAATCGGCGATGTCGAGCATTCGGTTGTACCCGGCGCGTCCCGATTTGGACTTGGTGTGTTGGTTCTCCAGCTCGGCCAGGAGCACCTCTTCCATCAACTCGTCCGCGTCGATCCCATCGGTCGGCTGATCGCCCTGCAGGCGGGCCTTGTCCATCTCCTCCTGGAATCGCGTTTCCGTCCAGGTTTGCCAGATCGCTTTGTTCATTGAAATTCCTCCCTTGCCCGGGAAATTAGCGAAACCGGCTGATCTGTCGAGCGTTCGCTGAAATTTTTTCGCCGGTCCCGAAACGCGCTCGCGTCATGGTCCGCTCTTTTTTTCGTGACCTTGCGGACCGGCTGCTCTACCCTCGCCGGCATGGAAAAACCGTTGATGCCCGATGGAGCCACCCCCATGTTTTGGATTGCGGTGGCGGGATGTTTCGTTTTCTGGCTGCTCGCCTACGTCCTGATTATCCGAATAGGATTCAAGGAAAAAACATTCGGCATGCCCATCGCGGCGTTATGCGCGAATTTCATCTGGGAAATCCTCTTTTCCCACGTCTACGCGCCGTCTTTTTCGCTGATTCAGTGGGGAAACACCGCCTGGGCGCTCTTCGATGTGGCCATCCTGATCACCGTCTGGAAGTACGGCCGCGCGGATTTCGGCGACCCCTGGGTCAAAAAACACTTTCACCTCATCGTCGTCATCGGGCTCGCCGTCGCCTTCGCGGTGATGTATCCATTCGCCGGATACTACAAGGACCTGAAGGGGTACTATCTGGGCTGGGCGGCCGCGCTGATGATGAGTGTCCTTTTCATCGCCATGTTGCGCCGCCGGGGCTCGGTCAAGGGCCAGTCCTTCTATATCGCGCTTTTCATGTTTCTGGGAAATTACTCGGCCTACCTGTGGGTGAAGTATTTCCCCAACCTGTCATTCAGCCTCGGAATCAACCTGCAGATGTTTCTCTGCACCGGTTTCTTCAACGTCGCTTACATGGTGATGATCTACCGCAAATGCCGGGAAGAGGGCATTAACCCCTGGAAGCGGTTCTGGTAGGCCCGCCAAAAAAACACGAAAACCAAACAGGGTTGGGTCCGCGACTCAACCCTGTTGGACGCCTCCCGGTCTCGCGGGGAAGATCCCGCGGGACGCTCAATCGAAGCGAACGGTCCCCATCAGGTAAAAGCCGCGTTCGATGGCCGACGAGGCGTTCTCGTTGGCGAGCGGTCCGCCGAATTCTTCCCGCAGGGGCTGGAGCAGGTTTTGGCCGACGACCGACATTTCGAAATTCGGACAGACCTGCCAGGCGATCCGGGCATCGAGATCGAAATAGCTGTCGATATTGAAGGCCCTGAGTTGATCCACGTAGCGCCACCAGACATCGATCTGGAAATCGTTGAGCACATCCCAGGAGGAACGAATGTTGAACTGCTGTTCGGGATCCTTGCCGGCCGAGAAGAGGCCCGCATTGTCGTCGAAGTCCATCCGCAGCCATGAATAGTTGGCGGACACGCGCCACCATTCGGCGAGTTCGACATTGATGGAAACCTCGGTGCCGTAGGTCGTGGCTTCGCCGTTGTTGGCGCCGTGCGAGCTGAGCAGCAGATGCGGCACCGGCGTTCCGCGAAAATCGGGCCCGGTGAAGGCCGCGCCGACCAGGTTGTCGTACTGGTTGTAAAATCCGGCCACATCGACCGAGACACGCTCGACCGGTTCGATGCGGTAGCCGGCTTCCCAGCCGAGCAGTTCCGTCGAATCCACCATCTCTCCGTCCACCGTTCGTCCGTTCCCCGCGCTGAAAAGCGGCAGCAAGGTGTCGGGAATGCCGTCGCCGTTGACATCGACCGGCACCATTCCGGGCTCGAGGGCCAGGTTGGTGGACACGGCCTCCAGATTGCGCTCCGGCACATGGACCGCCCGCGACACCGCGCCCCAAAGAGTCTGGTTTTCGGACGGCTTCACCGTCAGGCGGGCGTTCGGCTGGATTTCCCAACCAGTGTAGTCGTTGTGCTCCACCTTGGTTCCGATGATGAATCGCGCCACGTCGGGAATCAGCTCGATCTCGTCCTGCAGAAAGCCGCTGAACAACTGGTGATTGGTCTCGGCCGGATCCCAGACGATGTCGAACGTGTCGGGATTGTCGAAATGATCCGGCATCACCCGGTAGCCGAGACCGGAAACGATCGAGTGCCTCTCGAGGGGCGAGAAACGGTACTGCAATTCGGCGTCGGCGGTGTGCCGATATCCCCGCCACCGGAGTTCGCCGCGCTCGACGTAGTCGTAGTAAACCTGAAAGATCAGCTCCGAATCGGCGCTGAAAGTCTTCGTGTAGCGACCGAGCACATTGCCTCCGCTCACGTCGAAATCCTCGACGAAGGACCGGACGTAGCGCCCCGTCTCGGGCACCGGCACAAAGCCCGGGTTGAGCTGATTGGTGATCTGGCGGCGGTTCCCCCAATAGTAGTCGCCCTGAAAAGTAAAATGCTCGTCGACATTGTCCCAGTCGATGCGGAAACCCGTCTGGTAGTTGTTCCAACTGTCCTCGATCGGCGTGCCATCCTTCTCGAAATAGTCGAAATAGACCCGGTAATGGGCTTCACCCAGCTGGCCGCCATAGCGTATATCGCCGAAGACGCGCTCCAGCGGATCTCCCCAGCCTCCCTCGAAATACGCGCCCTGAGATTCGGCGGCGTCCTTGGTGATGATATTAATCACCCCGTTGACGGCGTTGGCGCCCCACAGCGTGCCACCGGGGCCGCGTATCACTTCGATTCGCTCGACATCCTGAAGCGGGTAATTTTGCGCGTCCCAGAAGACCCCCGAAAAGGTCGGGGTATAGACGCTGCGCCCGTCGATCAGCACGAGAAGCTTGTCGGAAAACCGGTCCGTGAATCCCCGCGAGGAAATGCCCCACTTGTTCGAATCGATCTGCCCGATCGTGAGACCGGGTGACATCCGGAGGGCTTCGGCGAAATTCCGGGCGCCCGAACGGCGAATGTCCTCGTTGGAGATGACGTAAATGGCGGCCGCGGCATCGAACTGTTTCTCCTCGTGCTTGGAAACCGACGTGACCACGAGGTCCATCAGGCTCATGCTCTTCAACTGCTCCGCCACCTCCTCCACGGCGGGATCGAGAGAACTGATGGCATCCTCAGCCATCTTCGGGGCGACGATGCCCTCCAGCGAGGCGCCTCCGGCGGCGGGGTCTTCCGCGAGCGATCTCAGCGCGGCGCCAAAGACTATCAATGAGGCCAGAATCCACGGGATTCCGCTTCTCGGGTTTGGGTGTTTGCTCATGGGTCGGTTCAGTTGGATAAATTCGTGTCTCGACAGGCCCGGATGTTTCTCCGGCTGAAAAACGTAAATCCGGCAACGGCCTGAAAACCCTCTCCTACTCAAACAGTTCGCCTTGACGGGTGTGAGGGCTGGGCGAACGATTCAAGTCCTCCTTATTTAGGGCTCGAAGCGGGGTCGTGTAAAGCGATTGCACACAAAACAAGCGATTGGCTTGAATAAATTGAGAGTTTCAAGAATTTCCGCGGTTCACCGTCATTTCTGGATGGGCTCTTCCTCCTTCGTTTCTGCTTAGGGCAGGAACTAGAATTCGGGAGGCTCGAAAAAGCCCGCTTTCCCCCGCCGAAATCGGCAATTGTGCGCGGGGCGGATCGAAGTTCATTTTCCCGAACCTCCTCCCGCCCCATGCCGCGCTCCACTTCATTCACGACGCCCATGACGCCGTATGGCCAATCGGTCCGCGGGGTCCCGTTGCGGGCTTGGATTCCCGCCATCGAGTGCCGCGTGCTGGTGCTTGCCGGACTTCATGGCGAGGAGCCGGAGACGACCGTGATCCTGTCCCGCGCCCTCCGCTCGATGGCCGAGCCTCCCCGTCATTCCGCCTGCATCCTTTCGGCAAATCCCGATGGGATTCTCCAGGGAACCCGAGGCAACGCGAACGGGGTGGATTTGAACCGGAATTTCCCCACCGCGGACTGGAGGCCGGGCACCGTTCCCGTTCGCTGGCATGTCGACGAACCGGAGGCGACTCTTCCCATTTCGACCGGCTCGGCGCCTTGTTCCGAACCGGAAACCGCCGCCCTCATCTCCCTGATCGACTCGCTCGCGCCCCGGCTCATTGTGGCCCTGCACGCTCCCCTCGCCTGCGTCGACGATCCGCAACTTTCGCCAACCGGTCGCTGGCTCGCGCGGGAGACCCGCCTGCCCCTGGTGGGCGACATCGGCTATCCGACGCCGGGCTCCATGGGCACCTGGGCGCGGGAACGGGCCATCCCTTTGATAACGTGGGAGTTTCCCAGGTCTTCGATCGAGGAACTCAGCCGCGACTCGATTCCGCCGCTGATCGGCCTGTTGACGGGGGAAGCCCCGGGAACCTGACGCTGAACGCGCTCCGAGGCGCGGCGAAACCGGCGCTTGCATTGAACCCAATCCCCGCTATTGAGTCCGGCACCATGCCTATTGCCACACCCAAACAGTTTGCGCAGATGCTCGAGGCGGCCCAGGCCGGCGCTTACGCCTACCCGGCCATCAACTGCACCAGCATCGTCACCATCAACGCGGCGCTGAAGGCCTTCGCCGATCAGAAATCGGACGGGATGATTCAATTCTCCACCGGGGCGGGACAATTCGCCTCCGGCATCAACAACAAGGACGCCGCCTTCGGCACCATCGTCCTCGCCGAGGCCGCCCACCGCCTCGCCGAGCAGTACGACGTGATCGTGGCCCTCAACACCGACCACTGCCAGCCCGAAGTCGCCGCCAGTTTCCTCGATCCCCTGATCGAAGCCACCGCCAAACGCCGCGCCAGGGGCGAGAACAACCTCTTCCAGAATCACATGCTCGACGCCTCCATCCTGCCGCTGGAGGAGAACATGGCCATCTCGAAAACCTACCTCGCCAAATGCGCCGAACAGGAAATCGTCCTCGAAGTCGAGGCCGGCGTCGTCGGCGGCGAGGAGGACGGCTCGGCCGGCAGTCACGACACCCCCGCCGACAAGCTCTACACCACCCCCGAGGACATGGTGGCGGTTTACGAGGCGCTGCATTCGGTCGAGGGCGGCCGTTTCACCTTCGCCGCCACCTTCGGCAACGTCCACGGCCACTACAAGCCCGGCGCCGTCAAGTTGCGCCCGGACATTCTCAAGGCCGGTCAGGACGCCGTCATCGCCAAGTATGGACAGGACGCGGAATTCGACCTCGTCTTTCACGGAGGCTCCGGCAGCCCGCTGGAGCAAATTCGCGAGACGCTCGGTTACGGCGTCGTGAAGATGAACGTCGACACCGACACCCAGTACGCTTTCACCCGCCCCATCGCGTCGCACATGTTCAAGAACTACGACGGGGTGCTCATGATCGACGGCGAGATCGGCAACAAGAAAGTCTACGATCCCCGTTCCTATCTCAAAGCCGGCGAACAGGGCATGGCCGACCGGATCGCCCGCGCCTGCGACGACCTGCTTTCCTCCGGGAAAACGCTTCACGGCCAGATTTAAGGTTTCGCCCCGATTTCGATCCTTCCCTTCGTTCGAACAGGGTCGTGAACGAAAGGCGCGGTCATTTTGAAACTCTCGACGGTTGGCGGGTAAATCGTTGGCAAGACCGGTAAACGCCAACGGCGTTTTGGATGGAAGCCCGGGGTTGGAACAACCCCGGGAAACCAAAGGCGATCGATGGCCAACCCTGAAAGGGTTGCGCCGGCTGTGGAAGACGCGACGATCGCGATTCGGCAACCCCTTCAGGGTTGGCGGCGCGTGAGTCATCGGTTCCCGGGGTTGTTCCAACCCCGGGCTTCCCCGCGCAATGCCCTTGGCATTCGCCCAAATTCGGTTGGTTGACCTCCACTTTCATTCACACCCTTCGAACAGGGTTGCCTCGGTGAGGCAACCCTGTTTGCTTTTCGCGGGCAATAGTTCACAACAAACGGGTGGCGAGGCGCCCGCTCCCTTGTAAAATCGGGCTTTCTCGCGGAGTCTGGTCCGTCGTTCCGCGCTTTCGCCGATGAATATCCCCTTTCGCAGCAAAGAAATCAGTTGGCTTTCCTTCAACGCCCGGGTCCTCCAGGAGGGCACCGACCCGCGCGTCCCGCTGCTCGAGCGCATCAAGTTCCTCGGCATCTATTCCTCCAATCTGGACGAATTCTTCCGGGTCCGGGTGGCGACACTGAAACGCCTGACGATGATCGGCGACCGGTGGAAGGAGATCGGCATTCCCGACCCGGTGGTGACACTACGCGAGGTGAACCGCCTCGTTGGCGAGCAGAGCCGGCAGTTCAACGAGGCCTACGCCGCCGCTCTCGCGGCGCTGCGAAAAGCCGGCGTCCACGTCGTCGACGAGTCCACCGTTCCCGCGGGCCAGCACGACTGGGTGCGCGACTATTTCCGCTCGAAGGTCAGCCCGCACATCATGCCCATCATGCTGAAGGCGGCCGAGGATCTTCCGAAGCTGAAGGATCACCCCATGTACCTGGCCGTGCGCCTGACGAAATCCGCCAGCGGCGGCCGGCCGGCCCACGCCCTGATCGAGATTCCCGGCGACCTGTCCCGGTTCGTGGTCCTGCCCAAATCGGGAAAATCCCATCTGGTGATGTATCTCGACGACATCATCCGTTTCGGGCTGCGGGACATCTTTGGCCACCTTCCCTACGACACTTACGAGTCATACGCCATCAAGTTCACCCGCGACTCGGAGATCGAGTTCGACGACGATTTCACGGAGAGCTACTACGACCGCCTGGCCGAGGGGCTGAGAGCCCGGGAGGAGGGATTTCCCATCCGCGCCAACTACGACGCGGCATTCCCGAAGGCCTTCCTCAATCTGGTGCTGCGAAAGCTGAACCTCGCGCGTTCGGACACCCTGTATCCCGGAGCCCGCTACCACAATCGCAAGGATCTCCTGAGTTTTCCCAGGCTCGGAAGCGACGAACTCCGCTATCCCAGGCCCGTTCCCGCCGTCAACAGGACACTCCGGAAACGCGAGGAAAAGGGATTCTTCACCATTCTGCGAAAGCGGGATGTGTTGCTGCACTTTCCCTATCATCCCTTCCGGCATTTCATCGAGCTGCTCCGGGAGGCGAGCATCGATCCCCTCGTCCAGGAGATCAGCATGACCCAGTACCGGCTGGCGAAGAATTCCTGCGTCGCCAAGGCGCTGGTCGCCGCCGCCCGAAACGGGAAGGACGTCACCGTGCTGGTCGAGCCCCAGGCCCGCTTCGACGAGCAGGCAAATATCCACTGGGCAAACCTGTATCGCGACGCCCGGGTCCGGG
This sequence comes from Akkermansiaceae bacterium, assembly GCA_024233085.1. Lineage (GTDB taxonomy): Bacteria > Verrucomicrobiota > Verrucomicrobiia > Verrucomicrobiales > DEV007 > JAEUHH01. The sequence goes on from JACKQC010000014.1 coordinate 81,033, forward strand.
TCGTGCTCGGCGTGCCCGGCCTGAAGGTCCACTCCAAGCTGCTGCTCATCACCCGGCGGGAACACGGCCAGAACCGGCATTACGTCGCGCTCGGCACCGGGAACTTCAACGAGGATACCGCCGAGATTTTCGCCGACCACCTGCTCCTGACAAGCCGCCCGGACTTTGGCGCCGACGTCGCGGAGATCTTCCGGTTCTTTCAGCACACCTATCGGCCGCCGGTGCTGAAGCATCTCGTCGCGGCGCCCTTCGGACTGCGGGATTTTATCCGGGAAAATATTCATCGCGAGATCGCCGCCGCCAAGGCGGGCCGGGAGGCCGCCATTTCCATCAAGCTGAACAATCTCTCCGATGTGGAAGCCATCGAGCTGCTCTACCAGGCGGCCGACGCCGGTGTCCGCGTGCGGTTGATCGTGCGCGGCATGTTTTCCCTCATCACCGGGCCCGAGGGACCCGGCGGCAGGATCGAGGCCATCGGCATCGTGGACAAATACCTGGAGCATTCGCGGATGCTGATCTTCCACAACGGCGGCAAGCCCGAGGTTTACCTGTCGTCGGCCGATTTCCTGCCGCGAAACTTCGACACCCGGGTCGAAACCGTATTCCCGGTGCTCGAGCCCAGGTTCCAGCGCCAGCTCATCGATTATTTCGAGATTCAATGGCGCGACAACCAGAAGGCGCGTTTGCTCGACCCTTCCCTCTCCAACGAGTATCGCCAGCCAAAAAAAGGCGAGGCCCGCGTGCGCAGTCAGGACGAGATTGCGGACTATCTGCGCGGGCTATAGCGCGCGGGCGTCGGAGGGTTGATCCGGTGGGTTCCCACGGGACAGCTTGAGGCGATTGGGCTCCCGATCCGGACGAAAACGCCCGGTCAACGGCTCGCTCCCGCGGTAAGAGCTGTTTCTTTAAAGATTTTTAAAGATTCTCCCGAACGCCCCCTTCTCCGCTCATTGGCCCGCGCTGGTGCCCACCCGCGTGTTCCGGGCGAGCCATTCGTCGACGGAGACCTGGCCGTCGTGGTTTTTGTCGGCGCGCTGGAGGACCAGCCACTGGCGTTCGCCCGCTTCGTTGGCCGAAATCGTGCCGTTGCCGTCGGTGTCGAAGCGGGACACGAAACTGGCCACCGCCTCGCGCGTGACCGGCAGGGGCGAGCTGGCCACCACCGTCACCCGGCTCTTGCGGCGCGCCTCGCGATGCTCGGCCTCGTCGAGGGCGCCGTTGCCGTCGGTGTCGAAGCGCTCGATAAAATCGGCTTCCATGGTCTCGCGTTCGGTCGCCGAAAAGACGCCGTCTCCGTCCGCGTCGTAGCGGGTCAGGGCGTTGTCCAGCACGGTCTAGGCGGGCGTCGCGGCTGAGGTGCCGCCATCCCCGGCGTCGCCGCAGGCGGTTAGAAACGCGGCCGCGAGCGCGGTGGCGACGGGGACGATGCAAATTCCGGTTTTCATTTTTTTATCCAGACTCTTGGGTTCTCGGTTCGTGGCCTTTTGTCAAAACCGGGCGAGGATGTCCAGCCAAAAAACGAAAAAAATCGCCGAGCCGCGCGCGCCAAAAAATTTTTCTGTTTTCCCGAATTTTTTTCTTGATGGACAGTTTCGAAATCTCCAAGCGGGTCATGTGACGGGTAAATTTGACCCTTCGGCTGTGCCTGGACGAACCCACGACATCGGAATCGAAATGAGCGCGAACCCTTCCCCGGCCCCGTCATTTGCCTCCGAAAAACCGCGCTCGATTTTCGGGGTTTTCGCGCTGCTCGCCCTGCTGGCGATGGCCCTCCCGCTGCGGGCGGTCGACTACGACGGGGACACCATCGACGACGACGATCCGTACTCCTACGACACCGACGGGGACGGATACTCGGACGGGGAGGAAAGCGATTATGGCACCGATCCGATGGACTCGATGAGTTATCCGGGCTCGGACGATCCGACCTATTACTACGACGATCCCTACTCGATGGATTCGGACGGGGACGGTTTTTCGGACGGAACGGAGTCGGAATCCGGCACCGATCCCTATGACGCCAGCAGCTACCCGGGCTCCGATCCCTACCTGACGGACTCGGATGGAGACGGCTACTCCGACGGCGAGGAAGCCGACGCCGGGACCGACGCCTACGATTCGTCGAGTTATCCGGGCGGCGGGTCCATGGACTCGGACGGCGACGGGTATTCTGACGACGAGGAAAACTCCTATGGCTCAGACCCTTACGATTCAAGCAGCTATCCCGGCGGCGATCCGGGAGGCGATCCTGGAGGCGGCAATGGAAGTCTGGACGACGACGGCGATGGATTGACCAACGACGAGGAGGCCAGCCTCGGCACCAACCCGAACATTTCAGACACCGACGGCGACGGGCTCACCGACTACGCGGAGGTCAACGGGGTGTCGGTGTGGTATGAAGATCCCTCGACCTACACCTACTACGAGCAGACGTATTTCACGGATCCGAACAGCGCGGACAGCGACGGCGATCTGCTGCCGGATGGCTGGGAAATCGACAACGGCTACGATCCGTCCTACAACGGCGACGGGCTCTACGACGACGACAATGACGGGCTCACCGTCGGGCAGGAAATCACCGTGTATCAGACCGATCCGGCGAAGCGCGACACGGACGGCGACGGCGAGTCCGACGGTTACGAGGTGTCGCAGGGCACCGATCCGCTCGATGAGTTCAGCCGCACCTCGCTCGACAGCGACGGCGACCTGATGAGCGACGATTGGGAGTCGGCCCACGCGCTCGATCCGAACGACCCGGCCGACGCGACGGGCGATCCGGACGCGGATCTGCTTAGTAACTACCGCGAGTACACGCTCGACACCGATCCGCACGACGCCGACAGCGACGGCGACGGATACGGCGACGGCCTGGAATGGCTGAACGGCTTCAATCCGAAGAACGCCGGCGACGCCTACAACGACTCGGACTGGGACGGCATGCCCGATCTCTGGGAGCTGGCGCACGGGCTGAGCCCCTTCGACAGTTCGGACGGGTACAACGACAACGACGGCGACGGGCTTTACAACGTCGACGAATACAACGCCGGCTACGATCCGAACGATTCGGACAGCAACGACGACGGGATTTCCGATTACGAGGATTTGTTCGGCAACGGGGGCGGCGACCCGGGAGGCGGCGGGGATTCCGGCGGTGGTGGTGGCGATCCCACCACGACCGACAGCGACGGCGACGGCCTCTACGACGCGGACGAGGGGACCCACGGGACCGATCCCTACAATGCCGACACCGACGGCGACAACTTGTCCGATTACGACGAGATCAACAATTACGGCACCAGCCCGACCAACGCCGACACGGACGGCGACGGGCTTTCCGACACCATGGAAACCCAGGAGGTCCAGGTTTACGCGGACTTTGGAGACGGCGTCTACAGTTATCGATTTTACACGCTCGACCCGCTTTCGGCCGACACGGACCAGGACGGGTTGCCCGATCCCTTCGAGCTGGCCAACCTGTTCGACCCGACCGACCCCGCCGACGGCCAGGGCGACGCCGACAGCGACGGCTTGAGCAACGGCGACGAGGTCTCCACCTACCTCACCACCTGGAACGATCCGGACACCGACGGCGACGGGGAGGACGACGGCTACGAAGTCGCTCATGGCACCGATCCGCTCGACCCGGCCAGCAAGAGCCTTCAGGACGCCGACAACGACCTGATCGCCGACGACTGGGAAGTCACCCATCAGCTCGACCCGAACGATCCCTCCGACGCGAGTCTCGATCCGGACGACGATGGCCTGACCAATCTCGAGGAGTTCCAGGCGGGTTCCCTCCCCGGCGTCAAGGACAGCGACGGAGACGGCTACGGGGACGGTTTCGAAGTGCTGCACGGCAAGAACCCGATGCTGGCCGCCGACGCCCTCGACGACGGGGACCAAGACGGCATGCCCGATCTCTGGGAATGGAAACACGGGCTCAACGTCGCCTTCGACGATTCGGAGGGCGATCTCGACGGCGACGAACTGCTCAACGGCGACGAGTTCGCCCTCGAGACCGACCCGACCGACAACGACACCGACGACGACGGGCGCACCGACGGCGACGAGCATTTCGTGGCGGTGCTGCCGCTCGATCCGGCGGACCCGGACGCGGCCCGGTTCACCGATCCGCTCGACCCGGACAGTGACGACGATGGCCTGCCCGACGGCTACGAGCTGATCGAGGGCTTCAATCCGCTGATCGCCGCCGACGGCCAGGCCGACCACGACGGCGACACCCTGGCCACCGGCGTCGAGTATGCCGTGCATCACACCGACTGGCGCCGCCGGGACACCGACGAGGACGGCGAGGACGACAATTACGAACTCGCCCAGGGCACCGATCCCACCGACATCCTCAGCCGCACCTCGCTCGACAGCGACGGCGACCACATGAGCGACGACTGGGAAACGGCCCACGCGCTCGATCCGCAGGTCGACGACGGCGACGAGGACCCGGACCTCGACCTGCTCACCAATTACCGCGAGTATTTGTGGGAAACCGATCCCCACGATCCCGACAGCGACCACGACGGCTACGCCGACGGTTTCGAGCGCACCCACGGTTTCGACCCGTCCTCGGCCGCCGACGCCACCCTCGATACCGATGGGGACAATCTCCCCGACCTGTGGGAGCTGACCCACGGGCTCGACCCGGACAATCCCGCCGACGCCGCAGGCAATGCCGACGGCGATTCGTTGACCAACGCGCAGGAATTCAACGCCGGCACCAACCCGCTCCTGGCCGACACCGACGGCGACGGGGACAACGACGACGTCGAACTCGCCAACGAGACCAACCCGCTCGACCGCCACGACTACACGCTGGTGGACACCGACAACGACGGCCTGCACGACGCCTGGGAGGCGGCGCAGGGCCTGAATGTCGGCGTCAACGACGCGGACGACGACCTCGACGACGACGGCCTGAGCAACGCCCAGGAATTCGCCGCCGGCACCAGCGCCTCCAGCGCCGACACCGACGGCGACGGCTATTCGGACAGCTTCGAACTCGCGCAAGGCTACGACCCGCTCTCCGCGGCGGATGCCCTGCTCGATTTCGACCAGGACGGCATGACCGATCTCTGGGAACTGGCGCATGGTTTGAATCCAAACAATGCGAGTGATGCCGCCGGAGATGTCGACCATGACGGGGTGAGCAATCACGACGAATTCCTCGCGGGTACGAACCCGTTGATTGCGCCGGCGGGAGACGGAGGCACGGGCTCGACCGATCAGGGGGGCGGGAATGGCGGGACGGATGGCCTTCCAGATCAGGACATGGACGGTATGCCCGATTCATGGGAGACCGATCATGCGCTCAATCCGGAGGATCCCGCGGATTCCGCCCGCGACTTTGACTATGATCGCTTGTCAAACCTTGACGAATACCGGCTTGGCAAGGAACCCAACACGGATTGGATTCACGTTCCCGTAGAAGGCGGGTTGCCGTATATCAGCTACCAGTTTTCCGATCTGTACACCGACAGCGGAAGGAGGCTCTTCGATCTCAACGATTTGGGAGAGGTGGCGACCATCAAGACCGGCTCCCAAAGCGGCCAGTTCAGTTTATGGATTTGGGACAAGGGCGACTGGATAGATGGCGAATGGGGGGGGGCGGTGGACCGAAGCGGCGGCGATGGGGGCCATTTCTCCCGGCTGGTCGCCCGTGGCGGTTCGAATCAACAATATGGGAATGGCGGCGGGCGCGTTTCTTCGCAAGGAGAACGTCAACGGTGTCATCCGTGTTTATGGTGAAGTCCGAGTGATTGGCTCGGATGGAGTTCTCCAATCGATAGGATCGGATTCAGGCTGGGGAGTTGTTGACCGTCTTGAGATCACGGATTCCGGGTACGTCGGCGGCCGCTACATGGACACGGACGACGGCAACCGGTGGAAGGGGTTCCGCTGGCGAAACGGCGAATTGACCCTGCTTCAAGGAAACTGGAATCTCGATTTTCGCGGCATTGACGAAGCGGGGACGGTCGCGGCGGCCGGCAACGGTGTGTTTCGGGAAGGAACGTGGGTTTCTCAGAACGATGCGGCAATGGGCATCAGCCGACACGGGCGGATATTCAACGAGCCGCCGACGGCGGCGCAGCAATTGGGTTTGTGGGACATGAATCCGCTTTCCGGGGCATACTCCTACATCATTGACGACCACGAAGACTCCATCGTGGGAGTGAACCCTTCTTTCGACTATTCAGGCGGGAATTTCTGGCCCGATTGGGTCGACGAAAACGGACTGTCGCCTGGAAGTTCCTATATAGACTGGCTTGGCGAGGAATTTCTCGTGGCGGATCCGACGGGGCAAACGCTTCATTCGCAGGGCGCGTTGTTTCCGAGAGTTCCCATCATCGGAGGAATGAACGACCTGGGCGACGTTGCCGGCTGGTTCAGCGAGCGTGACAGTTATTATTACGATAATCTTGGGTTTCTTGTTTCCGAGGGATTCCTCTGGAGGCAGGGGGCGTTTTCCCTGATGGGCGGGCTGGATGCGTTTTCGAAATTCTGGCGAGTTTCAAACTCGGGGCACATTCTGGCGCAGGCGTATGCGATTGTCGAAGACCAGGAAGGCTACGACAGCGACGGCGACGGGCTTGACGACTCCTGGAACGGTTTGGGGACTTTTTCGGCGCAGTCCACTTGGGGACTGCTCCTGCCCGACAACGACTCGAATCACAACGGGTTGCCAGATGATTGGGAGGAACAGCATCCCGTTTCGGGTCCGGATACCGACGGGGATGGCGATGGCCTGACCGCGCTTCAGGAATACGCGCTTTTCACCGATCCCAACCTGGCCGACACCGATGGCGATCTGCTCACGGACTTGGAGGAGATTTCGACGGGGCTTGACGCGGCCGTTTACGAAAAAGACCACGATAACGACGGCCTGGACGACGCTTGGGAGAGGCTGCACTTCGGCGATCTGAATGAAACTCCGACCGGCGATTTCGATTCGGACGGCCTGGTCAATCAATTGGAATTTCTTCATGGAACCGATCCCACATTGTCGGACAGCGATGCCGATCAATTGAGCGACAAAGACGAGGTTTTTGTGACACTGACAGATCCCAACGATCCCGATTCGGACGATGATGAATTGACCGACGGCGCCGAAGTCAATCTGCATCACACCAATCCGAACATGGCCGACTCGGATTCGGATGGCCTGAGCGACAAAGTCGAAATCGAGATCGCCACCAATCCTCTCGCCACCGATTCCGACTGGGACGGCCTTTCGGATGCCGATGAGCATTTCTCTTTGGCGACCGATCCGCTCGACAGCGATACGGACGACGACCAGTTGTCCGATGGAGTCGAAACCCTTGTTTATGGGACGAATCCAACCCTGGCGGATTCGGATGGGGACGGACAGTCCGATCCCTGGGAAATCTTTCGAGGCACGGACCCGAACGATTCCGAAAGTGTTTGGAATGCGACCGCTCCCGCTTCGGGCGGCGACAGCGACGGGGACGGCATGCCGGACGATTGGGAGATTGCGATGGGGCTTGACCCCGCGAATCCCGCCGATGCCGATGGTGACAGCGACCGAGATCGAATCTCGAATCTGGACGAATTCCGGCAGCAAACGGAATCGCGCCCGGTTTTCAGGACGGTGACGGATTTGTCGGGACTGTATGCCTACAACGAACTGGGCCAGATCGGGGAAGTCGTTTCTTCCGGCGACGGAGCGGGGCGCCGTATCCGGGTGTTTCGAGGCGGCGTCTGGGTGGATGCCGGCGCCTATGGCGACGGCGCTTCCAACGGAGGCAATGGGGCGCTCTTGATCGACAATTTTGGAACCATCATCACCCGAAGAGTCGTCGACGGCTTGGCACAAGTGGTCGGCGTGTCGAATCAAGGAGTGCGTCCCTACGGGGTTGGAGATTCTCGCGATCCGATTCCGGGGGCGATTCCGGTTGGCGTCACCCAGCGAGGCCAACTTTACGGGTATTCCTCGGCGGCGGGAGCCGGCGGGCTGGTTCCGTTTCTGGCCGAACCCGACGGATCGGCCGAGATCCTCGCCGCTCCCGCCGGCGGTGGCGCCTCGAACCTTCGAGTCAGCCGGCGCGGCGGGTTCCTTTCGATCGAAAATGTCTCCGGGGTTCATTGGTACCATGCGGGCGGGTGGGAAACGGCGTCCCCAACTCCGGTCGCGGTGTCCGCGATCAATGAATTGGGCAAAGCCGTCGGTTCCCGGGCGACCAGCTTCGGCGACCAGGCGCTCATGATCGAGTCCGCCCGCGTGCGAACCCTCGGGGATGTTATTTTCGGTCAGCCCGATCCGAGCGGATATATCGAGGAGTCGGAATTGGCGATGCGGGAGTTGCTCGACGGAACACCGGTCCACAGCTTGAATGAATTCGACTGGATCGGGAATGAATTCGGGAGGATTCAGGCGAAACTGAACGGAACGATCTTTCAAATTCCCGGTGAAAGCGGCCTCGACCCGCGGGCGAACGCCCAGAACTCTCTGGGTGACGCTTCCGGGGAAATGGGCGATCCCTCCGGATTGCCGCCTCAGGATGGAGAGACCGCGCCTCCGGCTCAAGCGTTTCTCTGGTTGGACGGGAAAATCGTCGGCGAAGATCTCCCCGGCGTCTCCGCTCGCGATCTGAACGATGGCGGTTATTTCGTCCTGATTCCACCAACGCCGCTCCCGACGGACACCGCCGATCCGGATGCCGAGCTGCCCTCGAACCCTGAGTTGCCGCCGCGACTGATGGTGGGCTACTCGGACATCGATGGCGACGGATTGCCCGACGACTGGGAGTTGTTCCACTTCCAATCGCCTGTCGATGGCGATCGCGACGCCGACAGCGACGGCGATGGGCTCCTTAATTGGGAGGAATTTCTCCTGGGAACCGATCCCCATTCCGCGGATTCCGACGGCGACAAAATCTTGGACGGGTTCGAGGCGAATTTCGGCAGCGACCCGCTTTCGGACGGCGGGTATTCGCTCGATTTTGACCACGACTGGATTCCCGATTCGTGGGAGGCCGAATCGGGCCTGGACGATCCGAAGGGCGATCCGGACAACGACGGCGTTTCGAACCTCAGAGAGAGCCAGTGGGGAACCGACCCGTTCGATCGCGACTCGGATGACGATGGTGTCATTGACGGCGTTGAATTGATGGACGGGACCTCTCCCCTGGACCCCGCTTCCTTCCGTCAATACCAGATCTCGTTTCAGTTGCGCCCCGATCAGGAGGCGACAAAACCGTTCTGGTTCCTCAATACCATCGCCGAGCCCCTCGGTTATTGGGTTGAAATCGTCGAAACCACCGCCGGCTCCGATGGCGGCGCGCCGGACTGGCTGGCGGTTTCTCCCGAGCTGGGCTCCATCCCGCGCCGGACCTCCCGGAAATTCACCTTCACCGCTTCGTCCGCGGGCCGGGAGGGGAGCTTCTCCGCCGTGGTGATGATTCGGGACTCGGAAGCCGCGGACGGTATTCTCCGGAAAGTCAACGTCACCCTGGAGGTGAATCCGGGGCCGGTCACGCATCTCACCGCCCCGGCTTCCTCGGATGGGCCTTTCGCGGTGGCGCAGGTGATCGACCTCACCGCCGAGGCGACCATGGCCGACGGAAGCCCCGTTCCGGAAATCGAGTTCTACGCCGATGGAGCCTACATCGGCGAATCCCACGAGAATCCCGCCACCATTTCCTATCGCCTGCCCGGCCCGATCGACCGCGCGATTCGGTTCACCGCCCTCTCCTACGATTCGACCGGGTTTGCCGGCAAGATGTCGGGGAATAAAGGGACGGGTCAATTATTGAAAAAGTGCTTGCATTCTGGTTCCGATTCCCCATCCTGCCACAGCCATGAGAAAAGCCCGGTTGATTCGAGAAGAAGGCGACGCGTTTTACCACTGCATGTCGCGAGTGGTGGATAAGCGTTTTATTTTCAACGCCAAGGAGAAAAACTATTTCCGCAAATGGATGCGAAAACTTGAGGCGTTTTGCGGGGTCGAGGTGGTGACGTTTTGCCTGATGTCCAACCATTTCCATCTCCTGATCCGCGTGCCGGAGCGCGAGCGTCTGGCCAAGCTGACGGTCGAGGCCCTGCTGGAGATGCTGCCGATCCTTTACAACGACACGCAGATGCTTCACATCCGCCAGGAGATCGACCGGGCGCGGGCGTCCGGAGACGAACGATGGCTGCGTCAGATTCTGGATCGCTACGAATCGCGGCGGGGCGATTTGTCCGTGTTTCTCAAAGAACTGAAGCAGCGATTCACCCAATGGTACAACCGCACCAACAACCGACGGGGGACCTTGTGGGAAGACCGATTCAAGAGCGTGCTGGTGGAGGGCTCGGAGGAGGCGCTGCTGACGATGGCGGCCTACATTGACCTCAATCCGGTGCGGGCCGGAATGGTGAGCGATTCCAAGGATTATCGGTGGTGCGGCTACGCCGAAGCGGTGGCCGGTCGGCGGGTGGCGCGGCGCGGGCTGGCGATCATCCTGGAGCAGACCTCATACGGAGTGAACCGCCGGATCACCTGGGCGAACACGGCCACGAAATACCGGCTCCTACTCTTTGGCCAAGGCGAAGAACGCCTGGGCGATCCGGATTACAGCGTGAAAAGCCGCAAGGGCTTCAGCCAGGAACGGGTCGAGGCGGAGGTCGATCGCGGCGGCAAGCTCTCGATCCCGGAGATTCTGCGCTGCCGGGTGCGGTACTTTTGCGACGGGGCGGTGTTCGGGAGTGTCGAGTTCGTCAACGGTGTCTTCGAAACACATCGTTCCCGCTACGGTCCGAAACGAAAATCCGGCGCCCGAAAGATGCGCGGCGCCGAATGGGGCAACCTTCGCGTGCTGCGGGATCTGCGGGCGAATGCCTTCGGGTGAAGCGTTCGCCGCGGGAAATTTTTCCAATTGGTCAGATAGGGAGAAGGAGATCGGCGAAGAGCCGACAAGTTCGGACGGTAAACCGAAGTCAATACAACGATTCAAACCCGAATTTCATTGTCCCATTTCATCGGTTCGCTGGTATCCACGGGAATTCGTGAAGGAAAAGGCGAAGATTCCTGTCGGAACCTTATCCATTAAGTAGGCGGATCGGGGATTGAGCTACGGTGGATATCGCGAGCGGTCCGTAATCGATTTTTTTTCCGTGCGAAAGAGGAAGGCTCCTTCCAGAATCCAGCTTTCCGTTTTTCAAATTTCCAAAATACCGATACTCAGCAAAGCCAAAACAAAGATTATTCGACGTTCCGGTCTTTTCGCATCACCGTTGGCGGTTTCGAAATGAGGGCGTTTCTTATTATCGGGTTCCTTTGGCTGAGTCTCGGTCTTCCGATCTCGCCGGTGGCGGGCGAAGAGACCGCGGAAAAGCTCCCGTTACCCGCTGAATTGGCACCGATCCGGCTGGCCTCATCCCCGGCGCTCTCGCCCGACGGAAGCCGAATCGTCTTTTCCTGGGCGGGCGATCTCTGGATCTGCCGAAGCCGGGGCGGAACCGCCCGGCAATTGACGGCTCATCCCGCCTATGAGAGCAATGCCGCGTTTTCGCCCGATGGCGAGTCAATCGCCTTCACCAGCAACCGGACGGGCCAGGATCAAGTCCATGTGATGCCGGTTCGGAACGGTATTCCCCGACAGATCACGTTTCATTCGGAGGGTTCGCGTCTCGTGGAATGGTATCCCGACGGCCGGTCCGTGCTCATCGAAGGGGTTCGGGACTTTGGCACCCGGAGCGCGTCACGATTTTTCCGCGTTCAAATCGACGGCCGACATCCGGAATCGCCGCTTTTTGACGCGGAAGGCCATTCCGGTTCCCTTTCACCGGATGGGAAGAAACTCCTCTTTTGCCGGGAAGGCGGCGATCTCTATCGAAAAGGGTATCGTGGCACCCGCGCCTCGCAGATTTGGCTGGCGGAAGGTCTCGAAACGGACAAGCCCACTTTCCGCCAGTTGATCGCGCGCGCCACCGGAGCGCGATCGCCGATGTGGAAGCCCGACGGGTCCGGTTTCTACTATCTCGGCGATCACGGCTCCGGCAAACGCTTCGACGTCTGGGAACGCGATCTGGCGTCGGGGAAGGAAAGCGCGCTGACAAATTTCGAGGACGATCCGGCCATCGGTCCCGCGATTTCCCGCGATGGCTCGGTGATCGTGTTTCGGAAGGCATTCGACTTCCAGCGCCTCGCCCTCGGGACCGGGGTTTCGGAGAAGGCGAGACTGCGTTCCGTGGATCTCCAGGCGTCCGCCGACACATTGCCGGAACGGGAGGTTCGGCGGCTGTTGAACAGGGCGACCAACGTCGCCTTTTCCGGCGATGGCCTGGAGATGGTGTTCTCCGCGGGGGGCGACCTCTGGGCGATGGACACCGAACTGCGCGAGCCAATTCCCGTGACCCGAACGCCCGAAGAGGAGCGGGAGCCGGTCTTCTCGGCCGATGGAAACTCGCTCTTTTTCATCCGGGACAGCGGCATCGGCGCGGAGGTGTTCGCCGCCCGCCGGACGGACGCGAAGCAATACTGGTGGCGAAACCGCGCCTTTTCCGAGACCCGCCTGACGCGGGACGGTACCGCGAAACAGAATCTGCAAGCCGTTCCCGGCGCCAAGCGAATCTCGTGGGTGGCCGGCCGCGGCGATCTCTGGAGCGCGGACCTGGATGGGAAGAATGCCCGGCGCCATCTCGCCGGTTGGAGTCGTCCGGAGTACGATTGGTCGCCGGACGGCAAGTGGATCGCCTGGGCGGTGGACGATGACGATTTCAACCGGGACGTCTGGATCGCCAACGCCGCCGGCGAAGGAAAGCCCCACAATCTCTCGCGTCATCCGGACAACGACTCGAACCCCGTCTGGTCGCCCGACGGCAAGGTCCTCGCCTTCACCGGGCGGCGTTTCGATCGGGAGACCGACATCTACTATGTTTACCTGAGCCGCGCGGACGACGAGAAAGATCGCCGGGACCGCACCCTCGAATCCGCGCTCGAGAAACTGGACAAAGCCCGCAAGAAACCCGCACCGGCAACCGCACCCCCAAAAACCGGCGCCCCACCACCGCCCGGAAAGACCGAAGTTCCCTCGCCCGCGTCCTCCGGTTCGGGCGAAATACCGGACGCCCCCGGCGATGCGGTCGCCCAGCCCGATCCCAAGGCGACCGCCGCTCCTCCCAAGCCGACCGGTCCGGCGCTCCCGGAAACCCACATCGATTTCGACGATCTTTCCGAGCGGATTCGTCGGATCGGCATTTCCGACGTGACCGAAACGAACCTATTCTGGTCCCACGATTCCAAGCGCCTCGGTTTCAGCGGGGAGGTCAAAGGCGTGAAGGGCACGTTTACCGTCACGTTTCCCGACAAGTTCGCGCCGGTGACGCTTTCCACCAAGCAGGGTTCTCTTCAGCGCTGGATCGCCCGGGACGACACCCTGCTCTGGATGGTGGACGGACTGCCGGCTTCGCTCTCGAAAAACTCGCTGCGCACCTTCGGGTTTTCGGCCCGGCAGACCTATCGTCTCGCGGACTATCGGCGTGCAGGGTTCCGCCAGATCTGGGGAACGATGCGAGACACCTGGTACGACGAAAATCTTAACCATCTCGATTGGGATTCCGTCCGGATAAAATACGAGGACGCCGCCGCCGAGAGCCCCGACACCCGGACCTTCGATCGGGTGGTGGCGATGATGCTCGGCGAACTCAACGGCTCGCATCTCGGATTCAAATCGAGCGCGGCGGAAGACTTCAAACCCGCGCAAGGTTGGCTGGAGGAAACCGCCCATCTCGGCGTGACCTTCGATCGATCCTTCGCCGGCCCCGGCCTGAAAATCGAAACCGTGCTTCCCAACGGTCCGGCCGAGCACGAACGATCGGAGCTTTCGCCCGGCGAAACGATTCTCGAAATCGACGGCACGCCGGTGTCGCGGGAGGCCGATCTGACGTCGATCCTCAACGGACCGCCCCAGCGCGACATCCGGCTGAAAGTCGCCCCGGCCAAATCGCCGAACGGCGACGGCTTGAAAGCCGTCCCCCGCGAGGTTTTTCTCCGCCCCATCGGCTATACCAGGGCGCGAGAACTGATGGGCGATGCCCGGCTCGAGAAACGCCGGGAATCGATCGACAAACTGAGCGGCGGCACCATCGGCTACGTGTCGGTTGCCCGGATGGCCTGGGACGAATTCATTCGATTCGAGGAGGAAATCTTTGCGCGCGGGCACGGAAAGGAGGGTCTGATCGTCGATGTGCGCGACAACGGCGGCGGATTCACCGCCGATCATCTGCTCACCGTCCTGACGCCGGCGGAACACGCCGTGACCGTGCCTCGCGGCGGCGGGCCGGGCTATCCGCAGGATCGCCGGGTTTACGCGTCCTGGAGCAAGCCGGTGGTCGTGCTCTGCAATCAGAACAGCTTTTCGAACGCCGAGATTTTCAGCCATGCCATCAAGGAACTCGGCCGCGGCAAACTCGTCGGCGTTCCCACCGCGGGAGGAGTCGTTTCCACGGGAGCGACCGGCATCCGCGATCTGGGCACGCTTCGCCTCCCCTTTCGGGGCTGGTATCGGCGGAGCGACGGCGCCGACATGGAACTCAACGGCGCCGTTCCGGACTTCGTGGTCTGGCCCGAGCCCGGAGACGAGGCCGCCGGTCGTGATCGGCAGGTCGAGAAAGCCGTCGAGGTTCTGAAAAAGGAAATCGCCACCGCGAAGGCCCAGCCCAAACCGAAACTCGTCCCGGCCAGCGAGCGGAACTGACCGCCTCCCCTCCCCGCTCTCAGGCTCGCTCCTCGTCCTCGTCGCGATAAGCCCGCGCGAGCAGGGAAACCGGATGGCTGACGATCGCGGGCGCGCTTCGCGCCGCGGCCAATCCGTTCTCGACCTGCAAGTGGCAACCCGGGTTGGCGGTCGCCACCACCGAGGCGCCGGCGTCCACAATATTGGACACCTTTTCGCGCTGGAGTTTCCCGGCCTGCTCGGGTTGCGTGATGTTGTAAATGCCCGCGCTCCCGCAGCAATGGGTCGCGTCCCGCAACTCGATCAACTCGATCCCGGGTATCGCGCGAAGAATTTCTCTCGGCTGGACCGAAATTCCCTGGCCGTGACAGAGATGGCAGGCTTCGTGATAGGTGACGCGGCAACGCTCGCCGCCTCCGCCCGGCCGGCGAAAGCCAATCTCGACGAGCCACTCGGAAATGTCGCGCGCCTTTGCGTCCCAGACCCGGGCGCGGTCGGCGTAAGCCGCGTCCTCCGCCAGCAGGTGAGCGAAATGCTTCAAATGGGATCCGCAACCGGCGGCATTCGTGACAACGGCATCGAGCGCGTCGAGATCGAAGGCATCGATCAGGTGTCGGGCCTGGACTCTGGCTTGATGGAGATCGCCGTTGTGGGCGTGAAGCGAGCCGCAACATCCCTGGGAACGCGGCGTCACCACCTCGCACCCGTTCGCGAGCAGCGCATCGGCGGTGTCGCGGTTGATGTCGGAAAACACGAGATCCTGCACGCAGCCGGTGAGCAGGCCAACCCGATAGCGGGGGGGATTGCCGCCGCCGGGCGACTCGACGGGCGCGATCAGGGCGTCGGAGAAATGCCGTTTCACGCGGGGCGTGGAAGGCTCGAGGTCGCGCAGGTTTTTTGGCAGGAGCCGCGTCAATCGCAGTGCCCGCACCGCCGCGCAGGCGCCGCTGGCCTGATAGAGCCACAGCAACCGTCCGGCGAGGCGCAGCATCCATGGTTTCGCGAACAGTTGCCGAAGCGTCAGCCATCGCCAAAACCGGCGCCGGGGCGAGGACAGCACACCGCGGGCCTCGATTTCGGCCCGGGCGTTCTCGAACAGTTCAGGGTAATTCACGCCCGCCGGGCAGGCCGTGGTGCAGGCGAGACAGCCAAGGCAGTAGTACATTTCCTCTCCAAACTCCCGCGTCACCTCCAGTTCCCCGTCCGCGACGGCCCGCATCAGGGAGATGCGCCCGCGGGGGCTGTTCCGTTCCCGTTTGGTCTCCAGATAGGTCGGGCAACTCGGCAGGCACATCCCGCAGTGCATGCACTGCTGGACCACCGAGTAGTCGAGATCGCTGAGAAACCGAACGGAGTGAACCGCTGATTTTCGCTGATTTTCGCTGATAGGTTCTTCAATCAAGTCTTTTGGAGAGTAGACGGCGTTCCAATCGAGGTCGCCGGGTTTGCGGAAGTTGCGCAATTAATTCACCAGAGTTCGTGTGATACGCAGGTAGTTGAGAGGTTGTGCCTCATGCTCGGGCTGGAGTTCTTTCACCGCCTTCAATTCCACAATTACTCTTTCGAAAACGAACAGGTCGGGAACGTATTTCTTCAAGAGCCCCTGTTCCTTGTAAAGGATCGTGAGTTCGCGTTGCGGTTCGAAGGGAATCTCCCGCGCCTGGAGTTCTCTTTCCAAGGCCTCCTGATAGACCGGCTCGAGCAAGCCAAATCCCAGTTCGTTGTTCACCTCCATCGCCGCGCCCACGACCCGATACCCCTCCTCCGCAAATGGTTCCCGGCTTCGAAAGCTCGATTTCATCTCGTCCAAAAAAATCAGCGAAAATCAGCGGTTCCAAATTCCTTTCCGATCAGCGGTTCAGTCGAAGATCTTCCCCGGGTTCAGCAGTCCGTCCGGATCGAGCGCTTGTTTCACCTGGCGCAGCAGTCCCATGCTTCCCTCGTCGAATTGCCCGGGGAGAAAACGTTTTTTCGCCAGCCCCACGCCGTGCTCGCCCGTGATAGTGCCTCCCAACTGGATGGTATGCTCGAAAATCGCCTCCATGGCGGCTTCCACCTTGACCATTTCCGCCTCGTCCCGCTCGTCGGTGAGAAAGGTCGGGTGAACATTGCCGTCTCCGAAGTGCCCGAAGGTCGCGATCCGCAACCCATGCTCCGAGGCCATCCGCCCGATGAATTTCACCATGTCCGGCAGCTTGCTCCGCGGCACGGTGACATCCTCAAGAATGGTGGTGGGCCGGATGCGGGCCAGCGCGGCAAAGGCGCTTCGGCGCGCGGAGGCGAGCCTCAGGGCGTGCGCCTCGTCCCGGGCCATCTCGACGGTCAGGGCACCGTTTTCTCGCGCGACTTCGGCCATGCGGGCGGCTTCCTCCTCGACCACCGCCGGGTGGCCGTCCGTCTCCATCAGCACCACCGCCTCCGCCCCGGTCGGGAGCCCGACTTTCGCGAAGTCCTCGACACACTGGCAGGTGCTACGGTCGAGAAACTCGAGGGTGCAGGGAATGATCCGTCCCTCGATAATCTTCGACACCGTGCGCGCCGCGTCCTCCATCGAGTCGTAGGTCGCCAGCAGCGTTCGCTTGGCCTTTGGCCGCGGGAGAAGTTTCAGCAGAACTTTGGTGATGACTCCCAGCGTGCCCTCGGAACCGACAAACAGGTCCTTCATCGAATAGCCGGCCACGTCCTTGACGCATTTCGAACCAAGCCAGCAAATCGAGCCGTCGCCCAGCACCACTTCCAGACCCATCACATAGTCGCGGGTAACGCCATACTTCAGTCCGCGAAGTCCGCCGGAGTTGTTGGCCACATTCCCGCCGATGGTGGAGATCTTCATCGATCCCGGATCCGGTGGATAAAAGAGCCCGAGCGGCGCGGCCGCGTCATCGATCGACTTCGTGAGGACGCCCGGCTCGCAGAGCATCGTCAGATTGGCGGCGTCGATCTCGACGATTCGGTCCATTCTGACGAGGCACAGGACAATCCCCCCGGGAACCGGCACGCTCCCCCCGGAGAGGCCCGTGCCGGAACCGCGCGTCACCACGGGAAGTCCATGATCCCGCGAAAGGCGCACAATCGCCGCCACCTGTTCCCCCGTCTCGGGAAACACAACACAGGCCGCCGCTTCCTTGAGGGCCGCCGTGCCGTCGAATCCGTAGGGGATCAGGTCCACCGTTTCGGTCAGGACATTCGGCGCGCCGACGATTTCACGAAGCCGATCAGGAGTCCGCGAGTCCATGTTCATTGGTTTTTCGAGAAAAGTAAAAGCTCGGGGCTTTCTTTGAGGCTTAAGCGTGTCCCGGTGGTTCGGACTTCGCCGATTCGGGCAGTTCCGCCCCGCACATCTTGCAGTGGCTCGCGCTGGGGTCGTGCCCGGCGTGCCGGCATTCGCGGCAGGTTCGCGTGTCCATTCTGACCGCGTCGAGTTCCCGGTGCAGCTCCGCGCTGACGATTCCCGTCGGCACCGCGATGATCGCGAACCCGGTCAGCATCATCACCGACGCCAGGATCTTGCCCACGACTGTCACCGGCGCGATGTCCCCGTAGCCGACGGTGGTGATCGTCACGATTCCCCAATAGATCGCCTGCGGGATGCTCGTGAACCCCGAGTCTTCCTGGCCACTCTCGATCAGATACATCAGCGTGCCCTCGATGCAGACGATGGAAAGCACGCCGAAGAGAAACACCGAAATCTTCCCCCGGCTCGCCCGCAGAGCCCGCAGGAGCAGGTTTGCCTCCCCCATGTGGTGCGCCATTTTCAGGATTCGGAACATTCGGAGCAGCCGCAAAATGCGGATCACGATCAGGTGTCCCGATCCGGTCATGAATATCTCAAGGTAGGTGGGCAGGATCGAAAGCAGATCCACGACGCCGAAGAAACTCAGCACATACCGGCTCTTGCGCCGCACGGTCCAGACCCGCAGAAGATACTCGATGGTGAACAAAAGGGTGAAAACCCACTCCAGCCGGTGAAGCAGCTCGCCGTGCCGATCCTCGACGGACCGGACGCTCTCCAGCATCACCACCGCGACGCTCCCCGCGATCAACCAGAGCAACACCACGTCGAAAGCCCGCGCCGCACCCGAGTCCGCGAGAAAGATGATTCGCCACAGGCGCTCCTTTACGGAATCGCCTTGATGCTCGGCGGCGCGATCGGCGGGATGGTCCATGCTGCGGGACGTTTCATCACGCCCCACGCCCCGTCAAAGGCTTGTCGCCGCCGATCGCCAACGGTTGCTTGCCGGCGGTCGCTCTATCGGCGATCTTCCCGCCCATGTCGGCCGCCGAAAAACTCCACTACACTCCCGTCGAATATCTGGAAATCGAACGCGCCGCGGACAACCGCGGCGAGTATGTCGACGGCGAAGTCTTCGCCATGGCGGGCGGAACGATCAACCACGGGGTGATCGCTTCCAATCTCCTGCGGGAAATCGGCAATGTCCTGGGGGAGCGTCCCTGCCTGGCGGTCGGTTCGGACGTCAAAGTCTGGATCGGCGCCGCGAACACTTTCACCTACCCGGACGTCTCGGGCTTGTGCGGACCGGTGGACTACTACGATCAGGCGCGGGATGTTTACACCAATCCCTCTTTCATCGTCGAGGTGCTTTCCGACAGCACGGAAACCTACGATCGCGGCGGCAAATTCCGCCGTTACCAGACCCTGCCGAGCCTGAGGGAATACGTCCTCGTTTCGCAGAACGAAATGGCTGTCGAAATCTTCAGACGGCACGAAGCGGGCTGGCTCTACAGCGCGATCCAATCGCCCGAGGCGATGCTGAAACTCGACTCCGTCGACTGTGAAATCCCGATTGCCGAGATCTACCGAAACGTCGAGTTCCCGCCGCCGCCGGAATCCGAAAGTCAACAGGGTTGAGTCGATGATCCAACCCTGTTGGGTAACGGAAATTCCCCGCCCGATCGGGCGAGAATTCGGGGTTCCGGGCAAAAAACGGCCGGTTTTGGGCAGGATAAAGGCGAAATCCGTGAATTTCGGGGCCACATTGCGCCATGCACGAGCGCGGTGGCGGACTTGAGAGGCCCGAACTTCGTGTCGTAGATTCAAGCCGCCAGACCACCGATTCGATTTTCCCTCCTTTTCCTCCATCACCTATGCCCGAGTATTCCCCTTCCTCGCTCATCGCCGCCCTCTTGTCCGGGGGGAAAGCGCGACTTTCCCCGGCGTTCGCGTTTGGCCTTCTGCTGCTGGCGATCGTTCCGCCGGGGCTTGCCACCGCGCAGGAGAAAAAGGCGCCCGTCGACCGGATCCGGGCCGAGGATCGCGACTACTGGTTTTTCAAACCGCTCACCGACCCGCGGGTTCCCGCGGTGAAGGACGCCGGCGGCTGGGCTCGCAACGAGATCGACCAATTCATTCTCGGGAAACTGGAACCCAAAGGCATCGCGCCCGCCCCGGCGGCCGACGCGCGCACCTTGATTCGGCGGGCCTATTTCGACCTGACCGGTCTGCCGCCCAGCCATGAGGAAATCCAGGCTTTCTCGAAGGCCTACGCCGCGAACCCCGACGGCGCGGTCGCCGACCTGATCGACGATTTGCTCGAATCCCCGCAATATGGCGAGCGCTGGGGCCGCATCTGGCTCGATCTCGTCCGTTACGGCGAATCGAACGGCTACAAGGCGGACGAATACCGCCCCCACATGTGGCGCTACCGCGACTGGGTGATCCGATCGCTGAATGCCGACATGCCCTACGACCAATTCGTGCGCTGGCAGCTCGCGGGCGACGAGATCGCTCCGGACAATCCCGAAGCCCTCACCGCGACCGGTTACCTGCGGCTCTGGCCCTACGAATCGAATCAGCGCAACGCCCCGAGCCAGTGGAACATCATTCTCGAAGACATCACCGACATCACCGGTTCGGTCCTGATGGGGGTCAGTATCGGCTGCGCGAAATGCCACGACCACAAGTTCGACCCCATCCCGCGCGACGATTACTTCCGAATGCAGGCTTTCTTCACCGGTGTCTATCCACACGACACGATGGCGACCACCCCGGCCGAGCGGGCCGCCTACGACGCGCAGCAGGCGAAGTGGGAAACCGCCACGGCCGAAATCCGGGCCGAGATGGATCGGATGCTCGAAAAACCCCGCCAGAGCGCCGCCGCCGGCCAGGTGAAGCAGTTCTCGCCGGAGTTGCAGGCGCTCTATCACAAGCCCGAAGCCGAGCGCACGCCTCTCGACCTTCAGATCCGAATGCTCATCCAGCGACAAGTGGACATCTCGGAAGCCAAAGCCGACTCCAAGCTCAAAGACGAGACCAAGAAGCGCTACACCGAGCTTCAGGAGAAACTCAAGAGCTTTGACAATCTGAAACCGAAGCCGGTCAACGAGATCTACGCGATCCGGGACATCCGCCCCGACATCCCCCCGGCGCGCATTCTTGACGAGCCCGAGCGGCAGTTTCGCCCCGGTTTTCTGACCATTCTCGACCCCGGCGACGCGAGTCTGCCGAAGCCGGCCGAGCGCCCGAAAGATTCCAGCGGCGCGCGCACCACTTTCGCCAACTGGGTGACACGGGCCGACAATCCGCTGAGCACGCGCGTCATCGCCAACCGGCTCTGGCATTACCATTTCGGCATCGGAATCGTCGAGAGCGCCAACGACTTCGGGAAACAGGGATACCTGCCGACCCATCCCGAGCTGCTCGACTGGCTGGCGCGGCGCCTGCCGGCCGAAGGCTGGAGCCTCAAGGCCATGCACCGGCTCATCATGAACTCCTCCACCTGGCGGCAGGCCTCCGTCACCGAGCCGGGCGCCGCCGCGGAGGAAAACGATCCCGACAACCACCTGCTGTGGCGCCAGCGCGTCCGCCGTCTCGAAGCCGAGCAGCTTCGCGACGCCACCCTCGCCTCCAGCCGGGAACTCGATCCGAAAATGGGCGGCGAAGGCGTGACGGGCGAGGACACCAAGCGCCGCGCGATTTACCAGCGCCTGATGAAGAATCCGCGCACCCTGTTCCTGAACACCTTCGACGGCCCCGATGGGTTCAATTCGTGCTCGCGTCGCGACGTCACCACCATCGCGCCGCAGGCTCTGATGATGCTCAACAACGGCTTTCTGACCCAGCGCGCGCGGCAAATCGCCTCCCTCGCGGCGGCGGAAAAAGACGACGCCGGCGCCATCGACAAAGCCTTTGCCCTGACGCTCGGGCGGCAACCCACGGGTGAGGAGGAAAGTCAGGCCCGCGACTTTCTCGCCATCATCCGAGAGGAGATCGCCAAACCCGCGACGCCTCCGGCGGCGGCTCCGAAACCCGAGCCGAAAGTGAAAACCACCGCCTTCAAGGGATTTCCGGAAACGTCCTTCACCGGCGGGCAAGCCGTTAACATCCAGCCGGATTCCCTCTACGAGAAGATTGAAATCCGCGATCTGCCCCGGCCCGAGGGCGACACCTTCACTGTGGAGGCGGTGTTGAATCTCGATTCCCTCTATCCCGACGCCTCCGTGCGCACCATCGCCTCCCGCTGGAACAACAGCGGCGATCTCTCCGTGGACAGCTACGGCTGGTCCCTCGGCATCACCTCCGAGAAATCGAAGTACCAACCCGCCAACCTCATCGTCCAGATCACCGGACAGGACACGGCCGGCAATCCCCGCTACGAAGTCGTCGCCTCCGATCTCCGCATCCCGAAGCAGACGCCCTACTATGTCGCGGCCGTCGTGGAAGTCGGCGCGGGCAAGGACGGCGGCACCGTCACCTTCCACGCGCGGAATCTCGCCGATCCGAAAGCCACCACGCAGACCGTCGTCGTGCCCCACTCGTTCACGGGCCCGGTTTCCCTGCCCGAGCGCCGCCTTTTTCTCGGTGGGCGCGACGCACCGCATCATCTTTTCGACGGCGCCATCGCCCGTTTTCGCCTCAGCAACCGCGCCCTCGAAACCAAAGAACTGCTGATCGGCGAACAACCCGCCACCGACGCGCTGGTGGACGCGAACTTCACCCAGCCCGCGCTTACCGAAAAACTCGTCCGCGCCGAGCCTGAAGCCGGCGCGAAAGTCGCCTCCAAACCGGCCGATCCGCGATTGAACTCCCTCCTCGATCTCAGTCTCGCCCTGTTGAACTCGAACGAATTTCTTTACATCGACTGAGGACACGCCAAAGGCAGGGCGGATTTCATTCGGAGATCGCTCGGCGCCGCCTCCCCCAACCCACCCCATCCCATGAAACTTTCCCATTTCGAACGCCCCCGTTCCCGCCGCGATTTCCTCGCCCGCGCCGGAGCCGGCTTCGGTTCCGTGGCGCTGACAGACCTGCTCTTCCGCCAGGGCGCCCTCGGCGCGAAGGCCACCACCAACGCGATCGGGAACCTGCCCCATCACGGCAAGGGCAAGGCAAAGTCCGTTATCTTTCTGTTCATGGAGGGCGGCCCCTCGCATCTCGATTCCTTCGATCCGAAACCCTTGCTCAACAAGCTTGCCGGCCAGCCTCTGCCCGCCAGTTTCAACCGCCCCCTCACCGCCATGGGCGAGCAGGAATCGCCGCTTCTCGGCGACAAACGCGTCTGGAAACAGTTCGGCCAGGCCGGCACCTGGGTCAGCGACTGGCTCCCCCACACTCAGACTATCGTCGATGACATCTGCGTCATCCGCTCCTGCAAGCAGGACGGACTCAACCACGTCGGGTCCGTTTGCCAGATGAACACCGGTTCCATCCTCGCCGGCCGGCCCTCTCTCGGCGCGTGGTCGGTTTACGGTCTCGGTACGGAGAACGAAAACCTCCCCTCCTTCGTCGTGCTCAAGGACAGCGACGCCATGCCCTTCAACGGCACCCGGAACTGGGGCACCGGCTTCATGCCCTCGACTTATCAGGGCACCCTCTTCCGCTTCGGCGACGAGCCCGTGGCCGACCTCAACAACCCCGCCGGCGTCAGCCGCGCCCGCCAGCGGAAGCGCATCGATTTCATCAACCAACTCAACCGCGCCCACGCGGCGCCCCGACCGCGACAGAGCGATCTCGAAGCCCGCATCGCCAGTTTCGAACTGGCCTACCGCATGCAGGCCGAAATCCCGCTGGCCGTCAACCTCGACGAGGAGCCCCAATACATCAAGGATCTCTACGGAGTCGACGGCGAAAAAACCGACGCCGTCGCCCGCAATTGCCTCCTCGCCCGCCGCCTTGTCGAGCGCGGCGTCCGCTTTGTGGAAGTCTTCTGCGGAACGGGTTCAAAATGGGATGCCCACAGCGGTATCGAGAAAAACCACACCGACCGCTTTGCCGAGACCGACCAACCCGTCGCCGCGCTCATCAAAGACCTCAAGCAACGCGGTCTGCTCGACGAAACCCTCGTCATCTGGGGAGGCGAGTTCGGTCGCACACCCATGTCCGAAAAGGGCGACGGCCGCGACCACAATCCCTGGGGTTTCACCATGTGGATGGCCGGCGGCGGGGTGAAAGGCGGCCAGGTGCTGGGTGCCACCGACGAGTTGGGACTCTACGCCGTTGAGGAACCGCAGCACGTCCACGATCTGCACGCCACGGTTCTCCACGCCCTCGGCCTCGATGCGCTCGAGCTGGTTTACATGAACAACGGCACGGAGGAAAACCCCGTCATCAACCAGGGCCGCCCCTATCTGAAGGTGTTTGGCTGACGCGGGTCCGCCATCCGGTCATTTAACTCGACTGCTTGTCCCTCTCCTTCTCCTGAAGGGCGATCTCGCGATTCAGGCGGCTCTTGAGGTCCCGCAGATCCTCCCGGTGCTCGCGCCGGATCGCGATCAGGTCGTAAACCGCCAGCAGGAGGACCAGCATCACCGCCCCAAAGACCAGTGCCCAGTAGACGAGAAAAGCCACCGGCTTCATCGCCAGCCGGTCGCCCAGGATGAAGAACCCTCCGAACACCAGCACGAGGGTCAACAGCGTGAGGCCGAAGATAAGGTTGCGGCGATGCGTCCGGCTTTGCAGGATCACCAGGGCGGCCGCGATTCCGAGAGGCAGGCGATTTCCCGGGCGCGGAGAGGGCGGCGATGGCGGGTCGACGTCATTCACGAAGTCATCCAAGCAGATCGCGCGGCGATCGAAAAGCCTCTTTCGGCTCGACGGAACGGAAGGGGCGCGATAGCCTCCCGTTGTTCGTCTTCTTATCCCCTCCTCCCCGCCTCCGATGCCCCGCCTCGCCGTCCTCAAGACCTACAAGCTCTTCATCGGCGGGAAATTTCCCCGCACCGAAAGCGGCCGCACCATGATCGCCATGCACCCCGAAACCGGCGAGACCGTCGCCAATGTCTGCCAGGCCTCGCGCAAAGACCTCCGAGACGCCGTGCGCGCCGCCCGCGCCGCGCAACCGGGCTGGGCCAAGGCCACCGCTTATCTCCGGGGGCAGATTCTCCACCGGGCCGCGGAGATGCTGGAAAGCCGGCGCGAAGCCTTCGTCTCCGAGCTGCAACGCGGCGCGGGCCTTTCCGCGGCGGCGGCCGGCGAGGAAATCGACGCCGCCATCGATCGCCTCGTCTGGTTCGCCGGTTGGACGGACAAGCTAAGCAGTGTCTTTGGCGCCGTGAACCCCGTCGCGAGCCCGCACTTTAACTTCACCGTTCCGGAGCCCACCGGCGTCGTCGGCATCGTCTGTCCGGATTCCCCGTCCCTCCTCGCGCCGGTGAGCCTGCTCGCTTCGACCGTGCTTTCGGGGAACGCCTGCGTCCTGCTTGCCTCGGAAAAGTTTCCTCTCTCCGCCGTGAGCCTCGCCGAGGCGCTCGCCACCAGCGACCTTCCGGGCGGAGTGGTCAATCTCCTCACCGGCCGGCGCGCCGAACTCGCTCCCTGGCTGGCCGGCCACATGGATATCAACGCGGTGATCGACGCCAGCGGCGACGCCGCCATCGCCCGGACGCTCCAGGACGGCGAAGCCGTCAATGTGAAGCGCTACGCCAGCCATGCCTGCGAATCCGAAAGCGACTGGTTCGGCGAATCCGGCCGCGATCCCTACCGAATTCTCGACACCGTGGAGTTCAAGACAGCCTGGCATCCCATCGGGGTGTGAATGGAGCGAACGGCGCTTTCCCGATTCCTCCGCCGATGAAACGCGCCCTCCTCATCGTCCTCGACTCGGTCGGAATCGGTCACGCGCCGGATGCCGCGACGTTCGGAGACGAGGGGGCGGACACGATCGGTCACATTCGCGGACGCCTGACTGACCTCGATCTGCCGCATCTAGACGCCGCCGGTCTCTCCGCCGCGTGGGCCATCGCGGCCGGGGCCAACGCGATTCCCGATCCCGGAGGCGACTGGGCATGGGCCGCCATGCGGGAAATCTCCCCCGGCAAGGACACCACGACCGGCCACTGGGAGATCGCGGGCCTCCCTTTGGATGAGCCTTTCGCGACATTCGAGCGATTTCCGCCCGAAATTGTCGGCGCGCTGGAGAAGGCGAGCGGCGTCTCCTTTCTCGGCAACTACGCCCAGTCCGGCACCGTCATTCTCGCCGAACTCGGTGACGAACATGTCCGCACCGGCCAGCCCATTCTCTACACCAGCGCCGATTCCGTCCTGCAAATCGCCGCCCACGAGGATGTCGTGCCGCTGGACGACCTCTACCGAATCTGCCGGATAGCGCGGAAGATCGCCGACGACCATCGGATCGGTCGCGTCATTGCCCGACCGTTCACCGGGACTTCGGGCCGATACCAGCGGACGGCGAATCGGCGCGATTTTTCGCTCGTGCCCGCCCGAACCGTGCTCGACGCCCTGACCGAAAGGGGCGTTCCCGTGATCGGCGTCGGCAAGATTTCCGACATCTTCGCCGGCAAAGGCATTTCCCTGTCTTGTCCGACGCATTCGAATCTCGAAGGGATGGATCGCATCGCGGACTGCTGGGAGGAAACCGAGAACGGCCTGATTTTCGCGAATCTCGTGGATTTTGACATGCTTTACGGGCACCGTCGCGACATCGTCGGCTATGCGAACGCCCTGAGGGAATTCGACGACTGGTTGGGACGGTTTTTTGGCGAGATTGGCGTCGACGACTTGGTCCTGATCACCGCCGACCATGGGAACGACCCGACCTGGACCGGCACGGATCACACACGCGAGTGTGTGCCCCTGTTGGCCAGGGCGCCCGGTCTCGCGGGAAACCTCGGGGTCCGGCGGAGTTTCGCCGATGTCGCGGCCACGCTGGCGGATTGGTTCGGTCTCGAGGCCTGGCCTCGCGGGAAGTCGCTGCTCTAAAGTCAACCATGCGCCACGTCACCGTGCCGGATGACGCGGGTCTTGAGATTGTCGTCGCTTTCCACGATGACAATGATGGGATCGAGATGCTCGAACTCCGCGGGCCGCACCAGCGCCTCGGCCAGGACGATGATCTTGTCGCCGGGACGAAAATGGTGGGCCGGCGGTCCGTTGAGACACACCTGCCCGGATCCGCGCTTGCCGGCCACGACGTAGGTCTGCCAGAAGGTGCCGTTGGCCAGGCTCGTGATGTTCACATACTGATAGGGACGCATCCCGGACAAGTCGAGCAGATCGGCGTCGATCGTGATCGAGCCGACGTAGTTCAAATCGGCTTCCGTCACGGTCGCCCGGTGGATTTTCGCGATGCAGGCGCGCAGTTGCATACCCGGCATACCTTCAACTCGTTTTCCGCGCGGAGTCAACAGGGTTGACTCGCCGGGCAAACCCTGTTGAGTCGGGTCGGATACCGCCTTCCCTCCCGTCATGCACGTCCCCACCCTGATCGAAAAAAAACGCGATGGCGGCGAGTTGGACGCCGAAGAGATCGGCGAAATCGTCTCCTCCTTCACCCGCGGCGATCTGCCCGATTATCAGATGTCGGCAATGGCGATGGCCGTCTTTTTCCGCGGAATGACGGACGCGGAAACCGCGGCGCTGACCCGTGCGATGCTTGACTCGGGCGACGTGCTGACCTGGCCGGAGGATTCGCCTCCGAAAGTGGACAAACACTCCACCGGCGGCATCGGCGACAAGGTCTCTCTGGTTCTGGCGCCCTTGCTGGCGTGCGACGAGCTGTGGGTGCCGATGATCTCCGGACGCGGCCTCGGCATCACGGGCGGCACGCTGGACAAGCTCGAGGCCATTCCCGGTTTCAATGTCAATCTCTCCCAGCCCGAGGCCCTCGCCCAACTGGAACGAATCGGGGTCGCGATGATGGGCCAAACCGCCCGGATCTGCCCGGCCGACAAGAAACTCTACGCTCTGCGGGACGTGTCGGGCACGGTCCCGAGCCAACCGCTGATCGTGGCGTCGATCATGTCCAAAAAACTCGCCGAATCGCTCGATGCGCTCGTGCTCGACGTGAAATTCGGCTCGGGCGCCTTCATGAAAACGCGGAAGGAAGCCGCCGAACTCGCCGAGCGCATGCGCGAGGTCGGTCTCGCGATGGGGGTTCGGACCGCGGCGCGCCTGAACCCGATGAACGAGCCGCTGGGGCGCACCGTCGGGAATGCCCTGGAAGTCCTGGAATCGATCCAGACGCTCCAGGGTCAAGGACCCGATGACTTGGTGAACCTGACGCTCGACCTTGCCTCGGAGGTTTCAACCGTGTCGCGCGACACCCTGGCGGGCTGGCTTTCCGGCGGTCGGGCCTGGGAGAAATTCGTCCGGCTCGTGGAGGCCCAGGGCGGCGATGCCGGGGCGCTGGAGCATTTTGACCGCGTTCATCCCGCTCCCATCGTTCGTGAAATCGCCGCCCCCGGTTCCGGCGCCATCGACCGCCTCGACGCGGGGTCGATCGGCCGGGCCAGTCTGGAACTGGGCGCCGGGCGCGGGCGCGCCGAGGATTCCGTCGATCACTCGGTGGGCTTTTCCCGTCTGGCCAAGGTCGGCAATCGGATCGAACGCGGCGAGACGGTCGGAGTCGTGCACGCCCGCACCGAGGCCGCCGCCGACCAAGCCGAGGCCGCCTTTCTCGGGGCGCTGCGAATCGGGTGAGGCCATTGCGGCCCGGACTAGATCTCCCAGCCTTCGCGGTAGGCTTCGCGCCGCCAGAGTTTCTGTCCCTCGGGATGATCGACAAGATCGCCGGTCTTGGGATCGACCTTCACCGCGCCGTTGGTCCGATAGGCGATGTTGCCGAGGTGGCAAAGCATGGTGCTGATCTGACCGTTGGCGATGGGTTGGTTGAGCTTTTCCCCGGCGCGAATGGCGTTGGCGAAATTGGTGAAATGCGGCACGTCGCTCGGTTTTTCGGTGTTCTTCCCGATCTCCTTTCCGTCCAAATCGTAGATGGTGTAGGCGGACCCGTTGAAATCCATCATCCCGCCCTCTCCGTAGACGCGGACGAAGGACAACTCCTCGGGCTTGCGCCGGTGGCAACTGGTCGTTTCCCAGGAAATGGCGCCCAAGTCTCCGAATTCGTAAAAGGACGTGGCTGTGTCGGGCGTCTCCTGGTCGTCCTGGAAGTGGTAGCGTCCGCCGGCGCAAGTCACGCGCTCGGGATGATCGACGTTCATGGCCCAGCGGGCGATGTCGAGGGAGTGGATGCCGTTGTTCGCGAGTTCGCCACCGCCGTAAAACCAGTGCCAATGCCAGTTGTAATGGACGAGATTGTTTTTGTAGGGGCGCTCCGGCAAGGGCCCCTGCCACAGGGTCCAGTCCAGTTCCGGCGGCGGAGCGGTGACTTCCCCGATCCCGATGGAGGGGCGGGTATTGCTGTACCAGCAGCGGGCGTGAAGTGTCCGCCCGATGACGCCTTCGCGCAGTTTCTGGATGCCCTCGATGACGCCGGGATAACTGCGGCGCTGGGTTCCCATCTGCACCTGGCGGCCGGTTTCCTCCGCCACCTGGACCATGCGACGGGATTCGTGGGGATTGTAGCTCCCCGGTTTTTCCACATAGACGTGTTTGCCGGCCTTGCAGGCGAGAATCGCGGCCGGGGCGTGCCAGAAATTCGGTGTGGCGATCGAAATGGCGTCGATTTCCGGATCGTCGAGGATGCGTCGGAAATCGCCCACCGCCTGGGGTGGCGTTTCCTGTTTGCCATTCATGTAGGTCACGCCGGAGGCGAGGCGTTTTTCGTCGACATCGCACACATAGGCCACCTCGCAGTTCGGCACATCGAGATAGGCCTTCACGTGTCCCATGCCACGCCCCAGAGCCATCACCCCGACGCGCACACGGTCGTTGGCGCCCTTGGCCTGCCCGAGCAGCAGGTTCGGACCGGTGGCGAGGGTGGCGGACGCCGCGGCGAGACCGGTCTTGGCGATAAACTGACGGCGGGAAGAAAGCGCGGGGGATTCGTTCATGGCCCCGGATGCTACCGAAATGCGCCCCGTTCCGTCAACCGCCCCCTGTCGCCGCGATGCCGTCCCCCCAGAGCGGCTATTGTCTTCAGGGCGCAACGGGAAGCGCTTTCCCCTGGGCGGGCCAGGTCACGGCGCCGATCCCGGGATCCGAACTGCGATAGAGCCCGTACTCCCGCCCTCCCTCATCCACGAGCCGAACCATCGCGCCCACGGTCTCGTCCTCGCCGACGAAAAGGTTTCCATCGCCCCGAATTCGTTCGACTTTCATGGCGCCGGTGTCGAAGGTGTGGGCGTAGTTGAAGGGCAACCCGGGCACCGCCTCCATTCCGGCGAAAACGGTGTCCTTCGGCTCCGAGACCGAGGACCAGGACCAGGATCGGCTCGAAACTTTGATCAACTCGATCCCCTCGCGATAGATCATCCGAAATTCGGCGGTCAGCGGAGGCAGCGTCTCGCGCGAAAGATTCTTGATCGAGACGCGATAGGACACGTCGGAGACTTCGTAGCGGTAGAAATCGTCCTTACCGGAATCGGCGCGCTTTTCGATCTTGTCCAAGGTCACCTCAAGACGGAAATCCGTGGCCGCCGCCGCGGACACGAGGGCCGTGGGGGGCCGTTTCAGCCAGTCCCTCACGAACTGCTGATCGTCGAGGCTCAGCGTCACCACATCGAGATCGAATTGGCGGCCGTCGCGCATTTCGATCTTCATTTTCGGCGAGCCAAGCTCGGCCTGCACGATCCGCGCCTCCAGGCGGCGTCCCTCCTTGTCGGTGAATTGCCGATAATCATCCCCCTCCTGCGCGACACAGGCGCTCGCCAGCATCAGCAGCGACGCGATTAGACGCGCGGGAAGGGCAAACCCCGGGCGGCGATCTCGGAAGCGGGAGCGCGCTGAAGGCAGGTCAGACATGGGAGGGAGACAGCCGACGAGGCTGGAGCCGCCGGTAATCCCAACGTAGCGCGAAGCCCGGCGTCTCACAGGGGGCGCGGTCGCGTCCCCGCCCCTTTTCGCCCCGTTCACGGGCAGGGATTCGGGATGCGTCGGTGAACTTCCTCGATGGCGGCCAGGACATCGTCCGGGAGTTCCAGATCGATGCTGTCGATGTTCGCCTTCAGTTGGTCCATGGTGGTGGCGCCGATCAAATTGCTGGCGACGTGCGGACGGCGATTGATCCACGCCAGCGCCATCTGCGCCGGATCGAGCCCGGCCTCCTCGGCGATGCGGCAGTATTCCTCGGTGGCACGGTCGCCGTTATCCGTCGAATACCGCGAAAACCGCTCCCACAAAGTGCAACGCGCCTTTTCCGGGCGGACGCCGTGCCGGTATTTGCCGGACAACCTCCCGAACGCGAGCGGCGAATAGGCCAGCAGGCGCGTCTCTTCCCGGTGGCAGATTTCGGACAGCCCGGAATCGAACGTGCGGTTGAGCAAGTTGTAGGAATTCTGGATGGTGACGATGCGCGGCCAGCCCCGGGTTTCGGCGAGATGGAGGAAACGCATTGTGCCCCAGGGAGTCTCGTTCGACAGGCCGAAGTGGCGCACCTTGCCGGAGGCGCGGAGATCCGCCAGCACCTCCAGCGTTTCCTCGATGGGGACGGGATCGAAAATCTCGGGCTCCACGTAGTCACGTTCGCCAAAAATTGGCACTCGGCGGTCGGGCCAGTGAAGCTGGTAGAGATCGATGTGGTCGGTCTGGAGCCGCCGCAGGCTGTCTTCGAGGGCGGTTTCGATATTTTTGCGGTCAAGCCGGGCCTGGCCATTCCGGATGTGGGCCACATGCGCGCCCGGTCCGGCCACCTTGGTCGCGAGGATGACCTTGTCCCGGTTTCCGCGCGCGGCGAACCAGGTGCCGATGATCCGCTCCGTTTCGTGGCAGGTTTCCGCCCGGGGCGGCACCGGATACATTTCCGCCACATCGAAGAAATTGATGCCCCGCTCCAGCGCATAGTCCATCTGTTCGTGTCCCTCCGCTTCCGTGTTCTGCTCGCCCCAGGTCATGGTGCCCAGCCCGATCAGGCTGACTTCGAGGTCGGTTCGGGGAATGGCGCAATATTTCATGGGGCGGAGAGAAGCGGATCGAGGGGGATGCGAAAGGCAGATTTCCGAAAAACGCCCCGCCCCGCAACCCTTAATCGCCGGTTCGTCGAAAATCCTTGCCTTCCGCCCGGTTCCTTCGCTACGCTGCCGCTTCCGCCCGCCCGGTTTGCCTATGAAACAACCTTCCGCAACCCCGATCGTGCTGGCCGGCGCTCTGGCGGGCACCATACTGGGAGCGTGGTTGTTTTTGTATTTGGTGAAGCACCACGGAGCCTACGGTTTCGCGATTCCCGGCGTGCTGACCGGCCTTGGCGCCTCCTGGAGACGCGGAGCGCCCGCCTGGGTCGCGATGCTCTGCGGCGCGCTGGCGCTGGCCGCCAGCCTCCTCGTCACCTGGAAAGCCCTGCCCTTCTCGGCGGACGACAGCCTCGGGTACTTCGTCCGGCATGTTCACGAGCTTCCCCCCTACCAACTCGGCCTGATCGGCATCGGCGCCTTTATCGGCTTCTGGCTTCCCTTTCGTCGCCGACCGGGCGGGACCTGAACGCTCCGCGCCTTCAAAGCTCGATCACCGGCGGACGCTCAGGGACGGCGGTGGCGGCGGGGCTTCCTCCGCTCCCGAGATCGCCCGAGGGAAGTTCCGCGATGGGAACGGACGGTGGCGCGGGAAACTGGCCCGCCCACTTCGCCCACGCGATGCCCAGATATTCATGGAAGGCCTTGTGCGTCATTTCCAGGGCCTCCATTCGTGGAATCATGTTCTTCGGCTCGTAGGGATTTTCCTCGCCAAAACGGGGCCACACCCAGAAATCGCAGGCGAAAGGAATCGGCTTGAGTCCTTGCCCCTCAAAGAGCCCCACCGCCCGAGGCATGTGGCTGCCGGAGGTCACGAGCAGAAACTCCGACTCCCCCAGGATAGGCTTCAGCATCACCGGGTGATCTTTCGTGTCACGCGATTCGGTTTCGTTGACGATCCGGTCGGTGTCCAGCCCCAGCGCGCCGGCGAATCGGGTCATGGCTTCGTTTTCGTTGGGTGAGCCCGTGAAAACGACCTTCGCATCCGGGAAAAACCGCGACAAACGAACCCCTTCGAGGACCCGGGCGCCAGTCTCGTAGCTCGGCTGCGAGGTGGGCGGCTTGTCCGGATCGAACCGCGCGCCGCCGGCCAGAACCACGATGAAAGCGGGCCGCAGCCCGGCCATTTCACTGGTGTGCTCGGTGCGCGGTGGCGGATACTGTTTTTCCAAGGCGAAAATCAGGGGATCCGCCACCGGTTTGATACTGCACAAAAAGAGGAAAAACACTCCGAAAATCGTGAGTCCCACTCCGATATCCCCCGCCAATCGCCGGATTTTCTCGGCCCGCGGACCGCTCGCCTTTTTGGAACGGCGCCGGGAAAAACCGATCAACACCACCCCGAACGTGATCGCTTCCATCGCGATCGTCAGGGGGTGAATGTAGAGCGAGACCGCCTTTTTCAGCCAGAAACCGTAATCCATGGAGACCGCGAACGGTAACCGATCCGCGCCCGGAGTCGAAAGCGGAAATTTTGCCCGGGATCGGGAAACGGTCACTCACCGGCACGTCATCACGGGGTTTTGACTTTGCCGAATCTGACGGCAGATTCCCCTGACGAGGCGTTTCGCCCGCGCCGGAGGCTCGGATTTCCCCGATGGCACCGCCCTTTCGAATTTCTGTATCCCCCAAAACAGTCAAGCCGACATCATGACCGAAGAACAAAAGCCCACCTCCGACCGCCTCGATTCCTCCCGCCGCGATTTTCTTCGCACGACCGGTTCAGCCGCCGCCGTGGCGGGCGTGGCCGCTGGCTCGGTCGGTTTTCCCGCCATCCTGAAGGGCCAGGGCGAAACCAAGAAGCTAAAGGTGGGCCTGATCGGTTGCGGGGGACGCGGCACCGGCGCCGCCGCCCAGGCGCTGGCCGCGGATGACAACGTCGAACTGCACGCCATGGGCGACGCCTTTCAGGACAAGGCCCTGCTTCAGCTACGCGTGCTGGCAAAGGACCGCGCCGCGGCCGCGAAAATCGGTTCCGACGTGCAAAGCGGCAAGAACGTCTTCGGCGGTCTCGACGCCTACCAGAAAGTCATGGACACCGGTGTCGATGTGGTGCTGCTGACGACCCCGCCCGGGTTCCGGCCCCAGCATTTCAAGGAGGCCATCAGTCGTGGCATTCACAGCTTTGTCGAGAAACCCTGCGCCACCGACGTGGCTGGCGTGAAGGATTTCCTCGAAACCGGCAAAATCGCCGCGGAAAAGGGCATCTCCGTCCTCTGCGGATTCTGCTACCGCTACTCCGACCACGGACGCGAGCTTTTCGAGAAACGGCTTCCCGAGGGCGCCATCGGCGCCATCCGTTCGGTCACGTCGAACTATTTCGCCAACATCGTCAAGCCCATGCCGCCCGAAAGCGACCGCCCCGAGGGCATGAGCGACACCGAATGGCAGATCCGCAACTGGTACAACTACACCTGGCTCAGCGGCGACGGCTATGTCGAGCAGGCCATCCACAAAGTGGACAAAATGGCCTGGCTCATGAGCACCATGACGGGCAATCCGAAGCCGATTCCGACCGCCTGCTACGCCCTCGGCGGCCGCCAGCGTCCGAACAACGTCTGCAACACATTCGACCACTACGCCGTCACCTACGAGTGGGAGAACGGCCTGCGCTACCACATCAACTGGTGCCAGTACGGCGCCGGCGTCGACAAGTCCGACGAGGATCACATTGTCGGCGAGACCGGCGAAGCCACCTTCGACATCCAGGGAGCGTCGATCTCCGGCCCCAACGCCTGGACCTGGCGCCGGCCCCGCACCGGCGCGCGAAACATGTACCAAACCGAGCACGACGAGTTTTTCGCCGACATTCGCGCGGGCAAACGCCATGCCGACGAGGAATGGGTCGCCCACAGCACCCTGCTTGGAATCATGGCCCGCATGGCCGCCTACAGTGGCAAACGCATCACCTGGGAAGACGTCATCAACAGCGACGAAAGGCTCGTGCCGGACCCGGTCGACTGGGCCGGCGCCCTGCCCGTGCGCCCCATGCCCATTCCCGGTGAGGGCGGCCCCACGGAAGCCTGACGCCCGACGAGCTTTTCCTCCCCCTTTCGAACCCGCATCTCGATCCGAATCGGCGGTTCCGGAAACGGCGCCGCCTTTTCGCTTTTTGACCTCCGGAAATGCCGGACCCAACAGGGTTGGGCCGGTGACCCAACCCTGTTGGGTCCGCCGCGCGGAACGCTCCGGACGCCAATCCGCCCGAAAAACGCTTGCAGCCTCGCGGCGATTGGAAAGAATCCTGACCCATGAAATTGCTGAAGCGACTCCTCATCCTCCTCATCGTCGTCCTCATCGTGGGAGAGGCTTATCACATGGGGATGTATGACGGTCGCATGGGTTTTTTCGTCTGGTCGGCCCAGAAAAACCCCGCCAACGGCACCATTTCCTTCGTCCACACCGGAACTCTTCCCCCGCCCCCGCCCATGGTCGAGGATGCCCCGCCCGAAACACAGGCGGCCACGCTGGCGGACACTCCGGCCGCGCCGGAAAAGGCGCCCGAGCCGCCGAAAGACCCCAACGAATTCATCCTTTTCGACGGGGAAACGCTCGGAAAATGGAAGTCGACCGAGTTCGGGGGTGAGGGCGAGGTTTTCGTCAACGAGCAGAAATGCCTCGAGTTTGGCTTCGGGGCCATCATGACCGGGGTGAACTGGACCGAGGAACCGCCCGCCCTGTCTAACTACGAGATCTCGCTCGACGCGATGAAACTCGACGGGAACGATTTTTTCTGCGCGCTGACTTTCCCGGTGAAGGAGAGTCTGGCCACTTTCGTGGTCGGCGGCTGGGGCGGCGGGGTGGTCGGCATTTCCAGCGTGGACGACCTCGACGCCTCGGAAAACGAAACGATGAACATCGAGG
The DNA here is from genome assembly GCA_024233085.1 of Akkermansiaceae bacterium. Classification (GTDB taxonomy): domain Bacteria; phylum Verrucomicrobiota; class Verrucomicrobiia; order Verrucomicrobiales; family DEV007; genus JAEUHH01. The sequence goes on from JACKQC010000014.1 coordinate 116,903, forward strand.
GCTTCCAGAACGATGTGTGGTACAAGATCAAAGTGCGCGTCACGGACGAAAAGATCGAAGCCTGGATCGACGACCGCCAGATGGTGGATCTGGAGATTGGCGACAAAAAGATCAGTCTCCGCCCGGGCGACATCGAACTCTCCGCGCCCCTCGGCATTGCCTCGTTCATGACGCGGGCGCAATACCGAAACCTCGTGCTGCGCAAGCTGCCGGCGCGGGCTCCGGAACCGGCTCCCGCTCCCGCGGCCGGGTCGAATCCCGAGCCGGGTGAAATCCCCGTTCCGGATGCGGACAGCGCGCCCGCCAAGCCGTGACCCGGAGACCGAGACACCTTCACGCGACCGCGTGATTGAAGCGGCGGGCGCTTCGTGATCGAATCGCGACTTCCATGACCTCGCAAACTTCCTCCGTCGCGCTCGCGGCGATCTTTTGTCTTGCCGGTTCCGCCGGATTCGCTCAGCAGAAATCGGCTCCCGACCCGAATTTCCAGGCCGGAAAACGCGCGCTCGCTCTGCTGGAGGACGCGGCCTTCGTCGATCTCTTCAACGGCAAGGACCTGGCCGGCTGGACGGGCGACACGGAGCACTACCGGGTCGAAAACGGCGTCCTCGTCTGCCCGGCGGGAGCGAAAAATCTTTACACCGAAATAGACTACGGCGACTTCGCGTTTCGCTTCGAATTCAAGCTTCAGGAGAGCGGAAACAACGGCATCGGCATTCGCGTGCCGGAGGGCGGTTACCCGTCGGGAGATGGCATGGAAATCCAGATCCTCGACCACTACGGCGCGAAATATCACTCCGAAGTCGACGGGAAAAAGCTGACCTGGCTGAAACCGTGGCAGTTTCACGGCTCCATTTACGGGATCTGTCCGGCCAGGACGGGATACCTGAAGCCCGTCGGCGAGTGGAACGAGGAAGTCATCGTCGCCATCGAGGACCATATTCTGGTCATCCTCAACGGCGCGGTGATCGTCGACGCGTTTCTGGAGGACCTCACTCCGGTCGATGGTCACGAGCATCCCGGGATGAAAAACAAGCTCGGCCGCCTCGCCCTGGCCGGGCACAGCGATCACGTCGAATTCCGCAACCTGGCCGTGGCCGACTACAGTGTCAGCCCGCCCGCTCCAAAGACGTCCGGCGACAACACCCCTCCCGAGGGATTCACGGCGCTGTTCAATGGAAAAGATCTGGCCGGGTGGAAGGGCCTCGCCCACAACAACGCGAACGAGCGACGCGCCCTCGAAGGCGACGCGCTCAAGGAAGCCCAGGCCAAGGCGGACGATTCGATGCGGGAGCATTGGCGCGTCGAAGACGCCATGCTGATCTATGACGGGAAAGGCCAGAGCCTATGCACCGCGAAGGACTATGGCGATTTCGAGTTTTATTGCGACTGGAAGATCCCGCCCGGCGCCGACAGCGGCATTTACCTGCGCGGCACCCCTCAGGTGCAGATCTGGGATCCGTGGGATCCCCGGACCAAAGACAAACCGCAACCGGAGAATTCGGAGGAATGGGTGGCCGCCTACAAAAACGGGCGCAACCTCGGCTCCGGCGGTCTGTGGAACAATCGGCGCGCCAGCAATCGGCCCCTCGCGCTCGCCGACAAGAAACCCGGCGAATGGAACACCTTTTTGATCCGCATGATCGGCAACAAGGTCTCCATCTGGCTGAACGGCACCCTCATCGTCGATCGCACCGAATTGGAAAACTACTGGGACAAGGAGCGGCTGCTGCCTTTGCCGCGGGCCGATCAGATCGAGCTTCAGCACCACGGCAGCGAGCTGTTTTTCAAGAATCTCTACATCCGCGAATTGCCCTACTGAACCCGGCCCGGGCCTTGGGGCCGGGCGAATACGTCGGAGAGAAGTCGTCCCGGACATACGGAGCGGGTGGCCGGCCTTTTGCGCATTCCCGGCGCTTGCAATCCGGCGTTTTCCGGGCTTTCCTAGCGGCCCTTATCGACTAGAGACATGCGATTTTTCACTCGATTCCCCGCCCTGACGGGAGCGGCGCTTTTGCCCGCTCTGAGCGCTTATTCCCAGGAAGCAAAACCCGCGCGCACGGTCGATTTCATGCGCGAGGTGAAACCCCTGATCGAAGGCGCCTGCATCAACTGCCACGGCCCCAACACCACCGAGAAAAATGGCGACTACCTGATGCACACCAAGGAGGCGGCTTTCAAGGGCGGCGAATCCTACGAAAACGAAGTCATCAAGCCCGGTGACGCCGATGACAGTCCGGTCTACTGGATGACCACGGAACCGGAGGATGGCGACCTCATGCCTCCGAAGCACCCGCTCAGCAAGCATCAGCAGGAAATCCTCAAGGTCTGGATCGACACCGGCGCCGAGTGGCCCGATGGCGTGACGCTTCAGAAAACTTCCCGGGTTACCTTTCAGAGCATCCGCCCCCTCATCATCCGCGGAGGCCCCTTCAAACCCTCCGAACTCGAAACCCTCCGGCTCTGGGCCGAACAGGGCGCCGACTGGCCCGAGGGCGTGAAAATCGCCGGAAGCGGTGACGGCCCCGCGGACGATTTGAACCTTGTGAAGAAGATCCGCGAGCTGATCGTGGCGAGTTCGAAAGAGAAGTCGCAGGGCGACATGAAGAACTACGAAAGCACCATCCCGAAGACGGGAGTGAAATTCGAGATGGTGGCCATCCCGGGCGGGGAATTCACCATGGGCAGCCCCGCCAGCGAAGCGAACCGCAACGCCGACGAGGGGCCGCAGCGGAAATTGAAGATATCGCCCTTCTGGATGGGCAAGTTCGAGGTCACCTGGGACATGTACGAGCCGTTCATGATCACCAGCGTGCCGCGCAACAAGGACGGCTCGCCGCAAAAGATCGATCCCAGCGCCGAACCTGTCGATGTCGTGTCGGCCCCCACGACCCCGTATGTGGAGATGAGTTTCGGCATGGGCACCCAGGGCTATCCGGCCATTTCGATGACCCAGCATGCCGCTCTGAAATTCTGCGAATGGCTCAGCGCGCAGACGGGCCAGTATTACCGCCTGCCGACCGAGGCCGAATGGGAATACGCCTGCCGCGCGGGCACGACCGGCCCTTTCCACTGCGACGAGTCGGAGCTGGACCAGTACGCCGTCCTCGATCCCACCGCCACCCGCACCGGCTACGAGAAGGTCGGCACCAAAAAACCCAACCCTTGGGGTCTCTATGACATGCACGGAAATGTGCTGGAATGGTGTCTCGACCAGTACAACCCGAACGGCTATCCGGAGGGCGAAGCCGAAAATCCCCTCGTCAAGCCGAAGACCCTTTACCCGCGCGTCGCTCGCGGCGGTTCGTGGTACGATCCGGCGGAGTTTCTCCGCAGCGCCGCCCGCACCGGTTCCGAGGCGAGCTGGAAACAGCAGGATCCTCAGTTGCCCAAGTCAATCTGGTACCACACCGACGCCCAATGGCTCGGCTTCCGCCTTGTCCGCCCCCTCGAAGTTCCCGCCGCCGAGGAAATGTTCGACATCTGGAATCAGGGGCTCAGGGACGAAGGCTGACGAAAACCGATCCCCGATTCCTCTCGACTGGATTTTCAGGCAAAAGGCGGCTCGGTGACGGGCCGCCTTTTTCGTTTCGCGCGCCGCCGCCGCCTTTCGAACCCTGTTGACTCGGACACTGAACCCTGTTGGGTTTTCCCTATTCCACCCGCAGGCTCCAGAGCATGTGCCCCGCGGTGATGTAAAGCGTTTTCCCGTCCGCGCCACCGAAGGCGCAGTTCGTGATCATGTCCGCGGGCACCGGGTAAAAGCGCTTCAGTTCCCCCGTCTCGGGCGAAAGGACGTAGATGCCGGCCCGGAATTTCTCGGCAGTTTCGGCGGGCGGATTCGGAAAGTTGAAACCGGCCGCGACATAGAGATCGCCGTTGGGCGCGACCGTCAAGCCATCCGGTCCGCGCTCCGTGCCCCAGTCGAAGAGGAGCCGGCGGCTTTTCTCGACGACTTCGCCACCCGGCGTCAGCTCGAAACACCAGAGTTTGCGGTTTCCCCCCACCCCTTCGTTCGGTCCGCTGTTGACGTTGTCCGCGACGTATAGACGCCTGCCGTCCGGCGACAGGCCGATGCCATTGGGCCGGTCCACATCGTGCAGAATCACGCGATGAACCCGACCATCGGGATCGATGCGGTAAACGCCCTCGATGGGTCTGCCGTCGATATTGATCTGTTCGATGTCCGAACGGTCGCCATAGCGGGGATCGGTGAAAAAGATGCGTCCCTTCGCGTCAATTGCCAGGTCGTTGGGCGAATTGTAGCGCTTGTTTTCATACCGATCGGTCAGCACTGTGACTGTGCCGTCCGCCTCCGTCCGGGTGAGCCGGCGGTTTCCGCCCTCGTTGCCGCCCTCGCAGGCCACCAGGCGTCCCCGGGCATCGAAGGCGAGTCCGTTGGCCCGGCCGGAAGGCGTGCGAAAAATGTGGATCTTCCCGGAGGGATCGAGCCGCATGATGCGGTTGTTCTCGATGTCGGAGAAATAGACGTTCCCGGTCGCCTCGTGCCAGGCGGGGCCTTCGGTAAAGGCCACCTGCCCCTCGCTCCTCAGGGCGCCAAAATCCTCGGCGTTCCCGGGGGCGGCGGTCATTCCGACCAAGCCCGCGATCGCGATCGCCCGAACTCCCATTGGACTCGCTCTCATGCGAGTGGTTTTTAGGAGGTTCCGCCGACCGGGGCAAGCTCTTTTTCCTCCTCTCGCCGCCGGTTCACGGCTCCCGTCGCAGTTGCCGTGGCCAAAAATGCTCGCGGAGCCTTCCACATCCCGCCTCCACCTCTCCCCAAAACGCGACGTCCAGATCGAGCCGAACCACCGCGCAGGTCACGAATTCATCGATCCCACCGTCCCGCAGGAGCCGGTTCGCCAAGTCGTGAAATCCCGGGTTGTGTCCGAGAATCAGCGCGCATCCGGCGGACTCGTCGATGTCCTGGATAATTCGCAAGAGGAGGGACACGTCAGCAAGGTAGAGTTCCCCCATCGCCGCGATGCGGCCCGCGGGGAAGTCAAGTTTCCCCGCCACCGCGCGAGCCGTGGTCAGAGCCCGCACCGCCGTGCTGGTCAGGATGACATCGGGTTTCGCGCCGCGCCGGGCGAGTTCCTCGCCGACGCGGGGAGCGTCGCGCAGCCCCCTGTCGTTCAGGGAACGTTCGTGATCGTCGAGCGAGGCATCGCCCCAGTCGGACTTGGCGTGACGAATGAGGATCAGTTCTTTCATGGAGGGAAAAGGGAATCAAGGGTTCGGGAAAAACCAGAACGACAGGCACACCGGGAGTGGAAGAATAAAGGGATGTGGGGGACAATGGAAAGTTCAAGCTTCCGGCTTCGAATCCAAAACTTTATTACCTCTGTTCCCCCAATCTTTTCATGCGTGTCGGCATTCTCGCTCTCCTTCAGGAATCCAACACCTTCATCCCGAGCCGCACCACCCTGCGACATTTCGAGGAGGATTTGCTACTCTCGGGCGAAGCCATCCGCGAGCGATTCACGGGAGCGAAGCACGAGATCGGCGGCTTTTTGGCCGGACTTCAGGCCGCCGGGATCGAAGCCGTTCCGGTTTTCGCCGCGCGCGCCTACCCGCACGGACCCATCGAAGGCCCGACTTTTGATGCGTTGTTGACGCGAATGTTCGACGCGCTCGGCGAGGCCGGTCCCCTCGACGCCATCCTCGCCGCCCCGCACGGCGCGACCGTCGCGGAGAACCATCCCGATGCCGACGGTCACTGGCTGAGCCGACTCCGGGAGTCCGTCGGTCCGGCCTGTCCCATCGTCGCCACCCTCGATCCGCACGCGAATCTCTCGCCGAAGATGGTCGCCGCCACCGACGCCCTGATTGCCTATCGCACCAATCCCCATCTCGACCAGCTCGAGACCGGTCTCCGGGCGGCGGCATTGCTCGCCCGCACGCTCGCCGGTGAAATCCGCCCCGTCCAGGCCGCCGCCTATCCGCCCATGGCGATCAATATACAGAGACAACAGACCGCCGAGCCGCCGCTGCGCGAACTCTACGACCTCGCGGCGGCCTATCGCGCCGAGCGGGAGATTTTGTCCGACAGCCTCATCCTCGGATTTCCCTATGCCGATGTGCCGGAAATGGGGTCCGCGACTCTCGTTGTGACCGACGACGATCCCGCCCTCGCCGAAGTCGTGGCCCGCGAACTCGCCCTCGAAATGTGGGAGCGGCGCGAATCGTTCGAACCCGCCTTCACCGATGTCGAGTCCGCCGTCACTTCCGCCATGGCCGGCCGCGAGCGGATCACCTTCCTCGACATGGGCGACAACGTCGGCGGCGGCGGCCCCGGCGACGCCACCTGGCTGTTTGCCGAGCTGGAGCATCGACGGGCGGAGGGCGCCTTCATCTGCCTCCACGATCCGGACAATGTGACTCGCTGCGCCGAAGCCGGCCCGGGCGCTGAACTCGAACTCGATCTCGGCGGGAAAAGCGGAGACCTCCATGGCCATCCCGTTTCCTCCCGCTGCCGGGTCGTGAGCCTGCACGAGGGACGCTTCCACGAGGCTCAGGCCCGCCACGGCGGATTCGGCACCTTCGACATGGGCCGCACCGCCATCGCGCGAACGGCCGGCGGCCTTACCGCTATGCTCACCTCCCGACGGGTGCCCCCATTCAGCCTGGAGCAGTTGCGCCACTGCGGACTCGATCCGGCGGATTTTCGAGCCTTCGTCGCCAAGGGCGTTATCGCACCGATGGCCGCCTACGCCGAGTGCAGCGACCGCTTCATCCATGTCAACACCCCCGGCTGCACCAGCGCCGACATGAAGCGGCTCGAGTTTTCAAAGCGACGCCGGCCCCTGTTTCCGTTCGAACCCGATGCCACCTGGGATCATGATGCCCGTTGATTCCCGACAGGTTTCCGGCGTAAAATCCCGGCCCAACTCCGATCCCCGCCCCATGACACCTCGCCTCCATTTTCTCCCATTCCTACTCAGCCTGTCACTGGTCGCCGCCACGGCTGCCAGTGCCGCCGATCCCATCGTCTTTTTCGGCACCTACACCCGCGGAAAAGCGGGCAGCAAAGGCATCTACGCCTCTCGGCTCAACCTCGAGACCGGCGAACTCAACGAGCCCGTCGTCGTCGCCGAGGTCGAAAATCCCTCCTTCCTCGCCATTCATCCCAATCGCCGTTTTCTCTACGCCGTCTCGGAGATTTCCGGAGCCGATGGCAAACCCGCCGGTGGCGTCACCGCCTACCGCATCGAGAGCGAAACCGGCGCGCTGACCCGGATTAACGCCCAGCCCTCCGGCGGCGACGGCCCCTGCCACGTCTCGATCGACCCCTCCGGGCGCTGCGCCTTGGTGGCCAACTACGGCAGCGGCGTTGCCGCCGCGCTTAAAATCGGAGAAGACGGCGCGCTCACGTTTGGAAACGCCATCCAGCACACCGGCTCCAGTGTCGATCCCCGGCGGCAGAAGGGTCCCCATGCCCATTCCGCCAATCCCTCGCCCGACGGCCGCCACGCCTTTGTCGCCGATCTCGGTCTCGACAAAATTCTCATCCATCGGATCGATCCGGCCACCGGTACCCTTACGGAGCACGGCTTTGTCAAAGTGGAGCCCGGTTCCGGTCCCCGCCATCTCGCCGTCCATCCCAACGGCCGCTGGGCTTATGTCATCAACGAAATGGCCCTCACCGTCACCGCCTTGAACTACGACGCCTCCGGCGGTTCGCTCGCTCCGTTTCAGACGGTCTCCACGCTCCCCGATGCCGACCGCGACCAGGCCGGTCTGTCCACGGCGGAAATCCAGGTTCACCCCGGCGGGAAATTTCTCTACGGCTCGAATCGCGGTCACGACACGATTGCCGTCTTTTCCATCGATCCCGCCGACGGCCGCCTGACCCGGCTCGAAAACGAGCCCATTCGCGGCCAGACGCCGCGAAATTTCGCCCTGGATCCGACGGGCCGCTATCTGCTCGCGGAGGGCCAGGCCTCCAACACCGTGTCCGTCTTTCGCATCGACCCGGAGACCGGCAGGCTCGAATACACCGGACACACCATCGAAGTCCCCTCTCCCGTCTGCGCGAAATTCCTGGCCACGGAGTAGTGCTCCCATCGGGAAGGTTTCACCCGTCCAGCCCGCGCACGATCAGAAGCGCGGCCAATGGTGCCGCGTTCAGCAGCAGAAAGAGCAGCTTGAAGGCGCCGAGGAAACAATAATTCACCAAGGTGAAAGTCTCCCGCCCCATGGGAAACCATCTCGACTGAGTTCGGTAAATCAGTCCCGGCGCCGCCAGGGTGAACAAGGCCCAGACGACGAGAATGGCGCCGTCAATGACGGTGCACCATTTGAAAAAGGCAATGAGCGAATCGAGGTCCATTTCTCTCCCATTCAACCACGAATGTTTCGCCGCCGCCACCGTCCCCTTCTCGCTCACCCGCGACCCGCCACAGGAAAATCCGGGATACCCATGGCGCGCAACTCGCGAAAGGCGACTTTTCCCAGATCGGTTCGCGGGATTCTCTCGACAAAACCCACCGAATCCAAACGCTCGAATGGAGCCACCTTTCCGCCAAACCGCTCCGAGGCGGCGAGAGCCAAACGACGATCCTCCCCTCCCTCGATCAAGCCGATCAACCGGACCCCGATCCGGTCGTCCGGCACATCGAGCAGCGTGCCCGTCCGGTCACCGTCGGCCAGTATCCCCTCCCACCGCGATCTCAGCTCGTTCAGCGAAATCAGTTCACCCAGACGTTTGACCCGGTCGTCGATCCGGCCCTCGTGCCGCAGTTCGATCCGGCCGCTCGCTCCTTCCGTCCGAAGTCCCCCCCGATCCGAAGTGGCGAACCATCCCGCCCCGTCGAGGACCGCGTCCTCGAAACGCCACCCGCCGTCTTTGTCCCGGATCACATAACCGGAAAACAACGCATCGCCGCGAATCTCGAGCCGCCCCTCCACCGTCAATCGCGTTTCCCACCCGGGCAGAACAGGCAGCCATTCACCTTCGAACGGCGCCTCGAGGGACTCCAAACCCGACGTCGCGACCTGCGAAGCGCTCTCCGTCATGCCGTAACTCTGGATTACCGGCCAACCGAGATCGCGCGCGCGTCCACCGACGGACGGATCGAGCCGTCCCCCTCCCACCACGACCGCGCGAACCGAAGCGGGAGCGACGAGATCGGCCTGAACCAGGTCCCACACCTGGGTCGGAGTCAAAGCCGTCAGCGTGATGGCCCGATCTTCGCAAAGTCCGGCGAATTCGCCCTCGCGATTCCGCCAACGTCCGGTGAATCGGAACGCCTCGCACCCTCCGGTGAAAGCCCTCGCGAAAATCCCGAGCCCGCCGACGTGAAAATCCGGCAGAGCGCACAGCCAGCGATCACTGCCGGTGACCCGAAGCCACGCATTGACCTGGAGTGCTGATGACAAAAAGGCACGCCGCGAAACCGCCGCCAGTTTTGGTCCGTCGTTTCCCCCCGAAGTCGCCACGAGAATGTGTCCGCGGAGACGGGCCTCGCCCCGAACGAAGTCGGCCAGACCCTGTCGCCTGAGGGACCCAACAGGGTTAAGTCGAATGTCCGGAACCTCGCTTTCCCAGTAGCGGGCCGATCTCAAATCAGAGGTTTCCACGGCAGCGATTCGATCAAGTGGTCAAATCCGAGCCCGGTTCCGACCGGCGTCCGCAGGATCGGGCCATCCCTTTCGAGAAGCGAGAAGAAATCGTCGTTCTCGTAACACTCGTGGGTCAAAAGACCACAATCCTCGATCCTTTCCGGGAAAAGACTTCCCCATTCCGCCGCGCGATACGCCGCGTAGGCCTGCCCGATGGCGTGATCCATCGATGTGGTGATCGCCACCCGCTTCCCCTCTCGCACGGCCCTCTCGAGCGGTTCCGTCAGCCTTGTGACAGCCGGTTTCAGGATCACCCAGTCGGCCGCGCGGGATCGCACCCCGGCGTCGCGATCGGCGGCGAGCGGAATTCCCGCCTTCCGCAGCGCCTCCCAATCGTCCGCCTTCCACGGGACGGGATCTTCCAAAAAATCGATCATCCGTCGCGATTCTTCGTCGAGCGTTCTCCAGAAATCCAGAATTCTCGACACCGTTGAAGTCTCGTTGAAGTCGAGCCTGAAGCGCAACTCCGGCGCCTCGTCGCGCCAAAAGTCGAGCCGCGAAAGCGCGTCACTTTGATCCGGACCGCATTTCAGCTTCGCCGAGCGAAAGCCCTCGGCCGCGACCCGGGCCGGTTCACCGGGTTCGGTGCCGAGCACGGTCCAGTGGCTGCGCGGAATTTGGAGCCGGCCGAACAGCGATCGGCCCTCCCGTCGCGCCAGTCCGTCGATTTCGGCGCACAGCAGCGCTTGTTCCGCCAGGTTTGTCGGCAACCCCGTTCGCAGGGATTCCAGGTGAACCTCCAGCGGAGGATCGCCCAATTCCGGCCAGGGATGAACGCACCCCACGCCGCCGCCCGCGTCTCGGATCAGCGCTCCGGAGCGCGCTCCCGCGCCGGTGACTCGCGCGTTCGGCCGTCCCCGGGGAGTCAGCGCGTAGCGCCATTGCCAGAGGGCGGGTTCAGCCATCTTTCAGAAAGATCGAAATCGTGAAAAGCACCGCAAAAAGCAGCAGCTGCAGCGCCGCCACGGCCAGGAAACGGTTGAAAATCCGCCCCGGCTCCGTTTTCGCCACCCGGACGGCGAGAAAAACAGCCAAGGGCAGCAACAGCAGCGGCAAACACAGCCCTCCCCAGTTCAATAACCAGGCCGCGATCACCGAAAGCCCCAACGGCACGAAGCAAAAAACCGCGATCTCGCCCCGCGCGAACCTTTTCCCAAATCGAACCGCCAGCGTCCGTTTGCCGGTCGAGCCATCCTCGCCCACGTCCCGCAAATTGTTGATCGCGATCAAGGCCGAGGAATAGAAGCCCGTTTGCAACCCGGTGATCCACTGCAATGGCCCCGGCCCCTCGCCCGTTTGGACAAACCAGGCGCCGATGACCGCCACGAACCCGAAGAACAGGATCACGAACAGCTCGCCCAACCCCCGATAGGCCAGCGGAACCGGTCCGCCTGTGTAGGCGTAAGCCATCAGCAGCGAAAGGCTCCCGATCGCCACGATGGGCCAGCCTCGCGCCTGAATCAGCGGGATCGCGATCGCCGCCGCCGCCGCGCAAAAACCGAGCGCCCCCCCCATCACCGCCCGATCCGACAACCAGCCCGCCGCCGTCGCGCGCACCGGGCCCAACCGTTCGGCGGTGTCGGCGCCCTTTCGCGAATCGATGGCGTCATTGAAAAGATTCGTCGCGATCTGGATGCAGAGGCAGCTGAGCAGGGTCGCGGTGAAGAGCGGCCAGGAAAACCCGTTCGGATGCCCCATCGCCGGGATGCTTCCCACCCACACCGGCACGATGGCCGCCGGCAGCGTCTTGGGCCGGGCCGCCAGGATCCACGGACGCAATTGGCTCATCATTCCCCTACGGCAAACGCGGAAACTTCGAGAAATCCGGCGCCCGCTTTTCCTTGAAAGCATCGCGCCCTTCCTGCGCCTCGTCGCTCATGTAGTAAAGCAGGGTCGCGTTCCCCGCCAGGTCGAGCAATCCCATCTGGCCGTCGCAGTCGGCATTCAGGGCGGCCTTCAGGCATCGCAGGGCCAGGGGCGAATGGCGCAGCATCTCGCGCGCCCATTTCACGGTTTCCGCTTCCAGATCGGCGAGCGGCACCACCGCGTTCACCAAGCCCATCTCCAGTGCCTGTTGGGCGTCATACTGGCGGCAGAGATACCAGATTTCCCGCGCCTTTTTCTGACCCACGATCCGGGCAAGATAGCTGGAGCCCAGCCCGCCGTCGAAGGACCCGACCTTCGGTCCGGTCTGGCCAAATCGCGCGTTGTCCGCCGCCAGCGTCAGGTCGCACACCACATGCAGCACATGCCCCCCTCCGATGGCGTAGCCCGCCACCATCGCGATCACCGGTTTGGGAAGCGACCGAATCTGCTTTTGCACATCGAGAATGTTAAGTCTCGGTACCCCGTCGTCGCCAACGTATCCCGAATCCCCCCGGATCTTCTGATCCCCGCCGGAGCAGAACGCCAGATCTCCCTCGCCCGTCAGGATCACCACCCCGACCTCGCCGTCCTCCCGCGCCAGGTGAAAGGCGTGCGACAGCTCGTTCACCGTGAGGGGGCGAAACGCGTTCCGCACCTCGGGACGGGCGATCGTGATCTTGGCGATCGCGCCGTCCTCGGTTTTCTCGTAGCGAATATCCTGAAACTCGTGGGCCGACTTCCACATGGCGGGCAACTGAATCACAATCGGCGGTTTTTGAAATCCCGAATCGCCGCCGCCACCGCTTCCGGAGCCTCGGTCGGCAGCCGATGCCCCCGACCCGGCACGGTGCGAAACTCGAAATCCGGAAAGATTTCGCTCATCTTTCGTCCAAACGCCGCGAACCGGCCATCGCGCTCCCCCGCCAGCCACAAAACCGGAAACCGGCACGCGGAGAGACTTTCCGATTCGAGGACCTGTCGCCCCAATGACCAGAGATCGAAGGCCCGGCCGATCGCCCCGCGCCTCGGCTCGAGGAGACGTTGCGCGGCCAATCGATCTTCGGTTTCCCCGCTTCCGGCGAAAACCGGCTGGGCGTTCCAGGCGGCGAGAAAGTCCTCCCATGGCCATTTTCGCGCCCGCTCGGCCCACTCGCGATCCCGCCTCAGGCGTTTCTCCCGTTCCCGGACCGTGGGCAGACCGGGATGAGTCGAGATTAACACCGCACCGCGCCACAGACCCGGATCGGCGGCCATGGCATGGAGCGCCAGCCTTCCGCCCAGCGAATAGCCGAGCAACAGCGGGCACGGATCGCCCGAATTCCGGATTCGGGCGGAAAACTCGCGACCCCAGTCCGCCAGACTCGGGTCGGAACCGTCCTCGAGCGCTTCCCAGAGATCGACGGCCGAACAGTTGTCGAGCCCCAGCCCCTCCCAATCCGCGATCGATCCCAGATTGCCGTGCAGCGCGTGGATCATGAGGAAAGCATCTGTTGCCGAGCCGCCCAAAAACCCTCGGTCTGTTCGGAATTGGGCACGATTTCAATCGCGACATCTTCGTCGCCAAAGTCCCGCAAGGAATCCGCCCCGGAAAGACGGACATGACGCAGGTTCCACAAGCCCGCCCAATGCGCAAAGTTCAGGCCATGCCGGTTTTCGATGACGTCCCGAAACTCCGGCGCGGCGCCGGCGAGACTGGGAAGCCGCGAGAAAATCTTGCCACCCCCGTTGTTGACGACCACGAAGCGCCGGCGGGCGTCGCGGCCGAGCTGGTCGAGCACCCAGGGGGCTCCGAGATCGTGGAGGGCGGTGAGATCGCCGAAAATTCCCCAGGATTCACCGGCTCCGGCGGCGACACCCAGGAAAGTGGAGATTTGTCCATCGATCCCGTTCGCGCCACGGCTGGCATGGCAGTTTGGGTGGGAGTTTTTAAAACTTGCCGCTAAATTCCATTGCCGAATCGCCAGGCTGTTTCCCAAAAAAAGCGGGGCCTCGCTCGGAATCGCTTCGGAAAGCCGCCGGTACCACGCCGCTTCGGATTCGGGAAACGATTGGAGCAGTGAATCGATTCTGGCAATTTCGGAAAGCTCGGAGAGCAAATGGTTTTCGGAATTTTTAACGAAAACCTCCGAAAAATCCAACCAGTCGATTCGTTCGGAAACACGTCCCAATCCGGTGAACGATTGCCGGGAAATCGACAGCACTTCGATGTCGAAACACGTCTCAAGATCCCGCCAAAACCGGAGGCTGGGCACACCTCCAATCCGCAAAATTTTATGGGGACGCTTTCGGCCGAAAAACGCTTCTGAGTCGCGAATCAGGCAATTTTGTAAAATTTTTGACTCCCTCAACCCGCTGGTCGCTTCCGCCCAAACCGGACAGTTGAGAATCTTTACAAATTTTTCCACCTCATCCTGATCACGCGCTTCCAGAGCTCCCAGTAGGACCGTGCCCCCCGTGAAATCGGCCACAAATCGGCTCAACAGGGTTGGGTCGCCCACCCAACCCTGTTGAGTCCCGGACCCAACCCTGTTGGGTCCGGGCGGAATCGTGAGGTCAAACGGACCGAAATCGGGCTCCGGTTCCTCGAATCCGGGGTTCAGGTGGATGGGGCCGCGCCGATTCCACGGAAACCCGACCGGGAAATCCACCGCTTCTTCGGCGTCGAGACAGGCCTCGACATAGGGTCCGAAAAGCCCGGCCTGCTCGATGGCCTGCGGGGCTCCGGTCGCGCGAAATCGCTTCGGCCGGTCGGCGGTGAGCAACACCAGAGGAATCCCGCTGTAGTGCGCCTCGATTGTTGCCGGCAGCAATTCCGCGGCGGCGGTCCCGGAGGTGGTGACCACGGCGACCGGCCGGCCGTCGCGCTTGGCCAGCCCGAGCGCGAAAAAGGCGGCGGCCCTTTCGTCATAGTGATGCCAGACGCGCAGGATGCCTTTGCCGCGGGCCTCCAGCAGGGGCAGCACCAGCGGACTGTTTCGCGAGCCGGCGCAGACTACAAATTCGCGCGCGCCCCAGGCCAGCGCCTGCTCCAGCACGGTCTGCGCGAGTTTGCGATTGGCGGACGCGGCGGGCATGAGTGGCGCCTGTCAGATTCCCAGCAGCGATTTCACCGCGTTGCGTTTCAGCGCCAGCTCGCGCCATTCGCGATCGAACCGGCTTTCGCGGATGATCCCGCATCCGCTCGGAAGGAAGACCTCGTTCCCGCTCCAGGAGACATTCCGAATGGCGACCACGGAATGAAAATCCCCCTGGTGAAAGGCGCCGAAGGGAGCGCCGAAATGCTCCGGAGCGCCGAGCCGCCGTCGAACCGACATCAGGTCGCGCAGCGCGCCGTCGCCCCGCGGATAGGCGCCCAGAGCCGGCGTGGGGTGCATGTGGCGAATCAAGTCGTCGATTCCGGGCACGGGTTCGCGGAGTTTCACCTGAATCCGCGAAAGGAAATGAACAATGGAACCGAGATCGAGCATCACGCGCATTTCGCGCTTGATTTCACCGAGTTCAGCGAGTTTTTCCACCAGATAAGTGGCCACGAATTCATGTTCCCGAATCTCCTTGGGATCGGTCAGAAACTGCCCGGCCTCGTGCCGGGGGGCGGTTCCCGCCAGCGCCATGGTCTCCAGGTAGCCGCCCGAGAACGAAAACAGCCGCTCCGGCGTCAAGCCGACCGAACCGCTTTCCCCGAAACGAAATCCATAGCCCCAGAGGTCCGAGGGCGCGGCGCCCACCGCGTTGATCAGGGCGGCGGGATCGCCCCCGTTGATCCGGCCTCGCTCGGTGATGACCGGCACCGATTTTTCAAGGCGGCCTTCGGTGATGGAGCACAGGATTTCGTCGTAGGCGGAGCGGAATTCGGCGTCCTTTAGACCGTCCCACTCGATCGCCGGGAGCGGGGTCGATCCGTTGTCGGGGAGCAGCCGCCGGAGATCGTGGGTTTCGAAAAAATGCGCGGGGATCTTCCAGGGCTCGGGATCCGCGAGGGCGAAATCGTTGAGGTAAAACGCCGCCCCTCCCTCCGCGGACGGCGCGGCCGCGGCGGTCCGGAAGGGCCCGACTCCGCAGAGATAGCGGTTGCCCTCCAGGCGCAAAAAGGCGAAATCCCGGTTCGCCGGGAACGATGTCGTGGAGGCGGTGGCCATGGGCGCGGGAGCGTTCGGGTGGGAAATGGCTTTTCCCTATCCTTACGGTGGAGAACGGAGACAGGACACGGGAGCCGGCGCGGCGCAACCGGCAATCGTCTTCCCGGCGTCAAAAATGCGCCCTTCGCGGCTTCGGGCGCAACGGCGCGGTTCGGCCGGGGTTTCCTCGAAAAGCGAAGACGGGCTTCCCCTTCGCGAAAAATCCGCTGGCAAACTTCGCGACAACTCTGGATTTTAGGCTTTGCGCGGCGCCGGCGCCGTGCCCGCCCGAATTCCCAGCCGACATGGACCCCTCGACGAACGATCCCCCAGCCACGCCGGGCGACGTGGAGGAGGACCTTTGTCATTCGAACGAGCACCATGTCGCCCTGATGCTGCGGGTGAAGACGGGGGATGTCGCGGCCTTCGAGGAGCTGATGACGCTGCACCAGCACGCGGTGATCGGCACCGTGGCGAAGATGCTGGGCAGCCCGGACGACGCGGAAGACATCGCGCAGCAGGTTTTCATCCGCGTCTGGAAATCGGCGCCCCGATACGAGCCCCAGGCGAAGTTCACGACCTGGCTGTTCACGATCACGCGCAACCTGGTTTTCAACGAAATGCGGCGCCGCCAGCGCAAGCCGGCTTATTCGATTGAGGAACGCGAGGAGGAATTCCACCTCTCCACGCCGGATCATGGCGCCAAGGGCCCGGACGAGGCCGCTCTTCAGAAGGAACTCGAGGACGCCATCGACGCCGCCATCCAAACGCTCCCGGAAAAACAGCGAATGGCGGTGATCCTGCGCCGATACGAGGACATGCCCTACGAGGAGATCGGCGCCATTCTGAAACTCTCGCTCCCGGCCGTCAAGAGCCTGCTTTTTCGCGCCCGGACGCAGTTGAAAGAGTCCCTGCGGGATTATCTTGGCGACGCCGACTGAGACCGCCGCCGAAAAGTGACCGAACCGGGCGGGGGCGCGGCGCGAGCGATTCATCCGTGAAAATCGCGAAATCCGTGGTTTCTTCCCCGCCGACTTTTCCGATTCGTTCCGCCCGTGCCCGTGCCGCCTTCGCCCGCAGATCCCGGCTCAAAGCCCGACATTGCCGACATCATCCGCAAGATTCGAAAGATCGAATTGCGGACGCGGGGCTTGGTGCGGGAGAGTTTCGGCGGTGAATACCACTCCTGTTTTCGGGGGGAAGGGATCGATTTCGAGGATTTCCGGGAATATCAGCCCGGCGACGAGGTGCGGTCGATCGACTGGAATGTGACCGCGCGGATGGGGGCGCCTTTCGTGAAGAAATTCACCGAACAGCGCGAGATGACCGTCATCCTCGCCATCGACGTGAGCGCCTCGGGGAACTACGGCAGCCTGGGGCCAAGCAAGCGCGAAATCATGGCCGAGGTGGCGGCCCTGCTGGCCTTTTCCGCCCTGCAGAACAAGGACAAGGTGGGCCTGATCCTGTTCACCGACGAGGTGGAGCTTTTCGTGCCGGCGAAGAAGGGCTCCTCGCACGCCCTGCGGCTGATCCGGGAAATCCTGTATTGCCGCCCGACGCGACGGCAGACCCATTTGTCGGCTCCGGTGCATATTCTGAAAAACCATCTGCGCCGACGTTCGCTGATTTTCCTGATCTCGGATTTCCTGTTTGACGAAAACATCACCAACGAGCTGCGAATTGTCAGCCGGAAACACGACCTGGTGGCCATTCAGGTGAGCGATCCGGCCGAGTTCGAGCTTCCCGCCGCGGGCCGCGTGCGGCTCGAGGACCCGGAGA
The DNA here is from genome assembly GCA_024233085.1 of Akkermansiaceae bacterium. Classification (GTDB taxonomy): domain Bacteria; phylum Verrucomicrobiota; class Verrucomicrobiia; order Verrucomicrobiales; family DEV007; genus JAEUHH01. The sequence goes on from JACKQC010000014.1 coordinate 134,290, forward strand.
CGGGCGGGCAGATCGAAATCAACACCTCCCGTCCGGCGCTGCGAAAGGCCTACCGCGAAGCGTCCGATCGCTGGCAGGACGAATTGAACGCCCAATTCCGCCGGCTTTCCGTGGACAAGATCGACCTCCGGACCGACCGCGAATATCTGCCGGCCCTCCACGCCTTTTTCCGGAGACGGGAGGGAGTCGCCTCTTGAGGCCCGCTTCCCTCCCGGCTTCGCCCCGCCCGAATCTCCTCCCTTCGCGATGATTTCGTTTTCCCCGATACTGGCCCAGGACGCTCCGCCGGATATTCGGGACGTGATCGCCCCCGAGGCGCCGCCGAACTACCTGCTCATGGCGGTCGTGGGACTCTGCGGGCTGCTGTTTCTCGCCGCCATCACGATGCTGATCGTCATGATTCTTCGGAGCCAGGCCCGAAAGCGCGCGGAACTGACCCCGGGCGCCATCGCCCGGAAGCGGCTCGAGGCCTTGCGCGCCCGCGCCGCGGAAATGCCGCCCAACGCCTTCAGCCTCGGCGTTTCGGAAGCGCTCAAGGATTATCTCAATGGCCGCTTTGGAGACGCCTTCCGTTTCGAAACCAGCGAGGAATTCCTCGAACGCGTTTCCGGCATGGCGGCGGGCCGCCTTCCCGAAAAGATCGGCGCCGGCGTGGCGAAATTCGTCACCCTCAGCGACGAGATCAAGTTCGGTCGGCCCCCGGATGCCGAGGCGCGCAAGGCGCCGCTTCTGGAACTGGCGCTTGAAATCGTAAACCATGTGCCGCCTCCCCCACCCCCTTTGCCGAGGCGCCCGGCCGCGGGCGGCGCCGGAAAAAGACCGGGCCGCGGAGCGAAACGCGGAGCCCCGACCCGAAAAGGTTGAGGCCCGGCGCGGACGGGCGTTGCAATTTGGCGGGCCGAGCCCAATAATCGCCCTCCCAGGCGGTCTTTTGGCATGTCCCGTTCCTTCTCCATCGCGATCTTTGCGCTGACCGGCGTCTTTTTCGGGTTGTTCTTCCTGTTTCCGATCTGGAGCACGGTCCAGGCCGCGTTTCAGGGGCCGGACGGGCGGTTTACCCTCGATTTCGTGGGCGCGGTTTTCGAAAACCCGGTCTATCTGGAGGGCCTGCTGAATTCGCTCAAGATGGGGCTCCTCAGCACCGCTTTGAGCCTCGGCATCGCCCTGCCGCTGGCCCTGATGGCCAATCGTTACCGCTTTCCGGGCAAGGAATTCCTGACCTCGGCCCTCCTGATCCCGATGATACTTCCGCCTTTCGTCGGGGCACTGGGAGTCCGGCAGTTCCTCGGGCAGGCCGGCGTGCTGAACGCCCTGCTTATCAAGCTCGGCCTGGTCGATCCCGCCCACCCCATCGACTGGATGGGCGAGGGGCAACTGATGGGCGTTGTGGTGATGAACGCGCTGCACCTCTACCCCATCGCCTACCTCAATGTGTCGGCGGCGCTGGCCAATCTCGATCCCGCCATGGAGGAGGCGGCGGAAAACCTCGGCTGCCACGGAGCGCGCCGCCTTTTCCGGGTGACGCTGCCGCTCATCATGCCGGGATTGTTCGCCGGCGCGACCATCATTTTCATCTGGTCCTTCACCGAGTTGGGCGTGCCGTTGATCTTCGATTACGGCCGTGTGACCTCGGTGCAGATCTTCGACGGGATCAAGGACCTGAGCGGCAATCCGTTTCCCTACGCCCTGGTCGTCGTGATGCTGGGCGCGACGACACTGCTCTACCTCGCGGGCAAGATCCTGTTCGGGCGCGCGGATTTCGCGACCTCGGGCCGCGCCGCGACCGGCCGGCGAATCGAAAAGGCCTCGCCCCTCACCGGCTGGCTCTGCGCCGGCGCGTTTGTGGGCGTCTCCTTTGTCGCCATGCTGCCGCATCTGGGGGTGATCCTGCTCTCCCTGTCGAAAGACTGGTACGGGACGATCCTGCCCGAGCACCTGACTCTGGCCCACTATGAGCAGGCGCTGGGCCACCCGCTCACGGTGCATTCCATCGGAAATTCCCTGCGATACGCCTCGCTTTCCACCGTGTTCGACATCGGGCTGGGCGTCGCCATCGCCTATGTGATCGTGCGAACCCGGCTGCCCGGCCGGCAGCTCCTCGACGCCCTTTCGATGCTGCCGCTCGCGGTGCCGGGCCTGGTTCTCGCCTTTGGCTATCTGGCGATGGCCCGCGAGGGACAAGCCTTTCACTTTCTCATGCTGGGCGAGGATCCCGTCATCCTGCTGGTGATCGCCTACGCGGTGCGCCGCCTGCCCTATGTCGTCCGGTCCGCCGCCGCGGGCTATCAGCAGACCAGCCCCAGCCTTGAGGAGGCGGCGCAGAACCTCGGGTGCGCCCCCCTGCGGGCCCTGCGAAAAATCACCCTCCCGCTGATCGCGGCGAACCTGATCGCCGGCGGCCTCCTGGCCTTCTCTTTCGCCATGCTCGAGGTGTCCGATTCGCTGATCCTCGCGCAGCAGGCGGAGCATTTCCCGATCACGAAGGCGATCTACGCGCTGGTCTCGGCGCTCGGAGACGGCCATCAGCTGGCCAGCGCCCTCGGGGTCTGGGCCATGGTGTTTCTCGGCGTCACCATTCTGGGAGCCGGCCTCATCCTGGGGCAAAAACTCGGCGCGCTGTTCCGCGTTTGATCGGTTTTGAATACCGGCAAGGCGAAAAATCTTGCCTTTGAAAACCTTTAAGGATCACATGAATCCACGGCGAACCGGATTGTTTTCATCGCGAGAAAAAACGCGCCCTCAAATATCAAAAATGAAGAAATTTTCATAATTTTCAAAAATACGCTTGATAATTATAATAAATTCCATATACTTTCTTTCGTTGGCCTGAGAAACCAACCTCCGAAACACGCCAAACACCGAACAGACGAAACACCGATGAAAGCCACCTTCCTTCCTTCCCCGCGCAAGACACTCGCGCTCCTGGCATTGATCGCCACCGGCGGAATCAGCTTGAGCCACGCCGCCGATCCGGCTCCGCAACGTCAGGAATCCGATTCCCGGACCACCACCGTCCTCCGTGTCGCGCCTTTCCAGAAACATTGGGATTCCCGCACCTGGGATCGCAGTCCGAGCACCTTCGCCTTCTGGCACGGCAAGGACGAGGGACTGCGCCGTCGCGATCTTCCCGAGCCGGAGGGTTCCCGCCGCGGCTCGAAACCCGCGGGCACACTTTTCAACCGCTAATGACGGAGGCTCTCTGGCCTCACACGTCTGGAGTTACTGCCAAAAAAAACCGAAAGCCGCCGTCACCTCCGGCGGCTTTCGCGTGTACCGGTCCCACCCGGGAGTCCCCGATCGGGCCGCGTCAGGGCGTGCCGCTCCAATGATTTGACAAATTCGCGTTTCCACCCATATTCCGCGCGCACGAGCGAACTCCTACCGCCGTCGGTCCTCTGAGTTCCCGCCGTGAGTCTTCGGATTCGGGAACGCGCTCGTCGGAGGGAAACCCGGCAACCCCATTGTATCCATGTCTGTAAAACTGGCTCCGTTCGAAGTCCCGGAACGTCTCACCAAAGACGAAAAAACCGCCACCGAAACCTACGCGAAGTTCGTCGCGGAACCCTTTGAGGCCGGGTTCGGTCACACCATCGGCAACTCCCTGCGCCGCGTTCTCCTCTCCTCGCTGGAGGGCGCCGCCATCACCTCCGTCCGCATCTCGGGCGCCCAGCACGAATTCGCCTCGTTGCCCGGCGTCGTCGAGGACGTCACCGAGATCGTGCTCAACCTGAAGCAGATCCGCTTCAAGCATCACGAAAACAAGGAGCCCGCCACGCTGAACCTCTCCGTCGACAAAACCGGCGTCATCACCGCCGCCGACATCGACGAGACCTCCCAATACGAGATCGTCAACAAGGACCAGCACATCTGCACGCTGGACAAGAAAGTGAAGTTCTCCATCGAGATGGAAGTCCGCGTCGGCCGCGGCTTCAACACCGGCGAGGAAAACAAGCACCCCGACACCCCCATCGGCGTCATCCCCATCGACTCCATCTTTTCCCCCGTCCGGCGCGTCAAATACGCCGTCGAAAACACCCGCGTCGGCCAGCGCACCGACTACGACAAGCTGATCCTCGAGGTCTGGACCGACGGCCGCATCGAACCGCACGACGCCCTGCTCCAGGCTTCCGCCATCCTGCGCCATCACCTCGACGTCTTCGTCAACTACGACGACAGCCAGATCGAGATCGAGGCCGCGCCCGAGACCCAGAGCGAGGAAAACGCCGAACTCAAGAAGCTCCTCAACATGAGCGTCAACGAGATCGAGCTGTCCGTCCGCGCCGCGAACTGCCTCAACAACGCCAACATCACCACCGTCGGCCAGCTCGCCATGAAGTCCGAGGCCGAGATGCTCAAGTATCGCAACTTCGGCAAGAAATCGCTCAACGAGATCAAGGACAAGCTCTCCGAACTCGGCCTTTCCCTCGGCATGCAGATCGATCCCTCCCTGCTCGAGCAGCCCTACGGCGGCCCGTTGCTCGGCGGCGACCGCTTCTCCGAAGGCCCCGGCCTCGCGTCGCTGATCGCGCAAAATCTCGACGATTGATTGATTCCCGACCGATTCCGCGCCATACCTTGGGACGCGGGCTTCGTATCGGAATCCCCCCATCCTTTCAACCCTTCACCTTTCGAGAATTCGGCTCATGAGACACCGACGAAAAACCGTCAAACTCCAGCGAAAGGCCGCCCACCGCGACGCCCTGCTGCGCAATCTCGCGTGCAGCCTGGTCGAGCACCGGCGCATCAAGACGACCCTGGCCAAGGCCAAGGCGCTCCGGCCCTTCGCCGAAAAACTGGTGACCCTCGCCAAGCGCGACACCCTCCACGCCCGCCGGCACGCCATTTCCGTGCTCGGCAGCAGCCAGCTCGCCCAGCGCACCGCGAAGGCCCTCTTCGAGGAAATCGCGCCGGCCCACGCCGACCGCCAGGGCGGCTACTGCCGCATCACCAAGCTCGGCCAGCGCCGCTCCGATTCCGCCCCCATGGCCTTCATCGAGTGGGTCGACGCCTACGTCCCCGCCGGCGAGGAGGCCGAGCCCGAGGAAGCGGCCGCCGCGTCCTCCTGACCCTCCGCGGCGGACAAACCGATTCAAAAAACGCCGCCCCGGAAACGGGGCGGCGTTTTTGTTTCGTGGCTTAAAACCGGACGATCCCCACGTCAAATTCGGGAGAATGCCAAGGGTATTCCGCGGGGAAGCCCGGGGCTGGAACAAGCCCGGGAACTGATGACGCACGCGCCACCAATCCTGAAGCGGTTGTGGAATCGAGGCTGCCGCGTCTTCCACCGCCTGCGCAACCCCTTCAGGGTTGGCGATTGATCGTCTTTGGTTTCCTGGGGTTGTTCCAACCCCAGGCTTCCATCCAAAGCGCCGTTGGCGTTTACCGATCCTGCCAACCATTTACACGCCAGCCATCGAGCGTTTCAAAATGACCGCCACTTTCATTCACACCCACAGCGACGCCGGCGCCTGGGAACGAGGAACCCAGTGGTGGTAGGCTAACGATCCCCGTTTTCCCATCGCGGCCACCAAACAGGGTCAAGTCCCCGACTCAACCCTGTTGAATGGGAAGGCACTTCCGGCGATCTCCCCGGCTCACTTCCCGATACAAAAGCGCCCGAAGATCTCGCCAAGGATTTCCTCGACATCCGCCTTGCCCACCACCTCGCCGACCGCGTCGAGCGCCGCCCGCAGATCGAGCGCCGCGAACTCCGGCGACGCGCCGCCGGCCAGCGATTCGCGGGCCCTTTCCAGATCGTCCGCCGCCCGGGCCAGGCAGCGCTTGTGCCGCGCGTTGATCGCCACCAGGTCCGCGCCCCAGTTCGCCCCGGGGCCGCCGAGTTCCCGGAAGATCGCCGCCGTCAGCGACTCCATCCCCTCGCCCGTCCGGCAGGAAAACGGCAGACCGTCGTCCGCCTCGCCGCCCCGGCCGGCGCCGAGACCGAGATCGGCCTTGTTCAACAGGCGCAGATGTCGCGCGCCGGCCGGCAGATGCCGCGCGATCTCGACGCCCGATCGATTCGGAATGTCAGGCCCGGGCAGGCTGGCGTCGATGACTTCGATCGCCAGGTCGGCGTTGTCCAACTGCGCCAGGGTTCGCGCGATGCCCTCGCGCTCGAGGCTGTCCGCGCTCTCCCGCACCCCGGCGGTGTCGATCAGCCGCAGCGGCAGTCCGTGGAAATCGATGACCTCCTCGATGGTGTCGCGGGTCGTGCCCGGCGTTTCACTGACGATGGCGCGGTCAAAACCGAGCAGCCGGTTCAGCAGGCTCGATTTGCCCGCGTTCGGCGCGCCGCAGATCACGGTTCGCACCCCTTCGCGCAACAGGCGCCCTTGGTCGGCCGTCGCCAGCAGCCGCGCCACCGCCTCCCGCGCGGCGTCGATCCGGCCCAGCATGGTCGCACCGGTGTCGGGGTCGATGTCTTCCTCGGGAAAGTCGATGTAGGCTTCGACGTGGGCGACGATCCCGATCAGGTCTTCCCGCAGCGCGCCCAGCGCCTCGCCCAACCGCCCCGCCAGTTGTTCGTGGGCCGCCCGCCGCGCGAGGTCCGTTCGCGCGGAGATCAGGTCCATCACCGCCTCGGCCTGGGTCAGGTCCATCTTCCCGTTCAGGAAAGCCCGCTGGGAAAACTCGCCCGGCTCGGCCGGCCGCGCCCCCGCCTCGAGCAGGCGGTCGAGCACCGCCCGCGTCACCAGCAGCCCGCCGTGGCACGAGATTTCCACCACATCCTCGCCCGTGTAGCTGCGCGGCGCCTGGAACCACGTCACCAGCACCTCGTCGATCGTGGCGCCGTCCGCCGCGACGAGGTGGCCGAACTGCTGGCGCCGCGGCTCGTTCAGTTTTCCGGAGAAAACGCCGCGCACCGTCTCCCGCGCCCGGTCGCCCGACACCCGGACCAGGGCGATGGCCCCTTGCCCCGGCGGGCTGGCCACGGCGGCGATGGTGTCGGCGGCGGTCATGGCCGGTTCATTGGGGGACCGTCCACGCGCCTCACCCCGCCGCCAGCACCGCCTTCAGCGTTTCCACACAGCGCCGGTTCTGGTCCATCGTGCCCACCGACACGCGCACCCACTCCGGCAGCTTGTAGCCGCGCATGGCCCGCAGGATGACGCCGCGCTTCAGCATCTCGGAAAACACCCGGTCGCCGTCGCCCACCTTCACCAGCACGAAGTTCGCGTGGCTCGGCACATACTCCAGCCCCAGCTCGCCGAAGCTCGTCTGCAAATAGTCGCGCCCCTCGCGGTTCACCGCCCGCGTGCGCTCCTGGTGCGCGTCGTCGAGCAGCCCCGCCAGCGCGCCCGCCTGGGCGATGGCGTTCGCGTTGAAAGGCTGCCGGCATTTCTGCAACACCTCCGCCAGCGGCGCCGGCGCCAGCCCGTAGCCGATCCGCAGGCTCGCCAGCCCCTGAATCTTCGAGAAGGTCCGCATGATGATGACGTTCCGCCCTTCGCGGACGTATTTCACCGTGTCCGGCGGCGAGTCGAGGAATTCGTGGTAGGCCTCGTCGAACACCACGATCACATGCTCCGGCACCCGGTCCATGAAGCGGTCGATCGCCTCCTGCCCCACCAGCGTGCCCGTCGGGTTGTTCGGGTTGGCGATGAAAATCTCCCGCGTCCGCGGCGTGATCGCCGCCGCCATGGCGTCGAGATCGTGGACGAAATCCGGGTCCGGCACTTCGATGGTGTCCGCGCCGAAAAGGGTCGCCATCAGCTTGTAAACGACGAAGGCGTGCTCGGCGGCGATCACGTTGTCGCCGGGGTTGAGAAACCCGTGCCCGATCAGCTCGATGATCTCGTTCGAGCCGTTGCCGAGGATGACGTTTTGCCGTTCCAACCCGAATTTCTCCGCGATGGCCGTCCGCAGCTTGTAGCCGCCGCCGTCCGGGTAGAGGTGGGCCTGCTCGCAGGCCGCCTTCATGGCCTCCACCGCCCTCGGCGACGGCCCGAGCGGGTTTTCGTTCGACGCCAGCTTGATGATGGACCCCGGTTCCAGCCCCAGCTCGCGGGCCGTTTCCTCGATCGGTTTTCCCGGATCGTAGGAGACGAGACCTTCGAGCCAGGGATGGGCTTGCTGCCAGATGCCGGTGGACATGGCAGAGACTGTGCCCGCGCCGGGGCGCTTGTCAAAACGGGAAGGCACGGGATGGAGGGAACGTTTTTGCAGCCACCGGGATCCGCTTCCCTCCTTGATTCCGCGACGGCGATGCCCCACCTTGCGGGCCTTTTCGGCATTTCCCGCATGAGTTCTCTCCCGCCCCATCGCCTCGACGCCGCCTTCGCCGCCCGGAAAGCGGAGGGCCGCGCCGCCTTTGTCGCCTACCTTTGCGCGGGCGACCCCGATCTGCCGAGGACGCTGGGGATCATGAAGGCGCTCGAGGCGGCGGGCGCGGATGTGATCGAGCTGGGGGTGCCTTTTTCCGACCCGATGGCCGACGGGATCGTGAACCAGATGGCCGCGCACCGTGCGCTGGAGGCCGGGGCCTCGTTGCCGGGGGTGCTGGAACTGGTTCGCGACTTCCGCGCGGGCTCGGAGCTGCCGATCGTGCTGTTCACCTACCTGAACCCGGTTTACGCCTATGGCTTCGAGCGTTTCCACCACGACGCGGCGGCGGCGGGCGCGGACGGCGTGCTGCTGCTCGACCTGCCACCCGACGAGTCGCCGCACAATCCCGAACTCCACGAACTGCCCGACCTGCGCCACATCCGCCTGATCGCGCCGACCACGCCGGCGGCCCGCCTCCCGGAACTCGCGCGCGCGGCGGAGGGCTTTCTCTACTACGTGTCGCGGGAGGGCGTCACCGGCGCGCAAACCACGCTGGCCGAGGGCATCGAGGCCAATGTCGCGGCCATCCGCGAGCAAACGGATCTGCCGATCGCGGTCGGTTTCGGCATCTCGACGCCCGAGCAGGCGGCCGAGGTGGCGCGCGCCGCCGACGGCGTGGTGGTCGGCAGCGCGATCGTGCGCCAGATCGCGCAACACGGCGCGGAGGCCGATCTCCCCGCGCGGATCGAGGCCTTCGTCCGCCCGCTGGTCGAGGCCACCCACGCCGCGAGGCGCTGAAATTTTGGCCGCGCGGGAACGTCCACTGGGCTACGTTTTCGACTCACCCCCTCCCCTTTCTCGATGACTCTGAAATTCTGGAAAATGAACGGCGCCGGGAACGACTTCGTCGTGCTCGACAATCGTGACGGTTCGCGCGGCCTGGACGGCGCGCAGATCGCGCAACTCTGCCATCGGCAGCGCGGCGTGGGCGCCGACGGGCTGCTGGCGGTGGAGCCGGCGCAAAACGGGGCGGATTTCCGGATGCGCTACTACAACGCCGACGGCGGCGAGGCCGAAATGTGCGGCAACGGCGCCCGCTGCTTCGCGCGGTTCGCGAATTTCCTGAGCGACAACCGGCTGGAGCGGGTCAGCTTCGAGACGATCGCGGGCACGATCGGCGCGGACTTCATCGGCGACCAGGTCCGGATCGCCCTGAGCGCGCCGCACGGGCTGGCGCTGGAGCTTCCCCTCGAGGTGGACGGCGAGGCGTTGACGGTTCACTCGCTGAACACGGGCGTACCGCACGCGGTGTTTTTCGTGGACGATCTGGAGGGCACGGACGTGCGGCGGCTCGGCCGCGCGACGCGCTTTCACGCGCAATTCGCGCCCGCCGGCACCAACGTCAACTTTGTGAAAATCGAGGCGCCGGGCGAGATCGCCATCCGCACCTACGAGCGCGGCGTCGAAGACGAGACGCTGGCCTGCGGGACGGGGATGGCGGCCTGCGCGCTGATTCACCATCTGCTGCACGGCGCGGGCTCGCCGATCCGGGTGCGGGTGCGCGGCGGCGATGTGCTGGAGGTGGCCTTCGAAACCGGACCCGGGGAAAACGCCGGCGACTTCCAGCGGGTGACGCTCACCGGTCCGGCGGACTTCACCTTTCACGGCGAGGTGGAAATCTGACGCTGTCGCCCGCGGCGTCGCGATTCCGTGGTGATGGATGGGTGGGGCGAGGCGTCCCCGCCCGGCTGCCGCCGATCGCCGTGTCTCCGGCGGCGGGTAAGCGCCTTTGGGACCTTCGAATTCGTCAAGACTGCCCCTGTGGACGGGCGGCGGAATGCCTGACTATTCGGTTCGGACCACGCGGAGCGACTCGATCCTCAGCACGCTGCCGAAGGCGGGCCCGATGCCGACGGGCGAATCGACCGCCGCGTAGTCGCCCTCGATCTCGCCGCGGGGGCGGCGGTCGGCGCGAATCGTGACGCGTTCCGGGGTCACGTCGATCTGGATATCGTGCATTTCGCCATGCTCGAGAAATCCCTGGCCGGGCACGGGAAAGCCGCGATGGGTCACCGGGTCGTGGATGCGCAGTTCGTCCTCCCGCATTTCCCAGTTGAAGATGGCGAGCGTCTTCTTGCCCCAGTAAAAGCGGACATTGGTCGAATCGGTCGCCACGCGGGCCTCGATGCGGAAGGGCGGCTTGATCGAGACGTTTGACTTCAGCCAGGTGACCTTTTCGGGGCTCTCCACCCGAAATCCGCCCCCTTCGTCGGGCGCGAGGCGGCAGTCGCCCTCCGGAGTGACGCTGTCGGCGCCGGTCAATTCCCACAGGACGGCGCCGGACGCATCGGCGGCGTCCCATCCCCGATCCTGCCGGCGCTTGAGCGCTTTGACGACCGCCTGGGCTTCGTCGAGCCTGCCCTCCTGGGTCAGCCGTGCCTGGAGGGCTTCGAGCTTCGCGGTGGAGGCCTCGACGAGCGCGGCGCGGCTCTTTTCCAGTCCGGATTCGGCGCGGGACAGGGCGTCCCGGTATTTGTCGCGCAGCCGTTTCAGCGCGTCGAAGTCGCCCTCGCCAACGAATTGTCCCGCGCGGAAGCCTTTCTTTTCCGCCTCGAGCGCGAGGACGGCGTCGAGGTTGCCCTGGCTCTTCATTTCGTCCTTCAACCGGCCGAGGGCGCCTTCGTATTGGCGCTGAAGATCGGTCATGGGGCGGTCGATCTCGGCCTTCTTCACTTCGTATTCGAAGAGCAAATCCTCGAGATCCGGCTTCGCCGCGTCCGACTGTCCCTGGGCGGGAATCCCGCCGAGAACGGCGGCGACGGCCGTCATCATCGCCAACAGGCCGGAAAACCGAGGGAAAACCTTCATCATTACCTCCGAAAGGCGACCATGCTACGCGAACCGGCATTCGCGCGCCAAGCGGAAAATCCCCGCCAACCGCGCGCGACCCAACAGGGTCGGATCGGGGAGTCAACCCTGTTGAGTGACCGGCACGAGAGCGCGTGAACGCGGACTATCGCCAAAGAGCGGCGGAGGTGAGTATCCTCACCCGCCATGAGGCTGGTGAGTATCAGCCCGCGGAAATTAGCGATCATATCCCACGCACCATGAAACATTTCCCAAAGAAATCAGCGATCCTTCGCGCGAATCCGCGTTTTTGCCACGCGGCCGTGATCCTTATGCTCGCCGGATGGGCGTCCGGCCTTGCTCCCGCCGCCGAGATCGCCACCGTCGCCGGAACGGGCGAGCAGGCCTTCGGCGGGGACGGTGGATCGGCCACCGAGGCGAAGTTGGACAATCCCTTCGGTCTCGTCGTCGGCCCGGAGGGCGACCTCTATTTCTGCGACACGGGCAACCACTGCGTGCGCAAGATTTCCCGCAAGACGGGCACGATCACGACCGTGGCGGGCACGGGCGGGAAGCAGGGATACGCCGGCGACGGCGGACCCGCGACCGAGGCGCTGTGCTTCGAGCCCTACGAGGTGCGTTTCCATCGAAACGGCGATCTCTACTGGGTCGAAATGAGGAACAATCTCGTCCGCCGACTCGACGCGCGATCGGGCAAGGTCTTCACCGTGGCCGGGACGGGCCAGGCGGGCTTTTCCGGCGACGGCGGGGCGGCGACCGAGGCGCAGTTGAAACAGCCGCACTCGATCCAGTTCGACGCGTCCTTCGCGGGGCTCTACATCTGCGACATCGGCAATCACCGCATCCGGCGCGTGGACCTGGCGAGCGGGAAGATCGAGACCTGGTGCGGCTCCGGAAAGGCGGAGGCGACGCCGGACGGGGCGAAAGTTTCGCCCGAGACGCCGCTGAAGGGGCCGCGAGCGCTGGACATCGCGCCGAACGGGGATTTCTGGCTGGCGCTGCGCGAGGGCAACCAGATTTTCCGCATCGACATGAAGGCGGGGACGCTTCACCACGTGGCGGGCTCGGGAGCGAAGGGCTTCGACGCCGCGAGCGGCCCGGCCACGGACGCGAAGCTCTCCGGGCCGAAAGGCGTGGCCGTTTCGCCGGACGGAAAGCTCATCTACCTGGCCGACACCGAGAGCCACAGCATCCGGGCCATCGATTTGCGGAACGATCCGCCGACACTGGAGTTGATCGCGGGCACGGGGAAAAAGGGCAACGGCCCGGACGGTCCCGACCCGCTGAAGTGCCAAATGGCGCGCCCGCACGGCGTGGGGATCGACCCGGTGACGGGCGATCTCTATATCGGCGACAGCGAGTCGCACGAGGTGCGGCGGGTGACCGGCCTGCCGGGCGGGAAGCCGCAAGCGGCGGCCGGAGCGGTGAAGGAGGACTTCGAGTTTGGCGGACGAAAAGCGATCCTGCTCAAACCGGCGCAAGCGGCGCCGGGGAACCCGTGGATCTGGCGCTGCCGGTTTTTCGGGGCCTTTCCGCAGGCGGACAACGACTTGGTCGCGCGCGGCTGGCACGTGGCGTGGATCGACGTGGCCCATCTCTTTGGCGGGCCGGAGTCGATGGAGGCGTTCGACGGCTTCTACGATCACCTGACGAAGGAACGCGGCCTCGCGCCGAAGGTGGTGATGGAGGGCTTCAGCCGCGGCGGCCTGCCGGCGGTGAACTGGGCGATCCGGCATCCGGACCGGGTGTCGGCGGTCTATATCGACGCGCCCGTGCTGGACATCCATTCGTGGCCGAAACCGTCCTCGGCCGATCTCTGGCGGAAGGCGATGGCGGCCTACTCGCTGACCGAAGCCACCGCCGACTCGTGGAAAGGGCCGCTCGACCGGCTCGAGCCGCTGGCGAAGGCAAAGGTGCCGATCCTTTCCGTCTGCGGCGGCGCGGACGCCGTGGTCCCGTTCGCCGAGAACTCAGCGATCCTCGAAGAGCGCTACCGCGCCCTCGGCGGCGAGATCGAAGTCGTCGTCAAGGCGACCTGCGATCATCACCCGCATTCGCTCTATGATCCGGCGCGGATTGTGGCGTGGGTTCTGGAAAACGCGAACCGCTGATCTTCGCTGATAGGCGCTGATCTCAGCCTCGACTTGATCAACGAGAGCGAGCGTCGGTCATCAAACCGACCTGAGGGTCATGAACTCTCGGTCTTGGTGGGTGTGCATACTCTGCTTCTTCCAAGAACTCCCCTATCTCTACCTGGAAATGCAACTCGCAAACCTCTTGGTCCTCAAAAGCGGAGACGGCAAACGATCCCCATGACCTGAAGGACATTTCGAAGCTGTCGATTTCAAACGTTCGGCCAACCTTTCCATTCAGAATTCTGCCAACAATGAAATACCAACCTCCATAGATGTGTGATTGCGATTGTCCTGGAGTCTCCCACACCTCAATCTCACCGTTTTCGGGAATGCCCAATCGCAATAGCAAATCTCTCAACTGCGAAGGCAATACCTTTTCGCGGGCCGCAATCCAGTTGCGGCAATGCGCACATCCGCAAGCCTCCGGTCCCGGAAGTTGAACACGGGCGTAACAGGCGGCTGTCGCGGCAGGGTCGAACTCAAGCTCGTAGCCCCCGATTTGGAAATGAGTGAACACGCCTTTTCCTATCAGCGCCCATCAGCGAAAATCAGCGGTTCCCTTCCGCCTTCCACTCCCACTTCTCCCCGAAAAACCCGGCCGCGGGAATGCCGCCGGGATACTGGCTGGTGACGGGCTGGGTGATGTCGATGACGGCCCAGTCCGGGAGCTTCGGGACCTGGCGGGCGTTGTTGAGATAGTCGTACTCGCGGAAGGTGAATCCGCTGTTGAGGACGACGTAGCGCTCGGGGTTGAGCGGGTTCGGATAGATCATCGCCAGGGCGTGTCCGGCGGCGTCGAATTTCTGGTCGCCCGCCACAATGCCGGCGGCGGTCCAATGGATCGGCAGCTTGTCGGCGATCTTCGCCAGCACCGCGTTGCTCGACGGGTCGCCCCAGAGAACCAGATTGTGCGCGGCGAGGTCGGCGTCGGTGATCTCGGTGTCCTTTTTCACCCGGGCGTCGCCGCGGTAGTGGCGCTGCCACTCGGTGACGGCGTGGTTCATCTCCGCGGCGGCCCAGGCGCCGATCTTCTCGTTCAGCGGTTTTCCGGTCGGGCCGACCATCAGGAATGAGTCCATGAAAGCGTCGTCGATGGGCCCCTGCAGACCGTGTTTTTTCACGAGTCCCCCGGTGGCGGGCGCCTCGGCGGTGAGCGTCCACTTGCCATCGTCGCCCTTTGCCGCCCATAGGTCCCAGGAGCGGTCGGTAAAAACGCCGGCCGGAGCCTGGAGCTTCTGCCCGTCGATCTCGACCGCGGGTTTGCCGACGGGATCGAGCGGGCACTCCCCGGCGCCGAAGTGCAGGGAGAAGGCGGCGACGCCGGAGGTGCTCACGCTCAGGCCGCTCGGCAGCCACAGCGAAGCCTCGACGCGGGCGGCCTCCCAGTGCTCGGTCATGGCGTCCACGGTCACCCAGTGCATGGTCGGGTAGCGCAGCGTGTAGGTCTGAAAGCGAACCATCATCGGCACCCGCTCGCGCCCCGCCGCGGCGATGGCCGCCAGGCGGCGCTCCATCTCGGCGAGGGTGTCGGGGTGCAACTGGTGCTGCATGCCGGGACCGATCAGGTGGACGAGGCGCATGTTTTCGTCGGCGGCGGCCTTTTCCATCATGTCGGCGGCCTGCTTCTGGCGGTCCAGTTCACCGGAATAGGCGATGGTGGGCAGATTGGTCAGGTTAATCACCCAGTCGGTGCAGTCATACCAGTGCCAGAGCTTTTGCTCCCACCACGGCGGGGACACCGGCTCGTCCTGAAAAACGCGCAGGAACTCCCGCGTCTCGGCGAAGCCCGCGCCCGGCTGCGCGCCGGCCCAGCGCTCCGCGTAGTGGACCGCGAACTGCCAGCAGGCCGCGCCGCCCATGGAGAAACCGCGCACGAAGACGCGGTCCTCGTCGATGCGGTAAAACAGCCGCGCGTGCGCCAGCGCCTCCAGCGAGTCGATCTCGCCGGCGAACTTGTTGGCGTTCGAATAGCGGCCGTAGGGATGCAGAACGATCGCGCCCGGAGGCTTGATCTTGCCGCCGGAGCCGTTGGCGCGCTGCTGGATGAAATTCACCTCGCTCAGCGTCTCGCCCCGGCCGTGAAACCAGAAATCGAGCCGCCGTCCGTCGGTGCCCTCGAAGTCGTAGTCCGCCGGGACTTCCAGACCATAGGGCTGGGCGGAGCCGTCGATCTTCGACCGGTAGCCCCGCACGACATTGCCCGTCTGCCGTGTCCATGGCGCCTCGCCTTTCTCGAGGGCATGGGCGCGCTCGAGGCCGGTGGCGAGCTGGTCGAGCGCGAGCTTGATCTCGCCTTCCTTGTGAAATTCCCGGCCCGTCAGGGCGTAGCGGGCGGCCTTGTGATAAATCTCGGCGTCGGGGATGAGCACATCGAGACCGGGATGGTTCTTCGCGTCCTGCGCCCGCATTTTCAGGCCCTCGAGCGCGGCGCCGAGGTCGGCGATGCCCTTTTCGAGCGCCAGCCGATCGGCTTCCGGCACTTCGACTCCGACGGGCGGGATGCGGCGGACGTCGGCGGGGATATTGTCCTTCGCGCCATCGGCGAGAGCGGCCAGCGGCGCGCCCGACACGAGGAGCGCAAGCGGGAGGAGACTTCTGAGAATCATGCCCGGACGATGAACGCGGCGGGACGATTTGGCGAAGGAATTTCAGTGGTGCGATCGCGTTCCGCGCCCCTCGTTTCCCGTGCGCTTCGCGCCGCCGGGCGCTCGAACGGCGTTCTCATCCGACCGCGTCGCCAAATCGAAGATTTGGCTCCTGCGGTTGGATTCGGGCTAATAATGAGTTGTTTTACAGCATTTTATGCCTGTTTTTACGCACTGCAAGCGCATACTCGGCCACTCCTCGCGCGTGCTCGATTCTGCTCTGCCATGCACAGTTTCATGCACAGTTTGGCGTTCGGCCGTCGTCACTCTTCGAACTCGGGCGGGTGACGCATCCCCCGGCGGTGACGAGCCTTGAGCGTTGTTTTGCCTTTCCCAGCGATCCGAGCCGCCGGCCCGGCCGTTGATCGATGCTCTCGGCCAGAAGCTTGGGAATCGGAATTGGTGCGTTACTGGCCCCCGCACGTCCCTCGATCTCTTCCACAGTTTCTTTACACCCGTTTCCCAACGCATTTTCGTCTTCTAAGTTCATGATGTTCAATGATTAAACTTGGCTTAGCACTGGTCCAGAAGTGTGCACAGTCATCGAACCAAATCCAGAAATTATGGTTTTTTCCTGTAATTTAGATATACCGTATCCGCTCCCGGATCTCGGGCGGAAACCCCCGCCGCGATCTCTCAATTGTGCGAAAACGGCAGAAGGTCTCTGCCCTGAGGTTTGTCGTCCTGGCGCCCCCACAGTCACCCGCCACCTGTATCTCCCGGCGCAACAACAGCTCACCGGCCGCGATCTGGTTCATGTTCTTACAGGGTGCTGCTTGTCGTCCACCTTCCGGCCTCGTGCGCATCGCATCGAGTCCAGCGCCGGACACTTATCCCAGAGCAGCACCAGACACAGATCCTGGTCCCGGCGCCTCATCACGACCTCGTAACCCAATTGCCCGCGGTTCCCGCCACGACGGCCCATCATACTGCGGCCAGAGCCTCTCCAGCACGCGCTCACACTTATACGCCCTGTGCTCGCGGCCCGGCGGATACAAAGACCAATATGCTCCGGGCAACCACGCATCGGCCCATCACACGGCTCGCCTGCCGATGTGCGCGGGAAATACACACGGCGATCGCCCCCGTGCTCCTGTAGTTTTTTACACCGTGTAAAGCGTCAATCAGCCTGTCGATGGGCATGTTGATGGCCCATGTATCCGGCCTCCCGGATAGTCCCCTTCATCGTTCGGCGAATAGCTTCGGACTCCTGGTCGTCGATGGACAAGCGGCCTGACCCCATCTTGTCGTCATCAGACATCAACCGGTTCCGGGGCAGATACCGTCCACTGGGGCACCGGGCGTCGTTCCCCTCGGACGTGTCGAGCATCCCCTGCACCGCGGTGTATCCGACTCTGTATCCGAACTTGTATCGATGTTGCACTCGACACCGCCCTCCTGCGTCAGGTATTCGACGATCACCGAGCGTCGAGTAATGTATCCGACAGGTGTCCTCACCCACGAGCACGGCCCCGGGCGATGCACATGCAACCGATGGAAGCCGTGTTCACCGAGTTCCCGCATCCTGTCCTTTGTGTATTTCCTCGTTGGAGGATATCCACCGGTCCACCCGGAGCAGGTTGCGGAACATCACACCCTCTTGCATCTGTAACCGCAACGGATGTATCCGTCGGATACTCTCCGCCCGGGGCCATGCACACGCTGTTTGTCCGCCGGCGGGTGTTCAACTCCGATACACCGCCAACATGTCCCGGGACTCCCGACTTCGGTCTTCCACACTGGCGACCGTCCACAAGGCTGCATGCCGCGTGCAGCGGGTTTGAACATCCTCCGTATTCCGACCGCGGGCCGTCCTCCGATACACCGTCTGATGCACGAGGAGCGCGGTGCGATGTTTCCGGACTGCCGGGCGAATACCCGGGTGCTTTCGCCAACACCCTGTTCCGAGGTGTTTGGCGAACAACACCGGGTACATGAGCCGAATCGTATCCGACATTCCGGCCAGCCGGTTGTCCACGATACA
>JACKQC010000015.1 GCA_024233085.1 Akkermansiaceae bacterium
GCCCGATCACCTGACCGAGGCGCAAGACGCGCAGAATACCCAGAACGCGTCGGGCGGCTCCAGCGGCTCGACGCCCGCGGCGACTTCGACCACGGGCGGTGGCGGCGGTCCGGCCCGACCCGGCGGCGACGGCGGCGGTCCGCCCGGACGCCCCCCGCGTGGCGGTGGCGACGGACGCGGCGACGGTCCGCCGGGCGGCGGGCGACCCGGGTTTGGCCCACCGGGTCAGGGTGGTGGCGGTCCGCCCGGGCCGGGCGGTGGCCGTCCGGGCTTTGGACCTTCCGGCGGTGGAGGCGGACGTCCTGGCGGTGGATCGGGTACCGGCGGCGGCTCCGGCGGCGCGCCTTCGGGAAGTCGGTAATCAGTTTTCAGAGTTCCGAAATCTTTGCGTGCCCAACCTTTTTGGTTTGAATGCCTTCTTCGTCCGTTTCGCGATCCTTTTGAGAGTTTCCTCTTTTTAGAATTTGAATTTGTTTCGGATTTCGAGTTTTCCCCTTCGCTCATGAAACGTCACCGCCGCGCCACGACTCTCTCCCGCCAACGCGGGGTCGCGATGCTGCTGGTGGTGTTCGCGGTGCTGTTTTTGTCCTTCATCGTGGTGGGTCTGTGGGAGGTGTCGCAATTCAGTTGGGATGAAAGCTCGCTGGAGCGCGGCCGTTTTCAGGCGAAGATGCTGGCCGAATCCGGCGCCGCGCTGGCGATGCACCCCAATGTGAAAGTGGGCGATCCCGTGCTGCGGCAGGAATTTCCCGACGGCCGAAAAATCGAGGTCCGCGTCGGCACGGAGGGCGGGCGCCTGCTCGTGACGCAGCTCGACGGGGAGCTGTTCATCAACGCGACGCGCGAGCTGTTCATTCGCTGGGGGCTGGACGCGGCCTCGGCGTCGATCGCGTCGGAATCGCTCGCCGACTGGATCGACGACAACGACCGGGCGCGGACCAACGGGGCGGAGACCGATTTTTACGCGACACTGAAGCATCCGGAGTTTCCCGGGAACGAGGATTTTTCGTCGCTCGAGCAGATGCTGCTGGTGCGGGGCATGGACAAGGTGGCGCGGATCAAGCCGGACTGGCGCGACTATTTCACCCTCTACGGGGATGGAACGATCGACGTGAACGAGGCGCCGGCGGATTTGCTGGAGGCGTTTTTTGGCACGACACCCGACGCGGCGGCGAGCGTGATCGCGACGCGCAACGGGGACGACGGTCTCGAGGGAACGGAGGACGACTACCGTTTCCGCGGCCTGCAGGAGGTGCAGGTGTTGCTGGGCGTGTCGTCGGATCAGTGGGAGGAGGTGCAGGACTTTGTGAGCCTGGAGAATTCGACCAAGCGCATCGAGAGCATCGGGTCGGTGGGGGACGAGTACGTGTATCGGCTGATCACGCTGGCGGAGGGGGCGGACGACAACGGGCAGGGCGGCACGACGGTGGCGCGAATCACGGAGTGACAAAGGCGCGGAAATTCGCGAAAGAGACCCGGTACGCGGCGCGCAACCGATTCGACTCAACAGGGTTGGATCGGGGACCAAACCCTGTTCGGTCAAAAAACCGCGCGAAAAGCGCCGAAACGAGTCCAATTTGACGAAAAACCGCCCGAATACATGAGTCGAAACCCGATAGCGATGCCCGACGCGGGACGAGGCTGGGACCTGTGGTCCGGCGGCCGGGTGAAGGCGTCGGGCGAGGAACCCGGCGAGGTGGCGGGTTCGGGCGCCGACGTGGTGATCGGGGTGCCGGCGACGCTGGCGACGACTTTCGCGGTGAAGCTGCCGACTCTGGAGGAATCGTTGTTCGAGCCGATGGTGTACGCGCAGATCGAAAAGCGCGGGCTCGGCGCGGGAGGGCCGGAGGCGACGGCCTTCGCCTGGTGGGTGGTGCAGCAGGAGGGCAACGAGACGCTGCTGAGCGTGGACGTTTTGCCGGCGGATTTTCCCGAGACATTGTGTGTGGAGCACGCGGCGGGCTACGCGCCGGCGGCGCGGCTGTGGCGGCTGCCGGAGGACAAGCTGCTTTTCTGGATCGAGCACGGGCGCGGCGTGCTGGCGGCGAACCGCCACGGGCGGCTGACCCACGTGCAGGTGCTGACGGCGCCGCCCGAACTCGGAGCGGCCACGGCGCAGGAGATCAACCTGACGGCGCTGACCCTCCAGGCGCAGGGATTTGTCGGCGAAAATCCGGAGCTGGTGGTGGCGGGGGACTTTTCCGGACCGGAGGGCGGGGATCGCGCGGGCTTCGAGGGGGCGCTCACTTTGCCGGTGGATTATCTGCCGGGGCCGGGCCACCCGACGGCGCCGCCGCAGGGGATGCGGGCGCGCTTTGTGCCGCAGGCGGTGAAGGACGCCCGGGCACGGCGGGCGACACGGCGCAAGGTGGCGGCTTTCGCGCTGGCGGCGGCGGCGGTTTACGTCGCGATCGGGGCTCTGCTGTGGATGCACGCGCGCTCGACACGGCGGACAATCGAGCTGCTCGAGGCCAGGGCGTCGGAAAACCGGCCGACGGTGGAGGAAATCCAGCGAACCGAGCAACGCTGGCGCGAGCTGGAGCCGGCGATCGACCTGCGCTACTACCCGCTGGTCCAGCTCAACGAGGTCACCAAGGCCATGCCGGGCAGCGGGGTGCTGCTGCGCGAGTTCGAGACGCGGGGCACGTCGATTTTTGTCCGCGGCGCGGCCAAGGACGTGCAGATGGCCTTCACGCTGGTGGAGGATTTGAAAAAGAGCCCGGAGCTGTCCGTTTACGAGTGGAACATGCCGAAGCCCAAGGTGGAATCCAACAGCTCGGCGACCTTCGAAATTCAAGGCAAACCGAAACATGCGGGGACTGACGAATAGGGAAAAAAGGCTGCTGGCCTTTTGTGTGCTGACGATTTTCGTCATGGCGAACGTCTTCGCCGGGCGCGCCGTGCTGAAGACGCTCAAGGGCGGCGGCGAAAAAATCTCGGCGCTCAAAAACGAGATCGCCGAGCAGGACATGTGGCTGGAGGAACAGGACTACTGGGAACGTCGCCGCGGATGGCTCGACGGCCACATGCCGCCGCCGATCGACTCGGTCGGAAAGGCCCAGGGCGATCTGATGCAGGAAATGCAGCAGCAGGTTCTCGACCGCAAACTGCGCATCGACCGGCAAAATCTCATCGACCCGGTCCACGGGGCGAACTTCGACGAGGTCGCCGTCTATCTGCGCGTCCGGGGCGACGCGGCGGTGATCAACCAATGGGTCGCGTCCCTGCAATCGCCGGAGAAATTCCAGGTGCTCAAGACCCTCGAACTCGAACTCGACAACCGCGCCCGCGAAACGACGCCGCAGGGCGAGTGCCAGATCACCATCGCCCGCTGGTTCGCGCCCCAGGGCAGCCAGCCGGCCGCCGATCCGGCCCCGGCCGAGGCGGCTCCGGAGGCGGCGGATCCGGCGCCGCCGCCCGTCCCCGAGGCTCCGGCTTCGACGACACCCGCCCCCGAGGCGGCTCCGGAAAGCGTCACCGACTCCGGCGCGGCCGCTCCCGCGCCGCCGACCGACCCGGCCGGCGGCGGGAACGTCGGCAGTTGAGCGGTAACACCTTTCATTTTCCAGATTCGTCCGCCATGAAAACGCCCTCGGTTTTGAGTTTTTCCGGGCTGCCGGCAGTGGTGCTGTTGCTGTTGGCGGGGACGCCGCGGGCGCCGGCCCAGGAGGCGGAAACCGCCGCCGCCGCCGCCGCTGCAGAAGGGGTTTCGGAGGCGGATTCGCCGCCGGTGACGCGGGACGAAGTGCTGCCGCGCGGGGTGACGCCGGAGCATTTCGACGCGGTGCTGAAAAACTCGCCCTTTCTGCGAACGCTCGATTTTCAAAAGACCTACGCTCTCCGGGGCATCGCTGAGATCGGCGGCCGGCAGATCGCGACGCTTTACAACAACGACACCAAGGAGACCGTCAACGTGCGCTATGAAACGCCGAACGAAAAAGGCATGAAACTCGTCGAGGTGACCGAGAAGAAACTCGTCGCCGGCGTGGTGGACTTGACCGGGGTGACCGCGAAGATCGATGTCTCGGGCGAGGAGGTGGAATTGAAATTCGAACCCTCCCGCGTGGCGCCGGTCCCGAAGGGTCCGTCGCCGGGAAGCCGCGGACCGGGCGGCCCCGGCGGTCCTCCACCGGGCTCGACTTCATCGTCGGGCGAGCGGCGCGGACCGTCGCCGGAGGACATCAAGCGCTACCAGTCGCTCAACGACGACCAGAAGAAAAAGCTTGGCGAATACATTCGCCAGACCATGCAGCGCTATCCCGACATGAGCCGGGAGGAGCGCGGCAACATGATCCGCGGCGCGCTGACGCGGCTTTCCGAGGGAGGCGAGATTCCGGCCGGCGACGGCAACACTCCGCCTTCCTCCTCTTCGTCCTCCTCGTCGTCCCGGGACGGCGATCGGAACCGGTCCAGCAGAAGCAGCGATCAGGGCCGGTCCGGCGGCGGCGGCGACCGGGATCGGAGCCGGGGATCGTCGTCGAGCGGCGGGGGCGACCGGCGTTAGGGATTTCGGGTTTCGGATTTTGGGTCGGGTGCGAGCGAAAGTGGCGGTCAACAAATCGAATTGGGGAGAATGCCAAGGGCATTGCGTAGGGAAGCCCGGGGTCGTTCCAAACCCGGGTTTCCATCCAAAACGCCGGCGGTGTTTACCGAACCCGCCAACCATCGACGAGCCAACCGTCGAGAGTTTCAAAATGACCGCCGCTTTCCTTCATCCATTCGGGTTTCGCGTTTTGATTTTTCTAGGGAGCGCCTTTAGGGTGGCGCACGCGGGCAAATCCCTGGCGATTTTTCCGGAAAGCCGGTCCGACTTTGGGCGTCCAAGCAGGGTGCAAAGGTCGCGGATTTCCCGAAAAACTCCGAGTCCCGGACCGCAAATCATTCAAATCGAACCTCGAACCACCATCCTCCTCCAGCCATGGCACACGAACTCCCCAACCTTCCCTACGCGCACGACGCGCTCGAACCTCACATCGACACCCGCACGATGGAGATCCATCACGGCAAACATCACGCCGCCTATGTGGCGAACCTGAACAACGCCATCGCGGGCAAGGCGGATCTGGAGGCGAAATCCGCCGAGGATCTGATTCGCGACCTGGGCGCGGTGCCGGACGACATTCGCGGCGCGGTCCGCAACAACGGCGGCGGCCACGTGAACCACTCGCTTTTCTGGACGGTGATGGGCCCGAACGCCGGGGGCGCGCCCTCCGGCGATCTCGCGGCCGCCATCGATGCGGCCTTCGGCGGTTTCGACGCCTTCAAGGACGAATTCAAAAAGGCGGCCATGACCCGCTTCGGATCCGGCTGGGCGTGGCTTTGCGTGAACGGCGAGGGCGGCCTCTGCGTGTGCTCGACGGCGAACCAGGACAACCCCATCATGGGCGAGGCCGCCGGCTGCTGTGGCGGCACGCCGATTCTCGGGCTCGATGTCTGGGAGCACGCCTACTACCTCAACTACCAGAACCGCCGGCCCGACTACGTGGACGCTTTCTGGAACGTCGTGAACTGGGATGCCGTCGCCGGGCGTTTCGCCGCGGCGAAAGGCTGACCGCTTTCGTCAGGCACTTCCAGTTTTTTCGCGAAAAACGCGGCCCGGCGCAGCTTGTCCGGGTCGCGTTTTTGATTGTTCGGCGATGAAGGCGCTCTTCGGCGACATCCACAACCACTGCGGCGTCAGCTACGGGCACGGCTCGCTGGCCGACGCGCTGGCGAACGCGCGCGAGCGGCTCGATTTCGTCTCCATCACCGGCCACGCCCACTGGCCCGACATGCCGGACCCGGTGGCGGAGCCGCGGCTGCGGCCGGTGATCGACTTTCACGAGCGGGGCTTCGCGAAACTGCGCGAAAACTGGCCGGGAATGCTGGGCGAACTGAAGGCGGCGAATGTCGAGGGCGAATTCGTGGTTTTCCCGGCCTTCGAAATTCACTCGTGCGCCCACGGCGACCGGAATGTGCTCTACCGCGATCTTCGCGACGACGCGGAGATTCTCTATCCGTCGAGCATTCCGGATCTGCACCGACAATTGGCCGGGCTGAAGGCGCGGGGCATGGAAACGCTCAGCCAGCCGCACCACGTCGGCTACCGGCGCGGGACGCGCGGCATGGACTGGGCCTCGCACTGCCCGGAATTCGAGCCGCTGGTGGAGCTGCTCTCGATGCACGGCTGCAGCGAGGACAGCGAGACGCCGCGCCCCTTTCTGCATGTGATGGGACCGTCCGACTTCGAGGGCACGATCCGGCACGGCTGGGAGTCGGGCCACCTCTTCGGCGTGACCGGCGGGACCGACCATCACAGCGCGCATCCGGGGAGCCACGGGCACGGCCTGCTTGGCGTCCGGGCCGAAAACGGCACGCGGGCCGCGATCTGGGACGCGTTTTTTGCCCGCCGCACCTGGGCCATGACCGGGGACAGGATCGAGCTGGATTTCCGCGTCGATGACGCCCCGATGGGGAGCGTGTTGCCGCCGGGAAACGGGCGGCATGTCGAGATCGACGTCGCGGCCGGCGGGGCGGTCGACGCGGTCGATGTGCTGAAAAACGGCCGCCTCGTTCATCGGATCTCGCCGGGCCTGTCCGCGGTCGAAGGCGACGCCGGAACCGGTTCGATTCACACCAAGCTCCATCTCGAACTCGGCTGGGGGCCGCGCGGGGAGCGGTTCGATTGGGACGCCGTTTTCGGCATCGACGCCGGGTGCATTCTTGAGGTGGAGCCGCGATTTCGGGGGCGCGAGGTCGTTTCGCCCCTCGAGGCGGAGACAGGAGACGGGGAAGGGGAAGGGGAAGCGGGCGGTTTTTTCGAAAACCGAATCGTCGAGCGCGGGGAACGCGCGGTGCGATTCGAGGCCGTGACGCGGGGCAACCCGAACAATTCGACCAATGCCTCGCAGGGAGTCTGCCTTGAAGTCGAGGCGACGCCGGGCGCGACGATTTTCTTCGAGTTGAATGGCGCGCGCCACGAGATTCCGCTCGCCGAGCTGATTCGCGGAGCGCGGTCCGGTCTGCTGAACGGACTGGAGTCGCCCGCGTGGCGGATTCATCGCGCGCCGCCGCCGGCCGAGTGGCGGGTGCGATCGGCCTTCGACATCGACCTGGCGCCCGGGGACTTCGTGTACGCCCGCGTCCGGCAGACGAACGACCAATGGGCGTGGGGCACGGCGGTTTTCTGCCGGGCCTAGATTAAAAGAACGCCGCCGCGCGTGTCGGCTCAGAACTTGAAGCTCACCGAGCCGCTCATGCCGAGCGATCCACTCGCGTCGACCAGAGGCGTGATCCGGAAGGCGGGTTCCTCCCAGTCGGCGTGGAAGATTTTTTCGCCGATGAACTTGGTCGTCCCCTGCAACGGATCGACGGCGAAGCGCAGCGCCTTCGATTTCGGGTCGTCCTTGCCGGCGAGGTCCTTGAGAATCTGGAAGCGCACTTCGCCGATGAGCGAGCCGATGGTCGAGGTGAACATCAGATCCTGCTGCGAGGGATGGGAGGCCCAGTTTTCCATGCCATATTCCCACACCACCGAGGAAGCCGTGCTGAAGAGGAAGGACTCGAAAAAGGTGAAGTTCTGGCTGCGCGCGCGCAGGTAGGTCTCCGAACCCCACAGCGGATGGGCGATGTAGTTCCAATACCACTCGTCATCGTCCCACTTGGGGCCCGATCGGAAGCCGTCCTTGAAGGTTTCGCCGCTGAAGGTGCCGAAATGCGTCGTCTCCTGGTCCATCGCGACGAGCACACCCAGCCCGATGGCCTGTTTCGACAGGACGTAGGTGATCGGGTAGGTCAGGTCGCGGTCGCCGTTCGCCGAGGGGGCGAACAGCGTGGCCCGGGCGAGTTTCGCGTCGTCCAGGGGAGCCGGCGGATCGTTTTCGCCCGCGAAGACCGGAAGAGCCGAAGCGAGGGTCAAAGCGAGAAACGGAACGGCGGCAAAAGGCGAACGGGCGAACGGATTCATGGCGGGGTCCAGTGAGAGGCGGCAAAGCCCACGCTTGCGTCATCCGGTGGCGAATGAAATGACGGAGGGCGGAGCCCTGTCATCGGCGATGGCGCGAGGCGCGTCAAGGGAATCCGTCCCTCAATCCCCAAAACCTCGCTTGCACCCTCCCGATTCCGGTTTTTCTTTCCCGCCCCTCTCAAAAAGACGTAATGACTCCAATTTTTCCCATGAAACCACGATCCCTACCCTTCCTTCTCGGCCTGCTCGCCGCGGGCGCTTTCACCGCCGCCGCCGCCGAGCCCACCGTTCTTTTCAAGCAGGGCGACAACGACTACGGCATCTACCGCATGCCCGGGCTCGTGCTCACGAAATCCGGCACCCTGATCGCCTCCGCCGAGGGACGCAAAACCCTCGAGATGCGCTGGAGCCAGGCCGCGCCCTTCATCCGCGTGTCGAAGGATCAGGGCAAGACCTGGAGCGACGCGAAGCCGTTCGCCTCCGCTCCCGCCGACGCGAAGCAGAACCCCGTGCTCGTCGACAAAGGCGCCGCCGAACCCGGCCAGATCGGCGTCCACAACCTCACCGCCATCGCCGACAAGGACGGCGGCGTGCACTGGCTCTACACCGTCGAATATAGCCGCGTGTTTTACGTGAAGACCGACGACAACGGCGAAAACGGCTCCGAGCCGGTCGAAATCACCTCGGTTTTCGACGCCTTCAAGGACGAGATCGACTGGAAACTCATCGCCACCGGCCCCGGCCACGGCATTCAGTTGAAGGACAGCGGCCGCCTGGTCGTGCCCGTGTGGGTCTCCGACGGCACCGAGGGCATCGGCCTGCAGGCCGCGGCGAGCGCGACGATCTTTTCCGATGACGGCGGGAAGACCTGGCGGCGCGGCGAGATTGTCGCGAAGCATTTCACGCTGGAGAAAACCAAGACCGGCACCGCGGTCGAGCTTCCCAGCGAGGGCGCCATCGCCCAGGCCGCCGACGGCACCGTCGTGCTGAACATCCGCAACAAGGCGCTCAAGGGCCAGCGCGTCCAGGCCACCAGCAAGGACGGCGCCACCGGCTGGAGCGAGGCCGCCTTTGTCGAGGGACTCATGGAGCCCATCTGCCAGGGCAGCCTCGTCAGCGCCGGCGACGCCGGTCTCGTCTTCGCCAATCCCGCGAACATGATCATGCGCAAGAGCCTCACCGCCCGCGTCAGCAAGGACGGCGGCAAGACCTACCCCGCCAGCTTTGTGATCGACGACGGCGTGGCCGGCTACTCCGACCTCGCCAGCGACGGCTCGACCGTCTATGCGATCTACGAGCGCGGCGCCGCGCCCTCCGACCGCGATCCCGAAGGCATCGCCTTCACCAGCTTCGCCATCGGCGACGCGAAGTGACGGTCAAACGTGGCTTGGGCATCCTGCCCAAGATTTCGCGGAAGGCGCGTTCTCTCCCCAAAGCCCCCGCTCTTTATGCGGAGGCGTCTCCCGTGGCGGAATTCGTGAGAATTCCGAAACCGAAGGCCAGCGTCGACGGAATTCCCACGAGTTCCGCTACCCTTGGCGCGGTCGCGTCGCGTGGCTTGGGCATCCTGCCCAAGATTTCGCGGAAGGCGCGTTCTTCGCAAAGCCCCCGCTCTTTATCCGGAGGCGTCTCCCGTGGCGGAATTCGTGAGAATTCCGAAACCGAAGGCCAGCGTCGACGGAATTCTCACGAATTCCGCTACCCATGGCGCGGTCGCGTCGCGTGGCTTGGGCATCCTGCCCAAGATTTCGCGGAAGGCGCGTTCTCCGCAAAGCCCCCGCTCTTTGTCCGGAGGCGTCTCCCGTGGCGGAATTCGTGAGAATTCCGAAACCGAAAGCCAGCGTCGACGGAATTCCCACGAATTCACCTACCCATGGCGCGGCCGCCTCGCGTGGCTTGGGCATCCTGCCCAAGTTTTCGCGGAAGGCGCGTTCTCTCCCCAAAACCCCCCATCCAGATCCTCCAGATCTTCCAGATCCCTCCAGATTCTCCCGGCGCCCGTTTCCAGCTCCGCGCATTGATTCCACCGATCCCAACGGCGACAATTTTCGATTCGGACCTTTCCCGGATCCGAGCGCACCTTCCCGGCCATGATTTCCGATCCTCCCCCCAATGACGCGCCGCGACCGCGACCGCGACCGCGACCGCGATCCGCCGCCCCCGCCGCCACGACCCGCTGGCGCGTCACCCTGCCGGCCCTGGTGTTGCCGCTGATCGCCTCCCTTTTCTATTTCGTGCTGTTCCCGGGCACCCTCCTGGGGAACAGCTTCTACACGGGCGTGAAAATCTTCCTGCTCGTCTGGCCCCCGATCGCGACCGCCTTCATCCTGGGGGAATCCTTCCGCCGCCGATCGCCCGGGCGCCGCGACTGGCGCCTGTCGCTCCTGATCGGGGCCGGCTTCGGCCTCCTCGTGGCCGGCGTGATGTTCCTGCTGCGCGACCACACCCCCCTCGGCGACGTGCTGCGCGCCAGCGCGCCCCGCATGCGCGAAAAAGTCGAGGGCCTCGGCATGCTGCGGCATTACGTCTTCTTCGCCTTCCTGCTGTCGATCGCCCACGCGTTGCTGGAGGAGTTTTTCTGGCGCTGGTTCGTGTTTGGAAACCTCCGGCGGCTGATGCCCCTCGGCTGGGCCCATCTCGCCGCCGCGGCCGGCTTTGCCTCGCACCACATCGTCGTCACCAGCCAGTTTTTCCCGGTCGGACCCGCGATCTTCTTCGGTCTCTGTGTCGGGATCGGCGGCGCCTTCTGGAGCTGGCTCTACCAGCGCCACCACACCCTGCTCGGCCCCTGGGTGAGCCACGTCCTCATCGACCTCGCGATCTTCCGGATCGGCCACGAAATCCTCTTTCCCGGCGCCTGACCTGAACCGCGCCGCGAGCGGCGGCAGCCATCCATCGCCACGGAATCGCGGCTCCGTGACTTTGAAACATTCCCCCTGTGTAAAGTTCGCGCCAACAGGCTCGGGTCCATTGGCGTAAACTTGAAAAACTCGAAGTTCCCAGAGGCCCGATCACGGCGGGCGATAGGGCGAGCGGCGGCAGCCGGGTGGGGCGAGGCGTCCCCGCCGAGCCGTCGGAATGCCAAATCGCGTCGAACAGTCTTCGGCCATTCGCCGAAGCCCGGGTTTTCCCCCGTTTCTCCTTCGCGGTTGGTTTTACGGGCGGGATCGATCGGGTCGAACGCGGCGGGGCCTCACGACGGCTCGGCGGGGACGCCTCGCCCCACCCATCCATCGCCACGGAATCGCGGCTCCGCGATCTTGATTCGTCCTCCTTTGCGAAGTTGAAGCAAACAGGGTTGAGTCCCTCGCCATACCCTGTTGACTCCGCGACCCAACCCTGTCCGGCTGAGACCCTCGCCCCTTCTTCTCCTCGAGCTGCCGGCCCCTCGACGGCCCGGTCCGCGGTGCATAACGGTGTCCCGGGTGTGGGAGCGATGGGGCGCTCAGAGCCAGCGAGGCCGCCGGGTGGCCCGGAGCGCCGCGGCGGCTTTGGCCGGACCGAAGAAAGGAGAATTACCGGCCGGTCTCCGGCTGGGGCGGGCGCGAGGCCGCGTTGCGGCGGCACTTTTCCCGCCCATCGCCGGTTGGCCCAGGGCTGCGAAGAGCGGGCGAATGGAGGCGGATACCGGCTCTTCCGAATCGAAAAAAACTGGCGGATATCGCCGGCGAGGGGGCGGATATCGATTCTTACGGATTCCCGGAAAGGTTCAGTTTCCCGTGTCAATCCGGTCCGTCACGAAAGGGGTGGCAAAAGCGTCTAAAACCCTTGACTCTTTGAGAGGTTTCGCATTTCATCGAATCGCGCCGCTGATGTCGTTTCGGAAAAATATATCGATATCCAGATGCGTAAACTAATACTGTTAGCGCAATGAAAACGACGACCACATGTCTGCTAGCAACCATTGCTGTTGTCGTAACCGCGAGTGCTGGTTTGACTGACGTCGAGACGAAATACCTAGAGCAGTTCGCGAACTATTCAGGTGGGTTGGGAATTGGATTCTTCCCCGAACACACCTACGATTTCGCATTTCGCCAAGCCGTCCTGAAGTCGAAGGATGTTGAGTTGCAGAGGGCTTTCATCCTCCAGAAGCTACCGTTTCGGATTTCCTCTATTCTGGACGACCTCAAAAAGAATCAGAAGATGATCGGAAAGACCCAATACCGCGATCTGACACCTGCGGAGAGGGTCAAGCTCATTCAATCATTCGAGGAGTGTATGGCGCTACTACAGAAGCTCGACGACAAAAACAACGAGCACTTTTACAAGAAATATCGCGAGACCTTCGAAGCGATCGATAAACAACGGCGCTAACAAGTCGCGGATGATCAACTGCCTGCCCGCTCCAAGGCAAAAGCGTTATGGAAACTCGAACCTCAACCCCGAAGTCGAAGTGCGCCGCCGGCAGGCACTGACATCGCTTTGACGTTAGCCCAACCAATAGCCCCATTCGCCGTGAAGAAGAACCTGATTCGATTAGCCATTTGCAGCATGTTGCTCGTCATTGGCTATCTCGTCGGACAGAACTCGACCTCCCAGTCTGGAGGCTGGAGTCGTGGTGGTGCAGTTGCAGTTGGGGATAGTTATTCCATCGAGTTGCTGACCCGCTGCAGCAGCCCTATCGGCATGGCTGAGTATGATCAGAGGCTTGAGGTCTATGGAGGGACCACCCGAGATGGCAAGAGTCTAGGCACTATAGACCTTTTTCCGAACACAGGCGGTCGGACACATTCTTTGGTTTACACTTACACAGACGATAGTGGTCGTCGGATGGTTCAGATTCAGGATCGTTATGGCATTGAGGACATCGACATGGTGACCAGAGTTGTCACCAACCATGCTGGCGGCGACAACACATCCAGATCGGGTGTTTCTCCGCATCCGAAGCGGGTCTTTGTAGGCACCTACAGCGGGGAGGCTTACCCACTGAAGTTCGTGGCTCCGGCTATACTTTCAGAGCAGGACTCCCTTAAATCTTTTTCCCGCTAATTGCATGAGCAGCCACCACAAACAACCAAGGGCGAACCCCCAAGATAGCAGGTGAGCTTGCCTCACTGCTATCCGTTGTTGGACGAGCCCGCCGGTGGAGTCAGGGGCGCGGGGACGGCGGCTCTTGCGGATTCGATTTTCCGTTGAGCCTCAGCGCGTTGGCGTGGGGATCGGGTTTCAAGCCGCCTTTTGAGGGGCTCCGCGGGGGCCATGAGCTTGGCGCCGGCGGCGCGAAGCTCATGCTTCGAAGGCCGGGCCGAGGGTTGGGGCGCGAGAGGCGGGTCTTCAGCCCGGATCGCGGTGTTTGTGCCGGGAAAACCGCGACAGAGGCGCGCGAAGAGACGCGACCGGCGCGGAGACGGCCTTTTGGGGAGGTGTCAGGGGGAGGCGGAGGGTCGTGGCTCATCTTCGGGGCGGAGGGCCGCGCGGTTCGATGGTGGCGAGGAGTTTCATCTCCGCGCCGCAGCGTGCGCAGCGGGGGACGGGGTGAAGGATGACGGCGGGCGCCGGTTCGTCGAGTTGGCCGCAAACCAGGGCCCGGACGCGGAGGCGGACTTTGCGGGCCGCGCCGCTCATCCAGCCATGGTGGCGCACGCGCACAAACCCCTTGGGCAGGACGTGGAGGCACCAGCGCCTCAAAAACTCCTCGGGGGTCAGGAGGATGACAAACGGGCGGTTGGCGCCGCTCTGGTGGCATTGGAGACGAAGGCGGCCCTGCCCGTCATAGCCGAGGAGGCGACCGGGGCCGAGGGCGGATCGGAAAACGTAACGGGCGAGGTAGCGCAGGGCCGGTTTGCCCGAGCCGGTGTGGCGCGCGTCGGCGACCCATTTGAGCCGGAAGACGTCGGGATGATCGCGCACCAAAGCGGCGTGGATCTCGGGATGGCTGTTTTTGAGGGCGATTTCGAGGCGGTTGCGGAAGCGCGCGGCCAGCGGCGCGCCGTGAACCAGGAAATCGGGCTTGTCGGGATAACGCTCGCGGCCGTCGGGCGCGAGGACCACCCCGGGGACGACGAGGTGGACGTGGGGATGGTGCTGGAGCTGGCGGCCCCAGGTGTGCAACACGGAGGTGAACCCGGGCGTGCCGCCGAGTTTGGACCGGCAGAGGTCCTTCAAGGCCCCGGCGGCCTCGCGAAGGATGAGGTCGTAGAGGATGGCGGGGCGGGCTTTGCAAACGCCGCGCAGGGAGTCGGGCACGGTGAGGGTGACCAGGAAGTAGGGCACGCCGGGGAGCAGCCGCGCCTCCTGGGTGGCGGCCCATTGTTGTTGATCGATGGCGCCGCATTGGGGGCAGGAGCGATGGTTGCAACTGTGGTAGGAAAAGTGGCGGGCGTGCGCGTGGCAGGCGCATTGCCAGAGCCGCCCGCCGAGGGCGGCGGTGCGGCAGGACAGCACGGCCCGCGCCGCCCGGTAATGGGCGGCGGCGAGCCGCGGAGCGTGGGCGCGCGCGAAGCGCGGCCAATGCTCGCGCAAGACCTCGGCGAGAGCCAGGGGCATGGCGGGCTGGGAGCCGGGCGGATCAGAGACCCGGGAAGTGCGCGAGGACCTCGCGCGCCTTGCTCTCGCTGGCTTCGGTCAGGTGAAGGTAAACCAGGGTGGGCTTGAGCGAGGCGTGCCCGAGATACTGGCCGACCAGGCGGATGGAGACTCCGGCGTCGAGAAGGTGGGTGGCGAAGCAATGACGCAGGGTGTGGCAGGTGACCGGGCGATGCCCGGTCCGCCGATCCCAGCCCAGGGAAAGGACGGTGGCGCGCATGGCGGCCTGCACCGAGGAATCGCTCATCGGTTTGGAGGAGCGCCGCAAGGCGTCGGGCAGG
Organism: Akkermansiaceae bacterium; assembly: GCA_024233085.1. Classification (GTDB taxonomy): domain Bacteria; phylum Verrucomicrobiota; class Verrucomicrobiia; order Verrucomicrobiales; family DEV007; genus JAEUHH01. The sequence goes on from JACKQC010000015.1 coordinate 14,752, forward strand.
GTGGCACCGGCGCTCTTCCAGCCGCGCCCCGGCGAGGGGAAGAGCCACTCGGGATTGCGGTGGCGCTTCCAGAAGGCGCGCAGCCGCTCGACGAGTTCCGCGGAAACGGGCACCTCGCGATCTTTGCCGCCCTTGCCGCCGACGATGCGGATGACGCCGCGCGAGGCGTCGATGTGGCCGGGCTTGAGATGGATGGCCTCGCCCAGGCGCAGGCCGCAGTGATACATCAGGGTGAAGACGGCGCGGAAACGTCCTTCCCTGACCGCGCCGAGAAAGCGGGCGACCTCCTCGCGGCTCAGGACGTTGGGGAGTTGCTCGTCGCGTCGTATCTTGATCCGGCTCCAGCCCCTCCACTTCCGGCCGAGGTGGTCGCGGTAGAAGGCGCGCAGGGCGCAGACGGCCTGGTTGACGGTGGAGTCCTTGAGTCGGCGCTTCTGGCGCAGGGAGATGAGGAAATCGAGGACTTCTGTCTCGCGGAGTGTGGTGGGATCGCGGTGCGGGAAGGCCTCGTGGAGCTGGCGCACCCAGCAGAGGTAGGAGGCCCGGGATCGTGGCGCGAGGCGACCGAGATCGAGGTGGCGCTGAAAGTCGCGCCACCACTTGGCCGAGGCAAGATCCGCGGGGGACTCAGCGGACTGGCGGCGGCGTTTGGATGGGCGGGCGGACTGGGAGGGTGGTGTTGTTTTTTTTCATAAGCGCCCCAAGAAAAGATCGTCACCGAAGCGTGGCAAGGGTAGCATCAGGAGAGTCGGCGCCGCGAAGCGGCTCCGTTCAACAAGGCGCGGCTGGACAACCGCTGGGGCTGCTTTGTCGGCGATGCTTTCCGTTACTCCAACCCGCTATCCCGTTTCCACGCTCACCCCCGCCCCAGCGGTGCCGGCGCTTGATCGTTCGCCTGAGAAAATGACAGCTCCGATGACTACACCATTTCCGTCACGGGACGAACTGCGTCGGAGTGGAATCCGAAAGGATGCAATCGATGGACTTTATGAGATTTGGTGTCATGCGCACGCCGAAGCGATGGTGCTCGCTGAAGAGCTTTTTGATGTTTTTGGTGATCCGCCGCGACCGTTGGTCACACTGCATGTTGCACGAGGATACGACGATGAGTGGTTTTTATCCAAGGAACGTGGCGAGGAGTTGGCGGCTATGGACAAGGAGAGCCACTGGTATGAGGTCACTAACGAGCAGTGCGCTAATTTCCAGGAGTATTTCACATTCTCTGACCCCGAAGGATGGAGATTTTACATGCCGGCGTTTCTGAGGCATTACCTATCAGAGTTTCCTTTATGCCACAGGCCCGCAGTTCACGATGCCTGTGTGACACGACGATTTTTTGATCTCTTTTCAGATCGGCAGATCGCTTACATCGACAGGTTCCTGAAGCTTTGCCGAACGTGGGAGGACTAACTGGCGAACATGACGTCGATCCTATTGCCTTACCCGCTGCGAGTCGAAAGCACCATGACCATTCAATCCCCAACCAGAAAGTCGGAGCGCGCCCTCGGTCAGGCGTAGGACGACTCTGACGTTCCCACTTGTCGAGGCCGCGCCGATGGCGGAAACTCCGGCCATGCGAGAATCGATCGAAAAACTCAGCGCCCGCATTCATGCCCAGCCGCACCTGAACGAGGCGGAGAAATCGGAGCTGCTCGGCCTGCTGGCCGATGTGGCCGACGAAGTCGGCGAGGCCGGCCACGATTCGGTGCGCGAGTCGGTCGATCTCACCGCCGCCGTCGAGCCGGAGTCCGTGCCCGAGCAGTTGGAAAACAGCCTGCTGGAGCTGGAATCGGCCTTTCCCCGCACGGCCTCCATCCTGGGGCGCATCGGCGACGCCCTGGGGCGGATGGGTATCTGACGGAGGCCGGCCCGCTCAGGCTTTCCGGTCGTAGTCGATGCGGAAGGCTTTTCCGCGCAGCTTCGCGTCGCGGCAACGGTCGATCGCGGCCGGCGCGTGCTCGGCCCGCACATCGACGAGCGAATACTTCGGGAAAAGCGCGATCCGGCCGACGGATCCGGGCGGGAGCCGCGCCTCGCGGTAGAGCATCCCCGCCAGGTCGCCGGGCTTGGCGCCGACGAGTTTTCCGACGCTGAGGAAGAGCGTCACCATGCCGTCGCCGTTCGCGGCCGGGGCGTCGTCTTCGCCGGGTTCGCGGTCCCGCCCGCCAAAGTCGCGGGGGGCGCCCCGGCCTTTCCGGCCCCCGGGCGGGCGGTCGCCGTCGCGGTCGTGGAAATCGCCGCGGGACTTCGAGCGATCCTCGGCGATTTCCTCGCCCTCGCGGTTCTGGGTTTCGTAGAGCAGCGAAAACAGCGCCGCCGCGATGTCGGTGGCGGTGTGGCCGATCTCGAGCAGCCGGTCGACGTGGTCGATGTGCCCTTCGAACTCGCCTTCCTCGAGCCGTTCGCGGACCGACTCCAGCAGCAGGTCGGCCCGGCGTCCCTCGACCTGTTCCTGGGTCGGGATGCGTTCCCGGCGAATCTTTTGCCGCGTGTAGCGCTCGATGGCCTGGAGGCGGTAGATGTCGCGCCCGAAGACGAAGCTCGCCGCGCGGCCCGCGCGGCCGGCCCGGCCCGTGCGCCCGACGCGGTGGACGTAATCCTCCGGGTCCTGGGGCAGGTCGTAGTTGAAGACGGCGTCCACATTGTCGACGTCGAGCCCGCGGGCGGCCACGTCGGTGGCGACCAGCAGCTCCACGGTGCCCTCGCGGAAACGCCGCAGCACCCGCTCGCGCATGGTCTGGGTGATGTCGCCGTGCAGCCGGTCCGCCGCGTAGCCGCGCGCCAGCAGGGCCTCGGTGCACTCGTCGACGCTCCGCTTGGTGTTGCAAAACACGATCGCCAGGCGCGGCGGCTCCATGTCGAGCAGGCGCGAGAGCACCTCGATCTTCGACCGCTGGCGCACCTCGTAGCAGACCTGGGCGATCGATTCGACGGTCAGGGACTTGCGCTCGATCTCCAGCACCTCCGGGTCGCGGCCGAAGCGGCGGATCAGGCCCTCGACCTCGCGATTCATGGTGGCGGAAAAGAACAGGGTCTGCCGCGTCTCCGGCATGGCGCCGAGCAGCTCCTCCATGTCCTCGCGAAAGCCCATGTCCAGCATCCGGTCGGCCTCGTCGAGCACGGCGACCCGGGTGGCGTGGAGCTTCAGCGCCCCGCGCCGGCACAGGTCGAGCAGGCGGCCCGGCGTGCCGACCACGATCTGCGCGCCGCGGTTGAGCAGGGTGAACTGCCGCTCCATCGACGCCCCGCCATAGATCGGCGCCACCCGCAGCTCCTCGCCCAGTCCCGAGCCGAGCAGGTGGACCTGCTCGCAGACCTGGACCGCCAGCTCCCGCGTCGGGCACACGACCAGCGCCTGCGTTTCGCGGCTTGCGGTGTCGATCCGCTGCAGGAGCGGCAGGCCAAAGGCGGCCGTCTTTCCCGAGCCCGTCTCCGAAAGTCCCACCACGTCGCGCCCCGTCAGCGCCGCGGGAATGGCGAGCGCCTGGATCGGCGACGGCCGCTCGTAGCCGAGCGCCTCGACGGCCTGGAGCAACATCGGCGTCAGGCCAAGCTCGGAAAAGGGAGGGGTGTCCATGAAAACGGAAAGTCGGGTGAGAGGGCGGGGGCGGGAGAAACGGGTCGGCGCGCGACGGAAAGATGACCGCGCGAATCGCGACCGGGCCGGGGGACGGGCACAGTCCGCGCAATTCGGGAAAACGCGAGCGTTCGTTTCTTCGTCTTTGAACCCGGCGATCCGGCCACCACCGACACCCCGGGGTTTGCCGCGTTCCCGGTAACGGGCAATTCGGAGTTGTGAACGATGAAAGCGTCGATCGATCAGGCGGGTCACCTCTGCCGCGAGCGGGACCACCGCGCCAGGAACGGTTGGACGGCGGGTTTTCAGGAGAACGTCCCTTCCCCGAAAACATGGCCAGGATGGCCATGCCACGGTTCGCCTTTGCCGCGTTCCCGGTTGTGGCCAATTGAAAGATGTGAAAGACCGAGGCGGCGGTCGATCAGGCGGGTCATTCCCGCCGCGAGCGGGACCACCGCGCGCCAGGAACGGTTGGACGGCGGGTTTTCTGGAGAACGTCCCTTCCCCGAAAACATGGCCAGGATGGCCATGCCACGGTTCGCCTTTGCCGCGTTCCCGGACAGCGCCGATTGGAAATTTTGATCACAAAATCCCGTCGAATCCTGTAAATCCTGTCAGAAAAACCGATTCTCCCCCATGAACGCCAATCTCCCCCTCTCGCTGAAATGCCCGCCGCCGCTCGAGCCCGGGTTCGTGCCCGCCGCCCTGTGGAACCGCGCCTTTCGCGGGCGCGTCCGCGAGTCCGGCGACGCCCGGCCTTTTGGCGTCGCGCTGGAGCAGCCCGACGGCGCCGTTTCCGTGTATCGCACCGAGATTCTGCCCGAGACCGGCCCGGAAAACGCCGCCCTCAACACGCGCTTCGCCACGCATCTGGTGAAATTCCTCCTCTGGCAGCGGGGCGGTCACCGCGTCTTCCTCGGCGGCAGCGACTCGCTGACCCGCGAGATCGCCGCCCAATATTCGCCGGAGGGCGCCCGGGCCTTCGACCATCGATTCATGGGCGAAAAAGCCTACCGCGCCTCCTTTGAGATCGTCGGCGTGCCCTTCGACGACCTCCCGGAGCCGAGAGAGACAGCGGTCGAACTCGGCGGGCACCTCGACGGCTGCCGCATCGGATTCGACCTCGGCGGGAGCGACCGCAAGGCCGCCGCCGTCGTCGAGGGCGAGGTCGTTTTCTCCGAGGAAGTGCCGTGGGATCCCTATTTCCAGAGCGACCCGCAATACCACCTCGACGGCATCCGCCAGAGTCTGGAGGCCGCCGCCGCCCACCTGCCGCGCGTCGACGCCATCGGCGGGAGCGCCGCCGGCGTTTACGTGAACAACGAGGTGCGCGTCGGCTCGCTCTTTCGCGGCGTGCCGGACGATGTCTTCGACCAAAAGGTGCGGCGGATGTTTTTCGATCTCCAGGCCGAGCGGGGCGGCGTGCCCTTCGTGATCGTCAACGACGGCGATGTCACCGCGCTGGCCGGCTCGATGGCGACCGGCGACACCGGCGTGCTGGGCGTGGCCATGGGAACGAGCGAGGCGGTCGGGTTCGTCACGCCGGGCGGGCACATCACCACCTGGCTGAACGAACTCGCCTTCGCCCCGATCGACTATCAGGAAAACGCCCCCGCCGACGAATGGTCGGGCGGCCCCGGCGTCGGCGCGCAATACCTCTCGCAGCAGGCCGTGGGCCGTCTCGCCGCGCGGGCGGGCTACGCGTTTCCCGACGAGATGGGACTGCCCGGGCGCCTCGTCGCCGTGCAGAAAGCCATGGAAGCCGGCGAGCCGGGCGCCGCGAAGATTTTCGAAACCGTCGGGCGCTACTTCGGCTACGCCGTGGCGCACTACGCGGATTTCTACGACATCCGCCAGATCCTGGCCCTGGGCCGCGTCACCAGCGGCGCCGGCGGCGACCTGCTGCTGCGCGAGGCGAAAAACGTCCTCGCGACCGAGTTTCCCGGGCTGGCCGAAAAGATTCAGTTCCGCCAGCCCGGCGAAAAGGAAAAGCGCCACGGCCAGGCCATCGCCGCCGCCAGTCTTCCGGCGCTTTCATAATCGGACCCAACAGGGTATGGTCGCGGACCTAACCCTGTTGAGTCAGACGCGCGCAGCGCGGACTTTCCAGTCCGTGGCGATCCGGATGGGGCTTCCCAGCCCGCCCCCGCTCAGAACAACTCCCGGATCGGCCGGCCGCGTATCGAAGACGTTCGGAATGGGCGGCGTTTTCAGAGAACACGCCGCCCGCGAATGCTTGGCCAGGATGGCCAAGCCACGGTTCGCGTCCGCCACCTCCATTCACACCCCGTCCCCCGCGAGCCGTTCCCGCAGGCCTCCGTGGCGGCGCCGGCTTTCCTGGTTGCGGACGGCGAGGGAGAGGGCGCGCTTTTCGCCGACGAGGACGACGAGTTTTCGCCCGCGGGTGACGCCCGTGTAGAGCAGGTTGCGCTGGAGCATGACGAAATGCTGCGTGCTCAGCGGGATGACGACGGCGGGGAATTCGCTGCCCTGGGACTTGTGAATCGTGATCGCGTAGGCGAGCTGCAGCTCGTCCAGCTCGCCGGGCTCGTAAACCGCGCGATGGCCGGAGTCGAAGCGGACCGTGATTTTCACCGGCTCGGTCGTGATCTCGACGAGGCGGCCGATGTCGCCGTTGAAGACCTCCTTCTCGTAGTTGTTGCGGGTCTGGATGACCTTGTCGCCGGCGCGATAGGTGACGCCGAAGCGCTCGACCTCGAGTTTCAGCTCGGCGGGCGGGTTCAGGCGCGCCTGGAGGACGGCGTTGAGGTTTCGGGTGCCCAGGGAGTTGCGATTCATCGGCGAGAGCACCTGGATGGCCTCGAAGGGATCGTAGCCGAACCGCGCCGGCAGGCGGTCCGCGACGACCTGGAGCAGCGTGTCGAGTGTCTTGTCCGCGTCCTCGCGCTCGACGAAAAAGAAGTCGCTGCTCTCCGGATCGGCCGCGTCGAGGTCGGGCATTTTTCCCTCGTTGATCGCGTGGGCGGCGGTGACGATGCGGCTGGCCTCGGCCTGGCGGAAAATCTGCCGCAGCCGCGCCACGGGCACCGCGCCGGAGTCGATCAGGTCGCGCAGGACGCTGCCGGCGCCGACGGAGGGGAGCTGGTCCACGTCGCCGACGAGCAGCACGTGGCCGCGGTCGGGAATGGCGTCGAGCAGCCGGTGCATCAGCCAGAGGTCGATCATCGAGGCTTCGTCGATGACGAAAACGTCGCCCTCGAGCGGTTTCGCGCGGTTGCGGGCGAAGCCGCCGCCGGGCTGGAACTCCAGCAGTCGATGGATCGTCGCGGCGTCGCGCCCGGTGCTTTCGGAAAGGCGCTTGGCGGCGCGGCCGGTCGGCGCGCAGAGGACGGGGTCGACCTTTTTCGCGGCGAGGATCTGGAGGACGGCGCTGAGAATGGTCGTCTTGCCGACGCCGGGGCCGCCGGTGATGACGAGGAAGCGGCTTCGCACGGCGGTGGCGACGGCGTCGCGCTGCTCGGCGCCGAGGGAAAAGCTGGTCTTCTTTTCGAACCAGGCGATGGCGCGTTCGGCGTCGATGGCCGGGTAGGCGGCGGGCCGGGAGGCAAGCTGGCGCACGCGGAGGGCGACGGCCTTTTCCGAGGCCAGCATCTCGGGCAGGTAAACGAGCGCGCGGTCGCCCCCGCCGGGGCGGTCCAGGGCGAGTTCGGCGCCGCGGAGCTGGGTTTCGAGCACGGGCTGGAGCGGATCGACGCCCGTTCCGAGGGCGTTGGCGGCGATCTTGAGCAACTCCTCCGGCGGCAGCGCGGCGTGGCCTTGGCCCGCGGCCTCGCGCAGCGCGTAGTGCAGCCCGGCGGCGAGGCGTTTCGGCGAGTCGGGCGCCAGCCCCATGCGCTGGGCGATGTCGTCGGCGGTCTTGAAACCGACGCCGGGAATATCGCGCGCCAGCCGGTAGGGATCGCCGCGCAGGATGGCGACGGCTTCCTCGCCGTAGGTCTTGTAAATGCGCAGCGCCCGCGCCGAGCCGATCCCCTGCGAGTGGAGAAAGACCATGATCTCGCGGACGGCTTTCTGCTGCTTCCACGATTCCTTGATCTGTTTGCGGCGCTTGGGTCCGATGCCCTCGATCTCCTCGAGCCGCTGCGAGGCGGTGTCGATGACGTCGAAAATTTCCGTGCCAAACTTGTCGACCATGCGCCGGGCGTATTCCTTGCCGATCCCCTCGATGAGCCCGCTGCCGAGGAAGCGCTCGATGCCCTTCGCGCTCTGCGGCGCCTCGGCGGCGATGCGCTCGGCGCGGAACTGGCGACCGTACTGCCGGTCCTGAATCCAGCGGCCCGTGGCGGTAAGATTTTCGCCCGGCGTGACCGAGGGGATGTTCCCGACCACGGTGACCGGATCGCCGCTCCGCTTGCCGTCGAGCCGCAGTTTCAGCACCGTGTAGCCGTTCTCTTCGTTGTGAAATACGACCGACTCGACCTCGCCGCGGATTCGCCCATCGTCGGGGGCGGGATCGGGATTGTTCGGCGCACCGGGCATGGGCAAAAGATGGCGATCAGGCGGTTTTCGGCTGAAAATCAGCGATTTAGGCAAACGGGAAACACGGGGACAGTGCTACTTTACAACGGAAAAGGGGTGGCGCATATTCCCCGCCCCATGCTCTCGGTTTTTATCACTATTTTGACCGTCGTGCTCGTGCTGGTGAGCCTCCTGCTCAGCCTCACGGTGCTGATGCAGCGTCCCAAGCAGGAAGGCCTCGGCGCCGCCTTTGGCGGTGGCATGATGGATTCTCTCGCGGGCGCCCACACGACCGACGTCCTGCAAAAGGCCACCGTTTGGTTCGCCGCGATTTTCTTCGCCTGCGCGATCCTGCTCGCGATGCTGAAGACCCGCGAACTCGCCGCGCGCGATCCCGGCACCGTGCTGGAGCCCCCGACCGCCCAGGAGACCCTGCCCGGCGGCGGTCCCGTTCCCGCCATCTCCGATCTTCCCGCTCCCGCGGAAAAATCTCCCGAAACTCCGCCGAAAGGCGACGCCGAAAAGCCCGCTTCCACGGACAGCGCGCCCGCCAAGCCCGCGGAAACGCCCGCGCCCAAGCCGGCCCCCGCGAAAGCAGCCGGCGGCGAAGCTCCCAAACCGGCGGCTCCCGCCAAACCGGCGGAGAAAACCGCGCCCACGCCCGCTCCGGCCCCCGCCCCCGAAGGCGGCAAAAAACCGGAGTAAGCGGCGGCGGGTTTGCGGAAAGACCAGGGCTCAACGGCATTCGTTCGGCCGGTGGTTGGCCTCCCGCCTTGGCTCGTCACGGGGCATCGGCCGAAACGCGCCTCGCTCGATCGCGTCCCGATCCCTCGATTGAGATTTGTTGCATTCTGAGTACAATTTTCATCCGACAACCCGAAAGAGTTCCCATGAATCGCTCCTTCAACCCCATCCTCGCCGGTTCGCTCCTCGCGGTCGCGGGCCTTATCCCCTATCATTCGACCCGGGCCGAGACGCCGGAGAAGACGACCGCCGCGAAAACTTCCGAGTCCGCCGCGGACGAGACCACCGCCGCCCCCGACCGGAAAATCAACGCGCCCGCGACCGTGGACGAGGCGAGGGACCGGGCGCGACTCCTGAACGAGACCATCCACGGAGCGCTCCAGGTGATTCACCGCGATTTTTTCGATGCCGACGACGAGAACATCAAGCTCCCCTCGCAGTCGCTGAAGGATGTCTTCAAGGAACTGAACCGCTCCTTTGGCGTCGACGTGCATTGGCTGGGCGTCAACGCGACCAAGTCGGCCGACCATCGCCCGCAGGATGCCTTCGAGCGCGAGGCGGCCGATGCCCTGATGAAGGGGCAGAAGGAATTCGAAGCCGTCGAGCGCAACGTATACCGCCACGTCGGCTCGATCCGCGTGCAGAACGAGTGCCTGAAATGTCACGCGCCGCGGCGCACCTCGCTGGAGGACCGCATCGCGGGCCTGGCGATCTCGATTCCGCTGAAGAAGGCGGATTCCTGAGCGGAGTCAACAGGGTTGGGTCACCGACTCAACCCTGTTGGGTCGGGCCGCTTCGGGCCACCCACCGGAGGAGGCTACCGCGTCTCCCAGGCCGGGGCGAGCCGCTTGGCGTCCTCGCCGCAGACGGCCGACATGATGAGGCCGCTGGCCTGCGAGATGTAGAAAATGCGGCCGTTCGACACCGCCGAACCGAGGCATTCGCGCGAATCGATCGCCGGACCCGTGGCGACGAGTTTGTGGCCGTCGCGGAGGTCGATCATGTCCATGTTCGCGCCCATCAGGAAGGGTTCGCTGAGCGTGAAACGGGTGCAGGCGTAGTCGAGGTCGAATTGGTAGGCGGCCTTCCCGGTGTCGCGGTCGAAGAGGCTGCACAGCGAGCCGCGCGCGTTCGAGAAAAGGTATTTGTCGCCGACCGAGATTACGTTGATCGCCGAGTCGACCGGGTCGCTGCGCCACACCAGCGAGCCGTCCTTCGCGTCGAGGCAGTGGATGTAGCGGTCCTTGGTCTCGTCCACCGGCTGGTTGAAACCGCCGAGATAGATGCGGCCGTCCTTGGCCGTCACCGTGCAGCCGGCGGTGACGTAGTAGTCGGTCGTCGCCCAGCGCACTTCGCCGCTTTCGGGATCGAGCCGGGCGGTGAGGCCGTTCGCGCCGCCGGTCTGCCCGCGGCGCTGGCGTTTCCCGGCCTGGTAACCAAAAAAGGTCGAGTAATACAGCTCGCCGTCCATCAGCGCGATGCCGCAGTCGTTTCCGCCGGCGCCGTGTTCGGAAAAGTCCTTTTCCCAGACCAGCTTGCCGGTGCCGAGATCCCAGGCCCAGATCATGGGGTGGTTGTCCTCGGGATAGTAGGGATTGTTGTGGCTGTAGATGAAGCTCATCACCTCCTTGGTGTCGCCCTCGGGCTTTTCCGTCACCGCCCGCCAAGCGTAGGCCTTCTCGTTGCCGGCCGGCGCGTAGCTCCCGGAGCCGGAGGCGTAGATGACGAGATTCCTGTGAATCACCGGGGGAAACTGCCGGCTCCAGCTCGCCGATCCGGTCACGGGCGCCTCCCAGAGCAACGCGCCCGTCGCCGCGTCGAGGCACTCGATGACCGAGCGCCCGATGCCCATCTGCGGGATGAGCAGCTTTTCCTCGTGATACAGCGGCGAGGTGAAGGTCAAAAACGCGCCCGGCGTGTACCGTCGCCACAACTGCCGCCCCGTCTCCTGCTCCACGGCGATGACCTGGCCCTCGGCGGTGTGGGTGTACATGCGCCCGCCGCCGCAGACGGGAATGTGTTTCACCGTGCCCTCGTTCCGGCGAATCCAGCGCATCCGGAGGGGCGGCTCGATGGCCTGTTCGTTGGCGTTGGTGCAGCCCATGTCGCCGTAGTTGGTGTACCAGTCGTATTTCGGGTCGGTGAATTTTCCGGAAAGCGGCGTGCGGATTTCGTGCCGGTCGAGGGCCTTCAAATCCGACGCCTTCGCCGTGCCGTTCGGTCCCAGCACGTAGAGGTAGCCGTCCTCGCCGCCGAAAACGACCCGCCCGTCCGCCACCGCCGCCGCCGCCGTGACCGGAACGCCGAAGGGCGTCTGGAATTTCCACGCCTCGCCCCTGCCGGACAACGGCACGACGTGCAGCGCGCCGTCGAGTCCGCCGAAGATCGCGTGGTCACCCGCCAGCACCGGTGGACAGATCGACGGGTAACCGCCCAGCGGCTCGGCTTCTTCCCGATCCGCGCGATGCCGGCAAAGCGCGAAGCCCTCCTCCGGTCGGGTGCGGAAAATGTCGTCTCCGCGCAAACTGACGGAGCTGAAACTCATCAGGCCCGGCGCGTCGATGTAGGTCTCGGTCCCCGGCACCATGCCGAACTCCAGAGTGTCGTCGTCCTTCAACCGGAGAATCTCGGTGCGGGCCGCGTTGTCGCGCCGATGCCATTGCACATAAGCCGCGCCGTCCCCGCCCAGGCTCAGGCCGAAGGCGGCGGGGTATTCGTTTCCATGCACGTTGGGAATTTCCCCGACGATCCGGACCCGCGGCGCGTCGCCCCCGTCCTCGAGAAAAACCACGCGCCCGCCCGCCGGCACGACGATCGTCTTTCCGTTCGCGGCGAGATTTCGCGAGGCGCAGAAGTGATCCTGCCATGTCACGCGGCCATTTTTGTGGGCATACCACTCCTCGCCGCTCCATCGGTTTCCGGGAAACCCGATGACCTCCTTCACAAAATCCCACGTCCAGCGCCGCGTTCCGTCAAAATCGAGCGCGAGCACCTGGGCGCCGAGGGTGACGACGTAAACGCGGTCGCCGCTCACCGCGGGCGCGGAAAAGATGGGATCCCGCAGGTCCAACTCCTCGGCCACGCGGCCGTCCGCCCGGTTCAGCACATAATAGATGCCGGCCGTCGTCCCAAAGTGCAGATACTCGCCCGCGATCGCCGGCGAGCTGACGTTGTTGCAGTTCCCGGGGCCGCCGCGCGTCGCCGTTTTCCAGACGATCTCGCGCGTCGCCGCGTCGATACAGAACGCCACGCCCGCCCCGTCGACGGCGTAGATTCTGCCTCCGGAAATCACCGGCGCCGTGTAAATCGCGTCGGTTAGGGCCACCGCGCCCTCGAGTCCGAGCGTTGGCGGATCGATCGCGCGGTCGGCGGCGTCGCCGGAATGCCGGGCGTCGAATTTGAACTGAGTCCAGTCCTCGGCGCGCGCCAGGGCGGGCGCCAGAAAGACGGCGAGTGAGGCGAAAAGGAAACGGAGCTTCATCGGAGTTGTTTTGGGAATGGAAGAAAAGAGTCAGCCCTCCGCCACGGTGTCCACCAGGCTGGCCCGGGCCACGCGCATCACGTTGCCGCCAAGAATTTTCCGGATGTCGTCGTCGGAATAGCCGCGCTGCACGAGCCCGACGGTGAACATCGGCCAGTTCGTCCACGAGAGGCTCGCCGCGGCTTCGGCGCTCGGGATGAAGTCGTCCTTCGGCCAGAGCGAGCGGAAGTCCTCCCGCTTTCGGCGCAGGCCACCGACGGCCGCCTTCTTGCTTTCGGCGGCGGAATTCCGCGACGAATAGGCGATGTCGGTGCCGATGGCGACGTGGTCGACGCCGAATTTTTTGGCGACGTGGTCGATGTGGTCGAGAAAGGCGTTGAGGTCGCCTTTCCCCCGGAGGAAACGGGAGATGCAGCAGATGCCGATGTAACCGCCGCTGTCGGCGAGGGCCTTGATCACTTCGTCCGGCTTGCTGCGAATATGGGCGTGGAGCGCGCCCGCCGTCGAGTGGCTGGCGACGACCGGTTTCGCGGAAATCTGTGCCGCCTCGAGGCTCGTTCGCCAGCCCGAGTGCGCGCAGTCGGGGATGACGCCGACGCGGTTCATCTCCGCGATGACCGCCCTGCCGAAGTCGCTCAGCCCCGCGTTGCCCGGCTCGCCGCAGCCGTCGCCGATCATGTTTCGCCGCTGATAAGTCAGGTGCATCATGCGGATGCCGAGCTGGTAAAAGACGCGGAGGTACCGCAGCTCGTCGGGGATCGAGACCCACTGCTGCGTCAGCGGCACGCCGTTGCCCGTCAGGTAAAGGCAGCGTTTGCCCGCCCGCTTGGTGGCCTCGATGTCGTCGGGTGTCACCGCCTTCGAAACGAAGTCGCGCAGCATGTCCGTGGTGTAGGTGAAACGGGCGAGCCGCTTGATCAGGCGCATCGGGTCCTGGCCCTCCTGGCCGGCGTTCTGAAAGATGCACGTCACGCCCGAGGCGCGCCAGCCCTCGCGATACTCGCGCTGCTCGTCAGCGTCGGTGATGTAACGCGTCATGCCCATCTCCTCGCGCAGATCCTCCAGCTCGATGTCCGAGGCGCCCGCCAGCACGGCCTGTTTCAGCGCCTCGCCGTCGATCGCGGCGCGCGGGGAAAAGCCGTAGCCGTCGAAGACGAGCGCGTCGGCGTGGAGTTCGAGCCCGTGCTGGAGATCTTTCGGCGACGGTTGCAGGACGGCCATGGCGGCGTCGCGCGCCTTCCGGATTTCGGGGTTCAGGTTATCGGTCAGGGCGGCAACGGGGTTTTCCGGCGTCTCCTCGGCCTTGACAGCGGCGGCGGCGGCGAGCGGTCCCGAACCGGCCACGGCCAGCGGGGCGGCGCCCTTGATGAAGTTTCGGCGTTCCATAGTGCGTAAACCGAATACCACGACGCCGGAGCGCGCGGCAAAGCAAAGTCCCGCCCGCTTTGCGCCATGACGCGTCCCGAAACCGCCGGGGCGGGGATGCCGCGAATGCGTCTCGATCCCGCGTTGTCGGGCGTGGAGCGAGGCGGTTACCATTCGCCCATGTTGACGGTCTTCGGCAAGCCCGCGGGGCGCGGGCGCTTCTGTGACGGCGTTTCCCGCCGCGACTTTCTGCGCATCGGCGGACTCGGGCTCGGGGGCGTCGCGTTGCCCCAACTGCTCGAGGCGGAACAGCTCTCCGGACTCCGCCGCTCGCGCAAGGCCATCATCATGATCTACATGTGCGGCGCGCCGCCCCACCAGGATCTCTACGATCTCAAGATGGACGCGCCCTCGGCCATTCGCGGCGAATTCCGGCCCATCCCGACCAAGGTGCCCGGCATCCAGATCTGCGAACTGCTGCCCCGGCTGGCGAAGATCATGGACAAGTGCGTCGCCATCCGCTCCCTCCACGGCGCGCCGAACGGGAGCCACGATTCCTTCATGTGCTACACCGGCAAGGTCGGCTCGACGCTCACCCAGACCGGTCAACCGCCCGGCGGCTGGCCCGCGATCGGGTCCGTCATGTCGCGGCTGATGGGACCGGTCAACCCGAACATCCCGCCCTTCGTCGGTCTCGCCCCCAAGGCCGGGCATCCGCCCTACGGATCGTCCGGAAAACCGGGTTACCTCGGCTTTAACCACGGACCTTTCAAACCCTCCGGCCCCGGCAAGGGCGACCTGACGCTGAAAGCCATCAACGCCTCCCGGCTCGACGAACGCGAGGGACTGCTGCGCTCCTTCGACCGCTTCCGCCGGGAAGCCGACCGGAGCGGCCTGATGGAGGGGATGGACGAGTTTCATCAGCAGGCCTTCGGCATGTTGACCTCCAGCGAGTTGGCCAACGCGCTGAACCTCGACAACGAGGACCCCAAAGTCCGGGAACGGTACGGCAAAGGCGATCCCAACAACGTCGGCGACGGCGCCCCGCGAAATCTCGAGCATTTCCTGCTCGCCCGCCGCCTCGTGGAAGCCGGCGCCCGCTGCGTGACGCTGAATTTCGGGCGCTGGGATTTTCACAGCCAGAATTTCTCCGGCATGCGCTCGCACGCGCCGCTTTTTGACCAGGGACTCGGCGCCTTGATCGAGGACCTGCACGAGCGCGGCATGGCCGACGACGTCACGGTTGTGGCCTGGGGCGAGTTCGGCCGCACGCCGACGATCAACAAGGACGCCGGCCGCGATCACTGGCCGCAGGTCGGCTGCGGTCTGCTGGCCTGCGGCGGTTTGAAAACGGGCCAGGTCATCGGCGCGACGGACCGGCTTGGCGGTGAGATCGCCGATCGCCCGGTGCATTTCGGCGAAGTTTTCGCGACCCTGTACCAGCGCCTCGGCATCGACGCGAACCAGGTGACCCTGCGCGATCTTTCCGGGCGGCCGCAGTACCTCGTCGACGGTTACAAGCCGCTGCGCGAGCTGATCTGAGCACGATGCGCGGCCGACCCAACAGGGTTGGGTCGACGACTCAACCCTGTTGGGTCGAAGCCGGGCGGACGCGTCTCCGCCATTGTCTCGGGGCCGCGACTGCCGCAGGATTGAAGGCCATGTCTCCGAAGACATTCCCACAAGGGCGCTCGGCGCCCGCGCGACTGGTGTCGGGCCTCTTTCTGGCGGCGGGACTTCCGCTATCCGGATTCGGGCAGGGGGAGGAATTGCCCGTGCTGCAGCGCAGTTTCGCGGCGGTGGAAAAACCGGCGCCGCCCTTCGAGAAAGGTGTCTTCGATCCGAAGCCGGGGGAAACGATCGCCTTTGTCGGTGGCACCAACACCTTCGAGCAGGATCTCGACGGGTTCCTCGAGGAGACTTTTCAGCTCGCCTGGCCGGACCGCGATCTGCGCCTTCGCAATCTCGCGTGGCAGGGCGACACCGTGTTTTACCAGGCGCGTCCCCGTTTTTTTTACACAAAAGCGGGCGATCCCCAGCCGGGCAGCGTGGCCGACAGCCGCGAGCGCACGACCGCCGGTATCGTCTTCATCGCCTTCGGGAAAATGGAGTCGCTCGACGGTCCGGACGGCCTGTCCAAATTTCTCGACGCCCACGGCGAACTGCTCGATCAGCTCGGAACGCGGACCGGCCGGCTGGTGCCGGTGGCGCCGACGCCGTTTTTCCCGTCCGGACCGGCGGCCGGGCTGGCGGAGATTCGCAACGAAACTCTGGCCGCCTATGTGGCGGGAATTCGCGAGATCGCGTCGAAGCGCGGCCTGCCGTTCGTGGACCTTTTCACGCCGCTGCGCGGGAATGTGAATCCGGCCTTTTCCGCGGACGGCGTCCACCTGACGGCGGCCGGCCACGAGGCGGTGGCGCGGGAGTTCGCGCGGCAGTTGAAGTTTCCGAAAGAGGAAGCGGGCGGGGAAAAGCCGGCCGCGTCCCAGTCGCTGCGTCAGGCGATCGAGCGGAAGAACCGGCTCTGGCAACAATATTACCGGCCGACCAACTGGGCCTTTCTCTTCGGCGACCGCCAGCACGTGCCGGCCTCGCGCGACCCGTTGAAGCGCGAAGAACGCTGGTTTCTGCGCGAGATCGATTCGCTGCCGGGACTGATCGCCGAGACTGAGTCCGACATTCATCGCTATGCCCGCGAGGCGGCCGGTTCGGAGGGAGAAAAACGATGAAAAGCGCCCCCGTCATTTCCGGAATCGCTTGGGGCCTCGTCGCGGCGACCGCTTTTGCGATCAGCCCGGACAACCCGCCGGCCGCGGACAATTCGGTCGAGGCGGAGCGGAAGGGCTTCCAGGTTCACGAGGAGTTCGAGATCGATCTCTACGCCGACGAGACGCTTGGCATCGCCAACCCGATCGCGATCCAGTGGGACGCGCGGGGCCGTCTCTGGGTGTTGTGCACGCTGGCCTACGCGCAGTTGAGGCCGGGGGAACTGCCGGACGACAAGCTGTTCATTCTCGAGGACACGGATGGCGACGGGCGCGCGGACCGGTCGACGGTTTTCGCCAACGGACTCGACATGCCGACAGGTTTCGCGCTCGGTCACGGGGGCGCCTGGGTGGCCGAGGGACCCGATCTGGTTTTCCTGCCGGACAGCGACAGCGACGACCGCGCCGACGGCCGGCATGTGGTGCTGACGGGATTCGGCACCGGCGACACCCACCAGAACATTTCGAACCTGATCTTCGACGCCGGCGGGTATCTGTATTTCAGCCAGGGGCTGCACACCTATTCGCAGGTGGAGACGCCGTGGGGCGTTTCGCGGGGCGACACGGCGGGTTTCTGGCGATTCGATCCGCGCCTGACCCGGCTGGATCCGTTTTGTTTTCCCAATATGACGGGACAGAATCCTTGGGGTGTGGGTCTGGACCGGTGGGGCGCGCTGTTTGTGAAAAGCAACGGGCCGCATCTCTGTTTCGCCACGCCGGGCCTGATCCGGACGACGCATCCGCGGGAGCTGATGCAGTTCGCCCAGGTCGGCCAGACGCCCGGCAAGAGCATGGGGGTGGAGATCGTCGAGTCGGCGCATTTGCCGGACTGGATTCAGAACAGCGCGATCATTTCCGGTTACTTCGCGCGGGAAGTCTCGGCGATTCCGCTGGTGGAGGAGGACTCGGGCTTCGCGGTTGCGGCGCCGGTGCGGCTGATTTACGGCGAGCACGCGAGTTTCCGGCCGGTGGACACCCGGCAGGGACCGGACGGCGCGATCTATGTGGCGGACTGGTTCAACCCGATCATCAACCACTACCAGGTGTCGCTGCGGCATCCGGATCGTGACTACTCGCACGGCCGCATCTGGCGGCTGTCGGCGAGGGGCCGCGCGCCGGTCGGGCCGCCGGACTTGGAGAAGCTTTCGACGGAAGAACTCTTCGGGCAACTGAAGTCGCGCGAGGTCTGGGCGCGCACCCGGGCGCGCCGGATGCTCGAGGATCTCGACGGCGAGGCGGCGGACACGACGGTGTCGAAGTTGTTGGACTGGATCGAAACGCTCGGAGCGGAAAGTTCGGGGGACCAGCTCGGGCTGGTCGAGGCGGCGGGCATCCTCGAATCCCAGGGCGTCATCTTGCCCGAGGTGTTGGACCGTCTCGCGGCGTCGCCCGAGCCGAGGGTGCGCGCCTTGGTGGCGCGGGTCATCGGTCGGTCGGCGGAGCCCGTTCCGGACGCCCGCGCGCGGTTGGCGAAGTTGTTGAGCGATCGGCATCCGAGGCCGCGGCTGGAGGCGGTCGTCGCCTGCGGGAGTCTCGGCGACGTCGATTCGCTGAAACTGGCGCTGACGGCGCTGGATGCCGGGACGGACAAGTTCATCGACTACGCGCTGGGCCAGACGGTTTTCGCGTTGGAGGACAAATGGCTGCCGGAGCTGCGATCGGGCGCCCTGGTTTTCGGAAAGCCGGCCCACCTCGCCTTCGTTCTCGAAACTCACGGAGGTCCCGAGGCGGTCGGCGCGGCGCGGCGGGTCCTGGCGGGCGAACTGGACGCGGCGGATCGGGGGAGGTTGCTCGGTGTGCTGGCCCGGTTTGGAACGCCGGAGGATTTGCGCGCGGTTTTCGATCATGCTCACCGGGAAGGCGACGCCGGTCTGCTGACGGCGCTGGCCGAGGCGCCGGCGAATCCGAAAGGCATCCCGGACGAATCGCTGCGGGAGCTTTTGGGCGAAGCGGACGCGGGCGTCCGCCTGCCCGCCATCCGGCTGGCGGGAAAGTGGAAAGCGGCCGGCCTTGACGCCGATGTCGAGGCTTTGTCGATGGACGAATCCGCTTCGGCGGAACTCCGCGGCGCGGCCCTGCGGTCGCTGGCACAAATTCGCGGGAAGGCGGCCGCCTCCACCCTGCGGGGGGTCGTGCTGGATGCCAAAACGCCGATGGCGATCCGGCGGGCCGCGCTCGAGGCGCTGGCTCGCGCCGACGCGGCGGAGGCGGCCGGGACGATTCTCGGAACGGTCGAGCCGGGCGGCCCGGGCGCCGAATTCACCGCGCTGATCCCGAATTTCATCGGCGAGAGCGGCGCCGCGGGCGCGCTGGCGGAGGCTTTCGAGAAAAGCGGCGCGCCTCCGGATTCCGCGACGGCCCAGGAAATTCTCAACGCGCTGAACCGGATCGGCCGCACCGACGCGAAGCTGACGCCGATCCTGAACCAGGCCATCGGCCGGCGGACCGGGGCGCCGGAATACGACGCCGAACGGGTCGCGGCCATCGTATCGGCGGTCCGGGCGGGCGAGGCGGACGCGGCGAAGGGAGCCGAGATTTTTCGGCGGACCCAACTCGCCTGCATGGCCTGCCACCGCATCGGCGACGAGGGCGGTGTGATCGGCCCGTCGCTCAACGGCGTGGGCGCCGGTCTGCCGCTGGACCAGATCGTGGAATCGATTCTCTGGCCCGACCGCCAGATCAAGGAGGGCTTCCAGGCGATGGCCTTCACGACGACGGCGGGCGCCTCGATCACCGGATACATCGAGCGCGAGAGCGACGAGATCGTGTGGTATCGCAACACGGCGGCGCCGTGGATTCTGCCCCTGGCGAAGAAGGACATCGCGAAGCGCGAGACGATCCCGACGCTGATGCCGCCGGGCCTGACGGCTTCGCTCAGCGAGGCGGAACTGCGCGATCTGGCGGCCTACTTGGCTTCGCTGAAAGGGTAGGAAGCCAAAGCGGCGCGGCCTATTCCACCGTCACGCTCTTGGCGAGGTTGCGAGGCTTGTCCACGTCGCAGCCGCGGGCGACGGCGAAATGGTAGGAGAGCAGTTGCAGCGGAATGACCGAGAGGATGGGACTGAGGCATTCCAGGGTGGGCGGGACGTAAATGACATCGTCCGCGACACGTTCCATCTCGTCGCAGCCCTCGGTGGTGACGGCGATGACGGGCCCCTTGCGCGCCTTGACCTCCTCGATGGTGCTGATGTTCTTGTCGAAGACGGAATCCTTCGGCGCGACGAACACGGAGGGCAGCTTTTCGCTGACGAGCGCGATGATGCCGTGCTTCAGCTCGGCGCTGGCGTGGCCGCTGGCGAAGATGTAACTGATCTCCTTCATCTTCAGCGCGCCCTCCAGCGCGGTGGGGTAGTTGAACTGCCGGCCGAGAAAGAGCATGCCCTCGGCGTCGAGGTATTTCAGCGCGATCTCGCGGATGCGGTCGTTCCGGGCGAGGATGCGGGCGATCTTTTCGGGCAGGGCGCGGATTTCCTCGAGCAGTTCGCGGCCCTGGGCGACGGAGAGGTGCCGCATGCGGCCGAGCAGGAGGGCGAGCAAGGCGAGCAGGGTCACCTGCGAGGTGAAGGATTTGGTCGCGGCGACGCCGATCTCGGGACCGGAGTGGAGGTAGCTGCCGCCGTCGCTTTCGCGGGCGATGGTGCTGCCGACGGCGTTGACGAGGCCGAGCACGCGGTGCCCCTTGCGCTGGCCCTCGCGCATGGCGGCCAGGGTGTCGATGGTCTCGCCGCTCTGGCTGATGACGAAGATCAGGGTGTTCTTGTCGAGGGTGACGTTGCGGTAGCGGAATTCGCTGGCGATCTCGACCTCGGTGGGGATGCGGGCGAGCGATTCGATGAGGTATTCGCCGACCATGGCCGCGTGGCAGGCGGTGCCGCAGCCGCAGAGGACGATGCGGTCGACCTCGCGAAGTTCGCGCGGCGTCAGGTTCAGCCCGCCGAGCTTTGCGGAGGCTTCGTCGTCCGAAAGCCGGCCGCGAAAGGCGTTTTCGACCGTCACGGGCTGCTCGAAGATTTCCTTGAGCATGTAGTGCGGGAAATCGCCGCGCTCGGCCTGTTCGGCGGTGAATTCCACGCGGCTGACCTCGAAGTCGGCCGAACCGCCGTCGACAGTCTCGATCTTGAAGTCCTCACCCGTCAGGTAAACCAGGTCGCGGTCGCTGAGGTAGATGGCGTCCGAGGTGTGGGAGACAATGGCCCCCACGTCGGAGGCGAGAAAATTCTCCCCCTTGCCGAGGCCGAGCACCAGCGGGCTGCCGAGCCGGGCGCCGACGAGGAAGCCGGGGGCGTCGGCGTGCATCACGGCGATGCCGTAGGTGCCGGCGACCTGCTTGAGCGCGGCGCGAACGGCGGCGACGAGCCGCATCTCGGGCGTGCCGTCGGTTTCGGCGTCGTATTGGCGGCCAATGAGGTGGGCGAGAATCTCCGTGTCGGTCTGTGAAAGGAAGGCGTGCCCCTCGGCGGCCATGCGGTCGCGCAGCGACTGGTAGTTCTCGATCACCCCGTTGTGGACGAGGACGAGCCGTCCGCTCCGGTCGTGGTGCGGGTGGGCGTTCTCGTCGGTGGGCTGGCCGTGGGTGGCCCAGCGGGTGTGGCTGATGCCGCAGGTCCCGGCGGCGGGTTGGTCGCGGACGAGTTGGCGCAGGTTGGCGAGACGGCCGGAGCGCTTGCGCAGCTCGATGCCGCCCCCGCCATTCATCACGGCGAGGCCGGAGGAGTCGTAGCCCCGGTATTCGAGCCGTCGGAGGCCGTCCAGAAGGATGGGGACCGCCGTTTGATTTCCGACATAACCGATGATTCCACACATAAAGAAGGGCTGGCAAAATTCTTCAATAATTATTGAAAGTCAAAAAAATTATAAGTCGAATTCCCTTCGGAGTGGGTTTTGATAAAATTGTCCATGCCACTTTCTTTACCGGCCAAAACCACGCGATCCACCTTGGCCATCATCATGGGCGGGGGACAAGGCAGCCGGCTCTTTCCGCTGACGCATCGCCGTTCCAAGCCGGCCGTTCCGCTGGCCGGCAAGTACCGGCTGGTCGACATTCCGATCTCGAACTGCATCAACTCGAGCCTGCGGCAGATTTATGTGCTGACGCAGTTCAACAGCGAATCGCTGCATCGCCACATCACGGCCGCCTATCACTTTGACCACTTCAGCCGCGATTTTGTCCACATTCTCGCCGCCCAGCAGACTCCCGGGCGCGAGGAGTGGTATCAGGGCACGGCCGACGCCGTCCGGCAGAATCTCAGCTATTTCCTCGAGCGTCCCTACGAGTATTTTCTGATTCTCAGCGGCGACCAGCTTTACCGGATGGATTACCGGCTGATGCTGAAGGCGCACATCGAGAAAAAGGCCGACGTCACCATCGCCACCACGCCGGTGGAGCGCGAAGCGGCGCGGAGTTTCGGCATCATGGCCACCGACGCCGAGAGCCGCATTGTCCGTTTCGCGGAAAAACCCGGCGCCGACGATTCCCTGCTCGACACCCTGCGCATGCCCGAGCCGTTGCTGGTGGAAAACGGGTTGCCGGCCTCGGCGGAGCGATTCCAGGCCTCGATGGGCATTTACATCTTCAATCGCTCCGTCCTCCAGGCCTGCCTCCAGAGCGAGCTGAAGGACTTCGGGCGCGACGTCATTCCCGGCTCGATCGAAAACAACCGCGTCTTCAGCTATGTTTTCCAAGGATATTGGGAAGACATCGGGACCATCAAGTCCTTCTACGAGGCGAATCTCGGCCTGACCCGCATCGTCCCGAGCTTCAACTTCTTCGACTCCGACAACACGATTTTCACCCGCGCCCGTTTCCTGCCCGCGAGCAAGATCAACAACGCGAACGTGGACGAGGCCCTCATCTCCGACGGCTGCATCATCAGCAACGCCACCGTGCGACATTCCATCATCGGCGTCCGGTCCGTCATCGAGTCGGGCTGCGAGATTTCCGACAGCGTGATCATGGGCGCCGACTACTACCACCGGTCGCGTGTCGACGCCGACGGCCAAGTCGTCAACATGCCGATCCGGATCGGTTCCGGCACACGGATTCACCGGGCGATCGTGGACAAGAACGCCTGCATCGGCAACAACGTCACCATCGATCCCGCCGGCCGGACGAACGCGGACGCGGAATATTGCCACGTGCGGGACGGCATCGTCGTGGTGCCCAAAGGCACGGTCATTCCCGACGGGACGGTGGTCTGATCCCCGCGGTCCATGCGGCGCCGAGGCGAGGCGATCATGGTCTGGGCGGCGTTTTCCCGCCCATCCGCCCCGGCCCGGGGCTGGAAGAAGTGGATGGTGTGACCCATTGTCAGGATTGAAGGTCCGGGCGCGTTGCCCTTTCAACCATGCCCCTCGATCACGAAACGATCCTGAAACACCTCTTCGAGGCACGCCAGCGCCTCAGCGCGGTGGCTTGGCTCGTTGTGCGGGATGCGCAGGCGGCGGAGGATTTGTTCCAAAACGTGGCGCTGAAATCGGTGACGAAGAACGTCACCTTCGAGCATGAGGGCGCGCTGCTCTCCTGGGCGACTGTTTCCATCAAACGCGAGGCGATCGACTGGCTGCGCAAGCGCAAGCCGGAGATGCTGGGGTTGGAATCCGATGTTCTCGATCTTTTTAACACGGAATGGTGCGAACATCCCCCATCCGAAGGAAGCCGCATCGAGGCGCTCCGGGACTGCCTCGCCTCCGTGCCGGAGAAGTCGCGGCAGCTTTTGCACCTCCGCTATTTCGATGGCTACTCGTGCGACGAGGTCGCGAAGCGGGTCGGCGCCAGCGTGGATGCGGTGTATCAGCGTCTCTCGCGGCTCCACCGGCAGCTCAAGGAATGTGTGGATCAACGACTGACCTCTGCCAGCTCATGAACGGCGAAATTCTCATTCAGCGCTACCTCGACGGCAGGCTGGCTCGTACCGAGCAGGACCTCCTGAATCAACGTTTGCGCGATGATCCGGCTCTGCGAGATCACCTGCGGAGCATCGCCGGGCAGGCCGTGGCTTTCGGCGACATGGCGCGAATGCAGGGAGCTACGGGCAAGGTGGAGGCTTTTCCCAACCCCGCGAACAGGCGCGCATTCTTCCCGGTGTCTCCTTGGCTCGCACTCGCGGCGTCCATCGCTGTGCTCGCCGTAGGGGCGTGGTTTTTGAGGCACTCAACGCCGCCGCCCGTTGTCACTTTGGTGGAGAGCAACGGCACGGTCGCTTGGGCTCATGGCGATCCGGTTCAGGCCGGCGATTCCCTGCCCGCAGGCACCCTCGAGACAGTGGGCGAGACCAGCTCGGCCCTGATCCGGTTCCGGGATGGCACGCTCATCACCCTGCATGGCGAGACTGAGTTGTCCTTCACGGAGGAAGGACAGAAAATCCTGTCTCTGACCCGTGGCACGCTTTCCGCCGAGGTTAGGCCGCAGCCCTCGGGCCGTCCCATGTTGATCCGCACGCCCAGCGCTTTGGCGGAGGTGGTGGGCACGGTTTTCGATCTCACCGCGCGCTCGGAGGACACGGTGCTGAAGGTGGATGAAGGGCTCGTGAAATTGAAGCGACTTGCCGATGGCAGTCAGGTCGAGGTGCCCGCCAGCCGCAGCGCCGTGGCCTCGCTGGATGTGAACGCCTCGCTCGATGCGGCAGCCACTCCCGATCCGCTCGCGGATTGGAGCTTCGATTTCACCACGGCCACTCCGCCGCGCGACTGGCGGGGCTATGCCAAGGACGGCGTGATGCACGCCAGCCCTTATGTGGCGAAGAAACAACCCAACGGCAGCGTGACGACCCATTACGGTATCTCGATTCGTACGGCGATGCTGGAGCAGCCTCTGCGCCTGCTCGCCACGGAAAGCAGCGTCATCCGCTACCGCCTGCGTGTGGATCGGCCGACGAGTCTGCAACTCATGCTCTTGACCAACAAGACGGAGGGCGGATTTGGGGGTAACTTTGAATGCAAGATCCGTGAGGACGAGCTGCGGCCGGATGCGGATGGATGGTGTGAGATCGCCATCCCCATCGACCGCTATCAGCCAATTGACCGCCGGACCCATATCCGCGACCGCCAACCCACCGCCTCGGGTAATATCATCACCTCGGCCATCCTCAGCACCTACCGGGAGGACCGAAAGCTCGCCATCGCGCGCTTTGAACTCTCCTCCCGTCCATGAAGCCCGCCTTTCCATCGACCTGCTTCGTTCTTCTCCAGGTGGTCACCCTAACGCATGGCGCCGAGACGCCGCCGGCCTCCTTCGAGAACTACTGTTTCAAATGCCACGATGCCACGCAGACGGAGGGCGACCTGGACTTGGAGGACTTCGTTTTCCAAAAGATCGGGCCGGAGCACTTCAGGTCTCTGGAGGACATCATCCTCCGGATCGAGGAGGGCGATATGCCCCCGAAGAAATCACGCCAGCAGCCCTCGGAGGCGAAGCGAACGGAGATGATCGAATGGGCGCGAGGTCAGATCGATGCGGTGGCCGAGGCGACGATGGACGATCCGGGGCGGGCGGTGATTTCGCGACTCACGCGGACCGAGTATCGAAATGTGATCCGCGATCTCAGCGGTGGCATCGTGCTGAAGGGTGGCGAGTATCTGCCGAACGAAGGCGGCGCGGGTGAGGGTTTCTCCAACGTCGGCGAGGCCCAGGGAATGGGCGTGGCGCAGTTTGAAAAATACTTGGAGGCCGCGAAGGGCGCGCTGCGCCACCTGCGCATGTCTCCGCATGATGGCTTCGTGTGGAGCGCCGTGCCGCGTGAGTCGGTGGAGGATAACCAGTCTCAGATCAAGGAGGCGGTGGACGAGATCATCGCCTGGCACGTCGCCCAGCAGCAGAAGTGGGGCGCGGAGCATCGCGAGGAGCTGGCGGCGAAGTTTGGCTCTGCCCATGGCTTCTACCTTGAACTCGCCTTCCTCGCCCGGATTGGACGGAAGCTGCCTAATGACGCGCCGTTTTCACCGGTTGCCCTCGAGAAATGGCAGCGCATTCTCGCCGATGAAAGCCCCGATTCGCCCTTTGCGGATTGGGCGAAGGCTTGGCGTGCGCTGCCCCCCAATTTCGAAGGTGAAAAGCTCCGCACGGAGTGTCTGGCCATCGCGCTCGGAAGGCGAGGCGGTTCAACGGAGGTGGAAGGGGAGGACTACGCGCCGCCCTACGAGATCAGTTTTCACGAGTCCCGCGAGGAAGTGCTAGAGGCCGCCACGAAAGAGGGGCACTGGCCCTTCCGCATCGACATCGGCGACGCGAAGGAGCTTTTCCTGGTCGTCACCGATGCGGGTGATGGTGGGCGAGGGGAATACGCCGTTTGGCAGAAAGGCCGGATCGTTTTCAGAGACGGCAGTGCCAAGCCCTGGGAGGAAACGGTGCAGGTCGTCGGCGCGAACAGCGGGAAGCCGTTCGGCTGGGGCGTGGACGGCGAAGGTTCCACGTCGCTCGGCCCCGACGCCATCGGCGTGCGGCCTCCAGGAATGTTGAAATTCGCCGTGCCGGAGAACGCCATCGTCTTCGAGGCGGACCTCACGCTCGACATGAACCGAACGAAGCTCGCCAGCATTCAGGCCTTGGTGCTGAAGGAAAAACCGAAATCGCAGAGCTACATCCCTGGACGCTACGTCTTTGGCGGCAAGAAACGCGAGGCTGATGCGGCGCAGGAAGGCAACAAGGAACGCGAGCGCCTGCTCAGGAAGCGCAACGTCTCCGAGGCCAATCTCACCAAGGTGGGTCTCAATGCCGAGCGCAATGTCTTCGCCGCCTGGAAAAGCACCCCACTGGATGCGATCGGCGGCCCGTGGCCGGATCAGGGCGAGGACAAGGACGAGCCCAGCGCGCCCTACCACTATACCGCCGCTCAGGTTCGGAGGAACGCGACACCGCCCGACCTGGCGGAACTGGAAACGCTTGAGGAACGGCTCGCCGCACTCACGAAACCAGCCGATGAAGCCCAAGCCATGCGCTGGCTCGGCGACTTCGCCCGGCGGGCTTGGCGCGGAAGGGTAAGCGATGAGGAAGTCGCGCTGCTCACCCATCTCTATCGCGATGCTGCGAAGCCCGGCGTGAGCTTTGACAGCGCCATGAAGGCGCCCGCCCTCGCTGTCTTGATGTCGCCCCGCTTCCTCTATCGGGAATCCTCCGATCTCGCCTCCCGCCTCTCCTTTTTTCTCTGGGCCAGCCTCCCGGACGACGAACTCCTCGACGCTGATCTCGCCGATCCCGGTGTCCTGGAAGCGCAAACCCGGCGCATGCTCCGTGATCCGCGCGCCAGCGCACTCGCGGATGTGTTTGGCGCCCAAGTCTGGCACTATGAGAATTTCGAGAACTTCACCGGCCCGGACGAGAAACGATTCCCCGAGTTCACCGCCGACCGCCGCCGCGAGATGCTTGACGAGGTCCATGCCGCCCTGAATCGCGTTTTCTTGGAGGATGCGCCGCTTTCTCGTCTGCTGGATGAAGACTGCCTCGCCACCAAACCGCTGTTCCTGACCAAGACATCTCTGCCGTTACGCACCAGCCCAGTGCAGCGCGGCGCGTGGGTGGTCGAAGTGCTGCTCGGTCGGCGTATCCCACCCCCACCGCCGAACGTGCCGTCGCTCAGCGAGGATGAAAAGAGCGCTGATGGTCTTAACATCCAGGAACAGCTCGCCAAACATCGCGCCGACGCCAACTGCGCCGCCTGTCACGCGAAAATCGATCCGCCCGGCATCGCCCTGGAGAACTACGACCCCATCGGCCGCTGGCGCGACACCGAACGCGACGGCACGGCCATCGTGAACACCGAGACCTTGCGCGATGGAACCGAAATGACGGGCGTCGAGGGACTGAAAACGTGGCTCGTGAGTCAGGGAGAAGCCTTTCGCGCCAACTTCCATCGCAAGCTCCTCGGCTATGCCCTTGGCCGCGCCATGGAGCCCGGCGACCAGCACTTGCTGGAACGCATGGCAGGTCAGGAAACCTTCTCCGGCGCGGTGGTCGAAGTTGTCACCAGCCCGCAGTTCACCCAACGCCGCCCATGAATCGCCGCCACCTTCTTCAAGGCCTCGGAGCCACATTGACCCTGCCGTGGTTTGAATCCCTCGCCTCGTCCGCCACGGCCAAAGCACCTGTGCGGTATGGCTGCCTGCTCTTCGCCAACGGTGTGAACCCTCACGAGTGGGACGCCTCCGGCGAGGGCGCGGCGATGCGGCTCTCCAGCACCCTACAGCCACTCGAAGAGCTGAAGGAACACATCACCGTGCTCAAGGATCTGCATGTCTTCAACAACACCAGCGGTCCGCACTGGCCGCTGTTTTCCAACTACCTCAGCGGCGCGCAGTTCAAGGAAACGCTCATCCCCGAGGGTGGCGAGTCCATTGACCAGGTCATCGCGCGGCACACGGGTAAGGAGACCGCCGTGCCCAGCCTCGTGCTCGCGGTGGAGCCTGCGGAGAGCGGCCTGCGCGGCGGCGTGCCCAGCGTGTACTACGGCACCGTGTCGTGGTCGTCGAAGAACACGCCCATCGCGCCGGAGGTGTATCCGCGCGCCGTGTTCGATCGTCTCTTCGACACCAGCGGCCTGCTGCGGGACAAGAGCGTGCTCGACGCCGTGCTCACGCAGTCGAAGGACATGCGCGGCAGGCTCGGAAGCGCGGACCAACAAAAGCTCGATGAGTTCATGCACAGCGTCCGCGACTTGGAGCTGCGCATCGAGCGAGCCGCGAAGGAGGAGCGACTCGAAGGCTGGCGTCCCACGTTGGCGAAGCCCGACATGGAGCGCCCGTCCGCCGATCTGCCGCAGGACGTTCGCGAGCACATGCGGATGATGCTCGACCTCATCCTGCTCGCCTGGCGGATGGACAAGACCCGCGTCGCCACGCTCATCTTCAATCGCGACGTCTCGCACATGAAGTTCGGTTTCCTCGACGGGGTGCTCAACGACCAGCTCCACGGCATTTCCCACCACAAAGAAGACGCGGAAAAGCTCGCCAGCTACGCCCGCATCAACCGCTTCCACGTCGAGCGGCTCGCCTACCTCATGAAGAGGATGAAGGAAGTGGACGAAGGCGGCGGCGCCACCATGCTCGACAACGTGATGCTTCAGTTCGGCAGCAACATGTTCAACGGCGACAGCCACGACGGCCGCAACCTGCCCATGATCCTCGCTGGCCACGGTGGCGGCGGCATTGCCGGAGGCCGGGTCATCGACACCGGATCGCTGGCGGAGGAAAACCAGCGCGCCTGCAATCTCTACCTGAGTCTGGCCAAACGCATGGGCGTGGAGATTGATCGATTCGGCGACAGCGTGGAACCGCTTTCTTTCTCATGAAGACTTTTGCAATTATCTTGATGATGCCGTCGCTCCTGGATGCGGCGCAGCCTACCATTCTCAACATCTGGCCCGGCACGCCTCCGGGTCCTGTGGCCAAGGTGGAAGGCGCGGAGCGCGACCTCACGAAACCGGAGGACAAGCTCATCGCCGGCCGGCCGATCATCAAACTCGGCAATGTCAGCACGCCGGAGATGCACGTCTACCTGCCGCCGAAGGATAAGGCCAATGGCGGAGCGGTCCTTGTATGTCCCGGCGGCGGCTTCTCCATCCTCGCGTGGGATCTCGAAGGCACCGAAGTGGCGGAATGGCTGAACACGCTCGGGTTTGCCGCCATCGTGGTGAAGTATCGTGTGCCGACCCGTGAGCACGGCAACGATTTGAACGAAGCGGGCAATGCGCCGTTGAAAGCGGTCGGGCCGGTGATGGACGCGCAGCGCGCGATGAGCCTGACGCGCGCTCACGCCGCTGAGTGGGGCCTC
Organism: Akkermansiaceae bacterium; assembly: GCA_024233085.1. GTDB lineage: Bacteria > Verrucomicrobiota > Verrucomicrobiia > Verrucomicrobiales > DEV007 > JAEUHH01. The sequence goes on from JACKQC010000015.1 coordinate 43,923, forward strand.
GACCCGGAGCGCATCGGCATCATGGGCTTCTCCGCCGGGGGCGAGACGGCGGGCCTGGCCTCTATGCTCGGCAATGAGCGACTCTATCCGAAGGTCGATGCGGGCGATGAACCCTCTTGCGCGCCCGACTTCACCCTGTTGATCTATCCCGGTGGCTTCTACGACAAAGAAAGCGGCGGCTTGAAACCGTATCTCAAGGTGACCAAGGACACGCCTCCGATGTTCTTCGTCATGGCGCAGGACGATCATGTGAATCCACTCAACTGCACCGTGCTCTACTCGGAACTGACAAAAAACAAGTTGCCTGCCGAGTTGCACCTGTTCACCCGCGGTGGCCACGGCTACGGTCTGCGTCCGACGCTCACCCCCGTCACACACTGGCCGAATCGAGCCGCGAAGTGGCTCAAGGATATGGGCTTCGCCTCCTCGCCCGCGTCACTCGCGGAGCCGGGCACGGTTTCGTCCGGGAACCCCGCCGATCATCTGCCGCCGAACGTGATGCAGATCACCAAGTTCGGCGAGCGGGCCGAATTTTCGCACGACAGCCAGCGCGTGCTGTTCCTGAGCAAGCAGTTTGGCGACGTGATGGAATACACCATCCGGACTGGGAAGATTCGCTGCCTGACCCAGCACTTCAAGCACCACGGATTCAATCGCGTGATGGTGCTCAGCAACGGCGACTACCTGCTGACCGGCCCCGACGAAACCTTCGATGCCACCGACCGCGAGGCGCGGCTCAAGGCCCGACACTTCGCGAAGCTGTTCGTGCTGGACCGCGGCCTCACCAAGCCACCGACGCCGCTCGGGTTCGTCGCGGCGGAAGGCCCTGCCGTTTCGCGGACGCAGCTCAAGATCGCCTGGACGCATCACCGCGAAGGCGAGCTTCGCCAGACGGCCATCTCGACCGGGGACATCGTTTATGAAAGCGGAATCCCGAAACTCGCCAACACCCGGCTCGTGCTCACGACGAAGGATTTTCCGGAGGGCCGGCGTCCGAAAATGATCGAGACGCAAAACTTCGTCGGCCCCGACGACAAGACCATCACCCTCAGCGCCTATCTCATCGAAAACGGCCACAACACCGAGGGCTACACTTTCGATCTCGAAGCGAAGCAGCTCACCAATTTCTCGAACACACCCGATGACTACGAGGAGGTCGAGGGCATCTTTCCCGACGGCCTGAGCACGCTCGTGGAGCGAAACCGCAGCGTCGGCAAGCCCTGGCCCGTGGTGGATGCCTGGCGCGTGTGGTTCGATGGATCAAAGGAACCGCAGCGCCTGACCCGCTTCCTCGACTTCCCCGGTTACAAGGCCAGCAACTACGTCGTGAGCGATGACGGCCGCCTCATGGCCTTCCAACTCGGCATCAGCGGCGACGAGGCGGGCGTCGGTTATGGACTGTTTCTGATGGAGCTTGATCCTTGACCCTCCGAGTTTCCTTTCTTCGCCAACCTCGTTCCGTTTATGAAAACCACACTATTCCCTCTACTCCTCCTTGCCGTCGGTTCCGCCTTGGCTGCCGAATCCCCCGAAGCCATCGCCGCCGCCGAGAAGCGGCGCGAGGAAATTCCCCTCGGCGGTGATTTTATACCGAATCCCCAGGTCCCGGCCTTTGTTGTCGTCGGTCATGGAGGCCGCATCATCGTGTCGAAGGATGACGGGAAGACCTGGACGCAGACTTTCTTTGGCTATCCCGCCGCGGACCACGGAGTTTGGTCAACGCGGACCTGCACCTATGGTGACGGGCTGTTCGTCGTCGCATTCGGTTGGGGCGCGCCGACGAGCTGGTTGGCTTCCGACGATGGCGTGAATTGGAGGCATCTCACCAGCGGGGCCACGGTTCTTCCGGAGGCCAAGGGAAATCCGCGCATCATGCCGGGAACCTGGGGGCTCGCGGCGGGGAAGAGGACCATCGTCGGCACAGGTTACATGAGCATGGCCGCGACCTCCGATTTTGGGAAGACATTCCTCGGTTTTGGCATGTGGGGCGCCTTCAAGGACGATCCGCGCGGCAGATTTCAGACTCACCACCTCGATCCGGTCTACTGCGGCGACGCCAGCGGCCGCTTCCTCGCGCTGGGGGACAATCGCGGGGAATCCGGGCCAAAGTTCGGCCATCTGTTCGCCAGCGACGATCTCGGAAAGACCTGGAAATGGCTGGCGCCGAAGGGTCTCGACGCCGCCTCCGGCCGTGGCGCGATGGTTTGCAATGGAAGCCTCCTTCTCATGACCGATCAAGGGGCGGAGAACGCCTGGATCAGCGCCGACGCGGGCGAGACCTGGAGCGGCCCGTTCCCCACCGGCACGAAGCGCGCGGTGCTCAGCGTCGTGGGCGACGAATTCTGGCTCAGCGGCAAGCCTTCCCGCGCCAGCGCTGATGGGAAAACCTGGCGTGAACTGCCCGCCGCCGTGCCGCAGGGACAAATCATTGCGAGCGACAAGGGAACCCTCGTCAGCATCCACCAGCAGCGCACCAACATCCTGCGCAGCACGGACGGCGGTGAAACGTGGGACGAGGTCTATTCTTACGAACCAGAGAAACTGGAGGGCGGCGCCCAGGGGCTGCGCGACGGGGCCTTCGGACTTGTCGCTCCCTGACCGGTGAAGGCCATCGATGCAATCCCCGAGAGTTGTGTCAGGAAAATCAAAGGCAGCACGTTGCGCTAGGGACAACGCCCACTCTTTGCCCCGCATGATTCCGCGCCTCTTGTTGATTCTGTTAGTCCTCGTCACTCTGCCGATTGCCGGAATGGCCTCAGACTTCGAGAAATCGATCCTGCCGGTGCTGGAAGCGAACTGCTTCGAGTGCCACGACGACCTTTCGATGGAGGGCGAGCTCGACCTGGCGCGCTTCTTCACCGAGAACGACGTCATGGCCGACCGCGGAATCTGGGCCGCGGTCTATGAAAAGATCGAGTCCCACCAGATGCCGCCGCCGAAGGAGGACACGCAACCGACCAACGCCGAGCGCGCCGCGGTGCTGGCGTGGATTGAGGACATCGCGGCCCGTCCGGACCCAAGCCTCGGCGCGCGCGACCCGGGCAAGCCGGTCCTGCGGCGCCTGACGCGTCTCGAATACAACAACACGGTCCGCGACTTGTTCGGGATCGACCTCGACATCTTCATCTTCCCCGAGCGGCTCAATTTCAGCGACCGCTCCTATTTCCAGCCCGCTACCGGCGCGATGGGCGACCAGGTGCGCGTGCCGATGCGCGAGTACGGCGGCAAATACCGAGTGCTCGCGCCGCAGGCCGGTCTGCCGGGCGACAATCGTGCCGAGTACGGCTATCGCAACCGGGGCGAGGCGATGGATTTTTCCCCGCTGCTGCTGGAGAAATACGTGCAGCTCGCCGGTGACATCGTAAACGCGGAGGAACTGCCGATCCGCAGTCCGAAATTCGCCACGCTGCTGGGCATGGACCCGGCCAAGCTGCCGTCGCTCACCGATCTCCAGGCCAAGCCCGAGGGCTATCGCGAGGCACCGACCGTGCCGCTGGCCGGCCAGTATGCGCCCGACCTGGAATTGGCGGCGAAGCCGGATGCGGGCACGGAGTGGATGGGGGATTTCCGCAAGCAGATCGCGGAGGCCTACGCCGAGGGTCGCGGCGGCGTGATCGACCTGCCTGCGATGCTGGGCGGCACGACCCTCGCCGGAAAGGGCGGTTTGCTGAAGGCACAGTTCGGTGACCGCGTCGTGACGGTGAATCCGAACTCGGACCTGTGGCTGGTCGATTTCGCCACGGCGGACGAAAGCTCGGCCCCGCTGCTGATCGCCAACAATGCCAAGGAGCAGAAGATCTACGAGCTGACCTTCGAGATCCGCGGCGCCGACGACGGCGAGGGCATTGAGCGCCTCGGCGTCTGCGTGCTGGGCCGGCGGGGCCAGAGCGGACCGGTCACCCTGACCGCGAAGCTGACCGACGACACCGAGACCGCGATCACCGCGGAGATTGCCGAAGGCCCGGCGGGGACGACGTTCTTTTCCTTCTCTTCCATCCCCGGCGAAAGCATCCGCCGCATACGCGTGGACGGATCGAAATTCAGCGGCGACTACGTGCTGATCGACGACATCGGCTTGATCACCGACGGTAAGCCGCAGCCGGCCGAGCTGGTGATGCGGCGGGCCGAGGAATTACGTCAGGCCGTGCTGGACCGCGGCAAGGAAAGGCTGAAGGCGAAGGCCGAACCGAAAAAATCCGCCCCAACGGCAAAAAAGCCGCCGCGCGAACGGCTCGCGACCTTTGTGCGCGAGGCCTTCCGGCGACCGGTCGACGACGCGGAGGTGGATCGCTTTCTCGCGCTTTTCGAGAAGGCGCGGCAGGCGGGCAAGGACGAAGCGACGGCGATGAAGCTGGCCGTGCAAGCGGTGCTGTCGTCGCCCGGCTTCCTCTTTCACGAGATGAACGGCACGCCGATGGAGGGCGCGAAGATCTCGAAGCTGGAGGATTTCGAGCTGGCGAACCGGCTCGCTTATTTCCTCTGGTCCTCGCTGCCCGACGCCGAGTTGATGACAGCTGCTGAATCGGGCAGACTCTCGTCCGATCCGGCTGAGCTGGAACGCCAGGTCCGGCGGATGCTGCGCGATCCGCGGTCGAAGGAGCTGAGCGAATCCTTCGCGACGCAGTGGCTGCGGCTCGACCAGCTCTATGCCTCCAAGCCCGATCCCGACCTCTTCGCCGCCTACTACTCCGGCCCGCAGGGCAAGTCCACCCTGCACGCCTCGGCGCTGATCGAGCCGCTGCTTCTGTTCGAGACCGTGCTGGTGGAGGACCGCTCCATTCTCGATCTGGTTGATCCCGGTTGGTCGTGGCTGAACGGGCCGATGATCGCGCTCTACGGTCTTGAAGCCGCAGCGCCTCCAGAGCTACGCGGTTCCTCCGCAAACGAAGCCGACACCGGCACGCGCGAGGTGAGCAAAAAGAAGGACTCGGGCGCGGACTGGTATCGCGTCGAACTGCCCGACGGCTCGCGCGGCGGCATGCTGACGATGAGCGGCCCGCTCACCGTGACCTCGCTGCCTTTTCGCACCAGCCCGGTGAAGCGCGGCGCCTGGTTGCTGGAGACGATTTTCAACCGTCCGCCAACCGAGCCGAAGGTCGCTTTCGTGATCGAGAACGACACCAAGGAAGCCGCCCTGGCCATGAGCGTGCGGCAGAAATTCGAGGATCACCGCAGCAAGGCGGCCTGCTTTTCCTGCCACATCCGCCTCGACCCGCCCGGCTTCGCACTGGAGAGCTTCGATCCGATTGGCGCGTGGCGCGAACAGGACGCCGGCTCGGCCATCGACGACGGCGGCGAGTGGGGCGGCGCCACGTTCGACGGACCAGCCGAGTTCAAGCGCCTGCTGGTGAGCGAGCCGCAGGAGTTCACCCGCGGTTTCGTGGAACATCTCCTCAGTTATGCCCTGTCGCGGAAGCTCGGTCTCCACGACATGCCCGCCGTGAGCGAAATCCAGAGCGCCGCCGAGGCGGACGGCTGGAAATTCAGCACCGTCATCGCCGAGATCGCGAAGAGCTATCCGTTCACTCACGTCCGATCCCCCGAAGCGTCCGCCGCCTCGGCCGCCCAATCTCCCTCTCAACCATGAATCCCGATCGCCGCCACTTCCTCCGCGCCTCCGGCATCACGCTGGCGCTTCCCTTCCTCGAATCGCTCGGTTTTCGCGCCTTCGCCGCCTCGACGGAAAAAGCCGCCGCGCCGCTGCGCTTCGGTTTCATCTACACGCCCAACGGCTACAACCAGGACACCTTCGTGCCGAAGGCCACCGGCGCGGACTGGGAGCTGACCCCGGCCCTCGAACCGCTCGCTCCGATCCGCCGGGATGTGACGCTGATCACCGGGCTCGACCGCCAGTTCGTCCCCGGCACCGGCGTGCATGCCCAGTGCGGCTCCTGCTGGCTGACCAGTTCGGCGCCCGACGAAACGCTCGACGGCGGGTTTCCCACCAACATCACCCTCGACCAGGTCATCGCCAAGCAGATCGGCCGCGACACCGCGTTGCCCTCGCTGGAGCTGAGCTGCAACGACTTCACCAACAACAAGGAGACGAAATACTTCGAGTGCGTCTCGTGGTACGCGCCCGGCTACGCCGCCGGCACGGAGAAGAATCCGCGCGAGGTTTTTCGCCGCCTTTTCGGCCAGGCGGGCGGAAGCGGCATGACCAGCGTGCTGGACACCGTTCTCGACGATGCGAAGTCGCTCCGCCGCCGGCTCGGTTTGGACGACGCCGAGAAGCTCGACGAGTATCTCGACAGCGTGCGCTTCACCGAGCAGCGCATCCAGCGCGCCGAAGCAGCGGCTGCCCGGATCGGGAAACCACCCATTCCAGAGCCGACGGGCATTCCGGAAAGGCGCGGCGACTACCTCCGCCTTATGGGCGACCTGATGGTGCTAGCCTTCCAGAACGACCTCACCCGCGTGTCCACCCTGCTCGTCGATCCGGAGCGCTGGGACACGCCGCGGATGTTCCACGAAATCTTCGACAAACCGCAGAATCACCATGTTCTCACCCACACCAAGGGCGACGAGGCCAAGGAAAAGCTGACGATCATCGACCGCTATCACGTCGAGTTCTTCCGTTACGTGACCGAGCGGATGAAAGCCATCCCCGAGGGCGACGGCACCCTGCTCGATCATGTCGCCCTCTGCATGGGCAGCGGGATCAGCGACGGGAATTCGCACAACTACGCCGACCTGCAGGTGCTCATTGCCGGTCGCGCGGGCGGCGCGATCGATCCGGGGCGCCACTTCCACTATGCCGGCCAGCGTCCTCTTGCCGACCTGTGGCTGACGCTGGCGAAGGATGCCGGCGTTGAGCGCGAGCGCTTCGCCGACAGCACCGCCATCCTCACCAAACTCAAGGCCTGAGATCTCCAACCCACCTGATCCCATGAAGTTCACCGCCCTTGTTGCCGTCTCGCTCCTTGTCCTCTGTGGCGGTTTTGCTCATGCCGAACCGGAGGTAGCCGCTTCGGCGTCCGAGCAACGGCGAATTGCCGATGCGTTCGCTTCGCGCAGTGTCGGAAGCAAGGTCATCACCGACGCAGAGGGCAACGTGACGAAGCTCGCCCTCTCGCGGCACGGTGCGCCCGACGGCACGCTGATGCCGCCGGGCGTGGGGGATGCGGAATTTGGTGACATCCTCCGGCTTCCGAAGCTCGAAGCGGTGTTCATCGAGAAAATGCCTCTCAGCGACGCCAGTTACGCGTTGCTCGGCCAGCTGGGGGCGCTCAAGGACGTGCGGATTCATTACCCGACGCAGTCGAAGCCGCTGCCGAACAGCGCGCCATTCACCGCCACCGATCGTTTCGCGCAGTTCCTGAACCACCTGCCCGGTCTCCGGGTGCTCCAGCTCAAGCACATCTTCGGGATGAAGGGCGACGGCATGGCCGGTCTCGCGCCGCAGCCGGAATTGGAGCATCTCGAAATCGACACCGTGTGCGCGAAGGCAAGCGCGGTGCCGTTTGTCGTCGCGGCGAAAAAGCTGCGCAACCTTCAGGTGCATCGGTGCGAGTGGACGGATGCCGATTTGCAGAAGGTTCTCGCGGCCCTGCCGGAGTTGGAGGTGCTCGAACTGAAGCCGAACCCCATGCCCGAGGACCCCATCGCCGCGCGCAGCCTCCGTGGCCTGGTGAACTGCCCGAAGTTGCGGCTCCTCCAGTTGACGGGTCGATGGGCCAATCTCGACTATGAAGGCGGCCTTGATATGCTCGCGAGTTTGTCGTCGCTGGAGCAGGTGAACCTGGTGGGTTTCGACGATCTCACGATCCAAAGCGAATCCGTGCAGCGCCTCCACCTGGCGCGTCCTGATCTGCTCATCAAGGTGGGTAGCCAAACCCTCGGCGGCAGGCCTGGTCAGGAGCTGCTCGGCGTGGACGACGGTTACGATTGGGGCGGCAGCGTGACCACCCACGGATGAACGGAATTCTCTGATTCCATGAGACGGATTGCCTTCGCCATCACCTTTCTTGCCTTCGGGGCGTCCACCGCTGCTCAGGCCGCGGACGCTAGCGATGACATCGCCTTTTTCGAAAGCAAGATTCGCCCGCTCTTGGTGTCGCGCTGCTACCAGTGCCACTCGAAAGGCGAGAAGATGAAGGGCGAACTTCTGCTCGACAGCCGCAATGGCTGGATGATCGGCGGGACCCTCGGACCTGCAATCGTGCCTGGCGATCTGGACAAATCGCTTCTCGTTGAGGCGGTGCGCTATCGTGACGAGGACCTCGCTATGCCGCCCAAGGGCAGGCTGCCCGACCATGAGATCGCTCTGCTCGAGGAATGGGTGCGCCGCGGCGCTCCCGATCCGCGCATCGACGAAAGCGTAAAGGCCAAAGAAGGCATCGACATCGAGGCTGGCCGCCAGTTCTGGTCCTTCCGACCGATCGAAAAGTCCGCGCCGCCGGCCGTGAAAAATGCCGACTGGCCGCGCCGCGACAGCGACCGCTTCGTGCTCGCGAAGTTGGAGGATAACAGGCTCGCCCCCGCCGCTGACGCAGATCCCGCCACCCTGCTGCGCCGTCTCAGCTACGACCTGACAGGGTTGCCTCCGGCATCTGACAGGGTTGAGTCGTTCGTCGCGGCCTTTGCGGAACATCCCGACCCAGCTGTCGCCGCGGAGGTCGATCACCTGCTGGCGAGCGAGGCCTTCGGCGAAAAATGGGGCCGTCACTGGCTCGACCTGGCCCGTTACGGCGACTCGAACGGCTCCAGCTTCAACGTCGTGACACGTTCGGCCTGGCGCTACCGCAACTGGGTGATCGAGGCGATGAACGCGAACCTGCCGATCGACCAATTCATCCGCATGCAGATCGCGGGCGACCTGCTGCCGTGGGAAACCCAGGAGGAACGCGATGACAACCTCATCGCCGCGGCTTACTTGATGATCGGCAGCAAGGTGCTCGGCCTTTTCGACAAGGACCAACTCCAGATGGACGTGGTCGACGAGCAGATCGAGCTGGTCGGCAAGGGACTGCTCGGCCTGACGCTCGGCTGCGCGCGCTGCCACGATCACAAGTTCGATCCCGTGCCGACCGCCGACTACTACGCGCTGGCCGGCATCTTCACCAGCACCCGGACGCTGAACGGCCGGATCAAGGGACCGCTTGAAGATGAATCTGACGTGATGATCCGCGGACTCGGTCCCGGCGGCGACGAGCTGCTGCGGGCCTTTCTCGAAAAACACCGGCACGACTGGGAAAAGTCCGAGGACAAACTCTACGGCTTGCGTCCCCAGGTGGCCCGGCTCGAAAGGGAGGCCGGGGAAAACCCGGGCGATGCGAAGCTCGCGGCAGAGCTGGAAAAGAAACGCGCCGAACTGGCGAAATACGAAGCCATGTGGCGGAGTTTTCCCGAACTGCCCGCGTGGGTCTACTCACCGATGGACGAGGCCGAGCCGGCCGATACCACCATTCGCGTCCGCGGCGGTCCGACCGCGCACGGCGACGTGGTGCCGCGCGGCTTTCTCCAAGTCGCCTCGTGGGACGGCCAGCCGCTGGTGAATCCCGAGCAAAGCGGTCGCCTTGAGCTGGCTGAGTGGCTGGTGGCGCCGGAGAATCCGCTCACCGCCCGCGTCTTTGTCAACCGCGTCTGGCAGAAGCTGTTCGGCGAGGGCATCGTTCGCTCGGTGGATAACTTCGGCGTCAGGGGCGAGACGCCAACCCATCCCGAGCTGCTCGATTTTCTCGCGTCCGACTTCGTCGGGAATGGCTGGGATTTGAAGGCGCTCATCCGCGATCTCGCCACCAGCCGCGCCTACCGCATGGCGGCGACGGTCGAGAGTGGGCCGACCGAACCGGGCATCGAGAATCGCCTGCTCCAGCATCAGAATCGCCGCCGTCTCGAGCCGGAGGAGATCCGCGACACGCTCCTGTTGCTGTCCGGTCGATTGGAACGCGGTCCACGCGGCGCGGTGGTCGATCACCTGCCGCTGACCGAAGTGAATGACGGCCTGGAGGACAAGGGCGTCGTCGAGACGAACCATCGCACGGTGTATCAGCCGGTGATCCGCAACACGGTGATGGACGTGATGGAGATCTTCGATTTTCCGAATCCCGCCATGCCGACCGGCCAACGGGCGCGGACGACCGTGGCGCCGCAGGCGCTCTACCTGATGAACAGTCCCTTCGTTCAGGAAACGACCGCCGAGCTAGGCCACCGGCTCATGGATCCGTGGGCCGGGAGCACACCCGAGGCGGTGCTGGAGACCATTTTCGAGCAGGTCATCTGCCGCCCGCCGACCACGGCGGAGATGAACGTGCTGATGCCGTATTTCGAGAAACAATTCGAGGGCGACCCCATGCCCAGCCCCCACGACCGGGCCAAGATGGCGCAGGCGCTGGTGGCCTCGACGCTGTTTCAATACCTTGATTGACCTTTGCTCATGAAGACGACCGCCTGTCACCGATTCGACCGGACTCTGTCCCGCCGCGACCTGCTGCTGCGCAGCGCCTGCGGGTTCGGCTCGCTCGCCCTGGCCGGACTGGCTCAGCAGGATGCGGCCTCGGCGCGGACGATTACTCATCGGGTAGCCAAGGCGAAGCGCTGCATCCTGCTCTTCATGCACGGCGGGGTGAGCCAGGTGGATTCCTTCGATCCGAAGCCGCGCCTCAACCAGGATCACGGCAAGCCGCTGCCCTTCGACCTTCCGGGCCTGATCCGGCCGGATCGATTGGGCAAGGTCTTTGGCTCAAAATGGCGCTTTGACCGCCATGGGGAGAGCGGTCTGCCGGTGTCGGAACTCTTTCCCCACATGGCCAAGCAGGTGGATAAGATGTGCTTCATCAAGTCGCTCCACACCGACGGCGAGGCCCATGGTCAAGCCGTGCTGCGGCTCCACACGGGCGAGGCGAGTTTTGTCCGTCCCAGCGTCGGTTCATGGATCAGCTACGGCCTCCAGAGCGAGAACGAAAGCATGCCGGCCTTCGTGTCGATCGATTATCCGGCCATGCATGGCGGCGTCCGCCTCTACGGCAATGCCTTCCTGCCCGCCCACCACCAGGGCACTCAAATCAAGTTGCGCACCTCTTCTTCCAAATTGCCGCAGGTCCGGTATCTGGAGAGCAACCTGCTCACCACCGAGCGACAGCGCGAGCAGGTGGACGTCATTCAAGCGCTGAATCGCACCCACGCCGACCGCGCCGGTTCCGATCCTAACTTGGAAGCGGTGATCGCTTCCTACGAGCTGGCCTATAAGATGCAGCGGGTGGCGCCGGAGATCATGAACATCGAGTCCGAGCCGCAGCACATGAAGGAACTTTACGGCGTGGGCGACCAGTGGTGCGACGGCTACGCCCGCCAGTGCCTGCTGGCCCGGCGCATGGCCGAGGCCGGGGTGCGCTTCATCCAGGTGGCGACCGACTACCACTGGGATCACCACGGCAACATCGACCACGACCTGCCCGAGAGCGCGGCCAAGACCGACAAGCCCGTGGCCGCCCTGCTCGCCGACCTCGACCAGCGCGGCCTGCTGGAGGATACCCTCATCATCTGGGCCGGCGAATTCGGTCGCACTCCGGTGGCCCAGATCGATCGTGGGAATCCCGGACGCGATCACAACCCACATGGTTACACCGTCTGGATGGCGGGCGGCGGGGTGAAGGGTGGCTTTTCCTTCGGCGAAACCGACGATTTCGGCTATCTGGCCGTTGAAAACAAAGTCCACATGCACGATCTCCACGCGACGATCCTGCACCTGATGGGTATGGATCACGAGCGCCTCACTTATCGCTATGCCGGGCGAGATTTCCGACTGACGGATGTCTATGGACGAGTCGTGAGGGAAGTTCTCGCGGGTTGAACCGAAGGGACAATTCGCGAGGGAGATGTTCCCGTCCGCGCGCGCGGATCTGTTCCCGCCGGTCCGGCGAACCGTGGAAAAGATCAGCGCATCGCGATGCCGCGGCGGTCGATGGTCAGCACCTCGTCGGAGGAGACATTCTGAATCACGACCTGGGTGGGCCGAATTTCGAGGACGCGGTAGTCTTCCTCGTCTCCGCTCGGGGCGAGTGCCCGGAAGACGTCGCCGTCCTTGACCACGTAGTGGTAGTCGCTGCCGGGCATCGACAGGGTCGCGTAGGTGTCGGCGGACTGGCCGGGCACGTCCTTGACGAGCAGGTGCCGGGCGCCGGTGTCGGTGTCCTCGATAAGCACGCGCGAGACATCGACCAGGGATCCCTTGCCCTCCTTGCTGCTGATGCTTTTCGATTCGACGCTGGCGATCCGGTAGTGGGAACCGGGGATCGTTTCACCCAGACGAACGGTCACGGGATCGGTCTCCGTGCTGGAGAGCAGGCGAATCAACGCCGAGTCGCCCTCGACCCCCTTGAGGACGAAAGGCAGGGGAGTTTCGTGAAAACCCTCCAGCACCAGCGACGACACCGCGCCCGCGCTCGGCCGGGACTCGGAGGCGGTTGGGTCGGCGTTTTCCGCGTCCGGATTGACGATTTCTTCGGAGAGAGTGGCGCCATCGAGCGACGCCAGAGCCGGGCGCGGCGTGGTCCCGACGGGCGCGGAATCCCCCGGCGAATCGCCCGGCGCGAGGGACGAAGCGGTCTTGCCATCGTTGGGATCGAGCGCGGCGGCGGCGCCGGACTCGGTGAGGCCGGCGGCCTCGAACGCCTTCGCCGGATTGAGCAACAGATCGCGAAGCACGGGGTAACCGCCTTTCTCGGCCAACATGGCGGCGGTGCGTTCCTCCTCGTCGAGGGCGAAGGGATTGGCCTGGTTCTGGAGCAGGAGGCGGATGACGTCCTCGTGGCCCCCCTGGGCGGCGATCATCAGGGGCGTCTGGCCGGAGGGGCTGCGGGCGTTGATGTAGGCGCCGCGGTTCAGCAACTGGTCGATCACGGCGGTGTCGCCGCGGAAACACGCCACCAGCAGGGCGCCGTCGAGCGATTCCTGCTCGGATTTGCCGGCGAGAAATTCCACGGTGTCCGATTGGCCGTTGAAGGCGGCGAGATTCAGCGCGGTCCAGCCTTCGTTGTCCTGGGCGTCGAGATCGGCGCCGCGTCCGACGAGCAGGCGCGCCACGTCCGTGAATCCCTTGCCGGAGGCCTCGATCAGCGCGGTGCGTCCGGCGGTGTTCACGGCGCGGGGGTCGAGTCCGGCATCGAGCAGGGCCTGCACCATCTCCGTTTTTCCGGCGGCGGCGGCCAGGATCAGGCCCGTGTTACCCTCGGCGTCGATGAGGCTGTCGATGGACAGGCCGGCCTCGCGAAAAAGGGGCAGTACCGCGGGATCGCCGACGCTGACGGCTTCGAAAAAAGATTCGGACGAGGCCTCGAATCCCCGGTTTACCAGTTTATTGGACGCATCCTGTTCGGGACTTCCGCATCCGGTCAGCAACAAGATCAGGGCGAGCGAAGAGGCGGAGAAAGGAACGGGGAAACGGAGAGGGGAAGCTTTCATGGGAATCCAAAATTCTCGAAGAATTCCCATAATTTTAACATTTACACTTAGGGGTGCAATTTTTATTTAAGAAATATTAAATTTTCAGGGATCAGGGATTTGAAGGCGCTGCGGTGAGGCCGGGTCCGAAAAACTAATTACCGGAAACTCACCGTCGCCCGCCCAGTTCCTTCTTGATCGGCTGAAAGTCGCCTTCTTCACAGCAGCGGACGAAACCCTCGCAAAAGCTCTTCAGTTGGTCCCAGACCCGCCGAATCTCGGCGGATTCCTCGTCGGTGATGGCGTCGTCCTCCGCCGCGCTGGAAATCACGGAAAGCAGGCCGGCGAACTGCTGGACGATGGCGTGGGTGGCGGGAACGACGTTGTAGCCCTTTTCGTTGGAGCTTTTGGGATTTCGCACGAAATAACCGCCTGCCTGCCGGCACAGCCACTCGACCATGGCCGGCTCGCGGGTGAGTTCGAGCAGTTGCTTGACGCGATCGAGGGGATTTCGGCTGCCGGAGCCGGTGTCGGTGTTCGGCTGAGCCCATTTGTAAACCAGGGAGAGGGACACCCCCATTTCCGAGGCGATCTGTTTCGGGCTGGTGTGGGGCCGCTCGAAGGCGTGCTTGAGGATCTCGTGCGATTCCATGACGGGACGCAGTTTGGCCGAATCGGCGCCGAATGACAAGCGTGTTGGCAAAGGCGGCGGCGGGCGGTCGAGCCGGAGGGTTACAAACGGTTTCGGCCTTTGTAATCGCGCCGGTTCGCGACCGCGGACATACTGCGATCGCCATTCGGGAGAGCTGTTCGATCCGGCTCTTTCGAGGCTTGCGCGGGTGACTGGATTTCGTCATCCTCGACCCCGAAACCCACGAAAACCGATTCCCCGTCATGCCCGAGATCCTCCAGGAAGCGTTGAAAGGCCACAACCTGCCGCTGACGATTCTGGTCGGCGTGGTCCTGCTTTATTGGGTCGTCTCGATGTTCGGTCTCGTCGATCTGGATTCGATGGACGGAGGCGGGGCGGACGCGGCCGACGGGCTGGACGGGGGAGCGGACGATGGCGGAGCCGACGATGGTGGTGGCGAAGACGGCGATTCGGAAAACGGCCATCACCACGGATTGAGCTTTCTCCAGGCGATGGTGCGCTTCGTCGGGGCGTCGGACGCGCCGCTGACTTTCGTGCTGACCCTGCTGGTGATGTACACCTGGGGCGCCAATGTGCTGGCGAACCACTATCTCAACGCCGGGGGCTCCACCTCGCGGGCGAATCTCATCCTGATTCCGGTGGTGATCGGCGCCTTCATCCTGACGCGCCTGACGGTGCGTCCGCTCCGACCGCTGATGAAATTCCTGCGCAAGGCCGAGGAGAGCGTCTCCATTGTCGGCCTGACCGGCACGGTCCGGTCGCTCCGGATCACGGAGGAATACGGCCAGATCGAAGTCGACGCCAAGGGCGCGCCTCTGTTGCTCAACGCCCGGCTTTCGGATGGCGCCGCCGCCCTCGAAAAAGGGGCCGGCATTCTCGTCGTGGCCAAGGACGAAGAGCGCGATCTCTGGGTCGTGCGCGCGCTGCCGGATCGAAAAATTTCCTGAAACCCTAACCCATAAACTCCAATGATACTCGCTGAAATTCCCTTTCCCGTGACCGTGGTCGCGGTGGTGATCGGTGTCGGCTTGTTGAACGGAGCCGCTTCGCGGCGCCGACTCTCCTGATGCTACCCTTGCCACGCTTCGGTGACGATCTTTTCTTGGGGCGCTTATGAAAAAAAACACCACCACCCTCCCAGTCCGCCCGCCCATCCAAACGCCGCCGCCAGTCCGCTGAGTCCCCCGCGGATCTTGCCTCGGCCAAGTGGTGGCGCGACTTTCAGCGCCACCTCGATCTCGGCCGTCTCGCGCCACGATCCCGGGCCTCCTACCTCTGCTGGGTGCGCCAGCTCCACGAGGCCTTCCCGCACCGCGATCCCACCACACTCCGCGAGAACGAGGTCCTCGATTTCTCATCTCCCTGCGCCAGAAGCGCCGACCAGTGACTCCACCGTCAACCAGGCCGTCTGCGCCCTGCGCGCCTTCTACCGCGACCACCTCGGCCGGAAGTGGAGGGGCTGGAGCCGGATCAAGATACGACGCGACGAGCAACTCCCCAACGTCCTGAGCCGCGAGGAGGTCGCCCGCTTCTCGGCGCGGTCAGGAAGGACGTTTCGCGCCGTCTTCACCCTGATGTATCACTGCGGCCTGCGCCTCGGCGAGGCCATCCATCTCAAGCCCGGCCACATCGACGCCTCGCGCGGCGTCATCCGCATCGTCGGGGCCAAGGGCGGCAGGGATCGCGAGATTCCCGTTCCGCGGAACTCGTCGAGCGGCTGCGCGCCTTCTGAAGCGCCACCGCAATCCTGAGTGGCTCTTCCCTCGCCGGGGCGCGCTGGAAGAGCGCCGGTGCCACCCCTGCCCGACGCCTTGCGACGCTCCTCCAAACCGATGAGCGATTCCTCGGTGCAGGCCGCCATGCGCGCCACCGTCCTTTCCCTGGCTGGGATCGGCGGACCGGGCATCGCCCGGTCACCTGCCACCCCTGCGTCATTGCTTCGCCACCCACCTTCTCGACGCCGGAGTCTCCATCCGCCTGGTCGGCCAGTACTCGGGCACGCCTCGCTCAAGCCCACCCTGGTTTACCTTCACCTGACCGAAGCCAGCGAGAGCAAGGCGCGCGAGGTCCTCGCGCACTTCCGGGTCTCTGATCCGCCCGCCATGCCCTGGCTCTCGCCGAGGTCTTGCGCGAGCATTGGCCGCGCTTCGCGCGCGCCCACGCTCCGCGGCTCGCCGCCGCCCATTACCGGGCGGCGCGGGCCGTGCTGTCCTGCGCACCCCGCCCTCGGCGGGCGGTCTGGCAATGCGCCTGCCACGCGCACGCCCGGCACTTTCCACCACAGTTGCAACCACCGCTCCTGCCCCCAATGCGGCGCCATCGATCAGCAACAGTGGGCCGCCACCAGGAGGCCCGCCTCCTCCCGGCGTGCCCTACTGGTCACCCTCACCGTGCCCGACGCCCTGCGCGCGTCGCAAGGCCCACCCGCCATCCTCTACGACCTGCTGTTGCGCGAGGCCGCCGGAGCGCTCAAAGACCTCTGCCGATCCAAACTCGGCGGCACCCCGGGGTTCACCACGGTGTTGCACACCTGGGGCCGCCAGCTCCAGCACCATCCCCACGTCCATATCGTCGTCCCGGGGGTGGTCCTCGCGCCCGACGGCCGCGAGCGTTATCCCGACAAGCCCGATTTCCTGGTTCACGGCGCGCCGCTGGCCGCGCGCTTCCGCAACCGCCTCGAAATCGCCCTCAAAAACAGCCATCCCGAGATCCACGCCGCTTTGGTGCGCGATCATCCCGACGTCTTCCGGCTCAAATGGGTCGCCGACGCGCGCCACACCGGCTCGGGCAAGCCCGCCCTGCGCTACCTCGCCCGTTACGTTTTCCGATCCGCCCTCGGCCCCGGTCGCCTCCTCGGCTATGACGGGCAGGGCCGCCTTCGTCTCCAATGCCACCAGAGCGGCGCCAACCGCCCGTTTGTCGTCCTCCTCACCCCCGAGGAGTTTTTGAGGCGCTGGTGCCTCCACGTCCTGCCCAAGGGGTTTGTGCGCGTGCGCCACCATGGCTGGATGAGCGGCGCGGCGCGCAAAGTCCGCCTCCGCGTCCGGGCCCTGGTTTGCGGCGAACTCGACGAGCCGGCGCCCGCCGTCATCCTTCCCCGTCCCCGCTGCGCGCTGCGGCGGGAGATGAAACTCCTCGCCACCATCGAACCGCGCGGCCCTCCGCCTGAAGATGAGCCACGACCTCCGCCTCCCCTGACACCTCCCAAAGGCCGTCTCCGCGCCGGTCGCGTCTCTTCGCGCGCCTCTGTCGCGGTTTTCCCGGCACAAACACCGCGATCCGGGCTTAAGATCCGCCTCTCGCGCCCCAACCCTCGGCCCGGCCTTCGAAGCATGAGCTTCGCGCCGCCGGCGCCAAGCTCATGGCCCCCGCGGAGCCCCTCAAAAGGCGGCTTGAAACCCGATCCCCACGCCAACGCGCTGAGGCTCAACGGAAAATCGAATCCGCAAGAGCCGCCGTCCCCGCGCCCCTGACTCCACCGGCGGGCTCGTCCAACAACGGATAGCAGTGAGGCAAGCTCACCTGCTATCTTGGGGGTTCGCCTTCATCGCGGTCCTGGCGCTCTACGCCAACCTTTTCAAGAAGGTGAAGAAAGGCACCGCCATCATCTCCACGGGGTCCGGCGGCACGCGTGTCGCCTTCGACGGCATCTGGATCGTTCCCATCCTCCACCGAGTCGAGGAGATGGACCTCTCCCTGAAACGCATCGAGATCGACCGAACCGGTTCCAACGGCCTCATCTGCAAGGACAACATCCGCGCCGACATCAAGGTGGCCTTCTTCGTGCGGGTGAACCCGACGGCGGAGGACGTCAAGAAGGTCGCCAACTCCATCGGCTGCGAGCGCGCTTCGAACCATGCCGCCATCGAGCACCTGTTCGACTCGAAATTTTCCGAGGCGCTCAAGACGGTCGGGAAACGCTTCGATTTCATCGAACTCTACGAGGAGCGGGACACTTTCCGCGAGGAAATCGTGAAGCTCATCGGCACCGACCTCAACGGCTTCTCCCTCGAGGACGCCGCCATCGACTATCTCGAGCAGACGCCCCTGAAGGCGATGGATCCGGACAACATCCTCGACGCAGAGGGCATCAAGAAGATCACCGAACTGACCGCCGGACAGGCCAAACTGGCCAACGAAATCCAGCGCGACAAGGAAAAGGTCATCAAGAAACAGGACGTCGAAGCCAAGGAGGCGATTCTGGAGCTGGAGCGCCAGCAGGCCGAGGCCGAGGCGAAACAGAAGCGCGAGATCGCGTCCGTCCAGGCGCGCGAGGAAGCCGAAGCGGCCAAGATCCAGGCCGAGGAACGCCTGAAGTCGGAGCGCGCGCGCATTTCCACCGACGAGGAGGTGGAAATCGCCACCCAGAACAAGGACCGCGAAGTCCTCGTCGCCCAGCGCAACAAGGAACGCACCGACGGAGTCGAGCAGGAGCGGGTGAAACGCGACCGCGAGCTGGAGTCGATCGAGCGCGAGCGCGTCACCACGCTCAAGGAGATCGAGAAGGAAAAAGCGGTCGAGGTCGAAAGAAAGGCCATCCAGGACGTCATCAAGGAACGCGTCGCGGTCGAAAAGACCGTGGTCGAGGAACAGCAGAAGATTCTCGACACCGAGGCCTTCGCCGGCGCCGACCGCGAGAAGAAGGTGGCCGTCACCCTCGCCGAAAAATCGGCCCAGGAAGAGCAGATCCGGAAAATCAAGGAAGCCGAGGCCGCGAAGGAGGCCGCGCAACTGCACGCCGACCAGACGCTCTACGAAACGGTAAAACTCGCCGAGGCCGGCAAGCAGGCGGCGGAGCTCCACGCCGAGCAGGTCGTGATCGAGGCCGAGGCCGAGCGCACCGCGTCCGAAAAGCGCGCCGTGGCCAAGAAGACGCTCGCCGAGGGTGTCACCGCCGAGACCGCCGCGCCCGGCCTGGGCGAGGCCAGTGTGATCGGCGCCAAGGCGGATGCCGAGGCCAAGGGCATCAATTCCAAGGCCGAGGCGATGAAGAAATTCAACGACGCCGGCAAGGAGCACGAGGAATTCAAGCTGCGGCTCGAGAAGGAAAAGGCCGTCGAACTCGCCGAGATCGACGTTCGCCGCGCCATCGCCGCGAAGCATTCCGAGGTGCTGTCGAAGGCCCTCGAGAGCGCCCACATCGACATCGTCGGCGGCGAGACGCAGTTCTTCGACCGCATCACCAACGCCATCACCCAGGGCAAGGCCGTCGACCGCCTCGTCGAAAACAGCGAGACGCTCAGCGACATCCGGGACACCTTCTTCAACGGCGATCCCGACTACTTCAAATCGCAGATCGCCGCGTGGGTTGACCGCTTCGGCGTGTCGAGCGAGGATCTCAAGAACCTCTCGATCGCCGCGCTCCTGACGCGCATGATGGGTGACGCCGGGAGCGACGACGGCACCCGGACCAAGCTGAGCGCCCTGCTCGGCGCGGCCGAGCGCTTCGGCATCGGCGGCGAAAACGCCGGCAAAGTCATGAAACGCCTCACCGCGTGACCGCCGTGATGGTGGGCGGGCGGCGCGCCGATCCTTCGCCGCCCGCCGCCACCGCCGACAACTCCGAACCCGCCCCTCCTTTCCGTTGTCAGAGGAAACCCCAGCCGCTCCCGCCGCCGAGGCGGACGCCGCGCCCGCCGCCCGGCTGGAGGGCGGCGCCTACGAAATTGTCCGCAATCGGCTGCTGACCCACGGCGCCGATCTCCGCGAGCGGCTCGGGAAACTGAACGCGGAGCGCCAGGCCGTCTTCGGCGCCGTTGAGCCCTCCCTGATCGCCACCGAACGCGTCACCACACAAAACAACTGCGTGCCGCGCGACATGTTCGCCATCGGCGGGAACCGTTTCGTCTTCGGCTACAACGTCCACATCGGTCTGAAATCGACCACCGAACTCGCCGATGTCTTCGCCCTTTACGAATACGATCCCGAAACCCACGCCTTCGCCGACGCCGGGCTCGACGCGCTGAATTCGGGTTCGTTCGCCGAGGATTTCGCCTACCTCTACAAGTTTTACCGCGACACCGTCTTCGTGAAGTTCATGCGGATCGGGCCGCATTTCTTCATGGCCTTCCGCGTCGGCAAGGCGGTCGAGGACGTCAAAACCTTCAAGTGGCGCCTGCTGGGCGACGGCCGGGTCGAGTATCTCGGCAACCGCTTCGATCACGAGTACCGTTTCCCGCCGCAGCAGGAGTTCGAATGGACCCGCGCCCACCGCGGAATGTATCGCGAGGGCGCCTATCCCCACGTCTCGATCGAGGACCGCGTCTTTGTCGAGACCGTCGGCGGCGATCTCACCGTCAAGATCGAGGACAACACCGACACCGGCGAGGGCATCTACGTCGAGTCCGTCACCCATCACGACCAGACCCTCGACGACGCCGCGATTTTTTACACCTCCATCGGCAGCCTGATCCTGCTGAAGATACTGCCCTATCAGGAAAAGCATTGGCGTTATCTCGTCTTCAACGAAAAGCTCGGGACCGTCACCCGCGTCGACTCCATCGCCAACTCCTGCGTGCTCCTGCCCGAGGACCACGGGATCATCTTCTCGGACGGCTATCACCTGCGGACCGGCGAGACGAAGCGATTCGACAGCGGGCTGACCGACATGCTGTTCGAGCGTCGCGTCGCGTCGCCGAACGGCGAGGACCACCTTTACGTCTTCTACAACCGCCTCACCGGCGTCTACGTGCTGATGGCCTACAACATCATCACCCGCCGCGTCGAGACCCCCATCGTCTGCCACGGATACTCGGTCTTTCGGAACGGCGAGCTGGTCTATTTCCGGGCGAACGACGAGCCCCAGAAATACCACGTCCTCCAGGTTTGGCGGACCCCGTTCATGGAGGGGGAATTCCGCGCCGGCGAGAAGACCGCGAGCCATCTTTACAAGATCGGCAACGCCGACGTCGTCCGCTGCATGGCCGAGTGCCACGAGGTGCTCAATCTCATCGCCAGGGAGGACACCTACGCCGATCTGTATGTCGACCTCGCCAAGACCGCCGGCGACATCACCGACGCCTATTTCTGGACCGCCCATCCCGAGGCCTTCGAGCTGAAGCCCGTATTGCTTGAAATCAGGGGCGCCGCCGAGTCGGCCATCGCCGAGTTCGACAAAGTCCGCCGCATCCGCCGCGCCACCGCCGACGAGTCCGCGCGCGTGGCTCAGGCCGCGAGGAAGGCCGCCACCGCCGCCCGGAACACCCGGCCCGACGACATCATGGGTTTCGTGCACCGGCTTTCGGAGCTGCGCGCGGTGCGCGGCGAGATCGTCGGTCTGCGCGACCTGCGCTACAGCGACGGCGACGCGATCGACGCGCTGGAGAGTGAGAACGCCGAGGCCACCGGCCACGTTTCGGAGCACTGCGTCGAATTTCTGCTGAAACCCGAGGCCCTCGATCCGTATCGTTCCCAGGTCAACGGTCACGCCGACGCCGTGGATTCCGTCGCCAAAGTCGCCGGGGCGGACGAAGTCGAGGCCGCCCTCACCCGGACCGGCGGCGAACTCGAAATGCTCATCGACATCGTCGGCAATCTCAAGATCGCCGACGCCACCCAGACCACCCAGATCGTCGAGGACATTTCGACCATCTACGCGACGCTCAACCAGGTGCGGGCCGCGCTGAAAAACCGCCGCCGGGAGCTTTTCCGCGTCGAGGGCGCCGCCCAGTTCGGCGCCCAGGTGAAGCTGATCGACCAGGCCATCGTCAACTACCTCGACCTCTGCGACGCTCCGGAGAAGTGCGAGGAATACCTCTCGAAGACCATGGTCCAGCTCGAGGAGTTGGAGGGCCGGTTCGCCGACTTTGACGAATACGTCGAGCAACTCGCCGAAAAGCGAGACGAAGTGTACAACGCCTTCGAAAGCCGGCGCCTCCAGTTGGTCGAACAGCGCAACCGCCGCGCCGGATCGCTCGAGAAATCGGCCGGGCGCGTGCTGACCACCATTCGTCACCGGCTCGACCGGTTCGAGACCGTGGCGGAGATACACGGTTACCTCGCCGCCGACCTCATGGTCGAAAAGGTGCGCGACATTGTGGCCCGGCTCGAGGAACTCGGCGACAGCGTCAAGGCCGGCGACATCCAGACGCGGCTCAAGACGCTGCGCGAGGACGCCGTCCGCCAGCTCCGGGACCGCCAGGAACTCTTTGTGGACGGCGGAGACATCCTCCAGCTCGGTAACCACAAATTCTCCGTCAACCGCCAGGAACTCGAGCTGACCATCGTGCCCCGCGACGGGCGGATGTGTTTTCACCTCGCCGGCACCGGATTCTTCGAGCCGGTGACCGACCCGGAGTTTCTCGCCACCGAGCCCGTCTGGGATCAGGAATGCGTGTCGGAAAACGCGGACGTCTATCGCGCCGAGACCCTGGCCTGGCAATTGCTTCGCGCCCTGGAGTCGCCGACGCCTCCCGAGGGCATCGACACCGCGGCCTGGCTGGCGCTGGAGGAAACGGACCGCCTCGCCGCGGTCCAGCGATTCATGGCCCCGCGCTACGCCGAGGGATACACCAAGGGCGTCCACGACCGCGACGCGGCGAGCATCCTCGCCAGCCTCGCCGAAACCCATCTCGCCGCCGGCCTGCTTCGCCACACGCCCGAGGAACGCGCGCTGGCCCTGCTTTTCTGGCTCGCGGAGGGTGACGAAAGGATTGAGAAAAAAGCCCGCGCCCTCGGCTTGCTGCGCCGCGTCTTTGCCGGCGCCGGCGCGCCGGAGGCCCATGTCGCGGGCCTCCGGGACACGATCGAGGCCTTCCGGCGGACCCTCGAGCGTTCCAGTCCGGTGCTCCACGGGGCCGATCCCGGCGAGGCGGCCCTCTATCTTTTCCGCGAATGGCTCGACGAGACGGCGATCGCCATCTCGCCCGCCGCCGCGGAACTGGTGAAAGAATTTCGCCGGATCCTGACCGCGAAACGGCTCGAAAAATCCTTCGAAAACGCCCTTTCTCCCTTCGAAGACGATCCCGTGGGGCGCTTCGAGGTGGTTCGCGACTGGTTGGAGGGGGTTTTGCGACCCAACAGGGTTGAGTCGCCGACCCAACCCTGTTTGGTCGAGGCGGCGGTTCACCTGGTTCGGGGCGAGTTCGAACTGACCGCCGTGAAACACCTCGCGCTGACGGCCGAACTGAGCGGTCTCGCGGGATCGCATCCGCGCGTCGAGGGAGGGGTTTACCGTTTCGACTATCACGATCTCGCGCGGCGGATGCGGCGCTTCGAGGCGGAGGTCGTGCCGCCCTTCGTGGCTTATCAAAAGCGCAAGGTCGCCCTGATCGAGGAGCGCCGGGGCGCGATGCGGCTCGACGAGTTCAAGCCGCGCGTGATGTCCTCCTTTGTCCGCAACCGGTTGCTCGACCGCGTTTACCTGCCGCTGATCGGCTCGAATCTCGCCAAGCAGCTCGGCACCGCCGGCGAGGACACCCGGACCGACCGCATGGGGCTGTTGCTGCTCATCTCGCCCCCCGGCTACGGGAAAACGACACTGATGGAATACGTCGCCAACCGGCTCGGACTGACCTTCGTGAAAATCAACGGGCCGGCCCTCGGGCACGACGTGAAATCGCTCGATCCCGAGGACGCGCCCAACGCCGGCGCCCGTGAGGAGATTCATCGCCTGAATCTGGCGCTCGAAATGGGCGACAACGTGATGATTTATCTCGACGACATCCAGCACACGAATCCCGAGCTGCTCCAGAAGTTCATCTCGCTCTGCGACGCGCAGCGGAAGATCGAGGGCGTCTGGAACGGCCGCCCCCGCACCCACGACCTGCGGGGCAAGCGGGTCTGCGTGGTGATGGCCGGGAATCCCTACACCGAGAGCGGCGGGAAGTTCCAGATTCCCGACATGCTCGCCAACCGGGCCGACACGCACAACCTCGGCGACATCGTCGGCGGCCACGCGGACGCCTTCGAAGACAGCTACGTGGAAAACTCGCTGACGTCGAATCCGGTGCTCGGCAGGCTCGCCGCCCGCGGCCAGGGCGATGTCTTCGCCGTGATGCGCGTCGCCGCGACGGGCTCGCGGGAGGGCGTCGATTTCGAGGGAAACTACACCATGGAGGAGATCGACGAACTCGTCTCGGTCATGAAAAAACTGATGCGTGTCCGCGACACGATTCTGCGGGTGAACCGCGAATACATCCGGTCCGCCGCGATGGAGGAGGCCTATCGCACCGAGCCGGCCTTCCGTCTTCAGGGTTCGTATCGAAACATGAACCGCATCGCGGAGAAGATCCTGCCCATCATGACCGACGCCGAGGTGGTCGCGGCGATCGGCGATCACTACGAAAGCGAGGCCCAGACGCTGACGCGCGGCGCGGAGGCGAACCTGCTGAAATTTCGCGAGCTGGAAGGGGCGCTCACCGAACCCGAGTCGGAGCGCTGGACCGAGATCAAGCGCCGCTTCGGCCGCAACCAGTTGATCGGCGGGGCGGGAGAGCATGACCCCGTCACCCGGGTGGTCGGGGCGATGAGCGGTTTCGCCGAGGGGCTGAGCCGGATTGAGCAGGTTTTGACCCGGGCCCGCGACGATCGCCTGGCGCCCGCGACGCTCGCCGATGTCACGGTGGAGAAACTGGAGACGATCATCGAAAATCTCCGCGCCGTGCCGGTGAATGTCGAGATCAAGGTGGTGCCGGTCCACGAGGGCGAGGAAGCGCCCGCGGCGTCGCCGCCGGAGCCCGCCAATAAGAAGCGCGCGCCGAAAAAGATTCCCGGCAAGGCGCGGAATCTGCCCGTCGATGTCGAAACGGATGTCGAGCAGGGGGATTGAGTCGCGACCACCCGGAGATCGGAAACTTCCGGTTTGCGAGGAATCGGGGTTGAATCGGAAACCGGACCCTGTTGATTCTGCCGGATGCCCGATTCGGCCCCCAGAGACCCTTCCCGACTTCGTTCCGCGCGCTGGTTCGCGCCCGACGATCAGCGTTCGTTCGGGCACCGGTCGCGGCTGAAGCAGATGGGTTTCGACACGGAGGATTTCAAGGCCAAGCCGGTCATCGGCATCCTGAACACCTGGTCGGACCTGAACAACTGCCACACGCATTTTCGCGACCGGGCCCAGGAGGTGAAGCGCGGCGTCTGGCAGGCGGGCGGTTTTCCGCTCGAGATTCCGGTGATGACGCTATCGGAGAGCTTCATGAAGCCGACCTCGATGGTCTATCGCAACCTCGTCGCGCTCGAGGTCGAGGAAACCCTGCGCTGCTATCCGCTCGACGGCGTGGTGCTGATGGGCGGCTGCGACAAGACGGTGCCGGCGCTGATCATGGGCGCCACCTCGGCGAACCTGCCCGCGATATTCCTCCCCGCCGGGCCGATGCTGAAGGGTTGCTGGCGCGGCGAGACGCTCGGGTCGGGCACGGACATGTGGAAATACTGGGCCGAGCGGCAGGCGGGCAATCTCTGCGGCGAGGCGTGGGGCGAACTCGAGGACGGCATCGCCCGCTCGCCGGGCACATGCATGACGATGGGCACGGCCTCGACGATGTGCGCCGTGACCGAGGCGCTGGGGCTTTGCCTGCCCGGCTCGTCCTCGATTCCCGCGGTCCATTCAACCCATGCCCGCATGGCGGCGGCGATCGGGCGACGGATCGTCGATCTGGCCTGGGAGGGTGTGAAAATCCGGGACCTGCTCACGGAGGACGCCTTTCACAATGCGGTCGTCACCGACATGGCGCTGGGCGGCTCGACCAACGCCATCGTCCACCTGATCGCCATGGCGGGCCGGGCCGGCGTGACGTTGACGCTGGACCGCTTCGACGAAATCTCGCGGCGGGTGCCCGTGATCGCGAACCTGCGGCCCTGCGGGGACTACCTGATGGAGGATTTTTACGACGCCGGGGGCCTGACCGCGCTGCTGAACCGGGTGAGGGGACACCTGCGCCTCGACGCGCGCACCGTCAATGGCCGCACCCTGGGTGAAAATATCGCGGGCGCCGAGGTCTTCGACGAGGAAGTGATTCGAACGCCGGATCGCGCGGTGTCGAAGGCGGGCGGAACCTTTGTGCTGCGCGGAAATCTCGCGCCCCACGGCGCGGTCATCAAGCCGACCGCCGCGGAGCCGCGCCTGCTGAGCCATCGCGGACCGGCGGCGGTTTTCGCGAGTTATGCCGATCTGAAGGCCCGCATCGACGATCCCGCGCTGGGCCTGACGGCCGATTCGGTGATCGTGCTCCAGAACGCCGGCCCCATCGGCGCGGGCATGCCGGAGTGGGGGATGCTGCCGATCCCGAAATACCTGCTGGAGCGCGGTGTGCGCGACATGCTGCGCCTTTCCGACGCGCGGATGAGCGGCACGAGCTACGGCGCCTGCGTGTTGCACATCTCGCCGGAGTCGGCCGTGGGCGGTCCCTTGGCGCTCGTGAAAAGCGGCGATCGCATCGAGATCGATGTCGCGACCCGCCGGCTGCACCTCGACGTGTCCGACGAGGAATTGGAAAAGAGGCGGGCGGCCTGGGTCGCGCCGGCGCGGAAATTCGCCCGCGGCTACGGGAAACTTTACGAGGCGGAGATCACCCAGGCGCACGAGGGCTGCGACTTTCGTTTTCTGCGCGACGGCCCGGAAACGCCGGAGCCGGATATTTTCTAACCGAGGAATGCGGAGACGAAAAACCCGCGGGAGACGCGAGGCCTCCGCGCGGGGTTTTCGAAGATTCCGTTACGGCGAATCGGCTCAGCCGAAAAGCTCGGTCAGCGGCCGGCCGTCGTGGGCCACGGTGAAGGGGCGCTTGCTCGGGCTGTAGAGCACCTGATTGAGCGGAAGGCCGAGCGCGTAGCCGATGGTGGCGTTGATCTCGGCGGGTCCGACGCCGTTTTCGACGACGTTTTCGCCGGTCTCGTCGGTCTTGCCGTAAATCGAGCCGCCCTTGATGCCGCCGCCGAGGAAGAGGGCGCTGAAGGCCTTCGGGTAATGGTCGCGGCCGACGTTCTGGTTGATGATCGGCGTGCGGCCGAACTCGGAGGCGACGACGATGAGCGTGTCGTGGAGCATGCCGCGTTTCTCGAGATCGCTGGCGAGAGTGGAAATGCCGCGGTCGAGGATGTCGCAGCGCTCGGGCACGCGGACGAAATTCGCCTGGTGCGTGTCCCAGCCGCCGAGGGTGACCTCGACGAAGCGGACGCCGCTTTCGACCAAGCGCCGGGCCAGCAGGCAGCCCTGTCCGAAGCGGTCGTCGCCGTAGGCCTTGCGGGCCTCCTCGGACTCCTTCGAGATGTCGAAGGCGGCGAGGTCGGGGCTTTCCATCAGCTTGACGGCGTCCTCGTACATGGACGTGTAGGCGCGAACGTCCTTCTTGCCGTAGCGCTCGCGGAAATTAGTGCTGAGCTTTTCGGTAAGGCCGAGGCGGTACTGGAAATCGTCCTGTTTCATCCGCGATTTCACGTTTTGCAGGCCGCTGTTCGGGTCGCCGATCATGACCGGGCCCACGCCCGACTCGAAAAAGCCCGCGCCGGGATGGCGGCTGCCGCCTCCGATGACGACCGAGGCGGGCAGGGTCGCGTTGTCGCGGCCGAGGAACTTCTGCATCCAGGCGCCGATGGCGGGGTGTTTGATGGTGCCGCGCATCTCGTAGCTGGTGTGCATGAGGTAGTTGCCCTGGTCGTGCGCGCCGGTTTTCGAGGAGAGCGAGTTGACGATCGCGCCGTGGTGCATGTGCCTGGCGAGCTTCGGCAGGTATTCGCTGATCCGGACGCCGTCGGCCGAGGTCGGGATGGCCTTGGTCGGTCCCTGGGTTTCGGCGCCGGGCTTGACGTCGAAGGTGTCGAGGTGGCTCATCCCGCCGCTCATGTAGAGGTAAATGACGCGCTTGGCGGTCGCGATCTGGCGGAGAGGCGAGGCGTTTTCGCCGGCGGCGAAGGCGCGTCCGCCGAGGGCGGGAAGCATGCCGACGCCGAGGAAGGTGCTGGCGGCGCCGGAGAGGAAACGGCGGCGACTGAGTTCGTCGGATTGGTTGAGCAGCGTTTTCATGACGGGATTCGGGTGATTGGGGTGTGTGAACGAAGGGGGATCAAACAGGGTTGGGTCCGGGAGTCAACAGGGTTGGGTCGAGGTTATTTCACAAAGTAGAACTCCTGCGAGTTGAGCAGGGCGAAGGCGGTGTCCTTGAAAAGGTCGTCGCCCCGGGACTCGAGGTCGGCGAGCACGAGAGCGGTTTCCTCGGCGGTGGGCGGGCGGTTGAGAAGGCCGAGGAAAAGGGTCTCGATCTTCGACTCCGGCGTTTCCGTCCCGGCCATGGCGCGGCCGATGACGGAGGCGCCGTTGGTGACGGTTTCGAAAATGTTGCTGTTGAGCATGGTGAGGGCCTGGGGCACGGAGGCGGCGTCCTCGGCGTTCTGGATGGTCTCGCGGTCGGACTGGCCGAACTGGCGGAGAAAATGATTCGCCGGGGCCGGGGTCTGGAGGTTCGCGGCGCGCAGCCAGGTGTTGTTGACGTTGCGCAGGTAGTTGGCCATGTTGCGGCGATCGCGATCGTCCGCGATGCCGAGGGAATCGAGCTGCCGCTCGGCGAGGGTGTTCTCCGCCTTCTGGATGCGGTCGCGCAGTTCGCGGGTCGGGCGCCCGTTGTCGTCGACCATGTCGGGCTTCATTTCGATTTCGCCGAGGTCCTCGGGCAGTTCGAGGGAGGCGACTTCGATGGCGGCCTTGGCGAGGGCGGGTTTGTAAACGGTGTTGAAGACGTTGGTCCGCAGATCGGTTCGCAGGCGATTGGTTTCCTGGGCGAGTTCGCGGGCTTTCTGGGTTTCCTTGTTCTGCCGGGCCTTGACCTGGGCTTTCTGGATGCGGTCGAGTTCCTCCTGGATGCCCTTTTGGCGCTGGGCGATCGTCTTGGCGTCGGCGATGAGCTGGTCGGGCGTCTTCGACTCGATGGCGGCGGTGAGCATCTGGTAGTTGGCGTCGCGGACCTGGAGTTCGAGGGCCTGTTTCCAATTGCCGGCCTCGGGATCGGGATTGACGAGGGTGACGAGGGAATCCCAGATCTGCTCGGCGGACATGCGGCGCAGCAGGGGGCCGGTGAAGGCATAGTCGGTCGGCTCCAGAAGGTCGGCGGAGACGGCCTCGCGCTGGTAAGCCTTCGTGTTGAAGAGCATGCGGAGGTAGGCTTTCATGTCGTAGCCGTAGGCGATCATCTGCCGCGTCAGAAACTCCATCAGCTCGGGGCTGGCGGGCACGGTCTCGTCGAGGAACTCGTCGACGGGCTCGATGAGACCCTGGCCCATGGCGCGTTTGAAGAGGCGATTGGCGATGACGGTGGTGAAGCGGGGGTTTTCCGGCGAGGTCATCCACTTGGCGTATTCGTCGAGCTTGGCGCCGGGGCTGACGACCTCGGGGTTCGCTCCGAAAATGGTCTGGGCCTCGATTTTCTCCTTCGGCTTGGCGTCGTCGTATTTGTAGTCGTGCGGCAGTTCGGCGAGGCGGTCGCCGTTGTAGGAGACGATCTGGTTGTTGCGCAGCGGGCGGGAGATTTCCTGAAAGGCGCGGCGCAGGTCGCTTTTCTCCTGGTTGGAGAGGTCGGTATTGCGCTGGATCGTCTGCTGGACGTCGCTCATGGCGTTGCGCTGGCCCTGGATGGTGACGCCGTAGCTGAAGGACGCCATGTGGTAGAAATCCATCTGGGTCCACTTGTCGAAGGGGTGGTTGTGGCACTGGGCGCACTCGAGCCGGGTGCCGAGAAAGACGCGAATGGTGTTCGCCATGTTGTCCAGCGGCATGCCGCGGTCGCGGTAGTAGTAGCCGATGGCGCCGTTTTCGTAGCCGCCGCCCTCGGCGGTGACGAGGTCGCGGACGAACTGGTCGTAGGGCTTGTTTTCGCGAAGGGCGTTCTTCACATACTGGATGTAGGCCGGCACCACGTTCTGCCCGCCGCCCTGCTGCTGGTTGATGCGCAGGATGTCGGCCCAGTAATTGTAGTAATGGCTGACGTAGGCCTCCGAGTCGAGAAGCGCGTCGATGAGGGCGGCGCGTTTCTTCGGGCTCTGGTCGGCGAGGAAGGCGCGGGTCTCCTCGACGGTCGGAATGCGCCCGGCGACATCGAGGTAGATGCGCCGCAGGAAGGTGGCGTCGTCGACCACGGGATTCGGCTCGACGCCGCGCTGTTTCCAGAACCGGGCGAGCAGGGCGTCGACTTGGGCCGAGGGGGCGTCGGGGGAGGCGGTTTTTCCGATGGCGGGTCCGGCGGAAAGGGCCAGCATCGCCACGAAGGAGAGGATCGCGGATTTCATGACAAACGAGGGGCTGAACTGAGTGCGAGAACCGTTCGCAACCGGTTGAGGGCGGGTGATTCACGACGAACACCACAGCCGGAGGCGAACGGGTGAAATCTTAGCGAAAATCCGGGTCTCATTCCAAGGTTTCCGCGCGCCGTAATCGCGTTACGGTGGGATGGATGGAAAACGAGGCCCCGCCGCGAGTCCGCCGGATACGGCTCAGCATTTCGAACGCCTGGCTGGTGCCCGGCGGGCGGCCCGTGCTGATCGACTCCGGCGTGCCCGGCGACTTCGACCGCCTGATTCGCGCGCTGCGGCGGCTCGGCGTGGCGCCGGAATCGCTGGCGTGGATCCTGCACACGCACGGGCATTCCGACCATGCGGGCTGCACGGCGCGGCTGGCGGCGTTGTCGGGCGCGAAGACGGCGGTTCATTCATGGGAGGCGGACCGGGTGCGGGCGGGGCATCACGGCACGATCCATCCGCGCGACTGGATGGCGCGGGCGATGCATCCGTTTTTGAACCCGGAATTCCCGCCCTTCGAACCGGACGCGTTTTTCGACGCGCCATCGTCGGGAGAGGAGGGATCGCTGGCGGCCTTCGGGTTACCGGAGGGACGCTGGCTGCACACGCCGGGGCACACGAGCGGCTCGGTGAGTTTCATCCTCGGCGGCGGCGACGCGGTGATTGGCGATCTTTTTCGCGGGAGTCTGTGGCGGCCGGACCGGCCCCGCGCGGCGTTTTTCCACGACGACGAAGCCGCGACGCGGGCGAGCATCGGCCGTCTGTTGGCGACGGGAGCGCGCGGGTTTTTGCCGGGCCACTTCGGCGAAATGTCGCGGGCGGCGGTGGAGCGGCAATTTGGGACCGGCGTCAGTCCAGGCGAATCGGACCGGGCTTCGTGATGGCGGTCGCGTCGCGGGCGGCGCCGGGCATTTCGCCGTATTTGAAATCGGGATTCTTCTTTCCGTGGGCGTCCTGCCGGTCGGGCGTCGGGTTTTCGGGCACGGTGTCGCCGGTTTCCTCGGTCCAGCGGTCGAGCAGCTTGCGGAGCCGGGCGAGGGTCTCGGCGTTCTGAGGATCGGCGGCAATGTTTCTGAGCTGGTTGGTGTCTTTCGAGACATTGTAGAGTTCCTCGGCGGGGCGTGGCACGAGGAAAATGTCGCGCTGGTCGGGGTTCAGCGCGCCCTTGTCGTGGGCCTCCCACAGCTCGTCGCCGGAGGGGATGCCGGGAGCGGACTCGACGCAGAGAATCTGCCGCTCGGGCCAGGCGTTGCGAATGTAGAGCCAGCCGCCCTCGCGCACCATGCGCTCGTGGGCCTGGTTGACGTGCCAGTTGTGCTCGGCAAAGGCGGCGTCCCGCACGGTCGCCTTCGGATCCTCCAACACCTTGCCGAAACTGACGCCCTGCATCCGGGGATCGCGCGCCACGCCGGCCAGCTCGAGGATCGTCGGGGCGAGATCGACGTTGATGCTGACGAGCGAATCCGTCACGGCGGGCTCGATTTTGCCGGGGCAACTGACGATGAACGGCGGCAGGATGCCGCTGTCATAGAGGCGGGTCTTGCAGCGCGGAAAAGGCCGCCCGTTGTCGCCGGTGTAGATGAAATAGGTGTTTCCCTCGATGCCCTGCCGTTTCAGCTCGGCCGCGATTTCCCCGGCGAAATGATCTGTGCGGCTGACTTCGTGGTAGTAGTCGGCGAGATCCTGGCGCGTCTTCGGGCCGTCGACGAGGTAGGGCGGCACGGGCACCTCGGCGGGATCGTAGATCGGCGCCTGATCGTTTATCTGCCACGCGCGATGCGCGTCTGTCGAGGCGAACCACGCGAAAAACGGGCGGTCTTTCGGCCGGTCGCGCAGGATTTGCACCCAATCCTCCTCCTTGCCGGGGCCTTTTCCCTTGGAGATTTTCTCGAAGGCCGGATCGGCGTTCGGTCCCATGTGATGCTTTCCCGAGAGCACCGTGTAGTATCCCGCGTCGCGCAGGGACTGGGGAAACAGGAACTGCCCGGGCGGCAGCGTCGTGTGCAGCTCGGCGGCGCCGGTGTTGTGCGGGTAACGCCCCGTGATCAGGCTGCAGCGGCTGGGGCTGCAACTGCTGATGGTGAGGCACGCGTTCGTGAAGCGCATCCCGCCGGCCGCGAGCTTGTCGAGATTCGGCGTCTTGACCAGCGGATGCCCGTAGCAGCCGAGATCCTCGGCCGAGACGTCGTCGGTGATGAAGAAGACAAAGTTCGGCCGGTCATCGGCGCGCGCGTCGGCGAGCGCGCCAAGGATGAGAGCGATCAGCAAGGAACGAAAACGCATGCCGCCATTTTTCGCCGCGCGGGGGGCGGTGTAAATGGGAATTCGCGGGGCGTTGCGACATCACGAATCAGTCACCGGCGACCGATAGGTAGAAGGCTCAGACGATGCTTGCGGGGATCTATTGTGAGGATCGCCCCGCTTTCCAATTCGCTTCGTGCCTGTGCCAGCGCACCGAGCACCAGCGTACCCATGGTTGCCGGCCTCGTATCCTCGCATTGGAGCTGAATCACCCTTGGAGAAACCGCCCCGGTGTGGAAAAGGATCGCCCCGAAATCGAGATCGTGGGTGAAAACGGCCATGTCATGTTCACGCGCGTATCTCATAATTTCAGAGTCCTTTGCGCGAGAGTCGCCAAAATCCGTCCAATGCGAAGCGGCAACGAACACCGATTCGAAAACCTCTTTCCAATCCGGTGAAAGATTGGCGTCGATCAGGACCCTCACGTCGTCGCCAAGGGAAGGGATTGTTCTTCCGTCCGCCACGTCGCATAGGCCAGTGCCGCCGGGATGTCCTCCCTCTCAAGATAAGGATAAAGCGACAGAATCTCCTCGACGGAGGCGCCCGATGCGAGCAGGCCGGTGATCGTTCCCACCGTGACGCGCATCCCGCGGATGCAGGGTTTGCCGCCCATGACCTCGGGATCGATGGTGATGCGATCGATGTCGGGAAAATTCATCGTTCGGCAGAATACGCCGATTCAACCTTTTCGCCCAATGGAATCGCCGGTTTCAAAAACCGTTTTGGCGCGATCGGGGCTTGGTTCGCCGGGGCGCGGCATGGCAGAATCGCCGCCGTGACCGAATCCGCGCTTCCCTTTTCGCCCGCCACCGCCGCCGCGCTCGACGATTTCATGAGCCGCCCGGACGCGGGCGTCCTGGGAACGGTCGGCGACCGCTCCGGTGACTTCGCCGTGCTCGGCGCCAACGGGAAGATGGGCTTTCACCTCTGCCGCATGCTGCGCCGGGCCATCGAGGCGACGGACGGTCCGGACTCCGAACGCCGGGTGGTGGCGGTGTCGCGCTTCGGCTCGGAGGGGGCGCGGGCGCGCTTCGAGGAACACGGCATCGTGGCCATTCCCGCCGATCTCGGGGTGCCGGATCAACTGAGCCGTCTGCCGGCGTTTCCCAACGTGTTTTTCCTTGCCGGCGTCAAGTTCGGCACCGCGCACGATCCGGACCTGCTGCGCCGGATGAACGTGGAAATGCCCGCGCGCGTCGCCGAGCGCTTTCGCGACTCCCGCCTCGTCGCTCTCTCGACGGGCTGCGTCTATTCGTTCACGACACCGGCGAGCGGCGGCTCCACCGAGGAAAGCGACACCGTTCCCGTGGGCGACTACGCGATTTCCTGTCTCGGGCGGGAGGCGGCCTTTCGCGACGCGGCGGACCGCCACGGCACGCGCTCGGCGCTGATCCGGCTCAACTACGCGATCGACTTGCGCTACGGCGTGCTGCTCGACATCGCCCAGAAAGTCGCCGCCGGTCTGCCCGTCGACGTCACCATGGGGCATGTGAACGTGGTCTGGCAATCCGACGCCCTCTCGCACACCATCCAGGCTCTGCCGCTGGCGGACGCGCCGCCCTTCGTGCTGAATGTCACCGGCCCCGGCATCCTCCGCGTGCGCGAGTTGGCGGAGAAATTCGGCGGGCATTTCGGAAAGGAACCCGTCATCACCGGCGCGGAAGCCGAATCGGCCTGGCTCAATGACGCTTCGAAGGCGCATCGCCTTTTCGGCCCGCCGGCGGTGGGGATCGACGACATGATCGCCTGGGTCGCCGAATGGGTGAAAGCGGGCGGCGAAACGCTCGGCAAGCCGACGCGGTTCGAGGCGCGGGACGGGAATTACTGACGCTTTTGAAATGGAATTGGACGAGCTGAGGGCGCGATTGTTGAAGGGCGGGGTGATTCCGGCCTGTCCGCTGGCTTTGAACGAGGACGGCTCCTGGTCGGAGCGGCACCAGGGGGCGCTGATGGCTTACTATCGCGAGGCGGGCGCGCTCGGGGTCGCGGTCGGGGTGCACACGACGCAATTCGAGATCCGCGAACCGCGGCACGGGCTGTTCGAACCGGTCCTGGAGCTTTGCGCCAACAGGGTTGGGTCGGGGACTCAACCCTGTTTGCTCCGGATCGCGGGCCTCTGCGGCGAAACGGCCCAGGCGCTCGGGGAGGCCGAAACCGCCCGCCGCCTCGGCTACGACGCGGGTCTGCTGAGCGTCGCGGCGCTGAAGACGTGGACGGAGCCCGAAATCGTGGCCCATTGCCGCGCGGTGTCGGAGGCGCTGCCGGTCTTCGGCTTTTACCTGCAACCGGCCGTCGGCGGTCGCGACCTGAGCTACGATTTCTGGCGCGCCTTCGCGGAAATCGAAAACGTCGTGGCGATCAAGATCGCGGCTTTCAACCGCTACCGGACCCTCGAGGTCATTCGCGCGCTGACCGACGCGGGCCGCGACGACATCGCGCTCTACACCGGGAACGACGATCACATCATCGGCGATCTGCTGACGGCGCATCGCTTTGGCGAGGACGAGC
Organism: Akkermansiaceae bacterium; assembly: GCA_024233085.1. GTDB lineage: Bacteria > Verrucomicrobiota > Verrucomicrobiia > Verrucomicrobiales > DEV007 > JAEUHH01. The sequence continues at coordinate 78,988 of JACKQC010000015.1, forward strand.
GGGCGCCGGCGCGGCGCTTTGCCGGAGGGCTGCTCGGGCAGTGGGCGGTCTGGACGCGGCGGGCGGTCGAGATGCACGCGGAGATTTTGCGGATTCGCGAGGGTGAATCGGTTCCGGCGGAGTGGCTGACGCGAAACGCGCAACTGACCGACGCGAACGCCGCCCTCTTCGACGCCGCCAACGGATTCGCGGGCTGCATTCCCGGCATCAACGAAGTGCTGCGGCGGCGGGGCCTGCTGCCGTCGAGACGCTGCCTCAATCCCGCCGAGGAGATGTCTCCCGGTCAGGCGGAGCGGATCGACCGCGTCAGCGCGGCGTATTCGTGGCTTGTCGATGACGCGTTTGTTTTGGAGAATCGCGAGCGATGGCTTTCGGAATCATGAAATCTCGGAAATTCGTCGTGTGGGGAACCGCGCTCGGCTTCGCGGCGGCGACGGTGGTGGCTCAGGACACGGGTTTGAAATATCGATTCGCCCCGGAGTCGGGCGACTGCGACCTGGTCGAGGCACATCGCGGGGCACTGGTCCACACGCGGCAGGCGACGGCCACCGCCGAGGGCGGGCTGGGCGACCTTTTCAAACAGCTCGGCGACCTCTGTCGCGCGGCGGGCGCGGATCTCGACGACGCGGCGCGGTTGAATCTCTACGCCTCGACGGACGACCCCGCGCTGCTCGACGCCGTGCGCGCGGGTGTCCGCGGCCGCTGGCAACCGGGCGTGCGGATGCCGGCGGTCACGCTCGTGGTGACGCCGCTGCCGGGCGGCGCCTGGGTCGCGGGGGACGCGGTGGTGTGGAAAAAGGCCGCTCCCGACGCGGGGCCGGTCGTCGAGCATTTCCAGGGCGACACGGCGACGATGCCGCCGGGGCGCGACATTTTCCACCTATCGGGTCGCGCGGCGAAGGCCGACACGCTCGCCGAGGCGACCCGCGGGACGGTCGCCGAATTGCTCGCCGTGTTGAAGGAACTCGGCGGCCGGCCCGCGGACGCGGTGCGGATCAAGGCCTTCGTCCAGCCCATGAGCGACTGGCAATCCGTCCATCGCGAAATCGAGGCGGCCTTTGGCGAGTCCGGGGCGCCACCCGTCGTGCTGGTGGAGTGGACCTCGTCGTTGCCGACGGAGATCGAAATGATCGCCGCCGCCCCGGACCGGGCCGAAACGGAGGAAACGCTGACGTTTTTCACGCCGTCGGGCGACAAGGCCTCGCCCGTTTTCAGCCGGGTGGCGCGGGTCCATGGCGACACGCTGCTCTACACCCGCGGCATCGTGGGCACGGAGGCGGACACGCCGGACGCGGAGGTGAAAAGCGCCTTCGCCCGGCTCGACGACTTCGCGCGCGGGTCCGGATCGGATCTCCGTCATCTCGTCAAGGCGACCTACTACGTCTCGGACGACGCCGTCTCGAAGGCGCACAATGAAATCCGGCCGCATGTGTTCGATCCCGCGCGTCCGCCCGCCGCGTCGAAGGTGGCGGTGAAAACGCTGGCCGACAGAGATCGCGGTCTGCTGATGGATTTCATCGCGGTCCCGGCGCCGAAAGGCGGGAAATAGGGAAGCGCTCGGCGATTTTTCCAGAGGCCACGGGCTGGCGGCCCGTTCCCGCCGCCCGTTTTCGCGGGTCCGCGGGGCGAGCATGGGCCTTTTCGGATTGGTCCTGGGAACGAATTTTTGTGCCGATAGGGCGATATTCCCGTGCAAATGGCTCAAATTTTCAAAAATGAGAGGCAAAAACACAAAAATTTTCAAATTTTTGGTTGCGAGCAGCTAAAAATTTATTAAACTTAGACATCAGTTCTCCTTGGCAATCTCCTCCCCGAGACTTCCATGATTCGTCCCTCTCTTTTCGCCGCTTTTTTTCTCCTGTTTTCGGCCGCCCCGGCTCTGGCGCAGGATTCGTCCTACTGGGACTCGGGTTTTGACACCGGCGGCGGGTCCGGGGGCGGGAGCCGCGGTTCGCTGTTTGGCGGATCGGATTTCAGCTACGGCTACTTCGACCTCGGGTATTTCAATCACGACTTCCAGAGCGACGCGGTCGATACGGCGGGCGGTTTTGGCGGGGTGCTGTCGGTGCCGCTGGTCGATTCCCTCTATGTAAAGGCGGCGCTCGGGTTCGCCTCGCCGGCCGACCAGACGACGGGTCAGGATCTCGACTACGTGACCTGGCAACTGGGCGCGGGGATCGGCCTGCCGATCGCGACGGGCTTCGATCTTGTGCTTGAGGCGGGCATCGCGCATCAGGAGCTGACCGGGGCGCGTTTTCTCGATTCCTTCGACGGCTACGGTTATTACGCGTCGCCGGGCGTGCGCTGGGCGATCGGCGATCTGATCGAGCTGAACGGCGGCGTGACTTTCATGAACATCGACAGCGACTCGAACGTGTCGGTCGATCTCAAGGCCCTTTTGCATCTCCTCCCCAGCGTGAGCTTGTGGGGCGGGGCGTCTTTCTCTGAAGAAGTGAATCAGTACGGAGTGGGATTGCGGCTGAGTTTCTGAAGGGTTTCCCTTGGATTTGGCTCAGCCGCTTTTCCCGAGTTGAGGGGTAAGCCGCGGTCCGGGTTATTGGCAGGTGCCCGGGCCGCGGCACTCTCGTTTTCGGGGGAAAACGAGGGTGCGCTTTCACGGAAAGGTTCGGGATTGAAGGCGGCGTCCGTTTCGTGACAGGATCGGGGCCATGATTCGGAGAATTCTCACTCTTCTGCCGGCGGGCGCGTTTTTCGCCGGGCTCGCGGCCGGTTCGCCCGCCGCCGAAACGGAGCCGGTCAACTTTCTCGTCGTGCTGGCCGACGACCTGGGATACGGCGATCTCGGCTGCTACGGCAACACCGAGGTCCGCACGCCGCATCTGGATCGTTTCGCGGCGGAGGGGGTGCGGTTCACCGACTACTACGCGCCGGCGGCGAACTGCTCGCCCTCCCGGGCGGGCCTGATGACGGGTCGCACGCCGTGGCGAATCGGCATTCACAACTGGATCCCGATGCTCTCGCCGATGCATGTGCGCGAGTCGGAGATCACGGTGGCCACGCTGTTGCGAAACGCCGGCTACGCGACCTGCCACACCGGGAAGTGGCACCTCAACGGCGCCTTCAACCTGCCCGGCCAGCCGCAGCCTTCCGACCACGGCTTCGACCACTGGTTTTCCATCCAGAACAACGCGCTGCCCAATCACCGCAACCCGTGGAACTTCGTCCGCAACGGCGTTCCCGTCGGGCCGCTGGAGGGCTACTCGGCCGATCTCGTCTCGGCGGAGGCGATCGAGTGGCTGCGCCACGGGCGCGATCCGGCGAAGCCCTTTTTCCAGTTCGTCTGCTTCAGCGAGCCCCACGAGCCCGTCGCGACCGACGAGCGTTTCACCCGGCAGTACGCGCGCTTCGAGGATCCGAGCCAGCGGGCGCTGTTCGGCAACATCACGCAGATGGACGCCGCCTTCGGGCGCCTGATGGCCGAGCTGGACAGTCTCGGGCTGCGGGACAACACCCTCGTCTTTTTCACCAGCGACAACGGCCCGGCCATCACCGCGAAGCATCCCTACGGCTCGACCGGTCCCCTGCGCGACAAAAAGGGCGCCGTCTGGGAGGGCGGCATCCGCGTGCCCGGCATCCTGCGCTGGCCCGGCCACACCGAGGCGGGAGCGGAGAACACCGAGCCGGTGTGCGGCGTCGACGTGCTGCCGACCCTCTGCGCCGTCGCGGGAATCGAGCCGCCGAAGGACCGCCGGCTCGACGGCGCCAGTTGGCTGCCCTTGTTGTCCGGCAAGCCGATCGAGCGAACCACGCCGCTCTACTGGCATTTTATCCGGGCGAAGAGCGACGTGAAAGTCGCCATCCGCGAGGGCGACTGGAAACTTGTGGCCCGGATCGATCAGCCCGATCTGAAACCGGCCGCCGACATCACCGAGGAGGAAATTCGCATTTACCAAACGGCCGAACTGACCGGCTTCGAGCTGTTCAACCTGCGCGACGACATTGGCGAGACCAAAGACCTCAGCCGGGAGGAAACGGCGCGCTACGAGGGCATGAAGGAGGCGCTCCTGAAAAAATACCACGAAGTCCGCGAGGAAAGCCCCGTCTGGCCGGCCTGGGAATGGCCCCGCTACGAGGGCCACCGGATCGTGTGGCCGGAATACAAGCCGCTCATCAAGCCGCCGAAGTGAGCGGCCATCGGGGTCGTTTTCAAATACCCAAATCCGCCGCCGACACCGCGATGTCCAACTCCGGGATCGCCAGCGAGTCTCCAGCCTTAACCTCGATCTCGGAAGTGTAGCGCCCGTCGGCGGGATCGCGGAAAATGGTGACGCTCCGCCGCTGCCGATGAACGAGCCAGAACTCCGGGACATTGAACTCCGCGTAGAGACCCGCCTTGACGTTGCGGTCGAACAAGTAGGAGGAGTCGGCGATCTCGATGGCCAGGATCACGTCCTTCGGGGTCGGGTGGCCGGTGCTGTAAAAATCGTCACGCGGCCAGAGCAGGACAAAGTCCGGCTCGGGCGCTGAATCGTCTCCCAGAACGATCGGGTTTTGACAGGCGACAATCGCCCGGTCGCCGACGAGTCGATGCAGTCGATGGTTGATTCGGTTTACCGAACCACTGTGCCAAGGGCCGGGTGGAGGCGTCACAACGATTTCTCCGCGGATGAGTTCCGTCCGTTCGTCCGGTTTCAAAATGCCGTGTTCCCCGAGGGCAAAATATTCCTCGAGCGTCCAGCGGCGGGAATCGACGAGAGCGGACATGACGAACTAAAATAGTCCGAACAGACGTCGATTTCAACGCGCGCTTTGGCGGGTCACGGCTTCGGCGCCGGCCAGTCCAGGTGCTTGTGGAGAAAGGCGAAGGTTCCAGTGCTGTTGATCGTGTGCGGTCCGGCGAACCACTCGATTTTGCAGCGGTCGCCAATGCCGAGCAGCCCGTCGTAGAGATTCCGGACCTTGGCGAATTCGTAGCCCACCGTCTCGTCCGGCGCGACGCCGTCGAAGTGGCCTCGCTCGACCATGAAGGGTCGCGGACAGATCAGGGCCGCCATTTCGGCGTAGTTGAAGGTGCCGCCGAGATTCCATTCGAAGATCTCGTATTCCCGCTTGTTCGCGTAGCTGTAGCGCAGCGATTTTTCGTCCGTGGCGGCGTTCTTCCAGACCCACTCGTTGAAGTCGCCCGAGCAGATCGACAGGCAATACCGGTCCACCAGCGGCGGAATGCGCATGGCCGATTTCCCGCCGTAGCTCAGCCCGTAGAACGCGATCCGCTCCGCGTCCGTGAACGGCAGCGACGCGAGCCAGTCCGTGATCTGCCGGTGTTGCGGCACGATGGTCGAAAACAGCGTGCCTCCGAGCGATTGCGCCTTGAACTGCTGGAGGCGGAACAGATCGAAGAAAATGTAGGCGTTCTGAGGGGCGAAGGTGACGAATCCGCGCTCCGCCAGCCGGGTCGCGAAGGCCTTGTAGGCCTTGAACTTCTCCTCGCCGACGACGTCCTGGGGCCGTCCCTCCAGCCCGTGCTGGCAGACCACGACGGGGCGCTTTTCCTGGCCGTCGAGCTTCAGATCCTTCGGCAGGGTCAGGATGCCGTAGGCGAACACATCGGGAAACACGTCGAGCGTGACCTCGTAGCTGACGGTTTTCGGACCCTCCTCCAGTTTTCGCGAACGGGCGTTGGGCGGCAGGCGATCGAGATCCCACGCGCCCACGACTTCGGCGCGGAATTTCTCGCGGTAGGGTTCGATCGTCCCTTCAAAATTCCCGAGCGAGTCCGTCTTGAGGTCGGCGAAGTAGTTCGCGCGATCCTGGCGGGACTCGATCAGCGCCCACTGGTTGTGCCGGTCGATCTGCGCGGCCTGCTCCGCCCGATGACCCGAAAGCGGCGCTGAATCGCCTTCGGCGTCGGCGGGCGGGGGCGTGAAGGCGATCTTCATGTCGGCGGCGTCGGCGAGGTTCGCGCCTTCGAGCAGGGCGGTCAGGGCGTGGGCGGAGATGGATGTGCCGGATTCGATCAGGCGAAAACGAAACACGCTCAGGTTGACGAGAGAGCGAAGCCGGTCCGCCTCGCCCTTGACCTCCTCGGCGGTGAATCGCCGGAAGCGGCCCGGCTTGCCCGGTTTTTTCGCGCTTTCGTCGAGCCGTTCCGGATTGCCTTCGGCGTCGGGCCGGTAAACGAAGTCCGGGTAAGCGCCGTGCTCGATCACCAGCGGACGCGGGGCGATGAGACTGGCGATCTCGGCGTCGCCAAACTCGCGCAGCAGTCCGAAGACATTGTGCTCGGCCGGCTCCGTCCACAGCGCCTCGCGCGGCCCGAAATAGCCGCTCACACAGGCCGCGGCAATCCGCTCGTCGAGGGCCGCCGCGTAGAGGGAAAGCAGGCCGCCCTCGCCCCAGCCGGCGATGGCGAAAGGGCGATCCGCCCGCTCCGGACGGGACGCGGCGAGGCAGTCGAGCCCGGCGAAAATCTTGTGCAACTCGTAGCCGATCAGGTGCCGGCCCAGCTCGAAGGCGGGACGGTGCAGCCACTCGCGCTGGGTGAGTTGAAAGCGTTCCTCGTTTCGGTCGATCAGCATCGGCACCAGCACCCGGCATCCCGCGCGGGCGAGCGCGGCGGCATAGGGCGTGCAGGGGCTCTCCGGCGTGAGTCCGGCCAGGGCCTCGGGCGTCACATCCGCGTCGGGCAGGGCGATCGCGTCGAGGCGGATGTCCTTGTCGGGAACGAGCAGCAGTCCGCGGCCTTCCACGGCGCCAATGGCGGTCCAGCGAACCCGGTAAACCCGGTAACCGTCGCCCTCCGCCAAGGGCCCCGGCGAGAGGCCGGCGAATTCGAAGCGGTTTTCCGCCGGGCGCGCGTCGCGGTCCAGGCCGAGCATTTTCGCCAGATGCTCGCGGTTCGGCGCGACGGATTTGGCGTAGGCCTCGGGCGAAGCCGCATCCCGCTTCCATCGGGTGGCGCGGCCTTCGACGGAGGCGGCGATCCGGCCATCGAGGAAACGGTCGATCCCCTCCATCATTTGCCGCGTAAGGTCGCCCTCCGCCGTCAGGGCCTCGGTGCCGGGCAACGGACCGCGGTCGGCCGCCGGCTTGAGGATGGGCCATTCGGGCGCGGAATTTTCCTGCGCGGACAGGACACCCGTCAGCGCGGCGAGCAGAAGGGTTGCGAGAGGAAGGGAGGGCCGGGAAATCATGCCGCGATTACAGCCGAAATCCCCCGGACCGGCAATCGCCGTCCCTTACGCAAGAAAGCCAGTCCGATCCAACAGGGTTGACCCGGTGACCCAACCCTGTTGGGTCGGAGAAAATCAATCGCCGTTTCCCGCCGGGGCGAGGATGCGCGAGGGATAGGCGGCGGAGTGGTGAATCGTGTTCGTCGCGGCGCGCGCGTCGTCGGGCCACTCGATGGTGAGCGGCTTTCCGTTTTGCGGGTTGGGCTCGTAGAGCGGCGCGCCGGTGCTCGCGATGGTGACGCGGATGCGGTGGCCGCGGTTGAAAATCTGGCTCATCCAGCCGACGGGGATTTTCAGGGAGTAAACCTCTCCGGGCTCCATGAGCTTCTCGCTTTCGAAGCCGTCGCGGTAACGCATCCGCCACGGATAATCGACGATCAGGATGGAGCGCCCGTCGGGATAGACGTCGCTGATTCGCACGATGAAATCCGTGTCGGGCGCCGTCGAGGACACCCGCAGATCGGCGAAGACGCGCCCGGTCCATTCGACGGGCTCGGCGAGCGGTTCGGTGGTGAAAGTGCGGACCTCGGCTTGTTCCTCGAAGGGCCGCGCATCCTGCGCGCCGGGAAAACCGCGGCCCGGGATCGACATCGGGTGAAGCGGATCGCTGACCAGATCGGTCGAGGATTTTTCGGCGGTCGGCGCGATGGCGTCGAGTTTTCCGCCTTCGTGAAGGAAAAACGCCCGGGGTTCGCCCTTGAAAACCCAGTCGTCAGCGTCGCGCCAGACGTTTCCCGGCGCGCCGGGCTCGCCGGTGGCGCCCATCACGTAGTAGCGCACCCTCGGATCGCCGGTGACGCCGGTGTCCTTGCCCTTCAGCCAGTGGTCGAACCAGCGCAGCATGTGGTCGTCCACGGGCCACGCGGCGTTCTCGGGGAACTCGATCTCGCCGACCTTGTGGCTCTTGTTCGAGCGGCCATGGAGCCAGGGGCCGACGAGCAGCCATTGGTTGTCGCGGGAGTTGGGGCCGCCCTGGTGCCGGCGTCCGATGAAGCTGGCGATGGAGCCCTGGTTCATGAAATCGAACCAGCTCCCGATCGTGAAACAGGGAACGTTCATCCGGTCGAAATGCAGCGAGGCGTCCTCGTCGCGCCAGTAATCGTCGTAGTTTGGGTGGGAAAACCATTCCTTCATCAGCGCCGCGTTGTCGGCCGGGTCGCGGCAGATGTCGGCCATGGCCTTGAATCGCTCGGGCCGTGTCAGGCCGCCGACGCGATAGCCTTCCTGAAAAAGGCTCAGCCCGGTGTCGACCATGTATTGGCAGACAAGGTGCGGCGGCTGGGTGACGGCGAGGTAATTCTGCGCGTAACCGCCCTGCGAGCTGCCGAAGGTGCCGACCTTCCCGGTGCACCACGGCCGCGCGGCGAGCCATTCGCAGGCGTCGTAGCCGTCGCGGAGATCGCCCCACTGCATGGCCCTGTAACCGACCCAGTGGCCCTCGGAAAGGTGGGTGCCGCGATAGTTGACCATCGCGACGACGTAACCGCCCCTCGCCAGTCGCGCCGCGGACTCGCGGGTGCCGTTCGAGGTCAGCGACGCGTAGCGCTGCTCGAAGATCGCGGGCCACGGACCGTCGCCCGGGGGCGTGTAGAGATAGGCCGAAAGCTTCACCCCGTCCCGCATCGGGATCGTGAGGTGGGTCTCGGTCACGCCGCCGAGATTCGGTTCGGCGGCGTCGAGTGTGAAGGCGGCGAGAATCGGGAGGAGAGCGATGGGAAGGGCGGTTTTCATCGGAAAGGCGGAGCTTGCTGGCGACGCATCTTTATTCCGAAACGCGGCGCGCCCAGGCGAGCCATTTTTCGCGGAGTTCGGTCACGCGTTCCGGGTACCTGGCGGCGAGGTTCGTGGTCTCGGTGGCGTCCGTTTCGAGGTCGTAGAGTTCCCAGGGGGAGTCGCGGTCGGGGTTGACGAGTTTCCAGCGCCCGGCGCGGATGGCCTGGTTGCGGGGCGCGCTCCAGCACAGCATGCCGGCCTCTCCGCGCGGTTCGCCGCGGAAGGCCGGGGCCAGGCTGCGCCCCTCCATTGGCAAAGGGTGCCGCCCCTGGAATTCGGCCGGGTATTGCGCGCCGCTCAGATCGACGAAGGTCGGCATGAAATCCATCACGTGCCCGATGGTGTCGCTGAAGGCGCCCTGGCGCGAGGCGTCGATGCCGGCCGGCCAGCGGGCGACGAGCGGCGTGCGGATGCCGCCTTCCCAGGCCGTCATCTTGGTGCCGCGCAGGGGGGTGGAACTGACCGTGGCCCAACCGAGCCCGTAAGCCGCGAAAGTGTCGCGCGGGCCGGGCATTCGGGCGGGACCGCCGCCGGGCGAGATCGGCTTTCCATCGAGGCGCCATGGCTTTTGCGTGGCCTCGGGACCGAAACCGAAGCCGCTCTCCGAGGGCGAGACTCCGCCGTCCGGGGCGGCGCCATTGTCGGACAAAAACAGGACGAGCGTGTTGTCCGCGACGCCGTGCCGGTCCAGCAGATCGAGCACGCGGCCCACCTGGCGGTCGATCCCGGCGACCTGCGCGGCATAGACGGCCATGCGCTCCGCCTGCCAGGCGTGCTCGACCGCGTCGTCCCAGCGCGGAACCTCCGTCGGCCACGCGGCGGGGGATTTCAGGGTCGATTTCGGAAAAAGCCCGCGCTCCATCTGCCGCGTGTGGCGCGCGAGATTCCACCGATCCCAGCCCGCCTGGTAACGCTCGCGGTGCGGCGCGATGTCCGCCTCGCGCGCGTGCAGCGGCCAGTGGGGCGCGATGAACGCGAAGTAAAGAAAGAACGGCGCCCGGTCGGTGTCCCCGCCCTTCAAGTGATCCTCCAGAAATTCCACGGCGTGGTCGCCGAGCGCTTCGGTGAGGTAAAAACTCCCGTCCCGCGGCACCGGCCAGCGTTTACCATCGAGAAAAAACGGATCGAGATCGACTTCGTCGAAGTAGCTGATCTTTCCCATTGTTTGCGGCCCGAAATAGCGATGAAATCCGCGTTCCGTGGCCTGCTCGCGGCCCTGCCATTTGCCGGTCATCATCGTGTGGTAACCGGCGCCTTGCAGCATCTCGCCGAGGGTGAGGCAGCGGGAGTAGTCGCGCGGGTCGTTCCAGCGGGTGCCCGCGTGCCCGACCTGCTGGCAATACAAACCGGTCAACAGCGACGCGCGCGTGGGACCGCAGACGGCGTTGTTGTAAAACTGCGTGAACCGGATGCCGTGCTCGGCGAGCGAATCGACCCGTGGAGTGGGGATTTCGCCGCCGTAGCAGCCGAGGTCCGACCATCCGAGGTCGTCGGCGAGAAAGACGACGATGTTCGGCCGGGGCGCGGTCGCCGCCGCGGCGAACCCGGCCAAGGCTCCGAGAACCGCCAGGCAGGCGGCGAAAACCGTCTTCCGGGAAGATATTCGCGCAAACTTGGAATGCATGAGCCACATGCTGCCGGGAAGGCGCCGGGCTTGTCACGGGAAAAGGAGGCGAAGGGAAGGGGTGGTCAATGCGGCACGGGCATCCTGCCTTTGGACCGGGAAAAGGCGCGCCCTCGGTGGTTGGAGAGCGGTTTTTCAGGAGAAAACCCCTTTCGCGAAATCATGGCCAGGATGGCCATGCCACGGTCGGCGGCCCGCCGCTTTCATTCACCGGCCGGTGCGCTATGATGGCGCCATGAAAAACGCCCGCTCGCTCCAGAAGTTCGTTCCGCTTTTCCTCGCCGCGTCCGTCGCGCTGGGCGCGGGCGCCCTGGTCCTCGCCCAGGGAAGCTCGGCCAAGGCCCGCATCGTTCTCATCGCCGGGAAAAAGAGCCATCCGTCCGGCCAGCACGAATTCAATGCCGGCGTCGAGTTGCTGGCGCGCGCGCTCAACGAGCAGAGCGGCCTGCCCGCGCGGGTCGAGGTGGTCCACAACGGCTGGCCGAAGGACGACGCCATTTTCGACGGCGCGAAGGCCGTCGTGATCTACTCGGACGGCAACGCGAGCCACCCGGTCAACGGTCACGAGGCGAAGATGAGCGAACTCGCCGCGGCGGGCGTCGGGATCATGTTCATGCACTACGCCGTCGAGGTGCCGCCCGGCGAGCAGGGCGAGTTGTTCAAAAAATGGATAGGCGGCCACTACGAGAGCGGCTTTTCGGTCAACCCGCACTGGACCGCCAGCGCCGCGCCGAAGCCCGGCCACCCGATCGGCAACGGCGTGCCAAACCTGCGCGCCAACGACGAATGGTATTACAACATCCGCTTCGCCGAGCCGAAAACCGCCGTCGACATTTACGGCGACGCGCCGACGCGGGAGAAGATCAATCGCTACATCCACTGGTCACCCGCCGGCGAAAAGGCGCTCGGCGCCCGGCAGAGCATGATGTGGGCCGTCGAGCGTCCCGACGGCGGGCGCGGCGTCGGCTTCACCGGCGGCCACTGGCACCGCAACTGGGCCATCGACGACTTCCGGCGCCTCGTGCTGAATGCCATGGTCTGGGTCGCGGGCCTGGACGTGCCCGAGGGCGGCGTGAAATCCGAGCCCGTCACCGAGGCCCAACTCAACGAGAATCTCGATCCCAAAGACAAGATGGAACACGTCGCCCTGCCCGGCGAAGCCGACCTGACCCAGCCTTCGGCCGAGCCGGTGGAGTATCGGTGGCCGGGGAAGAAGTGAGAAACTTCGCGCCCGGCGCCCTTTTCAGGAGTGGCCGTGGTGAAGCAGGTGGCCGTCCACCTCGATGGCGTGGCGCCGATAGACGTTCGTTTCCCGCAGGAGCGCGTGGAGCTTCGGAAGATTGTGGCAGGGAACGAATGGGTAAAGGTGGTGCGGCAGGTGGAGATCCATGTGGTAGGGAAAAACGATCCACCGGAAGAGGGGATTGCCGCTGAAATTCCGCGTGTGGGAAAAGCCTGCCCGGCCCGTGTGGGCATGCTGAATGTCCTCCCGCAGGATCATGAGCCAGGCGAAGGAGGTGAAGAGGGGAACCAGCCAGAGCACCAGATAGTACAGCACCCACGGCAGGTCCGTATGGTGCGTCAGCAGGGCGAGACCCGTGAAAAGAATCGTGATGAAGGCGATGGTCTGGTGGTTGTCCAGGCGGGGGGCGACGTCCGGCTTCAGGCGGGAAACATCCCCGTAGTGGTGCGAGGCAATCCGGGAGGCGATCGACAGATAGAGCCCCAGCCAGAGCGCCGGGATGCCCAGCAGAAAGAACAACCCGAGATCGAGCGAGACGCCCGCGACCAGCATCCCGATCAGGAGAAGGAGGTAGCCGGCGTTGAGGTGGAGCGTCACCTTCGAGGGAGGTTCGGAGGAACGGTAAACATCCGGCCGTTCGCCGAGCGTCGCGTAGCGGGCGCGCGCGATGGCATAGCGAATGAGGCCGGGCACCCAGAGCGGCAGCTTGACGAGACATTCCCAGATGAATTCCACCAGCGGCATCGGGTGGCGAAACTTGTTGCCGCACACCGTCATGTCGATGACCACCGGGTCTTTCTCCGGATCGTTCACATGCTGGTGATGGGCGAAATGCTGGACGCGGTAGTTGTAGGAGCGCCCCCACATCGGGAAGAAGCAGCACCAGTTCGCCGCCACCTCGTTGAGAAGGCGGTTCTTGAAAAGCACCCAGTGGCTCGCCTCGTGACCGAGCATCACGAGCCGGTGCTGGCCGATGCCGACGAGCAGGATCGCGAGCGCGGCCGCCGGCAGGTTCCAGCCCCAGCCCAGGCCCCAGGCCGCGCGATTTTCGAAAAACCAGACCGCGGCGCCGATGGCGGCGGCGATCACCAGATATTCCCGCGCGATGCAGAACCAGTTCCGCCAGTTGTCGGCGGTGCGCAGCTCGTTCACCCGGCGCGCGAAGGCGGCATCCTTGAGTTCGTCGAGCGAAAAACCGGATGCCGGTGCGTCGTCACCGAGAACGGGTGCGTTGTTGACGGACTGCGGGGAAGGGTCGATGCGGCCAGTCTATACATCGATCGAGCGACGCGGCACGAGAAAACCACTTCGGTGGCCATCTTTTTTCGGGCGAATCCGGGAATGGGCGCGTGTGGAGCGGCGCCGCGAAAAGGCCGGTTTTCCGCTCACGAATGGCCCCGTTTAGGACAAAATATCCCGATTCTCCCCGAAACCGCCGCCCCCATTTCGTCCGGGGGCGGAATTCCCGCCGTCGCCGGGGGAACCCCAGTCTCCGGACCTCGCGGATCGAGAAGATCGGGGCGGCGCGCTTCCCGGTGACCGTTCGCGGCGGGGAAGCCGGCCGAGATCGCGCGCCATCTCCCCGTCCGGCCTGCCAACCCAACAGGGTTGGGTCGGGGACCCGACCCTGTTGGGTCCGAGTCGAAAACGTCACTCCGCCGCGTCCGCCATACGCTGCGCGAGCATGGACAGCTCGGCGGCTTTGAAGATGTGCTCCTGGGTCATCGCTGTCTCGGTGCCGTTAAGGAGATCCAGGATCATCTCGCCGAAGAAGGGGAAGCCGGTGCTGCCGTCGCAGTCGATCTCGTGTTCCTCCTCGCCATCGACCCAGAAGATCTTGTTGGCGGGTTCCTGGCGGGCGAGGGCGATGTATTTGCGAATCTCGAGGGTGCCCTTGGTGCCGACGACAAAGACGCGGCCGTCGCCCCAGACGCGGAGGCCGTCGGGAGTGAGCCAGTCGATCCGGCAATAGCAGGAGGCGCCGGTGTTCATCGTCAGCGAGGCTTCGCCGAAGTCCTCCAGGCCGGGCTTGTCGGGCGCGGTGAAATTGGCGACTCGGGCGAAATTCACCGTGCCGTCGGTCGCGCCGGTGAAGGCGAGGAATTGCTCGAACTGGTGAGAGCCGATGTCGGTGAGGATGCCGCCGTATTTTTCTTTCTCGAAAAACCAGGCGGGCCGGGCATCCTTCGACATCCGGTGGGGGGCGAGATTGATGACCTGGAGCACGTCGCCGACGGCGCCGTCGCGGATCATTTCGGTGGCCTTCATCGAGGACTCGTTGTGAAGGCGCTCGGAGAAGTAGCACATGTAGCGCTTCCCGGTCTCGGCGACGACCTGCTTCACCTCGGCGAGCTGGTCGAGGGTGGTGAAGGGGGATTTGTCGGTGAAGTAGTGTTTCCCGGCCCGGAGCGCCATCACGCCGAGCGGCGCGCGGTCGCAAGGCACCGAGGCGGAGGCGACGCACACGGTTTCGTCGTCGGCGAGGATGGCATCGAGTGAATCGACGGCCTTTGCCCGCGGGTAGCGTCCGAGAAAGTCCTCCACTTTCTTTGGGTCGGCGTCATAGACATATTTCAGCGTGCCGCCGGCGTCGATGAGACCGTTGGTCTGGCCGAAGATGTGTCCGTGATCGAGTCCGGTGACGGAAAAGACGAACTCGCCCGGCCCGACGACGGGCGGGAGGGTCTTCGAGGAGGGTGCGTAATCGTAGCCGGTCTTGCCCATGGGAAAAGGGGAGTACGGCAAAAGGTCACGGGAGGCAAGGCGGGTTTTCGCCGGGACCGCTGCCGCCCGATTTCCGCCATTGCCAAACGGACGCGACCTTGGCAACGTGGCGCCCATCATGCGATTCCCCCTCTGGTCATTTCTCTCATTCGCCGTCGCGCTGGGCGCGGTCCAGGCGCAGGACGATTACAAGCCCGGTCCCGACGCGGAGCGGAAAGAAGGCGTGCCACAGGGCACGGTGACCCAGTCGAAATGGACCAGCAAGATTTTCGACGGCACCGAGCGCGACCTGTGGGTCTATGTGCCGGCGCAGTATGACGGCTCGAAACCGGCCTGCGTGATGGTGTTTTTCGACGGCGGCGGCTTCGTCGCCGAAAAGGGCGCCTTCCGTGTGCCCATCGTGTTCGACAATCTGATCCATGCCGGCGAGATGCCGGTGACGATCGGGATTTTTGTCAATCCGGGCGTGGTGCCGCCGGCGAAGGAGGGCCAGGAAGGGCGGAAGAACCGCAGCTTCGAGTACGACACCCTGAGCGACCAGAACGCGCGTTTCCTGCTCGAGGAGATCCTTCCCGAGGTCGGGAAAAACCACAAGCTCACCGAAAACCCGGACGGCCGCGCGGTGTGCGGGAACAGCTCGGGCGGCATCGCGGCCTTCACGGTGGCCTGGGAACGGCCCGACGCCTTTCGCAAGGTGGTCAGCCACATCGGCAGCTTCACGAACATCCGCGGCGGCCACGTCTATCCGGCCCTGATCCGCAAGACGGACCCGAAACCGCTCCGCGTGTTCCTCCAGGACGGCGAAAACGATCTCGACAATCTCCACGGCAACTGGCCGCTGGCGAACCGGCAGATGGACGCCGCGCTGACCTTCGCGAAATACGACCACAAGCTCGTGGTCGGCACCGGCGGCCACAGCGGGCGCCACGGCGGGGCGATCTTTCCCGACACGCTGCGCTGGCTCTGGCGGGATTGGAAGACGATCACTCCGTGATTGAGTTTTCAGGGTTCAGTCTTCAGTTTTCAGTTGGCCTGAAATCGAACGCTGTCCCTGAAGACGTCCTGCGGAGGACCTCTGAAAACTGAATTCTGAAAACTGAAAACTTCCCCCGCCCATGAAATCGTTCGCCCTTGTTCCAATTCTGTCCGCGGTCCTGTTCGCTCCCCTCGCTGAGGGACAGGACATGCCGCTCTCCCAGGTCCTGATCGAGGGGGAAGACTGGCGGGTCGTCAGCGAGGGGCACGGATTCACCGATGGGCTGTGCGCCGACGCGGAGGGGAACGTGTATTTTTCCGACGTCAAAAGCGGCACCGCGATCTACAAAGTGGACGCGGCGGGCCAGGTCGGCGAGTTCGTCAAGGACGCCGCCGGGATCAGCGGGCTGAAGTGGGGGCCAGATGGTCGGATCTACGCCTGTGTGGCGCGGGGACGGATCGTGGTGGCCTTCGACAAGGACGGCAAGATGACCGAGCTGGCGAAGGAGGTGCAGCCCAACGACCTCGTCGTCACCCACGACGGGAACCTGTATTTCACCATGACCGGCGCGAAGGAAATCCGGCGCATCGATCCGGAGGGGAAGATGACGGTGGTGAACGCGGGAACGGTCACGAAGCCGAACGGAATCACGCTTTCCCCCGACCAGGGCACGCTGGCGGTGTCCGATCATGGCGGGAAACACGTCTGGGCTTTCCGCATCGAGGCCGACGGCACCCTGGCGCATCCGGAGGGCTACATGACGATGCGCACGCCGGTGGCCGATCCCGAGATCGCGAAGGGCGACGGCATGACGACCGACGCTTACGGCCGCTGGTATGTGACCACGGCGATGGGGCTGCAAATGTTCGACCCGACGGGCCGCATGGGCGGCGTGATCGCCAAGCCGCAGGACGCCAACCTGGTGAGCTGCTGCTTCGGCGGGCCGAATCTCGAGTATCTCTACGCCGCCTGCGGGGACAAAGTCTATCGCCGCAAGACGAAGAGCCACGGCATCCTCTCCTTCCAACCGCCGCGGAAGGCGGAAGCGATGCCGAAGTGACCTCCGTGGCATGGGCATCCTGCCCATGATTTCGCGGGGCAAGCACGCGACGGCGAAGGCGGGTTGTTTCGCGAAATCGGTGAACGGCCAGGGCGAGAAAGCCGCGAAACGTCGATTTCGAAGGCGGAAAGTGGTTGTTGGAAAGGGACGGCGCTCGCCGGAAGGTGAATTCGGGCACCGTCCCTCGCGATTCATGGGCAGGATGCCCATCCCACGGCCGGCTAAAAAACTGGCCATCCTCCCGGCGGTTGTGGCAGAGTCCCGGTCATGAGCGAACCCAGCCCCTCCGCGTCCGCCCCTTCGAAAGGCCACGGTCACCTGACCCTGTGGATCGTCGTGGGCATCGTCCTCGCGGTTGTCGCCGCGCTGGTGGCGCCGGATTTCTCCTCGGCACTCAAGCTCGGCGGCGACATTTTTCTGAATCTGCTCAAGATGATCGTCGTCCCGCTGGTGGTGACCAGCGTGATGAGCGGCATCCTCGGGCTCGGCGATGTGCGCAAGCTCGGCAAGCCCGGCGCGGCGGCGGTGGGCTACTACCTGGTGACCACCCTGCTCGCGGTCATCGTCGGCATCCTGGTGGTGAATGTCATCCAGCCCGGCGCCGGGATCGACGGGCCCGCCGAGGTCGCCAGAGCGTCGGCGGAGGAAAAAATGCACGGCCCCGCCGATCCGAACGCCCCGAAGACGATCGGCGAGCTGCTCCGATCGCTGACGATGCTGCTCTTCACCGACAACCTGCTGAAAAGCGCCGCCGAGGTGCAGTTGCTGCCGCTGATCGTCTTCGCGATCCTTTTCGCCGGGATTCTCACCATTCGCGGGCAAAAATCCGGCGCCCTGGTCGATGTCATCCGGCAGGTCAACGACGCGCTGATGGACTTCGTGCTGCTGCTGATGAAACTCGCGCCGGTGGGCATCTTCTGCCTCGTGGCCGCGCGATTCGGGCAGGCGAACGCGAGCGGGCATCTGGCGGACGAGCTGAGGGCGATCGGGAAATACATGGCCTCCGTGCTGATCGGCCTCGGCATTCACGGGCTCGTCACCCTGCCGCTGATCCTGTGGCTGTTCACGAAGCGCAATCCCTATCGCTTCATCGGCCAGATGTCGAAGGCGCTGCTGACGGCGTTTTCCACCGCCAGCTCGTCCGCGACCCTGCCGGTCACGATCGAGAGCGCCATCGACGAGGCCAAAGTCTCGCCCAAGTCGGTCGAATTCGTCACCCCGCTCGGCGCGACGATCAACATGGACGGCACCGCGCTCTACGAGGCCGTGGCCGCGCTCTTCATCGCGCAGGCCTTCGGCATTCACCTCGATCTGACGGGCCAGATTGTCGTCGCCATCACCGCGACGCTGGCCGCGATCGGCGCGGCCGGCATTCCCGAGGCGGGGCTGGTGACGATGATCATTGTCCTCAACGCCGCCAAGCTGCCGCCCGAGGGCATGATGCTGATCCTGTCGGTCGACTGGCTGCTGGACCGCTTTCGCACGACGATCAATGTCTTCGGCGACTCGGTGGGCGCGGCGGTCGTGGAACGGACGCTGCCGGCCGCCGGCGACTGAATCGCGAATTGGCCGCTTCCCCTTGATGTGCCGACCAGCCGGGCGATAGTGACCGGCAATGAGTCAGGCCTTGGTGAATGAAACGGAAACGCCCGAGTTGTCGCCCGAAACGACGATGGGCGACGTGATGCGCGCCTTTCCCGGCGCCCGGCGCGCGCTGTTTGCCCGCTACCACATCGGCGGATGTTCGAGCTGCGGATTTGGCGACAGCGAGACGCTCGCCGAAGTCTGCCGGCGCAACGACGACCCGCCCATCGCCGAGGTGATCGCGCACATCCACCGAAGCCACGAGGAGGACCGCAAATTCCTCATCGAGCCGGCCGATCTCGCCCACGCCCTCGCGGGCGCCGAAAAGCCGCGCCTGCTCGACGCGCGGACGCGCGAGGAATTCGACGCCGTGAAACTGCCGGAGGCCGAGCTTTTCGGGCAGGAAACGATCCAGCGGATCTTCGGCGCCTGGCCGAAGGACACGGCGATCGTGATTTACGACCACACCGGCGACCGTTGCCTCGACGCGGCGGCTTACTTGGCCGGACATGGCTTCAAAAACACCCGCGCCCTCCGCGGCGGGATCGACGCCTACGCCGCCGAGGTCGACTCGAGTCTTCCCCGCTACCGCCTCGAATTCGAAGACTGAAAAAATCGGTCGAAAAAATCCTGTCAATCCTGTCCAAAAATGCCGCCCGAGACCCCTAACGAAGACCTCGAGGATCGCATCCGCGACGCCATCGCCAACCCGAAGAACATGGGCGAGATGACGGACGCCGACGCCGTCGGCACGGTCGGCAGCTCGAACTGCGGCGACATGGTGCGAATGTGGCTGAAATTCAAGGAAAAGGACGGGCGAAAAATCATCGACCGCGCGTCGTTTCAGAGTTTCGGCTGCCAGACGGCCATCGCCGTGGCCAGCGTGGCGACCGAGTTGCTGGCCGGCAAATCCGTCGAAGAGGCGCTCGCGCTGGAAGCCAGCGATTTGTCCAAACCGCTGGGCGCGCTGCCGCCGATGAAAATCCACTGCGGCCAGATGGTCGAAGGCGCGCTGCGCCAGGCGCTCGAGGCCGACCGGACCGGCGAAAAAGGTCCCGAAACCGCCCCGACTCAACAGGGTACGGTCGATGACTCAACCCTGTTGGGTCGCCTCTCGAATCCGAATCCCGACGCGCCGAAAGGCGGCAAGCTCAAAATCGTCAAACTCGACTCCTGAACCGATCCTTTTTTCATGAAAACCCACCAAGAACTCGACCTGACCCGCGAGGTGGAAGCGATCCAGATTCCCAGCGGAAACCTGATCTCGCTGCCCGCCGGCACGAAGGTGATGATCACGCAGGCGCTCGGCGGCACCTACACCATCGCGACCCAGGCGGGCCTGGCGCGCATTTCGAAGGACAACGCCGACGCCCTCGGCATCGATCTGGAGGGCGAGCGAAACAAGAAATCCGCCGCCCAGGAGGCGCTGGAGGCGGGCGACCTCGAAAAGGCCGTCTGGGAACAGCTCAAGATGGTTTACGACCCGGAAATCCCCGTCAACATCGTCGATCTGGGCCTGGTCTACGATTGCCGGGTGCTGGAGGAGGACGGCGCGCAAAACGTGGAGGTGAAAATGACGCTCACCGCGCCCGGGTGCGGAATGGGGCCGACGATCGCGGCCGACGCGCAGTCGAAGATCATGAGCCTGGAAGGCGTCAGCCACGCCCGGGTCGATCTGGTCTGGGACCCACCGTGGAATCAGGGGATGATTTCCGAGGAGGGGCGCATGAAGCTGGGGATGGTGTGAACCGAGCGGAAGCGGCGCGAATTTCGGCTTTGAAAGGGGGAAATGGGAAAAGTCGCAAAAAGCGATATTATGAGTTATTATTTTAACAATTTCTGTTAATTTCTTGAATTTCTATAAAATGAATGGATACTGGACCTTAGAAACACGATCCCGTTCCATTCATGCATTGTTTGTGGCTCACTCGAAAGTATCCCCGTCCGGCGAACAGCGGTGAATTGATTTACTCGGAGGGCCTGGTTTCGGCGTTTGCCGAAGCCGGCGCGGAGGTGGTGGCGGTCGCCCACGACAACGACGAGCATCCCGTCGCCAATCGGCCGGCCGAGGAGGAATATGTCGATCGGGATCGCGTGCGCTGGGTGCTGGGCGAGCCGAGACTGGGCGGGCGGCTGATGAGCCTTTTCACCCGGTTGCCAAGCGATTCCTATCGCCTGATGAAGGGCGGGCCGAAGGACGATCTGGAGCGCTTGCTGGCGGACCGCGAATGGGACGTGGTGGTGGCCGATCACGCGGCGCTGGGATGGGCGCTGCCGCAGCTCAAGGCGGCCCGGCGCGAGGGGAGGTTTTCGCGGCTGGTATACGTGTCGCACAATCACGAGGCGAAGATCCGCCGGGAAATCGCGGCCAATTCGTTCTCATCGCTCCCGAAGCGGATCGCCGCGCAGTGGGACGCGGAGAAATACGCGTGGCAGGAGAACGCGCTGTGCGCCGAGGCGGATCTGATCACGGCGATCACCGAGACGGAGCTGGCGGTGTATCGGGAGCAGTTTCCGGATCGCGAATACCTGTGTCTGACGCCGGGATATCGGGGACATCGGGATCCGGACCGCCAAATCACGGAGGAGACGCCGCGGCGGGTGCTGATGTGCGGATCGTTCGAGTGGATCGCGAAGCGGATCAATCTGGAGCGGTTTCTCGAGAACTCGGCGAAGACTTTCGCCGACATGGGGGTGGAGATGCAGATCGTGGGCAAGGCCGACGAGTCATTCCGGCGCGAAATGAAGGAGCGGTTTCCGGCCGTCGAGTTCACGGGCCGGGTGCCGGACGTGACGCCCTACCTGAAAGAGGCGAGATTCGGCCTCATCGTGGAGGAGTTTGGCGGAGGCTTCAAACTCAAGGCTCTGGAATACGTCTTCCACCGGCTGCCGCTGGCCGGGCTGAGGCACGCGGTGGATGGCATGCCGCTGGAAAGCCCCGACGACTACCTGCTGATGAACACCCTGCCGTCGCTGGCGCGCGAGATCGCGGCGGCCATCGACGATGTCGATCGGCTCAATCGCATGAGCCGGGTGAGCTACGAAAAGTGCGCCACGGCCTTCGAGTGGGAGGATCGCGGGCGGGCGCTGCATGACGCGGTGTCGGGGATCTTGCAATCGCCCCCCGCGCGGTGAAGGCTGGAGCCGTCCCATGAAATCCGGCGCGTTTTTCCCCCGTTTGGCCAAGGCGCTCGCCGCGGGCCTCTTCGCGCTGTGGGGCGCGGCGGCGTCGGGCCAGGAGCGCGAGGGCTGGCGGCTGACCTTTTCCGACGAGTTCGACAAGGACTTCCTCGATCTGCGCAAATGGGCGCCCCGCGATCCGTGGGGCGCGGAAAAAAACGGGGAACTCCAGGCTTACATTCCCAAGGCATACGAACTGGCGGACGGCGTCCTGCGCATCCGGGCCGACCGGGCGCGGGCCTTCTATGACGACAAGGTCCGGGACTACACCTCGGGGATTCTGATCACATCGGGAAAATTTTCGCAACGGTTCGGCCGCTTCGAGATTCGCTGCCGGGTGCCGAAGGGGCGCGGCTTGTGGCCGGCATTCTGGATGCTGCCCGAACCGCCGAGCTGGCCGCCCGAGATCGATGTGATGGAAATCCTCGGGCGCGAGCCGGATCGCGTTTACCTGACCCATCACTGGCCCGATCCGAAAAACCCGGGCGAAAAGGCGATCTCGGACGCCGGCGAATGGCGGGGGCCGGATTTTTCGGCGGATTTCCACACCTTCGCCGTCGAGTGGGAGGCGGCGGAGATTCGCTGGTATGTCGACGACGTGGAGCGGCGTCGTTCCCGGAAAAACATCCCCCGGGTGCCGATGTTTCTGCTGGTCAATCTCGCGCTGGGCGGCGACTGGGCGAAGGCGCCGGACGCGAGCACGCCCTTTCCCGCCTATTTCGACATCGACTGGGTGCGAGTCTGGGAAAAAACCGGTCCCTGAGTGGGCGACGGCCCGGCAACGCGGGCCTTGCCACCGCGCGGGCCATCCGGCAGGATGCGGCCACCATGCTGAAAGGTATCTCCCCGCTGCTGTCCCCCGATCTGCTCGCCATCCTGTGCCGGATGGGCCACGGCGACACCCTGGTGCTCGCCGACGCGCATTTCCCCGGCCACTCGGTCAACGCGCTGACCCTCCGCGCCGACGGGCTGAAGATTCCCGACCTGCTCGACGCGATCCTGCCGCTCTTCGAGCTGGACGATTTCATCGAGGCGCCGGTCGCGATGATGGCGCCCGTGCCGGGAGACTCCGCCGATCCCGCCGTCGAAGCCGCCTATCGCGCCGCGATCGACCGCCACGCGCCGAAGACGCCGCCGATCGCGATGATCGAGCGCTTCGCCTTTTACGAGATGGCAAAGGGCGCCTTCGCCGTGGTGATGACGGGCGACACGTCGAAATACGGAAACATCCTGCTGACCAAAGGCGTCACGCCGTCCGTGTGACGGTCCGCTATTTTGCGAAAAAGAAAAAACCGGGACGACGCGCGTGAGATCCGCCCAAAATCATCCGAAACGGCGCCGGTTCGCGCTTGCGACGGCCGTGTTCGCGATGCTGACGTCCGGAAACGCGCGGGCGGAAGATCCGCCGGAAACGCCGAAGTCCGCCATCGACGGTGTGACGATCCGGAGATTCGCCGGGTCGGACCTCATCAAGCATCCGACGGGCCTGGCCTTCACCCGCGACGGCAAGCTGCTGGCGGTCGAGTCGCACACCCATTTCCGGCCCGAGGACTACGAGGGACCGCCGGGCGACCGCATCCTGTGGCTGCGCGACACGGACGGCGACGGCGCGGCGGACGGGCGGGAGATTTTTTACGAGGGCGGCCTGGCGGCGACGATGGACCTCGCGACGCATCCCGAGACCGGTGCGATCCACGTCGCGACGCGGAACGAAATCCTGCGCCTGTGGGACCGCGATGGAGACGGGCGGGCGGACGCGGACGCGGTGGAGCGGCGGCTGGTGTTTCTCGAGACCGAGGCCGATTACCCGCACAACGGGCTGTCCGGCCTGTGCTTCGACGACGCGGGCGACCTGTTTTTCGGGATGGGTGAAAACTACGGCGCCGACTACACGCTGCGCGGGGCGGACGGCTCCGCGGTCTCCGGCGGAGGCGAGGGCGGAAACATCTGGCGCGTCACCCGCGAAGGAGGCGAGCTGAGGCGTTACGCAACGGGGTTCTGGAATCCCTTCGGCGTCTGCCACGCGCCGGGCGGGCATGTCTTCGCCACGGACAACGACCCGAGTTCGCGTCCGCCGAGCCGGCTGCACGAGGTGATCGAGGGAGGCGATTACGGTTATCAGTATCGGTATGGCCGGAGCGGCTGGCATCCCTTCGTCGCGTGGAACGGCGAGCTGACCGGCACGCTGCCGATGTTGCACGGCGCGGGCGAGGCGCCCTGCGACGCGATTTTTTATCGCGGCAGCCTGCTGGTGGCGAGTTGGGCCGACCACCGGATCGAGTTTTACCCGCTTAGCTGGGAAGGGACGCATTTCGCGACCGAGCGCAAGATCCTCGTCCAGGGCGGCGTCGAGTTCCGGCCCGTTGCCTTCGCGATCGGGCCGGACGGGGCGCTTTACGTCAGCGATTGGGTGAAAAAAGACTACGCGCTCCACGGTCACGGCGCGGTGTGGCGGATCGAGGGCTGGGAACCGGAGACGATCGATCTTTCGGCGGCGAAGCCGGTCGAAATGCCCGCCGTCGGGCCGGGCGCGCCGGTTTTCGAGTCGGGCGATCCCTGGATGATTTCGCGGGCCATCCGGGCGCTGGCGCGATCCAACAGGGTTGAGTCAGCGATCCAACCCTCTTTGGTCGAGTCGCTTGTCGAGCGCCGCTGCCTGCTGTTGGCGGCGCGACAGAAGGACCCGACGGACGCGGCGGGAACGGCGGGCGCCTTTCTCGAAGATGCCGATCCGGAGACGCGATTGCTGGCGCTCAAGTGGATCTGCGACCAAAAACTGGCCCGATACCGCGCCGAGGTCGAGGCGATCGCGGCCGATCCGCCGACGCCGACGCTTTTTCACGCCGCGGTGACGACGCTGGCGCGGCTGGATGGCAAACCGGTCGACGACAAAGCGATCCAGCGGCTCATCGGCGCGCGGTTGCGGGCGAAAGACGCGTCGAGCGCGGTGAAACGGGCGGCTTTTCAGGTGTTGCCGAATCGGGAGAAATTTCTGGGCATCGGCGACCTGCGCGTGCTCCACGCGGGGGCGGGGGAGGACGAGGAACTCCGCGTCGGGATCATGCTCACGCTGCTGGCCCACGCGGACACGAAGGCGGCGAAGGCGTTCGCGGAAAAAGTCGCGGCGGCGCCGGAGACGACGGCGCGCGTGCGGCGGTTCGCGGAAGCGGTGGTGAATCGCGACCGGCCGATGCCGGTGAACCTGGAGGAAGTCGCCGCGCGGCCGCCGGTCGCGGACGTCGCGGCGTGGGAGACCTGGCTGGCGAAACAGCCGAAGCCGACAGACGCGGACGCGGACGGCGGACGGCTGGCCTTCCACCGCCACTGCGCGGTCTGCCACCGGGCGGAGGGGTTCGGGCGGCAGGGCGGGCCGGACCTGAGCACGATCGGTCAGCGCGGGCGCGCGCACATCCTGGCCTCGATTCTCGATCCGAGCGCCGAGATCGCGCCGCAATACGAGCCGTGGCGGTTGATCCTCGCGGATGGCACGGAGCGGATCGGATTCCTCCTGCGGGAGGAGGGCGGAAATCATTTCTACGCCGGGATCGACGGCGAGGAATTCCAGATCTACAACCGCGACATCGTGACCCGGGCGCGGGTGCCGGTGTCGCTGATGCCGCCGGGCCTGACAAACCAGATGTCCGGCGAGGAATTGAGGGCGCTGCTGGCCTGGCTCGAGTCGCTCCGGTGACCGGGGGCGCTCGATCCAACAGGGTTGGGTCGGTGACCAGACCCTGTTGAATCGGAGGGGGAAAGCGGCTCAGGCTTCGCGTTTCGGAGCCATGCTGAGGTATTTCTGGCGCAGTTCCTCGATCTTCTTCTTCTGCGCGGCGACGGCGGCTTCGTAGGCGGCCTTTTCCTCGGCGGCTTTGCGGGCTTCGGCTTCCTTGGCGTCTTCGACTTTGGAGCGTTCGGCCACGACGGCGGGAGTTTCGGCGGCGACTTTGCTCGCCTCCATCACCGTTTTTCGGGTGGCGTCGGCTTCCTGATAGGATTTCTGAATGACGCCGGAGAGTTGGTCGAGGCGGCCGCGGAGCGCGGTGAGTTCCTTTTCGAGTTCCTCGCGGGGCTTGGACGAGAGGGCGTCGGCGGCGGCGAGTTCGACGGGGTCGGGGGTGGTGCCGGCTTTTTCGGGGTCGTCGGCGGGCGCGGGGTTTTCTTCGCCGTTGGCGGTGGTTTTGACGATCTCCTCGTTCAGGTTGGCGACGGACTTGGCGGAGGCGAGTTGGAGGACGGCGTCGAGAACGCTGGTGGTTTTCTCGGTGAGGGCCTTGGTGCCGTCGGCGACGGTTTTCTGGGCGGTGGCGAGGGTTTTCTCGGCCTGGGCGAGGGATTCGGCGGCTTTCTTGTGATCTTCCTGTTTGGCGGTGAGGTCGACTTCCATGTCGTCGAGTTTGACCTCCATGTCGTCGAGTTCGGTCGATTCTTCGTGGACCTGAAGATTGACGGTGGCGGCCTGCCATTTTTTGGTGAGGTATTGGTTGTTGGCCAGTTCGGCCCTGGCGACGTCGAAGGCCTTTTTGGCGTCGGCTTCGGCTTTGGCGACGGCTTCGAGGGCCTTTTGCTGGGCTTCGGACTGTTTGGCGAGGGCGTCGGCTTGTTTGGCGGCCTCCTGGGAATCCTTCTGGGCGGCGGCGAGGGCGGTGCGGCTGTCGTTGAGGTTTTTGGAGACGTCGGCGTAGGCGGTGTTGGCTTTCTGGACTTCGCCGTCGGCGGCGGTCTTGGCGGTCTGGGCGGCTTTGAGCTTGGCGTCGGCGTCGGCGAAGCGCTTGGCGGCGGCGTCCATCTGGCCTTTGGCGCTGTTGAGGGCGGCGGTGGCTTTCTGGTGTTCGCCGGTTTTCTGGGCGAGCAGGGCTTTGGCCTTGGCCTGGGCGTCGGTGTGGGCCTTGGCTTTTTCGGCGAGGGGTTTGAGCGCGGCATCGGCGGCGGCGAGTTTTTTGCCGGCCTCGGTCTGGGCGGCCTGGGCGGCGGCGAGGGCCTGGTTGGCGCCGTTGACGGTGTTCTGGGCGGTGGCGACGGCCTGCTTGCGGGTGTTCAGGGTGCCATCGGCCTGTTTGGCGGCGTTGGTGGCGGTGGCGAGGGCCTGATTGGCGGCCTGGAGGGCCTGGTCAGCCTGTTGTTTGGCCTGGACGAGCGGGGCCGGGGGCTGGGCGCCGTTTTTCGAGGCTTCGGCGAGTTTCGCGGCGGCGGCTTTGGCGGCTTGATCGGCGGCGGTGGCTTTGCCCTGGGCGTCCTGCTGGGCTTTCTGGGCGGCGGCGAGGGCGTTCTGGGCGTCGGTTTGCGCTTTCTGCGCGGCGGCGAGGGCGGTGTTGGCGTCGGACTGGGCCTTTTGTTTCGGCGCGATCTGGGTGTCGGCCTGTTGCTTGGCCGCGGCGGCGGCTTTCTGGGCGTTGGTGGCGTCGGTCAGGGCCTTCTGGGTCGCGGGATCGAGGGGTTTTTCGGCTTCGGCTTTCGCGGACTGCACGGCGGCGGCGAGCTGGGCGACGACGGGTTCCTGTTTCTTGAACTCGGCCGTCCATTTGTCGGCGTCGGTTTTGGCGGTGGTCTGGACCGGGGTGGCCTTGGCGAGTTCGTCGTTGCGCTGCTTGGCGATGGCCTGTTTCTGGGCGAGGGCCTGCTGCGCCTGCTGCTGCTGGGTGGCGAGGGCCTTGATTTTGCCGTCGAGTTCGGCGGCCAATTTTTCCATGGCGGCCTTGCGGGCGGCGGATTCGGCGGCGTTTTTCTTGGCGGTGTCGAGCGCGGTGCGGGTTTCGACGGTCTTGGCGGAGGCGACCTTGATGCCTTCCTCGAGTTTGGGGAGGTTGGTGGTCAGCTCGGTGATGCGCTGCTGGGAGTAGGCGAGCTGGCGGTCGATGGTCGGGGGGTTGGCGTCGATGTCGGCGAGTTTGGCGCCGTCGTCCACATTCCAGACCGAGATCTTGCCGTTGTAATCGCCGGAGATGACGCGCTTGTTGTCCTCGCTGAAGGCGACGGACATGACGATGTCGTCGGAGGCGGTGATGGCGCGCTGCTGCTGGCCGTCGGCGGTCCAGATCTTGACGGTCTTGTCGCGGCCGCCGGTGACGAGCCGGCCGTCCGGGGCGAAATCGACGGACTCGGCGCCACCGGGGTGGGCGTTCCATTTTTTGACTTCCTTGCCTTCGGTCATTTCCCAGAGGATGACTTGGCCGTCCTCGGAGCAGGAGGCGAGGACGTTCGAGTCGGCGCGCCAGGCGAGGCCGGTGACGGGGCCGGTGTGGCCTTTGAGGGTGTAGAATTCGTAGCCGGTGCCGCCTTCCCAGATGTAGAGATCGGCGTTTCGTCCGCCGGTGGCGAAAAGCACGCCGTCGGGGCTGTAGGCGGCGGTCAGCATCCAGTCGGGGTGTTTTTTGATCATGCTGGTCTGCTCGCCTTTGACGGTGTCCCAGAGCTTGATGTTCCGGCCGGGGCCGCCGAGGACGACCTGCTTGTGGTCGGGGGAAATGTCGGCGCCGAGGACGATGTCGAATTCCTTGCCGACTTCGATGACGCGCTCGCCGGTCTTGACGTCCCAGGCGACGACATTGCCGGCCTTGCCGCCTCGGCCGCCGCCGCAGATGAGCAGGGAGCCGTTGGCGCTGAAGGCGAGGGCCTGGGGAAAGCCCTCGGGGTAGGGCAGGACGCCGAGCAGCTCGAAGTCGGCGCTGTGGTAGAGGAGCACCTGTTTCTGGCCGCCGACGGCGAGAATGGGAGCCCATGGGCTGTGGGCCAGGGCGGTGATGGTGGTGGAACGCTCGGTGACCACCTCGGGCTGGAGGATAAGGTGCTCGGGCATGGGCGGCGGGCCCTCGGGCTTGCCGGTGACGGTGACGGACATGTCGAGCTTGGGTTTCTCGCTCTTGCGGCCCTTGCTGTTCTTGGTTTCCAAAAGGCCGCCGCTGATCCAGTCGGCGATGACCTTCAGCTCCGAGTCGGGTGACTGGGGCTTTTGCGGGGGCATGTAGGGCTCCTCGCGGTGGGCCATGAGGGTGTAGATGCGGGAGCCGAGCGGATCCTCCGCGATGGCGACTTCACCCCCGGAACCGCCGTTCATGGTGGCGCTGAAGGTGGAAAGATCGAGCCCGCCCTTGGCCTCGTCAGGGTTGTGGCAGTTGAGGCACTTGTTTTCCAGGAGGGGCAGGACGTCGTCCTGATAAGTAACCTTTTTGGCCTCCTGAGCGGCGGCGAAGCCGGCCAGGGCGAACGGGAGCGGCCAACGACACAGGATGGATTTCGGGAAACGACCGGGTTTCATGGCGGAAAATGAATAGAGAGGGCTTTCGATTCTTTTCGTGAGTTGAGGCGGAAAACGTAGGCCGGATGCAATCGGCCGACGACGACGCAAAAGCGCCAATCCGGGGGGGGAGCCACAAGTATAGGCCCAACGACGCGCGAGGCAAGGCGATGGGGCCGGTGTCTTTCGCCAAAACTTCCGCATTTTTTGTGATGGAAAAAGCGGGATGGGAGTCGATTTTGAACAAGGGAGGCGGACTGCTGTCCGAGGGTTTCGAATCGGCTGAAACCCCCACGGCATCGCGTTATACGTGTTTACGTGTCTTGAGAACAGGGGGTGCGAAAAGCACTTTTCCCGACAACGTCACCAACCCACAAAACCATTCGCTCCAACCGAAAATGAAAGGCTGCAAAGGATACTTCAACGCGGGTCACGCCAGTCGGCGTGAATTCATGCAGGTCGGCTTCGCGGCCGGGATCGGCTTGTCTTTGCCCGAACTGCTCAAGCTCGAGGCGAGAGCCGACACCAAGTTTTACGAGTCGAAGGAAGGCGTCGCCAAGTCGCTGATCCACATTTACCTGCCCGGCGGCTCCGCCCATCAGGAAACGTGGGATCCGAAGCCCTTCGCCCCGTCGGAATACCGCGGCCCCTTCGGCACGGTGAAATCCAACGTGCCCGGCATCGAGTTCAGCGAAAACTTCAAGGAACTCGCCAAGGTGGCGGACAAAATGTGCGTCATTCGCTCGATGAACCACGGTGAGGCCGCCCACGAGCGCGGCACGCACAACATGTTCACCGGCTATCGTCCGAGCCCGGCGCTGAAATATCCGAGTATCGGATCGGTGATTTCCCATGAGTTCGGGCCGCGCAAGAATCTTCCCCCCTACGTCTGCATTCCGAATCAGCCGAACGAATTCGCCGGCACGGGCTATCTCAGCTCGATGTACGGTCCGTTCAGCCTGGGGAGTGACCCGGCGCAGGGCGGTTATCAGGTGCGCGACCTGACGCTTCCGAACGGTGTGGACACCGCCCGTTTTGACCGCCGTCGCTCGTTGCTTGAGGCGGTGGACAGTCACTTCCGCAATCTGGAGAAGGCCGACGAGATCGACGCCATGGACACCTTCTACAGCCGCGCCTACAGCCTGATCGGCTCGAAAGAAGCGCGCGAGGCCTTCGACCTGAGCAAGGAAGACGACAAGCTGAAGGACAAATACGGCAAGAACCAGGCCGGGATGCGCATGCTGCTCGCCCGTCGCCTCGTCGAAAGCGGCGTGCGTCTCGTCTCGCTGACATACGGCGGCTGGGACATGCACGATCGCATCAAGGACAACATCGTCCGCCAGGTGCCGGATTTCGACCGCGGACTGGCCCAGTTGCTCCGCGACCTTGACGAGCGCGGGCTGCTGGAAAGCACGATGGTGATGGTTTCCTCCGAGTTCGGTCGCACGCCGAAGATCAACAAGACGGACGGTCGCGATCACTGGCCGCGCGTTTTCTCCACGATGCTCGCCGGCGGCGGCATCAAGGGCGGCATCACCTACGGGACCTCCGACGCCCTCGGTGGCGAGCCCGACCAGAACCCCGTCAGTGTGCCCGATTTCGCGACCACTGTGTATCATCAGCTCGGCATCAACGCCGACAAGGAACTGGTGGCCCCCGGGCCTCGCCCGATCGAGATCGTTGCCGGCGGTACGGTTATCTCGGACATCATCGCGAAATCCGCCTGAAGAACCTCAACACTTCGAAAATCATGCGCTGCATTCTGTACACCCAGAGTGCGGTCGCGAGGCAATTGCAGCGTGGAATGCTGGCAGCTGTAGGGCTGACAGCATTCTTCGTCTCCGGCCAGATGCTTCGCGCCGCTTCCCCCGATCTACAAAACACCCTTCCGCGCGGCGGTCAGCGCGGCACCGAGGTCAAGATCACCCTGACCGGCGACCGTCTCGACGACGCGCAGGAGATGCTCTTTCATTATCCGGGCATCACCTGCAAAGAATTGAAGGTCGTCGACGCCAAAAAAGTCGAGGTCACGCTCGTGATCGCGCCGGATGCCCGTCTCGGCGAGCATCACCTGCGCCTCCGCTGCGCGAGCGGCATCACTTACGCCCGGAATTTCTGGGTGTCGCAGTTCCCGAATGTGGACGAGGTCGAGCCGAACGACGATTTCTCCGCTCCCCAGGCCATCGCGATGAATGTCACCGTCGAAGGCGAGGCCAAACCCGAGGAGACCGACTATTACAAAGTCACGGCGAAGAAGGGTGAACGCATCACGGTCGAAATGGAGGCCCTGCGCATCAACAACCTGCGCCAGAGCGTCGCCGTCGATCCCTATGTCGCCATCCTCGACAAGAACAAGTTCGAACTCGACGCGTCGGACGATTCCGCGCTGCTGAAGCAGGATTCGGTCGCCTCGATCATCGCCCCGGAAGACGGCGAGTATGTGATCGAGATCCGCGATTCCGCCTATCAGGGACGGGGTCGCTATCGCGCCCACATCGGCACCTTTCCCCGGCCGATGGCCGTCTATCCCGCCGGCGGCAAAGCCGGATCGGAGGTCGAATTCACCCTGCTCGGCGACAAGAGCGGAGTCTTCAAACAGAAGGTGAAACTCCCCGCCAGCGGCGAAAGCCGCTTCGATGTCTTCGGTCAGCAGGGCAACCTGATTTCCCCGTCGGGCAACGCCGTGCGGGTCGTCTCCTACGACAACGTGCTGGAGACCGAGCCGAACAACACCGTGCAGGAAGCCACCCCCGGCGCCGCGCTGCCGCTCGCCTTCAACGGCGTGCTGGAAAAAGAGGGCGACACCGACTACTTCAAGTTTTCGGCCAAAAAGGGAGAGCGTTTCCGCTTCCGCTCCTACGCGAACAAGATCGGGTCGCCCGTCGACACCGTCCTTTACATCTACGACGCCGCCGGAAAAGCCATCGCGAACTCCGACGACGCCGACGGCTCCAGCGACAGCCGCATCGATTTCACCGCGCCGGCCGACGGCGAATTCGTCGTCCGCATGCGCGACATGCTCGACCGCGGCGGCGAGGATTTCGTCTATCGCATCGAGTCCGAGCCTTTCGATCCGGCCATCCTCGTCACCATGCCGGAGATGATCCGCCGCGATTCCCAGTATCACAAGCAGTTCAACGTTCCCAAGGGCGGCTACTACGCCATGAACGTGAATGTCAGCCGCCAGAATTTCGGCGGCGAGCTGCAGTTCGAGCTTCCGAAACTGCCCGCCGGCGTCACCTGGGAGGCCGGGAACATCCCGAAGAACATCAGCCAGTTCCCGATCCTGTTCAAAGCCGCGCCCGACGCCCCCGTCGCCGGGGGAATGTACACTCTCAATGTGAAGAACATCGAGAAGGACGGGCCGGCCGTGACGGGCGCCTTCGAGCAGGAACTGGACTTCGTCCGCGGCGAGCCCAATGGCACCCTCTACTACGCCACCAACGTGCCGCAAATCCCGATCGCCGTGACCGAGGCGGTCCCCTTCAGCGTCGCCATCGACGCGCCGAAGGTCCCGATCGTGCGCGACGGCACCATGAAGCTGAAGGTTCGCGCCACCCGCAAGGATGGCTACGACAAGAAAATCATCGTCCGCATGCTGTGGAATCCGCCCGGCATCAGTTCGCCGGCCACGATGACTTTCAACGAGAAGGACACCGAGCTGGAATACGAGCTGAACGCCAACGCCAACGCCGAACTCGGCAAGTGGAAGATCGTGATGATGGCCGAGTCCGACTCCGACAAAGGCAAGATCGTCACCGCGTCGCCCTTCGCCGAGATTTCGGTCGAGGAGCCCTTCGTTTCCATGAAGATGTCGATGGGCAACGTGACGCAGGGGCAGAAAGGCGCGATCGCCGCGACGATCGAGCAGATTCGCCCCTTCGACGGCCAGGCCGATCTCAACATCTTCGGTTTGCCGGCCAAATCGACCTCCGAGACGCAGAAGATCACCAAGGAACTGGCCGAGATCCAGATTCCCGTCGTCGCCGCCGAGGATACCCCGGTCGGTCAGCACAAGAACCTGTTTTGCACGCTTGTGGTGATGCAGAACGGCCAGCCCATCACGCACCGCGTCGGCATGGGCGGCGTGCTGCGCGTCGATCCGAAGCCGAAGGAACCCGCGAAACCCGCGGCCGCGCCCGACCCGAAAAAGGCCGCGGTCGCCAAGACCGAGCAGCCCGCCAAGCCGCTTTCACGTCTGGAGCAGTTGCGTCTCGATGCCCAGAAGCAGGCTGAAGGCCAGAAGAAATGACAGAGCGAATCGTCGTTTAGCCCGTTTTTTTTTGAGGCCGGGACCCAACAGGGTTGGGTCCCGGACCCAACCCTGTTGACTCCTCCCCGTTCCTCGACCCCATGAAACCGTCACCGTTCCCCTCCTTCACTCGCCTCGCCAACGGCTGGTTGGCCTGCGCCGCGGTTGTCGCGGCCGGTGTTTTCAGCGCCGCGGCTCAGGATGCTCCCGCGGTCGATTTCGCCAAGGATATCCAGCCCATCCTGGAGTTTCACTGTGTCAGTTGCCACAACGAGGAGGAAACCAAGGCCGATCTGCGTTTCGATCGCCACGATCTTCTCCTGAAAGGCGGCGAGGGCGGTCCCGCTTTCGTGTCCGGCAAACCGGACGACTCGCTGATGATCGAGCTGGTGAGCCTCCCCGAGGACGACTCCGACGTCATGCCGCCGAAAGGACGGCTGCTGAACAAGACCGAGATCGAGAAGCTCCGCAAGTGGATCGCCGCCGGCGCCCCCTGGCCCGATAATCTCACGCTCGTCGCGAAAAACGAGGAGGATTTCAAGGGCGCCGAACCGCTTCCGGACAAAGGCAAAGCGATCGTCAAGGTCGGCGTGTTTCCGCCGGACGTCACTCTGGAAACCCGGCGCGACTGGCAGTCGCTCGTCGTCATGGCGACCTACGAAGACGACACCACGCTCGACGTGACGGGCAACGCGACCTTCAACTTCGCCGATCCGACTCTGGTCGATCTCAGGACCCGCAGCACCTTTGTCCCGAAGAAGGACGGACAGACCGAGCTGACGGTCAAGGTGGCCGACAAGGAGGTCAAGGTGCCCGTCGCCGTGAAGGACGCCGCGAAGGACCGGCCCGTCAGCTTCCACCTCGACGTGATGCCCATTTTCATGCGCGAAAACTGCAACACCGGCTCCTGCCACGGCTCGGCCCGGGGGCAGGACGGTTTCATGCTTTCGCTGTTCGGATTCGATCCGAACGGGGATCACTACCGCCTGACGCGCGAGATGGCCGGCCGCCGCATCAATCTCGCGATTCCCGAGGAAAGCCTGCTGGTCGAGAAATCGATCGAGTCGGTGCCGCATACGGGTGGCAAGAGCTTCGACAAGGGCACACAGCCCTGGAAGACGATGGTCGAGTGGGTCACCAACGGCGCCCAGAACGATCCCGAGGATGTCGCCACCGTGACCGAGGTCACGCTTTTCCCGCCGAAGCTGGTGCTCGAGGGCGCCGGCGCCACGCAACAGATGACGGTGCGGGCGAAATATTCCGACGGCACGGATCGCGACGTGACGGATCTGGCCGTTTTCATCACCAACAACGAACCGACCGCCGCCGTGGACGAGTTCGGCAAGGTGACCGCCGGCAAGCGCGGCGAGGCCTTCATCATGGCCCGTTTCGAGACGAAGACGGTCGGCATCCAGTGCATCGTCATTCCGGAAAACCTGGAATACACCCGGCCCAGCGCGCCCGAAAACAACTACATCGACAAGCTGGTCAACGAGAAGCTGCACAAGCTGCGCGTCATCCCGTCCGGCGCCTGCACCGACGAGCAGTTCATTCGCCGCGTCTATATCGACGTCGTGGGACTGTTGCCGACGATGGAGGAGTTCAACGCCTTCATGGCCGACAAGGATCCGAACAAGCGCGCCAAGGTCATCGACACCCTGCTCGACCGGAAGGAATTCACCGAGATGTGGGTGATGAAATGGGCGGAGCTGCTGCAGATCCGGACGCAGAACAATGTCTTGAGCTACAAGGCGGCGCTGCTCTACCACGACTGGCTGAAGGAGCGCGTCGCCGACAACGTGCCTTTCAACGAGATCGTTCGCGATTTGCTCGGCTCGACCGGCGGCACCTTCGACAATCCCGCCACCAATTACTACCAGGTCGAGCGGGACAACCTGAAGCTCGCCGAAAACGTCGCCCAGGTCTTCATGGGGTTCCGACTCCAGTGCGCCCAGTGCCACAACCACCCCTTCGACCGGTGGACGATGAACGACTACTATAGTTGGGCGGCCTTTTTCTCCCAGATCGGTCGAAAAGGCGCCGACGATCCCCGCGAGCAGATCATTTACAACCGCGGCAGCGGCGAGGTGACCCACATCGTGACGAAAAAGGCGGCGGTGCCGAAGTTCCTCGGCGGCGAGACTCCCGACATGCAGGGCAAAGACCGCCGCGTCGTGCTCTCCGAATGGCTCGCCTCCCCGCAGAATCCGTTCTTCGCCAAGAACGTGGTGAACATCGTCTGGTCTCACTTCCTGGGCGTCGGCATCATCGACCCCGTGGACGACGTCCGGGTCAGCAACCCGGCGACCAACCCGGAGCTTCTCGACGAGTTGGCCAACAAGTTCCAGGGCGAATACAAATACGACTTCAAGCAGGTCGTGCGCGACATCTGCAATTCGCAGGCCTACCAGCGCTCGACCCAGTCGAACCCCACCAACAAGGACGACCTGATGAACTTCGCCAAGGCGCGCATCCGGCGTCAGCGCTCCGAGGTCATGCTCGACACCATCACCCAGGTGACCGACACGAAGAACAAGTTCCAGGGCCTGCCGCTGGGCGCCCGCGCCGTGCAGATCGCCAATGGCGCGACTTCCACGTATTTCCTGACCACCTTCGGCCGCGCGACCCGCGAGACGGTCTGCTCCTGCGAGGTGCGCATGGACCCGAGCCTGTCGCAGGCGCTGCACCTGCTCAACGGCGAAACTGTGAGCCAGAAGATCGAGCAGGGCAATCTCGTGAAGACCCGCCTCGGCGAGGGCAAGACGCCCGAGCAGATTATCGAGGAAATCTACATCCGCAGCCTGTCGCGCAAGCCGACCGCCGAGGAAACGAAGCAGTTGATGGCGCAGGTGGCCGCGGTCGGCGATGACGCCGCGCAAAAACAACTGGTGCTCAACGATGTTTTCTGGGCCGTCCTGAATTCGAAGGAGTTCATGTTCAACCACTGAGCCCCCGGCGCGCCGCCCCGGCTCGAATCCGCGGGCGAATTTTCGAAAAGGGCGGCTCCCGACCGGGCCGCCCTTTTTGTTGAACGAAAGAACACAAAACCGAACGCCGTTTCCAGGTCGTTTCTTTTTCCTCATGCCATTCAACCCCCAGCGAATCACCCGATCCGTCCTGCTCTCCGTCCTCCTGGCGATGGCGGCAACCGCGGTATTCGGCGCCGACGAAACTCAGGCCGCCAAGGGGAAAGCGGTCGATTTCAGCCGCGACATCCGCCCGATCCTGTCGGATCGCTGCTTTTTCTGCCACGGACCGGACGCCAACCGGCGCGAGGCCGACCTGCGCCTCGATCTCCGGGACGACGCCGTCGCCGCGGGGGCGATCGTGCCGGGAAAACCGGAGGAGTCCCCATTCATCGAGCGTCTGGTGCACGCGGACCCTGACGAGGTGATGCCGCCGCCGAAAACGAAGATGCCGCGCTTCACCGACGCGGAAGTCGACTTGTTTCGCCGCTGGATCGCCGACGGCGCGGAGTATCGCGGTCACTGGTCCTTCGTGCCGCTGCCGAAGGCGGTACCGGTTCCGGAGGCGAAGGGAGAGGCCGCCGAGTGGGCGCGCAACCCGATCGACGCCTTCGTCCGGGAAAAACTCGACGACTCAGGGCTGAAACCGGCACCGGAAGCGCCCCGCGAACGCTGGTTGCGGCGAGTGACCTTTGATCTCACCGGCCTGCCGCCGACGGTCGCCGAGCTTGACGCCCACTTGGCGGACGCCTCCCCCGACGCGAAGGAAAAGGTCCTGAAACGCCTCTTCGATTCGCCCGCCTACGCCGAGCGGATGGCGTCGGACTGGCTGGATCTGGCGCGTTACGCGGACACCTTCGGCTACCAGGCCGACCGCGACATGCACATGTGGCCGTGGCGGGACTGGGTCATCCGCGCCTTCGGTGAAAACCTGCCCTACGACGAATTCATCACCTGGCAGACGGCCGGCGACCTGCTGCCGAATCCGACCCGCGACCAGGTCCTCGCCACCGCCTTCAACCGCCTTCATCGCCAGACCAACGAGGGCGGCTCCATCAATGAGGAGTTCCGCGTCGAATACGTCAACGACCGGGTCCTGACCAACGGCGCGGCCTTTCTCGGCCTGACTTTCGAGTGTTCCCGCTGCCACGACCACAAATACGACCCGATCACCATGCGGGATTTCTATTCGCTGAGCGCCTTTTTCAACAACATCGACGAGTCCGGCCTTTATTCCCACTTCACCGAGACCGCGCCCACTCCGGCCCTGCCGCTCTACGAGGGCGACGCCGAGAAAACCCACCGCGCCGTCCGCGAAAAAGTCGCCTCGCTGGAAAAACGCCACGCCGACACCCTCGCCGGCGCCGCGCCGC
Source organism: Akkermansiaceae bacterium (assembly GCA_024233085.1). Classification (GTDB taxonomy): domain Bacteria; phylum Verrucomicrobiota; class Verrucomicrobiia; order Verrucomicrobiales; family DEV007; genus JAEUHH01. The sequence goes on from JACKQC010000015.1 coordinate 116,167, forward strand.
GCTTCGAGGCTTGGAGAAAGGCGCATCCCGCCGCTTCGGCGCCCGCCGCTGCGAAACCGGTCGCCGCCTTCGATTTCAACGACGGCAAGGCCGCCACGGGCGGCAACCGCGCGATCGACCGCGCCCCCGGCAATCTCGCCGTCGAGTTCTCCGGTGACGACGCCTGGACGCCCGGCGACGCCGCGCTGGCCGATTTTTCGCGGACGGACGCCTTCAGTTTTTCACTTTGGGTGCGGCCCACGGCTTTCAAGGAACGGATGGTCGTTTTTCACCGTTCCCGGGCGGCGGAGGATTCCGCGTTTCGCGGTTATGAACTGATGCTCTACGACGGCCGGCCCACTTTTTCCCTCGTGCATTTCTGGCCCGGGAATGCCTTGCGCGTTCAGTCGGTCGAGCCGCTGCCGCTCGATCGCTGGACGCATCTCACCATCACCTACGATGGCTCCAGCCACGCCGCCGGGGCGAAAATCTACCGCGACGGCGCGCCCGACCGGGTCCAGGTCGTGCGCGACGGCCTGACACGCGATATCGCCCACCGAAAGGAATGGGGCGACGCCGATTCCGGCAACGTGAAGCTCCAGCTCGCCGCCCGTTTCCGGGACATCGGCTTCGGCGGCGGGGCGATCGACGATTTCCGCGTTTTCGACCGCGAACTGAGCCCGCTCGAGGTTCGGCTCGATGCCGGCGCCGCCGCCGGGCAGGCGACCGAGGCCGACCGGCTCGCGCATTTCGCGCTGAACGAGGACGAGGCCGCCGCGAAATCCCGCGCCGAACTTCACGCCGCCCGCGTCGCGGAAAACGAGACCGTTTCCGCCGTGAAACAAATCATGGTCATGCGGGACATGCCGGGCCAGCGGCCGGCCTACATTCTCTATCGCGGCCAGTACGACCAGCGCCGCGACGAGGTCGGTCCCGGGGTGCCGCCCGCCATTCTGCCCTTTGACGAAAGCTGGCCCCGCAACCGGGTCGGTCTGGCGAAATGGCTCACCGACGAGCGCAATCCTTTGGTGGCCCGCGTCACGGCGAACCGGCTGTGGGCCCTCTTTTTCGGGCGCGGCCTGGTGGGCACGCCGGAGGATTTCGGCAGCCAGGGCGAGCCGCCCAGTCATCCCGAGCTGCTCGACTGGCTGGCGCGGGATTTCGTCGATTCGGGCTGGGACGTCCAGGCCCTGCTGAGAAAGATCGCCCTCTCCGCGACCTACGCGCAGGAGTCCCGGCCCGCCGACGTGCGGACCTGGGCGGAGGACCCGCGCAACCGCCTGCTCGCCCGCGGTCCGCGCCACCGTCTCACCGCCGAACAGGTGCGGGACAACGCGCTGGCCGTCAGCGGACTGCTCTCGCCGACCGTCGGCGGACCGCCCGTGAATCCCTACGAGCTGGCCTCCTCCTTCAAGCCCCAGAGCCCGGGCAAAGGCGACGCCCTCCACCGCCGCAGCCTCTACACCTATTGGAAACGCACCGCGCCGCCGCCGGTCATGGTGACCTTCGATGCCACCGCGCGCGAAGTTTGCACCGTCAAGCGCGAGAACACCGCCACCCCGCTCCAGGCGCTCGTCCTGCTCAACGGACCCCAGTATGTCGAGGCCGCCCGCGTTCTGGCCGAGCGTCTCATCCGCGAAGGGGGCGACACTCTGCGCGACCGCATCGTTTACGGCTTTCGCCTCTGCACCAGCCGGATGCCCGACGACAGCGAAATCTCCATCTTCGAGCAAATGCACGCCGAACAGTTGGCCCATTTCGGCGGGAAACCCGAACTCGCCGCCGAATTCCTCAAGACCGGGGACCGGCCCGCCGCATCCGATCTCCCGCCCGTCGAACTCGCCGCCATGGGCGCCCTCTGCCAGGGACTCTTGAACTACGATGAATGCTACACCAAACGCTGACTCCGCCGCCGTCGCGCAACGCTGGTCGCGCCGGGCGCTCCTGAACCGCGCCGGGCTCGGCTTCGGCGGCTTGGCCCTGGCCGATCTGTTCGCCCGCGACGCCGCCGCGAACGACGCGCGGGACCTTGGCGTCCTCGCCGCCACCCACCTGCCCGCGAAAGCCAAGCGCGTCATCTACCTTTTCATGTCCGGCGGCCCGTCGCAGATGGACACCTTCGACTACAAGCCCTTGCTGAACGAAAAACACGGCGAGCAACTGCCCGATTCCGTGCGCCAGGGCCAGCGCCTGACCGGCATGTCGGGCAACCAGACCAGCCTGCCGCTCGCCGGATCGCCTTTCCCCTTCAGCCGCCACGGCCAGTCCGGCGCCTGGGTCAGCGACATCCTGCCCCACACTGCGAAGATCGTCGACGACCTCTGCATCGTCCGCTCCCTCCACACCGAGGCCATCAATCACGACCCCGCCATCACCTTTTTCCAGACCGGTTCCCAGGTCTCCGGACGGCCCTGCATCGGTTCGTGGCTCGACTACGGCCTCGGCGCGGAAAACCAGAACCTCCCCGGCTTCGTCGTCCTCATCACCAAGAACAAAGGCGGCCAGCCCCTCTACGCCCGGCTCTGGGGCAGCGGTTTTTTGCCCAGCCGCCATCAGGGCGTGCAGTTTCGCGCCGACAAGGACGCCGTCCTCTACCTCGGAAATCCCGGCGGGGTCGATCCCGACGGCCGCCGCCTGATGCTCGATCGCCTCCGCGAACTGCACCAGCTCGAGCGGGCCCGCACCGGCGACGCCGAGATCGACACCCGCATCGCCCAGTACGAGATGGCCTTTCGCATGCAGGCCTCCGTGCCCGAGGCGACCGATCTTTCCAGCGAACCCGCCCATGTCCGCGCGCTCTACGGTCCCGATGTCGAGAAGCCCGGCAGTTTCGCCTACAACTGCCTGCTCGCCCGCCGTCTCGCCGAGCGCGGCGTGAAATTCGTCCAGCTCTACCATCAGGGCTGGGATCAGCACGGGGGGCTGAAGGGCGGCATTTCCCGCCAGTGCCAGGAGACCGACCAGCCCGCCGCCGCGCTCGTGCGCGACCTGAAACAGCGCGGCCTGCTCGAGGACACCCTCGTGGTGTGGGGCGGCGAGTTTGGCCGCACGAACTATTCCCAGGGCAAGCTCAGCGGCGACAACTTCGGCCGCGATCATCACCCCCGCTGCTTCAGCATGTGGTTTGCCGGCGGCGGCGTGAAGCCCGGCGTCACGATCGGCGAGACCGACGAATACGGCTACAACATCGTCCGCGACCCCGTGCATGTGCACGATTTTCAGGCCACGCTGATGCGCCTGCTCGGCATCGACCACGAGCGCCTCACCTTCAAGTTCCAGGGCCGCCGCTACCGCCTTACCGACATCCACGGCGAGGTGGTGGAGGGGATGTTGGCGTAGAAAACGTCGAAGTCCACACACCCGCTGCCGGGGGCGTGGCTTCGACTCAGGTTAAGGGTGGTAGCGATCCCGAGAAATTCGACTCGGAGTGGGCAGTGGGTTGTGGTTCGACGCCTTGTTCGCTTGGTTCTTTGTTCTGGCGGCGGCGACCTATCCACCTCCGAAATGAGTCGAAGAGCGCACCTGGTCCCTCCGTCAGCCACCAGTAGGCTCCTAGTGGAATGGTGAGGTAGATCGTAAAGTTCTTCAGCACGGTCAACATCGGCGGCATCGAGTGAGTCGTGACCATCTCAATATAAGCCCAGTAGATCAGGTAGCTGAAGAGGAATGCTGCCACGGTGACAACTGGAATAGCTGCAATACGTGGGAGTCGGAACACTCCACAAAACACAGCCCCAATCGCCGAAGCAGGGGCAAAGACGCCCCACCCGAGGAATCCGCATGCCGCCAGCACGGCAATAATCCCAGCCGGAAACGCCAGCGGACCACCGACACCCTGATTGGTAACGACCGCGACGACCAGCAGGACGAAATAGGCAATCGTCCACGCGATACAGCACGCTACCATCGCAAACGCAACGAACAGAAAGTGCCGTGCGAGGAACGTGAGTGCTGGTAGCACAGCTTTCATTTTTGGAGCGAACAGCCGGCGACCCAACAGGGTCATGTCACCGACCCAACCCTGTTGGGTCGGGCCGGGCGCCGCATCCTCACTCTCGCGTCAGGAAAAACGTGAAAATCAGCGGTCCGGCGGTCGGATTGGTCAGGAACAGGTCGTAGTCCGTGTCTTGATCGACCGTCATCTCCAGGCCGAGATCGAGCCCTTCCTCAAGGGAGTATCGACCGAAGTCGACGATGCCCTTGCGGGTGTCTTCGAGGAATTTTGCGGTCAGTTTCTGGCCGCGCCGGGTCGGGATGACGTAGTGCTTCGATTGACCGATGGGCACGGTGACATCCCAGCGAATCGAGGGCGCGGCGGGGTCGAACTCGATGCGCTCGGCGGCGGCGGCGGGGGCTTGGGCGGCGGGATTCATCTGTCTCGGGGCCGCGCCCGGCGCGGGAATCGTCGCCGGGGCCGGGACGGTCGCGGGCGCCGCTCCGGGAGCGGGAATCGTCGTGGCCGGGGCCGGGGTGGTGGTGGCGCCGCCGGGATTTCGATCGGAACTGAAGGTGCTGTAGCAACGCACGAGCGATTCCAGAGCCGCGCGGGAGCCTTGGAGGTTGTAGGCCCAGGTGACGGAACCGGACTGGAAGGTGACGTTGTCGCTGTTGGCGAGACTTTCGCCGATACTGGCTTCGTCGGGAAGGGACACCCGGAGCCAGGTGTCGCCGTTCTCCGCATACAGCTCGGCAACCGCCTGGTGGGTGAGATTGACCCGGTCGAAGTGACAGGCGATCTGAATGCGATCGGTTTGGACGGCGGAAAAGTCGCCGTAGTAATCGATCGTCTGAAAGCCCTTGCCGACCACGACACGCAGGGAGGTGCTGTTCGCGTAGTGGCGTGTCGCGACGGCGCGGGAAAAGGCGCCGGTGTTGTCGTTGACAAAGGTCACCCGCCAGTCGCCGACGGTCGCGTAGGAATGCTCGCCGGGGACGCCGGCTCCCGCGGGCACCGTGCCGCCGCCGGCCGGGGCCATGGCGGGTCCGGGAGCCGGGGCGGGCACGGTCGTCGTCGGGGCGGGCGCGGTGCCGCCGGCGCCGGTCTGCTGGTGGAAACAGTCGAGGAAGGCCTTGTAGGCGGCGTTGGAGCCTTTGAGATCGAATTTCCACACGTTCGTGCCGGAGTGAAAGGTGACCGACCCGGCGTTCGAGAGGGCGTCCTCGACGCCCGGTTCGTCGGTGCGCTGGTTGATGCGCAGCCAGAGATCGCCGTTGTTGTCGGGATGAATGACCGCGGTGTTGGCCATCACGGTGCCGGGATCGGGGTTGTCGAAATACCAGGTCACCTCGGCGCGTCCGGCTTCGACGATTTCCTGGGTGGGTCCGAAGAAGTCGACGGCGTTGAGGTCTTTCCCCCAGACGAGGCGCAGGGCGGTGCCGTTTTCATAGCTGCGGATCATGTCGGCGTGAACGAAGGCGCCGCGGGAATCGGTGAACCACCGGACCTCCCAGTCGCCCTTTTTGGCGTAAGGATGCTCGGTGAGTTCGATGGGCGGGCCGCCAAGCTGGGCGGCGGCGGGAAGCGCGGCGGTCGCCGCGAAAAGCAGGACAATCGACAGGCGTTTCATGGAGAGGTTTGGTTTGCGGTTCGACAAAAGACGCGGTCCGCGTCGCCCGGGAGACGCACAGAGCACAAGGTTTTGCCCGTGTATGGCCGGGCCTCGCTCCCGGCCTCCCGTGGACGGCGCAATCCGCGGCAATCAATCGCATTCGTTCCCCGTTTCGCCAAGGAAAATCCAGCGGGGGCGAACGGACGCGGCGCCGGGCGGACCGGGGTCAGGGACGCATCAGGTTTTCGACCATGATGGCCTGCACGGCGGTGTAGAACTCGTATTTCGCCAGGAGCAGCAGCAGGTCGCTCTGCAGCTCGATGGACATGTCCTCCTCGATGAAATTGTCGATCGAGTCGGCGATGCGGTGCTGTTCGTTGAGGAGCAGGCGGGCCTGGTTCAGCGTGCTGTACCAGGCCTCCACCCCGTCAAGGGCGACGGAAATGCGGCCGGGATGCCCTTCCTCGGTGGGGGGCAGGGAGGCCGCGGCGCGCCGGGCGTTTTTCAGGTCGGCGGCGACGCGCTCGCGGGCTTCGCGAAAGCCGGCCGTCAGGTCGGGTCGCACGTATTCGTTCCAGTCGTTGATGAAGTCCTCGTGTTCGCCGCGCTTGCCGGCCGGCACGTCGAGGGGATCGGGCAACAGGCGGCGCCGGCAATAGGCGTCGACGGACTCGCCGGCGGCGTCGGCGGGGAGTTCGGTGAAGAATCGCCACTCGAAAGGCCCGAGATGCTCGAAGGCCCAGTTGTTTTCGGACACCACGAGTTTCATGCCGCCTTTTTCATCGCCGCGTAGAGCTGGTGGCTCTGCAGTTGTTGGACGTAGAATTCCGCCTTTTCGCGTTCACCGGTCCAGACGGTCGACTGGCCGAGCTGGTGGACCTCCAGCATCAGCTTGGTGGCCTTTTCCTCCGAATACCCGAAGATGCGCCGAAACACGAGGGTGACGAAACTCATCAGATTCACCGGATCGTTGAACACGACGACGTGCCAGGGGCTGTCGAGGTCCGCGCTGGTCTGCTCCTCGGTTAGAATCGCGGTGTCGCCGTCGCTGTCGGGTGTGAAAGGCATCGGTCTGCTTCCCTGAGGGGGAAAAATGGCGCCGCGAGCGAAGAAATCAAATACTGGTCAGACCGCCCGCGCCGGCTTCGCGCTCGAAGGCCCGCCGCGCGGCGGCCAGGCTCTCCGGAAAATCGCGCTGAAACCGCGCCACGCCGATATCCGTCGCCGGTCCGAGGCCGGAGCGCCATTCGAAATACAGATAGGACACCAGCGCCTGCAACAGCGGCAGGTGAAACAAAGCGGCTTGCAGCGCGAAAAGGCTCGTCACGTGGCCCGGCGTCTCCCCGGCGTCCAGGCGGTCGCGAAATTTCGTCCACTGCGGGAAATGACGAATCTCGGCGCGTCCGTCCAGAAAAGGCGCCGCGGCCGCCAGGCTGCGCCGGGCGGCGGGCACGGCGAGACGCTCGCCCAGCGAGCGATCCCGCGCCACGACGCGGTCGATCCGCATCCGGCCGGTGGCGGTGAAAATCTCCACGAAAGCCGGCGCGAGATGCGGCTCGAAGACGCGTTTCAGCCAGCGATCCCACGCCTTCGCGGCGTCGGCGCGGCCGGGAAAAAATGTCGCCGCCGTCTCGCAGTCGATCCCGAGCAGCGAAATGCCGATGGCTCGACCCGACTCACGGCCGTCGCCCGCGCCAACGAGATAAACGCCGTCCCTCCCGTCGGAACGGGAGCGATCGGTGCGGGCCTGGTTCGAATTCGACGATGACATGATCGGGCGCTCATTATTCCCGATTTTCGGCCCCGGGCAAAGGCGAAACCCGGTCGAGAATGCGCTCTTGAACCGCGTGCATCGCCGCTCGCGGTGCGTCGCCGAGGTCGTCGTGCCCGTTGAGGTGGAGCAGACCGTGGATGAGATAGAGCAGCGCCTCGCGCGACGCCGAATGCCCGTGCCGCCCGCCCTCGCGCGCCGCCGTTTCGACGCTGATGAGGATTTCGCCGTGCGGAAAGGTGATGACGTCGGTCGGCTCGGGGTCGTCCATAAATTCGCCATGCACCCGCGCGATCTCGGCGTCGGAAATCAGGCTGACCTCGATGGTCTCCAGTTCCCCGAGCACGGCCGCGCCGCTGTTTCCCGTTTCGGCGAGACAAAGCGGCAACGCGCGTTTGGCCGCCGACAGCAAGGCTCCGTCATCGACCGCAACGGCGCCGCAGTGGACGTGAACTTCGAGCGTGGGGGGCATCGCGCGGGGTCGAAAAGCGATGGATTAACCACCCAACAGGGTCAAGCCGCCGACCCCACCCGGTTCGACTTGGCGGGCGCGGCGTGGGAATCGGTTTTTTTGGACTCGGCGGCACTGGCGGCAGGGGCGGCGTTTTCGGCGCCGGGAGCCGCGGCGGCGGGCGGATTCTCCGAGCCTGTCGCGGGCGCGGGCGCGGGCGCGTCCTCGCGGGTGGCGAGGGCGGCGTCCTCGTCGAGGCCGATTTTCGGGTAGGAAATGCGGTTGTGCAGCATGCTGCGCAGGGTGGCGGCGAAGCTGGCCTTGATGCGGGCGAGATCCTTCAGCGTCAGCGGGCATTCGTCGAACTGACCCTCGCGCAGGCGGTTGCGGGCGATTTCGTCGATGAGCTGCTCGATTTTCTGCGGGGTGGGCTTTTGCAGGGTGCGGGAGGCGCTTTCCACGGCGTCGGCGAGGGAAATGATGGCGCTCTCGCGGGTCTGGGGCCGGGGACCGGGGTAGCGGAAACCGTCCTCGTTGACTTCGGGGATGTCCTCCTCGCGGGCGTTGCCGAGCCGGACCTGGCGCTCGACCTCCTCCTTCAGTTTCTGGGCGCGGTAGTGGAAATACTGGATCAGCGAGGTGCCGTGGTGCTCGCGGATGACGGCGATGATCTCGCGGTTGAGGTTGTGTTTCAGGGCGAAATCGACGCCGTCCTTGACGTGGGCGATGACGATGAGCGCGCTCATGGTGGGCGTCAGATCGTCGTGCGGATTCTCGCCGTCGCCGATGTTTTCGATGAAATACTCGGGCTTGTTGAGCTTGCCAATGTCGTGGAAATACGAGCAGACGCGGCAGAGGGAGGCGTTGGCGCCGATGGCTTCGGCGGCGGCCTCGGAGAGATTGGCGACGACGAGGCTGTGATGGTAGGTGCCGGGCGCCTCGATAGTCATGCGCTTGAGCAGGGGATGGTTCAGGTCGGCCAGCTCGACCCACGAAATGTCCGTGGTGATGCGGAAAAGGCTCTCGAAGAGCGGCAGCAGTCCCCCGGCGATGATGGTGGTGAGGGTGGCGACCGCGAGCGCCGCGAGGCCCTGGCGCCCGAGCGTCTCCCACGAGGCGGTCGTTTCCTGAAAGCCCGGCCATTTCACGATGCCGAAAACGAATCCGGCGACCAGCACCGTCAGCCCGACGTAGAGACCCGAGGAAATGAGGCGCCGTCGCCGGCGGACGAGATGGGTCATGTAAACGGCCACCAGCCCGCCGCACAGCGCGAAGGCGAGGTAGGGAAAGACCATGGCGCGCTCCACCAGCAGGGCGCCGCAAAAGGCTGAATAGACCGCCGCGACGGCCCCATGGGCGCGCCCGAGCAGCAGGCAGACCAGACCGGGCGCGAAGCCGTAGGGGATGACGAGATAAAAGAAGCCGCCCCCGGGCGCGAAGGTGTTCGCCAGAAAACCGCTGAACTCCATCAGCAGCAGTTGCAGCACGATGACCGAGAGGATCAGCACCACGCGGGAATTTCGCCGGAAAGTCTCGGGCAGGCCGAGGTGAAGCCGCGCCATCAGCGCGCCCGAGAGCACGGCGGCGACAAACAGCGCCTTCCCCGGCATCGCGGCGAAGGGAGCGGCGGGATCGCCCATGAAATGCGCCAGCGAAGCCAACATCCCGGCGAATCCGACGAACAGCGCGCCCCCGATCAGGCGGCTGCTCCGCAGAAATCGGGTGAGGCGCAACTCCTTGGGTTTGCGGCGTTTCTTGCCGCTGGAGAAGCCCTGGCGCTTCAGTTTGAGCTGGGAGAAAAAGTCGAGCATCGGATCGGCGGGGCTCGGGTTCCGGGGCCGGCGGCTCGCGGAGGGTCAGTTGCGGGGAGTGGGTAGCATCGGAAATGCCATGATCGATCGCCGATGCGAGTTTAGCGCAGGTTCGAGCGGAAAGGAAAGGGCGAAAGCGCGCGAATCGAGGCGGGTCGGCCGCCGGGCTCGACGACATCCCCCGGGGGCGACTCCCCCGAGCAAGCCTTTGACGATCAAGCGCCCGCGGGCGCGAGATCGCCGGGGAAATCGGGTTCTTCGCCGGAGTCCTTCGACGGGCCGGGCTGGGCGGGCGTCTCGGGCTCGCCCGGGATATCGGGCGGGTTCGGGCTGCTGGGGGGATTGCGCAGCTCGCCGTATTCCATGATTTCGCCGATGTGCTTGGCGTCGAGGGTTTCGTACTCGAGCAGGCCCTTGGCGATGGCGTCGAGTTTGTCGCGGTGTTTCACGATCAGCTCGGTGGCCTTGGCGTAGGCGTTGTCGATGAGGCTTTTCACCTCGGCGTCGATCATTTGGGCGGTGGCTTCGGAGTAATTGCGCGGCGAACTCAGCTCGCGGGCGAGAAAGACGTGCTCCTGGTGGTCGCCGTATTCGATCATGCCGAGCGCCTCGCTCATGCCCCATTCGCAGACCATCTTGCGGGCGATGTGGGTGGCCTGGCGGATGTCGCCGGCCGCGCCGCTGGCGATGTCGCCGAGCGCGACCTCCTCGGCCACCCGGCCGCCCATGGCGACGACGAGCTGGTCGAGCAGCTCGCTCTTGCGGTTGGTGAATTTGTCCTCCTCCGGCAGCCACATGGTCGAGCCCAGCGACGGACCGCGGGGGATGATGGTGACCTTGTGGATGGGGTCGGTGTTTTCCAGCAGGCAGAGCAGGATGGCGTGGCCGGCCTCGTGGAAGGCGGTCTTTTCCTTGTCCTTCTCGCTCAGGGCGAGGGAGCGGCGTTCCTTGCCCCAGCGGACCTTGTCGCGGGCCTCCTCGAGTTCGGGCAGGGTGATGGCCTTCAGTCCCTTGCGGGCGGCGAGCAGGGCGGCCTCGTTGATGACATTGGCCAGCTCGGCGCCCGAGTAGCCGGGCGTGCCGCGCGCGACCACGGCGAGATCGACGCCCTCGGCGATCTTGACCTTTTTCGCGTGGACGCGCAGCACTTCCTCGCGGCCTTTCACGTCGGGGAGATTGACTGTGATCTGGCGGTCGAAGCGCCCCGGGCGCAACAGCGCGGGGTCGAGCACGTCGGGACGGTTGGTCGCGGCGATGATGATGACGCCCTCCTGCGTGTCGAAGCCGTCCATCTCGACGAGCAGGGCGTTGAGCGTCTGTTCGCGCTCGTCGTGCCCGCCGCCGAGCCCGTGGCCGCGGTGCCGGCCCACGGCGTCGATTTCGTCGATGAAAATGATGCACGGCGCGTTTTTCTTGCCCTGCTCGAACATGTCGCGCACCCGCGAAGCGCCCACCCCGACGAACATCTCGACAAAGTCCGAGCCCGAGATGGAGAAAAAGGGCACATCGGCCTCGCCGGCGATGGCGCGGGCCAGCAGCGTCTTGCCCGTTCCGGGAGGGCCGACCATCAGCACCCCTTTCGGGATGCGGCCGCCGAGGCGCTGGAATTTCTTCGGGTCGCGGAGGAATTCGACGATTTCCCAGACCTCCTCCTTCGCTTCCTCGACGCCGGCGACGTCCTTGAAGGTGATCTTGTTCTTCTCGAGAGCCATCATCTTGGCCTTCGATTTGCCGAAACTCATCGCCCCGCGTCCGGCCATGCGGATCTGGTGGCGGAAAAGCAGGTAAAGCAGCACCACCAGCAGCAGCAGCGGCAGGTAAAAGGTCAGCAGCGTGATGCCGAGCTGGTCGTCGTCGGTCGGCATGTCGTCATAGGTGAGCTTGTGGTCGGCGAGCAGCTTTTTCAGGTCGTCGCCCATGAAGCTGAGCATCACCGGGGCGCGGAAGCGGGCGTATTTTTCGCCGCCGTTCTTGGCGGGGTCCTCCACCTCGAACCATCCGGTGATGTATTCCTTCTTGCTTCCGTCCTTCTGCACGATGCGCAGCACCCGCGGCTGGGGGACGGCGGTCTCGTCGACATGGATGCGGCCGGCTTCGACCAGCTCGACGAATTTCCGGTAGGTCAGTTGCGCCTCGCCGCCGCGCATCCCGCGGTTGTAGAGGCCGAGGAAGATCAGGCCCGCCGCGATGCTCAGGAGCAGGAAGCCTTTCCAATTGAAGCCGCCCGCGTTGTTGTTGCCGTTCGGAGCCGGCTCGCGGTCGCGCGGATTGGGGTCGTTGTCGTTCTGCATGAAGGAGTGGGAAAATTCCCGGCAAGGGAGGGGCGGGCCGGGGGACGTCAAAACTACCACAACGCGGGGGGGTGCGCAATTTGCGTTGGACCGGGAGGGAGGACGTGGCCGCGGGTGTCGGAATTCTCACGAATTCCGCTACGCCGGTGTCCTGCGCGCCAGGACGGGACGGACGTATCGAAAACGCGGAGCGCGTAGCGGGATTCGTGAGAATTCCGGGCCGAGCCTCGGCGGCGAGACGACGGACCTAACAGGGTTAGGTCGGGCAGTCAACCCTGTCGGGTCGCGCTCGTGATTCGGATAAATCGCCGCAAAAATGCACAGAAGGCACTAAAATCGATTTTGAGGTTTCCGCGCCTTTTTGCGGCCACCCAACGATTTGATTAAGTTCAGGCGCGGCCCGATTTGGGCCGTTAAGTCGCGCCCGCCCGAAGACACGATTTTTTCGCCATCGGGCCTTGTTCCGCGCCTTCGCCGTGGCGACACTCGGCGGAATGAAGACACGGACCGAATTTCTCGCGCGGCCGGCTTTCGCGTTGGCGGTGGCGATCGCGATGGGTTTTGGCGGCGCGCTTTCGGCGCGGGCGGCCGACGCCGAGACGGAAAAGATGGAGCGCCCGAACCTCGTGCTCATCCTGCTGGACAACGTGGGCAAGGAATGGTTCGGCTGCTACGGCAGCGAGGAACATTGCACGCCGAATATCGACCGGCTCGCGGCGGAGGGCGTGCGCTTTTCGCACTGCTACACGACGACGATTTGCGCGCCGAGCCGAGTCGAATGGCTGACGGGTCGCTACCCGTTTCGCACGGGCTGGCACCTGCACCACGACGCGGGACTCTATGGCGGCGGCGGGCTCGATCCGGCGCGGGAGGTGACCTTCGCCCGCGCGCCGCGGGACGCGGGCTACGTCACTGGGATGGCGGGAAAATGGCAGGTGAACCCGCTCCACGACGAGCCGGGCATCCTCGGGCGGCACGGCTTCGACGAAACGCTGGTGTGGCCGGGCGCGATCGACCGCGACGCGGTGGACGCGGATTTTTTTCCGAAATTTCACGACGCCATCGCGCGGAACGACGCCGAGTACCTCCGCGTCGCCACCAGCCACATCGAGAGCCGCTACTGGGATCCCGTCCTGCTGCGCAACGGCGCGCGCGAGGTGGCGAAGGGGCGCTTCGGGCCGGACCTGTTCCAGGAGTTCGCCTTCGACTTTTTCGCGCGACACCGGGAGGAGCCCTTCCTGTTCTACCACGCCATGGTCCTGACCCACGGGATGAATGTGAACGTCCACGTGGTGCCGACGCCGGATAACCGCGACGATCCGCCGAAGGAGGAAAAGGCGGCCTTCGCCGACATGCTGCGCTACGCCGACAAGCAGGTCGGCGAGGTCGTGGGAAAACTCGAGGCGCTCGGCCTGATGGACCGGACGATCGTGATCGTGGCCTCGGACAACGGCACCTCCACCTCGCTGACGGCGCGGGCGAACGGGCGCGAGGTGCGGGGCGGCCTCTACCAGATCAGCGAGGCGGGCGGCAACGTGCCGCTGATCGTTTACAGCCCGAAACTCGTGCCGGGCGGCCGCTCGGGGGCGCTGGCGGATTTCACCGACATCCTGCCGACGGTCTGCGACCTGGCGGGCGCGCCGCGGCCGGCGGGGGTGACGCTGGACGGGCGTAGCTTCGCGGCTTATGTGCGGGGAAAGGCGGAGGCGCCGCGGAAGTGGATCTTCAACCACTACGGCGACGAGCGGGTGGCGCGCAACGCGCGGTTCCGGCTCGAAAACGACGGCGATCTCTTCGATCTAGACGCCGACCCGGACGGCGCGACGCCGCTGCCCCGCGACGCCGGGGGAGACGCCGCCGCCGCGCGGGCGGAACTCCAGGCCGTGCTCGACGCCATGCCGGAGTCGACTCCGCTGCCCTTTCCGCATCGCAGCCTGTCCGCCTTCCGGAAGCGGGCCGAGGCGGCGGGCCGGAAACCGTAGGCGTTTGCCCGCGATGGTGTGACAGAAAAGGGGGGCGGGAATGTCCGGGGAGGAACCCGCCCCGGAACCGACCGCTGAAAACCGATCACCGAAATTACCGACCCCCGCCGCTCTGGTAATTCTTGGCGACGGCGCTGTAGTCGAGGTCGCCGTGGCCTTTCTGCATGGTCTTGAACATGACGCTGGCGGTGGTCGAGAGGGCCGGGAGATCGATCTGGTATTGGTTGGCGAGATTCAGGGCGATCTGGGCGTCCTTGAACATGTTTTTCAGCGAAAAATGGGGCTCGTAGTCCTGGCTGATGATGGTGGGAATTTTCATCGACGCCAGGGGCGAGCCGCAGGCGTTGTGCTCGATGGCTTCCTGGAGTTTTCGGGGATCGACCCCGGCGGCGACGGTGAGCGCGTAGGCTTCGGAGAGAACCTCGACGGTGGCGGCGGAAATCATGTTGGTGGCGACCTTCAGGATGGCGGCCTCCCAGACCTCGCCGCAGTAGATGATTTCCTTGGACGAGACTTCGAGAACGGGGCGGACGAGGTCGAGCACCTTGGGATTTCCGCCGACGTAATAGACCAGCGCCCCCTTTTCGGCCGCGGCCTTGCTGCCGGTGAAGGGAGCGTCGAGATAGGAGGCTCCGGCGTCCTCGACGATCTTCGCCGCGGCGCGGACCGATTCGGGATCGACGGTGGAGTTGTTGACGATGCAGTGTTTCCGGGTCAGGCGCTCGGCGAGGTTGCCGACGACGGAGAGCAGGGCCTCGCCGTTGGTGACGAAAATCTGGATGACATGGGCCAACTGCGCGATCTCGGCCGGCGAGCTGAGGAAATTCGGCGCCGGCTTCGGCGTGCGGTTCCAGACATAGACGTGGTAATTTTCGCCTCGGAGACATTCCGCCACGCGGCTGCCGATGATGCCGAGACCGACCACGCCGACCTTTTCGGGGTTATCGTTGAACATGGACATTTCCCGGGGAATTTCCGGTCACAAAGTCCCGCTTGCAAGCAAGTAACGGCGATGGGCGGCGGGAGGCCGCCGGTTGACGGGGCCGCTTTCGTGGCCCTAAAATGCCGTCCCTCCCGGTTTCAACGGGCAAAATCCCGGCGCCGGCCCAGTCAACGAACGAAACGAACGCGAATTCACATCCAACCCTCCTTTCCTCGAACCATGAAATCCCGGACAATTCTTCTCACCCTGATTTTCGCCGCCATCGCCCCGGCCGGGGCGAACGCGCAGCAGCAGCCGGAAAAACCGGCGCAACCGGCGGCGGCGGCGGCGCCCGCCCCGGCCCCGAAACTGACGCCCAAACAGCAGATCACCAGCTTTTACTCCACCTGCAAGCAGGGCCGCGGCGGCGAGGGGCTGATGGAAATGCTCTCCGGCAATCCCGTGGTGAAAAAGGAGGACGTGCAGCGCGTCGCCGACGCCTTTCAGCAGATGATCGCCGAAATGGGCGCCTTCGTGGACTTCGGCATTTCGAAGGAAACCAAAGTCTCCGACCGCGTGCAGGTGGTCCGCTGCGTCGCCCATTTCGAGCGCCAGCCCTTCGTCAACGAGTTCACCTTCTACGACCCCGGCGCCGGC
This sequence comes from Akkermansiaceae bacterium, assembly GCA_024233085.1. Lineage (GTDB taxonomy): Bacteria > Verrucomicrobiota > Verrucomicrobiia > Verrucomicrobiales > DEV007 > JAEUHH01. The sequence continues at coordinate 131,580 of JACKQC010000015.1, forward strand.
GAATGGCGACTGGTTCATCTGCGCTACGACGCCAATCTCGCCACCATGTTCGGCGACGAGATGCGCGGCGCCGCCGAGGCGAAGTAGGCAAAGCGGCGAAAAATTCCCGCGCCGCCTCCGGTGCGCGCGCGGGCCGCGCGGTCAGTCGATCAGGCGCACGGTCTCCTCCTCGGCGTCGTAGAGGTCGTCCTCCGGCTCGTCGAGGATGCCCTGGTCCACGAGGAAACGGTCGATCAGGCTCACGCAGTATTGGTAGAGGTCGAAATCGACGTTGAGGTTGAAGAAACTGTGTTCGCGTCCGTCGAAGGACTCCAGCTCGCACACGTTTCCGAGCTTGCGCGAGCGTTTCACGAATTTCTCCACCAGCTCGAACGGCGTCAGGCGGTCGCGGGTGCCGTGCATGATGAAGGTCGGCGGCAGCCCGGACTCCAGGTGATCGTGGAGACAGGCGTGCTTCATCCGCGAGGCGTCGGCGAACTGCGCCGCGCCATAGCCGTTCCGGATCACCTCGATCAAGGGGCTGTAAAGGACCACGGCGTCCGGCCGGGCGCTCAGCGGCGGGTCGGTGTCGTCGTCCGGCACTCCGTTGTTCATGCCGGCGGCGGCGGCGATGTTGGCGCCCGCCAGCGAGCCCACCGCGACGACGCGCTGGGGATCGACGCGGAGCTGGTCGGCGTGGTGGCGGATCCAGCGCACCGCCGAGCGGGCGTCCTGCATCGCGGACAGCGGGGTGGTTCCCGGGTGGGTCGAGGAAAGCCGGTATTCCACCAGGGCCGAGACGCAGCCGCGCCCGGCGAAGTGCAGCGCCTGGGGGGCGAACTGCGTGACCCGTCCCTGGTCCCAGCCGCTGCCGCAGAAAAACAGCACGGCGGCCCGCGGCGTGTCGGTCGCCGCGTTTTCGGGCAGAAAGAGATGCGCCTTCAGATTCGGGCCGTCCTCGATCTCCTTGAAAACGAGCGAGGTGGCCTGATTGAGGACCTCGAGGTCGCGGCCGAGGACCGATTTGGGGTTTGAGGGCTGCATCGTCGAAAGGATCGGGGTGGGATCGGCGAATCCGGCGACCCGGGAGGGGAAGCTGCCAATGGTAGGGGGCGCGAATCATTTTGCAAGTCCCTGAAAGGGCGGGTGACCCAACAGGGTTGAGTCGTCGACCTAACCCTGTTGAGTGGGAAAAGACGCCGCCACGCCCGGGGTCGCGGGCCGGCTTTTTCTCCCTGCGGCGGCGGGCGGGCCGTGTTAAGGTGGCGTCCGATGTCGAGGAAACGATCCCGAACCCACCGAAGCGCGGCGTTTTTCGCCCTGGGAACGCTGCTCTGGATTTCCGCGCCGGGCCTCGCGTTTGCCCAGGAACCGCGGCAGACGCCGCCCGCGCCCGGCAATTCCCCGCCGCCGGCCCCGTCGACGCCGGAGATGCAGCGCCCCTTCGAGGGTCTCTACACGGCCTGGCGCGACGCGATGACGAACGCCGACCTCGAGGCGTGGAAAAAAGTCACCGCCACCTCGCGGCGGATCGAGACCCGCAACCGCATCGTGTCGCAGAGGCTGAAATATCCCGAATCGCTTTTCATCGGTCCGGTGCAGGCGCCGCCGCTGACGGGGCTGACGCATGTCGGCACGCTGGTCCGGGGCGACGCGGGGACTTCGGTTTACTTCGGGCGCGCGGATTTCGGGGTGTCCGACCCCTCGGAAGTGACGGAAAATTTCGTTGTGTTCCGCTTCCTGCGCGACGGGGGGCTGTGGAAGTTCGACAACCTGCGGGTGGTGAAATTCGGCGACGATCCCGAGCTGCTGCTGAAGGTGCGCAACGGGGACCTGACCTTTCTCGAGGCGCCGGAGTTCCAGCCGCCGGCGGAGATTCCGCCGATGCCCTTCGAGGTGTCGGCGCCCGACTACGTGGCGGAGGTGTGGATCACGGCCGTCGGCTACGAGGCGACGGTGAAGATCAACAACACGCACGCCAGCACGGTGGCCAACGACAGCGGTCCGGACCTGGTGGTCGGCGGGCTGAAGACCAACGGCAACCGCATCGAGATTTCCACCAAGCGCATCCCGGTCGACGCGGCGACGCCCCGTCACCTGGAGGTGGGCATCTACGCGGCGGGCAGCGCCTCGGGCGAGGCGAAGCGGGTCTATCACTACCGCTCGTCGGCGGAGGCGGCGCCGCCGGAGAAAATGGAGGCGCAATTCGCCGTCGAGGGCGTGCCGAAGTAAGCGGTCAGGAGCCGCCGGTTTCCACCAGCACGACGCGGAAGCCGTGCTCGCCGTCCCGGCGCTCGGGCCGGCCCAGCACCTTGCGGTAGGTGGTGCGGAGATTCTCCGGCTGGAAGGAATCCCAGCCGCCGCCGCGCAGCACGTGGAGCGTGGAATTTTCGCCGCCGTAGGGATCGTCCACCCATTCCCAGACGTTGCCGGCGAGGTCGTGAATGCCCAGGGAATTGGGACGGAAACTCCCGGCGGGCGAGGTTTTGATGAAGCCGTCGTCGTAGCCGGCGATGATGGCGCGTTTCTGCGTCGCGGCGGCGGCTTCGTCGGAGAAGTTTCCCGAGCCGGGCGGTGGCGGCCATTCGGAGCCCCAGGGATAGTGGTTGGGCAACTGGCGGGTGTCGCGGATTTCCGGGGTGGCGCCCTCCTCGGTCAGGCCGGCCATGGCGCTCCACTGGAGATCGGTGGGGATGCGGTATTCGTGGTTGCCGCGAATGAGGCCCTCGCCCCGTTCCTTTTCGGTCAGCCAACGGCAGAAGGCGCGGCCGTCCACGAGGCTGACGCCGGCGACGGGATGGTTTTCGTCCTGCTCGAATTTCGGGTCGGGCTTCGGGCCGGCGTCGGGGTTTTCGGCGAGAAAGGCGTCGAAATCCTTCACCCGCGTCTCGTAAACGCCGGCCATGAAATCGCCCACCGGCGCCAGGGGCAGCCCGAGGCTGTTCGTCCAGGCTTCGCCGAAGATCACGCTCTGGTCGCGGGTCAGGTCGATGGTGGCGGCGGCGATGTCCGCGTCGGTGACGGTGGCGAGGTAGCGGGCCTCGCGATAGCCGGGAAGTTTCAGGTGCAGGGGCAGGGGACCGATGCGTTGATCCTCCAGCAGCAGCGGCGTGACCCCGAGCGCCTCGCCATGGGCGAGAACTTCGGCGCCGGGCGGGTTCGAGTTGATCTGCAGGCCGCCGTGGCGGCTCTCGATCCGGCAGACGAAGGGGGAAATCTCGCCGCCGGCCCGCTCCGCCTGCGCCGCGTGGAATTGCTCCGGGCCGAGGTAGCCTTCGTCGTGGTCGCGGCGGGTCATCCAGTGGCAGAACTCCGCCATCGTCTCCGGATCGGCCACCGCGACCTCCTCGGGAAACTCCTCGCTGCCGGCGGGCAGGACGGTCGAGGCGGGGAATTTCGTTTCGTCGAGAAAGCGGTCGAAAACCTCGCGCCCGATGCGGTTTTCGGAAAAGTGCAGGGCCTTGCTCGGGATGAAGGAGACGCCCAGGCTGTTGGTCCACGGCTGGCCGGGCCGGGGGCGCCGGTCGGGTTTCATGGCGATGTCGCTCTCTATGTGGCGGCCGCCGGGCTTCAAGTCCTCGTGCAGGGGGAAGTCGAGAAATCCGGGGGCTTTGAGCACCAGATCGACGGGCCCGGCTTCGAATTCCAGCCAGCCGGTCGGGGTGACGGAGACGAGCGCTTCCCCGTGCCAGACGGCGGCGCCGCTGGGGTGGGTGATCTTGAGCAGGGGCTTCGGCGGCGGCGGTTTGGGCGGCTCGGGCTCGGGCGCCTCCTTCGGCGGGGGCGGGGGACTGGCGTCGGTGTCCGAGAGGGTGATGGAGCCGTTGTTCCCGGCCGCCATCGATCCGCCGCCGACATTGTTGCGCGCGAGGGCGACGGGGTTGCTGCCCAGTTCGAAGGCATTGGGCAGGTTGGCGGTGCTGGCGTCGATTTCGCCGTCGGCGCCGGGATCGTCGAGGGTCGAGCCGGAGCCGTTTCCGGAGGCGATCGCGTCGCCGGCATCGGGGCGGCTCGAGGCCGGGGAACCGTCGCCGGGATTCGGCGTTCCGGCGGCGGGGTCGGAGGGCGCGGGCGGCGCGGGTTTCAGGTAATACCGCACCGCGCCAAAGCCGGCTCCCGCCAGGAGCACCAGGGCGGCGATCAGCGCCGCGGCCAAGCGCGGCCAGCCCGACACGGGGACCTCGTCCCCGGCGATGATGCGCCGGAGGGCCGCCGCCATGGCCGCTCCGCTCTCGAAACGCTTGCGCGGATCGGGCGCGCCGGCGCGGCAGATGACGCCGTTGAGCGCGCGCCATTCGTCGCGGTTCACGGTGGGCGGCAGCTCCAGATTGGTCGGCAGTTCGGGGAACTCGAGCCGGTCTTTTCCCGTGGCCATTTCGTAGAGCACCATGGCCAGGCTGTAGAGGTCCGCCGACTCGGTGCCGGGGCCCTCCGGGGGCACGTATCCCTCCGTGCCGACGAAAGTGCGCTGGCCGCGGGTGGCCACCAGGCCGACGTCCGCGAGTTTCGCGACCCCTTTGACAAAAATCACGTTCGAGGGCTTCACGTCGCGGTGCGCCAGGCCCGCCGTGTGCAGATGTCCCAGCGCGCTGGCCATGGTGGCCCCGATCTCCACGCATTCCCCCACGGGACGCTGGCGCCGCGTCGCCAGATCGGTGGAAAGGGTGCGCGGCTCGTAGTGCGCCACGTCGACGGCCTGGCCGTTCTCGCGGTCGTCGGCCAGTTCCATCACGTAGTAATAGAAACCCTGCGCCGAATTGCGGCCCACGTGCAGCACGTCGACCAGCCCCGGGTGATCCTGCGAGACTTTCTCGTAGCGCTGAATGCCCTCGAACTCGCGCTCGAAGGTCCGTTCGTGCTCGAAATCCTCCCGGCGCACGACTTTGACCGCGCGGTAGTTGCCCGTGACGCTGCGGGCGAGGAAGACCTCCCCATACGATCCGCCGCCGATCCGGCGCAGGATCTCGAATTCGGGAATGCCGGGAAGATCTGGAGAGGCCTCGCTAATGCGGCTATTTTAGACGAGAACCCGGGGGCGCGCCATGTCCGATCTTTCCGGAGGGAGTGAATGAAAACGGCGACCGCGAATCGTGGCTTGGCCATCCACGGCCATGTTTTCGGGAAAGGGATTGTTCTCCAAAAATCCCGCGTTCAACCGCCCTTCGTCCGCTGTTGAACCGCCCTCCGCCCTGTCAGGGCCGCGTGGTTTCCGGGGCCGGGACCAACTTCGGCGAAATGAGAGCGACGCGGGGAAAATAGGTCTGAAAACCGGAAGGATTCCTCGTCAAAATGGGTATCCCCGAAAGCTCGGCATGAGCGCCGATGAAAAAATCGGGGAGAGTCGAAGTTTTTCGACCGCCTCTTTTTCGATAGATTTTGTAGGCCTCGCCGGCGCGAAACGAGGCGCCGAAGGGCAGATCCAGCCTGATCAAGTTTGCCAACGCCAGCGCTGACTGAAAATCGGTCTCGGAGGAAAACCCCAAGCTCAATTCCGCGGCAATTTCGGGATTGATTGCCACTTCCCCCGCCGCGAGGCAGTTGCCAAACTCGCCGCTTGACCACTGGTACCAGTTCGGATCCTGCGTCCAGATGTCGATCAGGATGTTGGTGTCGATCAACGTCATATCTCCGACCGGGTTTCCTTCATCAATTCGTCGGCGGAAGGTCCCTTCCATCGGGTCTTTTTCATTTTCTCGAGAATTGCCGAAGCCGACTTTTGGACTTCCACGATCTTGACCCCGTCCGCGGCTTCAACAAAGGTCAATTCCGTTTCCCGAGTCCACCCAAAGGCGTCCCGAAATTTCTTGGGCACGGTGATTTGACCTTTTTGAGTGAGATTTTGGCTCATGCCAAAAGTATTACCAGAGGGTAATACTATGTCAATCGGGGGATTTGCCTGTGTAGGCGGACTCCGATGAGTTTTACGGCTTCGCGCGTTCCGGTTCCGGAGCCGGCAGGGACGCCAGAAAGGCGACGATGTCGCGGATGTCGTCGGACGTCAGGTTTGCCACCACGGGTCGCATCAGGGCGGCCATTTCGCCGTGGCGCGTGCCCTGTTTCATGTCGTTGAGCTGCCGGGCCATGTAGCTGGGGGATCGGGCGGCGATGGACGGGATGTTGCCGATGCCGCCGAGATCCGGACCGTGGCAAATGACACAGGTCAGGGTTTTTCCCGCGCCCCCGCCGTAAACCAGCTCGGCGCCCCGCTGCACCGCGCCTTTCGGCACCCAGGCGACAAAGCCCGACCGGGGATTCCGCAGAAACTCCGTTCCGTGGGGATCGACCGGGGACTCGACGATGCGGCCTCCGATCGGCTCCGTTCCGGCGCCCTCGCCCTCGATGGGGATGTGCAGGCCGCCGCGGAGATAGGTCTTCGGAACGGTGTCGGTTTCGACGACCTCGATCCACTTCGTCCATGTCATCGACGCGAGATAGCGGGCGCACTGCTCGATCTCCTCGTCGGTCATGCCCTTGGCGGTGTCGACCATCAGTTGGTAGTTCGATTTGCGCGGCTCGGAGCCGTTTCGAACGCCCGCCTTCATGTCCCGCAGTTGCTGGGCGAGATAGCGCGCATCCTGTCCGGCCGGCGGCGCGTTTTCGGCTTTTCCCTTCCCGTTCGGGTAGTGGCAAAGGGCGCAGGCGATGATCTTTCGCGCCGGGTCGCCCTTCGCGTAGATTTCAGGCATCTTCGGATGGTCGCCGGGATACCAGTCGGCCGGCGGCCCCTGGAAACTCACGCCATCGACCCGGCCCAGGATCTCGTCGCGGGTGAAAGTCAACGGCGTGCCCGGCAGGCTGTGCTTTTCGGTGTCCTCCGCCATGGGCGGCGGTTTCTCGGTCGAGATCGCGTAGGCCCAAGCCAGCTCGACGAGGTCGGCGGGCGGGTTTTCCGGGTCGATCTGTCGCGCCGCGGGCGCGGTTTGCGCAAAGGCCGAGGCACCGGAGAGGATGAGAAAAGCGACGCCAACGGCAATCGGGGCGGTTGGAACCGAAAAGGCGGACAGCGGCGGAAATTTCATGGGGGACGCGTCGGTGTCGTGGTCGTCGGCGGTGGTGGCTCCGGCTCAGTCCAGTTCCTTGATCTTGAGGTGGCGATACCACACCGGGGCCTGGGCTTTGCCGTGCAGACCCTGGAAACCGATCGGCCCCTTGCGCGCGAAATCTTTCAGCGCCACGGGGAATTTGTTCGGCGTGCCGTCGGGATTTTTCTTCACCTCCGGCCAATCGTTGAGGTCGGCATGGATCACCTCCTCGCCGTTGAAAACGACGGTCACCAGGCTGTCCTTGCAGGTGATGGTGTAGTGATTCCACTCGCCGACCGGCTTCGCCATGCTCTTCGAAGGCGGCATCGCGTCGTAGATCGCGCCGACCACGCCGTACTTGCCGCCGTCGCCGGACTCGTGCACCTGGATCTCGAGCGCCGCGAGCACGTTCTTCGGGTTCCCGGAGCGCAGGAAGACGCCGCTGTTCGACTCCTTCGCGACCTTGAACTCGAGATCGAGGATGAAATTGCCGTAGGCCTTCTTCGTCCACAAGGTCTCGTGGTCCTTGGCCACCAGGACGCCATCCTCCGACTGCCAGTGTTCCGCGCCTTCCATGTTGGACAGGTCGGGCGCGACCAGATCCGCCCAGCCCGCCGTGTCCGGGTGGTCGGCGGCGAGGACGGACGGGCAACCGAGCCCCGCAAAAGCGGCGGCGGCAACGGCGGAGAACAGGATTTTCGAAATCGAGATGCTGGTCATGGGCGCCATCCTCATCGTTGCCCCGATTTTTTGCAAGGAATCGAAAGGGCCCTGAACCCGCCATCCTTGAAAGTGGGATTCGCTTTCGCCGATCTCTCGTCGGAATTCGACGCCCGACACCACGCGGCAGCGACCGTGATCGCGACAGGGAAGACTCGGGGCGAGGAGATTCTGGGAGTGTGGAAACGGATGAGCTGACGAGCAGAGGAGTTCGAGCGTTTTATGCCGCCCTTCGAGCGAACAGGGTCCGGCCGCCGGCCCCTCCGGAGCTTACTAAAAAGGGTTAGGTCGATGATCCAACCCTGTTGGGTCGCCGAAAAAAATCGCTCCTCACCGGCGTGGAATCGCCCCGTGCCTATGTCGAACCCTCGCCGACCGATCCGGAACCGCCGCCGACCACCCTGGAATCGCCTCGTACCGCCGTGGAACAGCCGCTGACAGTCGTGGAATCACCCCTCACCACTCTGGAATCGCCCCCTACTGCCGTGGAACGGCCGCTGGCAGCCGTGGAATCGCCTCGTACCACCGTGGAATCGCCGCTGACAGCCATGGAATCGGGCCTGACGACCGTTAAATCGACGCTAACAGACGTGGAATTTCCTTGGGATCAATCGATTACGGAAAATTCTCAACCCAAATCGCCAATGCCGCCGCGCCCGAAATCGAAAATCCGAAAGAGAAAATGTCAAAATCTGTCGACGAATTCCCCAAAGGGCGGCGCCGACCCCAAGCGGCAGCGCCTCAACTCAATCCTTTCCGGTTGCCGAAATTGGCTCGAAAAGGTATAACGCTTATCCGTCACCGACTCTGGATGAAAACGGGAGCGGCAAAACTGCTCGGACGGCGGGAATTACGAAGTGGTTGCAATTTCACATAAAAGTGAAAAACTCTCTGGAAATCGTCCTTCGCACCATTCATCGTGGTTCCGCCCGCCGGGTCGTGACGCTCGAACTCGATGGAAACGCTCCCGCCGATGACTTTCTGACCAAGATAAAGCGTTCGAACTCTGCGGGATTCGATTCCTTGCGGGCGCGTATCCGCGCCGTCTCCGACCATGACCGATACGAGAACAAACTTACCTTTCGCTCACTCGGTGGCGGCCTCTACGAATTCAAGACCAAGAAAACCGGCATTCGACTCTTCGCCTTTTACGATGAAATCGAAGGCCAGGAACCGCAACTCGTCATCGTGACGTCAGGTGTTTCAAAATCCAAACGCCAGGATGTCGCCATCCAAAAGGCGCGCGAACTCAAAACAGAGTATCTCAGGCGAAAAGCCCTTCCCGAAACTGAAATCGAAATCGTGGAGCTGGACCCATGAAAGTCAGAATCACCAAAGGAGAAAACGCTGTCGGCCGACTCTTCGCCGAGCCCCCCTCCGTTGCCGGCGTGGCTGAATACAAGAAGCTGACGATCGTCGAGGAACTCCTCAAATTTATGAGGGACCAAGGCATCAGTCGAACAGAGCTTGCCAAGCGCATGGGCGTTCAACCGTCCCGAATCACTTCGATGCTCAACGGGACGAACAATTTCACGATCGAAACGCTCGTCCGCGCCGGAAAGGCCGTCGGGGCGGAACTTCACCAGACATTCGCTCCCGAGGGAATGCGAGTGCGTTGGAACTGTTACGATCCCGCCAATGTCCATCCGGCATTCCTTTCAGTGAAAGTTCAGCCCGTCCACCTGTCGAAGTCTCGATTTGTCGAACTCGAATCCGCCGCCACCGATGACGACGCCCAAGCCGCTTAGCCCATCGCCACTCGCGCTCGAAAAACACCAGTTTTGCGAGATTCGGGTGACGGCCTCCAAAGAGGACGATCCCCAAGGCGCCTTTTCGCTTCGGACCAGCCGCAAACTGGCGCCGCACAATGAGGATGCGCTTCGATTCGTCCTCGAACTGGGAGTCGAAATTGGAACGAGCGATCCCGACGATCCGGCGCCGTACGAAGCGCGGCTGTCGATTCAGGGCTTCTTCAAAGTGAATGGTTCCTATCCCGAAGGTCGCGTAAATGAATTGGTCGAGGTTACCGGCGCATCGATGTTGTATGGTGCCTGCCGAGAAATGTTGATCTCGTTGACCGCGCGGGGCCCTCACGGAATCGTTTCCCTGCCATCCGTCTCCTTCATCGAGCCAAAGGAGCAGCCAGCGAAGAAGAAATCCGCAACGTCAAAGAAGAAGACCGCGACCAGGCGGATCGCCAAGAAATGATGTCTGTAGTCGCTTTGATCGGGAGTGCCGATCAAGATCCGCGGACGACTTTCGCCTGATGGGTCCCTGCCGCGTCGCCGAACTTTCCCGATTCATGGCCCTCGTCGAAATCATCGCCGACATCACCGCGAAGCTCCGCCAAGGGCGCTTTCCGAATGAGCAATCGGTTTCCCAGGGAATCGTCCTCCGGGTACTGCAGGAACTGGGCTGGGACGTTTACGACACCAATGTCGTCTGGCCCGAGTTTCAGACCGGGGAAGGAAGGGCCGACTTTGCGCTGTGCCATCCCCCGGAGAGACCCGCACTCTTCATTGAGGTGAAACAGCCGGGCGGCGCGGAGAACGGCGTCCGCCAAGCGCTGGAATACGCCTTCCACACCGGCGTGCCCTTCATCGTCCTCACCGACGGGAAGACGTGGTCGTTCTATCTGCCCGCCGAACAGGGTAGTTACGAGGACCGGCGGGTTTACAAGCTCGATTTGTTCGAGCGCGACGCCGACCCGGTTGCCAGCGTGCTCCGGAAATATCTCGGCCGCGAAATGGTGGAGTCCGGCGAGGCTCTCGAATCCGCCCGCAAGGAATACCGCAATCGGAACCGTCGCTCCGCTGCCCGCCGCGCCATTCCCGAGGCGTGGCGGGAACTCGTGGAAAAGGGCGACGAGGTTCTCGTCGATCTCCTGGCCGGCGCCGTCGAGTCAAAGGCCGGGGTTCGACCCGAGGATGACGACATCACCGAGTATCTCGCCGACCTCGGCCATCCAGGCGTCCCCGATGCCGTACCGGCGATGGCGATCCGATCGGTTTCCCGGCCCGCGACCGAAAAGCCGAACCCCGCGCCCCGTCCATCACGGACCTCCGGCGAATCGCCCCGGCACGGGACCCTGGTCGTAAAGGGAAAAGCTTTTGCCTACGCCAACGCCAAGGAGGCCCTCGTGCTGGCCTTGCGGGAACTCGCGAATACGGACCCCACCTTCCTGCAGCGCTGCGCCCAACATCCCGATTGCCAGGGGAGAAAGCGTCGTTATATCGCCCGGACGGCGGAAGAACTTTACCCTGATCGACTGGACCTCCGGGAATTTCACGAAACGCTCCCGGATGGCTGGTTGGTCGCGACCAATCTTAACAATGCGCTCAAGCGGGTGATCATCCGCGCCGCTTCCGAGGTCGCGGGTTTGGTGTTTGGGACGGACGTGCGGGTGGATTTTTGAGAAAGTGTCGATGGGCGAATTGACCCAATGAATGGGAAACTCGACTGGTCGCGGATGCGATGCGCGGAGGCACTTTTCGTGCAATCACCCAATACCCAACAGGGTTGGGTCCGGGACTGAACAGGGGTGGGTCGGGAATGGGGGCTTTCCGGTGGAGAACCTCGCTCAGAATGTTAAACGCGTTGGGTTGAGCCGATGGGCCGACTTTACTGCACTCCGCCACACGCCTTACCCCAACCCCGGCAGACTTGGTCCGAGTACAACCCCGCGTCGCGTAGCGACCGCTCATTCTGTTTCGTAACCTTTTGAGATTGAGCGGTCGCTATGCGACGCGGCTTTGGATCTGTTCTTTTCCGGGCGTTGAAACGCCCGGCTATCGATGCCCTGTCGCTACGCGACGGACTGCCGCGCGACGGACTGCCGCGCGACGGACTGCCGCGCGACGGACTGCCGCGCGACGGACTGCCGCGCGACGGACTGCCGCGCGACGGACTGCCGCGCGACGGACTGCCGCGCGACGGACTGCCGCGCGACGGACTGCCGCGCGACGGACTGCCGCGCAACGGACTGCCGCGCAACGGACTGCCGCGCAACGGACTGCCGCGCAACGGACTGCCGCGCAACGGTCGTTAACCAAGTGCCCGGCGATGATGGCGCTGGTCGATGCCGACGTGCTGGTGCAGATTTCCGGCAAAAGGCGCGACCGGACCTTCGGATACGCGCGTTACCTGGACCTGCTGAAAACCGGAACGGAGTTTGAATTGAGTGGCATTTGGTCAACGATACCTCCCGGCGATCCGTTGACCGAAAGCTGGTGTCCACAGGCAGGAATGCCTGTGCTACGGTGATAAAGGCTACTTTGTTAAACTCAGATAGCGGCGGCTTTCAGCCGCCGTGAAAACAAAAAATAACGGCGGCTGGAAGCCGCCGCTACATTTTACCCGGCATTTCCAAAGGTTTAACAAATAAGAGTTAACCAAGTGCCCTTCGGATTCGAATCGAGTGGGCAATTCGAATGCACGAGCGGCGGTAAACTTCAAGCTCACCCCAGCCCCTCCAACTCCCCGGTGCTCTCATTGAACTGGTCGATGCTCAATCCCATCCGCTTGAGGATGGCGAGGTAGAGGTTGCAGAGGCGGGTGTTCTCTTCGTAAACGATGTGGCGACCGGGGTTGAGCTGGCCGCCGCCGCGGCCGGCGAGGAGGATGGGAAGGTTGGCGCTGGTGTGGGAGTTGCCGTCGCGCATGTTGTTGCCGAACAGGATCATCGAGTTGTCCAGAACGGAGCGCTCGCCTTCCTGGATGGCGTGGAGTTTCTGGAGGAACTCGACGTATTTGCCCACGCAGTATTCGTTGGCGATCTGGTAACCTTCGAGTTTTGCCGGCCGTTCCGCGTGGTGGGCCATGCCGTGGAGGCCGCCGCATTTTTTATCCACGAAGGAGAAGTCGATGCCGCTGGAACTGCGGCCCATCATGAAGGTGGCGACGCGGGTGCGGTCGGTCTGGAAGGCCAGGGTCATGATGTCAATCATCTGGGTCAGGTGCTCGTCGTGCGACTTTGCCTGGCCGGGTTCGGGGACGCGGCCCTGGAGGAGGGTCTCGGGAATGGGGCGCTGGTTTTTTTCGTTGAACTCGAGTTTCTTCTCAAGGCTGCGCACGGAGGTCAGGTATTCGTCGAGGCGATGCTGGTCGTCCCGCGAGACCTGTTTCGCGAGGCCCTGAATGCTCTCGCGGGTGAGGTCGATGACGCTGCGGGTGTCGCCCAGGCGGGCGGTTTTGCCGAAAAGCCGGTCAAAGGCGAGGCGGGGAATGCGCTCGCGGGCGAGCGGCGTGGTGGGGGTGAGCCAGGAGATGGAATTGCCGTAAAGCTGGGTGATGCGCTCGCCGGTGTCGACGCCGGTCCACTCGGCCTCGGTGGAAAGCTCCAGGGAGGGCAGCAGGGTCTGGTGGCCGACATGCTTCGCGGCGGCCTGATCCACGGAGACGCCGCACTCGATGTCGCTGCCCATGCTGCGCTTGACGCCACGGCCGACGAGGAAGTTCGAGGTGCCTCCGTAGTGGCCGCTGGTGGGGCGGTCGCGGCCTTTGTTGAGGTCGTGATTGAGATGGGTCAGGACGAGAACTTCGTCCCGGATGGGAGCGAGGGGTCGCAGGGTCTTGGAAAGCTGGTAACCGGCGCCCTCGCCTGTCGGGGTCCACTCGTAGGGGTTGATGCCGTTGGGCTGGTAGATGACGCCGAAGCGGAGCGGGGCTTTCGCGGCTTCGGTCTTTTCGGCGCCCCAGAGGAGGGTTTCCAGCCAGGGGAGTCCCAAGGTGACGCCGGCGACGCCTTTGAGGGCGGTGCGTCGGCTGAGGTTCCAGGTTTTTTTATTCGGCATGGGTCAGGTGTCCTTTCTCTCGGCGGTATTGGAAGGGATAGCTTTTCGCGATGGCGACGGCCAGCGCGGAGAAACGATCGCCGTCGGCCTCCAACTCGGCGACGGCCTCGCGGATGACGGTTTCGTCATAGTATTCGAGGCTGCGTCCGAGGGCGAAGCCGAGCAGTTTCTTGGAAATCTGGTGAAGGAAGGCGTCGCGCTTGTCGGTTTTGAGATAACGCTTCAGTTCGGCGAAGCCCTCGACGCGGGGGCCGCCTTTCAGCTCGCCGACCGAGTCGACGGGCAGCTCGCCTTCCTTGGCGCGAAAGCGGCCGATGGCGTCGAAGTTTTCCAGCGTGAAACCGAAGGGGTCGATGCGGTCGTGGCAGACGGCGCAGTTCGGGTCGGTGCTGTGAACGGCGAGGCGTTGCTTTTTGGTCAGCGTGTTGTCGGCGAGTTTTTTCTGGTCGATCTTCACGCCCTCCGGCGGGGGCGGGACCGCGCCGCCGATCAGGACATCGAGGAGCCATTTGCCGCGGAGGACGGGGCTGGTTCGTTCGGGCCAGGAGGTCGCGACCAGCACGCTGCCCATGGTGGGAAACCCGCCCCGCTGATCGGTGGTCAGCTCGATCCGCCGCATTTGCTCGCCCTCGACGCCGGGGATGCCGTAGTGTTTGGCCAGCGCTTCGTTGAGAAAGGCCGTCTTCGAATCGAGGATCTCCAGCACGCCGCGGTCCTGTTTGACGATGTCGTCGAAGGTCATCACGGCCTCCTGAAACAGGGCATCCCGCAGTTCCGGGGTATAGGTCGGAAAGAGTTTCGAGTCCGGTTGCTTTTCGTCGAGGATCTTTCGGAAACCCAGCCATTGGGCGGCGAATTGATCCGCGAGCGAAACCGACTTCGGGTCCTTCAGCAGGCGACGGACCTGTGCCTCGAGAACTTCGGCGTCGTGCAGGCGGTCTTCCTTCGCCAGTTTCATCAGGGTGTCGTCCGGCATGGAACTCCAGAGGAAATAGGACAAACGGCTCGCGAGGGCGTAGTCGTCGATCCGGCTGGCGCCCGAACCGTCGCTGGAGCCGGGCGCCTCTTCCTCCAGGCGGAAGAGGAAACGCGGATGGGTCAGCAGACTCTGGATCGCGAGTTGGGCGGCTTTTTGAAAATCGTCGGTCGCGGCCATCGAATCGTCATAGACCCGCGCGACGACCTGGGCGTCGTCCTTCCCGACGGGCCGGCGAAAGGCGCGTTCGGCAAAGGCGAGCAGGGCGTCCTTGACCCGGGTGTCCATCTCCGACTGGAAGGCCTCGGCGGATTTTCGGAGATCGTTCCATTGCTTGCGATCCGGTTCCGGAAGTTCGGCCGGGGCCTCGCGCTGATCCGCTGGCAGGTCCGCAAGCGCCGGCAGCTCGCCCTCCCGCGTTTTCAGCAGGTGCGCGAATTTCTTTTTCCCGACAAAGGCGAAGAAGTCCTCGATCGGCTGGCGCTTGGCGAATTCGATTTCGCGCCGGATGGATTCCAGTCGGGCGCGGTCCTTGTCGCTCAGCGAGACGTCGATCATTTCCTGGGCGCCGGCGCTCTTGCCGTAGCCGACGAGCGAGGAATAGACGCCCCACCATTGCTTCGCTTCCTCGACCGCGAAATCGCCCGGGCCGCGGTAAAACCAGGAGTGGGTGTGCTTGCCCTTCGGGAAGGGGATCTCGTCGGTAGAGGCATAGACCTGAACCGAGCCTTTTTCCTCGGCGGATTTTTCCATGCCCGCCGTGGCTGTGAACGATTTCGCGCCGGTCGGGAGTTTGAATTTCAGCAGGGCGGGGGCCTCGACATAGAAACCGCGCATCACCGGCTCCTTGCCGGACGCGGTGCTGACGAAGGCTTTCCCGTCCGGAAATTTTTCCCGGTGGATTGCGCCTTCCCCCTGCTTCTCGATCATTTCGAGATCACCGAGATAAGCCACGCCACCGTTTTCGAGGGCGATCTTAGGATCGTGGAGCACGACGCGGTCGAACTCGTGGCCGTCGTCCATATCGCCGACACTGAGATAGAGGAATTCCGCGTCGGACGCGATGTCGGTCTTCACTTCCAGCCCCGGCTTGTTCATGTGCGCGGTGGCGGGCACGGCGAGGCGGACCTTGGCGGCGAAATCGTCGCGGAAGGCCACCAATTCCTCGGCGGTGACGCTATCGCGGCGGGCCTGCAATTCCAGCCACGGATCGAGCACCCAGTGTCCGTAGTGGGTGTCCCAGCGGCTGGTCTTGATGTCCTCGGCCGCGCCGGTGAAGGCGATGACCCAGCGGTAGAAGACACCCGGCATCAGCTTTTTCGAGAGGGCGAAATCGTAGATTTCCTTGTGGCTGACCTCCGGTTTCTCGAGCGCCAGTTTCATGGCGGGCAGGAGGTAGGGCTCGAACTCGGTGCGCGGGTTGTAGGGCGGGAGCTTGTCGAAGAAGTCATTGTAAAAATCGGTCAGCTTTCGCTCCGCCCGGACGTGATAAGCGCGCGGCGGCAGAGTCGGGGCGGGATCGGCGCCGAAGACGATGCCATCGACGCGGCTGACATCCGCGTGTCGGGAAATATCGCGGGCCGCCTCGAAGTATTTTTCCACCATCATCGGGGGCATCGACATGCCTTCCGCGTTGTTGTCGAAGCCCTCGCCGCCGGCGCCGTCGGCGGAAAAATAGCGCGCCGGCCGGAGATCGACGCCAGTCAGGTCGCGGATCGTGTTGTCGTATTCCGCCCGGGTCAGCCGCCGCAGCAGGGCGGGACCCGGATCCTTGACCGATTCGTAGTCGAATTCCGCGATCGTCTTTTCGATCCAGGCGGTCAGCTTTTTGACTTCCTCCTCGGTCGGTCGCAGTTCCCGGTCATCCGGCGGCATCACGCCCGTCTCCACCTGGTCGATGACGCTGAA
>JACKQC010000016.1 GCA_024233085.1 Akkermansiaceae bacterium
AATTCACCGCCGAAAACGACGAATCGGGGGATACGCCGCCGCCGCTGGAGCCGTTTTCGCCGGAGGAACTGGCGCCGCATTTTCCGAACCTGGAAATCCTCGAATGTCTCGGGCGCGGCGGGATGGGCGTCGTTTACAAGGCGCGGCAGAAATCGCTCGACCGGCTCGTGGCGCTGAAACTGCTGGCGCCGGAGCGGGCGGACGACCCGGCCTTCGCCGAGCGTTTTGCGCGGGAGGCGCGGGCTCTGGCGGCGCTGAGCCATCCGCACATCGTGGCGGTCCATGACTTCGGGCAGGCGGGCGGTTTTTTCTACCTGCTGATGGAATACGTGGACGGGCCGAACCTGCGCCAACTGCTGCGGGCGAAAAAACTCACGCCGAAAGAGGCCCTCGGCATCGTGCCCCCGGTCTGCGACGCGCTCCAGAGCGCCCACGACCGCGGCATCGTGCATCGCGACATCAAGCCGGAGAACATCCTGATCGACAAGGCCGGCACGGTGAAGATCGCCGACTTCGGCATTGCCAAGCTGATGGGAAACGCCGCGCCGTCGCCGGAGTCGAAGGCCGCCACCACCGATCCGGTCGCGGGGGGCGCGGTGTCGCTGCCGCTGGGCACGCCCGACTACGCGGCCCCGGAACAGCGCGACGCCTCGCCGGAGACGGACCACCGGGCGGACATCTATTCGCTGGGCGTGGTGCTTTATGAAATGCTGACCGGCGAACGCCCGCGCGGCCCCATCGAGCCGCCCTCGAAGCGGGTGCGGGTCGATGTGCGGATCGACGAGATCGTGCTGCGCGCTCTGGATCGGCGGCCGGACCTGCGCTTCGCGACGGCGGCGGAATTTCGCGAGGAGGTGGAGGCGGCGGTGACGGCGCCGGGCGCGTGCGACGACGACGCGGCGACGCTGCCGCATCGGAGGGAGGAGTCGGAATCTTCGCCGCGGACCCGGCGGCTGGGGGCGATCGCGGGGGGCGTGGCGGGGATTTACGTTTTTCTCGCGGCGATCGTGTTTCTGACGGCGGTGCTTTCGACGCTCCGACTCGGTTTCATCGAGCTGGCGATCATCGCGAGCATCGTCCTGTTTCCCTTCGTCCTGATTCTCGGGGGTGGGGCCTTGACCGGGGGTGGCCGGCGGGTTTTGGCCCGGTTTTTGGGATGGCTGGCGGCGCGTTGGCGGCGAATCCTGTCGGGGATCGCGATGCTGGTGTGGATCCCGGCATTGCTGCTGTCGATTTTCTCGATTGTTAACATTTTCAGCGAATCGGGCGGCTGGCATCCGTCCGCGATGGAGGCAATTTTCGTGCCGTTCTGCTGGCTGGGGGCGGTGCTGCTGCCGCCATCGGCGGCGCTGCTGTGGCATGGCGAAAAGGGGACTCGCCCGCGGCGGGATCGGGGGAGCGGAAGATGGGGTGGCTGTGCGATCGTTGCGGTGATCGCGTTGGTAATGGCGGTCGGCGCGATCGGCGTGTTGCTGCTTTACTGGACGCTCGCCCGGACGCGGAGCGAGGTGCAAAGGACCACCATGGCGGTGGAAAAGGAGCGGGCGATCGCGGCGAATCGGGCGGCGGACGAAAAACCGCTCGCGCTGTTCGCGCCGGTGAGCGATCCGGCGCTGGGCGAGTCCGAATACCGCCTGATCTCGACCGTCTCCGAGCCGGGCGTGGCGGCGCTGGGGACCCTGCGATTCGTCGGCGCCGAAAAGGGAGAGCCCCTCGCGAAGGCGGGACTCGGTTTCGTCGTTGCCTCGCCCGACGACGCGAGAAGGCCCGCCTCGGCCTCCCTGGACTGGCGCATCGAGGAGAATCCTCCCTTTGCCGGGGAGTGGACGGTGAGCATGCTGTCCGAACTTAACGGGCAAACCACCCGCCAATCGGCGAAGCTGGTTCAGCCCGGGGTGGCTACCTGGCATCGGGTCGAGCCGGAACGATCTCACTGGGTGGGGCCGGGCGAGTCGAAACCTCGGGAATGGAACGAGCTGAGAATGTTCGAGGGGCACGACGCGGAAGGCCGAATTGTCGGGTGCCTGTTTCTCGATTTTGCCGCCTGTCCGAAGCGCCCCGGCGCGAAGACGCGTTTTTCCGGAAATGCCTTCGTGCGGATGGGGGATTGGCGGGCCGTGGAGGACCTGCCGGAGGCCTTCGAACTGCCGGCGGATTGACGGGCGGATTCGCCGGACGCGATGGCGGAAAAGTCGGGGTTCCGGGGTCGACCGAGCGGTCCGGCAGCGACGCCTCGCCCCGCCCGACTGTCGCCGTCGAGCCGTCGCGGCAGCCCGCGGAATCCGCCACCCCGGGACCTGTCTCTGGAGCATGGGAACGCCCGAACTTTCCAGGCAACCAACCGCCTAACGGCTCGAACGCTCCGAAATCCCGGCGATCTTGCCGATCCGCGCCTGCAACTGGCGCAGGCGTTCGGGGTCTGTGACCTTCTTCGTTTTGCGGGAGTCCACCAGCTCGAACCGGTCGATCGCGGCGCCCGCCTGGGTGCTGATGCGGGCGTTGACGACCTCGAACTCCAGATCGCCCAGTTCGGTGAAGATGTCGTAGAGCAGACCGATGCGGTCCTGCACCTGGATTTCGAGCACGGTGTGGTCGGGGCTCAGGTCGTTGGACACCCACACGCGCTGCGGGATCTCGATGGGGACCTTTTCCCGGTAGGGAGACTCGGTGCGTTCCTTCCCGATCAGGGCGCGGAAATCGACCTCCTCCTCGCCGAGGTCGAACTGCGTTTCGAGGAGCGCCTCAACCCGCTTGATGTCGCGCGCGTTGGTGACCGGGCCGAAATTCGTCGTGCACACGCGAAAGATGTCGAGCACCAGGTCGTCGGAGCGGGTGAAAAGGTCCGCGCTCAGGATGTTGAGATTCCGCGCCGCGAGAGCGCCGGCGACCTTGGCGAGCAGGTGGTGACGGTTCCAGCCGACCACCTCGACGAGGCTGTATCCCTCGTCGGGCCGCGCCTCCCAGCCGACGATGGGGACCATGCCGGAGGGGTCGGGCGCGACCGCCTTTTCCAGGAAACGGTGAAAAAGCCGGAGGTGCCGGGTGATGCTTTTCGTGCCGCGAAAGCGAAAATACCGCTCCGGCATCTTTTCGAAATGAGCCTCGATCTCCTCGGCGAATTCCGGGCCGAGCTTGCCGGCGATTTTCTCCTTCTGCTCGCCGGGCGGCCGGTGGAGCTTGCGGCGAAAGCCTTCGCGGTCCTCCAGGAAGGTCCGCGTCGACTGGAAAAGGTGCATCATCAGCGAGGCCTTCCAGTCGTTCCAGGCCTCGTCGTTGGTGCCCCTGGAATCGACGTAGGTGAAGAGCAGCAGCGTCTCCATGTAGGAGATATTCTGCACGGCGGCGGCGAACTCCTCGATGGTCCGCGGGTCGTCGAGATTTCGCGTGGTCGCGAAGCGCCAGAAGGTGAGGTGGTGGTCCACCAGGAAAGTAAGCCGTCTCCGCCGGTCGCCGCGGATGCGCAGGCGCGTCGCGACCTGGCTGGCGAGCATGGCGCTGGCGTCCTCGTGGTGGCGCACGTTCTCCGCCCGGCCCGCGTCATGCAGGATCAGGGCGAGGTAGAGGATGTAGGGATCGTCCAGATCCCGAAAAATTTGCCGGAACAAGGCCGTCTTCGGATCGTCGGTCGCGGCGAGGGCGTCGAGCTGCTCGACGCAGCGCAGGGTGTGCTCGTCGGCCGAGAAGCGGTGGAAAAATTCGTGCTGAACCAGGTCGGTCAACGCGCCGAACTCGGGCAGGTAGCGGCCCAGGAAACCCACCCGGTGCATCATCCGCAGGATGCGCGCGACTTCGCCGTGCTGCTGGAGAATTTCCTCGAAGGTCTCGCGATTCGAGCGGCTCTCGCGAAAACCGCGGTTGATGAGCCCGTAGTGCCGCTTGAACAGCTTCCGGATTTCCGGGCTGAGATCCAGTTGGCGCCGTTGCGCGTGCAGGAAAAAACGCATCATCCGCTTCGGGTCCTCCTCGAAAATCGCGTCGTTTTCCGGAAAGATCAGCCCGTTTCGCGAGACGAACCCGTCGAAGTTCTCCTCGGTCACCTTGCGGCGGGCGAGAAAGCCGAGGATGGGCACCGGCCCCGAGTCCTTCGACACCACCTGCAGCTCGAAGCTTTCCATCAGCGAGGTGCTGTGCTGGTAGAGGTTGCGCGTGTGGAAGTAGTAGTCGCGCATGAAGGCCTCGCTTTTCCGGACGATCGAGTCGCCCGGAAAGTCGAACTCCACCGCCAGCACCCCCTGCAGGCGCAGGGTCAGGATGTCTCCCTGCTGGTTTTTCTGCGCGTAATGGAGGCCGTTGCGGACGTGCATGAGAAACTCGTAGGCGTTCTCGATTTCCTTGAAGGCGCTGACGGTCAGCAGGCCCTCGCGCACCAGCGCCCCGAGGTCGCGGGAGCGGCGCAGCACCCAGAGCACCCAGATCAGGTTGTGGTAATCGCGCAGGCCGCCGCATCCCTCCTTCACGTTCGGCTCCTGCAGGTGCACGGTGCGGCCCGCCTTGCGGTGACGCTGCCGGATGTCCAGGCTGCGCTCGGAGAGGTAGGCCTTTTCCTTGCCCTTGAGGCAGGTGTTGAAGAAACGCTCGTTGAACTCGTCGAAAAGGTTCGCGTCGCCCGCCACGAACCGCGCGTCGAGCAGCGCGGTCTTGGTCTGGTGATCCTGGTTCGCGAAACGCAGCGATTCCGTGACCGTGCGGACCCCGTGGCCGACCTTGAAGCCCACGTCGTAGAGCATCATCAGAATCTGCTCGATGATCTCCGCCAGCTCCGGCGGAACCGTGCGCTTGGAGTCCGGCAGCAGGAATTGCAGGTCGATGTCGCTGCCCGGATTCAGCAGTCCGCGCCCGTAGCCGCCGCTGGCCACCAGGGTCAGCGGATACTGCCGCGCGCCCGGATCGGTGGCGGCGCTGGCGGCTTCCCCCGCGGCCAGCGCCTGGTTTTCCATCGAGGCCGCCAACAGGTCGTTGATCACCACATCGAGCAGCGTGGCCCGCCGCCGGGCGATGTCCACGCCGCCGCCGCCGGCCCGGTGCAGCAGGCGGATGCGGTGGTTCTCCTTTTTGATGAAGCGGCGGTAAAGCCGGAGCAGCTCCGAGCGGTCCTTCGCCTCGCGGCGCAGGGGAATCAGCGACTCCTCGGCGTGGGCGACGACCTTTTCGAAATGGCGGGATCCGGGCATGGTGAATGGCGGCATTCTAGGCCGGGGCGGGCCGTTTGCGAAGGGAATCCGCGCTCCCGACCCAACAGGGTTGGGTCGGTGACCCTACCCTGTTGGGTCGGAAATGATCTCAGGATTTGCGGAAAAAGGTGTCCTCCGCCGGGGTGGCGCCCGTTTTCACCTCGAAATCGGGCCGGGTGGCGGCGAGATGGGTCAGGGCGTGATAAACCGCCTCGACCGGAATCGCCGGCCCGGCGGCGGTGGCGACGGCCGCGGCGTCGAGCGCGGCGCCGTCGGCCTCCTCCAGAACCTTCCGCGCCGCGAGGATGACTCCGAGAAAATCGCCCGCCGCCTTTTTCCCGGCCTCGACGCCGGGCTGGTGATAGGCGTTGACGTTCACCAGACTCGCATAGAAGGAAACCGCCCGCTCGAACAGGGCCAGCAGGGAGCCGAAACGCCGCGCGTCGAGCCGGTCGAGCGAGAGGGTGAGGGATTCGCGGCCGTTTTCGGAAAGGGCCTCGCGGGTGCCGCGCAGAAAGCCCTGCAGGTAGTCGGCCGAGACCGCGCCCGACTCGTCGACGGGCACCGCGACCGGGCCGGCGCCGGGCCGGGAGTCGCGCACTTCGATGAAGGTGGCGAAAAAATTGTTCAACCCGTCCCGCAGTTGCTGGATGTAGGCGTGCTGGTCGGTGGAGCCCTTGTTTCCGTAAACGGCGATGCCCTGATGGACGGTGTTTCCGTCGCGGTCGAGCGCCTTGCCAAGCGACTCCATGACGAGTTGCTGGAGGTATTTTCCCAGCAGACCGAGGCCGTCACAGTAGGGGAGGATGACCATGTCCTTTTCCCCGCGCCCGTTGCCGGCGTGGTGCCACATCAGGGCGAGCAGCATGGCGGGGTTGGCGCGGGCGTCGGTTCGCCGCGTCCAGGCGTCCATCGCCGCCGCGCCGTCGAGAAAAGGGCCGATGTCCACGCCCGCCAGGGCCGCCGGCAGCAGGCCGACGGCGCTGGTGACCGAGGTGCGGCCGCCGATCCAGTCCGCGAGTTCAAAGCGGGCGAGCCAGCCGCGCTCGCGGGCGAGGTCGTCCAGGATGCTGCAAAAGGTCTCCGTGGTCGGGCAGGTCACGGCCACCGCGTGGCGGGCGAAGTCGATGCCCGCCCGCGCGAAGGCCGCCTCCGCCTCGAGCATGCCGTTGCGCGTCTCGGGGGTGCGGCCGGATTTCGACGCCACGATCACGAGCGTTTCGGCCAGGCCGTCGCCGAGGCGCTCCAGAGTGCGGGCAAAGCCGGCCGGATCCGTGTTGTCGAAAGAGTGCAGGTCGATGGGCGACCGGGCCGGGGCGAGCGCCTCGATGGCGAGCTGGGGACCGAGCGCCGACCCGCCGATGCCGATGAGCAGCAGATGGCGGAAGGCGTTGCCGTTCGCGGCGGCGATCTCCCCGGCATGCACGGCGGCGGCGAAGCGCTCGATCTCCCCGCGCACGCGGCGTATCCAGGCGGCGTCCGCCTCGGAGGCGAGGTCGGGATTCCGCAGCCAGTAGTGGCCGACGCGGCGGTTCTCGTCCGGATTGGCGATTTCGCCGGCCTCGAGCGCGGCCATGTCGGCCCAGGCCCGTTCGATGCGGGGAGCCAGGCGTTCGAAAAGGGCGTCGTCGAAACGCATGCGGCTGATGTCGAGCGACAGGCCGATCGATTCGTCTCTCAGGAGGTGGCGGTGGAAGCGTTCCCAGGAATCGGGCATGGAGAGGGGCGGGCTGTTTCGGGGAGAAGGTGGGAGAAATTCCGGGGGCGGGGGCGTTTAAGTTCGACAGGAGGGGCCGTTTGGCAAAAACTTTCCGCCATGATGAAAGCGCCCCTCTTCCCCCGTCCGATCGCCCTTCTGTTTCTCGCCCTCGCCGCCGCTTCCGCGCCCGCCGGCGAGCATCAGGGGCATTTCCGGCATGTCGTCTGTTTCAAGTTCAAGGACGGCACCTCGGCCGAGGAGGTGGCGAAGATCGAGACCGCCTTTGGCGAACTGAAGGGCAAGATCGACACCATCGTCGACTACGAATGGGGCACCTCGGAAAACATCGAGCCCCTCAACGACGGCTTCACCCACTGCTTTCTCGTCACTTTCAACGACAAGAAGGGGCTCGAAACCTACCTGCCGCATCCGGCCCACCAGGCCTTCGTCGCGTTGCTCAAGCCGAGTCTCGACAAGGTCTTCGTGTTCGACTATACCGCGAAATAACGTGACCCGGCTCCGACCAACGGCAATTTCCGGCGCGGTGGCGCTCGCCCTGTCGCTCGCCTCCGGCGCGGCGAAGGATATCCACGCGCTGAAGGACTGGCCCGTCTTCGCCGCCACGGCGAAGACGTGGGAGGGCGTCGGCGTTTCCTTCGATATTGTCGACGGCCAGCTCGGCGATGCCGTCACCTTCCGCGACCGGTGGGAGGCTGAGTTCAAGGAGGACGGCCGTCTCATGGAGATGCGCGGCGTGACTCGCGCGGGCGGGCGAAAGATCGAATACCTCTGGCGCTTTCGGTTTCATCCGGAGACGGAGACGGTCACCGGCGAGTTCGAGACTTCGGAGGGCGGCGCGCGGGCGGTCGAGGTGACGGTGGTCGCCGAGGGCAAACGCATCGAGATCCGCACCCCGCAAAGCGCCGACAGCAAGGCCGGCCTGGCGATGGACATCTACCTCGAGGACGGGGGCGACCTCATCACCGAGACCCGCACCTTCGACCGGGAGGGAAAGGACAACTACCGCTCGGCGGCGCGTTACCGGGCGGACTGAGCCAAAAACCGCGGAATTCCCGGTCGACCCAACAGGGTTGGGTCGGGGACTCAACCCTGTTGGGTGGAGCACGGAAACGCGGGGAGTCCGCGGGTTTGCCTACGACTCGAAGAAAAACGCCGCGTAAACCGTGTCGGCGAGTTCTTCCCCGCGCATCCGGAGGTTCCGGGTCGCGTCGCCCCAGGGCTCGGTGTAGAGGACTTCGCGGGTTTGTTCGTTGATGCCGGTCACGATCGAGGCGTGGGACGGGCTGCCTTTCTTGTCCCGGGGCGGCAGGGCGTCGCGAACGCTTTGGGACAGAGTGGGCAGGGGCTGGGCGCCCAGGTTTGCCATTTGGATGAGCCGCGCCTTTTCGCGGTCGAGCGAAACGCGCCGCCACACGATGACGGGCCGGCCCTCGCGAACGGCGCGGGCGACGCGGTCGAAGTCAAAGCGCGAGGAGACTTTCAGGTTCATCCCAATTTCCTCGGCCGCGGCGTGGTGCAGGTCGAGGAGGCGGCTGCCGCGGGCGCTGCCGGTGTTTTTGAATTCGGCGGCGGCGGCGAGGTCGCCGGGGCGCAGCTCGAGGCCGAAATAGCGCGCCGCCATGGCCAGCGAATGCACGCCACAGAAAGGCGTCGTTTGCTGGGCAAACATGGGAACGCCGTCGATGACGAGGTCGCCGCGCGGGTTGGAGCGGGTGTTTTCCGCGAGGCGATTGGCGCGGGCCGCGGCGGCTTCGCCCTCGAGCGGGCCGGCGACGAGGGAGCGCGGTTCGGAACCGGCGGGGAACAGGCGAAGGGCGACGGAATGGCCGTCGCGGACGAGGAGCCGCAGGGTGAAGGCGTCGCAGCGATAGTCGGAAAAGGTCTCGCGCAGCAGGTCGGACCGGCCGAGGACAACGCGCCGGGCGGCGCCGCAGCCCGTGTCGAGGCGCTGTCGCAGGTCGTCGGCCAGGCGGCGGAAGTGCCGGTCGAATTCGTCGCGCTTTGTCTCGCCGGCGTCGCGCTGATCGCGGGTCTTTTCGCCCCCGGCGAGGTATCCGAAATAGCGCCCGGCGTCGAGATAGACGATTTCGATCTCGCCCGGGCCGACTCCGGTTTGGCTGGCGTGGGCGGTGACGGCCATCGGCACCGCGCCGAACAGGACCGGCATCGCGGTCATGCGGCGGGCGCCGGGGGTCTCGTCCGCGGCGTCTTCCCAGGGACCGGGGAACTGATTTTCGCGCCAGTTTTCCGCCGCGAGAAAGTCGCGGGTGAGGTTCGCGTTGAACCGGGGAAAGGCGGGAACGATGGGACCGATGAAGCCGTTTCCGAAAAACACGTTCGGAATGGCGCGCGCCGGCGGCGGAAGAACGGTGGCGGCGACGGCGACGAGGGCGGGGACGAGAAGGGCGGACCGTTTCATGATGGCTGAACCGAACAACGGTGTCAGCCTACCGGAAACCGGTCCCTCCTGGAAGCGCGAAAATTGTCCCTCCCCAATTCGGGAAAAGGCGGGATGGGCCGATTAGTATCCGCCGGCGTTGATGGTGACGCCGGCGCCGCCGTTGCCCTTGCCGAGGACGGCGAGGCCCTCCTGCACGGCGACGGCCTGGGCGGCGGTGACAAGCACGCCCTGGGCGTAGTTTTTCAGGTAGGTCCAGGCGGTGTCGGGCACCCAGACGATGTCGCCGGCGATGAGCCGGGCGTCGGGATCGTAGCCGCGCATGATGTTGTGGATGTTGACCACGGCGACGCGGGGCTTGGTCATGGAACCGCGGATGACGATGGCCTTGGTCACGACGGCGTCCTGGCGCGGCCCGCCGGCGAGGGCGACGGAGGACAGCACGGTGGGATCGGTGTCGTAGTAGATCGGTCCCGGATTGCGGACGGCCCCGAGCACATAGACGGCGCGGTGCTGGATGGAGGGCAGGTAGATGTAGTCGCCGGCGCGGACATAGACATTCTGCGACATGTCGCCGTGCTCGATGAGGGAGCGGAAATCGACCGGCACCAGTTCGCCGCTCCGGATGAGGAAGGCGCGGTCGAGATCGACGGTTTCCTGGGTGTCGCCCTGCGGGTTTTGGCCGGAGTAGAGGCCGCCGGCCTTCGAGATGGCCTCGACCAGCGGGGTGGGCGTGGAAATCGGGTAGGCGCCGGGTTTTTTCACCTGGCCCAGCACCCAGAAACGCTGGCTCTGGGCCTCGGCGAGATTCACGGTGACGACGGGCGTGGGGTACTCGGCCTTGAGGTCGCTGGCGAGGAGGGTGGAGATTTCGGGCAGGGTCTTGCCCTTGACATTGAGGCCGCCGGAGGTGTCGAAGTAGAGCATGCCGTCGGGCATGACGGTCGTCTGGGCGGCGGTGTTCGGCACCTCGGCGATCTCGATGGCGAGCCGGTCGCCGGGACCGACGCGGTAGGGGCCGGCGCTCGGGCTGAGCATCTCGGGCGAAATCTCGCGCTCGAGATCGAGGTTCTCGAAATCGGGAGACGGATCGATGGCCTCCGCCGGATCGTAGGCGTCGAAGGATTTCTTCGGCAGGGCGCAGGCGCCGAGGGAAACGGTCACGAGCGCGGCGGCGAACGCGCGGAGGAGGGTGGCGGTCTCGGGTTTCATCGGTCGAATAGAAAGGGATGGAACGGTTTTTCCGGAAAACGGGCGGGCGGTCGGGCGTTCGGTCACTGCGCGGGAATGGACACGTCGTTGAAGCCGTCGTTGACGACTTCGGCGGTGACGGTTTGCACGAAGGTGAAGATGGCCGAGTCGAGCGCCTTTTCGGCGATCTGGAAGGGGCGCTTGTGGACGAAGACGAGGTCGCGGTTCTGGATTCTCACGTCGGGAGCGCGACCCTCGAGGATGTCCTTGACGTTGACGACGAAAGTCTCGGGCTTGTGGATGCTGCCGCGGACGATGAGCACGTTCATCTTGAAGGCCTGGCTGTTGAAGCTGCCGGCCTGGTTGATGGCGCGCGTGACCGTGGTGTCGGTCGTGATCTTGAAGCGGCCCGGATTGTTCACCGCGCCGAGCACGTAGAATTCGTTCTTCAGCGCCGAGGCGACGTAGATGTAGTCGTTGGGCTGGAGATAGGCGTTTTCCTCGAGATTTCCGCGCTGATAGAGCGAGGCGATGTCGATGTCGAGTTTCTGCCCGTGGCGGGCGACGAAGGAGCGGTCGAGATCCGCCAGTTCGAAAGCCGAGCCGCTCACGGAGCCGACCTCGATGCCCTGGGCGCTGGCGATGCCCTCGAGCACGGTGGTGGGGCGATCGAGCGTGTAGCTGCCCGGCTCCCGCACGCGGCCGATGATGGTGTAGCGCTTGCTGCCCAGGCTGCCGGGCGTGACGATCACTTTCGGATCCTTGTGAAACTCCGCCAGCTTGCGCTCCAGCGCGGTGCGCAACTCGGGGATGGATTTCCCCCGGGCCTGGACGTTGGTGGCCTGAAGATAGCTGATGGTCCCGTCCGGCGCGATCGCGACCGAGGAACGCGAAAGGTCGGGCCGGTTGAAAATCGAGAAATTCAACGTGTCCCCGGGGCCGAGCGTGTAGCGCCCCTGCCAGGAGGGCGAGCTGTCCGGTTCGGTGCGCGGGGCGTTGTCCAGTTCTTCGCGGCGCTGCTCGCGGGGCGTCAGCGCCCGGCCGGAGGTCTCGTCATCCGAAAACATCGGAGCGGGCGGAAGCGTCGTCGGCCGGGCGGGTCGGACGCTGACGTAGGGCTCGGGAAAACTCTCCGCCCTCGCGGAAAAGGCGGCGACAAACAGGCTCAGCGCCAGCGCGGCCGGAAATCCAACCCGGGCGGAAAAGGCGAGGGAGAAATGAAAGGGCGAAATCACGATCAAGATGGGTTTCGAGTTTGCGAGGTTATGAATTATAACAAATATGGAAATTATTACAAGTCTTAAATTGTTTTTGCGGAATTTGTTCGGTTGGAGGGGCGATTCGACCGATTCGAGCCGAAGGCGGAGGAGCAGAGATCATAAAAATTGTAATTTCCTAAAATTTTAATATAATTTAGCCACTTTTCCGTCTCGGATCGGTGGATTGCCATTGGCGCCGATCCCGAATTTCCGTCGCCTTTCGCTTTTCCTCCCGGGATCCGTGCCACCCGCCGCCGCCAGTTCCGCCGCTCCCCTCGCTTCCGCGCCGTCGACGTCGCGGGATCCCGCCGGGTTTGGACTGGCGGCGTCCGCCGCGGCCCTGGCATGGTCGCTCCGGCCTCATCAGTGGCTGAAAAATGCCCTCGTCTTTCTGCCTGTCCTGACCTCCCACACCTACGGCGATCCCGGGGTGCTGAAAGCGGCGGCCGGCCTGTTTCTCGCCTGGTGTCTGGTGGCGTCGGCGGGTTATCTCTGGAACGACCTCCGCGATCTCGAGTCGGATCGGTGCATCGACCCGTGTTTTCGCCGCCCGCTCGCGGCCGGTCGCCTGCGTCCCTGGGTGGCATGGTCGGCCATGGTGCCGCTGGCCGGGGCCGGTCTGGCGGTCGCCCACGGGATCGAGGCCCGCGCGGCGGTGGTTCTGGCGGCCTACGCGCTGCTGTCGGCCTTCTATTCGTGGCGGCTGAAACGGGTGCGCGGCCTCGATGTCGCGTTGTTGACGGCGTTCTATCTCCTGCGGACCGTGAGCGGCGGGGAGGCGACGGGAAATCCGGTCTCGCCGTGGCTGCTGGCGTTTTCGGGCTGTTTTTTCACCGGCCTGGCTTTGCTGAAACGCACGGCGCAACTGCGATTCTGCCCGATCACCCTGGCCGAGGCGGGAAATCGTCCGCATTATCTGTCGGCGGACGGTCCCGTGCTGCGCGCGTCGGGAATCGGCGCCGGGGCGCTGGCGGCGCTCGTCTTGTCCGGCTACTGCGACAGCTCGACCGCCGCGGGTCTGTATGCGCTGCCCGCGGCGCTGTGGGTCCTGCCGGTGCTGCTGCTGCTCTGGCAGGGGCGAATGTGGCGGGCCGCCGACGAGGGGAAAATGACGCCCGACCCGCTCTGGTTCGCCGTCCGCGATCCGGTCAGTTGGGGAGTGGGGGCGGCCGCGGCGGCGACGGTTTTCGTGGCGGTGACGGGGATCGCGTAGGCGGGCGACCGAAGGGCTCAGGACGGTCCGCCGATCGTTTCGGGCGGGGCCTCCGCCAGTTTTTCGCGGATGGCGTCGGGAATGGGGATCGCCTTCATCGGCGCGCCGGAAATGCCGGGCGGCGCCGTGGTTCCGCCGCCAAACGTCACACAGGCCGCCACGCAGCGCCCCGTGGCCGCGAGCGTGCGATCGCCGCCATCGTCCGGCGATTTCCAGAAGCAAAACCGGTAATGAATCGTGGTCGCCCCGATCTTTTCGATCAGCAGTTCGACCTCGACATCGTCCCCGAAGTGGAGCGGGAGCTTGTAGTCCGCCGCCGCGTGCACCCGGGGCCAGCCTATCGGGGCCGCGTCGGTGCCGGGCCGGAAATCGTGGAACGAAAGACCCAGCGAACGGTGAAAGGCATGCTCGGTCGCCTCCATGAACCGGAAAAAATTCGAAAAATGCATGAGACCGGCCGCGTCCGTGTCGGCGAATTCGACGCGTCGGCGCAGGGAAAAGCGGTGTTCGGGCATGATCGTCCGAATGTAGCACACCCTTTGGAGTTGCCATCGATCGAAGGATTTGGGAAACTGCCGGGCGATTCGGCAATCCGAAGGGATTTCACAGGTCATGAAATGGATCGATCGGCTCACTTTTTTCGTTCTCGGGCTCCTCGTCGCGACGGTGTTGCTCATCTGGATGGGGAGGCACCGGCCCGAGAAATCTTCCTCCGTCCCGATTCGCGCCGGACTGGTCCGGGAACCGGCGCCCGAAGCCGTCCCGCCGCGAACCGGTCCGAGCCCCGTGGAAATGCCCGAACCGGGCGGTGAAATCTCGCCGACGCTGTTCCCGCCCGCCGCCGCGGCCGAGCCGCCGGAAGCCAACACCCCGGCGGGCTACGACGACCCCGCGGAAATGTGGCTGGCGGGTTATGAACTCATTCGGGAAGCCGATCAGTTTTGGGAGGCGGGTGCTTTGCTCGAGGCGCTCTCGAAAACCAACCAAGCGAAGCCGCATTTCGAGAAACTCGCGCGCGATTTTCCGGAATTTCACCCGGATCTCGTGGCAAATCGCCTCTCAATGCTGGCTGGCTTTTCCGAAGAGCTTCGCGAGAGTTCGCGAACCGCGAAGTGATTCGCCGCGGTGACGCGTCGCCGGAAAATTTTTCCTTTTTGACTTGAGTCCGCCGCCGCTCCTTCCCTACGCTGCTGGGGCATGAACTCGGCGCGCGTCTTCCCAATCGCCTTCGCCCTCGGGCTGGCGGGTCTTTTTCCGATTTCCGGCGAGGTCTCCGGCCGAACTTTCAAGGATTCCCAGGGCCGCGAGATCGAGGCCGACCTCGTCGCGGTTTCGGGCGATTCGGTCGTCATCAAGCGCGGAGGCCGGGATTTTACCGTGAAAATCAGCCAATTCTCCATCGACGACCAGGCCTTCATCAAGGACTGGATCCAGAAAAACCCCGACGCCGAGAAGTTCCGGTTTTCCTACTTCGTCGACTTCGACGCCGAGACCGCCTCGTCGCGGAAGGTCGACTACGACGAGCGCCTGCAGTCGCGGCCCTACGTCTGTTCCGCCAGCGTGACCAATCGGAACCCGGGCGCGCTGAAGGGCGTGAAAGTCGCCTGCCAGGTGATCGTGGAGGACTTTGTCGACACCCGCGGAAATCGCTTCCGCGCCCTGAACTCGGGCATCAAACCGAGCAGCGGACGCATTCAGCGCATCCAGGCCGTCGCCGAACTCGAGGAATGGAAACCCGAGAGCCGCGTCGACATCGATTTGCCGTTTCCGACCGAATACTACGTCGATCGCGACGGCGGACGCGTGGACAACGCCGTGTCGGACAAGATTCTCGGAGTCATCATCCGCGTCTACCGGGGCGACCAGGTGCTCGACGAATACAAGAAGGCCGAGGATCCCGGCGGCGGCATCGATTCGGTTCCGTGGTCGGACAAGGAGGTCGAGGAGGGAAAGGCCAGCATCGAGATCAAAGAACCGCGATCCTGAACCGATCCGCCGCGATCCCATCAAACAGGGTAGAGTCACCGACCCAACCCTGTTGGGTCGGGCGGCAGGAAGGGCGAAAACTCCGGCGGCGGCGGACTTTCGAAGGCCAGGCGCTCCCCGGTGGCGGGATGCGTGAACGCGAGCCGCCGGGCGTGCAGCAGGAGGCGGCCCGGTTTCACGGGCTGACGCGCGACCTGGGCGTAGATTTCGTCGCCGAGGATGGGACAGCGGAGGCTGTCCTTCATGTGAACCCGGATCTGGTGGGTGCGCCCGGTGAAAAGATCGCAGCGGACCAGCGCCCACGCGCCGGCGGGATCGGCGTGAAGGATTTCGTAGCCGGTGGCGGCTTCCCGGCCCCGGGGCTCGGGCAGGACGGTCATTTTCTGGCGATTGACGGGATGGCGTCCGATGCGGTTCTCGACGCGGCCGCGCGGGGGATCGGGAACGCCTTGCACGACACAGAGGTAAACTTTTTCCGTCTCGCGGTCGGCGAACTGGCGCGCGAGTTCCCGGTGGGCGATGTCGGTCTTGGCGGCGACGAGGCAGCCGCTGGTCTCCCGGTCGAGCCGGTGGACGATGCCGGGGCGCTCGACGCCGCCGACGCCGCTGAGTTGGCCCCGGCAATGATGCAGCAGGGCATTGACCAGCGTGCCGTCGGCGTGGCCGGCCCCCGGATGCGCGACGAGGCCGGCGGGCTTGTCGATCACGATGAGGTGCTCGTCCTCGAAAAGCACGTTCAGCGGGATGGCCTGGGCCACGATCTCGGAGGGCGCGGGAGGCGGCACGGTGACTTCGATGCTGTCTCCGGCGGCGACGGGATGGCGCGGTTTGGCGACCGGCGCCCCGTTGACGCGGACATGGCCGTCTTTCACCAGCGCCTGGAGCCGGGAGCGCGAGAGGCCGGGAAATGCCCCGGCCAGCACGCGGTCGAGCCGTTCGCCGGCATCGGCCTCGCGGGCGACGAAAACGAGCGGTTCGTCCTCCTCGTCGTCGCCGGGTTCCTGGTCGGGGTCCGCGCTCACTTCCCGGTTCGCGCTTTTTCCTCGGCCTCGCGCTTTTTCACGTCCTCGGGATGCTTCGAAAAGCTCTCGAAGACGTCGCCGACGACCTTGTCGGCCAGTTTTCCCAGTTCGGCGAGGATGACGGCCTCGGCCTCGGCGGTGAGGGGCGAGCGGTTGGGCTCGTAGCCGCCGACGGTGTGGGCGTCGGCGGTGGCGATGTAGCCGAGGTTGCCGTTCGAGTAGCCCAGGACGATGGGAATGGCGCGGTCGGCGATCGCCTTTTCCAGCTTGAAGCCGTACTCGACCATCGGCTCGCCGGGCATGGTGAGCAGCAGGTAGGGGCCGATCTTCATCGCCATCAGCTCGGCGTCGCGGTCCTCCTCCTTGCCGGGCAGTTTGACGACGGCGCTGGCCACCCGGAGGGGATAGAAAGTTTCGCGCCGGGCGAGTTCCTCGCGGGTGACGGACTTCGCGAGCGAGCGGACCACGGCGCCGCCGAGGTCGCGGCCGGCCCACTGGATGTCGGCCTCGTCGGCGCAGCGGTAGGGGTAACCGGGAAGATTCGGCCGGATGTCGCCCGCGCAGCCCTGGAGAAAGAGCGCGCTGGTCCGGTTTCCGTAAACGGTCTCGACGAAAGTCTGGGCCTCGCCGGGAAAATCGGCGCTCATCTTTGGATAACCTTTCGGGTAGGGCGGCGAGCCCTTGTCGCCCCAGGTGAAAAAGCACGGGTGGCACACGGCGTGCATCAGCACCGCCAGCGGGGTGAGCGACTCGCCGTCGTCGAAGCGCAGCACCTTGACGCGCGGGTCGTTGGGGCCGTCGGGATTCAGCCGCACCACGGCGCGGCCGTCGATGGTCAGGCGCCGGTTGATGCCGAAGCCGATACGGTCCTCGCCGTGGCCGATCGTGACGGGCCGCGGGTCGGCGGCGGCCTTTTTCGCCGCGGCGGCGAGCTTGTCGATCAATTCGGCCCCCCAGCGGAGGTTCTCGACGTAGCCGGGACCGGAGTGGTTGTGCGAGGCGCTGACGAGGATGTTTGCCGCCGGCACGCCGGTCTCGGCCTCGATGCGGGCGCGGGCCTGGGCGACCATCTCCTCCCACGCGCCGATGGTGTCGAGGGTGACGATGGCGGCCTTGGTCTCGCCGTCGTCGAGCACCAGCACCCCGGCGCGGAGGGGATCGCGCACGCCGTTGACGACGCGGCGATGACCGATCACGGTGATGTTTTCGACTTCCGCCGGGGTGATATCCACCTTGGCGACGCCGGCTTTGAGGTTCGACGACACGGCGAAGCGGCCGTCTTCGACGCCCTGACCCGTGGCGGCGCGGGCCGCGAACAGGGCGAGAACCGGGAGGAAAACGATCGGAAAAATCGGGCGGGCGCGGCGAAGGATCGGCATGGGGGCGATGGTGGGACGGGGCGCGGGGCGCGGCAAGGTTCCCGGCGCACGTCTTCACGCCAAGGTCCCGGAGCCAACAGGGTTGGGTCGTTCCTCATACCCTGTTGAGTCCGACGCGAACGCGCCCATCGATTTTTCGGGGGGCGGCGGGATGTTTTGACTGGATTCGGGGGGTGAAAATCCTAGAATGCGCGTCTTTCCAGCCCGTGGGGGGAAAAAACGACCCCGCGTCTGGCCCCGCCCGGTCTTCGAGGCGGTTGGAATCTCTTTTGGCAGCAAACCTTTATGGCGGATACAGAAGAAGTGGGCGAGGTGCCCGAGCCGGTCATCAATCACTGTCCCGAATGCGGGGAGGCGATCGATGTGAGCCTGCTGGCGCCCTTCGCGAAGGTGGAGTGCCCGCATTGCGCGAAGGCGGTGCGGGTGCGCACCCGGCTGGGAAATTTTCAGATCGTGCAGCTCCTTGGCGAGGGCGGGATGAGCCAGGTGTTTCTCGCCGAGGACCTGGCGCTCAACCGCCAGGTGGCGCTGAAAATCCTCCACCAGGATCTCAGCCGGGACGCGGCGCTGATGGCGCTCTTCGAGCGCGAGGCGAAGCTGACGGCGTCGATCAATCACCCGAACGTGGTGAAGGTCTACTCGGTCGGCTCGGACCAGGACTATTTTTACATCGCGATGGAGCTGGTGGACTACATCAGTCTGGAGCAGGCGATCGTGGAGAACGGCATGATGCCGGAGCGGGAGGTGCTGGACATCGCGCACGATGTGACCAGCGGCCTGCGGGCGGCCTTCGACTCGGGCCTGATCCACCGGGACATCAAGCCGGGCAACATTCTGCTGACCCGGAGCGGCAGCGCGAAGCTGGTGGACTTCGGGTTGGCGCTGCAGCACGGCGGGAGCGACGAAGTCGAGGATCTGTGGGCAACGCCCTTCTACGTGCCGCCGGAAAAGCTCGACGGCGAGGCGGACGATTTCCGCGGGGACATTTACAGCCTGGGCGCGACCTTTTTCCACGCGCTGGCGGGCCGGCCGCCCTTCGAAGCGAACACGGCGAGCCTCGACGAACTGAAGGAAATCAAGTCCCAGCAGGTGAGTCTCTCCGACGCCGGGTCGCCGGCGAGCGCGGCGACGGTGAAGCTGATCGACCGGATGATGGCCTTCAAGCCGGCCGCGCGCCCGAAAAGCTACGTCGATCTGCTCGAGCAAATCGAGGCCGTCCAGGCGCGCCTGCCCGGGGCCACCACCTCCCGCGTGCTCCGTCAAAAGGCGCTGGCCGACTCCGGCGCGGGCGGATCGCGCTGGCTGCTCTGGGCGGGGATCGGCGTCGCCGGGGCGCTGCTCGTCGCGGGATTGCTGGTGATGTTTTCGGGAAACTCGGAGGACGACGGCCGGCTCCAGGCGACGATGGCGATGGGCGGGGACCGGGTGCTGACGGCGGGCGAGCAGCTGGCGGCCGCGAAGTATCTCGAGGCGCGCACGCAGTTGGCGGGGGGGAATCACGCCGCCGCGGCGAAGGCCTTCGCCGAACTGCTGGCCATGCCCGAACTGAAGCAGCCGACGACGAGCTGGGCGCGGTTCAACGCCGGTCTGGCGGCCCTGCTCGCCGGGGAGGAGCGCGAGAACGCCCGCCCGGCCTTTGCCGCGCTGGCGGAGGCCAATGGCTTCGATCCCAACGACCCGACCAGCCGGGCGCTGGAGGCGTTTTTCCAAAAAATCGTGCCGCCCCTGACCGGCGCGCTGCCGGTGATGCCCGAGACGGCGGACGCGCTCGACGCGAAGTCCTTCGAGGCGGTCGGTTTGCTCGCCTACGGGCTGAAAAACTGGAATCTCGGCGAGTTCGAGTCCGCGCTGCGGTTCTTCGAGGCGTTCCGGACCGCGGAACCGCCGGCCGAATACGGATGGATCGGGCAGTATCGCGCCCTGGTCGAGCCGTTCGAGGCCGATTTCGAGAAACTTCGGGCGCTGCCCAATCCGCGCGTGTCCATGAGCCAGGCCGAACTCGACGCGGCGGTGAAGGCCCTCGACGAGGCGAAAAAGCAATTCAAGACCCGCGGGGCGGCGGTTCGCCTCGCCGAGGCCCGGCTGGCGCGGGCGCCCGCCGTGGTCGAGGCCAAAAAGCAGGCCGCCGCCGCGGCGAAACTCGCCGCCGCCGGCAATTCGGGCGACGGCGCTCCGAACGGGATTCCCGGGACGGTGCCGACCGTGCGCAAGGGCTCGCCCGGAACGGGCGGCAAGAACGGGGGCGCCGCCGGGGCCACTCCCCCGCCGAAAAAGGCCGAACCCTGGACGCCCGAGGCGACCGCGGAGCGGGATCAGCTCGCGAAAGCCGCCGCGGAATGGGCGGAGCCGGCGCGGGACTACCATTTTGCACAGATCGGGGAGCAGGTCGGCGCCCTCGCCTTCGAGGACGAGCGGGTGAAGGCGCTGCGCGGTCATTACCAGGCCGGGGCGCAGGCGGCGGACGCGTTTTTGACCAAGGCGGTCGAGCATCTCGCGAAGGGCGAATACGAGGGAATTGTGAAACGCAAGGAGGGCGTGCCCATCGAGGCGAAGGTGACGGCCGCGTCGCGGGAGACGGTGGTGGTCGATCTCGGATTCGGACCGAACGAACTGAAGCTCGCGGAATTGTCCCCCGAATGGCTGCTTGAGGTCGCCGACGGGTCCTGGCTCGACACCGGGGTCGGCGTCGACGAATCGCGCATGACGCGCTGGGCCGAGGCGGCGTGGTTCGCGCGCCTGTGCGGGCTGAAACCGCGGGCCGAGGCCGAGGCGGGGAAAATCCTGGATCGTTCGCCGGGTTTTCGGGAGATCTGGGAATCGCTGAAGGAGCTGCCCTGATCCGGTCCAACGGGCGCCGACCCAACAGGGTTGGGTCGGGGAGTCAACCCTGTTGGGTCGCCTTACTTGAGGGTCGCGGCGCCGACTCAGGCGAGGACGGCGAAGCGTTCCTCGAAGCGCTCGGCGATGGCCTCGTGCAGCTCCTCGCCGTCGAGGTGTTCGATGGCGCCGTTGAGAAAGCCCTGGCCGATCATCTCGCGCGCTTTTTTCGGCGGGATGCCCCGGGCGAGGAAGTAGAAGATTTCCTCGTCATCGATGGGGCTGCTGGTGGAGCCATGGCTGCACTTGACCTGGTCGGCGTCGATCTCGAGCCCGGGCATGGAATTGGCCTCGGCTTCGTCGCTGCCGAGGATGTTGCGACAGCTCTGGTAGGCGTCGGTGTGGTGCGCGCCGGGACAGACCTGAATCAGGCCGGAGAAAATGGTGCGGGCGCGGTCGTAGAGCGCGTTTTTATAAAGCAGATCGCTGGTGGTGTGGCCGGCCTCGTGGAGCTGGAGGGTGCGCTGGTCGAATTCCTGGTCGCCGTCGGCGAGGTTGGCCGAGAGCATGCGGCTGTCGGCGCCGGGCGCGGTGAGGCGGCTGACGCTTTCGTTGCGGACCCAGCGGCCGCCGAGATTGACGAAGCAGCTTTTTGCCCGGCCGTCGCGCCCCACGCGGGTGCCGTTGAGCTGGACGTGGCGGGAATGGTCGTTCCAGTTCTGGATGGCGGTGTATTGGATGGCGCCGGCGTCCTCCGCCGCCAGATCCACGACCCCGACCGACAGCGTGGCGTCGCCGGGATTCAGCGAGCGAAACCGCTCCACCACGGACAGGGAGGCGCCGGCCTCGGCGATAACCAGCGTGTGCGGAAAGACGGTCGTGCCCTCGCCCTCCGCCCAGTGGGAAATCTCGATGGGCCGGTCGAGGACGACGCCTTTCGCGGCGTGGATGAAAACGCCGCTCAGGGTGGCCGAGCCGTGAAGGGCGGCGAATTTCCCGCCGCCGAGGCGCGCTTGCTCCCGCATGAAATGGGAACGCACCAGATCGCCGCGGGTCGCGATGGCCTCGCCGATGGGCAGGCAGGTGAGCCCGTCGGGAAGGCCGCCGGTGTCGGCGTGGACGAGGCGGTTGTTGGCGAAAACGAAGCGCGCCGCGACCGTTTTCAACCCGCGCTCCGCGGACCGGGCGGCGATGCGCTCCGGGTCGGCCGCCGGCGCGGCCACGGCGAGGTTTTTCAGTTGAATCAGCCCGAGGTTGGCGAAGCGCCAGTTTTCGTCGGTTCGGGCGGGCGCCGGCGTTTCCAGAAAATTGTGCCAGGCATCGGCGCGCAGGGTCTGATACCACTCGGGCCAGGCGTCGGCCGCGGCGGGTTCGTCGTGGCGCGGCGCCTCGGCGAACCACTCCGGGCACGGCACGGGCGCGGGGACAGTCGATTGGGGTTTCAAGGTGTTGGTGGTGGCCGGGGGCATTTTGCGGGGGTCAGTTTTCAGTGATCGGTTTTCAGTTTTCGGTCTTGGTGAACCGGAAACCGGGGAACCGATTTATCCGACGCTGCCTTCCATCTCGAGATCGATGAGGCGTTTCAGTTCGACGCTGTATTCCATCGGGAACTCGCGGACGAGGTCGTTGACGAAGCCGTTCACGCTCAGGCTCATGGCCTCGGCCTCGGACAGGCCGCGCTGTTTCATGTAAAAAATCTGCTCCTCGCTGACCTGGCTCACGCTGGCCTCGTGCTGGGTGGCGTGCCGGTTGCCGCGCACCGTGATGGCCGGGTAGGTGTCGGTGCGGCTGGTGGCGTTGATCAGCAGGGCGTCGCATTCGGTGTTGTTGCGGCAGCCTTTCAGATGCTTCGGGATGTGGACCTGGCCGCGGTAGGTGGCCCGCCCTTCGCCGACGCTGATGGACTTCGACACCACGTTCGAGGTCGTCTCGTCGGCGGCGTGGATCATCTTCGCGCCGGTGTCCTGATGCTGGCCGTTGTTGGCCAGCGCGATGGAGATCACCTCGCCGCGCGCCTTGCGGCCCTTCATGATGACGCCGGGATATTTCATCGTGAGGCGCGAGCCGATGTTGCAGTCGATCCAGCGCACCTCGGCGTTTTCGTGGGCCACGCCGCGCTTGGTGACGAGGTTGAAGACGTTGTTCGACCAGTTCTGGACGGTGATGTACTGGATTTTCGCGTCCTTCAGCGCGACCAGCTCGACCACGGCGCTGTGGAGGGTGGCGGTCTCGAATTTCGGCGCCGTGCAGCCCTCCATGTAAGTCACCTCGGCGCCTTCGTCGACGATGATGAGGGTGCGCTCGAACTGCCCGAACTGCTCGGCGTTGATCCGGAAATACGCCTGCAGCGGATGCCGCACCTTCACGCCCGGCGGCACGTAGATGAAGCTGCCGCCGGAAAACACCGCGCTGTTGAGCGCCGAAAACTTGTTGTCACCCGTGGGGATCACCTTCCCGAACCAGGGCCGGAAAATCTCCGGATGCTCGCGCAGCCCCTCCGTCGAGTTGACGAAAATCACGCCGTCCTTGGCGATCTCCTCCTTGATGTTCGAGTAGGCGGCCTCGCTGTCGAATTGCGCCTCCACCCCGGCGAGGAACTTCCGCTCCTTCTCCGGGATGCCGAGCCGCTCGAAGGTCTGCTTCACATCGTCGGGCACCTCGTCCCAACTGCGGGTCGGGCGTCTTCCTTTCGCGAGGTAATAGCGGATCTGGTCGAAGTGGATGTTCTCCAGGTCCTTGCTCGCCCAGTGGGTCGGCATCGGCTTTTCCTGGAAGATTTTCAGCGCCCGCTTGCGGAAGTCCCGCAGCCAGTCGGCCTCCTCCTTCGCGTCGGAGATGTAGTCGATGACCCGCTCGTCCAGCCCGTAGCCGGCGTCGTATTCGTAGGCTTCCGGGTAGGAGAAATCGCCGTCGGATTCGACGCGGACGGCTTCGAGAGTGGCGGAGTCGGGGGGCATTTCGGTGTTCAGTAGTCGGTTTTCAGTAAATCCATCTGCGGAAGTCAGAATCCGGATTTCGAGTTTTCCTCATGCGGCGAGTTCTTCGCGGACCCAGTCGTAGCCTTTTTCCTCGAGTTCGAGGGCCAGATCCTTGTCGCCGGTCTTCACGATGCGGCCGTCGCACATCACGTGGACCACGTCGGGGACGATGTAGTCGAGCAGCCGCTGGTAATGGGTGATGACGAGAAAGCCGCGGTCGGGCGAGCGCATCGCGTTGACGCCTTTGGCCACGATCTTCAGCGCGTCGATGTCCAGGCCGCTGTCGGTCTCGTCGAGCACGGCGTATTTCGGCTCGAGCATCATCAACTGGAGGATCTCGTTGCGCTTTTTCTCGCCGCCGGAGAAACCCTCGTTCACGGAGCGGGCGGTGAATTTCCGGTCCATTTCCAGGGCGTCCATTTTCTCGTACATTTCGCGGTAGAAGGCCACCGCGTCGATCTCTTCGCCCTCGGGCAGGCGGGCCTGGCGCGCCGCGCGCAGGAAGTTGGCGTTGCTGACGCCGGGAATCTCGTGCGGATACTGAAAGGCGAGGAAAAAGCCGGCGCGCGACCGTTCGTCGATCTCCATCGCCAGCAGGTCGGCGCCGTCGAGTGTCACCGAGCCGGCGGTCACCGCGTAGTCCTCGTGCCCGGCGAGCACCTTGGCGAGAGTGGACTTGCCGGAGCCGTTCGGTCCCATGATGGCGTGGACCTGGCCCTTCGGCACCTCCAGCGTGAGGCCTTTGAGGATTTCGGTGCCGTCGACCGAGGCGTGGAGATTCTGGATGGAGAGGGAGTCGGACATTTGGCGAGGGATCGGGGATCTGGATACTGAAAACACTGACTACAGATTACGGATGACCGGCGCGCGCGCAGGCGGGGCATTTGCCTTTCAGGGTGACGTCGAGGTGATCGATTCGCGTGCCTTCGGGCAGCTCCCAGACCGCGCAGGGGTCGGCGCTCGGGCGTGGCGTGATGTCGAAGACCTGCTCGCACTCCGAGCAGAAAAAATGCGCGTGCGGTTTCAGATTCGGACAGTAGCGGGAGGCGTCGCGATCCAGATTCACCTGCTTGACGAGGCCCGCGTGGGTGAGGGTTTCCAGGCAGTTGTAAACCGTCGCCAGCGAGATGCCCGGCATGCGGTTTTTCGCCCGGAGAAAGACTTCGGAGGCGGTGGGATGGTCCCGCGGCTCGTCCACCAGCACGTCGTAAACGACCCGTCGCTGCTTGGTCATGCGGAATTCGCCGAAGCCCGAGAAATCGGGCATTCGGGTGGTCGGAGGGGTTGGAACATCGGCCATGGCGTGGCGGGCGTTTTCGGGGGCGAAAAAAGGGGCGCAAGGCGTGGAGACGGGGAGGGCGGCAGAGGAGACGGCTCCGCATTCCCGATCTCACACCGATACGCGGAACGCAAATGAGATCAAGAATTATTCTAAATAAAAAATAGAATCGCCAAAAGGGAGAGTCGGTCTCCCCGGGCAAATTGGCGGCTCGACGGGCAGGAATTCGGTGGGCGGGGCGAGACGCCCCGTCGAGCCGTCGCATGCCTGGGTGGTGGGCGACCCGGGTCGGCGTCCGCTCTTTTCATTTTCCGGTCTCGTGGGTGCTTTTTTCGGAGGCGGACCGGGCGGGGCAAAACGACGGCTCGACGGGGACGTCTCGCCCCACCGGGCGTGGGAGACGACTTGACTGAGAACCAAAAACCCGCGCCGAAACGCGGGTTTTTGCCAAATTTTTCACTTTTTTGACCCTCCAAGTGAAATGTTTCGAGGCTTTTTGCATGAGGAAAGCAGGGAGGCACACCGTTTCCTCGTCTCCACCCCCCATCTTCGTCATCGTCATCATCCTCGTCTCCGTCCCCGCCCTCGTCCGTTTCCACGTCCTTTTGGCTATCGATTTTTCTCCGATTTTTTTATTTTTCGCTTTCCTCTCCCCTTCTTTTTCTGATGAATAAACCGATCGCGAACCGTTCATCCGTTCCCGGCGTCGTCATTCCGGGAAAGTCCGTCTCTCCCTCTGCTCTGTCATGAAAACACAAGCCTCCCTCGTACCGGGCGCCCTTGCCGTCCTTGGGCGCTTCGCCCGGTTTTCCGTCGTCGCCCTGCTGGCGATGGCGGCCGTGTCTCCGGCGCGGGCCTTCAACCCCGTCATCAACAAGCTGTATCCCCCGGGCAACGGCGATCGCACGACCAACCAGTTCGGGAACGCCGTCGCGGTGTCGGACCGTTTCATTCTCGTCGGCGAACCGCATGACGACACTCTGGCCGAGAACGCCGGAGCGGTGCATGTTTACGACGCCCGCACCGGCCGTTATCTGCGGAAGCTGACGGCGACGAACGGCGCGGAGGACGACCATTTCGGTTCCAGCGTCGCCCTGTGCGGTTCGATGGCGATCGTCGGCGCGCCGGACGAGGACGAGCGGGGGGCGGAAGCGGGGGCCGTTTATATTTTCGATGTGACCAAGGGGACACAGCGGATGAAACGCACGGCGGGAGACGGCGCGGCGGGCGATAACTTCGGCAATTCGGTGGCGCTTTTCGGAAACACCGCCATCGTCGGCGCGCCCCGGGTCGGGAGCGACGTGGGGGCCGCCTACGTCTTCGACATCCGGATCGACGGGCCGACGACCCGGCTGGAGGGCGACGATGCGACGAGCGACCGGTGGTTCGGATCCACGGTGGCGATCTGCGGGCCGATCGCGGCGGTCGGGGCGTCGAACGACGACCACGGTGGCGTCAACCGGGGCGCTGTTTACCTCTTCGATTGGACGACCGGGACGCAGTTGAAAAAACTGACCGCTTCCGACGAACAGAACGCCGACTTCTTCGGCGTCGAACTGGCGCTGGAGGGGAACACCCTGCTGGTGTCGTCGGTGCGGCTCGGCGCCGGCGTCCGGGGCGCGGTCTATGTCTTCGAGGTCAACACGGGCACGGAACTGGGCCAGCTCCTGCCCGAAGATCCCGTGGACAACGACCAGTTCGGCACGCGGGTGGCCCTGTGCGGGAACCTCGCCCTCGTCGGCACCCCTTTCAAAAACAACGCCGACGATCCCGGCGCCGTCTATGCCTTCGATGTGGCGACCCGGACGCAGCTGGCCAAGATCGTCGCCCCGGATGGCGCGGCTCTCGACTCCTTCGGCATCGATGTCGCCCTGTGCGCGAACATGGCGGTCTTTGGCGCGGTGGGGGACTCTCTGCACGGGCAGGCTTCCGGCGCCGCCTACACCTGGCGTTTCCCCGCCGGCCCGCTTCAGCTCAATCCCGTCGCGGCCGGCGGCGACTTCGCGCCGGGCATCGTCGAGGGCGACTACGCGAGCTTCACCGACGCCTTTGTCAACGGCGAGGGCGAGGCCCTGTGGTGCGCGAACCTGACCGGTCCCGGCGCGCCGCGCGGAAAGAACAAGGGTCTCTTCCACACGCTCAATCCGGGTCTGTCGGTGGATCTCGGCGCCCAGACAGGCGTCACCGATCTCGGCGGCGGGCTGATGGCCGTGAAATTCGGTCCCTACGTGATGAATCGTCCCGATGAGGGCATCTTCCAGGCGACCGTGAAGGGCCCGGGTGTCACGAAAGCAAACAATCTAGCCGTTTTTCACCAGGAACCCGGCGCGCCCTCGATGAAGCTCTTCGGGACCGGCGAGGCGATCCCGGAACTGGGTGGCGGGGAAATTCAGAAATGGTTCGACCTGGTGCAGGATCGAGACAATGGC
Source organism: Akkermansiaceae bacterium (assembly GCA_024233085.1). Lineage (GTDB taxonomy): Bacteria > Verrucomicrobiota > Verrucomicrobiia > Verrucomicrobiales > DEV007 > JAEUHH01. The sequence continues at coordinate 26,843 of JACKQC010000016.1, forward strand.
GCGGCGCTGGCGGCGGTTTCCTTCCTGCTGAAATCAGGTCCCGGCGGGGTGACCAAGGCGGATGACTCGGGTGTGCTGCGTGTCGACGACAATAGTTCCGTCTCCCGGTACCGCGAGGGTCAAAACGACGTCATCGACAATCGAAGCGGCGGCACCGTGGCGGTCCCCGAGGCGCTGGGCCAGTTCGCGCCCCGCGTCGCCGTGCCGGGCTCCTGGGCGGCGCATTTCACCGCCGCGCTTCAGGGCGATCCGGCGGCGAACCAGGGCGTTTTTCGCGGATACAACGAACCGGAACTGCTGGCCCGCCGCGGCGAGATGGCCGCCAACACCGGCGGCGCGTTTTTCAGCAGTTTCCTCGCCGAAACCTCCCCGGACTGGGATCCGCGCTTCCGCGCCGTGCTGACCGGCCCCGGCGTGACCAAGGCGAACAACGAGGCGCTCTTCAGCGACCATGTGAACGCGTTCCCGAACATCGAGCCCTTCGCCCGGAAAGGCCAGGAGCCCGACCCGACCAGCGAGCCGGGCGTGGTCTTCAGCCGTTTCCTGCAATTCTGGCCCGCCGGGAACCACCGAATCCTCTTCCTCGCCAAGCTCGCGGGGCCGGGCGTGAACCGGAACAACGACTGCGCCCTCTACCTCTCCCAGGAGGACGGCTCCTTCCTCCGCCTCCTGCGCGAGGGCGACGACGCTTGCGGCTGCGACTGTCCGAGGGTCGGGTCCATCCTGCGGGTGTCGGTCGACGGGAAAAACGGCCACTACGCGGTGCTGACCTCCCTGGTCGGCGGCTCCCGCACCGGAAACCTCGCCCTCTGGGCGGGCCATGCCGGCGCCGACATGAACTTCCCGGTCGACCAGGCGCTGCGCCTGCCCTCCATCCGCCTGCGCAAAGGCACCGCCTACCAGCGCGCGACCGGCCAGACGACCTCGGTCAAAAGCTTCACCTTTCCCCAGATGACCGACGCCGGCGGCGCCGGCGGCAAGGGCAACGGCCAGGTCATCGGCGCGGACGGCACCCTGGCGCTCACCCTGGAGTTCACCAACCGCGGCAGGGAGGTGCTGGTGGGGAGGCCGTGATCGGTGTTCGGTTTTCAGTCATTTCAGTCATCCGTTTTTCAGTTTTCAGAAATCACCCTTCTTCGGCTTATGAACACGACTCCTTTTCTCCGTCCCGTCCCGGTCCTTGCGTCGGTCCTGTGGGGGCTGGCGCTGAGCCTGGCCCTGTGGCCGCTTCCCGCCGCCCGCGCCTCGAATCCCACCGTCACCAAGCTCCACTCCCGCACCCAGACGCCCGCGCTGAATGACTTTTTCGGCTGGTCGGTGGCCGTCTCCGACGCTTGGTTGCTGGTCGGCGAACACGGGAGCGACGACCTCGGCAACAACGCCGGCGCGGCCTTTCTTTACGACGCCCGCACGGGACGTTTTCGGGCTCGTCTGACACCCGACGACGCCAGCGCGGTCGATGCTTTCGGCGCCTCGGTGGCCCTGTGCGGCAATCTCGCCGTGGTGGGCGCCCCCTTTGAGGATGGGGGAGGCGCGGTCTATGGCTTCGACGCCCGGTCGGGCAAGCCATTGTGGAAACTCGAGTCCAACCAAGCCGGCGAAGGCTTCGGAATTGCCATCGCCCTGAGCGGCCGTCGCCTGCTGGTCGGCGCGATGCTTGCGACGGACAACGGCCAGGCCGGCGGCGGTCTCGCCTACGTTTACGACCTCTCCGGACCGGCGCCGCTCCTGGCCCAGACCCTGAGCCGCGAGGGGAACGCGGCGGCGGGCGCCAGATTCGGCGGCGCGGTGGCGCTGTGTGGCCGGCTGGCGCTGGTCGGGTGCGATCAGGGAAATACTTCGCCGCAGGGCTTTGCCTATCTGTTCGATGCCGACACCGGTCAGCGGCAGCAGGCCTGGACCGACGCGAACATATGGTTCGGCACTTCGGTGGCCCTCGACGCCGGTCGCGCGGTTGTCGGCACGGGAAATGTGAGCGTCCGGGTCTACGACCCGGTGACCGGCCTCGAAGCGCCCCTTTCCCCGATCCCTTCCCCGCACTTGTATCCAAAACATGGCGCCCTCGCCGTCAACGGCAATCTCCTGCTGATCGGAGAGGCCTGGGCAAACAGCTTCACCGGGCAGGCGAGGCTTTTCGACCTTGCCGGCGGCCGGGAACTTCGCCAGTTCCTGGCCCCGGATAGTGCGATGGGCGACTTATTCGGCTTCAGCGTCGCCCTATGCGGCAACCGCGCCGTCGTCGGAGCGTTGAATGACGACGACCTGGCGCCAGACGGCGGCTCGGCCTACTACCTCCGCGAGATCGCCGGTCCGATGCCGCTGATGACCCTCGCCAAAACGCGCGACTTCGCGCCCGGCGTGCCGGGGGCGGATTTCCGGGCCCTGATCGATCCCGTGCTCAATCCGAATGGCGAGACCGCCTTCTGCGCGACCCTGACCGGCTCCGGCGCGGGCCGAGGCGCCGCGGCCAAGGGCGTGTGGAGCGACTTCGGAGCGCCGTGGTCCCTGGGCCTCGTCGCCCGCGGCGGCGGCAACACCGACCTCGGCGGCGGCGTCATGGTCAAAACGGTCGGCAAACCCGTCTTCAACCGGACCGACGACCTCGTCTTTCCCGGATCGAAACAGGGAAGCGGTGTGACCAGTGGAAACGACACCGCCCTTTTCCGCGCCAACGGCTCCACGGGGATGGTCAACGCCTTCCTCAGCGAGGGGCAGACCTTTCCGGCCTTTGTCGGCGCGGAACTCGACCGCTTTTTCGAGGTGGCGCAATCCCACAGCGGGGCCATCGCCGACGCGGCGGTGGCCTTTCAATACAAGAAGGGCCCCGGCGGCGTGGACAAATTCAGCGACTCCGGCGTCCTCGCGATCGATCACGACGGCAGCCTGCGCGACGTGTTTCAGGAGGATTTCGAGCTGGACTCGGCGGCGCAGGTTTTCTGGGCGCAGTTCAGCCCGCGGGTGTCCATCACCGGCAGCCAGATGGCGTGGTCGGCCTTTCTCACCGGCGACACCGTGACCGCGGCGAACAACCAAGGCGTCTTCCGCATCCAGCCCGGCGCCGTCGCCGAGACCCCCGTCGCGCGAAAGGGCGACATGCTGCCCGGCGGGAAAATCTCCTCCCTCCTCGCCGAGGCCATCGCCCCGGACAACGCCGTCGTCTATCGCGCCGCGCTGACCGAGGCGCCGAAGACGGAGAACGAGCTGCTGAGTTTCGAGGGCGCCACGGTGTGGAACAAGGGCGATCTGGTGTCGAATTTCGAGTCCTCCGTGCCCTTCGGCGTGCGCATCGTGCGCCTGCTCAAGTTCTGGCCCATCGCCGGCGCCAAGGTGATCTACCTGGCGAAGATGTCCGGTCCCGGCGTCAACAAGAGCAACGACTGTGGCCTCTTTCTCTGGGACAATGCGGGGATCGGCGACGAGAAATCGCAGCTCCTGCTGCGCGAGGGCGACGACGCCCGCGGCTGCGACTGTCCGCGCGTCGGCTCGATCCAGCGCGTCGATGTCGAGCCGGCCACGGGGAAATATCTCGTGCTGGCCTCGCTGACCGGCAACAAGGCGGCGAATCAGGCGCTGTTCGCCGGGGACGCCTGCGGCGGCAGTGTGACCACCTACCGGGCACTGCGCCTGCCGGTGCTCAAGCTGCGCAAGGGCACCGCCCACCAGGCCGCCCTGGGCCAGACCACGAAGATTCTGAGCCTGAGCTTCACCGAGACCGCCGACAAGGCGGGCGCCGGCGCCAAGGGCCTCGGCCAGGTCATCGGCCTCGATGGCGACGTGTCGGTCTGCGTCCAGTTCACCAACAAGGCGAAGGAACTGATGAGCGGGAAACCGTGAGCCGCCAAGGGACAAGCCGCCGACCCGACAGGGTTGACTCCATGACCCAACCCTGTTGGGTCGCCCATCAGGCGAGGATGCCTTTCACCACCTGCCCGTGGATGTCGGTGAGGCGGAAGTCGCGGCCGCCGTAACGGTAGGTGAGGCGCTCGTGGTCGAGGCCGAGCAGGTGCAGCAGGGTGGCGTGCAGGTCGTGGAGATGGACCTTGTCCACCTCGGCGGTCTGGCCGGTGGGGTCGGTCTCGCCATAGCGGAGACCGCCTCGGGTGCCGCCGCCGGCCAGCCACATGGTGAATCCCACGTTATTGTGATCGCGTCCCCCGTTCTTGTTCAGGATGGGCGGGCGACCGAATTCGCCGCCCCACAGGACGAGGGTGTCCTCGAGCAGGCCGCGCTCCTTCAGGTCGGTCAGCAGGGCGGCGATGGGCTGGTCGCTTTCGGCGGCGAGCTTGCCGTGGCCTTCGACGATCTGGGTGTGCTGGTCCCAGAATCCCTGGTTGATCTGCACGAAGCGGACGCCGTTTTCGACGAATCGCCGCGCCATCAGGCAGGCGCGCCCGTAATTGTCGGTCGGCTCCTTCCCCACGCCATAGCGCTCGAGGATGTGGGCCGGCTCGCGCTCGACATCCATCAGCTCCGGCATCTCGGTCTGCATGCGAAAGGCGGTCTCGTAGCTCTGGATGACGCCCTCGAGCGATTCGTTGACACCGTCGCGGTCGAGGCGGTGGCGGTTGAGGGACTGGATGAGGTCGAGCTGCCGGCGCTGCTGGGCCGGGGTGATGGCGGTGTTTTCCGTGTAGGGAATCTTGATGCCCTTCAGCGAGGGCGGGCCGCCGCTGTCGCCGCCGCCCCACTGGTTGATGGCGGTGCCGGCCGTGGGGGAGGGGAGAAAAGCGCAGCCGTATTTCCGCGCGCCGCCGGCGGAGAAATCGGGGTTGATGGTGATGAAGCCGGGCAGGTTCTGGTTTTCGGTGCCAAGGCCGTACACGACCCACGAACCGACCGAGGGCCTGACGAACTGGAAACTGCCGGTGTTCATCTGCAGGATGGCCTGCGGATGGTTGCCGATGTCGGTGTGCATCGAGTTGATGACGCACAGGTCGTCGGCGTGCCGCGCGATGTTCGGAAAGAGCGAGGAAATGGGCATGCCGCACTCGCCGTGCCGCGCAAATTCCCAGGGTGACTGGAAATAGCGGCGGCCGCCGCCGAGGTCCTCGTCGTGGCGCTTGGTCAGCTCGGGCTTCCAGTCGAACGAATCGACCTGCGACGGCCCGCCGCGCATGAAGAGAAAGATGACGCGCTTCGCCCGGGCGGGAAAATGCGAACGCCTCGGCGCGAGGGGCGATTCGTCGGAACCCGCCGTCTCGCGCGCCATGGCCTCGGCGGCGAGGCCGCGGAAGGCGAGGTATCCGAAGCCGCACGCGCCGCTTCGCAGCAGGAATTCGCGGCGGGAGCGATCGGCTGGGGTCGGGATTCCGTTCATCGGTCCAGGGCCGTTTTTTTGACGCCGAAGAGGCTATCACGCGCCGCCGCGCCGTCCCAATGGCCTATTCGCGGCGCGGACTGTGGCATGGCCATCCTGGCCATGTTTTCGGTGAAGGGGGCGGTTCTCCTGTAAGCCCGTCGTCCAACCGCTGCTGCCCGTTCGCGCCAGGGGCGACCCGCCGGATTGATCGCCCCTTTTCTTCGCGACCTATTCGCGGCGCTTCTCGATGACGGCGTAGGCGTTGTGATTGTGGATGGACTCGAAGTTTTCCGCCTCGACGCGATACCAGACGATGTCCTCCTGCTCGTTGGAGGCGGCGGCGACATTGCGGACGAGGTCCTCGACGAAGACGGGATTGTCGTAGGCGCGTTCGGTGACGTGTTTTTCGTCGGGCCGTTTCAGGAGGCTGTAGAGTTCGGAGCTGGCGCTTTTTTCCACGAGCCGGATGAGGTCCTCGATCCAGATGGGTTCGCGAAAGCGCACGGCGAAGGTGACGACGCCGCGCTGGTTGTGCGCGCCGCGGGCGCTGATGGCCTTCGAGCAGGGGCACAGGGTCGTGACCGGCACCAGCACGGTGAGGATGAAATCCTGCTCGTCGCGGGTGGCGTCGATTTCGAAAATCGCCTCGTAATCCATCAGGCCGGGCGCTCCGGTGACGGGCGCCGCCTTTTCCAGGAAAAAGGGAAACCGGAACTCGATGTGGGCGCGCTGGGCTTTCAGCCGGTCGAGCAATTCGCGCGGAATGCCGGAGATGCTGTGAATATCCAGCACGGGTCCGTGGGAATTGAGCACCTCGATGAAGCGGCTCATGTGCGTGCCTTTGTGCTGGTGCGGCAGGTCCACCGCCAGCGACACCGTCGCCACCGTGCTCTGCACGGCGCGCGCCTTGTCCCGGATCTGGATAGGGTAACGAAGATTCTTCACCCCGACCCGGTCGATGGGCAGGTTGCGGTGGTCGCGCTCGTTCTGGGTGTCCTTCAGTTCGTGCATGAAGAGGCGGGCAAAGGCCCATTTTAGGCCGCAATCGACCGATGACAACCGGCGTTGGACCGGTGGCATGGGCATCCGCGCGGAAACTGCGGCCTGGGCATCCCGCCCATGTTTTCGCGGAGGGGGCGACCTCGTGAAAAACACGGGAGCGCCTTGCCCTCCGGTTCGCCGCGCGGCAGTCCACGGTCTGGATGCCCGTGCCACGGAAAGGATTGCCAAAGGCGCCGACGCGGGAAATCATGTCGAAAACATGACGCGTTTCGCCCTTCTCGCCCTCTCCCTGCTCATCACCGCTTCGTCGCGCGCCGGCGCCGCCGAGCCGTTTCTTGAGAAGATCGATCTCTTCAAGGCCGGTGAGGACGGCTACAAGCTCCACCACATTCCCGGCATCGTCGTCACCGCCAAGGGCACGGTGCTGGCCTGGTGCGAGGCGCGCCAGAAGGGCGGCGACTGGGACCAGATCGACATCCTGCTGCGGCGCTCGACCGACGAGGGCAAGACGTGGAGCCCGTTCACCCGTATCGCCGATGTTCCCGGGCCGAAGACGAAGAACCCATTCGCCCTGGCGCTGAAAAACGTCGATCCGAACGATGTCACCTACAACAACCCCGTCCTCATCGCCGATCGCGACGGCACGGTGCATGCCCTGTTCTGCCTCGAATACATGCGCTGCTTTTACATGCGGAGCGAGGACGACGGCGTCTCGTGGAGCACGCCGACGGAGATCACGGCGAGTTTCGAGCCTTTCCGAAAGGACTATGACTGGAAAGTGCTCGCCACCGGCCCGGATCATGGCATCCAACTGAAAAATGGCCGCCTCGTCGTTCCCGTCTGGCTGTCCACCGGCACGGGCGGCAATGCCCACCGTCCTTCCGTCACGGCGACGATTTACAGCGACGATCAGGGGAAGACCTGGCTCGCCAGCGAAATCGCGGTCCCCTGCACCGACGAGTTGATCAACCCGAACGAGACCACCGCCGTCGAACTCGCTGACGGCCGGGTGATGCTGAATGTCCGCAACGAATCGAAGGCGCACCGTCGCATCATCGTCGTCAGCCCAGACGGCGCGACGGGCTGGAGCGAGCCGAAATTCGACGACGCCCTGCTCGAGCCCATCTGCATGGGCAGCGTGGTGCGCTACTCGACCGAGGCGGGTGGCGGCGGGAAGAACCGCCTCCTGTTTTCCAACCCCCACAATCTGGAAAAGGCCAAAGGCAAGGCCGAGCCAGGCAAGAATCGCGACCGCAAGAACGTGAGCGTGAAGGTCAGTTACGACGAAGGCCAGACCTGGCCCGTCGGCAAATCCGTCGAGCCCGGTTGGAGCTGCTACAGCGACATCGCGGTGACGAAAAGCGGCACCATTCTCTGTTTTTACGGACGCGGCGAAGAGCCCAGCTTCGCCGGGGACCGGCTCACCGTGGCGCGGTTCAATCTGGAGTGGCTGACGGATGGAAAGGATGGTGGGAAATGAGGCTGCGCGCATTCGCCCGCCTGTTCGGCGCGATCGCCGTGATTGGCGGAGCCGTCGCACCCGAAGCATGGGCCGCCGACCCGAAGCCGAACGTCATCCTGATCCTCGCCGACGACCTCGGTTGGACCGATCTGGGCTGCCAGGGGAGCGACCTTTATCGCACGCCGCACATCGACCGGCTCGCGAGGGAGGGGATGCGCTTCACCCAGGCCTACTCGGCCTGCACGGTCTGTTCGCCCACCCGGGCCAGCCTCATGACCGGGAAATACCCGGCGCGGCTCCACATCACCGACTGGATTCCCGGCCGCCCGCCGGCGAATCCGAAGCTGTTGGTGCCGGATTTCACCAAGCACCTTCCCCTCGAAGAGGTCACGCTCGGGGACGCCTTTCACGCCGCCGGTTACGCGACCGCCAGCATCGGCAAGTGGCACCTCGGCGACGAGCCCTTCCATCCCGACAGGAACGGTTTCGATCTCAATATCGCGGGCACCCACGCCGGCTCACCGCTGAGCGGATATTTCGCCCCATGGAAGATTCCCACCCTGACCGAGGGCGCGGACGGCGAATACCTGACCGACCGGATGGGAGCCGAGGCGGTGAAATTCATCGAGGCCAACGCGGAGCGGCCCTTTTTTCTCTACTGGCCGCACTTCGCCGTTCACACGCCGATCCAAGGCAAGAAAGAGATCGCCGCCCGCTACGAGCCCCTGGTCAAACCCGGCGGCCGTCACCAGAACACCACCTACGCCGCCATGATCGAGAGCCTCGACGAGGCCGTCGGCGCGCTGCTCGACGCGCTCGACCGGCTGAAGCTCGCCGACCGCACCTTGGTCGTGTTTCATTCCGACAACGGCGGCCATCTCCCGACCACCTCGAACGCTCCGCTCCGCGTGGGCAAAGGCTCGTGCTACGAGGGCGGCACGCGCGTCCCGCTCATCGTCCGCTGGCCCGGCGTCACCGAAGCCGGAAGCGTCTGCAACGTCCCGGTCATCACGCCCGACCTGTTTCCCACCTTGCTCGCCATGGCCAGCCTCCCACAATCGAACGAGGAATCTCTCGACGGCCTCAGCCTGGAGCCCCTGCTCCGCCAAACCGGCAAACTGGACCGCGACGCGCTCTTCTGGCACTACCCCCATTACCAGCTCTATCAGCAGGGCGGCACGACGCCCTACAGCGCCATCCGGGAGGGCGATTTCAAGCTGATCGAGTTTCTAGACGATCGTCCGCTCGAGCTTTACGATCTCGCCGCCGACATCGGCGAGGCGCACAATCTCGCCGCCGTCCGGCCCGATTTGGCCACGCGCCTGCAACAGCGTCTGCGCGACTGGCGAATCTCGGTCGGCGCCCAGATGCCGACCCCGAATCCCGATTACGACCCGACCAAATCCGAGCACCTTCCGACGAAGAAACCGAAGAACCCCAAAGCCCCAAAATGAAACGCCTTTTCCTACCCCTCCTCCTCACCGCCCTGTTGCTCGCCCCCGCGCAAGCCGCGCCATCTCTCGAAAAGATCGATCTCTTCGAGGGCGGCGGCGACTACTCCCTCTATCGCATTCCCGGCATCGTGGTGACGACCAAGGGCACCGTGCTGGCCTACTGCGAGGCGCGGAAAAACAGCGGCGCCGACTGGGGAGAGATCGAGGTGCACCTGCGACGGAGCGCCGATGGCGGAAAGACCTGGGAACCGGCCCGCCAGATCGCGCATTTTGGCGAGCGCATGTCCGTGGCGCTGATCAAGAAAGGATCCAAGGCCGAAGAGCAGACCGTCAACAACCCCGTCGCCATCGTCGATCGTCAGACGGGCACGGTGCATTTTCTCTACTGCCTCAACTACGCCCGCTGCTTCTACATGCGCAGCGAGGACGACGGCCTTACGTTTTCGAAGCCGGTGGAAATCACCGAGTCCTTCATGCCCTTCCGGCCCGAATGCCCATGGACCGTGCTGGCCACCGGCCCCGGCCATGGCATCCAGATCGCGAGCGGCCGGCTGGTCGTCCCAGTGTGGCTGGCCTACGGCAAGAACGGCGATCATCATCCCTCGATGACCGCCACCATCTTCAGCGACGATCATGGCGAGACCTGGAAGGCCGGCGACATTGCCGTGCCGAACAAGGGTGACTTTGCGGATCCGAACGAGACCGCCGTCGCCGAGTTGTCCGACGGCCGGGTGATGCTGAACAGCCGCAGCGTTTCGAAGGCCAGCCGCCGCCTCGTCACCCTCAGCCCCGACGGCGCGACGGACTGGTCCGTGCCGCGCTTCGACGACGCGCTGTGGGAGCCGATCTGCATGGGGAGCCTTCTTTCCCTTCCCAACCAACCGGGCATGCTGGCGTTTTCCAATCCCCACAGCCTGAAACGAGACGCCTCCGGCAACGAGGTCCCCGGCGGCCGCGGCGCCCGCGAAAACGTGTCCATCAAACTCAGCAAAGACGACGGCGCGACCTGGACGGCCAATCGGACCCTCGAAAAGGGTCCCAGCGCCTACTCCGATCTCGCCGTCCTGCCCGACGGGACCCTGCTCTGCTTCTACGAACGCGGCAAAAAGCTCACCGTCGCCCGGTTCAACCTCGACTGGGTCACCGAGCCCACCGACTGACCGCCGCTTCGCCGCGACCTCTCGAGGGATTCCGCGGAAGTTGATTGCCCGTCGAGCCTGCGCGAAGTTCCCGGCCGACGCCGCCATCATGTCCGACGCCAAATTCCACCTCCCCATCCGCCCGCGCCGCAACCGGAAATCGCCCGCCATCCGCGGTCTGGTTCGCGAGACCGTGCTGACGCCGGCCGATCTGATCTACCCGCTGTTCCTGCACGAGGACGACCGCGACGACGCCATCGCGTCGATGCCGGGCTGCCAGCGCTTCGGCCTTGAGGGATTGGTGCGCGAGGTCGGCGAAGCCTCGGCCGCCGGCGTGAGGGCCGTGGTCTTGTTTCCCAAGATCGAGGAATCCCTGAAAACGCCCGGCGCGGAGGAATGCCACAATCCCGACGGGCTCATCCCCCGGGCGATCCGCGCGATCAAAAGCGCCCATCCCGAGGTCGCCGTCATCACCGACGTGGCGCTCGATCCCTACAACGCGGACGGGCACGACGGGCTGGTGGTGAAGGACGAAAAGGCAGGCGATCTCCGCATTCTCAACGACGAAACCGTGGCCGTGCTCTGTCGCCAGGCCCTGTGCCACGCCGAGGCGGGCGCGGATGTCGTGTCCCCGAGCGACATGATGGACGGCCGCGTCGGCGCGATTCGCGAGGCGCTCGACGAGGGGGATTTCGAGGACGTTTCCATTCTCAGCTACACGGCGAAATACGCCTCGGCCTACTACGGCCCCTTTCGCGGCGCGCTCGACTCGGCGCCAAAGGCCGGCGACAAAAAGACCTACCAGATGGACCCCGCCAACTGGCGCGAGGCCCTGCGCGAGGCCGAACTCGACGTCGCCGAGGGCGCCGACATGCTGATGGTCAAGCCGGCCGGTCCCTACCTCGACGTCATCCGCGCCCTGCGCGAGGAGATCGACCTGCCGCTCGCGGCCTACCAGGTCAGCGGCGAGTATCTCATGATCAAATCCGCGGCGGCGGCGGGCTGGCTCGACGAGGAAAAGGTGATCCTCGAGTCCCTGCTCGGCATCAAGCGCGCCGGGGCCGACATGATCCTGACCTACTTCGCCAAAGAGGCGGCCTCCCGGCTTTGCCGCTGAGAAAAAAATCACCGTTCGCCTCCACCGAGGCAATACAGGTGCTTTTCCCCGCGCAGCAGCAGGCAGCCATCGTGCGGCACCGGGGAGGCGCTGGTCGGCTCGCCCAGCTCGCTCGTCGCGACCACTTCGAAAACGGGCCCCGGTTTGACCACCGTCATCACCCCGTCGTCGGACAGGAAATAGGCCAGCCCGTTCGCCGAGAGCAGCGAGGCGCTGTGGCCGCCCGGCAGGCGCTCGCGCCAGAGCCGCTCCCCGGTTTTCGCGACGAAACAGCTCGCCTGCCCGTTGTCCGACACCACGAGAAAATACGGCCCCACCGCCACCGGGCTCGGCACGTAGGAGGCGCCGACCTGCTCGTGCCAGACCACGTGCGTGTCCGTCACGTTGCCCGTGCCGCCCGGCCGGATCGCCATCATGTGTTTCTCCGGAAATCCGCAGGTCAGGAACAGCAGGTTCTCCTCCGGATTGTAAACCAGCGACGCCACGAACTGCTCCGTCGGCCCGTCGAGGATCCAGTGTTGCGCGCCCGTGTCCGGATCGTAGCTGGCGACGCACTTGCTGCCCGAGAGGATCATCTCGTTGCGGCCGCCGATGGCGCGGATGATCGGCGTGCAATAGCTGCGCGTGTGGTTGGGCCGGTCCGTTTTCCAGATCGGTTTCCCGGTCTCGCGGTTCAGCGCCACAAGATAGCCGTCGCCGTCGTGGTCGCCGTTGACGATCACCTTGTCCTTCCACAAAACGGGGCTGGAGCAGTAGCCGTGCTTGCTGGAGAAACCTCCCGGGCGCGCCTCCCAGACCGCGTGGCCGTCGAAGTCGCAGGCCGCCACGAACATCTCCGCCTCGTCGAGAAAGGTCACGTACACCCGCTCGCCGTCCGTCGCGGGCGTGCCCGAGGCGCGGCTGTTGAGCCGGTGTATGCCCTCGAAGGGCGATTTGAGCACCGTTTTCCGCCAGATCACCGCCCCGTCGGCGCGATTCAGGCACAGCAGCAGCCGTTCCGCCGTGTCCTCGACCGCCGAGGTGACGAAAATCCTGTCTCCCCACACGATGGGCGACGAATGCCCGATGCCCGGCAGTTCCGTCTTCCAGCGCGTGTCTTTCTCGACGGAAAATCGCACCGGAAGCGCGGAGTCGTCCACCGAGCCGTCGCCGCGCGGACCGCGCCAGCAGGGCCAGTTCTCCGCCGCCGACAGCGACGAAGCGGCGAGGACGAGAAAAACGGAAAGAGCGACACGTTTCATGATCGGGAAATCGGGCAAAGGACCGCGAAATGGAGCGAAAAAACGGCGAAAGACAAATGCCGCGTTCCGGCCCTCAGTCGAAAAGCGCGGCCAGGCTTTCCAGGTAAGTCGCCGCCGCCGCGTCGCCCTCGGCCGGCGCCCAGTCGGCGAAGACCTTGTCCCGCGCCGCGTCGTAGGGGCCGCGCTTGATTTCCAGGATCACCGTGTCCGGCTCCAGCACCACCAGCCCGTGCCAGAGCCCCGGCTCGATGTCGATCAGCCCGCCGGTGTCGAGGCGGTGGCGGGACCGCACCGCGCCCTCGTCGCCGAACATCACAAAACCCAGCGCCCCGCGCAGCACCTGCACGGTCTCGATCGCCTCGTCCCGCGGGTGCAGATGCGGCCGCACGTAGGTGCCGGGCAGCATGAAATTGAGCATGCGCTGGACGAGGGACTCCGGCCGCCGATGGATCGGGAAAATGATGCGCCGCCGCGGGCTCGCGTGCGCGGCGTCGAGACCGGCGTCGAAAACCTCGGGAGTCAGTTCGAACACATCGCCGGAAAAGGCGGGCAGGGCCGTTTTCATCGCCGAACCGTAGGCGGAAGCCGCGCACAAAAAAGAAAAAAACCGTCGCGGCGCCGCGAGAGACCCCGAATCGACTCAACAGGGTTGACTCGATGACTCAACCCTGTTGGGTCGGGGCCGCCGGAAAAAAACTTCCGGGTGAAACCTCGCGCGGTTCACGATACCGTTTCCGCCCCCGCCAAAAGCATCATCACCACCACCCGACCGACCTCCATGAATCACTACGCCTGGGACACCCGTTTCACCGAGCTTTTCAATCGCTGCCTCGACCGCTACCGCGCCGGAGACGAGGATTTCACCGGCTACTACGACGCGGACGACCGGGCTTTTCTCGAGTCGATCGGTTACAAACCGAGGGAGTTTTTCGACTTCGTCGAGGACCACGCCGACCACGGCGATCCGAGTCTCGGCGCCGCGCTGCTGGTGGCCTCCGTGCGCCGCGACTACCTCGCCGTCGTCATGGGCGGCCGGCGGAGCGACCGCGAGGTGCGGCCGGACGAATTGCCGCCGAAGGACGCTGAGATGGACGGCATCCGCTGGCTGCCGCGCATCCTGGTGAAAGCCCGCGCCAAGCTGCGGGGCGAACTCGATCCGGAAATCATGTACGGCTGCGGCGGCGACCGGGCCTTTCTGCGCGAGCACGACATCGCGCCGGCGGATTTTCTGCGGGCGGTCTGGGCCGCCGGCGACGACGACGCGAAGGCGCTCGCCTACGTGCGATCGCATTGAATCGAGGAACCGACGGGTTTTGAAACACGCCTTTCCAGCCTCCGTTTGGCGGCCGTTCGCCGGCGCGGCCACGCTCCTCGCGGCGACGTCGGCGTTTCTCCTCCACGCGGAGGGACTCGATGAAAATCCCGACTACCGCGCGGCGCTCGCGGCCTTGAAGGACGAGCTGCCCGCCGTGGCGGTATCGAAACTCGGCGCCCTGCTCGCGAGTGCGGACACCGGAGAAACGGCGGCGAAGGACCGCGTCCGGCTCGAGCTGTTGCTGACCGAAGCGCTCGTTCGCGCCGGGGATTTCCAGAAGGCCGCCGCCGCGGCGGCGAGTCCGGCCATCGCCACCGAACCGGCGGCGCGTTTCTGGAAAGCGATGGCGGCGGCGCGCTCGGGCCGATACGCCGAAGCGGAGCGATTGCTGGAGCCGCTGGGACGGCTGGAGCGTTTTCCCCTCCGCAACGAAGCCGCGCTCAACCGCGCCTCGCTGCTCCGCGCCCTGGGCGAGGCGGAGGCGGCCCTCGCCGAGATCGCCGTCATCAACGACTCGGGGGCGGAAATGGACATCCGTTCGCGGGCGAATCTCCTCGCCGCGGCCATCGAGATCGATCGGGGAAATCTCGACGCCGCCCGGGACTGGCTGCGCATCGACCGTGTCGGTTCGCCCATTCAGCAGGGGATGGTCGAGCGCTCCCTGCTGGAGGCCCGGCTGATGCTGAAACAGGGCGACGCCGACGCCGCGGTGGCGCTTTTCGAGGACCTGGCCTTCGGCGATGACGACGCGACGCCGCCGATCGTTCGCCACCGCGCCCGGGTGGACCTCGCCGAGGCGCTCGCCGAAGCCGGCCGCCGCGAGGAGGCCATCGACATGCTCGCCGGCTTCATCGAGCGGGCGCCCTCCTCGCCCCTGATGGAGGCGGCCTTCATCCGGCTCGACAGCCTCGATGCCCTGCGCCGGCCCGCCGTGCGCGCCGAGGTGGAAAAATGGCGCGCCGACCGCGGCCACGTCGGCCGCCAGGCGCTGGCGCGCTTTTTCGGCGCGGTGTCCCTGCGCCGGTCGGGCGACCGGAGCGCCGCGCTGGCGGAGTTCGAGGCATTCACGACCGATTTCCCGAATCATTCGCTGGTGCCGGCCGCCGCCCTGGAGCAGGCGGAACTCTTCGTCCAGACTCTGGAACTCGACCGCGCCGAGGCCATCGTCGCCCAGATTCGCGGGCAAAGCCGCTCGCCCGCCGTGCTGAACTATCTCGACGGCCTCGAGGCCCGCATGCGCTTTGCCCGCGGCGAATTGGTCGCGGCCGCGGCGAAATTTGTCGAGGCGACCGGCCGACCGCACGAATCGACCGACGCCTTCAACGCCGCGCTGGGATCGCTCCACGCCGGCGACGCGGAGAATCTCGCGCGATTCGCCACCGAGCTGGAACGGGCGCCCGAGACCGGGCTCGGCGCCGAGCTGACCCTCGAGCGCGGCCTTTATTTCGCGGCCCACGACGAGGCGAAGGCCTTCCAGCCGCTGGAGCAGTTCGTGCAGGCGATGGGCGGCCAGCATCCGCGCGCGGCCGAGGGAGAGCTGACCCTCGCCGAGCTGTTCCTCAGCCAGGTGCCGCCCCAGACCGCCGCCGCGCGGGAAATGCTCGACTCCGCCCGGGCCCGCGAGCTTCCCTTGCCCGACCTCGAGCGCCTCGACTACACCGCCATCTGGACGGAGGTGACCGCCGGCGACATCGCCGCGCTGATCGAGCGCGCCGGACGCTTTCTCGACGAGTGGCCCCAGTCCGCCCGCCGGCCCAGCGTGCTGATGGTGCTGGGCGAGGCCCATTTCCGCGGCGGCGACTACCCCGGCGCCATCCTCGTTTTCCAGCGCCTCGCCGCCGAATCGCCCGGGTCGCCCTTCGCCGAACCGGCCCGCTTTTTCGCCGGAAAAGCCGCCAGCCTGACCCAATCGCCCGAAAACCGCGCCCTGGCCCTGGAAATCTGGGAAGAAATCGCCCGGTCCGGCGGCGCGCTCGCCTCCGCCGCCCGGCACGAGCAGGGATTGCTCAAACTGGCGCGGGACGATCTCGACGGCGCCATCGAGACCTTCGACGCCCTGCTGGCCATGCCGGCGGGCGCGTTGGCGGTGGATCGCCGGCTGGCCGTGCTGTGCGACCTGGGACAGGCCTGGTTCATGAAAGCCTCCGCCTCCCCCGCGACGCCCCACGCCGAAACGGGCGACGCCTCCGAGCCGCTGCGCTCGGCCATCGCCGCCTTCGAGACCGTCGAAAAAGACCCCGAAGCCTCGCGCGCATGGCGGTTCCAGGCCGCCGTGCGCCACGGGAAATGTCTCGAACTCCTCGGCGAAAAGGCGTCCGCGCTCGAAGTTTACTACGATGTCGTCCGCTCCGGCCGTCCCACCGCGCCCCTGGCCAGCATCCCGGTGGCGGAGTTCGACTGGTATTTTCGCGCCGGCATCGCCGCGGTGGAACTCCTCCGAAGCCAGGAAAACTGGCGGGGCGCCGTTCGCATCGCCGAACAGCTCGCCCGGGCCGGCGGCTCCCGCGCCGCCGAGGCCGCCCGCATCGCCGAGAACCTGCGGTTGCGGCACTTTCTGTGGGACGAACCGGAAGGCTGAACCGCCCTCCAGAAGCCTGACCCGCCCGTCGCCCGGCCGGAAACCCCGGAGAAACGGGCGCGAATCGACCTGTCCGCGGATTTTTTCAAAATTTGTTCAAAAAAACAGTTGCGCCCGGATCGATGAACGTTATTATGAACAGTGTTCTGAATAACCTATCATCCAAAATCACACCCGACTCGCACAAAACCATGAAAACGCCCGTCTTTGCCGCCATCGCCCTCTGCGCCATCGTCTCGCTGGCCACCCTCGTCCCCGGCAGCGCCGCTTCCCGCTCCAAATCGTCGTCCTCCGCCGCTCCCAAAGCCAAGGCGGCGGAAATGGCCGCGCCGAAGCCGAAGACTTCCTCACCCGCCAAAGAGGAAAAAGCCGCCGCTGGCGCCACGAAAACCGGGCGCATCCCGGCGAAACAGGTGCGCGCGAAACAGCTCGTGGACAACCTGACCGACGCCCAACGCACCCGCATGCTGGCCCTGCTCAACGAAGGCACCGCCAGAGACCTCGCGGGCATCAAGGGCATCGCCAAAACCCGCGGCGCCGCCATCGAGGGAGCCCGTCCCTTCCTCTCCATCGATCAAGTCATTCTGGTCGAGGGAATCGGCGAGACCACCTTCGGCCGCATCGTCGAGCACGCCCGCGCCCTCACCACTTCCTCGTCGCGGAAAGCCTCCTGAAGCCGAATCCGCGCCGAGCTACGGAAATTTCTTCAACCCTGCTCTTTTCGTCAAATCTCATAGCACTGCGGAAATTCCCCCTCCAGGGGTCTCGGACCCAACAGGGTTAGGTCGGTGACCATACCCTGTTGGGTCGACCCGCTTTTGGGGGGCCGACGCCTCTCGCGACGCCTCTCGCGACGCCTTTCGCGACGCCTTTCGCGACGCCTCTCGCGACGCCTTTCGCGACGCCTCTCGCGACGCCTTTCGCGACGCCTCTCGCGACGCCTTTCGCGACGCCTCTCGCGACGCCTCTCGCGACGGCGCGGCGTCGGCAACGGAGAAGTTCAGAGGAAAATCCCTCGAACAGGTGAAAACGTCGCGGACGCCGCGCCGTGGCGAGAGACATCGGAGACGAGTCGCGCGACGAGTCGCGCGGCGGGGCGCCGCCGGGTACGAAAAGAAAAACGTTGCGGTCGCCGCGCCCTTGCGGGAGACCTCTGGATCGAATCCCGCGCCAACCATGAGCCTCCACCGATTCGCTTTTGCCGTCCTCGTTGGGTTTGCCGTGCCTTCGTCACTGTCGGTCTCGGCGATCGCCGCTCCGCCGCCGACCGTTCTTTTCGCGGGAAAAGACTCGCCGCCGCTGCCCATCGTGATCGAAAGCCCCGGCGATTGGCATGGCGACGAAACGCTCGCGCCGGCGGTCGAGGATTTCCGGACACTTCTCAGCCGCATGGCCGGGGCGGAGTTTGAGATTTCACCTCCCGAAACTGTCGCCGACGGACGCCGGATCATTCGGCTAAAGGTGTCCGAAAAACCGGACATTCCCGCCTCGGACCGTGAACACTACCGGATCGTCACCTCGGACGCCGGCATCGAGCTGCGCGGCGACACTCCGCTCGCCTTGCGTCACGCCCTCTACGACCTGCTTCACCGTCTCGGATTCCGGCAGTATTTTCCCGGCCGGACCTGGGAGATCGTTCCAAAACTCCCGAAAATCGCCGTCGCTCTCGACATCGACGAGCGTCCCGACTACGCCTCGCGCCGCATTTGGTACGGATACGGTCTCTGGGAGCACAACCGCGAAAACTACCCCGCGTGGTGTGCCCGCAACCGCATGGCCGAGGGACTGAAACTCAACACCGGACACGCCTACGGCGGCATCATTTCCAGGCGAAAGGCCGACTTCGACGCGCATCCCGAGTTTTACGCGCTGGTCGATGGGAAACGGGACATCCGCGGCCAGGCCAAGCTCTGCATCGGCAATCCCGCCCTGCGCGACACGGTCAAGGCGTACGCGCTCGATTTCTTCGCCGAAAACCCCGGGGCCGACAGCGTCTCGATGGACCCGAGCGACGGCGGCGGGTGGTGCGAGTGCGACGCCTGCGCCGCCATCGGGCCGCCCAGCGACCGCGCCCTGCTTCTCGCCAACGAAGTCGCCGAAGCCGTCAACGCCCGATTCCCCGGCAAGGTTGTCGGCATGTACGCCTACAGTTTTCACTCGCCTCCGCCGGCGCTGACGGTTCACCCCCGGGTCATCGTCAGCGCCGCGACCGGATTCATCCGGGGCGGGCTGAGTATTGACGCCATCATGACCGGCTGGCGGGCGAAGGGCGCGACGCTCGGCGTCCGCGAGTATTACAGTGTCCACACTTGGGACCGCGATCTGCCGGGCGCGGCGCGCGGCGCGAATCTCGACTACCTCGCGACCACGATCCCCGATTTCCACGCGAAGGGCGCCCGCTATCTCAGCGCCGAATCGAGCGACAACTGGGGCTGCAACGGTCTGGGCTACTACTTCGCCTCGCGCGTGCTGTGGGACACCGGCGAGGCGGCGCGCCGCGACGAAATCGTCGCCGATTTTCTCGCTCAGGCCTTCGGTCCCGCCCGCGAACCGATGGAAAAGTTTTACACACTCATTGAGGGCTCCAACAAAAACGCCCGCCTCGTGTATGACGACCTGCTCGCGCGGATGTTCCGGCGGCTCGGCGAGGCCCGGGAACTCGCCGGCGGCGACGAGGCCATTCGCCGGCGCGTGGACGAACTCGTCCTCCACACGCGATACGTCGAGTTGTTCGACCGCTACCGCAACGCCCGGGAAGACGCCCGGCAGCGCGCCTTCGAGGATCTCATCCGCCACGGCTACCGCATGCGCGGCACCAGCCTGATCCATGCCTACGCCCTTTACCGGGACCTCGCGGCGCGGGACAAGTCGGTCGTCATCCCCGAGGGCGCGGGCTTCCGCGTTCCGGAGCCGGTGAACCCCTGGAAATCCAGCGAGCCCTTTTCCGGCGACGAGATCGAGGCGATGCTCGGCTCCGGCATCGCCAATCACCAGCCCGTTCAGCTCGACTTCGAGCCGCGGGAGTTTACCGAGAATCTCGTCCCCGCGACCTGTGTCCTCGAGTCCCTGCCCGAATCCGCCCCCGGCGGCGCGGAACGGATGCGAGGGAACCGCTCCTTCCACACCGTCGCCGAGTTGCCCGGCGAGGAATACGAACTCCGCGTCACCGGCGGGCTGATCGAGCACTATCGCGACCGGGGAAACGTCAGGATCGCCGTCTGGAAGATCGGCGGCGCCAGCGACACCGGCGAGCGGGAAACGCTGATATTCGAAGACCAGTCCGTGCCGCCGGACGGCGTCGAGCGGGCGGTGAAGTGGACGGCCAGGGACCCCGGCGTTTACCGCGTCGATGTCGCCGACGGGCACGACCTGACGCGGGTGGTCTGGCCCGAGGGGCAGCGCATGAGCTGGCGGGCGACCCTGGAGGACCGCAACGATTTCAGCGGGCGCTGGTCGCTTTGGTTCTTCGTTCCGAAGGGCACGCGCACCCTCGGTCTCTACTCCGCCGCGCAGGGAGGTCAACTGCTGAGGCCCGACGGAAAACCCGCGCTCGACCTGAAGACCGAAAGCGGCGCCTTTCTCTCCACGCCCGTTCCCGAGGGCATGGACAACACCCTGTGGCGGATCCACAGCGCCGCCGGAAAGGTCGCCCTCCTCAACGTGCCGCCCTGGCTGGCCCGCTCACCGGCGGAGTTATGCCTGCCCGCGGAGCTGACGGAGTGAGCGCCGCCCCGCGCCCCGCGCGGGGTTCATCGGGCGCGCTCCCTCGCCGCCGCCGCCGCGAAGTTCGCCTGGTGCCATTGCATCAGTTCCAGGCCGCGCTTCTCGTAGAACCGCCCCGCGGAATGATCGACTCCCTCGGCGATGAGCATGTCGTGCTCGATCCCCAGCTCTTTGAGGTAGGCCGAATACTTCAGGTTGAACTCATAGTTGAATCCCTTCGTGCCCACCCATAGCCGGATGGGCGGCTTCGGGCGATCCGGCCGCTTCGCGAAGGCGGCGGCGAGGTCCCAGGTATTGTCGCCCGGCTCGAAGACCACCGTCTCGCTCTCGGCGCCGTTGTTTTCCCGCACCACCTTCTCGGGCCCGTAGCCGGAGCCGCCCGGCGCGGCCGAGACGAACCGCTCCGGGTGCTTGAGCAGGATGCGCGTCGTGCCGCGGCCCCCCTGGCTGAAGCCCTCGATGGCGCGTCCCTCCCGCCCGAGCGTCCGCCAGGTCGCGTCGATGTGCGGAATCGTTTCGTTGACGAACACGTCCTCGCCCCGGCCATTTTCGAACCGAGGATAGTTGTACCAGCTCATCGGCCCGCCATTGGGGAACACGTAGATCGTCGGCGGGATGTCCCCGTTCCGGATCGCCGCGTCCACGAATCGAGACAGCCCCACGCTCTTGAATTCCCCGCCCGGCCGGCCGCCGTGCAGGTGATAGACCACCGGATAGCGCGTTTCCGCGTTCGCCTTGTCGTCATAACCGGGCGGCAGATAGAGGTAATAACCCACCTCGATCCCCATCGACGGGCTCTTGAAGGTCGCGTGTCGCACCGAATCCGGCAGCTTCATGGCGGCGCGCCGCGCCTCCGGGATGGGGCTGACCCAGTGGAAGCCCTCGGGAGTGGAGGGCGAACGCGGATCGGGCGCGGCGGTTCTTTTGTCCTGGGAAAATGAAGCAGGTGTCGCCGACAACATCGCCAGCGCGAATACAAGGGTTTTCATGTCGTTCGGATGGCTTTCCGCCGATCTCGACGGGGATGGCTACAGATTCCCATCCGTCACCGCGCCCTCGGACGCCGAGCTGACGAGCTTCGCGTACTTGGCCAGCACGCCGCGGGTGTGGTTCGGCTTGGGTTGCCTCCAATTCTTCCGGCGGTCTTCGAGTTCCTTCTTCGAAATGCCGAGCGTGATCTCCCGCTTCTCGGCGTCGATGGAAATGGGGTCGCCGTTTTCGATCAGCGCGATGGGGCCGCCGACAAAGGCCTCGGGCGTGATGTGCCCGATCACGAAACCGTGGCTGCCGCCCGAGAATCGCCCGTCGGTGATGAGCGCCACATCCTTCCCGAGACCCTGGCCCATGATGGCGCTTGTGGGGCCGAGCATCTCGCGCATGCCGGGGCCGCCTTTCGGGCCCTCGCCGCGGATGACGACGACGTCGCCCTTTTTCACCCGGCGGGCGAGGATGGCCTTCATCGCTTTTTCCTCGCTCTCGAAGACCCGGGCCGTGCCGTCGAATTGCAGCCCTTCCTTGCCGCTGATCTTGGCCACGGCGCCCTCGGGCGCGAGGTTTCCGTAGAGGATGACGAGGTGGCCGTCCTTCTTGATCGGGTTGTCGAAGCCCCGCACCACGGTCTGGCCTTTCGGGTAGGATGGCCTCACGCGCTTGAGGTTTTCCGCCACGGTCTGCCCGGTCACGGTGAGACAATCCCCGTGCAGCAGCCCCTTGTCGAAGAGCATGCGCATCAGCGGCAGCGTGCCGCCGATGTCGATGAGCCGCTGCATCACGTGGGCGCCGCTGGGCTTGAGGTCGGCGAGCACCGGCACCCGTTTGCCGATGCGGGTGAAGTCGTCGATGGAAAGCTTCACGCTCGCCGCCTGGGCCATGGCCAGCAGGTGCAGCACCGCGTTGGTCGAGCCGCCCAGCGCCGTCACCAGCGTGATGGCGTTTTCGAAGGCCTTCCGGGTCATGATGTCGCGCGGCCGGATGTTCCGGCCGATCAGGTTCACCACCGCGGCGCCGGCGTCGAGGCAGTCCATCATCTTCTCGTCGCTGATGGCGGCCTGGGCGGAGCTGTTGGGCAGGCTCATGCCGAGCGCCTCGATGGCGCTGGCCATGGTGTTGGCCGTGTACATGCCGCCGCAGGCCCCCGGTCCGGGAATCGCCGCGGCCGTCACGCCCTCCAGCTCCCGGTCACCGATCTCGCCGGCGGAGTGTTTCCCGATCGCCTCGAAGATCGACACGATATCGACGTCCTTCCCGTCGTGGCAGCCCGGCTGGATGGTGCCGCCATAGACGAAGACCGCCGGGCGGTTCAGCCGCGCCATGGCCATCACGCAGCCCGGCATGTTCTTGTCGCAGCCGCCGATGGCGAGCACGCCGTCCATGCCCTCGCAGCCCACCACCGTCTCGATGGAGTCGGCGATCACCTCGCGGCTGACCAGCGAGTATTTCATCCCCTCGGTCCCCATCGAGATGCCGTCGGAGATGGTGATGGTGTTGAACTCGATCGCCTTCCCCCCCGCGGCGTCGACGCCCTTGGCGGCCTCTTTGGCCAGGCGGTCAATGTGCATGTTGCAGGGCGTCACCATGCTCCAGGTCGAGGCCACGCCGACGATGGACTTGGCGAAATCCGCCGTTTTAAAACCGACCGGGTAAAGCATGCCCCGGCTCGCGGCACGGTCCGGACCGTCCAGCATGGGACCGGAAAACTGCCGATGGGCGTCGGAGCGTTTCGGGGAGGGGGAGGAGGACTTCTTTTGCTTGGCCATGATGGGATTGACGATTCGTCACGGGGAGCGGGGCGTCAAGATGGGAAAGGCCCGGCCCGTCGCGGGGGCCGGGCCCGCGGGGGGGCCTCCACGAAACGCCAGGGGGCCCCCTCGAAACGATAGGGGGGCCTCCTCGAAACGGCTGGGGGCCCTCCTCGAAACGCCAGGGGAGCCCCCTCGAAACGGAAGGGGGGCCCCGTCGAAACGCCAGGGGGGCCCCCTCGAAACGCCAGGGGGGCCCCCTCGAAACGGCAGGGGGGCCCCCTCGAAACGCCAGGGGAGCCCCCTCGAAACGGCAGGGGGCCCCCTCGGAGTGGCCGGGGGGCCCCCTTCGAAGTGGCTGGGGGGCCCCTCTGAATAGTGAAAGGGGCGCCGGAACGGGTATCCGGGACCGGGCCGACCCAACAGGGTTGACTCCCCGACCCAACCCTGTTGGGTCGCCTTACTTTCCGGCCACTTTTCCGGCCTTGGCCTCGGGGGAGTCGAAGGAAATCACCAGCTTCTTCGCGGTGGCGTCCCAGACGCGGAGGATGCCGTCGTCGCCGCCGGCGGCGATGAGCCTGCCGTCCGCGCTGATGGCGGCGGTCTGGAGGAAGGTGTCGCCGGCGTCGGGGAGGGGGGCGTTGGCGAGTTTCACGGCCTTGTCGCCGCTGGCGGTGACGAGGGTGTCGGTGCCGGCGACAAAGGCGACGGCGGTGACCTGTTTCTCGTAGCCCTCGACCTTCGATTTCTGCTGGCCCTCGGCGATGTCCCAGATTTTCACCTGCAAGTCGGCGCCGGCGGAGGCGAGGGTGAGGCCGTCGGCGTTCCAGTCGACATCGAGCACGTGGCTGGTGTGGCCCTCGAAGGTCCGCGCGTTTTCGAGCGTGGCGGCGTCGAAGACTTTCACCATGCGGTCGGTGGCGCCGGAGACGAGCTGGCGGCCGTCGGGGGAGAAGGCGAAGGCGGTCAGGGTGTCCTCGTGGGCCTCGAGATTTTCGGCGAGCGGGGTCCAGGTGGCGGTGTCCCAGAGCCTGATCTCGCCGGAGCGGGACGGCACGCCGGTTCCGGTGACGAGCCGGGCGCCGGTGGGATCGTAGGCCAGCGCGGTGACGCGGTCGGAGAAAACGGCGGCGTCCTTTCCGTCGCCGAGCGTCTTGGCGAGGGTCCACGCGGCGCCGGGGGCGCTCCAGGCGACGAGATTCTTGTCCTGCCGCGCGGCGAGCAGCTCGCGGTCGGTGGCGCCCCAGGCGAGGAAGCGCAGCTCGGCGGCGGTGGGGAAATGCTCCAGCGCGGCGCCGGTGGCGGCGGCCCAGAGCCGGACGGTGCCGTCGGGCAGGGCCTGGGCGAGCTGGGCGCCGTCGGGCGAGAAGGCGAGTCCGGCGGTCCGCGTCTTGCCCTCGGCCTCGGTGGCGGCTTTCTGGAGGGCTTCGATCTCGGCTTTGAGCGCGGCGTCGGTGGCCTCGGCTTCCTTGGCCATGGCGAGGGCGGCGGTCTGGTCGGCGAGGGCGTTCCCGGCGAGCTTGACGGACAGGTCGCGGTTGCGCTCGGCGCCGGCGAGGTCGCGCTCGGCGGTGGCGAGTTCCTCGGCGGCCTTGGCGAGTTCCTCGTCGGTGGCTTTGGGCAGTTTCGCCTCGAGCATGGCGAGGGCGGCGCGTCTGGCTTCGAGTTCGCGGCGTTTTTTCGCGATCTGCTCGCCGGCTTCGACGGCTTTGGCGGCCTCGTCTTTGGCGACCTTTTCGGCTTCGGGCGCCTTTGTGTCCCAGTGGGCCTTGAGCCGGGCGGCGACGGCCTGCTCGCGCTGCAGGGCGGCGACGCGGGGCGCGGCGTCGGGGTCGCCCTTCAACTCGGCGACGGCCGCGCCGTCGGCGGTGTTCCAGAGTTTCACGGGTCCGTCATTCCCGGCGCTGGCGAGGCGGGCGCCGTCGGGGCTGAGCGCGAGGCGGGCCACGGGGACGCCGTGGGTGAGGCGGCGGACTTCGGCGGCGGCGCCGTCGGGATTGAGCTTCCAATGAATGACGAGGCCGTCCTCGGCGGCGGAGAGAAACTCGGTGCCGTCGGCTTTCAGCGCGAGCAGGGCGGTGACGGGCTTGGTGTGCGGCTTGAGATCGGTGAAAGGCGAGGGCGGCGCCGGAGCGGGGGCGGCATCGGGCTTCGGTGGAGCGGGCGGGGGAGTGGCGTCCGGTTTGGCGGCGGCGGCATCGGGCTTCGGCGCGGGAGCGGGCGCGGCGGGCGGTGGAGGGGTCGCGGGCTTCGGCGCGGGGGGGACGGAGAGATCGGAGGCGCAGAGGCGGATGACATGGTCGGCGCCGGCGATGGCGAGGCGTTTGCCCTGGTCGATCACGGCGACGGCGCTGGCGGGGGCGGGGAGGTCGAGTTTTCGGCTTTTGTCGATGGCGGCGAGGTCGCGTCGGCGCACGGTCTTGTCGGCGGAGACGGTGAAAAGCGTCTTGCCGTCGGCGGAAAAGGCGAGGCCGGTGACGGCGGCGGCGTGGTCTTTGGCCGAGACGGGCGCGGCGCCGGGGGTGTCGAGCGGCAGCACGGAGACGGACCCGTCCGCGCCGCCGATGGCGACGCGCTTGCGGTCGGGCGACACGGCGAGGGCGGAGGGCTCGGCCGGCAGGGCGACCACGGCGCCGGCGGCGGGGGCGGATCGGCGCCAGACTTTCGCGGTGCGATAGCCGCCGGAGGCGATCTCCTGTCCGCCGGGGTGGAAGGCGATCTGCTGGACGTAGTCGAGGTGCGCGGTGGGCAGTTTCAGCGAGGGGTCGCGCAGGGTCGCGGCGAGCCGGCCGAGGGCGAGGTCGTAGAGGTGAATCTGCTGTCCGCGTCCGGCGGCGGCGAAACGCCCGTCGGGCGAAAGGGCGGCGGAGAGGATGGGCTGAGAACCGGTGAGCAGGGTCCACGAGGTCGGCGCGGGTCCGGCGACGGCGTCGCCCTTCGCGCCCTGGTCGATCCAGAGTTTCAGCAGGGCGAGCTGCTCGGGGGTGAGGTCTTTGGCGTTCGATTTGTTGTTGGCCGGCGGCATGGTCGGCTCCTCGAGGTGCGCCGAGGTGGTGAAAAGCAGCGAGTTTTCGCCTTTGCCGGGCTCGAGGGACGGGCCGGTGTCGCCGCCCTCGATCATGTCCTTGGGGGATTCGAGGACGAGGCCGGCCTTGGACTTGGTCGAGTTGTGGCAGGCGAGGCAGTTCTTCTTGAGGAACGGGTATATCTCCGTCGCGAAATCGACGGGGGTGTCGCGTTTCACGTCGGCGACCTTCAGCGGCTCGGCGTTCGCGGGTGCAACGCCGGCGCCGGCGGCCAGCCCGATCGCCGCGAGAAGGGCGGACGAGACTCCTCTCCGGTCCGCGGTCCCCGATCCCCAATCCCTGTTTCCAAGCGTCTTCATTTCTTTTCCGGTGCGGGTTTCACTTCGACGGTGAGGGGCAGCGAGTAGGCCACGAACTTCACGTCCTTTTCCTTGGCCTTGTCGGTGGCGGCTTTGAGGCGGGCGGCGACGGCGGTCTTTTCCTTTTCGGCGGCGGCGCGTTTCCGCTCGAGGTCGGTCGCGGTTGTTTGCGCGGCGTCGGCCCGGGCCTTCGCGTCGGCGGCGGCTTTCTGGAGGGCGGCGTCGTTCGCGGCGGCGGCGACCTTTTGCGCGGCGGTGTCGGCCTCCTTTTTCGCGGCCTCGGCGGCGGCTTTGGCTTTGGCGGCCTCGTCGGTGTATTTCTTGTGGAGTTCGTCGGTCAGTTTCTGCTCCTCGGCGGCGCGATCGGCGGCCTTGGCGTTCTGGCGGTACTTGACGGTGCCGGTGCCTTTGAGAACGAAGCTCCACACGCCCGGCTCGGGGGCGAAAACCTTGTCCCGCGGCGTGAAGTCGATCGTCAACTTCCCCTCGCCCGCCTTTTCGTCGATGTTGAGCGTCGGCGGTTTCGCCAGGCCGCGCAGACCGTCGGGCGCGATGGCGATGGCCCCCTTGACGTTCTCTTTCCCGGCGAGCTTGACGGGAATCTCGAGCTTCTGGCCGATCTCGACGGTGAGGGGCCTGGGATCGGCGACTTCGATGAGGGTGGGCGCCTTTTCCTCGGCGCTGACGGCGAGGGGGATACTCGTCTCGAGCCGGGCGCGGAGCCGGTCCTTGGTGGTGTCGGCGAGTCCCCAGGTCACGGCGCCGATCCGGGCGTCGCGGACGGCCTCCGCCCCGCCGAGCTGTGCCTTGCCGGTGACGCGGATGTCCCCGGTCCACGCGGCGGCGCCGGGCGCGGCCTTGAGAATGAGATAAGCCGTGTCGTCCTTGCCGGACACGGTGACCGGCGGACAGGCGACGCCGGCGGGCAGTCCCTCGGCCGCCAGGGTGACCGCGCCGTCGAAGCCGTCGCGGCGATGGAGGAGCACCTTCAGCGGGGTGGTGCCGCCTTTCCTCAGCAGGGGCGCGGCGGGAAAGGCCTGCTTGGCGTCGAGGTAGGGACGCTCGGCGGCGACGAGCAGTTGGAAATCCGGTTTCGCCTCGCGGATCGAGAGACGGTAGAGACGGTCGAGCCCGCCGTCGCCGAACTGGTTGGCGATGGTGACGCGGTAGTCGCCGTCCTGGTCGGCGGTGAAGCTGACAACCGCGTCGCGCGAGGCGTCGTCGAAGGTCGCCCCGCCCTCGCCGCTCTCGTCGTCGTCATCCTTCACGCGGGCGAAGGTTTCCTTGCCCTCGGCGTCCTTCGCGATTTTCTCGACCACCAGGTAAGGATCGACCACGCCGGCGAGGCGGTCGCCGATGGCCTCGACCCAATACACGGCGCCTTTTTTCAGGGTGACGCGAAAGCTGTCTTCGTCCGCGTCGGCGTCGAAGCGACCCGCGATCTCGCAGGGGACGGGCGCGGCCTGCAGCTCGGAGGCGGCGTTTTCGACGACGACCGGCGCCTCCGCGAAGCCGACCCGGACGGCGTTCGAGTTTTCCAGCCTCCAGGAAAAGGACGGAACCAGACCGTGGGCGGGCCGTCGCGGATCGAACCCGGGCGCGGGAACCGAGGCGGGCACGGGAATGCGGGCGGAGAGGGTCTCGATCGGCTTTCCGCGGAGGGCAAGGCCCTCGCCGGGGCTGCCGCCGGGGAGGTTCCGACCGAACAGGGTTGCCTCCATGACCTGACCCTGTTGACCCGCCGGGGGGAACACGAAGTCGATGCGCGGCTTTGCCGAGACGGTCAGAAGGTAGGGATGGTCGGCGGAGCCGTTGAAGAGGAAATCGTGGACGCCGACAAAGTAAACGCCGTCGGCGGGCGCGGTGAAATCGACCATGGGATCGCGGCCGACGGTGTCGCGGTTGTTTTCGAGTTCGCGGCCCGAGGCGTCCACGACCACGAGCGTGGCGTCGGCCCGGCTGTCGAGCCGTTCCGCGCGGCAGTGGACGAGGAGGCGCTGGTCTTTTTTCGCGGTGAACTTCCAGTAATCGACCTGGTTGGCGTCGGTGCGGCCGCAGGCGACGGCCTCGAGCGGGAGTTCGGGCGCGGTGTCGCGGGAAAACTGCGGCGCGCCGGCGTCGATGACGACGGGGGTGTCTTTGGCGACAATGCGGAAGGGGCGCGAAGTCGTCAGGCCGTAGAGCCCGGCGGCGCGCACCTCGACGGTGCCCTCGGGAAGGTCGGCGGGCACGGTGACCCTGAACTTCGTGCCGTCCTGGGCGGGGTATTTGCGAAACTCGGACGCCGGAAGCATGACGGGCTCGGCCTTGACGCGCGGGTCGGAGAACCGGAGCGCGGCGAGTTCGTCGAGATTCGCGCCGGTGAGGCTGACTTCGACGGTCTGGCCGGCGGCGGCGGCGGCCGGGTAAACGGTGTGAAGCTCGGCCGAGGGCAGTTGGGCCAGGGCGGAAGCCGCGCAAGCCGCCGCGAGGGCGGAAGCGAGACGGAGCGGAAAAGGGGCGATGGATTGGCGGGTCATCGGAATACCGGGAACGCCGGCGACGAGGGGCGACGCGCCGGAAGGGGGAGCGGGGACTTCAATGGTTGAAGAGGAACTCCTTCGTGTTCGCCAGCGCCCAGAGGATGTCCTCGAAGGCCTCCTGCTCGGCCTTTTCCGGGGTGATGTCGTCGTCCGGTTTCTCGGCGGCGCGCTTGCGTTTCTTTTCGAGGTGAGCCTTGGCGGCGGCGATTTCCTCGGCCCGCGGCGGGCGGGACAGGGCGTTGAGGTAGAGTTCGGCGAGGCGGTCCTCGTCGGGACGGTCGGTGGCCTTGGCGAGCGTGGAGGCGCGGCCGTCGGCGCCGGCGAGCTTGTTTTGGATGGTGTCCGAATTGATGAGGTGGAGACTCTGGGCGAGGTTGGCGTCGGCGACGCGCTCGCATTCGCAGGCGCTGTCCATTTCCGGGCGGCCGAAGACGGTGAGGAAATAGGAGTCGGCGTTGAATTTGTCGTCGGGCAGCTCGATGGCGCGGGTGCCGGCGGCCTGACCTCGGAAGCTCTCCCGGGCGCGGGACACGACGTTGATGGAATCGAGCAGCACCTCGGCCTGGAGGCGCTTGGGATAGTAGCGGGAGTAATTCTGGGCGTCGGCGAGATTGTGGTCGTTCGGCACGGCGCTGAGCTGGTAGGTCTGGCTGGCGCAGATGGCGCGGATCAGGTCCTTCAGGTCGAAGCCGCTCCCGGTGAAGCGGTCGGCGAGGGCGTCGAGCAGCTCGGGATGGGTGGCGGGGTTGGTGACGCGCATGTCGTCCTCGGGCTCGACGAGACCGCGGCTGAAGAAGTGCTTCCAGTAGCGGTTGACGAGCATGCGGGCGAACCAGGGATTTTCCTTCGAAGTCAGCCAGGCGGCGAGGTCGCGGCGGGGATCGCGGGACTCGGGGATGTCGAGCGGGTCGGAACCGAGCGGGGTGGGTCCGAGTGTCCGCTTCGTGTTGGGATTCTGCATGGAGGCGAGCCCGCGCTTGTGGTAGACGATTTCCTCGTCGGGCTGGTCGCCCGGCTTGCGCGAGACGGTGGAGAAAAAGGCGGTGAAGCCGTAGTAGTCGTCCTGGCTCCACTTCTCGTAGGGGTGGTGGTGGCACTGGGCGCACTGCATGCGGATGCCGAGGAAAACCTGGGCGATGTCCTGCATCTCCTCCTTCGGATCCTTGACCGAGCGAAACCAGCCGACGGCGGGGTTGAGGCCGGTCTCGCCGGCGGCGGTGACGAGTTCGGTCACGAAGCGGTCGAAGGGCTTGTTTTCCTTCATGCTCGACAGGATCCAGTCGTGAAAGGCGTAGGTGCCGCGCTGGTAGCCGTCCTTGGCGCGCTTGTTGCGGAGAATGCCGGCCCATTTCTGCGCGAAATAAGCCGCGTAGTCCTCGGAGCCGAGGAGGCGGTCGACCGCCCCGGCCCGCTTGGCGCCGTCCTTGTCGGCGAGGAAAGCCTTCGTCTCCTCCGCGGTGGGCAGGCGTCCCGCGATGTCCACGGTGACACGCCGGAGGTAGGTGTTGTCGTCGCACACGGCCGAGGGGGGCAGGCCGAGCAGGGCGAGTTTCTTGAAGATTTTCTCGTCGATGAAGTTGCTCGGTTTCGGGACGTCGGTCAGTTCGACCCCGAGCGGGATGGTGGCGCGAAAGACGGCGACGTGCTCCTGGAATCGCACCATGACCGAGGTGCTGCCGGTCTTGTCCTTGAAGGCGACGTGTCCGTCGGCGTCGACCTCGGCCATTTCCTCCTGATTGGCCTCGTAAATGGCCAGCCGGGTGATGTCGCGGATGGTGCCGTCGCTGTAGTGGGCGACCACGGCGAGCTGTTGCTCGGAGCGGGGCGTGGCGACGCGATCCTCCGGATACGCCGAGATGCGCTCGACCTTGGGCGCGTCCTCCGGGGTGTAGGGCATGCCCTGGCGAATCCAGCGGGCGACGATCTCGTAGTCGGGCGTGCCTTTCGCGAGGCGGATGCCTCCCTCGTGCGGGAGTTCGCCGGTGGCCTTCATCAGCAGCAGGCTGTTTTCCGGCGCGGCGGGAAAGATGCGGCGCCCGCGCGACTCGCGGACGAGGTAGTCGCGGTCGTTCCAGGGTTCGTAGCCCAGCAGGGAAAGGCGGAAGTTGTTCTGGCCACCGGACTTGCCGTGGCAGCCGCCGCCGTTGCAGTTGTACTTGGTGAAGACGGGGACGACGTGGTTGACGAAGTCGGCGGTCTGTTCCCTCCCGAAGTTCGAGACCGTGATCTCGACGCGCGCCGGGGCGGCGCCGGCGTTCGGGAGGGTGGCCACGATGCTGGCCTTGCCGTCGCCGGCGGCGGTGACGTATCCGCGCCGGTCGATGGTGACGACGTTGGCGGGCTCGGCCTTGAAAACCGCCTCGCCGGTGACGTCGCGGGCGTGCTCGCCGGCCGTGTCGGTGAGGATCAACTGCGTGCCGCCGTCGGGTCCGTCGAGGACGGTCTGGGTGACGCGCAGTTCGAGTTTCGCCGCGGGCTTCGGGTTCGGCGCCGGGGCGGGCGCCGGCGTCGAAGCCGGGGACGCCGGATCGGCCTTTGCGGGCGCGGCGGCGTCCTGAGCGAGGGCCGGACCCGCGAGAAGCGCGACGAATCCGGTGGCGGCGAGTGAATGGAGGCGGTTCTTGGCCATGATGGAGGACTTTCGGAGAGGGCGGAAACGCGGAAACAAGGGGCGTTGGGGCGTTCCCGGCAGGTTCGGGAGATTTTAGGAAAACGGCTCCCCGGCGGCGAGGGCTTTGCGGGTACGTTTTTGCGGATTACGCGGATGCGCCGCCGAGGCCCGGAGGTGGGATTGGGCGCGAATCGCGGGGAGCGTTCAAATTGCGTAGGGAATCCGGATTCCCGGCGTGCCTCGTGGAAAATCCCGTGTGTTTCGGGTGACGAGATCGGCGCCATAAGCACGAGCGCTGGCCCAGATCAGGGCATCCGGAAGCTTGATGCCGTGAAGTTTTCGCAATGAGACGCCTTCCCGGCAGACATCCTCGTCCAATTCCACCATCTCGAACTGATCCAGAAAAGTTTCCCATCGCGCCTGCGTGGTCGGGTCGGGAGCGCCAATCAGGACTTCCATCCAGGTGATTCTTGAAATACCGACCTCGGTGTGACCGGCGGCCTCGGCTAGCGCATTGGGATGACCGGCAAGGAGATCGATGACGATATTCGAATCGAAAAAGGCGCTCATGTCGTTCGTCTACTTCTCCCACTCGTCGCGGAGCTTTGTGACATGCGCGTCCGCGTCCAGTTCGGCGGGCCAGGTTCCGATGGCGGGATGCCCGGCGATTCGTTTCGAGAAAGGAGGCCGATTTTCCGGAGCGCGGCGTTCCCGAATGAGGCGAAGGATCGAAGCGATCGCCGCTCGGAACTCCGCCGCTTCGCGCGGATCGAGCGAGTCGATTTCGCGATTCACTTCGATTGAGAGAGCCTTCATCCCCAAAATATGAACTTTCGGGCGGACTCTGGCAAGAACGGCGATGGACCGTGAAGGCGACGAACAGGGTTAAGTCTCGCGGTCAACCCTGTTCGATCGGTCAACCGCGCGGCGTGGCGCGGGACCAGGCCCGGAGCCAGTAGCGGACGCGGGAGCGCTCCAGGACGTGGCGCAGCAACTGCTCCCAACTGCCGGCCTCGGGCTCGACGAGGCGCAGACAGAGGACGAACGCCGCGAGGAAGACGAGCGCGAGCACGCCGAAGAGCAGGCTGTAGGCGTTGAGGTGCAGGGTTTTGCCGGCGACGGCGACGGCGCGGTCCAGCGGCGCGGCGGCGTCGATCACCATGCCCCAGAGAACGGGCGCGAAGCCGAGGGTGACGCTGCTGACGACGGAAAACACGGCGAAATAGTGGCTGCGGCCGTTTTCGGGGACGGCGATCATGGCGAGGCGGACGTTGGAAAGGGTCATGAGCGATCCGGCGAGGCCGACGGCGAACATCAGCGCGATGGCCAGGGGCAGGGCGAGGGGCGCGAGCCCGCCGGCGCAGGCGGACCAGGTGAGCATCAGGGCGATCCAGAGCGAGGCGCCGGCGATGAGCACGGGCTTCGAGCCGTGGCGGTCGAGGACGCGGGAGAGGATGAGCTGGTTCGTCAGTCCGCCGAGGAAGGTGGCCGAGGCGAGCATGAGAATGTGGCGCTCGGACCAGCCGGCGGCGCTTTTCAGCCAGGCGACGATGAAGGTGAAGACGCCGCCGTTGGCGAGGGCGAAGGCGACATTCATCCCGAGCAGGCGGCGAAAGGGTTTCAGACGCAGCATTTCGGGAAGGCGGGGGCGCGGCGGGCGCTCGTCGATTTCGACCCGCGGCTCGGCCGGGATGCGGCGCAGGAACAGCAGGCTGACCCCGCCGCAAAGGGCGCTGAAGGCGAACAGCGTGGAAAACCGCCACGGCGACGCCTTTTCCCCCAGCACGCCGGCCGCGAGCCAGAAGGCGAAAAAACTCGCCAGATTGACCATCGTGGCGTCCCGGGTGAGGTAACGCCCGCGCCGCGACGCGGGAATGATGGCCGAGATCCACGGCAGCCAGCCGCAGCTGGAGATGCCGCGCGAGAGGTTGAACCCGAAAAGCAGCAGCAACAGCAGCGCCAGCCGGCTCTGCGGCGGCAGCAGCGCGCCCAGCAGCGGCACCAGCGCCATGAATCCGGCGAAAACCGTGCGAATGCTCCACCCCGACAGCACGAAGCGCTTGTAGCCCACCGAATCGACGAAGCGGGCGGCGGGGATCTGGAAAATGACGAGGATGGGCAGCATCCCGGCGATCATTCCCAGCGTGGTGGCCGAAGCGTCGAGCGATTTCGCGTAGAGGATCATCGGGCTGCCGATGACCATCTGAAAGGACAAGGCGTTGAAAGCCGCGAAGGCGTAGATGTTTGCCGTGCCCGGCGGGAAGCCGTGGGGGAGGCTTCCGTCGGCGGGCGGGGACGGATCGGCGGCGTCGCGTGGCGGGTCGGCGGGCAAGAGGCTGAATCTCGGGGAAAACCGGGCCGGCGCGAAGGGAAATCTTGCGGACGGGGCGCGAACGTCGATGGTCGCTCGGAACGAGATGAGTTCGAAGAAATCCAAGGCGAAAAAGAAGAACGGGCGAAAACGCTCCGGCACGGGAAAGGGCGGCGGCGCCGGCGGCTTTGGCGGTGGCCGGGCCGGTCGCGAAAAACAGGTGGCCGGGATCGCGGCGGAGTTGCGGGGACTGCTGGCGGAACTGCGATCCGTCAACGAGGACCTGAAACGCTACGAGGAAGAGGATGTGCCGGCCTTTCGCGCCTGGCTCGACAAACACTACGGCGGGCAACGGGACGAAGCCGCCCGTCTGAAGGACGAATTGGAAGAGAAGGAGGAGATGCTCGACGAGATTTTCTACCGGACTCAGGACGGCGAGTTCCGAACCGAGGCCGAGGCCCACGAAGCGGTGAAACGCGAGCGGGAAGGGATGGCCGGGATGTTCGACCGGGGCGGCGCGCCCGGGCCGGAATTCGATGTGGGCGACGACTTCGATCCCTTCGCTTTCGAAGCCGGGACGGACGGCGACGCGCCGCCCGATTTCGTGGTCGATTCGATGCTGGAGGTCTTCCTGAACGAGGTCCGGGGCATCGACATCAATGACATGAGCGAGGCCGAGTACGAGAAGGCTCGCGCGGATTTCGTGAAATCCTTCGAGCACATGCAAGCCGGGGATCGGCAGGCCTTCGACAAAACCGTGGCCCGGCTCGGGGCGGACGAAAGCCGCGAAAACACCTCGGCGGTGAAGGCCGTGTATCGCCGGCTCGCCAAGCGCCTCCACCCCGACAGCAACGGCGACCTGACCCCCGAGGAAAAGGAACTCTGGGAACAGGCCGGGATGTGCTACAAATTGCTCGATTTCCGCGGCCTGAGGCGCCTCGAGTTGATCTGCGCGGTGCGGGCGGACGATAGCCTGCCGGTCGAATGGTTGAAGGAACTGAAAGCCCTGCTCGGCGACCTCGAAATCGAATTTGAGTACGCGATTTACGATCTTGAGGAGGCCCAGGGGGATATCGCGTGGGGATTCGCGGGCAAAAAGAAAGGTCTCGCCGCCCTGCGCCGGAAGGTGGAAGCCGACTTCGTCGAGATGATCGCGGAATTGCGGCGGCATTTGTCGGTCGCCGAACTGAGGCTGAAATACCTCACCCGAAAACGGAAACCCCGGCGGAAAAAGGCGGCCGCGAAGAAAAAGACAACCACCGCCAGGAAGAAGACCGCCGCCGCGAAAAAGAAGACCGCCGCCGCGAAGAAGACAAAGCCAAAAGCGGCGAAACCCGAGTCGGGCGGCCGCTCCCGGCAGGCGGAGTTCGATTTTTGACCGTCCCGCCGCGGGCGGCGCCGCGCTGAAAGATCAGCCCACCAGCTCCCGCATCGGGGCGTATTGGCTGTCGACCAGGTAGGTGGGACGCCCGGTCAGGTCTTCGACCGTGGTGTTGCGGGCATCGATGCCGAGACTGTGGTAGAGGGTCGAAAAGACCTCCTGAAACTCGACCGGCCGCTCCGTGGCCTCGCCGCCGAGCCGGTCGGTGGCGCCGATGACCTGGCCGTGGTTCATCCCGCCGCCGGCGAGCAGGGCGCAACTGACGCGCGGCCAGTGGTCGCGCCCGGCGGTTTTGTTGATGAGCGGCGTGCGGCCGAATTCGCCCCACACCACCACGCTGACATCCCGGTCGAGCCCGCGGTCGTGCAAATCCTGCACCAGCGCCGAAAGCCCCTGATCCAGCAGCGGAAAATCCTCGCGGCCCCGCGAAAAATTGCCGCCATGCCAGTCCCAGCGGGAAAAACCGAGGGTCACGCAGCGGACACCCGCCTCGACGAGCCGGCGCGCCATCAGAAACTGGTCGAGCCGTTTCCAGCAGCCGTCGGCCTGGAGTTTCTCCGTGCCTTTGCCGTAGCGCTCGACGGTTTTCGGGTCCTCCTTCGACAGGTCGAGCGCGTCGGCCAGCGCGCTGGAAGTCAGCACTCCGAAGGCCTGCTGGTTG
Source organism: Akkermansiaceae bacterium (assembly GCA_024233085.1). Lineage (GTDB taxonomy): Bacteria > Verrucomicrobiota > Verrucomicrobiia > Verrucomicrobiales > DEV007 > JAEUHH01. Next base: position 62,782 of record JACKQC010000016.1, read on the forward strand.
AACGTGTCCAGCCCGTCCATCATCCCCGACAGGTCCATGTCGCCGCGAAAGCGGTCGAAGCTCCCGAGCAGGCCCCGCCGGTCGTCGAGCCGCTCCAGGCTGACGTTGCTCAGCACGATGTCGGCCTGCCCGCCGCCGCGAAAGGGCGTGAAAGCCGCGTTGGCCGGCCCCAGGAATCCCGCCGCGCCCGGATCGCCCCATTCGTCGTGGCCGCATTTCGGCGACAGCCCGACAAAGGGCGGACAGGAGGCGTCGGCCCGGCCCTCCAGATGGGAGAGCACGGCCCCGATCGAGGGCCAGCCGCCCGGAGGCGCGCCTTTCCGGCCCGCGTGGCCGGTCAGGCACATCACGGCGTCGTGCGGTCCCTCCGCCCCGACCATGGACCGGATGAAGGTGAACTTGTCCGCCATCTTCGCGATGCGGGGAAATTCCTCGCAGATCTCGATGCCCGGCACCTTGGTCTTGATCGGGCTGAATTCGCCGCGGTACTCGCTCGGCGCGTCCGGCTTCAGGTCCCACATGTCCTGGTGCGGCGGACCGCCCGGCAGGTAGATCATGATGACCGCCTTGTGGTTGAGCGGCTTCGGCGCGCGGCCGGCGGCGGCGTCGGCCGCGAGGATCTGGGGCAGGCCCGCCCCGCCGAGAGCGAGACCGCCGATCCGCAGAAAGGAACGGCGCGACAGTCCGTCGCAAAAGGGCTCCGAGTGTTGACCGACGATGGTGAGCATGGCTGGAGGCGGGAACGACGCGAATTCTAGCCCGGAAAACCCCGGTGAATCCAGCCCTTCGCCGGTACGTGTTTGCGTTGTTCAGGCCTGAATGGCTTTCCGTGAGGCTGAACCAACCGATTCGGAGCCCGCGTTCAAAATCTTGAGTTTGGGGTCAAGTCCGGTAGAGGCTACCCTTTTCGCCGCCATGAACGCCGATCAGCTCTACAATGAATCGCTGGCATTGCTCGAGGGCGAAGGTGTCGCGAAGGATGAACGACGATCCTTTGAATTCAATCGCGCCGCGGCAAGAGAGGGACTTGCCGACGCCATTCTCGCGATGGGATGGTATTATCTCAACGGGGTGGGCGTGGAACACTCGATTCCGGAGGCAGTCACCTGGTACCGGCGATCCGCGAGAAAGGGGGAGCCAAGGGCCATGTTCAGTCTCGGTATCATCGCCTACGAGCGGAAGGAATGGAACGATGCCTTGATTTGGTTTCGGAGGGCGGCAAACGCCGGCCACAGCAGATCGCTTTTTTGGCTGGGAAAGTTGCACTGGAAGGGGCGCGCCGTGGCTCGGAGCCGATCCGAGGCCATGAGACTGATTCACCTCGCGGCGCGAAAAAAGGTCCCCGACGCCACCCGGGCGTTGCGCTGGCTTACCGCCCTGAACAAGGTTGCCAGACGCAAGTCTGCCGCCTAGATCGGGAAAAATCCTTCGACCCGCCGCCGCTCACGCTTTCCCGCAACGCGTTTCGATTCGCCCCGCCGGACCGTCAATCGCCAAAGTAAAGGTCGTCGTAATACACCTCGCCGGTGACTTCGCCGTGCTCGGGTTGCCAGCCGTCGTAGCGGGCTTCGAAGAGGATGCGGATGCTGGCGAAGCCCTCGGGGAGGTAGCCCCAGTTTTCCTGGAAACCGCGGTGAAGATCGAATTCGAAGGGCACCCAGACGCCCGTCTTCGGTTCGGCGGGGCCGGCGAAGACGAACTTGCGGTTCGAAATCTGAAAGGGCTGGCGGTCGATGCCGGTGAGCACCCAGGCCATCTGGAGCGGGATGCGCGGGTCCTTGAAGTTGGGGAACCCCTTTTCAGAGGGCATCAGCAGCACGGCGACCTGGAGATACTGCATGGGGGTGCCGCGGCTCCAGTTCTCGATGCGGTATTGGCCGGAGATGCGTTTCGGGAGGGTGGGGGTCTCGATGTTCCGCACCACGCCCCAGACGGTGGTGCCGCGCTCGTTCACCTCCAGGGTGTCGAGCCGGAGCAGGGCGCTGTGTTTGCCGGAGTGGGCCAGGACCTGGGAGATTTCGAAATCCCGCCAGAAGGGGCTGGTGTCGGCGAGGGAAATCCAGGGGTCGCGACCGTTTTCGAAGGAGGGATTGGCCAGCAGGTTGCCGGGACCCTCCCAGAGGGCGGGCGCGGCGGCCGGTTCGGGACCGCACGCGACGGCGCCCATCAGCGCCGCGAGGGCGGTGGCGGTGACGACGACCGCCCGGACGCGGGCACGCGTTTCGGCGGGTTCGGCTGGAGCGCGACGCATGGGTGATCCATTGGTAGCGTTTCAGGCCGCGAAAGGCAATGGCGCAGAGGGGGCGGCGGGCGGAAAATGTGGCCCGCCGGGGTCCAAGTCCGCCCGGACCGGCCTCGGATCGACCCAACAGGGTTAGGTCATCGAGCCAACCCTGTCGACTCCGGCCGCCGATTCTGGCGCGCTGGCGGCATTGACAATGGCCCCCTTTCCCCCGGATGCTGGCGGCGTCATGAACCCTTTCTCCCTCGCCTCCCTCATCCGTTCTCTCGCGCGGCCGCTCGCCATTCTGCTGGCCTTCGCGGCGGTCCATTCCGCCCGCTCGCAGTCCGCCGACCTCGCCGGCCTCACCGGCGGGCTCGTCGTCGAGATCGGCGCCGAGATTCCCCAGTCCGCCGCCGCGCGGAGCCGCACGGGCCGTTACCTGGTCCACGTGCTCGACACCGACGCCCAAACCGTCGCCAAGGCGCGGGAGACGCTGCGGTCGCTCGGCGTTTACGGTCTCGCCTCCGCCGAGACGCTCGACACGGCGACAAAACGCCTGCCCTACTCGGAAAACGTGGTCAACGCCATCGTGGTGCGAAAGGCGGGCGTCGTTCCGGCCGCGGAGCTGTTTCGCGTGCTGACGCCGGGCGGCGCGGCGATTTTCGAAAACGGCGTCAATCCCGGCGACCTCGACGCGGCGGGCTTCGAAAAAGGCGCCATCCGCGCCTCGACCGGGGAACTCGTCGCCCGCAAGCCTCGCCCGAGGGCGATGGACGCCTGGTCGCACCCGCGCCACGCGGCGAACGGGAATCCCGTCTCCGACGACACCGCCGTGGGGCCGCCGGAGCGCGTGCGCTGGGTCGCCGCCGCCACCTCCGAGGTCGAGGGGCTCGTCACCGCCGGCGGGCGAAACTTTTACGGCGGCGTGCTGGCGCGGGACAGCTTCAACGGCCTGCGCCTGTGGCACCGCGACCTGTCGGACGGAAAACTCAACGACACCGGCTTCGTCCATCCGCGCCTCTCGCCCGACCGCGCGCGTCCCATCGCCTCGGACGGCGCGCTTTTCGCGACCATGGGGGGGGAATTCGTCGCGCTCGACGCCGCCACGGGCGAGGTGAAACGGGAATTCGCCGGCGTCGCCGAGCCGAACGAAATCCTCAACCTCGGCGACGTCGTCATCGCGACCGACAACGAGCAGGTGCGCGCCTTCGACGCCGGCACCGGCGAGACACGATGGCGCTTCGTGGCCGCCGAGCCGAAAAATCTCGTCGCCGGCGGCGACATCGTCTCCTTCCTGCACGGGCGGCCGAAGCGCGGCGAGAAGACCGAGGCCGTCGCCCTCGATCTCCAAATCGGAAAGGTGCTCTGGCGCAGCACCGAGTTTCCGTGGCTCGACCAGGTGACACGCACCGTGCTTTACCAGGATCACCTCGCCTTCGAGGTCTCGTCGCTCAGCGACCATGACGCCGGGAACGCGCTGCACCTCTTTTCCGCCGAGACCGGCGCGCCGATCTGGGAAAAGGCCTTCGCGCCGGGGATGAACCACATGCGGCAGGCCCGCGCCATGTTTCACGGCGACAACCTCTGGATTCTCCACGGCGGCCGGACGAACACCGCCGACAAAGACAAGGCCGGGCGCGAACCGACCGAGGTCTCCTCGCTCGACCCGTCCACCGGCCAGACAAAGGAGACCTTCCCCGCCGGCCTCACCCACTGTTTCCCGCCCGTCGCGACGCCGAACTACGTCTTTGCCGGCGTGCTCGACATGACGGACCTGAAGTCCGGCGAGATCGTCGCCAACCGCATCACCAAGGCGAACTGCTCGCGCGAAAACGGCTGGGTGCCGGCCAACGGCCTCATCTACACCACACCGAAGCACTGCACCTGCTGGCCCATGCTGCGCGGCTTCGTCGCCATGGCGCCCGCCCTTCCCGCCGCCGAGGACCCCGCGAAACAGCCCGTCGAATCCCTCGCCTTTCCCGTCTCGAAAGGCGCCGCCGCCGCGCCGAAGCCGGACGCCGCCGCGCCGGACGCGAACGACTGGCCGCAGTACCGCGCCGACCGCTGGCGCAGCGGCAGCGCGCCGGGCGCGGGTCCGGAGAGTCTCGCGACGCTTTGGAAAACGTCGCTCGGCGCCGACCCCGCGTGGAATGGCCCCATCCAGAGCGATTGGAGCGAGAATCCCTTCATCAAGGGACCGCTGAGCCCGCCGACGGTCGCCAACGGCCGCGTCTATGTCGCCCGGCCCGACGCGCAGGAAGTCGTCGCGCTCGACGCCGCCACCGGCGAGCCCGTCTGGCGCTTCACCGCGCGCGGGCGGGTCGATCTGCCGCCCACGATCCACGCCGGGCTCTGCCTTTTCGGCTGCCACGCCGGCCACGTCTATGCCCTCGACGCCGCCACCGGCGAGCGTGTCTGGGAAATGCGCGCCGCGCCCGCCGACGCCCGCATCGTGGCCTACGGTCAGGTCGAGTCGCCGTGGCCGGTGGCCGGTTCCGTGCTCGCCATGGGCGACACGGCCTACTTCGCCGCCGGGCGCCAGGAACTCGCCGACGGCGGCGTGCTCGTCTTCGCCATCGATCCGTTGACCGGCGCGCGGAAGTGGGTGCATCGCCTCGACGAGATCCCGCACAAGAACGAAAACCCCAGCGAAGATCCCTACGGCGGCTTTTACGAAAACTCGGGGCTGGAGTTCGATCCCGTGGACATTCTCCACGCCGAGGGCGACCGCCTCGCCATGTCGCGCTGGCGTTTCTCCCTGGACGGCCAATCGGTGGAAGTGGACAAGTGGAACGCCTTCGCCAAGCTCGACACCGGCGGCGGCGGCGGCGGCGTGTGGGCCCCGCGCGGCTCGTGGACCTACGGCGCCCGGCACCAGCACCGCTTCCGCGGCGAGGCGGCCTTTCGCCCGCTGGCGGTCTTCCGCGACGGGCGCGAATTTTCCTCGCTCGACGGCGGCACGGAGCTGTTCCGGCGCGACTTCGACGCGGCGGGGCTCGCGGCCTTCGACAGCAAGTGGATCACCGGCTGGAAAGCCGCGCAGGAGGGCGGCAAAGGCGGCAAACCCTACCGCAACTACCGCATCGCCGAGGGCGCGGCGTGGAAGAGCGATCCCTTCACCCCGGCGGGCGAGCCGGCGAAGGAGATTCCCGCCGGCGCGCAGCTTTCCAACGATCTCCACGCCCTCGCCTACGCCGCCGGCAACGACCGCCTCTACGTCATCCACAAGGACGGCCGCCTGAAAATGCTGGCCGCCGCCGACGCCAAAGTCCTCGCCGAGCAAGCCGTGCCCGCCCCTGTGTGGGACGGCCTCGCGGTCGCGAACGGCCGGCTTTATCTGGCCACCGAAGCGGGCGAGGTGCTTTGTCTGGGAGCGCCGTGAGGCGGCGCGCGGCGTTCCACGATCTGGAGGGACCGGCTCCGTCCGGTCCGCGGCCGAGGGCGCCGCGGTCGTAGTCTCGTGGGGGGTGGATGCCCGAGGGTCGTTCGCGGTCGGGACGGAGCCCGACCCTCCGGCGGCGATTCGCCCCCTTCGACCCAACAGGGTCTGGTCGGTGACCTGACCCTGTTGAGTGGAGGAGCGGGGGCTTTAAGGGCCAAAATCGACCGTTTGGGCCTCAAACTCGCTGTTTGCGCCCGAAAAATCGAAAAGGGACGTCTCCCTTTGAAAAAGGGGGGCATCACTCTCACAAGGCGACGCATCCATTTCGCGATGAGACGCATTCATTTCGCGATAGGACGCATTCATTTCGCAATGGGATGCATCCATTTCGCAATGGGATGCATCCATTTCGCAATGGGATGCATCCATTTTGCGATGGGACGCATCCCTTTTTCAATGGGATGCATCACCTTGGCAAAGTTTTCCGTCACCCCGGCGAGGTGATTCGTCCCTTTGGCGGAGTTTTTCGCCGCTTTGGCGCCAAAAACCGTCCCTCTGGCGTTGGGGGCGTCTCCGAGGCGTTCGGACCCTTTCGCGACCGGCTGAAGCGGGGGGATTCCGGAACATTTTCGCGAAAGTTCCGCGTTGATTCCGGCGCAAATTCCGCAAGTCTTAGGCCATGATGAAGAAAGGACTTGGCCGGGGCTTGGACGCGCTGATTCGGACGCCCGCCTCGGTGCCCGTGAAGGCCGCCGCCGGCGCGGAATCGGCCGTCGATCCCGGAACGGGCGAGGCCGTGCGGCGCGTGGCGCTGGACCAGGTCGGCCCCTCGCCCTTTCAGCCGCGAAAGCGGTTCAACGAGGAGCATCTGGGCGAGTTGGTGGAGTCCATCCGCGAGCACGGGGTCATCCAGCCGCTCATCGTGCGGCGGGTGAAGGGAAAGTTCGAACTGATCGCGGGCGAGCGCCGCTGGCGCGCCTGCCAGAAGCTGAAACTCGACGAGGTGCCGGTCATCGTCCGCGAAGCGTCCGACAAGGACGTGCTCGAGATGGCGCTGATCGAGAACCTCCAGCGCGAGGACCTCAACCCGCTCGAGGAAGCCGAGGCCTACGCTCGTCTCGCGCGCGATTTCGGGCTGAAACAGGAGGAAATCGCCAAGCGCGTCGGCAAAAACCGCGCCACGGTCGCCAACGCCATCCGCCTGCTCGATCTCGACCCGGCGGTGCAGAATCTCGTCGCGCAGCAGATTCTCTCCCCGGGCCACGGCAAGGCCATCCTCGGCATCAAGGGACGGCAGGAGCAGAAGATGGTCGCCGACATCGTCGTCAAAAAGAAGCTCAACGTCCGCGACACCGAAAAGCTGGTGTCGGAAACGCTCAACGGCCGCACCACGACGAAGAAACCCCCGGTCTCGAAACTGCCCAAGCAGGTGGAAAACTACGTGCGCAACATCGAGGACCGCCTGCGGGGCCGTTTCGCCACGAACGTCACCGTCAACCACGGGGAAAAGAAGGGCAAAATCGAGATCGAGTACTTCGGCAACGACGACCTCAGCCGCCTGCTGCAGTTGCTCGGACTTCCCGAGGAATAGACCCGAAGATGCGCCGTCGCCCCCCGCCATTCCGCGCCGCCGCCGTCGCGGTCCTGTCGCTCGCCCTGCCGGCCGCCGGCTGCCGGCGCGAGGCCGCCCACGTTTTCGACGAGTCGAAGCCGCTGGACGCGGAATTTTCCGGGGCGGCCGCCTTCGAACACACGCGCAAGATCGTGGAGATGGGGCCGCGTCCCGCCGGCTCGGAAAACCTCGAAAAATCCCGCCAACTCATCGAGGAAACGCTCACGGCGGCGGGCTGGACGACCGCCCGGCAGTCGCTGAAACAGAAGACACCCGAGGGCGAGATGGAATTCGTCAACCTGCGCGCCCGTTTTCCCGCCAATGGCGAGACGGGCGACGCGCTGTGGAAAAAGCCGGCGCGGGTCCTGCTCTGCTCGCACTACGAGACGAAGAAGTTCGCCGGCTTCGCCTTCGCGGGGGCCAACGACCCGGGCTCCAGTCTCGGGGTGCTGCTTCACTTTGCCGAGATCGCCGGGAAACGGCCGGATTTCGCCCGGCGCGTCGAGCTGGTTTTTTTCGACGGCGAGGAGTCGATCGGCCAGTACATCACGCTGAAGGACGGTCTCTACGGCAGCCATCACTACGCGGCCGAGCTGAAAATCCAGTCCGGGGGCAGAGCGGACCGCCTGCCGCGCTGGGGTGTCCTGCTCGATCTGGTCGGCGACAAGGATCTGAATGTCCGCCTGCCGGCCGATTCGCCGGAGCCGCTCGCCGACCGGCTGCTGTCGGCGGCGCGCGACCTCGGTCACGAGAAGTATTTCGGGATCAGCCGAAGCTCGATCGTCGACGATCACGTGCCGCTGAACAAGATCGGCGTGCCGACTCTGGATGTGATCGATTTCGACTACAAATACTGGCACAGCTCCACCGACACCCTCGACAAGCTGAGCCCGGAGAGCCTGGAGATCGTCGGCCGCGTCACGATGCGCCTGATCGAGAAATACCTGCTCGCCGATTGAGCGGCGCGGGCCATTCTCAGTACCAGAGCCGCGCCTCGGTGAGCTGGGTCAGCGAGCGGGCGAGGTAGAGGGCCGCGTAGATTTTGAAATCGGTCAGCACTCCGTCGCGCTCCCTTTTTTCGCACCAGTTTTTCACGTCGGCGATGGGGATGAAATGGACCTTGATGTCCTCGCCGCGGACGCCGCCGCCGTCGCCGATTCTGGTCAGGCCCGTGGCGTGGAAAAAGGTGATCACCTCCGAGGTCAGGCCGGCCGACGAGGGACCCTCGGTCAGGCGCGTCCAGTTTTTCGCCTCGTAGCCGGTTTCCTCGAGCAGCTCGCGCTTCGCGGCGGTGACGAGGGGCTCGTCCTCCTGGGTCGGGAGGTCGCCGGCGAGCCCGGCGGGCAGCTCGATCACCTTGCGCCCGACGGGCGGGCGGAACTGCTCGGTCAGCACGACGAAACGGTCGTCCGTCACCGCGAGCACGGCGACGACCCCTTTGGCGTTCGGCCGGACCACGAATTCCCACCCTTTCCGGCTGTGAAGGTGCAGGTGCTTCCCCTGATGAAGCGTGTCGCGATCGCCGGAGTCCTTTGACATGCGACACCTTTTCCCGCAATCGGAGAGGGAGCAAGGGATCTTGAGCCCGATCGCCGGGGCGCCGCCGCGCGCGGGAAACGGCGCATTCGATCCATTGACCCGCCTTTTTCGCCGGGCCAGATTGCCGGCCTCATGTTCCCGGTACGTGTCTCCATCCTCGCCCCCGGCGCCGCGGGTCTCGCGGCCGTATTTGTCCTCGTCGCCCTGTCGCTCGCCCAGGAAACGGCGCCCGATCCCGCCGCCGCCGAAGCCGCCCTGCTGAAAGGCGCGCGCCAACTGACCTTCGAGGGCAAGCGGTCCGGCGAAGGCTATTTTTCCGCCGACGGCACGAAGCTGATTTTCCAGAGCGAACGGGAACCGGACAATCCTTTTTATCAGATCTACCTGCTCGACCTCGAAACCGGCGACACGAAGCGGCTCTCGCCCGGATTCGGCAAGACGACCTGCGCCTGGGTGCGTCCGGACGGGAAAAAAGCGCTCTACGCCTCGACCCAGGACGATCCCGAGGCTCGGCAAAAGCAAAAGGACGAGATCGACTTTCGAAATTCCGGGAAGGAGCGGCGCTACACCTGGGACTATGACCGGGAATTCGAGATCATGGAGGTCGATCTCGAGTCCGGCGCCTACACCAATCTCACCCACGCTCCCGGCTACGACGCCGAGGGCGCCTATTCGCCGGACGGGAAGTCGATCGTCTTCGCCTCGAACCGCCACGCTTACACCGACAAGCTCAGCGAGGAGGACGCGAAATTCTTCAAGCTCGACCAGAAGTTCATGATGGACATCTACCTCATGAACGCCGACGGCTCGGACGTCCGCCGGCTCACGAACGTCGATGGCTACGACGGCGGCCCGTTTTTCAGCGCCGACGGCAAGAAGATCTGCTGGCGCCGCTTCGATCGCGAGGGGCTGACGGCCGAGGTGTACACCATGAACGCCGACGGCTCCGACCAGCGGCAAATCACCCGGCTCGGCGCGATGTCGTGGGCGCCGTTTTTTCATCCGAGCGGCGATTACCTGATCTTCGCGACCAACAAGCACGGCTTCGACAACTTCGAGCTTTACCTGGTTGACGCCGCCGGCGAGCGCGAGCCGGTCCGCGTGACCCACACCCCGGGCTTCGACGGTCTGCCCTGTTTTTCGCCCGACGGCAAGAAGCTGGCCTGGACCAGCAACCGCACCGCCGCGAAGCGATCGCAGATTTTCCTGGCGGACTGGGACGACGCCGGGGCGCGCGAGCTTCTCGAACTCGGCGCCAAGGCCGGGGCCGCGCCCGCGGCGACGAAATACGAGCGCCCCGACCTGACGGCGACCGAAGCCGGCATCACGGTCGAGGATTTGAAGAAACACATCGGCTATCTCGCCTCCGGCGCGCTGAAAGGACGACTCACCGGCACTCCGGGCGAGATCGAGGCCACCGCCTACGCCGCCTCCGTCTTCGAAAAGGCCGGGCTCCGGCCGGCGGGCGACGACGGCGGATGGTTTCAGCCTTTCACCTTCACCGCCGGCGTCGCGGTCGGCGCGGACAACCGGCTCGACCTGACCCTCGGCGGCGAAAAAGTCGGCGATCTGGTTCCGGACAAGAACTGGCGCCCCATCTCATTTTCGAAGACGGGCGCCTTCGACGCGGGCGGCATTGTCTTCGCCGGGTACGGCATGGAAATTCCCAAGGCGAACGGCGACGGCGAGGAATACTCCAGCTATTTCCACCTGGACGCGAAAGGCAAGTGGGTCATGGTCCTGCGTTATTTTCCCGAGGACGCGCCGAAAAAGCTGCGCGAGGAATTTCAGCGTTTCTCCCGCCCGCGGCACAAGGCGATGATCGCGCGCCGGAAATTCGCCGCCGGCATCATCTTCGTCAGCGGTCCCAACTCGAAGGTCAACGAGGAACTGGTCCCGATGGAATACGACGCCTCGCTCGCCGACTCCGGCATTCCGGCCATCTCGATCGACACCGCGCTGGCGGAGCGCCTTCTCCAGTCCGCCGGCAAGGATCTCAAGGCGCTCCAGACCGAACTCGACACCGGGGAAATGGTCGCCGGTTTTCCGATTCCCGACGCGAAGCTCGCCGCGTCGATCGATGTGGACCAGGAGGAACGCACCGGCCGCAATGTGCTCGCCCGTCTGCCCGCCGATTCGCCCGAGGCGAAGCACCGGCCCGCAGTCATGATCGGCGCGCACATCGATCATCTCGGCGACAAGGCCGGCCCCGGTTCGCTCGCCAAGGAACACGAGCGCAACGACGTGCATCACGGCGCGGACGACAACGCCTCCGGCGTCGCCGGTCTGCTGGAAATGGCGCAGTATCTGGCCGCGCAAAAGGCCGCCGGCAAACTCGACCTGAAACGCGACATCGTTTTCGCCGCCTGGTCGGGCGAGGAACTCGGGTTGATCGGGTCGTCCTGGTTCGTGAAACAGGCGGGGCACGAGGCCGAGACGCCGCCGGCCCCCGACGGGAAGGAGCACGCCGCGCCCGCCAATCCCCACGCCCGTGTCGAGGAGGACAAGGGACTCTCGGAGCATTTTGCGGCTTATCTCAATATGGACATGATCGGCCGCCTCGACAAATCCCTGCTCCTTCAGGGCATCGGCTCGAGCGATTACTGGGCGGGCGCCATCGAGCGGCGAAACGCGCCCATCGGCCTGTCCATCACGACGCAGAAAGACGTCTACCTCCCGACCGACGCCACCACCTTTTACCTTCGCCAGGTGCCCATCCTCAGCGCCTTCACCGGCGCGCACGAGGATTACCACACTCCGCGCGACACCGCCGACAAGGTCAACTACGAGGGCGCCCGCGACATTACCCGCCTCATGAGCCTGATCGCCCGCGGCCTCGCGACCGAGGAGTCCGAACCCGCCTACCTGAAAGTCGAGCCGCCGAAGAACCAGGGCTCGCGCGGTTTCCGCGTCTATCTGGGCACCGTGCCCGACTACGCGCAGGTCGATGTGAAGGGCGTGAAACTCAGCGGTGTCGCCGGTGACGGCCCCGCCGCCAAGGCCGGCGTCAAGGGCGGCGACGTCATCGTCGGGCTGGCGGGCAGGGAAATTCTCAACCTCTACGACTACACCGCCGTCCTCGGCGAGCTGAAGGTCGGCGAGGAAACCACCATCAAGGTCCGGCGCGGCGACGAGGAATTGACGCTGAAGCTCGTCCCCGGGTCGCGCGACTGATCCGGCTCAGCCGGGCAGTTTCACGGTTTTCCCGGTTCGCGAAGCCTCGTAGAGCCCGAAAACCGTCCGCAACACCCGCAGCCCCTCCCGGCCGGTGACGGGCGGCTTTCCGGCGCCGGCCGCCGCGAGCACGCACTCGCGAACCGCCGGCGTGTATCCGCGCGGCTCCAGCGGACCGTCGTATTCGACGATTCCCTTGGTCGCCGGCTCGGCGGTGCTGTACCAGCGCAGCGGTTTCGGATTGCGCTCCGTGCCGAGCCATTCGGCGTACTCCAGCCACCCCTTCGAACCCCAGAACTTGAGGTGGGAATGGTAACCCCGGTCGAGGTAATACCCCGAGTTCATGGCGCCGAACATGCCGTTGTCGAACTTCATCGCCAGCGCCGCGGAATCCTCCGCCGCGATCGGCTGGCCGCCGACGTTTCCGGCGAAGCCGCACACCTCGCGGATGGAGCTTCCGCTCAGGTGCATCGCCAGATCGAGCCAGTGAATTCCCAGCCAGATGAGATGGCCTCCCCCCGCGCGCTTCGGGTCGGCAAACCAGCTCCGGTGGTAGGATTCCCGCGTCAGTCGCGTCTGGTCGGCGATCAGGTGCAGCTCGACGCCGTAGAGATCGCCCAGTTTGCCCTCCGAAATCAGCCGTCCGGCCTCGCGCACCGCGGGCGTCACCCGGTTGGCCAGCGCGAGCATCAGGTGTCGCCCCCCGGCTTCGGCCTTTTTCACCAGAGACTCGAAGTCCTCCGCCCGGACGCAGGACGGCTTTTCCGCGAAGACATGGCACCCCGCGTCCAGCGCCCGTGCGATCAAAGGCGGCGCCCGCACCGCCTCGACGCTCACCATGGCCATCTCGGGCCGCGCTCCGGCGAACATCTTGTCCGGATCGTCGAAGACGCCCGCCAGCTTCTCGCCCAGCGCTTTTTTCGCGCCCGGCGCGGCGTCACCGCTCGGATCGCAGAGCAGCACGTTTTCCACCTCGTCGATGGCGGCCAGGGCTTCGAAGTAGGCGCTCAGGTGCGCGCCCCCGGCGTCGGTGAGCACGGCCACGGAGATGGGATCGATGGATGCGGGCATAGCGGGGCATTCTGAAGGGACCGACCGCCGGAGGGCGAGATCGCGATCGCGCCAGACCCGTCAGTCCCCATTCGCGAAGCAGAACAGTTTTTCGCTTCGCTTGTCGCCGTCGAAAAACGCGGCCCGCAGAAAAATCCGCCCATCGCAGATGACGGGCGTCGCGAAAATCTGGTCGCCCACCTTGTTTTCCGCGAGAACCTCGATTCCGTCCGCCTTGACGCGAAACACATGAACCGTGCCCGCCTCGTCGGCCGCGTAGATCCGGTCGTCGAGCATCACGGGCGAGGCGCTGAAATTCCCGCCCAGCCGCGCCTTCCACCGTTCCTCGCCCGTGGCCGAGTTCCAGCAGACGGCGATCCCGGCGTCCATCACCGCGTACAGCCGGCCGTCCCGGACCAGCATCGAGGGCACGTAGACCCGGTCCTTGGTTTCCCAGGCGACCGTGCCGGAACCGTCGGCGACCATCGCGGCGACGTGGTTTTTCGGATACCCGCCGCTGGTGAAAATCCGCTCGCCGTCCGTCACCGCGGTGGTGACGCATTCGGTGGTGGCGCCGTCGACTTCCCACAAAGTTTCGCCGGTCAGCGGATCGAAGCTCGACACTTTCTCCGTGCCGGTGAGGAAGAGCTGGTCGCGCCCGCCGACCTTGAAGACCACGGGCGACGCGTAGTTCGGCATCTGTGCCCGCTCCCGTTTCCACACGACCTCGCCCGTCTTCCGGTTCAGCCCGCACACCGCGCCGCCGCTCTTGTTGTCCGCGGAGACCAGAACCAGGTCGCCGTGGATCGCCGGCGACGAACCATAGCCCTGATGGATGGTGTATCCGGTGATTCGCGTCCGCCACAGTTGCTTGCCGTCGAGATCGAGCGCCGTGGTGAAAACCGCGTCGCCGTTGATGAAATTGACGAAAACCCTCTCGCCGTCGCAGGCGGGAGTGCCCGAGGCCCACGAAGCCTTCTTGTTGGTTTTTTGAACGAAGCCGCCACGATGAATCTCGGTTTTCCATTTCAAACCGCCGGTGTCGCGGTCGAAACACATCACCGACTGGATTTGCGCCTCCTCCTCGGCGACGGCGAGAAACACCCGGTCGCCCGCCACCGCGGCCGACCCATGGCTCCGCCCCGGCAGATCGGCCGACCACCGGCAGTTTTCCGACGCCGAAAACGCGACCGGCGCCTCCTGGCCGGGCTCCGCGATGCCGTCGTGGTTGGGCCCGCGCCACCAAGGCCAGTCGCCGGCGAGGGCGGCGGTTCCCGGAAGAATCAGCAGGCAGAGGGCGAGGGAGACGAGTTTCATCGGAGAAGGGGGGGGCGCGAGATTCGAGCGCGCAGCCTATCCCAGATCCGCTCCTCCGGACGCCTTTTTCCGGGCCGTGGTCGCGCCACCGGGCCGGTAAACCCGGTTGACCCTCCGACCGAACAGGGTTGACTCCGCGACCATACCCTGTTGGGTCGGAGGCGCATGACGGCCGTATTTCACGATCGCCGGCTCGAACTGCCGATCACGCCCCCGCGGGCGGCGATGCTCGCGCTGTTCGCGGTGGCGACGGTTTTTCTCGTGCCATTGCACTGGCATCTCGCCGGGGCGGCGGCGTGGGCGGGGTGCGCGGGGCTGGTGTGGCGCGATTCCGAGCCGCGGCTGCGCCGGCGCCTGCTGGTGCTGCTGGGATGTCTGGCCGTGCTGTCGGCGACGGACATCAATCCCTCGACCAGCGACCGGAATTTTTTCCAGGTCGGAGTGCCGTTTTTTCTCGTGATCCTGGTGCCGGCCCTGATTCTCGGGAAAACGGATCCGGGAACGATTCGCTATCGGTTTTGGCCGGAGCGGGCGCGCCGGCTCGATGTGTTTTACACCGTGCTGTCGGCGCCGCTCGCCTGGAGCCTGTTGAAACTCTACTGGTGGCTCGAGCCCGACCTTTACACCCATTGGACGATGCCGCCGGAACCGGAGGCGGGGCCAATCCGCCGGCTGTTTCTGGGGATCAATCTCGTGGGTATCTGGGACGAGTTGTTTTTTGTGAACACGGTGTTCGCGGTGTTGCGGAGCTTGTTCCGCTTCCGGGTGGCGAACGCGCTGCAGGCGGTCGTTTACACATCGGTGCTCTTTGACATGGCATTCACGGGCTGGGGCGTCGCGATTGTGGCCGTTTTCGCCTGGACCCAGGGCAGCATGTTCGAGCGGTCCGAGAGCCTGGTCTGGGTGCTGCTCGTGCACCTGGTCGTCGATTTCTTCCTCGTCGCGGGAATCGTCGGGTCTTATTACCCGGGGACGGGGCTGGATTTTTTGTGGCGGCACGGGATGTGAAAAACGAAGTGGAGCAATGGAGTGGACTCGGGTAGGATAGGCCGGTGAAGATTTTGAACGTGACGAAGGACTCGGGGGCGCTCGACCGGCTTCTGGACGAGATCGAACGCGATCGAGAGGAGGTGGTCTTGATCCGAAACCATCGCGAGGTGGCGCGGCTGATTCCCGAGCCGGGTGAGGAGGACGCGCATTCGGTTTTTGCCGATCTGGAGGGCATTATCGGCGATGACACGGGTGAGGCCATCCTTCGCGGGATTGAGTCTCTGGATGCGGATCTTTCAGAGTTGAAGAACCCGTGGGATTCCTGATCGACACCTGCATCTGGATCGACATCGAGAGAGGGCGGCTGGATCGCTCCGAAATTTATGCGATCACGCGGCAGGAGCCGGTTTTCCTTTCTCCGGTCAATATTGCCGAAATCACCTATGGGATCGCATTGCTTTCCGATCCAACGCGAAAAGCGAAGGCGAAGGACGCGTTGCGTTGCATGAAGCGAAAGCCCACGATCCGGATTACGAATGAAACGGCTGAAATCTTCGGTGCGATCGCCGCGGAATTGAACAGGCGAGGGCGTGCCCACGCCTGTCGCGTGCAGGATTTGTGGCTGGCTTCACAGGCAATCCAGCGGGATTTTTCGTTGATCACGGCGAATGCGGGAGATTTTCAGGACCTTCCCGGTCTGAGGTGCGTGGTGCTGCCGGCTCCTTGACGGAAGACCGAAAAGAAAACCTCCCCGCCAGCGAACTGACGGGGAGGTATCGTCTCCAGCCTTGGTCAACCCCCGGGCGGGCCGAACTGGCCCGAACCGGTGGAAGAATTGTTTTCAAGAAGAAACCTAACTCAGAAATGTCGATGGCGAACCAAACCACCTTGCAAACAATTAACGTGAAGGAGAATGCCCCACGATGAGAAGGTCGGCTGCGCGGCGATTGTCCGGAAATGCGCGATATTTGCGCCGCGTTGTTTTTGGCGTCCGAACGGCCCGGATTCGGCGCGATCTGGCCGCTGGACGCGGGTGCGGTTTTCCGTTCAATATGCCGCGTGATGCGCCCGCAAGACTCTCGACTCCGTTTTCCGAAAGCCGCCCTGTTCGCCGTCTGTGTCCCGATTTTCCTCTGGATCGGCGTTGCCGGCCCGGCGCGGGGACAGGATGCTCGGCAATGGCTGACTTTTGACGGCTATAACCCGGAGGGCTACGGCCGGCACCTGGTCTTCGTCTCGGGCGACGAGGAATACCGGTCGGAGGAGGCGCTGACGCAAATGGCGAAGATCATGGCCGTGCGGCACGGCTTCAAGTGCACGGTGCTTTTCGCGCAGGACCCGGCGAAGCCCGGTGTCGTCAATCCCCAGGTGCTCGACCACATTCCCGGCCTCGAGGCGCTGCGGACGGCGGATTTGATGGTGATTTTCACGCGGTTCCGCGCGTTGCCGGACGATCAGATGGCGGAGATCGAGGCCTATCTGAAAAGTGGCCGACCGGTCGTCGGGTTGCGGACGGCGAATCATGGCTTCCGTTTTCCCGAGGACTCGAAGTGGCATCCCTGGAGCTGGCAATATCATGGAGCGGAAACGGCCTGGAATGAGGGCTTCGGCGGCTTGGTGCTGGGGAGCTGGTTTTTCAGCCATCACGGCTGGCACGGCCACGAAAGCACGCGCGGGGTGGTCGAAAAAGGCGCCGAAAACCACGAAATCCTGCGCGGCATCGAGCCCGGCTCGGTCTGGGGCGCGACGGACGTCTACGGGGTGAAGGAGCCCATTCCGGGCGAGGAGGTGGAGATCCTGCTGCGCGGCCAGGTGCTGGCGGGGATGAATCCTGACGATACTCCGGTCGGCAAGGGACCCTACGAAAAGGCGCCCGAAGGCGTGACCGACAAGAACGACCCCATGCAGGCGCTGGCCTGGACGAAGAGCTATCGGTTGCCGGGCGGTCGAAAGGGCCGCGTCTTCACGACCACGATGGGCGCCTCGGTCGATCTGGCCGCGGAAGGCACGCGGCGCCTCATCGCCAACGGGATTTTCTGGGGTCTCGGCCTGGAAATACCGCCGAAAACCGATGTCGCGCTGGTGGGGGATTTTCAGCCGTCGCCTTTCAAGACGCATCCGCGCGAGTACTGGGAGGAGCGGCAACTGAAGGTGGGCGACCTCGACCTGGCCGAGCCCGCGCACGAAGCCGGCGGCGCGCTGCAGGGCGGGGTGACGCTGCCGTATTTCGATGTGAAAGGCGGTCGCGAGGGGCACGGCTACGAATTCGCCGGACATCCGGCCAACCGCCACCGGCTCTACAATTTCTACGAGCGACAGGCCGAATACTATCTCGACGGGCACGAGGTTCCCGAGGTGCTGCCGTCCTATCCCGATCTCGACGGGGGAACTTTCGGGCACTGGGGACAGTTCCACAAAAACAGCTACAAGGATCGGCGCTGGAACCTGATGGACAGCGGCCGGGCCGTCTGCGGCATCCTGCGCGCAAACGGCCAGACCCACACGCGGGCCATCGCCATCCGTCTGACCGATGATCTGAGCTGTGCCTTCGACGCCGAGACGCTGCGTCTCACCCACGTGTGGCGGGGCGGTTTTGTGAAATATTCGCCGAGTCGCTGGGGGATCGGGAACGGGATCGAACCGGACGGCCGAATCGTGCTCGAAACACCGCCGGCGACCGGGTGGTCCACCGACGGCCGCTGGCCCGGGACGTTCCCGAAAGGCGCGGCGCGTTTCACGGGTTACTACCGGCTCGATGACCGGATCGTGCTGCGCTACCGGGTCGGGAGCTTCGAAATTCGCGACACGCTCAGCGCGGAGGACGGCCCCGGCGGCGGCACGATCCTGACCCGCTCGCTGAAAATCGACGGCGGCCCGGCCGATCTGTCGCTGCGGGTGCCGGATGCTCCGGGGGCCGAGACTTCGCGCGAGGACGACGGCTCCTGGGTATTCGTCAGCCGCGGCAAGGCCGGCGCGCGCCGGGCTGTGACCGCCATCGACACCGAATCGGTCGAAAGCGTGATCGTGGTCGAGGCCGGCGACGGCATCTCGACGACGATGAACATGGCGAACGATTCCACGGGACGCTTCGACCTTCGCACCTGGATCGCGGGCGAAGGTCCGGCGCCCGGCGACGCGGCGATCCGCGGCGCGCTCCGGAACGCGAAACCGAAGAGCAATCCCTTCCGTGTCGCGGAGGGCGGCGCCGCGCTCTACGCGGACAAGCCGATCGTGCTCGCCGGCCGGCGCGGGGAGAACATTCCGGGCACGCCTTTCGCCTTCGACCGCATCCCGGTGCCCTTGCACAACGATTTCGGCTCCGTGATGCTGATCGGCGGCCACGATTTCTTTTCCAACGGCGACGCCGCGGTCTGCACGATGTTCGGCGACGTGTGGCGGGTGAGCGGGCTGGACTACGACCTGGAAAACGTCACCTGGACCCGCGTCGCCACCGGCCTGAACCAGGCGCTCGGGCTCTGCATTCACGACGACGAAATCCACGTCATCGGCCGCGACCGCATCACCCGCCTCCACGATCTCAATGGCGACGGCGAGATCGATTTTTACGAGAATTTCTGCGACGACTTCCCCTCCTCGGATGGCGGGCACGATTTTTACACCGGCCTGCAGCGGGACGGGAACGGCTATTTCTATTTCGCGGCGGCGAACTCGGGCGTCATTCGTGTGGCGCCGGACGGGTCCTCGGCGGAGTCGATCGCGACCGGCCTGCGCAACACCAACGGCGTCGGCGCCAGTCCCGTCGGCGGGATGGTCACGACCAGCACGAACGAGGGCGACTGGACGCCGGCCTCGGCGGTGTTCGAGGTGCGGGACGGCGACTTTTACGGCCGCTATTTCGAGAAAGGCGGCCCGCCCATCGCGCCGGCGATGTGCTACCTGCCGCGCGGGCTGGACAACAGCTCCGGGGGGCAGGTTTTCTGCGACTCGGACGATTGGGGACCGCTGAAGGGCGAGCTTTTCCATTTCTCGTTCGGGGCCGGCGTCTGGATGATGATCCTGCGCGACACCGAGGAGGGGCGGCGCACCCAGGGCGCGGCCGTGCCCTTGCCGGGCGATTTCGAGAGCGGCGCGCACCGGGCGCGCTTCAATCCCGTCGACGGCCAGCTCTACGTGACGGGCGCCGACGGCTGGGGAAACTACGCCATCACCGACGGCGATTTCGTCCGGATTCGCTACACCGGCGGGGACATGCATCTGCCCGTCGGCTGGCACGCGCACCGCAACGGCATTCTGCTCGAGTTCGCCGAGCCGGTCGACGCGGCTTCGCTGAAGGCGGAAAATTTTTTCGCCCAGACGTGGAACTACGAGTACGCCGACTGCTACGGCTCGCTGGAGTACTCGCTGAAGCGGCCCGAGGTCCCCGGGCACGACCCCGTCGCGGCGCGGTCAGTCCATGCCATCGGAGACGGGCGAAAGATCTTCATCGAAATGCCGGATCTGGTTCCCGCCATGCAAATGCAGGTCCACGGCCGGTTGAAATCGACCGACGGCGCGGATTTCGCCGTCGATTTGTATCCCACCGTGTTGTGGCTGCGCGGCGATTTTTTGGAGTTTGACGGTTACCAACCCGCCGATCCCGCGAAACCGGCGGAGCTGGCCCTGCGGATCAAATATCCTTTCCCCTTCACGCCCAAACACCCGCCCGGCAAGTCCGGCCGTAAACTCGCGGTGACCGCCATCGCCGGCCTGCAATACGACGTGAAGGAACTCCACGCCAAAACCGGCGAGGCCATCACCATCGAGTTTCGCAACCTCGACACCATCCCGCACAATTTCGTGCTCGCCGCCGAGGGCGCGCTTCAGGCGATCGGAGACGCCTCCAACAGGATGCTCGCCAATCCGAAGGCCGCCGAAAACCACTACGTCCCCGAGAGCGACGCCGTGTTGCACTACACGCCGATGCTGAACCACAACCGGCGCTACTCGCTGAACATCCAGGCGCCCGAGAAACCGGGCCGCTACCCCTACCTCTGCACCTACCCGGGGCACTGGGCCGTGATGAACGGCGTGCTCGTGGTGGAATGAGCCGATGAAATCCAGAATGTCCGGCATCGCGCTCGTCTCGGCACAGGTTGCCTGCTGTATCGCGCTGATTTGGCTCGGTGGGCGAGGCGTGTGGGAAAACCGATGGCTGTGGCCCGGTGTGGTGGCCGGAGCGGCCGTCGGCGCGGCCGGCGTGTGGGCGATGCGCCTGTCGCGGGTCAAGGTCACTCCCGAACCCGGCGTGGGCGCCGAGCTCTGCGAGCGCGGCATATACCGGCACATTCGCCATCCGATGTACGCGGGTCTCTTGCTCGCCTTCGCCATGTTCGCCCTCGGCGCCGGCGGCTGGCCGGCCTGGGTGGTGTGGGTCGGTCTGTTCGCCGTCCTGCTCGCGAAACTCCGCATCGAGGAACATCTCTGGTCCGCCCGCGGCCCGGCTTACCGTGAATACATGACCCGCACGAAGCGGCTGGCGCCGGGGATCTGGTGAAGGGATGGACGGGATGCGGAACCTCCTTCCTCTCCGCGGCGGCCCTTCATCTCTTCTGAAAATACCGGGCGATCGCCGCCAGAATTTCCTTCCGGCTGAGCTTGGCGGGAGCGCAGCGTCCCGCCCAGTCGCGGCCGGGATGCAGTTCGTCCCACAGCGGTCGTTTGCCGCCATACCGCCCCGCGCCCGGATCGTGGTTTCCGAAACCATCCACCGCCACGTTCCAGAGGGGTTGGAATTTCTCGATCACCAAGGCCTCACCGAGGGCGATCCAGACATCGTCCACAATCAGTTTCCGATACAAGAAATCCTCGATTCTGAGCGACGAAACGGCGCGAATCGATGCCTCGTGCTCCTGCAGGCGTTTTGACAACGCCCTGGACCGGTCCGTGAAATTCAGTGCCGCGCCTTTCCGAGCGCCTTTCGGGATCGCCTTGCCGACATAGATTGGCGTTTTGGGCTCAGACCGGTTTTCGCGGGCCAGCGTTTGGTATGCCGGATAGTCACCCGCATAGTAGATCGCGTAAATGCCGGCGCCGCGAAACGCGGGCACGTTCGCCAGCGACGACGGCGGTCTTTCGAGAAGCGCTTCGACCACGCTCTCCCCCAGATTCCGCTTATCGAGTGGATTGAAGGGAGTTTCGTCGTCCATGTTGGGCAAGGTGCCGGGCGACCGATCGAGCCACCTCGGCGGCGAGGTTCACGGGCACCGCGTTTCCGAGCTGCCGCATCGCCTCGCTCCAAGAGCCCGTGAATTGCCAATCGTCCGGAAAAGTCTGGATGCGCGCCGATTCTCGGACGGAAAAATAGCGCACCGAACCGTTCGAGTGACGCAGCATGTTTTCCCCCCCGGGCACTCCGTGGTCGCCCGCCTTCAAAGCCTTGGCCGGCTCGTCCAGCGGACTGCCCGTGTGCCCCGGATAGGCCCGCGCGCCCGGTTGAAAGAAATGGCAGGTGTCGCGATTTGTCCGGCTCGGATTTCCCAAGCCGCGAATCGCGTCGCGAACCGTCCGCCATCGCCCGATCCGCGAATCGTCGAACAGCAGGCCGTTGCGAAGCTCCTCCACCCGCTTCGCCAGCTTTTCGGGAACACGCGCCGGTTTCCGCATCCCGTGCTCCTCCCAGTAATCTCCGGTCACGTATTGCGCGATCAGCAGCTGATCGTGGCGCGTCCGCTCCGGCGGAAAGCACCAGCCCGCGTCAATATCCGAGCGGAAACCGACGAAAAACACGCGGTGCCGGCGTTGAGGCACTCCAAAATTCGCCGCGTCCGCTTCGTGGATCGACACCTGATACCGAAGCGACGCCCCCGCCGCGGTCGAAGTGTGGTGTTTCTGCAGGCGCGCCAGATTTGTGTCCCAGGAGACGTTTTGCGAAACCGGGAAATCCGGGTAGGTCAATTGCAGCCGGATGTATTCCACGTAGTTTTTGAAAGCCGGGCGCATCAGGCCCCGCACATTCTCGAAGAGGAACGCTTTCGGTCGCAGCGTCCGCACCACCGACACCGCCGCCGGAAACATGTCGCGGTGGTCGTCATAGCCCCGCGCCTTCCCCCCCATCGAAAACGGCTGACAAGGCGGCCCACCCGCCACCACGTCGATCTTGTCGTAGTCCGAAAAGCACACCGTGTTGAGGTCGCCCTCCACCACGTTCCACGCCGGGCGGTTCGCCCGCAGCGTCGCGCAAGCGTCCCGGTTCCACTCCACGAGAGCCACCGTTTCGAAGCCCGCCGCCTCAAGGCCCAGGGCCAGGCCTCCCGCTCCGGAAAACAGTTCAACTGAACGCATGATCGATTTTATTTCGGAATTCCAAATTTGTCGAACGATCCCGCGATTGTTCCGATTTTTGGCGAAAAATCAACCCCGCGCCCGTTCGAAATCTTGTCCCCGGACCGTTCTGGAAAAAGATCTTTCAATCCCTCCAAAGTACCCGGTATTTCTCCCATGGCGGACAATTGGACCCCCGAAAAGCGCTCCGAGGTGATGGGGCGCGTCCGATCAAGGGGCAACAAAAGCACCGAAGTCGCCATGGCCCGCCTCTTGCGCCAGTTTGGCCTCGCCGGTTGGCGGCGTCATTTGGACCTGCCTGGCCGGCCCGACTTTGCTTATCGCCGCGAAAAGATCGCCATTTTCGTCGACGGCTGCTTTTGGCATGGCTGTCCGAAATGCTATCGGCGCCCCAAGTCCAACCAGAAATTCTGGGACCGGAAAGTCCTCCAAAACCAAGCCAGAGACCGCAGGGTGAACCGCCTGCTCCGGGCGAAAGGTTGGAAAGTCGTCCGCGTCTGGGAACACCAGCTTGAAGCCCGGGAGCGCGTCGCCAAGCGCCTGCAACGGCATCTCGACGAAGCCCGGGCCCGGACGAACCGCGGACAAAGCCGTTGACGGGGGAATGGCATCGCCCGCAACCCGCATGGAATGGGGCGAGAAAGGCATTTCCGGGACGGAAACGGGGTTCTCGACGATTTGGTTGCCCGTTTCCAGCACGGAAACGACGGGGATTTCCGGCAAGAAACAGGAATGCCGGGCGGCGCCCCGGTGGGAAAAATCCGAGACGATTTTCATTGTGCCGGCTCATGAAATTTGGATAATCATCCGGCATGAGCCCGACCGAAATCGCCCCCGAATCCCCGACCGCTTCCCCCGCGGGAGGGAGCCATCGCCAAAAAAATCCCGGCCTTGTCGTTTACCTCTGCGGCCTGGGAACGGTGGGCCTGACCTTGTTCCTTGTCGGATTGCTGAACGACACGGATTTCAACATCATGGGATGGTACTGGTTCTTTGTCGTCCCGATCGGCGCCATGATCGTGGGGGCGGTCGCGGGCCTTGGGTATGCGCTGGGGTCCCGGCTGATGGATGTGAAGATTCGAGGCGGCTTTCTGCTCGTCGTTTTTCTCACTGCGGGGCTCAACTGGGTCGCCTCCCACTACGTGACCTATCGGCACCTGTCGGAACAACTGGAGGAGACGAGCCGGGAGTCGTTCACCTTCGGCGCCTACATGCGGGCCGTTTCGGAGAATTTCGCCTTCAAAGACCGCTCGGGAAAAGTGGGCAAACCGCTTGGGAAGGTCGGTTACCTGTTCACCATCCTGGAAATGGGCGGTTTCTCGATCGGAACCCTGATTCCGGTTCTGTTGCTCGGGCTGCGGCCCTACTGCCACCAATGCGGTCGATACCTGAAAAAAACGGCCACGCGGATCGTCGGTTCCGAAATGGATCTTCGCGATCTCAAGAAACTGAAAAAGGCGGAGAAGATCGAAAGAATCGAATCGTCCGCCCGCGAGGTCATCGAAAAAGGGCGGGCCTTGTTCGAGGAAATGACGGCGACACCGGGTTACCCGGAGGTTTTGGAGCGATTGACGGCGCTCCCCGAGGAAGCGAACAAGAAGGCCCTGGCGGCCGTCCACTTTCACCTTTGGAAATGCCCGGATTGCGAGGGTCACGTCGTCAAGTCGACCCTGACGAACGTTACGCTGAACGGCCAGCCGAACCAGGCGGAGCTGGCGGTTTTGGATCGAACGAACGCCCCGGAGCCTGTTGTCTCCGAATCCTGACCCAACAGGGTTGAGTCACCGACCCAACCCTGTTGGGTCGGCAATGCTTTTTGGTCAGTTGCCGGTGTAGGTCACCCAGACCGGCGAGGACCAGGCCATGTTTCCGTCCTCCTGCTCGACACGAATGTAATATCGGTTTTCGCCTTTCTCGGGAGACTCGTCGGTGAAGGTTTTCTCCAGGACTGTGCCGTCGCCGGGGAATACCCGGTAATCGTTCTCGTTGCGAATCAGCGTGACGCGCTTGATGGGCGCGGTGCCGTCGACGCGGATCGCGACCGCCGGCTTTTCGGCGGTGTCGAAGATGGAGCCGAGCAGGCGTCCGTTGCAGGTGAACTCGAGGTAGATCTTGTCCGTGGCCGCCATGGAGCGCCGGGCGTTGAAGGCCTCGATGATGGACTCGCGGGTGTAGTCGCCTTTCACATAGACGCCGCCGTAGGAAACATGCTGGGAAATGTGGTCGGAACTCGCGAAGACGCCGAGCTTGTGGCCGAGGGCGAGCGCGTTCTGGTAAACGCCGGCGTTGTGCTTGCCGAAATCCGAAATCACCGAGGGCGGATCGGGCGATTGCGCGCCGCTGTCGGCGGTGTATTTCTCGTTGGGACGAAGGCCCGCGGTCGGCTGCGGGGCGCCGAGGCCCTCGTAGCTGACGCGGGCGCCCTGGTAGATTTCGACGAGGTTTTCGTTCGTGTTGTCAATGCCATCCTCGCCGTAGGCGCCCCAATCGGTGCCCATGCCGGTGGCGCCGGTGTGGCTGACGATGCCGACCACCTTGCCGGAGGCCTGGAGGACCCGCCACAACTCTTTCGGGCTGACTTCGTCGAGTCCGGCGGGCAGCGGATAGAGCTTTTGCCAGGGGGAGTTGCGGTAGTTGACGCGTTTGATGTAAACGATGGGGCCGCCGCGCTCGGCGAAGACGACGTTGCGGTGCCCCCACGGCCAGCGCTGCTCGCGCTCGTAGGTGTACATGGCGTGAAACTGGCCGGGGGCGTAAAACACGTCGGCCATGCGCTGGTTGTGCCACCATTCGTAGGGGTCGTAAATTTTCACGATGTCGGTGTGGTCCGAGGTGCCGAGGAAATCGAGCTTCGCCATGTCCCAGGCGTACCGGAAGTTCTCGTTGATGCAGCCGTCGAAACCGGTGCGGCAGTTGGAGACGTCGGTGTGCCGATGCACGTCACCCCAGTAGAGCCCGTATTTCACGCCGTCGTGGGTCCAGAAATGGCGGTCGTCGGCGGGCCGCTCCGGCGTGTTCTGCGAGGGGGAAAAGGGCTCGTCGCCGATCGGTTTCGACTCGGCCTTGGGCAGGTTTTCGCCCGCGGCGGCGGTGTCCAGTCGCGCCAGGTGGACGCCGGCGTGAAGCGAGGTCTTGTTCGTGCGCTCGTCGGAGGGCCAGACGATGCCGAGCCCGCCGTCGGGTCCGGCCGGGGCGAAGAACGCGCGGCGATCCTGCCCGAAATGGCTCGGTGACAGCCGCGCGGGAGCGCTCCAGGAACCCGTCTCGGCCTCGTGCCGGGTCACGGCGATTTCCCAGAAAAGGCGGTCGTAGTATCGGTAGGCAATCCACGGGTTCCCCGAGGCGTCGAGGCCGATGGTGGGGAGATTCACGGAGGCGACGGCGTTCCTCGGACGTCCGGCGGCGCCGAGCGGAATCTCGGTGAAGGCGTCGCTCCCGATGTCGTAGCGGCCGAAGAGGATCTCCTTCTGCGCGTTGAGGCCCTTGTCGTTGTCGTGGCCGCGGACGTCGAGTCCCCAGCGCGGGCGTCCGCGCTCGGCGGCGATCCAGAGGGATTTCCCGTCGGCCGAAGCCGCGATGGCGGCGCGCGCCTCGTAGCGCGGCGTGTGGGCGATCGGTTTCGTTTCGACGGCGCCGTCGAGGCCGACCCGGGCGAGATAAAGATTGAATTCGTTGCCGCGCGAGCTGTCATACACGATCCAGGCCCCGTCCGCGGCGTCAAAGGCGACGCGGGGCTCCCAATCGCCGCCTTTCTCGGTGGTCACGGCGATTTCTTTCGACCATTCGCCGGCTTTCGGGTCGAAATACCGCGTGAAAATGTCGCCCTCCCCGGCGCGCATCGACTGCCACACGACCCAGACGCGACCGGCGGCGTCGGTGCCGGCGTCGGCGAACGTGTCCGAGCCGGAGGACCGCGACAGGATCGTCGCCTCGCCGGGTTTACCATCGGACAGGGACCGGGCGTGGAGGTTCACGACATTGTCGTCACCCGTCTGTCCCCAGAAGCACCAGACGGCGCCCGCGCCATCGACGGCGACAGCCGGTTGGTGAATCACGCCCGGCTCGCTGATCGAAGTGCCGGGGTCGATCGTTCCGTCGGCGAACTTCCCGAGGCGCAGGACATCCGCCTCGGAGGTGTCGGCGCTCCCGGAATGCTCGATGTAACCAAGCCAGATCGCGCCATCCGGCCCTTCGCAGATGTCGGGGAAATCGATCTGTTTGCCGTCGGCCTTGAGCGAGGCGACTTCGCCGAGCAGGGCGGCGTCGGCGATTTCGACGGGCGGCTGGCCCTTGCGGGCCTTCGCTTTTTTCGCGGCGTCGGCCTGCTTCGTGGCTTTGGCCTTTTGGGGAGCGGCGGGGTTGCCGTTTTTCTGGTTTTGCTGGGCGACAACGGCGCCGGCGACGAGAGCGACCGCGAGCAGGGGGGCGAGGAGGCGTTTCATGACGCGCTTTTTTGGCCCGCCGACCGGGTCCGGTCAAGCCCGCGCTCAGGCACGAAAGCGTTCCTCGGCCCACGGGTCGGCGGAGTCGCTGTATCCGCGCTTTTCCCAGTATCCGGGCTCGTCCTCGGCGCGGAGTTCGATGGATTTGATGAATTTCGCGCTTTTCCACGCGTAGAGACGCGGGATCACCACGCGGACGGGGCCGCCGTGCTTGAGCGGGAGAGCCTCGCCGGCCAGGCGGTCGGCGAGCAGCGCGCCGGGCGCCTCGAGGGCGGCGAGCGGCACATTCGTCGTGTAGCCGTCATAGCTCGTGAGAAAGGCAAAGCGGGCCTCGGGCCGCGGGCGCGCGAGTCCGAGGATCTCGGAAAACGGCACCCCGCCCCACACGGCGTCGCGCACGCTCCAGGTGGTGACGCAGTGAAAATCGCCCGCCTCCTCGACGCGCGGCAGGGCGGAAAAGGCGTCCCAGTCGAGGTCGAGCGGATTTTCGACAAGACCGGACACGGCGAGCCGCCACGTTTCGGTCGGAATCTTCGGATGAATGCCAAGATCGAGGACGGGGAACTTTTCCTTGGCCCAATGCTGGCCGGGCGGCAGGCGATCGTCTGGCATGGGCGGGCGGGAAACGGAGAAAACGAAGGCGAAAAATCGCCCGGCTTACTCGGTGCAGCAGGGGCAGGGCTGGACCCAGTGGCCGGGGGCGACTTCCTTCAGGGCGAGATCCATGCCGATGCTCTGTTCCCACCGCGGATGCTGCATGCGATGGCCGAAGGCGCAGCCGGGCGGCGGATCGATGGGCGAGGGGACATCGCCCTCGAGATAGCGGGGCTCGCGATGCGCGGCGGGATCGGGGATCGGGATGGCGGAGATCAGGGCCTTGGTGTAGGCGTGGCGGGGATTCTGGTAAATCGCGTCCGCGTCGGCGAGTTCCATGATTTTGCCGAGATACATGATGGCGACGCGGTCGGAGACGTGGCGCACCACGGCGAGGTCATGCGCGATGAAAAGATAGCTGAGGCCGAGGTCGTGTTGCAGCTCGAGCATCAGATTCAGCACCTGGCTTTGCACGGAGACGTCGAGGGCGGAGACGGGTTCGTCGCAGATGACGAGCTTGGGATTCAGCGCGATGGCGCGGGCGATGCCGATGCGCTGCCGCTGGCCGCCGGAAAATTCGAAGGGAAACCGCGTCGCGGCGCCCGGGCTGAGGCCGACTTTCTCGAGCAGTTCCTCGACCCGCTTGCGCCGCTCGGCGCGGGTGCCGATCTTGTGGATGACGAAGGGCTCCTCGAGAATGCTGCCGACGGTGTGCCGCGAGTTGAGCGAATCGGCGGGGTCCTGGAAAATCATCTGCAATTCGCGGCGCAGCGGCAGCATTTCGTGACGGCTCAGGCGGGTCACATCCCGGCCGTCAAAGACGACGCGGCCATCGGTTGGGTCGAGCAGCCGGACGATGGATTTGCCGAGGGTCGATTTTCCGCAGCCGGATTCGCCGACCAAGCCGACGGTTTCGCCCTCGTCGATCGAGAGCGAGACGCCGTCGACCGCCTTGCACCAGCCGACGGGGCGCAGGAAGACACCGCCCTTGACGGGGAAATGCATTTTCAGGTTCTGGACTTCGAGCAGGGGCATGCGGCGAATCGCTTTTTTGACAGGATTGACAGGATTTCTCTTTAAAGGACCGACAGGTTTTTTTGGATTCGGTTTTTTAGGGCTTATTTAACAAATTAAATCCGAAAAATCCCGTCAATCCTGTCCAAAGGTCAGTCCGTTTCGTGGCAAAACGGGCATTTTTCGACCCAGTGGCCGGGGGAGATTTCCACATAGGGCGGGCGGTTGTCGCGGGCGGCGGCGTCGTGCCGCTTTGGCGCGCGGGTGGAAAAGCGGCAGCCGGCGGGCATTTTCTCGAGCGGCGGGACATTTCCCTCGATGATGGGCAGCTTCGTCTTGCGTTCGCGGTCGAGGCGCGGGATGGAGCGCAGCAGGCCGCGAGTGTAGGCGTGGCGGGGATTGGCGAACAGCTCGCCCGCCGGCGCGCGCTCGACGACGCGTCCCGCGTACATGACGACGACCTCGTCGCAGGTTTCGGCGATGACGCCGAGGTCGTGGGTGATGAGGATGATCGCCATGCCCATCTCGGCCTGGAGATCCTTCATCAGTTTGAGAATCTGCGCCTGCACGGTCACGTCGAGGGCGGTGGTGGGCTCGTCGGCGATGAGCAGGTCGGGCTTGCAACCCAGGGCGATGGCGATCATGACCCGCTGCCGCATGCCGCCGCTGAGCTGGTGGGGATACTCGGTCACGCGAATCTCGGGCGCGGGGATGCCGACCTTGCGCAGCACGTCGATCGAGGCGTCCCAGGCCTCCTTTTTCCCCATCTTCTTGTGCAGGCGAAAGACCTCGCTCACCTGCCGGCCGATGCGGTGGACGGGATTGAGCGCCGTCATTGGCTCCTGGAAAATCATGCCGATCTCGTCGCCGCGCACGTCGTAGAGCGTCTCGGGCGTCGCGCCGACAAGGTCGCGGTCTTTGAAACGGATGCGGCCGCCCAGGATCTTTCCGGCGGGCTGGGGGAGCAACTGGGTGACGGAGAGCGCGGTGACGCTTTTGCCGCAGCCGGACTCGCCGACGATGCCGAGGGTCCCGCCTTTCTCGACTTCGAAGGAAACGCCGTCCACGGCGACGAGGCGTCCGTGGTCCTCGGTGTCGAACGCGGTGACGAGATCGGTGACTTCGAGCAGGGGCATGGGGTCTGTGCGGGAAAATCCGGGCGGATTCAACAGGGTACGGTCGGGGACCCAACCCTGTTGGGTCGGGCGGGAATCACCGGGATTTGAACTGGTCGAAGACCTTCAACTCGGGCGGGAAAGTCTTGCCTTCGCGCCTGGCGGCGAGGGTTTCCTCGCGTTCCTTGTCGTCGATCCAGGAGAGGAAAAACTGGCCGGGGCTCTCGCTGATGCGGACGTTAAAGTCGTCCGGATAATGGACCCAGCGCCAGTAGGCGACGCGGTAAAAGGGCATCACGAAACCGGGAATGAAGGCGGCGTCCTCGCGGATGATCTCGTCCATCCGGTGGGCGAGCTGGATCATCTCGGCTTTGTCGGAGGATTTGCGGTAGCGGTCGATGAGGGCGTCGAGTTCGGGAATGGCGGTGGAGGTGAAGTTGTTGGTCTGGGGCTTGGGCTTGCCGTTTTCGTAGGCGTTGTCGGAATGCCAGGATTCCCAATAGCGGGGGTAAAGTTCGGCGAACACGCCAAAGGCGGCGAAGGTGATTTCGTGGTTCTTTTCCTGGGATTGCTTCCAGGCGGCGGTGGACTCGAGGATTTCGAGCTTGATCTCGAGTCCGGCCTTCCGGGCTTCCTGCTGGAGGATGGCGAGCATGTCCTTGAACTCCTGGTAGCCGGTCGAAATCGTGAAGGAGAGGCGCCGCCCTTTGCTGTCGGTCAGGATGCCGTCGGGACCGCGCTTGTCGAAACCCGCCTTGGCGAAGGCGGCGAGCGCGGCGTCGACGTCGAATTTCCGCGCCTCGAGCGTGGGATGGCTGAACTCGCCGAAGCCGTCGGAGCTGGTGCGCATGCGGACGTAGTCGCCGCGGAAATATTTCTCGAGCACGAGATCCCAATTCATGGCGTGCTGGATGCCGACGCGGATGTCGTGGTTGTCGAGGAGGGGCTTGGCCTTGTTGATCCAGAGGCCGTAGGTGGGGCGGGGACGGTCGTTGTAGAAGGTGCTCTTGTGAACGTAGCCGTCCCCCACCAGTTCGTGGTCGTCGGGGAGCTTGTTGTAGTTGTAGTCGGCGAGGTTCATGCCGAAGCCGTCGATGGTTCCCTTCTTGAATTCCTCGAAGGCCTTGGTGGTGTCGCGAATGATGGAGAACTGGATGCGGTCCACGTTGTAACGGTAACGCCAGTGTTTCTTGTCCTTGGCCCACCAGTCCTGCTGGCGGGTCAGGGCGATGGAGCGGCCCTTCTTGACGTCCTCGTCCCGGACGACGTAGGCGCCGGTGGTCGGCTGGAAGCGCCACTGATAGCGCATGGGAAAATCCTCGCCGAGTTCCTTGTAGAAGTGGGCGGGCAGGCCGTTGAGTTCGAGCACGCGGGCGTCGATGTCGGGCTTGGCCTCGGGGACGGCGACGGAGAAGGTCTTGTCGTCGAACCGGGTGATGCTGGTGTACTGGGTGCTATACCAGTTGTTGTACCAGGGCGCCTGGATGTACTTCGACTGGTAGAGGAAAAACATGAAGAAGAAGTCGTCGGTCGTCACCGGGACGCCGTCGCTCCACACCGCCTTGGGGTCGAGCCTCACGTAAACGGTCTTGTTCGGCAGGTCGACGGCCCACTTTTCGGCGGTGCCGGGAATGAAATCGAAGGCGTTCCCGTGCCGGTGGGCGAGCTGGACGGTCACGTCGTCGAGCAGGTAGTTGCGGAAGGAACCGTTCGAGTCGGGGCCGACGATGCGCAGGGTGCGCGGGTAGTCGTCGATCCAACTATGGGCGGTGCCGCCTTTTTTCGCCTTCGGTGAGCCCATCTCGGGGAGGTCGCCGTTGTCGGTCCACGGGAGATCCTTGGGCAGGTCGTCGATGGTTTTGAAAACGTAAAAGTCGGGCCGGGCGGCGTAGGCTTTTTCCATTTCGGCGGTGACGTCCTGGGGCGGGAAATTCCGGGCGTCGGCGCCGGAATCGCCGGATTTGCCGCAGGCGGCGAGCAGGACGAGCGCGGCGAGCGCCGCGGTGGCGCGTGGAAGGAGGGAGGGGATCGGGTCTGACATGACGGGTCTTAGCGGTAGGTGGTGAATTTTTTCGGGTCGAAAGCCTCGCGGATCGCCTCGCCGACGAAGGTGACCAGCGAGAGGATGACGACCATGGCGGCGAAGGTGGAGAGGGTGATCCAGGGGGCTTCGCGGAGGTTTTCGTTGCCCTGCTTGAGCAGCTCGCCCCAGCTCGGGGTCGGCGCGGGCAGGCCGAAGCCGAGGAAATCCAGCGAAGTCAGCACGACGATGCCGGAGGCGACGGTGAAGGGCATGAAGGTGACGACGGTGGAGATGAGATTCGGAAAGATGTGGCGAAAGACGACACGGTTCGGCCCCGCGCCGAGCACGCGGGCGGCGGCGACGTAGTCGCGGGCGCGCTCCTTGTAGGTGCCGGTGCGCATGTAGTAGGTCATGCCCATCCACGAGAAAATGGCGACGATGATGAGCAACAGCCAGAAATTCGGCTGAACGATGGAGGCGACGAGGATGACGACGTAGAGAAAGGGGATGACGGACCAGATTTCGACGAGGCGCTGGCCCAGCAGGTCGAGCAGGCCGCCGAAATACCCCATGGCGCAGCCCAGCGCGATTCCCATCACGTAGGAGGCCAGCATCAGGAGCAGCGAGAAAAAGATCGCGATGCGGAACCCGTAAAACAGGCGGGCGAGAATGTCGCGCCCGATGGTGTCGGTGCCGAGAAAATGCCGGCGGGCGATCGAGGGTTTCTCGGGCGGGTAACCCTCCTTCGGGTAGTCGCTCTCGTAGGCGTCGTAGGGCACGAGCGGCATGAGGACGAAGTTGCCGGAGTCTTTTTCGGCGCGGAATTTTTCGCGCAACTCGCGGTAGTCGGTCTCGTAGGTGTAGCCGAGCCCGAAATCCGTGCCGGGGTGGAAGGCGGTATAAGTGGGGAAGTAGAGTTTCCCCTCGTGGCGCACGATCAGCGCCCGCTTCTGCACCAGGACCTCGGCGAAGATCGCCAGGAGGATCAGCGCGCACATCGCCAGGAAGGACCAGTAGCCGCGCTTGATCTCGCGGAAGCGCCGCAGTTGCTTGCGGGTCTGGGGATTGAACTGGAAGCGGAACACAGGGGGAAAAACGGGGATGAAAAAGCCGGGCCGGGCGGGCGGTCACTTGAACTGGACGCGCGGATCGACGAGGGCGACGAGGATGTCGGACAGGATGTTGCCCAGCATGAGCAGAAAGGCGGCGATGGTCATGATGGCCATGACGGAGAGATAATCGCGGTCGAGCAGCGACTTGTAGCCGAAAAGGCCGATGCCGTTGATGTCGAAGATGTACTCGACGAGGAAGGAGCCGGTGAGGAAGACCGAGGTGATGCCGCCGAAGCTGGTGGCGATGGGAATGAGCGAGTTGCGGATCGCGTGGCGAAAGACGGCGGCGCGGAAGCTGAGGCCCTTGGCGATGGCGGTGCGGACGAAGTCGGAGGCGAGGTTGTCGAGCAGGTGGTTCTTCATCAGCATCGTCAGGAAGGCGAAGCTGCCGATCATGTAGCAGATCAGGGGCAGGACGGAGTGCATGAAGATGTCCTTCGCCTTTTCCGCGAAGGTCAGGTATTCGAAGTCGTCGCTGACGAAGCCGCCGGTCGGGAACCACTCGAGCGGCGGGTAGGCGAAGCCGATGAGCAGGACGAGTCCGAGGGCGAAGCCCGGAATGGCGTAGCCGAAAAAGACGACGATCGAGGTCCCGGTGTCGAGGTAGGTGCGATGGCGCAGGGCCTTGACCACGCCGAGCGGCACGCAGATGGCGTACATGAGAAAAAACGTGACCAGACCGTAGTAGGTCGAGACGGGCAGGCGCTCGAGGATGAGGTCCACGACCGGCTCGTTGTAGCGGGTGGAGACGCCGAAGTCCCCTCGGCAGACGCGGCCCAGCCACTGCACGTAGGCGACGGGGAAGGGCTTGTCGAAGCCGAACTGGGCCTTGATCTGGTTGATCTGCTCCTCCGACAGAGGCTGGCTCTGGCGGTTGCCGCCCTGCATGCTGACCTGGCTGGCCTCGGCGAGCATGCGTTCCACCGGACCGCCGGGCAGGATGCGGGTGAGGAAAAAGACGATCAGCGTCGCGCCGAGCAGGGTCGGGAAAATCAGCAGGAATCGGCGGATAAAATACTGCCTCATGCGATGGAGGAACGCGGCGGCGGAAACGGGTGACGAAAGGGGGCGGAAAGCGCCAATTTCCGCCGTTTCGCGCCGCGCATCAACCTCCGATTTCGCGTCTCAAGCGGGCGAAAACGGGGGAATGGCGAAGGTCGGGCCTGAAAGGAGACCTTTCGGTGGCGCCACCGCTTTGGGAAGCGCCTACGGTTTCCAGGCCTTCACGAAATCGACGCACTGGGTCACCTCGGGCAGGGAGTTTTCCCAGTTGTATTCGTATTCGATCGAGATCGGGCCGTTGAAACCCTGCGCTTTGAATTCGGCGAGAATCGCCCCGACGTCGCTCATTCCCTGGCCGTAGGGCATGTCGTGGGCCAGGTGCACGAAGCCGTTCAGGTCCTTCAGGTGACTGCTCATGATGCGGCCCTTCAGAATGCGGAGGCACTCGACCGGCTTCAGTCCCGAGCGCATCCAGTGCCCGGTGTCGGCGCAGGAGCCGATCCGGGGATCGCGGTCCTTGACCAGATCGAGGATGTAGTTCGGGTCCCACATCCGGTAGTTCGGGTCTTTTTCGCGCTTCGGGTGGTCGTGGAAGCCGACCTTGATGTCGTATTCCTTCACCAGCTTCTCGAAGGTGTCGATGGCGTCGACCGACTCGGTGTTGATGACGCGAATGCCCATCGTCTTGGCGAACTCGAAGACCTTGCGGGACTCCGCCTCGTCCTTGCTCAGGCCGACGACGCCATAGGCGACGGCGATCAGGCCGTGTTCGGCGAGCTTGGCTTTGACCTTGGCGACGGTCTCCGGGGAGGCGTTGTGGTCCCACTTCACCTCCGGTTCGGCGGGCGAAAGGCGCTGGCCGGGGTAGAATTCGATCACCTTGCCGCCGGCGGCGGCCGTTTTCTCGATGGCCTCGAAGACGGTGAAGCGGTTGAAGGTGTAGGCCTGGCAGCCGATGGCGAAGCCGTTGACCTGGTGGTCGGCCGGGATCGGTTCGGCGGCGCCGGCTCCGGTGGAGATGGCCGCCAGGGCGATGAGGGAAAGGGAGAGGGTTTTCATGAGGATCGTTCGGCGCATCCTACCGTTTCGCCGGACGCGCGCAAGCGCCCTCCGATGGCGTGTGCCCGCCTACGGAGCGCCCGGGAGCGGCGCCATTTTTCGATTCGCCAAACCGGGGGCGTCACAGTTACCATTCCGCCGCCAAAGTCCAATGGGGACGGGTGGCGCGCGATTTTGCGCCCGGCGCCGGTTCCCGTTCCGGTTCGGTTGGCTCCGACGATCGATTTGAAAGCAGAAAAGATCCCATGAAAACACTCGCCACACAGACTCTCGCGGCCGTTTTGGGCGCCGCTCTTTTTGGATTGGCCGTGCCGGACGCGCGGGCGATCAATCCGCCGATTTCGAAATACCACGCCCGGAACGCGGCGACGCCGGTCCAGTCGACGCCGGAGTTTGGCGCCGCGGTGGCGGTGAGCGACAAGTTTCTGCTGGTGGGCGAGCCGTTTCACGACGACACGGCCGGCAGCGACGTGGGGGCGGCGCATCTGTTCGACGCCGCGCGGGGCCGTTTCCTGAAGCGCCTGCTGGCATCGGACGGCGCGGCGCTCGACGAGTTCGGCGCCAGCGTCGCGATCAGCGGGAACCTGGCCCTGGTCGGCGCGCCGGGCGGGCCCGGACTGCATGTGAACTCGGGGGCGGTTTACGTCTTCGATCTGAAAACGGGCAAGGAACTGCGAAAGCTCCAGGCGTCGGATGGCGCGGCCATGGACGCCTTCGGGCGCAGCGTCGCTTTGCAGGGCAATCTCGCGCTGGTCGGCGCGGATGGCCACAACGGGCAGAAAGGCCGGGTCTATGTGTTCGATGCCTCGGTGGGCGGGGACGAAGTCGCGGTGCTGGAGGCGAGTGACGACAATTTCGGCGACCGTTTCGGCAGCGCTCTCGCCGTGAACGGCACGCTGGCGGTGGTGTCGGGACCGGACTCGAATTTTGGGGAAGGCCAGGTTTACCTCTTCAACCTCGAGGGCGCGACGGGCACGCTGAACGAGTTCCGGAAATTCACGGCGCCGGACGGAGGTCTCGGTTTCGGGGCGAGCGTGGCGATCGCGGGTCCTTTCGTGCTGGTTGGCCAGCCGACGATCGACGGGGCGGCGTTCAATTCGGGCCGGGCCTATCTTTTCGACCTTTTTTCGGGCGGGCTGCGGCATCGGCTCGACGGCAGCCAGACGATCGCGGGCGACCGGCTGGGCCAGAGCGTGGCTCTGACGCCGAACCTGGCCTTGGTCGGCGCGCCCGACGACGGGGGGGAGGTATACGCCTTCGATCCTTTGAGCGGCCGCGAATTGCGACGGTTTTTCCAGCTCGACAGTTCGGGCCCGAATGAATTCGGCGGGTCGGTGGCGGCGTGCGGCAGCACTCTCGCCGTGGGCACGCCCAGCGACGACGACCAGGGCGTGGATTCCGGCTCCGCCTTTCTTTACAAGCAAGTGGCGGCGCCGCTGGGCCTGACCTCCATCGCGGCGCTCAAAGATTTCGCGCCGGATGTGGTCGGGGCGACCCTGTCGAAGTTCGGTCCGGCGGTGATGAGCCCGGGCGGCAGCGCTTTCTTCTGCGCGAACCTGGCGGGCTCCGGCGCCTCGGGCGGAAAGGCCAAGGCGGTGTTTTTCCAGGAGGCGGATTGGCGGACTCATCTCGCCGCCCAGACCGGTGTCGAGCTGGATGCCTCGCTGACGGCTTCGAATCTGCTGAAGATCACCGCCAACCGGCCCGACCTGATGCTTTTCGAATCGACCGTGAAGGGGCCGGGGGTTACGTCCTTGAACAACCGGGCGCTGTTCGACGGGCCGTCGCCGTCGAATCTGCTGCTGCAAACCGGCGACACTCCGGCGGTGATCGGCGGCGGGGTGGCGGTGAACAAATTTCTGGAGCGGGTTCAGTCGGGGAACGCCTCGTCGGAATGGGCGCAGGTCGTGGCGTTGCGGACGGCGACCACCACCGTGACCAAGGCCGACGACGCGGCGATTCTCATCGGCGATCCGACCGGCGCCACCGTTGACGGCATTCGGGAGGGCGAATTCTCCTCGTCGGGACCGGTGTTCGGACATTTTTCGCGGGCGTCGTTTCCGGCGCAGGATTACCTGTTTGGTGTGCCGTTGCAGGAGGATCCGGCGACGAATCAGGCGGTTTTCCGGCGGACGCCGGGGATTGGGGATTTCCTGATCGCGCGAAAGGGCGACTCCGAGCCCGGCCTGGGCGGGGAATTTTCCACCTTCCTCGGCGAAACCGATTCCATCGACGGGGAGGCGGCGCTCCGCGCGACGATCGTGGGCGGAAGCGTCACCACGGCGAATGACGAGGCCCTCTGGGGTGAGCAGTTTGGGTTTCTGGCGCGTATCGCGCGGGAGGGAGACACGGATCCGGCGCTGCCGTCGGGCGTGATGTGGAGCCGTTTTCTGAGTTTCTGGGCGTTGGCGCCCAACGGCGGGCAGGTGCTTTTTCTGGCGAAATTGAAGGGCGCGGGCGTGACCAAGGCGAACGACTGCGGGCTGTTCCTGATGGACGAGGGCGGCACCATCGTGAAACTCCTGCGCGAGGGCGACGCGGCCCCGGACTGCGACGGCGCGTGCATCGGGAGCATCCAGCGCGTGGTCGCCGACGCCGAGGAGGGCCATTACGCCGTGCTGGTTTCGCTGACCAAGACGGGCAAGACGGCAAATCAGGCGCTGCTTTTTGGCTTGGCCGGCTTCGGCACGCCGGGGCAGGACGACGCCCTGCGCCGGCCCGTGATGAAAATCCGCAAGGGACTTTATCTGCAACAGCCCCTCGGCTCGACGACGCGGATCAAGGGCCTGTCGCTGACGAACACGGAAACCGACGCCTCGGGCGCCGGCGGCAAGGGGCTGGGGATGTCCGTCAAATCGGGCTCGGTGCTGGTGACGATCTCGCTGGAAAACCGCGCCGTCGAACTCGTGCGCGCGATTTTTGACGGAGGCACCTGATCCCGGAGGATTCGGGAAGCGGCGGTGGCCCGGACAAATTGGCGGAATGCGTGAGTTTTCCCGCGGTTTGGGGTAGCTTGTCCGGGCGGCGCCACACGGCGCCGTGAGATTCGCGAGGTAACCCGGCCATGAAATCGCTCAAGCTTCCCTTCATTTTTCTCGGCATCGGCGTGGTGCTGGTGACCGCCTTGTTCGCCATGCTGACGGTCGGTCCCGGCACGGGCGGCGGCTCCTCCGCCGGGAGCGCCGGCGGCGGCGCGGCGACGACGATGAAATCGCCCCCGCCCGGCGAGCGGGAAAAGGCCACCAAGAGCGGTTGGGTGCCGCCGGAGGGCGATCCGGTGGAGCGCTTCAACGCCCTCGCCAACGGCACGCCAAAGGAACGAAAGGACCTGATCTCGAATTTCATGGCCCTCGGCCACGAACGGAATCCCGACATGCTCATCGCGGCGCTCAAAGACCCGGACACCGACGTCCGCGTGTTCGCCGTCGAGAGCGCCTCGGCCCTGACCGAGGAGGAAAGCGAGCGCGTCCTTCACGAGGCCATCGTGAACGACAACGCCGATGCCCGCGACATGGCCTGGAGCCTCTCCGCGCCCCGGCGGCCCGAGGCGCGCGCATCCCTGCTCGGGTCGGCCATCATGAAAGGCTCGAACGTGGCGCTGGAGGAGGCATTCAACGAACTAGTCATCTCGATCGAGCGCCCGTTTTTCGAAATCGCGCTGACCCTGGGCCTCAACGAAGCGACCCCGCCGGAGCGCGACGCGCGCTTGCTCAAGGAACTGCAATCCTGGCTCGAACCCGGCGGCGGCGACATCCCGACCTTCGGATCGCTGGACGAACTCAACAATTGGTGGCGGGCGCAGCAGGAAAACTACGACGAGTTCATGCTGCGCATCGACTGAACCGGGCGGCGTCGAGGGAGAAAACCCGGCGCTACTCGGATCCGGCGTTCACCTTCACCATCGCCGCGCACCAATGCGGCAGGTCGAAATCGCCGGTCCCAATCGAAATCGTCACCACCCGCACGCCGGGCTTCGCGTCGTCGTCGACGCGGGCGGCGATGGCGATTCGCTTCGTCTCGCGCGCGGCGAGTTTGACGGACAGCCCTTTCGCGTCGTCGCCGATCGCGATCGCTCCGCCGCCGTGGGGAACGATTTCGAAGGCCCGCTCCGAGGTCGAGTGATTCGCCAGTTCGAGGCTCAGCTCGATGGATTGCCCCGGCTTCGCCTCCTGGCCATACGGAAAGAGCCACGCCCATTGCTCGTCGACGGCGAAGTTCGGATCGTCCCATGGGACGAAGTCCGCGATCATTTCGATGCGCTGGCGGTACCGGTCTTCGAGATAGTCG
Organism: Akkermansiaceae bacterium; assembly: GCA_024233085.1. Classification (GTDB taxonomy): domain Bacteria; phylum Verrucomicrobiota; class Verrucomicrobiia; order Verrucomicrobiales; family DEV007; genus JAEUHH01. The sequence goes on from JACKQC010000016.1 coordinate 101,999, forward strand.
AGCTCGCGCTCGTTGAAGCGGAACAAGTGCGGGATGTGCTGGTTGACGAGCCACGTGTTGGGCGGCAGTTCCTTTCTCACGATGCGGAGGCAGCGCAGGTAACCGTCGTCCTCGCGCATCAGGTTCTGGTTCATCAGGCAGTAGTCGTCGAGACCGGAGGGCGAGAAGGAATCGCCGATGAAAAACACCGGGTCATGCCCTTCCCTTTCCACCAGCAGACCGCCATGGTCGTGCATCTGGCCCGGGAAAAAGCGGGCGGTGAACGTGTATTCCCGCCATTTCATCGTCTCGCCGTCCTTCATCGCCGTGACACGGGCGACGGCGTTGGCGGAAAGCCCCGGCGTGAAGAAATCGCCGGGTCGCGCCAGGCCGTCGGCGACCTCCTTCACCCCGTAAACGGGACAGTCGAACGCGTCCTGCGCGTCCCTCACCGCTTGGGAGTGGTCGTTGTGCAGGTGCGTCACCCAGATGCCCTCGATCTTTTTCACCAGCCCGTCCGCGAGCGCCTGCTTGAGGGTGTCGAACTGCTTCTGGCCTCCCACGTCGAGCGAAAACGCCGCGCCGCTTTCCGAGATCAGCAGTTTGGTCGTGGCGATGTGCCGACACCAGTCCGGCAGATCGACATGCTCGCAGAAAGGCGGCGATTCCATCGTCGCGCCCGCGCCGAGCACCTTTTCCAGCGCCGTGCGCATGCGTTCCTCGCCGAAATACCAGTGCAGCGCGTTGGTGGAAATGTAGTTCGCGTAGATCGCCTGCGCCCGCGCGATGGCCCGGTCGATGTCGCCCGCCGGATCCCCGATGACGGGGCCGCGGCTCGGGACGATGAGATCGGGTTTTTCGGCCGCGACCTTGCGCAGGCTCTCGATCCACGGGCCGAAGCGCCCCGCGTAGCCGTGGTAACCCCCGATCTTGGCGTCCTGGATCGCCTCCTGAAAACTGTAGAGATCGAAAACGCGGCCGCCTTCCCAGATCAGATTCCCGGTGAAGGCCACCCGCTTGCCGCCGATTTCGGCCAGGTAGGTCGCCCCCTCGCGGGTGAACCCGGGCGTCAGGAGCGCCTCGAAAGTCACCCCGCCCGCCTCGAAAGTTTCCCCGTCCGCGAGGTAGCGGCCCGCCGGCAGCGACGCCGTCGGCCACTGGGTCACCTGCTGGTCGTAGTAGTTGAAACGCTTGTCCCACCACGCGTTCCAGCGTTCCTCCGCGCCTTCGAGAAATTCCCGCGCCGGCTCCGGGGCGAAAAGCGAAGCTCCTCCCGATGCCGCGGGGCGAGCCGCCTCCACCAGATCCCGGCGCGCGTGGGTCAGCAGCACCGCCTCAAGCGCCGAACGGTCGACCGGATGGTAAACGGCGACTTTTCCGATCGAAACCGCGTTGACCGCGCCGGCGCGAAACGACAATCCGTCGGGCAGTAAGGGAGTCTCCTGCGTCTTCGCGGGCGGAGCGGCGATGACGAACAGAAGAAAAAGAAAAAGGCCTGCGGGAGCGAGGAATCGGGCGTGCATGACCGGCATCTTCGCGGAAACCGGGACCGGAAACAATCCCGCGAACGCCTCCTTTTCTGGGGCGGCGATCGGGGATTCGCAAAAAAACACAAAAATCACTTTACAGACAAGTCTGTCTGTTTATCTTGGAATCAGGATGAAAAAACCCAACGCCAGAGAGCGCATTCTGGAAACGGCCGCCCGGCTGTTTCAGGAGCGCGGTTTCTCGGAAGTCGGGATCAACGAAATCATCGAAAAGGCCGAAACCGCCAAGGCGACCTTTTACCAGCATTTCCCGTCGAAGGATTCGCTGTGCGAGGCGTGGCTGGAGGCGATCCACCGCCGCTCCGAGGAATGGTTGAAGAAACTGCGCGAAAACGGCGGAAGCTGTCGCGAGAAAGCCGTCCAGTACTTCGATTTTCTCGAAAAATTCTTGGAAAAGAACGACTTTCGCGGCTGCCCCTATTCGAACACCAGCGCCGTGACCTGCGAGGAGTGCGGCGGCATTCGGCGGCGGATCGAAGAGCACAAGCTCGCCCAGCGCGATTTTCTGCGGGAACTCGCCGCCGAAGTCTCCGCGACCGGCCAGAGGGCCTGCGATTTGGGAGACACGCTTTTCCTTTTGTATTCCGGCGCCACCACCGAGGCGCAGAACCTGCGCGCCATCTGGCCCATCCGGGCCGCTCGACAGGCCGCGATCGATCTGCTGGAAAACGAGAAATCGAAGAATTCCTGAGCACCGGACCGTCTTTTTTCAACCAAAATCAGACAGAATAGTCTGTTCATTCATCTAGCCATGAAGACCCAAACCCAGCCCAACCCCGACACCGAACCGGAACCGGTCGCCTCCTCCGAAAACGGCCGGCACACCCTCGATCCCGCCAACTGGATCCAGAACTACCGCGATTACCTCCAGCGCTTCGCCCTCCAGCGCGTTTCGGACTTCGGCGCCGTCGAAGACCTCGTGCAGGACACCTTTCTCTCCGCCTGGAACGCGCGGAACGGATTCCGCGGCGACTGTTCCGAGCGCACCTGGTTGACCGGCGTGCTGCGCAATAAGATCGTCGATCACTATCGCCGAAACGCCCGGCGTCCTCTCCTCCTCGAGTCCGATCTCGAGGCCGGGCGCGACACCGACGATTCGCGCGCCTCGACGCCCTGGATCGAGAGCCGGCCCGACGAGAGCGACACCTTTCAGCCCGACCGGGTGACGGACCGGGCCGAGTTCATGCGTCTGCTCGATCAGGCGGTGACGCGTTTGCCCGGCACCATGGGCCACGCCTTCCGGATGCGCGAAATGCAGGGGCGCTCGACGGACGAGATCACCCGGAAGCTCAAAATCACCAAGGGCAATCTGTGGGTGCTCATCCACCGCGCCAAGCAGCATCTCCAGCGCCAGTTGGGCGCCGCCTGGCTGGGACTCGATCTCGGCTCGCCACCGCCCGCCGCCGCGTGAGAAAACGGCGCCCGCCGTGAAAGACCGCGCAAGGGCGCGTCGTATCGAATCGAGGAAACCCGAAATCACAGGCCATGAGCGAACGCATTCGACAAATGATCCGCGCCCAGTTGCGCCGGCGCCATCATCCCCGCGCCTGGGTGCGGCGCGAAGCGAGGAATCTGGTTCGCGCCCACATCGGCTGGCTGCGCCGCCTCGAACTGGCCGAATCGCGGATGGCCGCGTGAGCCGGGGATTTGCCGCAAGGAGGCGCAAACCTTCGCCGGAACTGGCTCCTTCTGTCGTTTCCCGCGCCGTTTGGCGGCGAAAAACGCCTCCCGCCGTTCCGCTGCCGACTCAACCCTGTTGACTCCTTGACCTAACCCTGTTTGGTCCGCGGCCTTTTTCCGGCGGTTTTGCCTTCTCGTTGCCGGCACTTAGTCCGGGATCGGTTCGGCCAGCATCGCTTTCACCGCGACGCCGACGCGCGCGACGATGCCCTCGAACAGGGCGGCGCCTTTCTCGGCCGAGGCGAGGTCGGGTCGCCCGGTGCAGCCGGCCCGGGTGCGTTGTTTCATGTCGCGGCTTACGAAGAGGCCCTCGACCACGTCCGGCAGCCACGGTCCGGCGTGGGCGCGGCGGAATTCGTCCACCAGTTCGGGGCGCAGGTGCTGAATCATCGAAGTCTCGAATTCGCAGGCATGCCCGACGAAACGGTCCTCGCCCTCCAGGCCGCTGGCGATGACCTCCTCGGCGATGGACCAGTAGGAGGCGCCGGACAGGATGGATTGAGGAAACTCCAACTGCAACTCGCGCAGCGCGACCTTCAGCGGATCGACGTTTCCGCCGTGGCCGTTGAGAAAGATCAGGCGCCGAAAGCCGTCCTCGAGCAGGGGGCGGGCCAGTTCGCACAGGGTCGCGACATAGGTGCTCAGCTCCGCCGTCAGGGTGGCGCCGAAGCGCAGGTGATGCGCGCTCGCGCCCAGCCAGTAAACCGGCGCCAGCAGCACGGACTCGGGCGCCCGGGCCTCGACGGCCTCCGCCACGGCGCCGCAGATGATGGTGTCGGTCCCCGTCGGCAGGTGCGGCCCGTGCTGCTCGACGGCGGCGATGGGCAGCAGGACGAGGGTGCGGTCGCGGTCGATCCCGGCGATGGCCGGGGCGGTCAGTTCGTGGAATTTCATGGGAGGTTTTTTGGAGAGGGGTTGTGTTATGGTTCGAAATCCTTGAGCCGGGCGAGCGTCTGGCTCAGGCGTCGGGGCAGATCCATTTTTTCGTGAAGGATCGAAAGCACAAGTCGTTCCTGTATGGCCGGGTCCCGAGCGGTTCTGAAAAAGATGTAGTGATGCGCGTGGCGGACCATGAAAACCGGCAAATCGCCCTCGACGGCCACGCGCTTGATTCGCGGCGATTTGAGGCTTCCCGGAAGTTTTTCGAGAAAATGGTGAAGGTCGGCGAGGTAACGATCCGCCTGTTCCTCGCCCCAGGCGCGAAAGGTGTAAAACCAGATTTCCTCCTGCTGCTCGATCGCGAGCGGATGGAACCGGAAGGTCATGCCCGGCCTTTTCCCGATTTCAGGTAGCGTTTGCGGGCGCGACGCGCGATTTCCCCGGCGCTGGCCCTCACGAACTCGGAATCGGGAGTCTCGACCAAGGGCGCGAGATGGGTCTTGAGCCACGTCATTTCGTCGTCCGCGTCCTGTTTGTGCCGGCGAATGAGGTCGCGGACAAATTCGCTCGTCGACTCGTATTCGCCTCCGGGACCGATCTGGCGGGCGACGTATTCCCGAAGTTCGCCGGTGACTTTGACGTTGATGCTTTCGGAAGCCATGGGATCAGCCTACGGGTGGGTTCAATATTCTTCAATATTCTTTTCACTCCGTGTTTCCGCGCATCACCGCCGACCACGTCAATGCCGGCGAGTCGCGCCGCGGTTTGAAAAGGCTGATCGCGAGGGCGATGCCCATGGCCAGGCCGAAACCGATGGGCCAGAACCACATGGAAAACCAATCGGTCTTCGCGAACAGCAGCCAGAGCGTCGCGCCCGCGCCGATGAGCGCGCCCGCGATCACTCCGGACACGGCGGTGCGGCGGAAAAACAAGGCGAGCACGAAAACGGCCAGCAGCGGACCGCCGAAGGCCGCCGTCGTCTTCTTGGCGATGGCGAAGACCGAGCCCAGGCTGCCGACGAAGCAGGCCAGCCCGACCGACAGCGCGCCGACCAGGATGACGAGTCCGCGGATGAAACGCACGTCGTCGGCGTCGTTCGCCGGTTTCAGGCGCGGCCAGAGCCGGTCGCGAAAGTCGATCACCACCGCGGTCGTCACCGAGTGGATGCCCGAGTCGATGCTGGACATGATGGCCGCCAGCAGCGCGGCGAGGAACAACCCCGTCATTCCCGGCGGAAAATGAGCCCGGACGAATCCCGGGAGGGCGGCGTCGGGCGCGGGCGCGTCCGGTTTCCCGGTGTAATAGACAAACAACCCCGCGCCGATGGCGAGCAGGCCGGGCATGACGATCCACATGCCGGCGAGGTTGAGCCACGCCCCGGTCTGGGCGGTGCGCTCCGACTTCGCCGAGAGATAACGCTGCACCGCGACCTGGTCGGCGCCGAAGGCGGACAGTCCCTCGAGAAAACTCCCGATCAGCAGCGCCCAACTGCCGTACCGGAGCGTGAGCGACGGGTCGAAATCGACCAGCACCTGTTCCCGGCCCTCCGCATAGCGGCGGACGATCTCCCCCGCGCCGAGGCCTGTCTTTCCGAGGATCAGCCACAGGGCGACGAGGATGGTGACGGTGAAGACGAAGAACTGCACCACGTCGGTCCACATCACGGCGCGCAGGCCGCCGAGCATGGTATAGAGGATCGCGACGGCTCCGAGCGTGAGAATCACCGCGATCAGCGGCAGGCCGGCGGTGTTCGCGACCACATAGGCGGCGGCATAGGTGGCCGAGGCGATCCAGCCGATTCTCAGTAGGATGAACAGGCCGCTGGCGAGACAGCGCACCGAAACGTGGTAACGCCGCTCGAGATATTCGTAGGCGGTCTCGCATTTCAGCCGGTTGAAGACCGGGATGAAGACGAAGACCACGACCGGTGTCATCAGGCTGAAGGCGACCAGCGACATGCCCATGCGCCAGCTCCCCTCATAGGCGGCCGAGGGGAAGAACACGAAACTGTTCGACGAAAAGAGCGTGGCCATCACGCTCAGCCCGACGGTCAGCCAGCCCATGGTGCCGCCGGCGGCGAAAAATTCGCGGCGCGACTGATGCCGGCCGAAGGCGATCCCAAGCGCGATCGTGACGGCGAGGTAGGCGGCGATGACGGCGTAATCGAGGAAATGCACGCCTTGTATCAAGCCCGGAAAGGGCTAAAAGACCAGCATGCTTTCTCCCGAATCCCGTCTCGCCGATTTTCCGTCGCTCGCCGGCCGCGCCTACCTGAACACCGCCGCCGAAAGTATCCCGCCCCGCGCGGCGCGCGAGGCGCTGGAGACCTATTGGGAGCACAAGTCGATGGGCATGCGTGGCCGCGACTTTCACTTCGCGGAACTCGAGGCCGCCCGCGCCGCCGCCGCCCGTCTGCTGGAGCGGACGGCGGACGAGGTGGCCTTTTGCTCCTGCTCCTCCGAGGCCTACAACCTGCTCGCCTCGGCGCTCGATCTCGGTCCGGAGGACGAGGTCGTGGTGACGGACCTGGAATTCCCCTCGGGCGCGACACCGTGGCTGCGATTGTCGAGCGAGCCCGCGGTTCGCTTGTGGAAACAACGGGGCGGAGCGCTCGATCCCGCCGACCTGCGGCCCCTGCTGGGCGAAAAAACGCGCCTCGTGCAGGTGTCGCTGGTGAGCTTTCTCACCGGTCACCGAATCGACTGGCCGGCGGTGCGCGATCTCGTGCGCGAAGCGGCGCCCGGCGCGGTGCTCTCGGTGGACGTGACGCAGGCCTTTGGACGGGTGGCGCTGGATTGCCTCGAGGCCGACTGCATCATCGGCAGCTCCTACAAGTGGCTGCTCGGCATTCACGGCGGCTGCGTGGTGTCGGTGCCGGAGCGTCTGGCGGACCGGTTGACGACGCGGGCGGGCGGCTGGTTTCACCTTGCGAACGCCTTCGATGCGGACCGTTTCAAGCGCGCGGAACCGGTTCGCGGAGCGGCGAGCTTCGGGGTCGGGATGCCGAATTTCGCCGCGATTTACGCGTTGCGGGCCTCGATGGAGTATCTCGAAGCCGTCGGGATCGAACGCGTCGCCGCGCACGCCGATCCGCTGGTGGCGCGGCTGCACGAGGGTCTCACGGGCCTCGGGCTCGCCCCGATGTCGCCCCCGCGGCCGGGCCATTCCTCGGGCATCGTCGCCTTTCGGCACGCGCGGGACGCCGAGATTCACGAGGCGTTGCTGGCTGAAAACATCCACGTCATGCGGCAGGCCGGCCGGATGCGCGCGGCGATCCACGGCTACAACAGCGCCGACGACATCGAAAGGCTGCTCGCGGTGCTGGGCCGGTTTGTTTGAGGGGAGCCGGGGCGGCGCGCGCTTACGAAGAAAAGAAAACCCGCTCCGCCGTCTTGCGCAGCATCCAGGTTTTGTCCTCGGTGCTGAGAAAGTCGAGCCGGTCGCGGATGAGGGCGACGGAGTCGGCGTAGGTGTGGCCTTTCCGCACCTGGTAGGGGCAGTCGGTGGCCCACATCAGGCGCTCGGCGCCGTAGGCGTCGCGCAGTCGGCGGATCATGGGGCCGAGATCGTCGTGGGGCGCCGCCTTTTTGCCGAGGGCGTAGAAGGCGGAGGTCTTCACATGCACGGTTGGGAATTCGGCGAGACGCAGCAGGTTTTCGAGATCGCCTTCCTCGATCGTTCCGCTCGCGCCGATGCGCGCGAAGTGATCGATCACCACCGTTGTCTCGGGAAACGCTTGGCACATCGAGTGAATCGTCGGCAGGGCGTCCGGATTGGCGAGCAGGCACATGGCCTGGCCGATCTCGGCGCCGGTCTTCCACATCGTCCGGATGCCGTCGGAGGAGGCCCAGCCGGCGGCGTTTTCGCGGTTCGCATAGAGCCGGTATCCGCGCACGCCCCGCTCGCCCAGGCTTCGCATGGTCGCTGGGACACCGTCCGCGTTTTCGTCGATGATGGCCACGCCGCCGAACACGCCCGGGTGGGCGTGCATCGCGTCGAGCATGTAGGAATTGTCATACTGGTAAAAGCTCATCTGGATCAGCACGATGCGGCCGACGCCGGCCGGTTTGGCGTGGGCGAAAAGCTCCTCCGGCGTGAAACTTTCCGGCTTCATGTCCTCTTTCTTTCGGCCGGGGGCGAGCGGGTAGCGATCCGTGTCGGGTGTCCAGATGTGGACGTGCGCGTCGATGTCGCCCTCCGGGGCCGATTCGGCGCGCGCGACGGGGGAGAGCAACGTCGTGGCGGAGGCGGCGAGGAATTGTCGGCGGGAAAAGGCGGTGTCGGCGTTCATGTCGGAGAAAGGCGTTTGCCGATTCGTGCCCGATGGCCGGGTCAAAGTCGAGCGCGATTTGGACGCGATGGGGGACTGTCGCGGCGGGGGAGTTTTCCTAAAATTTCGGCGTGAAGGCGACGCTTCCCATCTTGCTCCTCCTCCCGCTGTCTATCTCCGCCAACGCCGCCGAGCCGCCGGTCGATCTCGGGCCGGGCAACGCCGTCGGTTCCGGGATCAACTACGCCAGCGCGGCGGTGACTTTTCCCGACGGGACGCTTGAGTCGTATTTCCGGCGCGCGGCCGAGGGAGCGGTGTCGATTTTTCGCGCCCGTTCGACCGACAACGGGCGCACGTGGTCGGAGGCGGAACCGCTCGTCGCGCTGAGCGTCGAGCCGTGGGGCGGGCCGATGCCGCTGCTCGACCGGGACGGCGAACTGCACTTCGTCATTCCCAGGGTGCGCGGCGAGGGGCGCCGGCCGGCCGTCGATCGCTTCATCGATCTCTACCACCTCCGGTCGACCGGCGGGCGGACCGGGTGGACGGAGCCGAAGCGCGTTTACGAGGGCTACTGCGGCGCGTTGCAGGGCGTGTTTCAACTAAAGAACGGCCGCATCCTCGCGCCTTTCGCCGACTGGCTGCCCAGCGTGCCCACTCGGCCTCCGACGGGCCCGAGCGAGACGACCGCCTTGTATTCCGACGACGGTGGCGCGACGTGGCGGCGCTCGCCCGCGCGCCTGACCGCCCCGTGTTTCGACGGCTACAACGGTGCCAACTACGGCGCCTGCGAGCCGACTCTGATCGAGTTGAAAGACGGCAAGCTCTGGATGCTGTTGCGCACCCAGACCGGTTCGCTTTACGAGTCCTTCTCGGACGACGGCGTCGACTGGACCGAGGCGCGTCCCTCGCGGTTTCCCTCGTCGAACTCTCCCGCGTTTCCCATCCGACTGGGAGATGGACGGATGGTGCTGTTCTGGAATCACTGCGTCATGCCGCCCCGTGCGGGAAAGGACGGCGTTTACGGGGGACGGGACGCCCTGCACGGGGCGATTTCCGGGGATGACGGGAAAAGCTGGCGCGGTTTCCGCGAGATTTACCGCGATCCCAACCGCAACGGCACGCCGCCCGCGACCGGCGACCGCGGCACGGCCTACCCCCACGCCACGCTTACGGCCGATGGAAAGATTTTGCTGGTTTCCGGACAGGGCGAAAGTCTGCGGCGGCGTTTTATCGTCGATCCCGACTGGCTGCTTGAGACACGGGCCGAGGCCCCGATGGGCGATTTCGAGGCCTGGCATGTTTTCAAGGGTTTCGGGCCGGCAAAGCGTTTCTGGCGCGACCGCAAGGCCGGCCCCGAATGGGTGAATCTCCCGGATCTGGCCGAAAAACCGGCGCTTCGCTTGCGGCGGCCGGATGAACTTCCGGGCGATGGCGCGACGTGGAATTTTCCCGCCGGCCGCGCGGGTCGCCTGACTTTGCGCGTTCGCGTGGAGCCCGGTTGTGGCGGAGGGAGCGTGTGCCTGACGGACCGTTTTTACGATCCCTGCGACGCCGCCGGCGAGGCCGACGCGCCGTTTCGGTTCGATTTCGATGCGCGATCGCCGGCTGTCGCGGCGGGCGTTTGGCGCGAGTGGGTCGTGATGTGGCGGGCCGACGGCGGCGGCGAGGTCGCGCTCGACGGCGTCGTCGCGGCGTCGCTGAAAGCGCGACGCGATTTTCCGAATGGACTGAGCTATCTGCGGCTGCGCTCGACGGCGGCGGAGATCGATCCCGCCGGTTTCACGGTCGCGGCAGTGTCGGTCGAGATCGAACCGTGAACGGGAATCCCGGCATCGCGCCGGGCTCGGCGATTGCCAATCGGCGGCGGCTGCGTTCCAATGCCGTCATGCTGACCAAACGATTGCTTCCCAACGGCCTCGGACTCGCTCTGGTTCTTTGTCTTCCTTCCGGCCGGGCTCAGGACGCCGACACGGACGGATTTCGCCCCTTGTTCAACGGGAAGAGCCTCGACGGCTGGGTCGTCGTGAACACCGCGCCCTCGACCTGGTCTTTCAACGAAGAGGGCCTGCTCGTCTGCACCGGCAAACCGATCGGCGAAATCCGCACCGAGCGGATGTACCAGAATTTCATCCTCGAACTCGAGTGGCGTCACCTGAAGCCGAAGGGCAACGCGGGTGTCTTCATCTGGGCGGATGACATCACCGCGCGCGGCCAGCCTTTCCACCGCGGCATCGAGGTCCAGGTCCTCGAGAATGCCTACGGCAACACCCAGAGCCACACCACCCACGGCGACATCTTTCCCATCCACGGTGCCACCATGACGCCGGTGAATGGCCACGGCGGCAGCCGCGCTTTTCCGACCGAGGAACGCTCGAAACCCAGCCCCGAGTGGAACCACTACCGCATCGAATGCCGCGACGGCGCCATCTCCCTGGCCGTGAACGGCGAGGTCGTCACCCGCGGCACGGACTGCGTGCCGCGCAAGGGCTACGTCTGCCTCGAGTCCGAGGGCGGGGTGGTGAACTACCGCAATGTCCGCCTCAAGGAACTCCCCGACACGCCCATCGATCCCGCCCACATCGCCGTCGCCAACCGCGGCTTTCGCTGCCTCTACACCGGCGTCGATCTCTCCGGATGGGAAGGCGGCGACTCCGGCTGGAAATCGAACGACTGGGTGCTGACCGCCGAGACCGGAGCGGGGCCGCTTCGTACTTTGGAAACGTTTACCGGCGACATCGGCTTCATCGTCGATTTTCGGCTGAAGGAGAACTCCGGCACCCCGCGCGTCGGAATTCTCGGCGTCGTCATCCCGCTCGATCCGGGGGACGACGCCATGGAGCCCGCCGGCAAGTGGAACCGCCTCGAGGGCGAGGTCCGCGGCGGGCATTTGAAACTCACTGTGAACGGCAAGCCGTTCGCGCCGCCCTCCGATTCGCCGGGCCAGACGGCGACCCCGTTCGTTCTCCAGCCGGACGGTCCCGTCGATTGGGCGAATCCCTATGTGCGGAAACTCTGAGCTGAAAGGCCGATCCGCGGCTCGAAAAAAAAGCGCCCCGGCGTGAACCGGGGCGCCTTTGAAACGATGAGGACGGATTTGGGTTGTCCGTCGGCTCGCGGTCAGCTGAACATGCCCACCACCGGCTGGCCTTTGGCGGCCACGGTGAAGGGACGTTTGCTCGGGCTGTAGAGCACCTGATCGAGCGGCAGTCCCAGCGCGTAGGCGATGGTGGCGTTGAAATCGAAGACGGACACGGCGTCTTCGACCACGTTTTCGCCGGTGGCGTCGGTCTTGCCCCATTTCCGGCCGCCGACGATGCCGCCGCCCGCGAGGACGCCGGAGAAGGCCTGCGGATAGTGGTCGCGACCGACGTTCTGGTTGATCTTCGGCGTCCGGCCGAACTCGGAGGCGAGCACGACGAGCGTGTCGTTGAGCAGGCCGCGGCTTTCCAGGTCACCGAGCAGCGCGGCGAATCCCTGGTCGAGCTGCTGACAGAGTTCCGGGGTGCGGACGAAGTTGCTCGTGTGCGTGTCCCAACTGCCGAGGTTGACTTCGACGAAGCGGACGTCGTTTTCGACGAGGCGGCGCGCCAACAGGCAGCCCTGGCCGAAGTTACCTTCGCCGTAGCTCTTGCGGACGGCGTCGGACTCCTGCGTCAGATCGAAGGCGGACAGATCGGCGCTCTTCATCAGAGTGACGGCGTCGTCGTACATCTCCGTGTAGGCGCGGACGCCCTTCACCTCCTGATAACGCTGGCGGAATTCGCCGGCGAGTTCCTGCGACAGGCCGTAGCGGAAGTCGAAGTCGTTTTCGGCGAAGCGCGCCTTCACATTCTGGAGCCCGGCGGCGGGGTTGTTCACCAGAAGCGGGGCGAATTTCGCCTCGAAGAAACCGCCGCCCGGATGCCGGCTGCCGCCGCCGATGACGACGCTGCCGGGGAGGGTGGGATTGAGGCGGTCCTTGAACTTCAGCAGCCAGGCGCCCATGGCGGGGTGCTTGATGGTGCCGCGCAGGGCGTAGCTGGTGTGGATGAGGTAGTTCGCCTGCTCGTGCGCGCCGGAGGCGGACAGCATCGAGTTGACGATGTTCATGAGGTTGGCCTTCTTCGCCAGCTTGGGCAGGTACTCGGAGATCTGGACGCCGGCGACGTTGGTGTCGATCGCCTTGGTGGGCCCCATGGTTTCGGCGCCCGGTTTGGGATCGAAGGTGTCCAGGTGGCTCATGCCCCCGCTCATGTAGAGATAGATGACCCGCTTGGCGGTGGCGGCCTGGCGGAGATTGCTGGCGCCCTTGCCGGCCTCGAAGGGGCGGTCGTCGGCGCCGAAGAGTCGGCCGCCGAGGCCGGGCGCCAGGCCGACACCGAGGAAGGTGCTGGCCGCCTGGACCGCGAAGTTGCGGCGGGTGATGTCCGAGGACTGATTCAGGAGCTTTTTCATGGCTGTGGAGGATGGGTGGTGTTGTTGGAAAGAATTCGGGGTTGAGTCGGGAATCGCGCGGCTTATTGGACGAACCAGAATTCCTGGTTGTTCAGCAGGGCGAAGGTGACGTCGGTGAAGAGATTGCCGCCGCGTTCCCGCGCGTGGGAGAGGATGGCCTGCCTTTCCTTTTCCGTCGGTTTGCGGGTCAGGACACTCAGGTAGAGGGCGTCGAGTTTCTCCTCGGGCGTCTTGGCCTCGCGGAGGGTGCGATTGAGCACCGAGTAACCGCTGGACACCTGGCCGAAGGTGCCGCCGTTGAGCAACTGAAGGGCCTGCGGGACCGAGGCGTCGCTGTTGGCGTTCTCGATGGTGTCACGGTCCGACTGGCCGAACTCGCGGAGGAAATGGCCGAGCGGCGCGGGGGAGCCGACGTGGGCGGCCCGGACCATGCGGATACTGCCGCGGCGATAGCCCTCGAAGCTCTTCCGCTCCTTGGGGTCGGTCATGCCGAGAGCGTTCATTTCGTCGTCGATGAGCTTCTTCTCGGCGGCGTCCTGCAGCTTGCGGAGTTCGGCGGAGGTCATGCCGTCACCGTCCATGGACATCGGGTTGATCTCGATACAGGCGCCGTTGGGCAGGTCCATGGAAAGGTTGTCCGGCTTGGCCTTGGCGAGAGCGGGCTTGTAGATGTCCTCCCGGATCTTCGCGGTGAGCTGGTTGCGGATGCGGCTCAGCTCGCGGCTCAGTTCCTGGGCCTTTTTCTTGTCGTTGGCGGCGGTGGCGGCGTCGATTTCCTTGCGGATGCGCGCGTCCTCGAGCTTGAGATCGTTCTGAACCTTGGCGATGGCCTTGGCATGCTCGACGAGTTCCTCCTCGGTGCAGCACTGGAGCACTTCCTGCATGGCTTCCTGCTCGGCCATCCGCAGGGCGAAGGTCTGTTCGCGTTTCCAGTCGCCGATTTCGGGCGTGTCGTTGACGAGCGCGACGGTGGAATCCCAGATCTGCTCGGCCGACATGCGGCGCAGGACCGGTCCGGGGAAGTGGTAGATTTCGCCGGGCTCGAGGTCGCTCTCGGTGGCGGCGCGCTGGTAGGCCTGGGTGTTGAAGACCACGCGCAGGAAGGCCTTCATGTCATAGCGGTTGGCCACCATCTGGGATTCGAGGAAGGCCATCAACTCGGCGTTGCTGGGTTCGGATTCCTCGGTGAACTCGTCCACCGGCTCGTAGACGCCAACCCCGAAAGCGCGCTTCCACAGGCGATTGGCGATGACGGTGGTGAAGAGCGGGTTTTCGGGCGAAGTCATCCACTCCGCGTAGGCCTTGAGCCGGTCGTCGGGTTTCAGGTCCTCCAGTTTCTCGCCGAACATCGTGCCCGGCGCGATCGTTTCGTTCGGCTTGCCGTTGTCGTACTTGTAGTCGTGCGGCAGCTTCGGAAGCGCGTTGCGGAAGGAGACCAGATAGTTGTTGCGGATGGGACGCGTGACCTCGGTCAGCGCCTGGCGAAGCTCGCTCTTGCGATCGTCGCTCATGTCGGCGGCCTGACGGATCATCTGGGTCGCCTCGTTGATCGAGCCATAGCGGGAGCCGCTTGGATTCACGCCGTAGGTGAAGGCGGCCATGTGGTAGAAATCCATCTGCGTCCACGAATCGAAGGGATGGTCGTGGCACTGCGCGCATTCCAGCCGCGTGCCCAGGAAGATGCGGACCGTGTTCGACATGTTGTCCAGGGGCATGCCCCGGTCGCGCACGTAGTAGCCGACGGCGCCGTTGTCCCAGGCCTGACCGTCGGCGGTCAGCAACTCGCGGACGAACACGTCGTAGGGCTTGTTTTCGCCCAGCGAGTCGCGCACCCAGTCGATGTAGAAGGGCACGATGTTCTGGCCCGCCGGCATGCCGGTGTTGATGCGCAGGATGTCGGCCCAGTAGTTGTAGAAATGGTTCACATAGCCCTCGCTGGCCAGCAGGGTGTCGATGAGCTTCGCGCGCTTGTCCGACTCCTTCGAGGCGAGAAAGGCGAGCGCTTCCTTGTGGGTGGGGATGCGTCCGATCAGGTCGAGGTAAATGCGGCGCAGGAAGACCTCGTCGCTCACGGGTTTGTTCGGCTCGATCCCGGCGTTTTTCCATTCCTTCGCGAGAAGGGCGTCGATTTTCTGCGAGGCCTGGGGATCGGGCTTCGGCCACACGCGAGGGGCCGGCGCCGGCTTCGGCGGAACGGGCGCCGGCGTGGCGGCGGCGACTTCTTTCTTCGGCGCGGGCGCGGCCTTTTTCGCCGCGTTCGGCTTCGGTTTCGCGTCGGCCTTGGCGACGGTGACCGGCTTGGACGCGGCCTTCTTGGCGTTGGGATCGGTTTTGGCCGCCGGAGCGGGAGCGGGCGCCTTGGGTTTGGCGGCCGGGACCTGGGCTTTCGGCTTGGCGTCAACTTTGGCGACCGTCACGGGGTCGGCAGCCAGAGCGGGCAGGGAAAGGGCACAGAGCAGTGCGGCGAGCTGGATGGAGGTTTTTTTCATGAGACGAAGCAATGGTGGTTGTCGTGCGTAAACGAACCGCCGTTGCCGCCCTCATGGCTGTGCGAATTTTGGCGCGCCAAGCGCAACGCTTGCATAACGCGATGACGCGGGACAGAGGCGAAATGCGAAAGGGTTTGAATCGCGTTAGCGGCTGAAAGACAATCTTGTAAACCGAAATTTTTCGCAAAAATTAACGCGAAAAGACAAGCCGGGCATTTTGGCGCCCAACAGGGTATGGTCATCGACCCAACCCTGTTGGGTCGTCATCCCCGAGGGGCGCCGATCAGGGGAGTTTGGCCCGGAGCTGGGCGACGATCCGGGAGGCGGGGGTGCCCGCGTAGCCCTGGGTTCGGAGGATGCGGTCGCCGTCGGGGGCGAAGACGCCAATGGTCGGCGTGCTCTTCACCTTCAGGGCGTCGAAAAGGCGGTTGTAGTGGGACTGCTCCGCTTTGGACAGCGAGCCGGACCGATCCAGGTCGTAAATGACCAGCGCCAGATGATCGCGGGCGAACTCGCGAAACTCGGGGGCGTCGAGAACTTTGGCGGTGAATTTTTCGCAATGGGGGCAGTCCTTCTGCTTGAACATGACAAACACCAATCGGCCGTCGCGCTTGGCGCGGGCGGTGGCGGCGGCGTAGCCGGACTCGGGCTGAAGCGGCGGCGCTTCGGCCCGCGCGCCGGGACAAAGGAAGCCGTTCGCGGCGAGCCAGAGGACGACGAGCGGGCGGATCGTGGCGGTCATGAGAAGCCGCATGGATAACCCCGCCCCGTCGGCGATTCAAGCAAAGCCCCGCGGGATGGGGCTCCGGGTTCACCAGAGGGTTTCCGCCTTCGCCGCGACGGTCGCCCGGGCGACCCGGATCTGGTAAACGGCGAAACACAGCAGGCCCGCGAGCAGCGCGGTGGCGGCCCAGATCCACAGGCTCCGGCGCTCGGAGCGAAAAAAGCCGGCCGACGGGCGCCAGCGGCGGCCCGGCCAGAGCAGGGCGAAGGCGGCGAGATTCGAGGCGTGGGTGATCAGACAGTAGAGGCACACCGATTTTACCACAAAAATCAGCAAGCCGACCAGAGTCACGGACACGGCGGCGCCGAAAACGAGCGTCCAGGTGGCGACGGCGCGAAAGCCGATCCCGCCGGGGCGCCGGGAAAAGACCAGCGCCGCGGACCAGGCCGCGAAGTAGGCGCCTCCGAGCGCGCCGAGGGGCAGGCCGGCCACCTTCGAGAAGCGGCCGCCGAGCGCCTCGGCGCAATCGAGCGATTTCAGGGGACAGTCGAGATCGGTGACTCCCTCGATCGGGCTGGCGAAGAGCGAGGCGACCGAGGCCGCGAAGCCAAGAATCGCGCAGGCGAGGGCGAGACGGTGCGAGAGCGGCATTGGGGGCGTTCTTTTTGCGGCGGCGAGGCCCTCAGGGGAGGTGCTCGATCAGGTCCGCTTTCGGGTAGCGCACTTTGGGCAGGGCGGCGTATTTGTCCGATTCGTCCCGGTAACCGGCGGGACAGAGCACGGAGGTGGTGAGGCCCTTTTCGGCGAGGTCGAGCGCCTCGTCGAAGGCCGGGGCCATGAACCCCTCCATCGGGCAGGTGTCGATCCCCATCAGCGCGGCGCAGGTCATGAAATTCCCCAGCGCGATGTAACTCTGGAGTTGGGCCCAATGCGTCGCCTCCCGGCTTCGCGCGCCGGTGACGATGTCGCCGACCATGACGTTCCGGTATCCGCTCAGATGCTGGCGGTCGATGCCGCGGGTCTCGGCGGTGAAGTCGATGAGCCGGTCGGCGTCGGCCTCGGTCATTTCCCGGCGCACGGCGAAGACGAGCAGGTGGGAGCAATCGGCGACCTGCCGCTGGTTATAGGCCGGGGCGACGAGCGATTCCTTCGTGTCCTGGCGGGTGATGACGAGGAATTTCCACGGTTGCAGGCCGTAGGAGGACGGCGTGAGGATGAGCGCCTCCTCCAGCGCCGCCCAGTCGGCGTCGGGGATCCGGCGCGTCGGGTCGAAACGCTTGGTGGCATAGCGCCAGCGGAGATGGTCGAGGATTTGGGAGCCGGGGACGGGATTCATGGGCGGGCGAGGTTTTGAGGGTTGGCTGAAAGACGAAAGAGGAAAGGGGAGTCGCGGTCCTTTCTCAGTCGAACCGCGACAGGATCAGCGTGGCGTTGGCTCCGCCGAAGCCGAAGGAATTCGTGAGCGCGTGGCGCGGCTCGGCGTCGCGCGGCTCGCGCACCAGGTCGAAGGTGCAGACCGGGTCCGGTGTCTCCACGGTCGTGGTCGGCGGGAGAAAACCCTCCCGCAGGGCCATCAGGGCGACGACGGTTTCGACGGCGCCGGCGCCGCCGAGCAGGTGGCCGATGGATGCCTTGGTGGAGCTGACGCGGACTTTTCCAACGTCCGCGCCGGCCCAGCGCTGGATGGCCCGGCCCTCGGCGACATCGTTGAGCGGCGTGCCGGTGCCGTGGGAGTTGAGATAGCCGATGTCCGCCGCGCGCAGGCCGGCGTCGCGGCAGGCGGCGTTCATGGCGCGCAGGGCGGCGTCGCCCTCGGGATGGGGCTGGGTGAGATGGTGGGTGTCGGTCGCGGCGCCGTAGCCGGCGATCTCGCCGAGGATTTCCGCGCCGCGGGCGGTGGCGGATTCGAGCGTCTCGAGGCACAGCATGGCGGCCCCCTCGCCGAGCGCGAGGCCGTCGCGGTGGGCGTCGAAAGGACGGGGCGGCAGCGTGGTCGTCAGCGCCTGGAGCGAGTCGAATCCGGCAAAAACCATGTGCGCCAGCGCGTCGTAGCCGCCCGCGAAGGCCCGAGCGCAGTCGCCGCGTCGGAGACGCTGAAAGGCGTCGCCGATGGCGTTGGCGCCCGAGGCGCAGGCGTTCGAGACGATGGTGACCGGTCCGGTGAAGCCGAGGGCGTCCGCGAAATGGAGCGCCTGGCGGTGGGTCTGGTAGTTCGAAATCCGCGCGGGCTGCGCCGAGCGTCGGCGGGGCGATTCGTGCGCGGCGCGGAAATAATCCTCCCCCAGCCGCATCGCTCCCGCCGAGGTGCCGAGGCAGAGCGGGACGGGATCGGAGAAAACGGCGCCGTCCCAGCCGGCCTGGGCCGCGGCTTCGTGCCCGGCGTGGAGCAGCATGGCCGAGGCGCGGTCGAGCCGGGCGCGCTGCCGGACGGTAAGGGCGTTGGGGGGCAGTGCGGCGGGCAGGGTCAGCTCGCCGGCTTCGTGAACGCGCTGGCGCGACGTGTCGAAAAGCGTCACCGGCCGAAAGGCGAGGCGTCCGGCGCGAAATCCGTCCGCGTTTTCCCGCCAGCCTCGACCCATCGAGGTCAGGATGCCGGCCCCGGTCACGACGACCCGGCGACCGGCGGCGGAAGCGGTCGCGCCGGCGGCGGATCTGAGCGCGGGAGAACGAAATGCCATGAGTCGCGGGAGCGGGGGACGGACGGAAGGCCACTATACCCGTAGCCAAAATTTCTCGCCGAAAAAGGGATCTTTCGGGTTCCGAAGTCGGCGTCGCCTTGATCGGAGAGCGGAAAGGGGGGAGGGTGGATTGGCGGAGAGTGGCCCGTTTTTCCCAAGTTCCCCCCCTTGAACCCGAGGTTCCGATGAACAATCTCCCGGCGCCAGAGTCCACCGCCGATCCCGTATGGGTGGCGTCGGCGCGGGGCCGGATGATGGAGACTCTGAGGTCGAAGCCCTACCACATCGCCGACCCGCGCGTGCTGGCGGCAATGGAGCGCACACCCCGGCATGATTTCGTCCCCGGCGAGGCGCGCGCGCTGGCCTATGACGACCGGCCGCTGCCGATCGGGCACGGACAGACGATCTCGCAGCCTTTCATGGTCGCCTTCATGACCGAACAGCTCGCTCCCCGGCCGGGCGATCGGGTGCTGGAGATCGGGACGGGCTCCGGTTATCAGGCGGCGGTGCTTTCTCCCCTGGTGGCGGCGGTGTATTCGGTGGAAATCGTCGCCCCGCTCGCGGATTCGGCCCGGAAAAGGCTGGCCCGGCTCGGCTGTGAAAACGTTCACCTGCGACTCGGCGACGGACACGAGGGGTGGCCGGAGGCGGCGCCCTTCGACGCGATCGTCGTGACCTGCGCGCCGGAGGCCGTTCCGCCGGCGCTGGAGGCGCAACTGAAAGAGGGCGGGCGCCTGCTGATCCCCGTCGGCGCGCCCGAGGCGGTGCAGGAGCTATACCGGTTCGAGAAACGCGGCGGTCGCCTGGAAAAAGTGTCGGTGATGCCCGTGCGATTCGTTCCGATGGTGGAAGGAGAAAGGTAAGGGGCGGGCGCGAAAAACCGAAGTTTCGCCGTCAAAAGTCGGAATTTCGTCCGGAAGTTCGATTTTGACGCGCGGTGCGACAAATTGGCGCTCTCCGGAGGACAAGATGGCGCGACTTCGCCCTCCTGAGGGTGTTTCGAGCGATGGCTTACTTTGTTGAAAAAAATGCAATCTGTTGATGGGGAATGATTTAAAGCGGAATCGAGGTGGTTGGCACGCGGATTGCGTGGAAGACGGGGTGCTGAAGCCTCTTCCCAGACCGTTTTCGGGGCTCCGGCGGCAAACCAGACATCCGCAAATCCCAATTCAACGATTTTTCCAATCACTTCATTATGAGCAAGATTCTCGGCATTGACCTCGGAACGACGAATTCCTGCATGGCCGTCATGGAAGGCGGGGAGCCAGTCGTTCTCGAAAACTCGGAGGGCGCCCGCACGACTCCCTCGGTGGTGGCATTCACCAAGGACGGCGAACGCATCGTCGGCCAGGCCGCCAAGCGCCAGGCGGTCACCAATCCGAGCAACACCATCTTTTCGGCCAAGCGTCTGATCGGCCGGAAATTCGACGAGCTGACCGACGACGAAAAGAAGACTCCCTACAAGATCGTGAGAGCCGCCAATGGCGACGCCCACATCCAGGTGGAGGTCGGCGGCGAATCGAAGACCTACAGCCCCCAGGAAATCTCCGCGATGGTCCTCAGCAAGCTGAAAGCCGACGCCGAAGCCAAGCTCGGCGAAACGATCGGCCAGGCCGTCATCACCGTGCCGGCGTATTTCAACGACTCGCAGCGCAACGCGACGAAGGCGGCGGGCGAAATCGCCGGCTTCGAGGTGAAACGCATCATCAACGAGCCGACCGCGGCCTCGCTGGCCTACGGGCTGGACAAGAAAGCGGACGAAAAAATCGCGGTCTATGACCTGGGCGGCGGAACCTTCGACATCTCCGTGCTCGACATCGGCGACGGGGTCTTCGAAGTGTTGGCGACCGACGGCGACACCCTGCTCGGGGGCGACGACTGGGACAAGGCCATCATTTCCTGGATCGTCGAGGATTTCAAAAAAGACTCCGGCATCGACCTGAGCGGGCAGCCGGACGCCCTGCAGCGCATCAAGGAGGAGGCGGAGAAGGCGAAGATCGCCCTGTCCTCCTCGCAGAGCTACGACATCAGCCTGCCCTTCATCACGGCCGACCAGACCGGACCGAAACACATCCAGAAGACCCTGTCGCGCGCCCAGCTCGAGCAGATGACCGATCCTCTCTTCGAGCGGACGATCGGTCCGGTGAAAGCCTGCCTGAAGGAAGCCGGCATCGACGCCGCGAACATCGACGAACTGGTGCTCGTCGGCGGGATGACCCGGATGCCGAAGGTCTTCGAGACGGCGAAGAAACTCGCCGGCAAAGACCCGCACAAGGGCGTGAACCCCGACGAAGTCGTGGCCGTCGGCGCCGCGATCCAGGGCGGGGTGCTCCAGGGCGACGTCAAGGACGTGCTCCTGCTCGACGTGACGCCCCTGACGCTTTCCATCGAGACCATGGGCGGCATCGCCACCCCGATGATCGAGCGCAACACGACGATCCCGGCGAAGAAGTCGCAGATTTTCTCGACCGCCGCCGACAGCCAGCCCTCGGTCGACATCGTGGTCTGCCAGGGCGAGCGCAAGCTCGTTGGCGACAACAAGAAGCTGGGCAACTTCCGCCTCGACGGCATCGAGCCCGCCCCCCGCGGCGTGCCGCAGATCGAGGTGACCTTCGACATCGACGTCAACGGCATCCTGCACGTGTCGGCGAAGGACAAAGGCACCGGCAAGGAGCAAAAGATCACCATCAAGGACTCCGGCGGCCTGTCACAGGAGGAAATCGAACGCGCCAAGCGCGAGGCCGAGCAATTCGCCGACGCGGACAAAAAGCGGCTGGAATCCATCGAGACCCGAAACCTCGCCGAAAACGCCGTTTACACCGTTAAGAAGCAGATGGGCGAACTCGGCGAGAAATTGCCCGAGGACGCCAAGTCGAAAGTCGAAAACGCCGTGGCCGGCGTTGAGGAAGCCCTGAAAGGCGACGACATCGACCGCATCCGCTCCGCCACCGACACCCTGCACCAGACCTTCGCCGAACTGGCCGCCGCCGCCCAGATGGCCGGCGCCGCCGGGGGAGCGGACGAGACGAATCCCGACATGACCGACGCCGCCGGCGGCGGCGAGGAGGGAGGAGCCGAGGGACCGCGCCAGGCCAAGGGCAAGGTCGTGGACGCCGACTTTGAAGTCGTGGACGAGGCCGACAAAGGCTGACACGCCGCGATTCTCCCGGGTCCGCATCCGGTTCTGATGCGGACCCGATTTTTTCCGCAAACCGCGACAAGCGGGCGGCGGATCCAACCCTGAATCGAACCTGAACTGACAAACCCAACCACATCGAACATGGCAACCAAAATCAAACCGCTCGGCACGCGCGTGCTGGTCAAGCGCATCGAACCCGACGAGCAGAAGTCCGAAGGCGGCATCTTCCTCCCCGACACGGCGAAGGAAAAACCGCAGGAGGCTGAAGTGCTCGCCCTCGGCAACGGCAAAAACGAAGAAGGCGAAATCGTCGAATTCTCCGTCAAAGTCGGCGACAAGGTGCTCATCTCCAAGTACGGCGGCACCGAAGTCAAGATCGACGGCCAGGAATGCCTCATCCTCAGCGAGAGCGACATTCTCGGCGTGATCGAGGAGTGAACCGACGACTCCCAACGAAAACACAAACACGCGGGGAACACGCAATTTTCCCCATCAATCACCCAAAACCAACACCCCATTAACCATCTATGGCTAAACAACTGTCATTCGACGAAGAGGCCCGTCATTCCCTCCTGCGCGGCGCGCAGAAGCTGGCGAAGGCCGTGAAGGCGACGCTTGGACCATCGGGTCGCAACGTCATCCTCGAGAAAAAATTCGGCAGCCCCACGATCACCAAGGACGGCGTCACCGTCGCCAAGGAGATCGAACTGTCCTGCCCCTACGAAAACATGGGCGCCCAGCTCATCAAGGAAGTCTCCTCCAAGACCTCCGATGTGGCGGGTGACGGCACCACCACGGCGACCGTTCTCGCCGAGGCCATCTACACCGAAGGCCTCCGCAACGTGACCGCCGGCGCCAACCCGACCAGCCTGCAGCGCGGCATTCTCAAGGCCGCCGAGGCGCTCGTCGGCCAGCTCAAGGCGATCTCCACCGAGGTCACCGACACCAAGGAAATCGCGCAGGTCGCCACCGTGTCCGCCAACTGGGACAGCGAGATCGGCAACATCATCGCCGAGGCCATGGACAAAGTCGGCAAGGACGGCACCATCACCGTCGAGGAAGCCAAAGGCATCGAAACCACCCTCGACGTCGTCGAAGGGATGCAGTTCGACAAAGGCTACCTCTCGCCGTACTTCGTCACCGACGCCGAAAGCATGGAAGCCGTGCTCGAGAACGCCCTGATCCTCATCCACGAGAAGAAGGTCACCAGCCTCAAGGACATGCTGCCCCTGCTCGAGAAAGTCGCGCAGACCGGCCGCCCCTTCCTCATCATCTCCGAGGACGTGGAAGGCGAAGCCCTCGCCACCCTCGTGGTGAACAAGATCCGCGGCACCCTGAACGTCGCCGCCGTCAAGGCGCCCGGCTTCGGCGACCGCCGCAAGGCCATGCTCGAGGACATCTCCATCCTCACCGGCGGCCGCGTCATCACCGAGGACCTCGGCATCAAGCTCGAAAACGTCGGCCTTGACGACCTCGGCTCCGCCAAGCAGATCAAGATCACCAAGGAAGACACCACGATCATCGAAGGCGAAGGCAAGAGCGACGCCATCTCCGGCCGCGTCAGCCAGATCCGCCGTCAGATCGAGGAAACCACCTCGGACTACGATCGCGAAAAACTCCAGGAACGTCTCGCCAAGCTCGCGGGCGGGGTCGCCGTCATCAATGTCGGCGCCGCCACCGAGACCGAGATGAAGGAAAAGAAGGCCCGCGTCGAAGACGCCCTCCACGCCACCCGCGCGGCGGTCGAGGAAGGCATCGTTCCCGGCGGTGGCACCGCGCTCATCCGCGCCCAGCAGGCCGTGGGTGACCTCGGCCTCTCCGGTGACGAAGCCACCGGCGCCTCCATCGTGGCCCGCGCCATCGAAGAGCCCCTCCGCACCCTGGCCGCCAACGCCGGCCGCGAAGGCGCGCTCATCGTCGAGCACGTGAAAAACGAGAAGGCCAACAAGGGTTACAACGTCGCCACCGACACCTACGAAGACCTCGTGAAGGCCGGTGTCGTCGATCCGACCAAGGTGACCCGCAGCGCCCTGCAGAATGCCGCGTCCATCTCCGGACTCCTGCTCACCACCGAATGTCTCATCGCGGACATTCCCGAAAAAGCCGAGCCCGAGCCGCACAATCACGACCACGGCATGATGTAATCGACGGGTCTTGCCACAACAAGATCCCTCGCCGCCGGTGATCTGAGGTACGGCCCAGCCACACTCAAGCCCTCACCGGCGGCTTCCCCTTTCGGGGCGGATTCGCGAAGACGCGGGTCCGCCCCGATTTTTTTTTTGATCGTCGATCTTCATTTTCGACCGCGCCGTTGACTTTCGGGTTGGCGAATCGGGGATCGGTCGAGTTTGAAAAGCAGGCGAGAACGCTCCGCCGCGGCCATCTCCTCCCGGGCCGGGAGAGTCTCAAGACGTTCCCCCCCGCCGGGACCCGTTTGGGTGGAGCGTCCGCTTCGGCGGCGGGCGCTATCTCGCTGAAAAGCCGGCGATTCGCGGGATTGAGACGAAGACGAAGATTACGACAAAGACAAAGATTGGGATTGTGGATGGAAGGCGCGAAAAAAACCCAACAGGGTTAAGTCGATCACTCAACCCTGTTGGATCAAAAAATCCGTCACGGCCCCGTGTTTTCGCCCCATTCCACCCAGCCCGGCGTGCCGTTGCCGTCGAACTGCCCCGCTCCGAGCGCCTGTTTCTGCAAAATCGCCCCACGATACAGAATCCGCACCGTTTTCCCACCGATCGCCCGCGGGAAAAAACCGGAGAACAGCCCCGTTCGCGTCGAAATGCCGAGCCCGTGGGCCTTGTTTCCATCCGCCGAACGCGCGCGGTTCAGCGTGTCGAGCGTGAACACCCAGTCCGCCGGCGCCGGAACCAGACCCGCGTCGTCGAAGGTCGCGCGGCCGTTCGCGTCCGCGTCCGGCAACGGGATGACTCGCGTTCCGCGCGGCGGCGCCACATATTCGCAGGCCAGAAAATCGACCGTCCCGGCAAAGTCGCCCGCCATTTCCCAATCCAGCACCCCGTCGGCATCGCTCGGGACGAGATCGCGCAGAGTCACCCAGCCGCGCGCGGATCCGGCGCCCCGGCTTAGCGAGGCGAAGAACGGAAAATCTTCGTCCCCCGACAAACCGGTCGCGGACTTGAACGGCGTCAGGTCGCCCATCCGGCCCGAGATCGCGACCGTGCCCGTTTTCCCGATCGACATCGCGCCATAGCCGTGGCCCCGCGGCAGTCCGCTCCCGGTCAGGCTCGGCAACACCGCCGTGAATCGTCCCGCCGCCGGCGCGGGATTGCCGCGGCTCCACGGCGTCCGTTTCGCGGACAGGATCGCGTCCACCGCCGGCGTCAGTGTCGAGAGCGCCGCCGTCAGCGTGCCCGAAAGACTCGACCCGACACCCGCGTCATCCATCGCCAGCGACAGTTGCAGCGGTGTGTTTCCCCGGCGTCTGGCCTCGATGGTCGCCGTTCCCGTCACCGCGTCGAACGCGCCGCGGAAAGCCGACCGTCGCCCGCCCAGCACGACATAACCGGAAAAACTCCCCCGTTTCGACAGCGACAGCCGGAACAGCGCCGAGGTCGCGTGCACCGCCGGAGCTTCGGCCGCGAGCCCCCAGTAGGCGCCCGCCGTTTTCTCGAACAAACTGTCCACCACGATCCGCAGCCGTTGCCCGCTCCGGACGCCCGCCGCGTCCTCCGTCCACAGCGTGACCCACCACGTTCCCGGCGCCAGTGGCGCGCCCTCGAGCGTGTGCGTCCCGGCGTTCCAAACCACGCCCGGCGGCGGGGCGCCGTCGATGCCCCAGGCGACGGGACCATTCGCGGCGGCGGGGGTGAGGCTGAGCAAGTTGGAAACCGTCCCCGCCAGCGTCATCGGGAAATCGATCGCGATCCGTCCCGCGTCGAAGGGCAGCAGCTCCGCCGCGCCCGCCTCCGTCACCCCAGGATAATGGCCCGCCCCGCGACTCTGGCGCTGGAGCCAGACGCCGCCGAAACCGCGGCGCCGCGCCCGCGATCCGGAATAATCCGTGAAACTTCCCGAAAACCGCCCGTTCCCCGCGCTCGTGCCCAGCGTCAACCCCGCTTCCGCCGGAAACACGGCGCGGTTCCGTTCATCGAGAAAAAACGCCGAGTCCCCCGGTCCCGGCGCGAGATCGGCGGGACCGAAGGTCGCCAGGACGTTCGGGTCCGTCCCGGCGAGCGGCAGCACCCGCGCGCCGGCCGCCGGCTTCGTGTAAACCGAGCCCACCAGACCCGCGCCGCCCGAAAATCCGCCGGGATAATAGCGCTCCGTCGCGATCGCCGCTTTCGTCCATTGAAACGGGCCATGGATATCGTTGGTGCCGTCGTCGGACACGGTCGCCGTTCCGCTGAGCCAGCCGGAGTCGTTACCGCCGCGATAGGGGAAGAGACAGACGAAAAAGCGCCCGTCGCGCGTCACCGGTCCGGCCTGAACCACCGACCGCCCGTCCGGCAGTCGCAGCGACAGTTTTCCCCCGCCGGTTCCGCCGATGGCGAGGTGCCCGTATCCCGGCGCCAGGGGCAGGCTCGCGCCGCTGTCCGGCTCCAGCGCCACGGTGTGCTGGGGCGCCAGACCGTGCCCCGAGCCCGCGACCGCACCGCCGGCCGCGTCGGCGGTGGTCGAACCGTCGGAAACCGTTCCCGCGAAGGGCAAGTCCGGCGAGTTCAGGTCGAGCGTCAGGTTCACCTGGAGCGGCGCCGATCCTGTCCGGGTCACTTCGGCGGTAAAACCGCCCGCGTTGTCGAACTGTCCCGCCAACCGGTGCCTCGCCCGCCCGGAGACGAGCGATCCCGTCACCTTCAGATTCGCGTCCATCGAAAACGCGAACAAGCCGCGCAATCCGTCCGCCGCGTTCGCCGGCGCCCACAGGCCGGTGAAGGTCGTCTTCGCCGCGCCCGCCCTCGCGGCGGCCGTGAACGCCACTTCGGAGGAAAAAATCGAACGGTCCACCCCGCGCACCGTCCGGATGCGGTAGCGATACGCGACCCCGGCCCGGACTGCCTCGTCTTCATAAGCAAAGGTCGCCGGCGAAAGCGTCGCGATCGTCGCGAAAGTCCCGCCGGTTCCCTCCGCGCGCTGAAGCTCGAAGCCCGTGTGATCCATGATCGCGATCGTCCACGTCAGCGGCGCCGAATCGGGCGGGTCGTTCGGCGTCGTCAGTTGGAAATCGCCCGGAGGCGGCAGCGTGCCGCTCGGGTTCAGCTCGTGGGCGCCGAGATCGGTGACGCCGCCGATGGTTCGCGGTTCGCCGTCGAAATCCGTCTCGACCGGTCCCGGTAGGAAAGCCGGATCGCCCGCGTCGATGGCCGGCGAACCCGGGAGCGGCCGAAAATCCTCCGTCGTCACCGGATCGGTCAGCTTCGCCGAGGTTTCGTCGCCCACCGCGAAGAAGTCGCCGCCCGCGATGTCGGCGGGCGGACTGTCCATCGGGCCGTAGTCCACATCTTTCCACTGAAACGCGACGCCCGCGCCGCCGTCGGGATGGGCGTAGTAGTTGTAATCGACGAGATTGTTCGAGTTCTGGGTGAAGGGGTTTCCGATCGCGAGCGCCCGCGGCCCGGTGACGACGAGATTGTGCTTGAAGACGGAATTGCGCACATCGAACTGAAGCAGAATCTCGCCCGAGCCGGTCTCGTCGGTGTCGTTACGCCACAGCGTGTTGTGCTCGAAGGTCAGGGCGTCGATGAAGCCCCGCCCGGTGTCGTAGCCGCCGGTGAAAAGGCCGCCGAGGTGATTGAGGTAGAGCAGGTTGTCCCGCGCCACGATGTTCGACGCCGATTTGCCGGCGTGTTCGCTCGCGACCTCGACGCCGATGTTGCAGTGGTGCACTCGGTTGCGCTCCACGATCAGGTCGCGCGCGCCGTCGATGTAGATGCCGCCCGCCGCCCGCTCGCCATAGGCCGGGTTGGCCAGCGAATCGATGTCGTGGACGAGATTGTCGCTCACCACGCCGTTGCGGGCCTGGTCGAGCGCCGCGGTCGGCGCCGTGTCCTCGAAGCCGATCAGGTCGATGCCGATGTTGTCGCAGTGATGGACGTGGTTGTCCGACACCTCGAAGCCGTTCACGTTGCCGTTGATGACCAGGGCCTCGCTGTTTCCGAGCGTGAGATCGTGGACATGGTTGCCGCGGATAATCAGATTCGTCACGCCGGCCGTCGTGTCGCCGTAAACCGCGAGGCCGTGCGCGTTGCCGTCGCCGTTCGGCTCCGTCGTCGCGATGTGGTGAATCTCGTTGTCCTCGAGCACGATTCCCGCGCAGGTGCCCGAGACGTAGAGTGCCACCGGGGTGCGGTTGGCGGCGGCCGTGCCGAAGTTTCGCAGCTCGAAGCCGCGAATCGTGACATGGCTGGCGTTGTAGATTTCCATCAGCGCCGCCTCGGCCGCGGTCGGCGCCAGGTTGGTGCCGTCGATGATGGGAAACTCGCCGTCCGCCGGCTCGAAGACGATCGGATTGCCCGTCGTGCCGGAGCGCTCGATGAACACCTTTTCCTCGTAAACCCCGGTGTGCACCTTGACGGTGTCGCCGGGATTCACCGCGTCGGCCGCGCGCTGGATGGACCGCCACGGCAACGCCTGCGAGCCGGTGTTGGCGTCGTCGTCGCCCGCCGGGCTGACGTGCCATTCCGCGCCGGACGCCCAGCCGGCGGCGAAAGCCAGCGCGGCGGGCACGAGGCACGCGCGAAAAGCCGCTGGAAGTCTTTTCCAGCACCCGGTTGGCGAAAAAGTGAACATGGCGAGCACCCATTGCCTCCCGGATTCCGGGAAAAACGGGCGCCAACAGATGGAGTTTGCGAGTTTCGGAGTGGTCCGGACGCCACGGGGAAAGCGTTCGGATTGTGGAAATTACCTCGTTTTTATGGAAAAAACAGCAAAATCCCTTGTTCCAACCGGGTCGAATCGTGACGCGCCCGCCGCGACCGCTCCGACCCAACAGGGTTGAGTCACCGACCCAACCCTGTTGGGTCGGACTTCGGAAAGAAGCGTCCCGCCAAAATCACCCCATCGCGCTTCCGCCGCCTTCCTTGTCCTTGGAGGGATCGTAAAAGATGCGGATGTCGGCCTTGGTGGTGCCGAGGAGCTGCTGGGCGCGCTTGAGGGCGTTGCGGGTGGAGAGGTTCGGATTTCTCGGTGAGTTGAGAAAGATATTGTCGCGCCCGATGACCTCGACCATGCCGGCGTTTTTCAGCACGCGATAGACGTCCTTCGAGGCGCCGCTGATGATGACGTCGCGGCTCGACGAGCGGACGAAACGGATCAGCTCCTCGAGGGCCATGACGCTGGTGGCGTCGAGGTGGCGGGCGTTTTTCAGGCGCAGGATGATGATTTTCAGCGCGGGATCGAGGCAGGTTTTCTGGATCTGGGTGCGGAACAGCTCGGCGGCGCCGAAGAAGAGGTCGCCCTCGACATGAACGATGGAGATCGCGGGGATGGGCCGCCGCCGCTTTTCGCCGGCCTCGCGCAGCTCGCCGCCCTCGGAGAATTCGTACTCCGTGAGGTGGGGCCGGCTCGCCTTGCGCAGGTATAGCATGATGGACACGCCGACCCCGAGAAAGATCGCCACGCTCAGCGGCATGACGAGGGCGGAGACGAAGGTGGTGATGAGCACGGCGGCGTCGGCCGTGGTGGCGTTCAGCGCGATGCGGACATGGCGGCGGTTGATGACCGACCAGGCGATGCAGACGATGAGCACGGCGAGGCTGCATTTTGGCACGTGCCGGATGAAACGGCCGAGGACGACGATGCCCGCCCCGCAGAGCAGTCCGCTGATGATGCTGGAAAGGCGGGACACGGCGCCGCTGCCGAAATTCAGCGCGCAGCGGGTCAGCGAGCCCGAGGCCGGCATGCCGCCGGTGAAGGCGTTGGCGATGTTGGCGACGCCGACGCTGAGCATATCCTGATTGAGGTCGGGCCGGTCGCCGCTGAGGCTGGCGAGGCTTTTGGACATGACGGAGTTTTCCAGCGCGGCGAGGAAGGCGATGGAAAAGGCGATGCCGATGAGCCGGTGGATATCGTAGAACAGCCCGCCCGCGCCGATCGACGGGAGGCGCGGCCGCAGATCGGCCAGGGTGAAGGATTCGAAGGTGTCCAGCTCGAAGGGAATGGGATGCCAGCCGGGGTGTCGCGCGGCGGTGAAATTGTAGGCCTCGATCCCGGCGTAGAGCATGGTCATCACCGCGAGGGTCGAGGCGAACACCGGCAGGCGACGGAGCCTTTTCATCAGCAACACCCAGACGCCGAAGGTCAGCAGGCTGTAAACGACCGGCTCCCAGCGGGTGCTCCCGATATGGCGCAGCACCGCGCCAAGGACGGTGAAAAACGTGCGCGGCGCCGCCCGCCCGGCCTCGATCGCGCCGTCGACACCGGGATCGGCGGCCAGGTCGATGCCGAAGATGTGCCTCAACTGATTGACGATGATGAGGATGGCCGCCCCGGAGATGTAACCCACCACGACGCTGCGGCTGATGTACTGGATCAGGTCCGCCACGCGCAGCAGCGCGCCGAAGACCAGCAGCAGTCCGACCATCAGCATCAGCATGGGCAGCAGCTCGACGCGCTCGGAGTGCATCATCATCCCCATGGTGCTGAAGACCATGAAGGCGGTGGCGTTGGTCGGCCCGAGCACCGTGTGCCGCGAGCCGGAGAAAAACGGCGCCACGATCGCCGAGATCGCCGTGCCCATGATGCCATACTGGATGGGCAGGTCCGCGATGGTCGCGTAGGCCATGCCCTGCGGAAAGGCCAGCAGCGCGACATTCGCCCCGGCGCGGGTGTCGGCCATCAGATCCGGACGCCGGTAGCCGCGGAAGGCGTGGAGGATCGGCAGGGATTTGAGCCCGTTTTCCGTGACAAACCCGGCCAATCGCCCCAGGTACTTTCGGGCTAACAAGCGTATTTTCCTCATCTCGCGCGCGGAATTCCGACTATCCGTCTCCCCGCCGGGCCGGACAAATGGAAAGTTGCGCCCGTTTCGGCCCTTCGGGGAGGTTCTTCCCAAGAACCGCCCCAAATTTCCCAACCCGCGCGAGGCCGGCGCCATCGGGGGCGCGATATTGCTGTATGGCGATGCGGTTTTTTCGCTCCGCTTCGCCTCTTCCCGGAATCCGCCGTGGATTCCCACCCCAAAAGCGATTCACGAAACCCCGCAACACCCCCTCCCATGAAAACACCAAACACTCCCGCGCGATTCCTCGCGCTGGCCTCGGCGGCGGCTCTGCTCGCCCTGGTTCCCCGTCTCTCCCTCGCGGACACCTTCATCTTCGACTGGTGGCTGCTCTCCGGAGAGTTCGACGACAACTACCGCGACCTCGACAACGAAGCCGTGCCGACCAAGGTCTGGGGCGCGCTCGGCACCGTTCGCAATCTCGTCCCCGGGGAATTCCCGGACACCGCGACCTGGTTGCTCGCCAACTACGGAACGCTCGAGCAGCCTTTTGTCGAGTTTCGGCTCGGCACCGACGACACCAGCGGCGGCAGTCCGCCCGCCTTCGTGCTGGATACGGGCTCGTTTTCCAACGACCCGGCCAACGGCGTCGCCCGCATGACCTACCTGCCCAACGGCGGTGTGCCCGTCCCCGTGGTGTGGTATTGCGGCGGCGAAAACTTCGACGGCGGCGGCCATGTCGAGCAGCTCGTCGCCACCGGCACGGTCTCGGCGATCCACTTGGAGCAGAATCCGACGCTCGGCTGGACCGGCTACGGCGAGTTCACCCTCGACGCGGAGGTTCCCGCCCTCGGCCCGGTCACCTTCACCCAGTGCCCGCTCTACACGGAGACGGCCGGACTGGCCGGCGGCGGCGGTCCCTCCTACCGCATCCCGATCGTCATCGGCGAGATCGACTTCGATCCCGGCGCCCAACTCGATTGGCAGACCGGCGCCCCCGCCGGGCAGGTGGCCGACGCCACCGTGCTCAATTCCCTCGGCGCGGGATACGCCGGCGAACCCTCCGGCGTGACGCGGGATCCCGGCGATGTTTTTGACCCGGACAACGCCACGCTCATGGGTGGAGGCGGCGTCTGGCAGTTCAGCCGCGACAATCTCCCCCGCCTCGGCGCCTGGTTCGACCCGCCGCTGGTCTCGGAGTATCGCTACTACTGCACCGACGCGCTCTTCACCGGGGTCGGCCTTCCCACCGGCATCGACACCACCGACCACCAGTTCGAACTCTCTTTTTCGGGGAAAAAAGTCACCGTCGCAGAGGGAACCTTCTTCGTGTTTCCGAAGCCGGTGCGGGAGTTCAAGATCTCCGACATCGAACCGGTGGTCGATTCCGCCGACGACCAGGCTTTTCCCGTTCGGCTGGCCTTTTCGGCCGCCACGGCCAGCGTCATCATCCAGCCCGATCCGACCGAGCGGGAGCAGGGCGACCTGTTGGGACTCGGCGCGCATTTCCGTGTCGGGGACGTCGTGAATCTCGACTTGAGCTTCATCAGCCTCCTTCCGGGCGAGACGATCCAGGTTACCGGACTGCCGCCCGGGCTGGTCTTCAATGCCGGCCCGCCGCCGACCATCACCGGCACCGTGCTCGGGCTCGGCTCCGAGGCCGGCGTCGAGGTCCGCGTGAAAAGCGGCCGCGCCACGGTCCGCTCCCATCCCTTCGACCTGACCGTCGCCCCCTATCGCTTCGAGGGCGCCTACGAATTCCTCGTCGAAGACCTCGCGACGAACGACCCGGTCGGGCGTCTCAACCTGACCGTCAAGGGCCCCAACCGCCGCAATCCCCTCGCCACCTACACGGCCAGCGTCGAGCGCCTCGGCGAGTCGCGCCGCTCGGCCAAGGGATCCTTCGCGGACCCGGGCGGCGTGCTCGCCCTGTCCGTCCCCTTCAACGCCTACCGCGCCTGGCCGGCGGTCACCTATGACGTCACCCTGGCCGAGGGCACGGACCTCTTTGTCCTCCTGGAAAACGGACCCAACAACCCCGGCCGCGGATTCCGGCTCGCCAGGCGCGGGCGCGTGCCCGGGGGCAATCCGCGCGTGACCACCGCCTTCGACCTCCAGACGCCCGGAGACCGCGTCAACCGGCCCGCCGGCATCGGGTGGACCAGCGGACTGGTGAAGGCCAATGCCCTCGTCACCCTCAAAGGTCAACTGGGCGACGCGCGGAAGGTGTCCATGGGGCTCAACCTCTCCCAGACCGACCAAGCCGTGGTCTGGATCGCGCCCTACCGAAACAAGACCTCCTTCTTCGGCGGGATTCTCGACATCGGCAATCTCGGTCTCCACGGCCGCGGCGCGGCCACCGAGGCCCATGCCGCGGGATTGAAATGGATGCGCGCGGCCGATCCGACGGAAAAATCCTACCCCGCCGGCTTTGCCACCGAACCCGTCAATGGCGTCGTCAGCCGCTGGGAGCCGGCCCCGACCGCCGACGCGCTGGCCCTGAGCCTCGGACTGACGGAGGACGGGATGACCGTCACCCACATCACCCCGCCCGACGGCGTGGCCCTGCCCGAGCGCCTGAGCCTGCGCGGCCGCTTTTCGCTGCTCTCCGTGCTGCCCTCCAACGCCGTCCCGTGGAAAGGCAAGGCCGCCGGGAAGACCGGCCAGTTCTCCGGAACGCTCACGCCCCCATCGCCGATGGCCCGGATGACGGTTCAGGGCGCCTTCCTCCAGGACGCCTCCTTCGGCAACCTCATCGGGGCCGGGGTCGTCAAGATTCCCATCGCCGGCCCCGTCCGCGGCTCCTATGAGACCTCCGGGATCGTCCTGGAAAACGACAGTCCCTGAGCCGGAAAAGACCGGGACCCGACAGGGTTGAGCCCCGGACCCAACAGGGTTGAGTCACCGGGACAACCCTGTCGAATCGCGGTCGCGAAACGAGGGAATCGCCGGAGAATTCCACCAAAACCACCAAGCCAAAGCCTTTGCGAACCTCGCGCCCTTTTGCGGCCAATCAGCGCTTCGGACCCGATCGAACCCCATCGGGCGCGGCCCATGGCGGGAAGGGGAATCGCCTCCGGGGAGACGCAATCCGGCGAATTGATTCGTCCCGGATCGGGTGAACCGGTTTCCATGCCGAAAATCACGATGCCCGCCTCGTTGCCGGCGGTCGGAGCCGCCCTCATCATTCTCGCCGCCGTCGGCGCCCGGGCGGACGAGACCGTGCCCGCTCCCGCCCCCGCCGCGGCGAAACAGACCGCCACGCTGACCTTTTACGTCGCCGGCGTCGAATGTCCCGCCTGCGTCTACGCCGTGAACGACGCCATCCGGCGGCTCGACGGCGTCGCCGAGGTGGAGGAGGGGCAGGCCAACGAGCATTTCTCGAACGTGACCTTCGACACCCGGACGATCACCGCCCACCAGGTCGCGCAGGCCGTCCGGGAGGCCTATTCGCTCCACGGCTCGCCCTATCTTGCCCGCCTGAGAATCCGCGTGACGGACTATGCGAAAGACGGGAACGCCACGCGGGTCGCGCGCCTTTTCGAAAAGTGGAAAGAGGTCGTGCGGATCGAGTCGGCCGACGCCGCGAAAGGCGAACTGGTCATCCAGTTCCTGCCCCTCGAGCCCGGGGCGGAAACGACCGCGGAGCCCGCCGCGACCCGTTCCGGCCCGCGCGGCTGGCGGCACGAGGAGTTGCTGTCCTCGCTCACCCGTCCCGCGCCGGAGGGGCTGGGCCTGCGGGTGGAATTCGTCGCCGAGACCTACTGACCGAGAAACCAAACGACTCCAGCCGCGACGGCGGAACTTCTCCTTCGGCGGCTTCCGTGTTTCGTCTTGCCGCCGCCGCCAAAACCCCGACCGAACTTCCCGCGCTCAGACGCCCCCGATTCCCCGATTCCGCGCTTCCCGGGCAACAGCCCGTCCTCGACTCATCCTGGCGGAGCGTTCTCTCGGCCCCCGATCCCCATCCTCGGAGGCCTCCAGCGCCTCCGACCTGATCACGAAAAAGTGGACGTGCGAAAAGAAGGCCTGGGCCAGCGGCGGGACGGCCAAGCGGATGCCGGCCCAGTTGATTTGCCTGGCCCACAACCTCATGCGGCTGTGCGAGCGGTGGCTGAAAACCGACCAGGGCATCGTCAACGAGGCCGAGGTTCGCCGCCGGGACCAGCGGGTGCCTGTGCTGGCCAGCCGGCTCGAAAAGCAAGGCCAATCCCTTCCCGAACCCTGAATGCTGGCCCGGCGCTTCACGCGGGTGAGCGTGAAATTGATCCGTTGGTTGTGGATTTACCTGCTCGCGCCGACTTCCCTGCCGCCCGCTCTGGGCGCCCTGCGCCGCGCCCACGCGACTCTTTAGCGAGCATTATTGGACACCGATCTCTTTCTTTTATTTTCAATTTGATAAAGAATCGTTTTTATTCTGGAACCGTAAAAGATATTCTCCAGGCGGAATACTTCTCCCAATCTCAGCCCCCTCCAATGCTACCCAACCGGCTGGGATTGATTTAATTATGACGGGCTCACTTGAAAACACTTCTATGGTTCCTTCGTTTTTTTTGAAAATCGGTTTAAACGCTGCAATAATTTTTTCGTTTTCATAAATTCGAGCCTTCACAAACTTCCCATCCGGC
>JACKQC010000017.1 GCA_024233085.1 Akkermansiaceae bacterium
GTCCCGCTCGGGCCAATGCTGAATTTCGTAAACGGTGACCAAGGCGTCCTGGCAGACGGACTCGAGTCGGAGATCGTTCCGTTCCCGCCAGCCTTCGAACAGGGAGGGATTGACGGTCTCGAGGAACTTTCGCTCGCGGGCGCGGCTCAGGATTCCGACCAACATCATGGGGTCCTGGTCCAGGCGCCGCTCGGCGACGGTCTCGGGCTCGATCTCGACGGACTGGTTGGCGGCGGAGTTGTCCTCGGAGGTCACGATGACGGCGAGGTTCGCCTCCTCGGCGGGCACGCATTTGAAGAGATGGATGCGATCCCGGGTGCGGACGGTGACGAAGCAGGGTTTCCCGTCCTTGAGCGAGCGCAGCACAATGGTGTCGTCGGCGACCTGCTGGAAGTGAACGAGGGTGACTTGGTTTTCGGGAGAGAAATTCGCGACGGATTCGAGGGTCGACACGAGGCCGTATCCGGTCACGACGGTGACGGGGCTCTCGAAAGTCAGGGTAGTGGCCACGTCGGCGTTGATGGCGATCTCCCGCATTTTGGAGGCGCCATCGATGACGACGAGTTCCTCGTCCGCCCTTACCTGGGCGAAGGCATTCGAAGCGAGGATCCATCCCCACGCCAGCGGCAACCAGGTTATGAAACACGTTTCCTTCATCGGATTTCAGCGCTTCCTCAGCTCGTATTTCATCTGGGTGCAGACGGTGGGGTAGCGCCCGTTGAAGCGCATGTCCCGGTTCAGCGCCCAGGCGAACCGGGCCGAGACGTCGTAAACTTCGTTGAAGGCCTTTCCGTCGAAGACGCCGACGCGGATCACTTGTCCCTCGGCGGAAGTGATCGCCCCTTCGCCGACGGTCTTCAAAACCTCGGTGCTGCCGACCTCGACTTTCTGGTGGATTTTTTGATCCCTGAAGGTCTTGGCCTCCTTTTGATACTCGTTCTCGATGTATTCGATGGCGGTGTCGGTGAAGATCTTCTTGATGCGATTGGGTGAATCGGGGCCGTTCGGACCGCGATTGAGGAGCGACTCCATCGCCAGCCGGGTCTGGGCGGCGTGCAATTCGACGGCGTCCTCGAAATCGGCGGTCGGGGCGAGGTAGTAGACCCCGGCGCCGTCCATGATGACGAAGTGTGGCTCGGCGCGGACGTCGGCGATAGTCTTGCGCAGATACCAGCCCGATCCCACCACGGAAAGGCAGGCCACGAGGAACCAAAAGACCGCGATTTTGTCCTTGGACACGAAAAGATCGACGACGCCTTTCATAGTGAGTTGTGTTCGGAACCGCGCATGGCTTCGGTCAGTCAGTTATCGTCGGTGTTGATTTTCGCCGCGCCCCCCGCGGCGCTCACGCCTTTCGACGCCGCGGCGGCTCCGGCCCCGATGGCGGCCGCCGCGGCGGGCGCGGCGGCTCCGGCGGTGGCGACGGTCGCTGCGGCCCCGATGGTTGTGGTGGCGACGGTGGTGACGGCGGTGGTGGCGGTGTTCAGAAGTTCCTGAGCCAGCCCGGCGCCGATCTGGCTCCCTGTCAGAATGGCGCTGCTGATGATCTTGGGGGCCTTGAAAACGACAATCACGATCCAGATTAGGGCGATCAGTCCGACGATCAGATCGACCACGCCGTCGAGGCTGGTGGCGGTGTGCTCAAGGCCGATCGGCACATCCGAGAGAAGATCGGCGGTGATCAGCGCCTTGGCGACGAGCAGTCCCAACGCCCAGCCCAGGGGCCAGAGACACATCGCGAAGAGTCCGGTGAGGTATTTGACCCCGGCTTCCCGGGTGTTGTCGAAAAGAAACATGCCCAGGAAAATGGGCGAAAGGGCGACCCCCATGTAGAGGCCGACGATCTGGACGAGAAAGCCGAGCAGGATACAGAACCACCCCACCAGGCCAACGATAATGAAGACGGTCTGGGAAAGCGCGTTCCAGATGGCGTCGTAGATCACCTCCAGCGAGAGAAAATAGAGCAACTGGTCGAGCAGACCGCCCTCGGTGAAGGATGCCATGAAATCGTCGGTGGAATCGGTGACCGCGTCGGTGACGATGGCGATGGGATCGATATCCAGCTCGTTGAGCAGGGTGTAACCGAAATACTCCTGCGCGGCGAAAACGACGTCGGGAAAAAAGGGCAGCGCGACGGCGACGATTCCGATGCGCATGATCAGGCCGAAGGCTCCTGTCAGATCGCCGAAGCCGACTTTGTAGGCCTGGAGCAGCAGTCCGGCGAAGGCCAGGACATACGCGAAGGGGGTGAGCAGTTCGTAGGTGTCAAAGGCAAAATCGGAAAGCTCCTCGTAGTAGTCGGTCAGGACAAAATCGGTCGCCGGTCCGACTGTCTGCGCGAGGATCACGTCGTTCATGGAGGCTTTGCGGTTCGGTTTCGGTCGAAGAAGGCGGACTTCGGCGCTCTCACGGTCCCCAGCGCAGGCGCCGGTCGATGCCGATATCCTCGAGGCTCAATCGGGGGAGTTGCAGAATCGACAGCCCCTCCTCCGAATCGCCGGGATCGCCGCCTTCGGTGGCGGGCTGTCGCCGGATCGCTTCGTTGGAGGCTTTCGAACTGATGACGCGCTGATTGTTGATCTCTCTTTCGAGCATCTCGACATCCTGAGCCGCGATCTCGATGGCGCGATCGGAGGCGGCGATCTCAGCCTGGATGATGTCGATGACGGCCTTCTGTTTTTCGAGAACGGCGAAGTCCTCCGACTCCGCGACGACCCGCAGCGCGTCGACGAGCGCGTCCTGGAGAACCCGGCGACGTTCGGTCGCGATGCCGCGAACGCGCTTGTATTCGTCGATGCGGTTCTGCATCGCCGCCTCGGACCGGTAGTAATCGGGGTCGCGGGGCTGGGTGTTTCCGTCGCGGTCCTTGTAGGTGGAGCCGATTTCCCGCATCAGGCCGTCCACGTCGGAATCGAAAACGGCGCTTCCGTCGGCCTGGCCGGTGAGGCTTTCGAGTTCGGCATTGGTGGGAAGGAGGTCTTTTCCCAGCTCGATGGAAACGGACGCCTCGGCGGCGCCGACCGGCGCGATCAGAAGGCCGGGATCGCCGGTCCGGCGGAGGCCCTCCTCGATCTGGAGCAGAGATGCCTCGGCGAGTGCGATCTGCTGGGCGATAAGGTCCCGCAATTCCGCATGGTTCAATTCGGTGAGATTTCGCAGATCCTCGGTGGCCTGGATTTGCGCGGAGGCGGCGTTGG
Organism: Akkermansiaceae bacterium; assembly: GCA_024233085.1. Taxonomy (GTDB): domain Bacteria; phylum Verrucomicrobiota; class Verrucomicrobiia; order Verrucomicrobiales; family DEV007; genus JAEUHH01. The sequence goes on from JACKQC010000017.1 coordinate 3,198, forward strand.
CGATGGAGGCTTCCATCGAAGACTGGAGCAGGGGATCGTGAACGATCAGGGTCTGGGCGACGGCGGACGTGCCGGTCGCGGCCAGGATCAAGAGGGCGAGGGTGCGGCGGTTCATGGCGGAGAGAGCGGGCGTGGGGTTATTCGACGACCTCGATGATTTTGCGGTGGGCGTCGACGACGACGCCGTCCGAGGTGATGTGTTTGGCGACGGGCACCTCGTAATAGCGGTATTCGAGGGGAGGAGGTTCCTCGGCGCGTTCGGCGTTGCGCTGGGCCCAATAGAGGGTTTTGACCGAGTCGCTTTGCCCCTTCTTGTAACCGTCGTTGTAGAGTTCCAACTGCTTCTTCGCTTTGCGGTTTTCGGCGAGCTTGCCGGCGCCGTATCCGGCCACGGCGCCAAGTGCGAGGCCCATTTCCTTGTCGTCCTTCAACAGGGCGGAACCGATCGCGGCGCCAAGCCCGGCTCCCATGACCGGCAGCAGGGTGCTTCCCTGCCGCTGGTTGGCGCAGTTCGAGAGGAAGAAGAGCCCGACGAGAGTGGAGACGATTCTGAGTGTTCGCGTTTTCATGTTCTAAAGCCGTTTCGCCTGTTCGCAGATCATGTCGAAAGCGTTGCCGCCAAACTCCTTCAGCTCGGCCGATTGCTTTTCGAACGCTTCGCCCGAGGTCGCGCTGGCGAGGACCATCTCCTTCGAGGCGTAGTGATGGCCGACGGCGATGCGGGGCCGGTCGGCCGATTCGTGATAGTAGACGAAGGATCCGTAGGGATTGATTTTCATCTCCGACGGATCGGGAAAGGCCCGCACCTGATTTTTGGTGACCGAGGGAATGCGGAACCCTTCGCTCATGCTTTGGACGTCGCGCTGGTCGGTTTGTTTCAGCATGTACATGACCCTGGAATTCCCGATGACCGAGCCGCGGACCGGGTGGTCCTTGATGCGGCTGAACTGCTGAACGATCGAGAACACCCAAGTGGAGTATTTCCGCATACGTTCGTAGTATTCCCGGGTAATGCGTTCTCCGTCCGGAATGGCGAGGAAGGCCGAGAGTTCCTCGAGGATGACGCGCTTCCGGGTGGATCGGGGCCGGTTCATGATCTCCTTGCGGAGGTCGTTGGTGATGAGGAAGGCGGCCACTTCCTTGAGTTCCTTGGCCGATTCCGGGATGTAGGACAATTCGAAGTGGGTCACCTTTTGAGAAAGATCGACATTGTTGATCCCGTCGAGAATGGCGCCGTATTTACCGTTTCGGGACCAGGGATCGAGGAGCATGTGAAGCAGCCCGACGTCGGGATGCGCCTTGCGCTGGCGGCTTTCGAGATTCAGCAACTCCACGAACTGGCTGTGGGTCGGCATTTCGTGCCGGGGCATCAGCGTGTAGCCGATGGTCATCATCTCCCCAAGCAGGTTTGGATCGTTCAGGTAGCGATCCATCTCCTCGTCCCGATCGAGGTGGGAAATTTCGACAGCCTCCGCATCGCCCTCGTCGATCGCGTTTTTCAGGTCGATCCAGGAATCTCCGAGCAGAGTTCCCTCCGGCAGGCGACGGGTGCGCCACGCGCGGGTCTGCGCGATGCGGCGGGCGCATTCGGGAAGCGCGTCGGGATTCTGAGACAGCCAGTGCTCGAACTGGTCGACATAGATCCGCTCGACATACTTGGCGAGGATGGACTGGCGAATCCGGTCCTTGTCGACGTCGCCGGTCTGACCGGCCATGAGGTGCGCCACGGCCGAGGCGCTGCCGAGCTGATCGGGGCTGAGGGGGAGCCCGCGCGTGTCGAAATAGTTGAAAGTCAGATCGCCGTTGGGTCGCACGATGATCGGCTCGCAGCCGTAGAGCCGGGTAAAGAGGTTGTAAGACAGCCCTTCCTCGACGATGGCGGTGTAGTCGAAATAGGGCGCGGTCTGGGTGAGCAGATCGATGGTGAAAACGCTTTTCCCCGAGCCCGAAGCCCCGAACATGATCCCGTGTTCGGGGCGTTTCTCGCCCTTTCGGCCGACGAAGGTGACCGTCCCCATCAAGGCGCCCCGCGGACCGTCGTAAATGGCTTCGGCGGACTCGAGATCGCCGGTCGGAGTGCTCGAGATCGGCAGGAGATCGGCGAGATTGACGTCCTCGACGTAGAGTTTGAAATCCTCGTATCGCGCCCAGGTCCATCCCGGCATGCAGAGCTGCCAGTAGTTTCGGACCGAAGTCGGCAGCGTCGGTTCGTAGGGTTGGGCGCCGCCCATCTTGAGCATGGCGTTCTTCACCGACGCCAGTTTCGCGTTGCAGCCTTCCTCCTCCTGATCCCAGACGCGAATGACATAGTGGACCCGGAAAGGGACGACCTCGTTCGCCGTGAGCCGGCGAATGCGCGTCCGCAGTTTGGCGATGGTCGTCTCGATGGAAGGCGTGATCTTGCCCCGGGAGAGTCGCGCGATTTTCGCCTCGGTTTTGACCCGATCCTTTTCGACGTCACCGATCTCGATATTGACGACGATCTGGTAATCGAGGAGGTCCAGATCGGTCAGCAGGCGAGTCATGCCGATGTAGGTGAACTTTGGAAGCGTCTTCAGCACGCAGATCCCCTGGTAAAAACCGTCCATCTTGAAGGTCGAACTGCCCATGCGAATCGGGGCGGCGTCGCTGTTGAAGCACATCTCGCAGACCGATTCTGTGGGGTTGAACAGGTCGGGGAGATGCAGCGCCTGGTTTTCGAAGGCACTGGGATTGAAGAATCGGTAGAACTCCTCAAAGTGCTTCATGTCATCCATCGGCAAAATGCGGGCGCCGAGCGATCCGAGCTGGCCCCGGAGGGCCTCCTCGAACTCCGACTGCTCCCGGGTCGCGGTGCGCAGGTGTTGCTCGTAAAGCTTCCGGCCCGCCGCGCCCTTCTTGCCCGCGATCTTCGAGGTGAAATAGAAATTCAGGTGTTCCCGGCGCAGCTTGCGCTCCTTGATCTTCCGGTCGTAGCGGGCGTATCGCTCCTCCCGCTGCCGGACCGACCAGCGTTCTCCGCCGAGACGCCGGGTTTCGTTGCGGTAGCGCTCGATTTCCGTCCGGTAATCGCTGTCGACGCTCCAGGTGATTTGCAGTCGCGACTCGGGCTGAAGCAGCCGCAGGATGATGCGGAGATTGTCCTCGAGGGCCATAAGCCACTCCGGATCCGTGTTCTCGGTATCCGGCATCTCCACGACGTATCCTTTCCCGATCATGCCTCCCTTTTGCAAGCCCCGGTAAATGATGAGGTTTTCGTCCAGGAACGAATCGACGATTCTAGCCATCGGAATCGTCTCCTTTCGATTTGGAAACCGGCTTCCGGTGGACGTTGACCCACTCGAGATCGAACGGCTCCGTGTATTTCGGCCCGAAATACGACTGCTTCGACAGCTTGACGACGATCCACTCGAAAAGCTCGATGTCGTAGGAGTTCGGTTTGCCCTGCTTGAGTCCGAAAACATACAGGCTGACCAGGACAATGGGACACGAGGCCGCCGCCATGGTGGCGGGCATGCTCATGAACATCGAGCCCTGCCGGAAAATCAGGATCGCCAGGCCGACGGCGAGGATGAACCAGAGCGCGTTGTTGCCCTCGAAGCCGGCGATGCCCTGGGAGGTTTCCCGGCCCTCGTTGGTTTCGTGGTAAACGACTTTGGTCTCTCCGTCCACCATCGGCTGGCGAGCTTGATTGATGGTTTGGGGTGAACGCGGTTTTCGGGCCTTTCGCCTTACTGGAGATCGATGGTGATCTCGCCGCCGCCGCCGTCTTCGAACATGGTCTTCGTGATGACCCACGCCAGGCCTCCGATGGCCGCCCCGACGACGCCATAGAGGACGCGCTCGGTTTGTCCCATCATGAACATGGTGGCGGCGAAGATCAGGCCGCCGAAGCAAAGCACGAGACCGATCATGTTGAGGAGGCTGACGATGCTTCCGAAGCCAGTGGCCCAGTCGTTCGCCGCCAGGACGGCGGTCAGACGGGTCGTGGCGATTGCCAGATTGATGATATTCATTTGTTCTCTGTGGTTTTGGTTAAGGGAAGTGAATTCCGGCTCCTTCTACGGTTCCGCGGGGGATTTGTTACCGGGGAGGAAAATATTTTTTCGCGCGCCCGGAAATTCGAGGCCTCTTCCGGTTTCGTGGATTGGATCGGTAACAAATCGCCGAATTCTTCGTATCGGGTGGGGAAGCGCTCGTATCCCATGTTTGCCCTCATCAAATTGCTCGTGGCGTCCGCCATTTCGGTCTGCGGCGTCCTCTTTTTGTTCCGCTACGATTCGATCAACTATTTCACCGCCGCGGTCGGCGGGAGCTGTTTCGCCGTCTCGTTTCTGCTCGCGTTTTACAATCCCGTCCGGAAGTCGGCCGGGGACTGCGTCGTCACCTACAAGAATCTGCGATGGAGTCCCGGGGAGTTCACCCGGCATTGGCTGATCACCGGCGACACCGGAGTCGGGAAGAGCAGCTCGGGATTCAATCCGCTCCTGCACCAGATATCGATGTCCCGTCCGAACTGGGGCGGGATCGTGCTGGGCGCGAAAGGGGACGAGCACTTCACCGCCAGGGAGCACGCCGAGGGACACGGGCGTCCGGACGATCTGTGCGTTCTCTCGGTGCGGCCAAACGCCAACGACCGGGACTGGGAACCGCCGGAGCGCTACAATCTCATCTCCGACCGGCGCCTGCCCTGGACCACCCATGCCAAGAACCTCGTGGACACCGGCGCGTCGCTCACGGAGGGCGAGCAAAGCTCCTTCTTCAAACCGGCCGCCCAGCAGGCCCTGACCGCCGCCTTCGAGTTGCTCGAAATGCTCGAGCGTCCCGTGACCCTGACACGCGCCTACAACCTCCTGACCGACTCGTTCACCATGAGCGAGCACTTCGAGGCCCTGTGCGAACTCGAGGAGTCCGAGCAGGGCGTGAAACTGGCCCGCTACTTCGACCAGACCTTCCTGTCGGCCCAGGCCGCCGAACAGAAGGAGGGCATCATCGGGACGATCAAGGTGTTCCTCGGCTTCTTCACTCATCCCGACATCGCCGAGATCTTTTCCTCCGAGGAACCCAACACCTTCGACATGGCCGACGTGGATCGCGGAAAAATACTCGCCACCGCCATGCCACAGACCTTTCAGACCGAGCGGCGCTACATCAACACCTTCCTCAAATTGCTGTTCTACACCCACGCCATGATGCGCTTCGACAAACCGAAGCCCGACCGGAAGGACGAAAGCCTGCTGCTCGCGGTCCTGGACGAATTCCAGGCCCTCGCCACCGCGTCCGAGGACGGCATCTCCGATCACAACGTCATCGATCGGCTGCGGGCCGCGAATTGCTGCCTCATTCTCGGCATGCAATCCGACGCGTCGCTTTTCCCCGTGCTCGGCAAGGAGAAGGCTCAGGTGCTCACCCTGAACTGCCGCTCCCGCATCGCCTTTCGTCAGCCGGATCCCGAGGGAGCCGAAGCCGTCGCGCAGTTCATTTCAAAAAAGAAGATCACCAAGGTGTCGAAGACCTCGAAGTTCATGGGCATGGACGCCAGCACCACCAAAAACCAGGAGTGGGACTACGAAGTGCAGCCCGGTGAACTGATGAAAATGAAGGATCACACCGCCTGGATCGTCCATCCGTCCAAAAAAAAGGTTCTCATGACGATTCCGCCCCGCGATGGAGCCGGGAACATCCCCGCCTGGTGGGAAACGGTCAAAAAAACGATCTAGCCGCCCCCCATGACGTCACTGACTCCATTGCTGTCCCTGTTCACGCGCGACCAGATCCGCTACCTCGCGAAATTCGGCGAATCGTTGTCCTTCGGCGAGGGGGAAACCGTGATCCGGCAGGGCGACACCAACGAATACCTCTACCTCGTGCTCACCGGCTCCCTCAATGTCACTCGGCACACCGACGGAGCTTCCGCGCGGCTGGGGACTATCGGACAGGGGCAGACCATCGGCGAGGTGAGCATTTTCGATCCCGGACCGTCGAGCGCCACTGTCGAGGCTCGCGAGGAAACCGAAACCTGGCGGATCAGCGAAACGCAGTTGGAAAAATTTCGCGAGGAACATCCGCTGCTCGCCTACGACCTCGTCACCCGCATCGCCAAATGCCTGTCCGAGCGCCTGCGGGGCGTCAACGAACGCTTCGCCAACGCCGTCGCCGAGGTCGTCTAGCTGAGCGTCCTACCGGGTGAATGTTGGGCCGCGTCGCCGAATCTTGGCCGGATCGGCAATTCCACTTCCAGGCGCGTTCCGCCCGAAGGTGGACTTGTCCACGCCACCTTGCCCCCTTCCGCGTCCACCCGTTCCCGAATCGAGCCCAGACCAAGGCCCTCCGACGTGTCCGGAAGGCCTTTCCCATCGTCCTCGATGACAAGGCGGACAAAGGAGGAAGAGATGACCTTAATACGGACGACCACGCGATTGGCTTCGCTGTGCTCGACCGCATTCGACAGCCCCTCCTGAAAAATGCGGTAAAGCTGACCGGCCGTTTGTTTTTCCAGATGATCCAATTCGGGATCGATCGTGAGACTGATGTCTTCGGGTTTCGAGCGGAGGATTCGCGCATAGGTGCGCATTGCCTCACCGAGAGGGATTCGGTCAAGAATCGACGGGTGGAGGCCGCGCGCGGCTTGCCTCAAGTCCCGCAGGACATCACCGAGCAGAGACACCGCGCGAGAGCGTTCGTCATTGTTGAGGGTGTCGCCGGCCGCCAATTCAAGATGCAGTTTGATGGCCGCCACGTTTCGAGCGGCCCCGTCGTGCAAGTCGCGCGCGATCCGGGACCGTTCGTCGTCGCGAATCGCCAGGAGTCTTTCACTCAGTCGGCGGGAACGATCCCGATGACGCGCCAGGCGAAATAGGGCAAGCGAGCCGAAAGTGCCCGCAAACAGAAGAAATCCCCACGCCGACGGAGGTGTCCAGCGACCCGCTTCACTGACGAACGGACCGAAGAAATTCAGGAAATCGGGAAGGAAACTCCCCGCGATGACCAACAGGGCCGCCAGAGCGATCCGAGCCTGGGGCGCCCGGAGTTTCACGGCCCTGACGACCGAGGCGAACACGAGCCAGAAGGAGGTCAGGCCGCAAAATAGTCCTCCCAGACTGGTCCAAATCTCGGTCTTAATGTCCGTCGCGAACGGCGTCAGGATGCCTCCGATCAACAAAACGGCCGTGGCGAAGGCGATTGTGAAACGCCCGATGCCGTCCTCGCAAAAGAGTCGCCGCACGGTCAATACCGCGCAGGCCGGGTAGGCGAAAACCCACAACCACGTCACCCACTCGATCGCCGCCAGGCTCGGCCATTCACCCGCGAGCAGAATCCGGGCCCGGAGCGCGTGCATGCTGAATTCACAAAGGACCAGTCCGCAAAAACTCCATCCGAAGGGTTCCCGCCAGTATCGGATCGTGACCGGAAGAGAAATCGCGAGAAGGGTTCCCAGCAGAAAGAGTAAACCGGAAAGCGGCGCGGCCAGGGGCGCTTCGCGCTCATGGATGGACAGCCGCAGCGAGTCGGCCGGCGCCACCACCGGCACGGGACCGAGCAGGCCTCCCGGGCCGAAAAAATTTCGCACACGGATGGCGACGGTGTTCGGTTCATCCGGCGAAACCGAAGCGGCATCGAGCGGAAACACGTTCAGACCCGCGGTCCAGGGAAGCCCGATGTAAGGGGAAAAGCTTCCACGCTGTCCCAGTTTTTCCCCGTTCCAATAGATCTCCGCGATATTGCCGAGATAACCCGGCGAAAATGCCAGACCTTCACCGCTGGCGATGGGCGGAAAACGCAGCCGGTACCAACCCGTTTCTCCAAATTCCGCGAGTTTTCCCGCCGCCCAGCCTCCTTGGAGGCTTTCCCGGGGCACCTCCGTCCACGCGTCGTCGCCCCCGCCGAATCGCGGCTGATCGGTGGGGTCCGCCGCGAGAAAGGAAACCGATTCCGGCCGGATGAAGGATTCCGGCCACGGGCTTCGGGGGGAGACGTCGGATCCTGCGCAGCTTGCGAGAAAGAATGCCGGCAGCGCCACCCATCGCCGGAGAAGGTCTCCGGGGGAATTTCGCGGTCGCGCCTTGTCACTGTTTCCTCGCATTTTCGGATCGCGCAACGGTTCGGGAGGTGATAAGACCCCGGAAAACTCCTTCCCGCCAGTGGGGAAAAATGCCCCATCCATGTCCGTTTCAACCTCCAAATCGCCTCAGTCCCGGAAATCCGTCGTGATTGCCGACGATCATGAGCTGTATCTCGATGGTTTGGCGACACTGCTGGTGAGGCTCGGTTATGAAATCGCCGCCTCAGTCGGCGATGGACTGGAAGCGTTGAAGGCGATTCGCGAACTCCGCCCGGGTTACGCGATTCTGGATGGGTCGATGCCGAATCTGAACGGCGTGGCGGTCATCGAATCGCTGCGGGCGGAAAATTTCGTTCCCTTGCCCCGGTTTCTCATTCTCACCATGTTTACCCACGGACATCTCGCTGCCGATGCCCGCGCGGCTGGCGCCGGGGGGATCGTTTCCAAAGAGGACACCGCCCGGGAGTTGGAAATGGCGCTCGAATCGCTCACCGATCCGGACGGAGGGTTCTTTCTCAGCCGCGCTTTTCGGGAGGATGCGGAAGCCTACCTGTCCGGGGAACTTTCCACCCTGACTCCGCGAGAGCGCCAAATTCTCAACGCCATTGTTCGCGGCGCCACCACCAAGGAAATCGCCGACCTTCTTGGCTTGAGCGCGCGGACGGTTGATCATCACCGCGAACGGCTGATGCGAAAGATCGGTGCGAAGAACACAGCGGATGTGGTTCGCTTCGCCGCGAGAACCGGGATGCGGATGGTCTGAGGCACGAAAATTCGGCCGGACTCAACAGGGTTGGGTGGGTGACCATACCCTGTTAAGTCGGGGGAATGGGGAGGGGCGCCCAATCGTAAAATGGGGTAATTCCCCCCCCTTGTCCGGCGGGCGATTCGCGGTTCATCATGCGACCGCCATGAGAACCGCTTTCCTTTCCGGCTCCCTTTTGTTGTCGCTTCCGTTGATGGGTTGGAGCAATCCCTCCGGAGGGACGGTCGTTCACGGAGGGGTCACGATCGAGTCGCTCGATCAGGTGACGACCATCCTCCAATCAACCGACAAGGGAATCATCAATTGGCAGGACTTTTCGATTCAGGCGGGCGAATTGACCCGGTTCGTCCAACCCGGCACGTCGAGCGCCACCCTGAACCGGGTGATTTCCGGGAATCCCTCGGCGATTCACGGCCAGTTGCAGGCGAACGGCCGGGTATTTCTCATCAATCCCAACGGCATTCTCGTCGGTCCCGGCGGACAGATCGACACGGCGGGTTTCATCGCCTCGGGGCTGGATCTGCCGGACGCGGACTTTCTCGCCGACGGCGACCTTCATTTTGCGGGCGGCGAGGGCGCGGTGACGAATCTCGGCACAATTCTGGCCCGGGATGGCGATGTGTTTCTGGTCGGCACGGCGGTTTCGAATGCGGGTACGATTTCCGCGCCGAACGGCGCCGCGGGGCTGGCGGCGGGTTCGGCGGTGACGATTCGCAAGACGGGAGACGAACGTCTTTTCATTGAGGGCGGCTCGGTCGGCGGGGTCGATCACACCGGTTCGGTCGAGGCGGCGATGGTGGAAATGAAGGCCGATTCGGCGGCCGGGGTGAATGTCTCCGGCATTGTGGCGGCGCGGGGCGTGGAACGAAAGGGCGGGCAGATTTTTCTGCGGGGCGGCCGGGGGCCGGTGGCGGTGAACGGACAGTTACGGGCGGAAAACGGAGGCCGGGTCGAGGTGACCGGTCAGCGGGTGGAGATCACCCAAACGGCGGAAATTGACGCCTCCGGCGAGGTTGGCGGTTCGGTGGTGATCGACTCGGAATCGGAAACCAAAATGTTGGGACGGATCGACGCCTCCGGCACGAGCGGGGCCGGCGGGACGGTGTCGGTCACCGGTAAGCAAGTGACGATCGGCGAAGGCGCGGTGATCGAGGCGTCGGGCACGACGGGAGGCGGCGAAATTTTCGCGGGAGGAGGATTCCAAGGCGGCGATCCGGCCCTGCGCAACGCGGAGACAACGACGATCGGTTCCGGCGCCCGGTTCAATGTCGCGGCGGCCCAGTCCGGCGACGCGGGCCGGGTGATCGTGTGGGCGGATGGTGCGACGGCCTTCGGGGGGCACATCGACGCCACCGCGAACGGAAGCGATGGCGGCGCGGGCGGGTTTGTCGAGGTTTCCGGGAAACAGACGCTGCAATACCGCGGTTCGGTGGATCTAAGGTCCGAGTCCGGCCCGAACGGCACGCTGCTGCTCGATCCGACCCGGATCATCATCATCGATGGCCCCGCCGGAGTAGCGGCGGACAGCGCGCAGGTGGCGGATGGAGTGATCCTGGGAACGGATGGCGGCGCGGCCGATTTCACCATCACCACGGGCGACATCGCGGCGGTGGGCGGGAACGTTCGGCTGCAAGCGACCACGGAAGTGACCGACAACGGAGCCAATCTCTCCGTGAGCGTGGACGGTGACTTTGCGGTTTCGGCGGGCGGCAACATCAATCTCGGCGGTACGGACATCACCGCGAACGGTCATCAGGTGACATTCGTCTCCAGCGCCGGTGGGGTGAGTTTCAACACCATCGACACCTCTGGATTTCTGCCCGGGGATGACGGCGGAGACGTGACCATCTTCGCGGGGAGTGGCGACATCAGCGGGAACGGCGTCAATGCGCGTGGGGCGGACGGCGGCCTCGGAGATGCCAATGGTGGGAATGGCGGCAACATCGTGATGGATGACCTCGGCGGCGGAAACGCGATCAGCTTTGGCATGATCGACAACTCCGGCGGCAACGGAGCCGACGGCACGGCGACCACACCCGGCGGAAATGGCGGCGACGGCGGATTCATCAGTTTCGGCAACACCTCGGGCAATTCGAGCAGCTTCGGTCCCGCGCCTCCCATCATTTACGGCGGTGGCAACGGCGGCAATGGCCATCCGCCGGGCAGCGGCGGCCTGGGAGGTGAGGCGTTTTTCAACAATGGGACCATCATCCCCGACAATGTGGCGCCTGACGGCCAGTCGGGCACCGATCTCGCCGGCTCGGGAAACAGCGGCGGCGGAATCTCGATGGCCCCCAATCCGAATCGCGGTTCCGGGCTCGGCGGCGGAAATTTCATCGGAATCAACAACGACATCGCCAATCCGACGGCCCCATTCGATCCCAACCGAAATTTCAGCGCCACCCACATCCAGCCCGAGCGAGATCGGGAGGAAGTCGAGTTTGGCTCTGAGGAATTTCAAGACCTGCAGATCGACAACGCCATCCGCGAGTCGCGCCGGAAAAGGGAAGACAAACGCAATGCTCTCATGTTGATGGTCGTGGCCAAGGCGGCCGGAGAGGGTGGAATCGCGAACATCGATCTCGAGGGGGGGATCAATGCGATGCAGGATATCGATCCAGAGGATATCAAAGTGATTCTTCAGGCCGCGGGAGGTGAAGTCACCTTCGGACCCAACAATGAAGACGGCTCCGGGACGATCGTCGCCACCGTGGGTGACAAGGCGGTGATAGGCACCGTAACGCATAACGACGACGGGACGATCTCGGTGACCGGAGCCAAAGCCGTCGATTTGAAAACGGCCGAAGGAAGGGCGCTGGTGGAAAGCGTGAAATCCAGTCTGGAGGTCCCCGCCGCGGATGGGGGCGGCTTCTTTGGCGACCTCTTGCGGCAACATGAAAACCGTGGCGGGGCCACCAACGGAGGCAACTGAGCCCTCCGGTCGCTTTCCGATTCCGCGCATTCATCGCTGATCTCGATCCTGTGAAACCGGCCCTTTGGATTTTGGCCCTCGCGCTGGCGCCGCTCGCCTCCTGCTCGACTTCCGGGCATGCGGGCGCGTTGCCCGGGCCGCCGGCGATGGCTGAATTTCAGCCCGGCGACATCGTCATGCGATCCGGTGACCGGCTCTTGGCGGATCGGAGCTATTACAACCGCCGCGATCACCGATTCACCCACGCCGGCTTGGTGGTGGGGGGAAGCCGTGTCGTCCATGTCCATCCGACCGAGGGCGGAGGCGTCGCCCACATCACACCGCTGAAGGGCTTTGTCTCCGGCTCGGGAAACTGGGCGGTCTTTCGGCCCGACCTGCCGGATTCCAGTCGAGCTTCCGCCGCGCGGGCGGGAGAGCGATTTGCCCAAGAGAGGCGTCCCTTCGATGGCGGCCTCGATCTGGAGACGGTTGACTCGCTTTACTGCACTGAACTCGTCTGGCGCGCCTACCTCGAAGGAACGGGTATCGATCTCGTGCCGAGCAAGCCCGTCACGCTAACTCTGCCCTTTGTCACGCTCGACAGCCTCTATTTTGGAAATCCGCTGGTCAAAAAGATTCACGACTCCTTGAAACGCGACTCATGAAAAGACGAAACGCGATCCTATTTTTCCTCTTCCTCCCCGCGATTGCGGATATTCCGCTATCCGCCCATTCCCAAAATGTGGAAGCCGTGCCGCCCAACCCTTTCGGCACGCGCTCGGTGGTGAATCAGGATGCCGTTCGCGACGGCCTGACGCCACCCTCGGTCGATGCCGTGCTCGACAAGGAGGTCATCCTCGGTTCCCTGAACGGAATCGCCATTTGGCCCAATCCGGATGCCTTTCACGCCGGAGCCGATGCCGCTGTGCCCGGCGTCAGCGATCGGGGCGCCCATATCCCCACCGAAACGCTGGCCGAACTGAAGGCCAAATACCTGGGCAAACCCCTCACCTTCGGAGCCATCGGCGGAATCGAGGAGACCCTGCACCTTGGGCTCCTCCACAAGACTGACCGGCTCATCGGCGTGGTCGTGCCGGAGCAGAATCTCACGCCCGGCGTGTTGCATGTGATTGTGACGGACGCCGTGCTCGGCGAAGTCCGGATCGAGGGGAACGAGCATTTCGCCGACGACCGCTACCTGCGCCACCTGCGACAGCGTTCCGGCGACGCCATTTCCCGGACGGCGTTCGCCGAGGATCTGGCGTGGATCTCGCGTCATCCCCACCGCGACGTGGCCGGCGTTTACCAGCCCGGCGCGGCCCACGGCACGACCGATTTCGTGCTGCGGGTGGAGGATGAGCGGCCGTGGAACGTCTTTTTCACCTTCGACAATCACGGGGTCGAACTGCTCGGCGAGGAACGGATCGGCGCGGGCTTTCTGTTCGGCGACCTGTTCGGGACCGACTCCGTGCTGCTGTATCAATACCTGACCGACACCGAGCTGGACCGGTATCACGCCCACTTCGCCCAGCTTCGGCTGCCCCTGCCGAGCCGCCACGAGTTGCGCCTCAGCGGTTACCTGGTCGACTCGGAGGCTGCGACCGATTTTGGCGGCGAACCGCTGATTCAGGATGGACGCAGTTGGCTCGCGGCGGCCGGATACGCCGTGATCCTGCCGCGCTGGGGGAGCATCGACCACGAAATCTCCGCCGGCTTCGAGGCCAAGAGCGCGGAGAGCAATCTGGAGTTCGGCCAGTTCGGCGCCTTCGGCTCGGAGACCGAGATCTATCAGTTCCGCCTCGACTACCGGGCGGAGGACGAATGGCGCTCGCTCGGCACCTGGGCCAGCCTGAAGAACGCCGGCTCCCTGGCCGCGCTTTACAGCCCGGGTGATTGGTCGTCCGGTAATTCCGCCGAGGCCTTTCAAACCGTCCGCGCGGAGGCGGAAGCCGGTTACTGGATCGGTCAGGCATCGCTGGAAAGCGCCATCACCGCCTTTGGGCTTCTGCGCCTCGACACCCGGCTGCGTGGCCAGGTCGCCGACGGCAACCTGCTGCCCTCCGAGCAACTGAGCCTCTCCGGGCCCGATGGCGTGCGCGGATTCGAGCCCTACGTCGTGTTGGCGGATCGCGGGCTGGTGCTTTCCTCGGAACTGAGCCTCGGCACCCTCAGCCTGGGCACCGCGCTGAAGCACCGCGAAGTCCTGCGCGACACCCACTTGCCCTTCGCATTCATCGACTATGGCTTCGGCGGTTCCATATCCGCGCTGCCCGGCGAGGAGGCCCGCTCCCTTGCCGCCGCCGGGATCGGCTGGAGGTTTCTGGTGAACGAGGTCTTCTCCGGCACCGCGACCTACGGCTGGCAGATCCACGAGAGCGGCTTCGAGGATGAAGACGAGGGCCGATTCCAGATCGGCGCCAGCGTGCGGTGGTGAGCGGGGGCCTATTTCAATAAACCTGCGATCATCGCTTCCGCCTGACTGGCGTAACCGTCGCCGAAGTGATTGGCGTGGTTCACGAGATGATAAAGGTTATAGAGGTTTCGGCGGCGGTCGTATCCCGGATTGAGCGGATACGTGTTCCGATAGCCCGTGTAGAAGTCGGGACCGAATCCGCCGAATAATTCGGTGGAAGCCAAATCCGTCTCCCGATCGCCATAGTAGGAGGCCGGATCGTAGATCACCGGTTCGCCGGTGTCGGCAGCGAAAGCCGCGTTGCCGCCCCACAGGTCGCCGTGCAGCAGGCTGGGAGCGGGCTCGTGATCGGCCAGCAGTTCCGGTAATCGATCCAGCATCGGCGCCGCGCCATGGATGGGGCGTCCGCGTTTCTCCGCCAGAGCGAACTGGTGCCCGAGCCGCCGGTCGCGGAAAAAATCGATCCACGAATCCGTCCATTCGTTGGGCTGAGGGAGTTCCCCGATGGTGTTGTCGCGGTGCCAGCCGAAACGTCCGTCCGAGGATACGATTCGGTGCAGCGCGGCGAGATTTTCTCCCAGGCGGCGCTGGCTCGCGGGGTCGGAGCGATTTGTCAGGGCCACGGCTTCCATCGCGAGAAAGGCCCGGTCGCCGATCGCGCCACAGGCCAGGGGGAGGGGAACCCGGATCGCCTCCGTCGCCGCGATCTCAATCAGCGCGGCCGATTCCGCCTCGAACATCGCGAGCTTGGCGGCGGCGTTGAGTTTCACAAAAACCCGCCGTCCCGGGGTGGCGGGGGAGGTCAAAAGGAAGGATTCATTGATGCAGCCGCCTCCAACCGGCTTCGCCTCGGTGTCCTTGAAGTCGATTCCCAGCCGCTCCGTCAGGGTCGCCGCGATCGATGACCAGAGGTCCGCCATTTTTTCCGTCAGGTTGTCGGACTCCCTTCGCGATGCCGGCGGATCAGCGCCAAGCAACCGTCCTCGAGCAGGTCCA
Organism: Akkermansiaceae bacterium; assembly: GCA_024233085.1. GTDB lineage: Bacteria > Verrucomicrobiota > Verrucomicrobiia > Verrucomicrobiales > DEV007 > JAEUHH01. Next base: position 18,325 of record JACKQC010000017.1, read on the forward strand.
GCACCCGCTCAAACCCCTCGTCGTCGCCGTAGTAGGGGTCGGGCACCTCCGTGTCATGGTGTCTCTCGCAGAAATCGCAAAACCGCACGATCCTCGCCCGCCGATCGTCGGCCTCGCCGTTTCGCGTCGCCAGGCCGGTCACATCGGCGAAGTTTTCCTCGTCCATGGTCAGGATGAGATCGAACTCATCCAGATCCGACGCCCGCACCTGCCGCGCCCGGCCCGTCATGGCGATGCCGCGCCGCGCGGCCGCTTCGCGCATCCGCGAATCGGGAGGATTGCCGGTGTGAAAGCCGATGGTTCCCGCCGAATCGATCTCGAAAAGGTCGCCCGCCCCGTGTTTCTCCGCCAGGTGACGCAGCACGTTCTCGCCCGCGGGGGAACGGCAGATGTTTCCCATGCAAACGAACAAAACGCGCAGCGGCTCGGAATTTCTCATCGATCCGGACTGAAAATCCGTTGAATTCGGTTCTCAACCCCTTTTCGATGCGCTACAGTAGCCGCTTTCCCGGAAGGAGCGTCCGAAAGGGAAACAATCCATTGGGAGTGAGCGAGTCCGCCAGAACAGCCATCATCGACGTCGTCGGTCTGACTCCGCGCCATATCGGGCCGGAGATGCCCTACACCTATCAGTTTTCCCAGCGGGAAGACAACATCCTCGCCCATGTCGAGCCCCTCGTGCCGGCGGTCACCTCCACCATGCAGGCGACCTATCTGACGGGGCGCCCGCCGAGCGGCCACGGGATCGTCGCCAACTGCTGGTATGACCGCGAGTACGCCGAGCATCGCTGCTGGAAACAGAGCAACCGACTCGTGCATGCCCGCAAGCTGTGGGAGCACCTCCGCGAGTCCGATCCCGAATACACCGTCGCCAAACTCTTTTGGTGGAACAATCTCTACTCCACCGTCGACTACGCCATCACCCCGCGGCCCATCTACTGCGCCGACGGCCGGAAGGTCTTCGACGTCCAAACCTGGCCGATGGATCTGCGCAAACAGGTGCGGCGCAAGATCGGCAAGTTTCCCTTTCACACCTTCTGGGGACCGCTCTCCGGCATCGAATCGAGCCACTGGATCGCCCGGGCCGCGAAGTTCGTGGAGGAAAAGCATTCCCCGAATCTCAATCTCGTTTACCTCCCTCACCTCGACTATAACCTCCAGCGACTCGGACCGAACGATCCGTATATCACCATCGATCTCGGCCAGATCGACGCCGTCATCGGCGATCTGATTCGTTTTTACGAGGGACGCGGCGTCCGCGTCATTCTGCTCAGCGAGTACGGCATCACCGAGGTCCAGCATCCCATCCACCTGAATCGCGAGTTCCGCCGGCGCGGCTGGATCGTGTGCCGGGACGAATTGGGACGCGACATGATCGATCTCGGCGCCAGCAAGGCCTTCGCGATCGCCGATCACCAGATCGCCCACATCTACGTGAACGACAAGAGCATCCTCGGCGAGGTCCGCGACGCCGTCGCCGCGATGGAGGGTGTCGCCCAGGTCATCGACGGGTCCATGCGCAACTACTGGGGCCTCGAGCACGAACGCTCGGGCGATCTCGTCGCCGTCTCGAACATCCGCAGTTGGTTTACCTACTATTTCTGGGAAAAAGACCGCCGCGCCCCCGACTACGCCCGCACCGTGGATATTCACCGCAAACCGGGCTACGACCCCTGCGAACTGTTCATCAATCCGCGGCTGAAGCTGGTGAAAAGCCGCCTCGTGTGGAAACGGCTCAAGAGCGCCCTCGGTTTCCGGATGCTCATGAATGTGGTGCCGCTCGACGCCAGTCTCGTCAAAGGATCGCACGGGTGCATTCCCGAACTCGACGACAACCGCCCCGTTCTCATCGGCGATTTTCCGCGCCTGAAAAACGGCGCGCACCTCCAGGCGCTCGATGTTTATCAGCATCTCCACGAGTCCTGCGCCCGGCCGGCCGAACGTTGAACCGCCGACCGGCGGACGAGCGAACCGCGGATTGACGCTGACTTTCGCTGATCGATTTCGAACCGCGAATGGACGCGAATGTTTCCCGCGGGGAAGTGGCAAGAACCGGACGGTTTCGGTGCCGACTACTGATTGCCGGCTACCGCCGCTTCGGCCGGATTCGCACGCTCGTTCCCTGGAAATCCCAGACCAGCCCCGCTTGCTTGGCGATGGCGTCGAGAACTCCCGCGACCGAGGGATTGTCGAGCTTCAGGGAAACCGGTTTTCGATAGCCCGCAAAGTCCGGCTGATCCTGGATCACTTCGATCTCCAGATTGTTCGACGCCTCGCGCACGACGCCGTTGAGCTGGGCGATCGCGGTCATCACGGTCGGCGTCTCGATCTTCACCTCGCCGAGCACCGGCCGGTCGAGAAATTCCCTCCAATGGGCCTCGTATTCCGGCGCCGGCTTCGCTCCGCCAAAAGCGTCGTAGGCCGCCGTCCAATGCCCGTCCGTGTCGCCCGTGACTTCTTCACCGGCCTTCTTTCCGCACCCGGAAGCGAAGGCGATCAGCGCGAGAAAAAGAAACGCAGGCACGGATTCAACCGCCCGCCACCATGCGGACGATTTCGATACGGTCACCGTCGTGGAGATCATGGTCGTCGAATTCTTTTTTCAGCAGGGCCAATCCATTGACTTCCACCAGAACGGGCTGGCGGTCCAGTCCTAATTCCCCCAGCATCCGAGAGACGGAGAATGCCGCTTCGCCGCCCGAAGCGCCGGAGCCGAGGTCGCGGGATTCGCCGTTGAGGATGACCGTCATGTCGAGGGGAAAGCGATGAGTCAACAGGGTTAGGTCCATGACCCAACAGGGTTGAGTCGATCCCAAACTGCTCCAACCCCGGACCGGAATCAATAGGAAGAAGGCATTCGAAGGCGCGCTGTTTGAGAGTGGTCGAGTCTATCGCTTGTGGTTGAGATTTTCGTCATTTTTGACTTGGCCGGGCTTTGATGTTTGGGTAGAAAAGATGGAATGAAAAGGATGAACCTAATTGTGAACGGCTTCGCTCTGGTGTTGGGGCTCGGATATTTGGCGGGAGATTCGCATGCCCAGGACCGCGATTCACTCCCCGTGGATGCCCAGCGCGTCCGGGCGGACTACCTCGCGCAGCGGAAGAACGGGCTGACGCGGCTGAACCAGAACTATCTCGACAGCCTCGCCGCGCTCCAGACGAAATACACGGAGGCCAACGACCTGGACGCGGCGCTGGCGATCAAGAAAGAGATGGAGCGGGTGGCGGCGGAGATCAAGGCGCTCCAGGCCAGCCCCGTCACCGCCGAGGGACCGGAAACGATGCGGCCCTCCGGCACCCTGGCGCCCTCGACGCCGTCGGGAACGCCATCCGTCACGGCGACCACGGGCACACTGGCGGGCGCTCTGAAGGACACGGTGATCGAGCCGTGGAAGGAGGACGGCGTCTCGCTGGGGAAACTGAAAAAGGGCGACAAGGTGATCCTGCAATACGTCTCGGGGAAATGGAAGTCGCACGGCGAGCTGGCGACGGAGGATCCGGACGCCATCACGATCGGCCACGGGGACGAGAACCGGCTCGGCATCTTCCAAAAGCAGCGGGAAGGCTCGCGCCCCCGCCTCCTGATTCTGGTGCCGCCGGGGACGAAGCAGAAGCCCTTCGTCTATCCGATCCCGGACGATTACGCGGAGATCGTGCTGCGGATCAACGAGGACCCCGACGGCAAATGGGAGCAGAACCCCGGCAGCGTCGTTTACAAGGTGGGCGTGGAGAAAGGCGGATGATCGCCGGGGGCTTCCCGACGCGGCTTTCAGCACGCCTGAATCTCCTCGTCCAAACGGGCGAGGGAGAGCTCCGCGGGCAATCCGGCGCCGAGGATGGCGGGGTCCCAGTCTTTCCACACGGGATCGAGGCCCAGTTGGCGGAGGCGGGCGGCGACGGCTTCGGGCGGGCGGTCGTCGGCGATGTCGAACTGTCCGGTGGCGGTGGCCTCCGGGGACGGGGTTTCGTCCAGCTCGATGCGGCGGCCGCGGACGGTCAGGTGCAGATCGTCGCGTCCCTCGCCGGTGTAGCCGCCGGGCTCGGTGTGGCTGCCGGCGCTGATGGTGGTGACGCCGAGGGGAAACAGGGCGTCGCGCAGGGCGGGGGATTCGCGGGTGCTGAGCACGATCCCGGTCTGGGGAAAACAAAGGCGCAGGGCGCAGATGGCCTGGACGAAGTCGGTGTCGCCTGCGGGATGGCGGGGCTGAAAACCGCCGGCGGCGGGCCGGAGCCGGGGCAGGCTGACGGTGAAGGCGGCCTTCCAGCAATGGCGCTGGAGCCATTCGAGATGAGCGGCGAGCCGGAGAAGCTCTCCGCGCCAGTCGGACAGGCCGAGCAGGGCGCCGACGCCGAGGCGCCGGAAACCGGCAGCGTAACCGCGCTCGGGGCATTCGAGGCGCCAGTCGAAGTCGCGCTTGGGGCCGGCGGTGTGATAGGCGGCGTAGGCGTCTCGGTCGTAGGTTTCCTGGTAAACGACGAGTCCCTCGGCGCCGGCTTCGACGAGGCGGCGGTATTCGGCGGTCTCCATGGGACCGACTTCGATGGCGACGGTGGGGATGAAATCGCGGATCGCGGCGATACATTCCTCGAGATAACCATCGGAAACGAACTTCGGATGCTCGCCGGCGACGAGCAGCACGTGGCGGAAACCCTGGGCGGCGAGGTGGCGGGCCTCGCGGACGACTTGCCCGACGGAGAGGGTGACGCGCAGGATGGGATTGTCCCGGGAAAAGCCGCAGTAGGCGCAGTTGTTGACGCACTCGTTGGAAAGATAAACGGGCGCGAAGAGGCGCATGGTGCGGCCGAAATGTTTCCGGGTCAGGGCGGCGGCGTCGCGGGCGAGGCGCTCCAACTCGACGGGCGACCGGGGCGCGAGCAGGGACTCGAACCGGCGCAGCAGGGGCGTGCGCCAGCCGTCGCGATCGACGCGGTTGAAATCGGAGACGAAGGACATCTTGGGGGCGTGAATTTCGAAATCCGAACGATGAAGACGAATTCGAACGGCGCAAGATTTCGGGAAACGGGAAATCTTTGTTGGCCGGAGGGGGAAACTCGCACCAAAATCCGCGCATGAAAAGCGACGCCGATCCCGAGACGATCGTTTGTCCGGTGACGCCCTGGTTTTACCGGCGAACGGGACTGCTGGCGGCGATTTTCGCGGCGATGGGGCTCTATTTTCTGTATGACGGCGCGATCGGTTATCCGCAGGCGAATCGCCGGGCGGACTGGTTCGAGGCTTTCGAGGCGGGAAAGGCCGGGGGGGCGCTGGAGGCGGCGAAGGCGAAGACCGATCCTGAATTTGCCGCGGCCCACGCGGCCGGCGCCGGCGGCGGCTCGTGGGCGGCCTTCGCGGCGAAGCGCGGCATGGCGGAGACCAAGCCCCGTCGGCACACGGAGGCGGAGATCCGGGGGCAGTTCGGATTCGCGGCGCTGCTGGGGATCGCGGCTCTGGGGGTGGCGGGCTGGATGCTGGCGCACCGGGGACGGGCGGTGATCCTGCGCGGGGACGAAATTCATTGGCCTTTCCGGAGTCGGACGACACCGTTGGCCGCGATCGGCCGGGTCGATCTGAGCCGCTGGGACCGGGGAGTGGCGCGGCTGGAGGTGAAGGTCGGGAACGGAAAAACGGTTCGCCCGCGGCTCGACGACTACCAATACGCGGGGACGGACCGCATTCTGCGGCGTCTCGCGGCGCGGCGGCCGGAAACGATCTTCGAGGGCGGGGAACTGGGGCCGGAATCGGGAGGGTCGGAGGTCCCAAAATCGGGCGACGACGGGAATGGCTGAGAATCCGGGATGGACGGGGAAAAAGACCCGCGAAAAATGGTTGCCAAAAACGGAAAGGACACCTATTAAAGCCGAACAATCAACCCAAGCAACTCCACATGGCTGACGCATCCGTAGAAGAAAAAGTGAAGAACATCATCGTCGATCAGCTCGGCGTGAATGAAGATCAGGTGGTTCCCGAGGCGAAATTCATCGAAGACCTCGGCGCCGATTCGCTGGACACCGTGGAGTTGGTGATGGCGTTCGAGGAGGAATTCGGCATCGAGGTGCCGGACGAGGAAGCCGAAAAGCTGGTGAGCGTGGGCGACGTGGTCGCCTACATCAACGCCAACCAGGGCTGAGAGCGCTTGGAAAAAGAGGCGCGTTTCCCGATGCCGAAACGCGCCGCGCCGGATGCGCCCGCCGGATCGCGGGCGCATTTTTCTTTTCCGGCTTCGGCGTTTCCGACAGGCGGGGCCGCCGCCCGGTTTTTGGGGCGAACGCACTGGCGAAATCGGTGAATGGCCTGTACCTTGGGCGCAATCGATCCATGTCTTCCCTTTCTTTTCACGACATCCAGTATGCGATGGAGACCACCCGGGTGCTCCACGAACCGGACCGCCGGATCGACACCTTTGGGACGACGAGCTTCGAGTTTCACCTCGTGTCCGAGCTGATGGACTCGGTGAATCAGGTGCGGGTCAGGGAAGGACGCATCCAGGCGGAGCGCCCCCGCATCCTGCGGCCGGAGGGTTACAACGACCTGATGTTCGACGGATTCGGGGAGCAGGCGGAGGCTTTCAGCGAATGGTTCCGCCAGCATGGCGGCGACATCGCCTTTCTGAAATACGGGTTCAGCTTCGCGGCGCGGGACATCCGGGAGATGGTGGTGCATGACACGCTGGAGGCGGTGAGTGACCGGGTGGTCGAGGAAATTCGCTCCAACGGCAACCCGCTGAAGGCGGTGATTCAGGGGGTGGACGACACCTGGGAGATTTCGCTGTTGAAATTCACGTTTGAAATGGTCGAAAAGTCCCAGGGGATCAACGTGTTCGACTTCAAACGCCGCGGCATGATGTAGGGCTTCTTTCGCGGATTTCGAAATCGTTCTGGAATCGATCGGTTCAACATGGCTCGAATCAAACTGGTATTGGCCTTTCTCGCGCTGGTGCTCCTCGCCGCCGGAGGCGTCGCCGTGGCCTATTACTGGAAAAAGGTGTTTCGGCCGAATCTGGAAATGGAACACCAGATCGAGCACGCCGACGGGAAGAACGGAAAAGTCGAGGCCCCGGACCTGGGCAATCGCGAGTTCGAGGCGGCGGTCGATCTGCTCAAGGAGGGGGAACTCATCTCGGCGCGGGACCGGCTTTATTACCTGATGAAATTCTATCCCGAGTCCGCCTCGTTTCCGGAGGCCAAGCGGATCGTGGGCGACATCAACATGGACCTGCTCATTTCCCGGGTTCCGTTGCCGAAAAAACAGGAGCATGTGGTGGGGCGGGACTACCTGAGCACCATCGCCCGAAAGTACGACACGACGCTGGACTACATCATGCGGGCGAACGGGCGCACCACCACGACCATTTATCCGGGCGACCGTTTGACGGTGTATCCACTGAATTTTACCGTGGTCGTCGATCTCGCCGCCAACGCGGTTCGGCTCGAGGAGGACGGGCAGTTTTTCTGCGAATATCCCATCCGGAAGGTGAATCTGCCCCCGACGCTGAAGGCTCCGGCCGAAACGACCGTCAGCGAAAAAGTGGCGTGGAAGGACGGTCGCGGCGTCTCCTTCGACAAGCGCGACTACTTCGGCGCGACGAAGTGGATTCGCACCGGAAAAATCGGATTGTTCATCCGCGCCTTCGACCCTTCAAAGGAGGAGCCGAAAAAGGAGGAGAAAGACGACGCGACGGCCGCAAACAGTGTGGACGACTTCGGTGTCATGGTGGACAGGTCCGATTTGGAGGAAATGTTCACCGTTCTCCGCACCGGTTCGCCGGTCAAACTGGTGAAGTGAGCCCGACGAATCGAAAAACCGGACCTTTCCTCATCCTCCCACTTTCCACCCTACGCCCGAGTTGCCGTGAATTGCGAACCTTTGGAATTCGAGAAGCCCGTCGCCGATCTGGAGCGCCAGTTGAATGACCTTCGCGAGCGTTCGGAGGGACACGACCTCGGCCTCGAGAACGAGATCCGCCGCATCGAGGAGAAGCTGGCCAAAACCAAGATGGACATCTACCGGAATCTGAACGCCTGGCAACGCGTGCAGATCGCCCGCCATCCGCAACGTCCCTTCATGCTCGACTACGTGGGGCAGTGCTTTTCCGACTATCTCGAACTCCACGGCGACCGGCACATCGGCGACGACGAATCGATGCCCGGCGGATTCGGATGGCTCGAAGGGCGCCGCTGCGTCGTCGTGGGGCATCAGAAGGGCCGCGACACGAAGGAGAACCTGCGGCGCAATTTCGGCAGCGCCCATCCCGAAGGGTATCGCAAGGCCCTGCGCCTGATGCGGCTCGGCGAGAAATTCGGGGCGCCCGTGGTGGCGCTGATCGACACCCCCGGAGCCTATCCCGGCATCGGCGCCGAGGAACGCAATATCGCCGAAGCCATCGCCTACAACCTGCGGGAAATGATGCTCCTCCGCGTGCCGATCGTGGCCGTGGTCATTGGCGAGGGCGGCTCCGGCGGCGCGCTCGGGATCGGCATCGCCGACCGTGTGCTGATGATGGAAAATGCCTACTACTCGGTCATCAGCCCCGAGGGATGCGCCGCGATTCTGTGGAAGGACCGGAAGTACGCGAAGGAAGCCGCCGAAGCGATGAAGATCACCGCCGGCGACCTGAAAGGGCTCGGCATCGTCGATGAGGTCATTTCCGAACCGATGGGCGGCGCCCACCACGACCATGTCGCCGCCGGACGCAGCCTGAAGTCCGCGCTGCAGAAGCACCTGATGGAACTCGAGAAACTCGACGGAAAGGAATTGCTGGACCGGCGTTACGAGAAATTCCGGAAATACGGCGAATTCAAGGAGCGCTGAAGCCAGGGGCCACAGGCGAGCGCCGCTTTTGCGCCGTTGAAGGGCCGCGCCGCGAGGGGGAGACTTGGCGGTCTTGAGCGCTTTCCTCCAGTTCCGGCCGTTTTGGCGCGGTTACGTCCGCCTCGTCGCGGCGGCATGGGGACTCGCCGCGGGCTGTCCGGGCACGGTTCCCGCCGCCGAAGCCGCGGACGATTCCATCGAGCCTCTCGCCGTGCTTCACCGCACCTGTGTCCGTTGCCACACCGAGGACAAGCGAAAAGGCGGCCTCCTGATGACGACCCGCGAGGGCTTGCTCGAAGGGGGCGAGACGGGACCCGCCCTGCTGCCGGGCCGGTCGGCGGAGAGTTTTCTGACCGAAACGCTTTTCCCCGACGCCGATCCCCACATGCCGCCGAAAGGCCAGCTCAATCCGCGCGAGATGATCGCGCTGGAGGAATGGATCGACGCGGGCGCACCATGGGATGACGCGCTGTGGGCGAAACTGCAAAATGCCGCCGACATCCGGCCGGTGGCACTGACCGGGCTCCCGCCCGCCTACCATCCGATCATGGCGGTCGCGGTTTCGCCCGACGGCGCGACGGTCGCCGCCGGACGGGGGGGAGAGATCGCCTTTTTCGAGCTGGCGGCCACGGCCGATGAGAAATCTCCGCCGAGCCTGAAGGCGGCGGGAGCGATCGACGCCGGGCGCGACGCCGTGCAGGCACTCGCCTGGGCGCCCGACGGGAAAACCCTCGCCGCGGGCGGTTTTCGACGCGTGCTCCTGATCGATACCGCGACCCGCCAGGTCCGGACCGGGATTCGCACCGATCTCGCGGGCCGGATCACGGCGCTTGCCTTTTCGAACGATTCGAAGACCCTTTTCGCCGCCGATTCGATTCCCGCGGCGGCGGGCCGGCTCCACTTCATCGGTGCCGCCAGTGGAAAAATCGACGCCAGCCTCCGGGTTCACGGCGACGCGATTTTCGATCTCGATGTGAGTCCGGACGGAAAGATGCTCGCCAGCGCCAGCGCCGACAAACTGGTGAGGATCTGGGATCTCGCGACTCGCGAGCGGGTCACGACCCTCGAGGGGCACACCGGTTACGTGCTGGCCTGCGCCTTCAGCCCCGAGTCCGGGCGGCTCGCCAGCGCGGGAGACGACGAGGTCATCAAGATATGGAACCTCGGCACCGCCAAGCAGGAGGCCGCCTTTGGCGACACCGGGGTCAGCGCCGGCCCCATCACAGGGCTCGCCTGGACCACCGATCCGGCGAATGCCGAGAAAAAAGCCGCGGAAAAAGACGCCGAAAAGGCCAAAGCAATCAACACCGACCGCCTCGTCGCCGTCAACGAAGCCGGCAAACCAAAAATCTACAACGAACTGAAGGATCACGAAGGCGAGCAGCGTTCCACCGGGGCGCGCGAAAAGGCCGCCGAAGAAGCCGGGGATTTGCTCACCGCTGTCGCCCTCGATCCGAAGTCCCAGCGTTTCTTCGCCGGCTCCGCCACCGGGCTCATCAGAATGTGGAGCGCCGACGGAAAGTTGATCGCCACGCTTCCCGAACCCGCCAAGATTGCCGAAGCTCCGACAAATCCCTGAAAACCATGAAACTGCCTTCACTTGTCGCCCCGATCGCGTTCGCGCTCTCGCTCTGGATGGCGGCCCCGCCGCGGGCTCAGCAGGCCGACGCCGACGCGTTCGGCGAGCAGATCAGCCAGGCCGGCATCCGGCATTCTTTTCTCGTCACCGGCTCGCGAACCGCGATCGTCGGCGAGGACAACACCATCGTTTGGGAAGTCCCCGGGCGTTCGCGGGATGGTTTCGTGTTGCCGAGCGGCAACGTGCTCGTTTCCCATGGCAACGTCGCGAAGGAATACACCCGCGCCGACAAACGGGTCGTCTTCGAATTCAAGCTCAGCCCTGAGAACAAGGAAATGGGCACCGTCTTCCGCCTCGAAAACGGCAACACCCTGATTGTCGAAAAGGGACCCAAACCCCGGCTCATCGAAGTGTCGCCCGACGCGAAAATCGTCGCCGAAACCCCGCTCCAACCCGAAACGGACAACAACCACATGCAGACCCGCATGGCGCGGCCGCTGCCGAGCGGAAACTACCTCGTGCCCCACCTGCTCGCATTCGCGGTGAAGGAATACACGCCCGCCGGCGAAGTGGTGAAAGTCTTTCGCACCGATCTGGACGAATTGGGCGGGCGAAAGGAGGAAAACTGGCCCTTCACCGCGATCCGGCTCGAAAACGGCAACACCCTCGTCAATCTGACCCACGGCAACAAGACGGTCGAATTCGACGCCGACGGCAAGGTCGTCTGGCGGGTGGACAACGGGGACGTCGACGGCCGATTCGCCGATCCCTGCGGCGGTCAGCGCCTTCCCAACGGCGACACCGTGATCTGCGCTTACGGACAGAAGAAGCCCGACATGGCGAAGGTCTTCGAAGTCGATCGGGACAAGCGTGTCATTTGGGAATACAAAAATCCGAAATTGACCGGCGTGCACGAGATTCACGTTCTCACCACCAACGGCAGCCCGGTCGAAGGCAAGCCGATGAAATAAGCCGAAGCGATCCATGACACCCGCGACACCCAAGCGCATCGTTCGGATTGGCGCCGTCTTCCTGGCGGGCCTTGCCGCGGGTTCCCCGCTCCGCGCGGCGGAGGAATCGCCGCCGCCGCCGACTCTCTCGTTTCGCAACGACATTCTCCCCATCCTGAGCCGCAACGGATGCGTCAGCGGCTCCTGCCATGCGAAGGCCGAGGGGCAGAACGGCTTCAAGCTGACGGTCTTTTCCTACGATCCCGCCGCCGACTATCGCGAGATCGTCCACAATGCCCGCGGCCGCCGCGTGTTTCCCGCCGCCCCGGCGCAGTCGCTTCTCATTCTAAAGGCCACCAACCGCGTCGATCACGAGGGCGGCGAGGCCATCAAACAGGGTTCGGTCGCCGAGCAAACCCTGTTGGATTGGATCGCGCAGGGCATGCCCTGGGAGATCCCCGGCGAGCCCTCGCTCGCGCGCATCGACGTCTCGCCGCCGGAATCGAGCTTCGCCAAGGGCGAAACCCGGGCGCTCAAGGTCGTCGCCAACTACACCGATGGCTCGACGCGCGATGTCACCCATCTCAGCGAATACCGGTCCGCCGACGAAGCCTTCGCCGAAGTCGACAAGGACGGTCGGGTCACGGTCGGCGGGGTGCCGGGCGAGGGCGTGGTCACCGTTCGCTACATCGACCAAGTCGGCATCGCGCGCCTGACCCTACCGCCCGAAACGAAGCAGCCCGACGCCGCCTACGCGAAGCTGGCGGAAGCGAACGAGATTGACCGCTACGCCCACGAACGATACAAGACCCTGGGCATACTTCCCTCCGATCTGTGCGATGACGCCGAGTTCGTCCGGCGCGTGACGCTTGACGTGGTCGGTCGACTTCCCGAGCCGGAGCGCGTGCGCGCCTTTCTCGCCGATTCGGCGCCGGACAAGCGCGCCCGATGGATCGACGAACTGCTCTCCGGGAAGAACGCCGCCGCCTACGCGGACTACTGGGCGACGAAGTGGGGCGACCTCCTGCGCCCGAACACGCAGCGCGTCGGCGTGAAACCGGTTTACCTCTTCGATGACTGGATCCGGCGGCGTTTCCGGGAAAACACCCCCTGGGACGCCTTCGTGCGCGAGCTGCTCACCGCCCAGGGATCGAGCCATCAGTACGGCCCCATCGCCCTCTGGCGGGACAAACGCGAACCCGCCGACATGGCCGAATACGTCAGCCGCATTTTTCTCGGCGTCCGGCTCGACTGCGCGAAGTGTCATCATCATCCCTCGGAAAAGTGGACGCAGGACGACTACTATTCGCTGGCGGCCTTCTTCGGCGCGATGAAACGAAAAGGGCAGGGGATTTCGGCCCCCATTTCGGGCGAACCGGAGTTCTGGTGGTTCGAGCCCGGGGTGACCGGCACCGTCAAACATCCGGTGACCCAGGTGGCGATGACGCCGCGTCCTCCGGGCGGTCCCGAGTTTCCGGAGATCGATCCGGCGCGAGATCCGCGCGAGGCTTTGGTGGAGTGGATGACGGCGCCGGAAAATCCGCTCTTTGCCAAAGCCGCCGTCAATCGTGTTTGGGGCGAGCTGTTCGGGCGGGGTATCGTCGATCCGGTCGACGATTTCCGGGATTCGAACCCGGCCGCCAACGAGCCGCTGCTCGACTGGCTCGCCGGACAGTTCGTCGCCGAGGGGTATGACCTGAAGAAACTGCTGCGCACCATCCTGAACAGCCGCACCTACCAACGAAGCTCGCTGCCGAACGAGACCAATCTCGCCGACCTGCGAAATTTCTCCCGCGCCTACCGACGCCGACTTCCCGCCGAGGTGTTGCTCGACGCCGTCGGCGATGTCACTCGCCGCCCCGAGACTTTCCAGGGCCTGCCGGCCGGCGCGCGGGCCGTTCAGCAGTGGAACCACAAGATGTCCAGCCCTTTCCTCGACGCCTTCGGCCGTCCCAACAGCAGCGCCGATTGCCCCTGCGAGCGCGACCGCTCCGGCAGCGTGGTCCAGGCCCTGCATTTGATGAATTCCAAACAACTCCAAGCCAAGCTGGCGGATGCCGCCGGTTGGGCCGCCGATCTGGCGAAGTCCCCCGATTCGGACGAGGGAATCGTGGATGACATCTACCTGACCGCTCTGTCCCGCCCCCCGGCGGCGGAAGAGAAAACGGTCGCTCTCGCCTATTTCAAAACCGAAGGCGCCACCCGCCAGACCGCCATCGAGGATATCGTGTGGGCCCTGGTGAATTCGGCGGAGTTTGTCTTCAACCACTGAGGAAAGCGCTTCGCCAACGCGCTTCCTCCGAATCGATCTGGGCGTTGGAGGAGATTGACCGCTTCCGCCGGGCACTGCCAGAGGGGGGAGGGGACGCCAGGCGATTCGAAGGCGGACGCGAAAATCGTGGCGAATATAGATCGGCAAAAAAGGGGCGCGGCTGTGAAGGGAATTCGGGACCGAAAGTCGAATAATTCAATCCGTGAAAAAGATTGTCCAAATTTTTGGTTTCCTTTTATTTGGCGACTCCCTAGGATTCGCCACCATGAAAACTAGGTTATCGTCGCCGTTGACGCGGAAACTGGCCTTACTGTCGGTCCTGTCGGGGGCGTTGGCGCTTGCCGACGCCGAGGAAACCGCGAGGCCGCCGATGGGACCTCCGGGAGGACTGACGGGGTTGAAAACGGGAGACCCGCTAGCCGACTGGAACTCCAATCGCGTTTGGACGGCGGCCGATGGGCGGAAACTCCAGGCGGAAATACTGAACGTCGATGGGGAAACGGCCGTGTTTCGACTCCAGAACGGCGTGGAGGCGTCAATTCCGCTCTCCCGGCTGAGCAAGGAAGATAATGTTTTCATCGCGGAGTGGGTCGCGCTTTCCAAGTTCTTCAACCTCGGTTACAAGCACTCGCGCAACGTGACGAATGTTGCCGAGGCTGGCCTGCTCGACGGCGCTTTCGCCAAGGAGGGGAAGATCCATGAAACGCGGCATTTTCGGTTCGAATGCGACGAGGCGTTGCGGGCCGAAGTGGTGGCGGATTTTTCCAAGCTCTTCGAGGCCACCTACAATGCCGTGGCCATCAACCCGTTGGGCCTGGCGCTGGCGAGGCCGGCGGAGGCGAAGTTTCCGGTGCGGCTCTTTGCGAATAAAGAGGACTATCTGCGCGCGGGGGGGAGCGCATCCGCCGCTGGAGTTTATTTGCTGAAAGACCGAGTCATGCTCGTTCCGCTTGAGTCGCTGGGCCTCGCCAAAAGCGGCAGCGGCGGCGACGCGTGGAAGAAGGCGAGGGACTACGATCCCGCCACGCTCATTCACGAAACGACCCATGCGCTGACGGATCAATGGCTTCCCTACGTGCCGATGTGGTTTGCCGAAGGCTTTCCAGAATTTATCGCCGCCATTCCTTATCATGATGGCACCTTCGATTTCGGAAAGATGGATGCGGGGCTCGTGGCGCGGATAGAAAAGAAGTTCGGTGGAAGTGTCGCACGATTTCAGCCGGTCGAACCAGCAGAGTTGATGGGACTGCGACCGGGCAAATTCATGGGGGCGACGGACCCGGAGGAGCCGCAATTCATCCTCGACCCGGTCAGGCCATTTCAGATCCAATTGGTCAAGAAATCGGAGGATACGTCGAAGACGGCAACGTCAACGGGTGACCCATCGCCCCCCGGGTCCGGTTCCGCGAAGCCGCTTTCGACTTCTTTTATCAATCGAATCACCAGAAGAATCGGAAGCCCGGAGCCGGATTTGGAAGTCCTTCATCGTTACTCCTCATCCATGTTGTTGGTGGACAAATTCCTGCGGGGCGGCCAGGAAGAAGCGTTTCGCCGGTATCTGTTTGCTCTCCTGTATGGCGAGTGGGATCGAAACGCCTACATCGCGCAATACGACGCCACCTTGGGGGATTATCGCGCCCGGGTGAATCGGCAGATCGACGAGTTCAATGCGCAGCTCCGGAGACTCTCCGGGGAAATCGACGCATACAACGCGATGGTAAGCCGAAAGAACGCGGGAGAAGATGTGACCCTGCCTCCCAGGCCCGGCGATCCCGTGGTCCCGGACGCCCTTCCCGTGCCCGAGATCCTGGCCAACCCGCGCAAGCCGACAGAGTTGTCCAACAAGGCCCTTCTCGAAAGGGCGGAATTGGCGCTGAAGGTGCCTCAATCCCTCACATTGCCCCGATAGCGGGGGGACTCACCAAATCCCCGCCGAAGGCGGGGAATGACCGCCTTTTCTTCTGAAATGGGATTTCGCCTGAAAGGAAAGAAAATGATGGCGCGTCGGAAACATAGCTGAATAGTGATATAGGAATTATGAAGGAGGAGACGTCTTGTTCAAACATCTCGCTCAATGCCCTGTTTGTGCTCGGCATGATTTTCGCAACCGCTTGTGGCGGCGATCATTCCGCCAACCATGATCGGGAGGAATTTCCCGCCGCCCCGGTCACGGTTCAGACGGTGCAATCGGAGACGGTGCCGGTCTTTGAAGAGGTGGTTGGCACGGTGCGGCCGCGCCAGGAGGCGCAGGTCTCCGCCAAGGTTTCGGGCCGGGTGCTGTCCATCGAGGCCGTGCCGGGCAAGCGGGTCAAGGCGGGAGAGACACTGGCCCGAATCGATGCGGAGGAACTGAACGCCTCCCGCGAGCGAGCCAAGGCGGCGCTCGAACAGGCCGAGCGCGATTTGGAACGCTTTGAAAAACTCAAGCAAAGCGGCGCCGCGACCCAGTCCGAGCTGGAGCAGGCCGAGGCCCGTCAGCGGATGGCCGCGGCCACACTGAAAGAAGCCGAAACGGTCGCGGACAACACGGCGGTCACCGCGCCCTTCGACGGCGTCGTGACCCGCAAGCTGATGGAGCCGGGAGATTTTGCCGCGCCGGGACGCCCGCTCTTTTCGATGGAGGATTCCTCGCTGTTGAGGCTCCAGATCGCGGTGGCGGAATCCCTGGCCGGCGAGATCAAGATCGGGGACGCCTTTCGCGTGCGGGTCGAGGGCGCGGGTGGCGCGGATGTCGAAGGCCGGGTCAGCGAAGTCGCGCCGTCGGCCGATGTGGGCAGCCGCACTTTTTCCATCAAGCTCGATCTTCCCGCGAATGAAGCCCTGCGGGCCGGGCAGTTCGGTCGCGCCTTTCTCCCGCGCGGCGACCGCCGGGCTTTGCGGGTTCCAGAGTCGGCGGTGATTGCGCGCGGGCAAATGGACTATGTCTTCGTGGCGGCCGACGATGGGGTGGCCCGGCTGCGCATCGTTCGGACGGGCGAGGCGCGCGACGGCGCGGTTGAGATTCTGGCCGGGCTCGATGGAGGAGAGGCGGTCGTTACCGATCCGCCTGCCGAACTGCGCGATGGACAGCCGCTGAGCATCAAGTAACCGCCGACCCAACAGGGTTTGGTCCGGGACTCGACCCTGTTGACTCGATCCGATCATGAGCGATTTCGTTGAAACTCAGGAACCCCACGGCCTCGCCGGCAAACTGGCGGGGACCTTTATCGGCTCCAAGCTGACGCCCCTGGTGGTGATCGCCTCGGTGCTGCTGGGGGCTTTCGCCGTCCTGATGCTGCCGCGCGAGGAGGAGCCGCAGATCAAGGTTCCCATGATCGACGTCATGGTCGCCATGCCGGGCGCCTCGGCGAAGGAGGTGGAGGAGCGGGTCACTTCGCCGATGGAAAAACTCCTCTGGGAGATTTCCGGGGTGGAATACGTTTACTCGACGTCCCGGGAAGGCGAGAGCCTGGTGATCGTGCGGTTCCGGGTGGGGCACGATGTGGAGACGGCTCTGGTGCGCCTGAACCAGAAGCTGCAATCGAACTTCGATCGCATTCCGCCCGGGGTGAGCCCGCCGCTCATCAAGGCAAAGTCGATCGATGACGTGCCCATTCTCGCCCTGACGCTGCACAGTCAGCGCTACGACACGGTGACGCTGCGCCGGCTGGGCGCGGAGTTGGAGGACGCGGTCAAGCAGGTGCCCGACGTGGCGGAAACGACGCTGATCGGAGGACTGCGACGGACGATACTCGCCTCGATCGATCCGGCAAAACTGGCGGCGCGCAACCTGAGCCTGGCGGGCATCGTGCCCATCCTTCAGCAGGCCAATCGACAATACCGGGCGGGCGATATGACGGCGGGAAACGCCGAGGTGGTTATCGAGAGCGGCGCGTTTGTCCACTCGGCGGAGGAGGCGGGGAACGTGGTGCTGGGCGCCTTTGACGGAAAGCCGGTCTATCTCAGGGACGTGGCGACGCTGTCCGACGGGGCGGACGAGCCGGACAACTACGTGCGTTTTGGCGAGGGGGCGGCGGCTTCGAGCGGGAGAGGTGAGGAGGAAAACGCGGTGACGCTCACGGTCGCGAAGCGGCCGGGCACCAATGCGATCAGTCTGGCGGAAGCGGTTTTGGAAAAAGTCGAAGCCCTCAAGGGTCGGGTCATTCCCGGCGATGTCGGGGTGGCGGTGACGCGGCATTATGGCGAAACGGCGGCGGAGAAATCCAACGAATTGCTGCTCCACATGGGCATCGCCGTGGCGAGCGTGTCGCTGCTGATTTTGTTCATGCTTGGCTGGCGGGAGTCGCTGGTGGTCGCGGTCGCCATTCCCTCGACGCTGGCCCTGACCCTGCTGGTTTTCTACCTCTACGGCTTCACCCTCAACCGCATCACCCTGTTCGCGCTGATTTTCTCCATCGGGATTCTGGTGGACGACGCGATCGTGGTGGTGGAAAACATCGTTCGCCACCACCGGCTGCCGGGGAGCGGGAAAAAGCCGGCGACGCGGGTCGCGGTCGAAGCGGTGAGCGAGGTGGGAAATCCCACGGTGCTGGCAACCTGGGCGGTGATCGCCGCCATTGTGCCGATGGCCTTCGTCGGCGGTCTGATGGGCCCCTACATGCGACCCATCCCGATCGGGGCGAGCGCGGCGATGATTTTTTCGCTCTTGATCGCGTTCATCGTGACGCCGTGGGCGGCGGTCCGACTCCTGAAACGATCGAAGGCGGGCGGGGCCGAAGGCGACAAGGACGAGAACGGCGGCCATGGGCACGGGGCGGAAGGGGCGGTGACGCGGCTCTACCGCCGTTACATGAACTGGTTGCTGGAGGGGCACCGGCACCAGTGGGCCTTTCTGGGCATCGTGGCGCTGCTGTTGCTGGGCAGCATGGCGCTGGTTGGCGTTGGATTTGTGAAAGTGAAGATGCTGCCCTTCGACAACAAGAGCGAGTTCCAGGTGGTGCTCGACATGCCGGAGGGGGCGACGTTGGAACAGACCGCCCGCGTGGCCCGCGAAATGGCGGCCGTGATCGCCCGCGAGCCGGAGGTGACGAACTACCAAGTATACGCCGGCACGGCGTCGCCCTTCAATTTCAACGGACTGGTGCGGCACTATTTTCTGCGCCGCGGACCGAACGTCGCCGATATCCAGGTGAACCTGCTGCCGAAACACGACCGAGCCGCCGCCAGCCACGATATCGCGAAACGCGTCCGGCCGAAGCTCCAGCCGATCGCCGAGAAACACGGCGCCGCCCTGGCCGTGGCGGAGGTACCCCCGGGGCCTCCCGTCCTGCAAACGCTCGTGGCCGAGGTCTATGGGCACGACCGCGCGAATCGCGAGGCGCTGGCCCGCGAGGTGAAGCGGGTCTTCGAGGCGACGCCGGGGGTGGTCGACGTCGACTGGTATGGCGAGGAAGATCAGAAACGCTTCCGCTTTCGCATCGACAAGGAAAAGGCCGCGCTCAACGGCATCACCGCCGAGACGATTTCGCAGACCCTGAAGATGGCGGTCGACGGCATCGATGTGGACCTGGCGCACTTCCCCCGCGAGCGCGAACCGGTCACCGTTCGCGTCAAACTACCGTCCGCTTCTCGGACCGATCCCCGGCAGTTGCTCGGTCTGCGGGTGCGCTCGGGTGACGCCAACGCTCTCCCGGAACCGGGTGGCCAGCCCGCTCCGCCGGCCCTGGTGCCACTCGGGGAACTGGTCACCATCGAGGAGGACATCATCGACAAGAGCATTTACCACAAAAACCTCCTGCCTGTGACCTACGTGATCGGCGATGTCGCCGGGGTCAAGGAGAGTCCGGTTTACGCGATCTTCGAAATGAACCGGAAGCTGGCCGACCTGGACGCGACGAAGTTCGGCGCCGTCCATCCGAAGCTGAAGATTCTCAACGCCACCCAGCCTTTCCTCGACGTGGAGCCCTCGATGAAATGGGACGGCGAATGGCACATCACCATCGAGGTTTTCCGCGATCTCGGGATCGCCTTCGGGGCGGTTTTGGTGCTGATCTACATCCTCATGGTCGGGTGGTTCAAGTCATTCGTCACTCCGCTCATCGTGATGGCGGCGATTCCTTTTTCGCTCATCGGGGTGCTGCCGGCGCACGGCATGATGGGGGCGTTTTTTTCCGCCACGTCAATGATCGGTTTCATGGCCGGCGGTGGCATCGTGGTGCGCAATTCGATCATTCTCGTCGATTTCATCCAGCTCAGGCTCAAGCAGGGAATGCCGCTGCGCGAGGCGGTGGTGGACGCCGGGGCGGTGCGTTTCCGGCCCATGCTGCTGACAGCGATGGCCGTCGTCGTCGGTGCGAGCGTGATCCTGATGGACCCGATCTTTCAGGGGCTCGCCATCGCGCTGATGGCCGGGGAGATCGCCTCACTGCTGGTCAGCCGCATCGCCGTGCCGGTGATCTATTTCATGGTGAACCGGAAGGATTGAGCGGACTTTTGAAATTTGGACTGGATTTGGCTTGAGAATCAACAACCACCACCCACGAAAACGATGAAAATGAACGACTGGATCCGGGCCATTGCGGGAATTTTTGTGCTGGTCTCGCTGGCGCTGGCGCATTTCGTGAACCCGAACTGGCTTTGGTTTACCGCCTTTGTCGGCGTGAACCTGCTGCAATCGGCCGTCACAAAATGGTGCCTGATGGAAAAACTGCTCGCCCGGCTCGGCGTCAAAGCCTGAACCCCCACGTCCCGACGCCCGACGCGCGTCGCGCGTCGCGCGACGGGGCGACACCGCCTTTTGCAAACGGTCCCGCCGTGGTGTAAGGCCATGACGTGAGCGACGATGGCATCCCTCAGAGTCTCGGCCTGATCGCCGGGAACGGCCTTTACCCCGCGACGATGGCTCGCGCGGCGCGCCGGGCGGGCGTCGGAAAACTGGCCGCGGCCGCCTTCACCGACGAGACCGAGCCCGGCCTCGCGGACTTGGTCGACGCCATTGAATGGCTGCGTGTCGGACAGCTCGGGAAGATGATCAAATTCTTCAAGCGCGAGGGCGTCGACCGCGCCGTCATGGTCGGCCAGATCGCGCCGAAGAACCTGTTCGATCTGCGTCCCGATCTCCGAACCCTCAAGATGCTGGCAACCGTTAAGGAGCGGAACGCCGAATCGCTGTTCACCGCCATCGCCGGCGAGCTGGAAAAGGACGGCATCGAACTGTTGCCCGCGACCGTTTTTCTCGAGGACCTCCTTCCGCCGCCCGGACACGTTTGCGGTCCCGCGCTCAAGGATCGCCAGGTGGAGGATGCCGAGTTCGGTTTTCGCATCGCCAAGGAAGTCAGTCGCCTCGACATCGGCCAGACCGTGGTGGTGAAAAAAGGCACCGTCCTCGCCGTCGAGGCCTTCGAGGGCACCAACGAAGCGCTCAAGCGCGGCGGCGGGCTTGGGAAAGGCGAGGCCATGATGGTGAAAGTCGCGAAGCCGAAGCAGGATCTTCGTTTCGACGTGCCGGTCGTGGGCCCCGCGACGGTCGAAACCGCCGCCGAAGCCGGGGTGAACGCCATCGTCATCGAGGCCGGGATGACGCTTCTGCTCGGGAAGGAAGAGATCGAGCGACTGTGCGGGGAAAAGGGGGTCTCGATTTTCGCGATGGGAGCGTGACGCTCGAATTGGATAGGCAGGGGCCACGAAGACAAAGCTTGAATCCGCTCTGAGTTCGCGTAGCATACAAAAAACAAAGAATTCTTTGCGATGACTTCGGTAGCCAATATCAAACCGCTCACAGATTTTCTGCGCAACTCAAAGAGCCACATAGAGAAACTCAGGAAATCCCGCGAGCCGGAGATACTCACCGTCAACGGCCAGGCGGCGGTCGTGGTGCAGGATGCCGCCGCCTACGAGGAGATGGCGGCGCGAATCCGACAGGCGGAGGATGACGAGCGGTTGCGTCGAGCGCTCGAGGCTCTGAGAGAAGGGGAAGAAAACGGGATGCCTCTAGGTGACGCAATGGCGCATTTTCGGTCCAAATATGCGGGCAAAATTTGATGGAAGACTATCCAGTCATCATCGACGAGTCCGCGAGGGAAGATATCGGATCCGTCGTTGATTGGCTGGCGGAAGTCGCTCCGCACAAGATTGGAGAGTGGCTTGACAATTTGGAAGAAACCCTTTCCTCATTGTCTCGAATGCCGGAACGATGTCCACTCGCTCCCGAGAATGGAAAATGGGGGGAGGAATGCGTTAGGCAGTTGCTTTTCGATCGCTATCCGTCTAAGTACCGGGTTTTATTTACCGTCCAAAAAGACGCCGTCCACGTCGTCCAGATTCGGCACGGAGCGCGCCCTTGGATGCATGAATCATCGGACGATTGAGAAAAGCCACGGACGAAGCCGTCGGTTGACGTGGCTGTCGTTGTGGCGATAGCTGAGCGCGATGAATGACGCCAAAATCAGAGCCGGCGTGGCCGGGGTGGGGGCGATCGGCCGAAACCATGCCCGCATCTACGCCGAGTTGGAAAACGCCGAGCTGACGGCGATTTTCGACGCCGACACGGAGCGGGCGCGGGCTGTCGCGGACGAGTTCGGCGGCACGGTGGCGGGCTCGATCGACGAACTGATCGCCATGGTCGATGCCGCCTCGGTGTCGACGCCGACGGTGACCCACCGAGAGATCGGCACGGCGCTGCTCGACGCGGGCAAGCACGTGCTCGTCGAAAAACCCATCGCCGACTCGCTCGACGACGCCAAGGCGCTTATCGATCTCGCCGCCGAGCGCGGCTGTGTGCTGCAGGTCGGCCACATCGAGCGCTTCAACCCGGTGATGGCCCAGCTCGAGGCGCGTCTGACCGATCCGAAGTTTCTCGAAGTGCACCGTCTCTCCCCCTTTCCGAACCGCAGCGTCGACATCGGCGTGGTGCTCGACCTGATGATTCACGATCTCGAGATCATTTTGCATCTCGTGGGGGCGCCGATCGAGCAAATCGACGCGGTCGGCATTCCCGTGCTGACCCGCCGGGAGGACATCGCCAACGCGCGATTGCGATTCGCGAACGGGGCGGTCGCCAACGTGACCGCGAGCCGCATTTCGCCGGAGCGGATGCGGAAGATTCGCGTCTTCCAATCCGACGCCTACCTGTCCCTCGATTATCAGGACCAAAGCGGCTGGATCTACCGAAAGGACGGGCTGGAGATTGCCCGTGAAGCGGTCGAAGTGGAGAAAGACGAGCCGCTGAAACGCGAACTGGCCTCCTTTATCGACTGCGCCGCCCGGGGCGCCGCGCCGAAGGTTTCCGGGGAACACGGCGCCGCGGCGCTCGACGTGGCGCTGGAGATCACCCGGCTGATCGAAACCGCGAACCACGCGGGAAAGGACCCGCGAATTGACGCGAACGGACGCGAATAATCGAATCAGAACCGCCAAATTCGACTCAACAGGGTTGACTCAATGACCTAACCCTGTTGGTTCGGGCGACTTTATCGACGATGAAACGGCTTTTTCTGGTCGCGGGCGAGGTGAGCGGGGACACGCATGGCGCGGCCCTGATGCGGTCATTGCCGGCGAGGAAATTCGAGATGGCGGGGTTGGGTGGCCCGCTGATGCACGCCGTATCCGGCGCGGTGGAGGACTGGCTCGACGAGGCGGCGGTGCTGGGGTTGTGGGAGGTCTTGAGAAAATACGGTTACTTCAAAAAGAAGATGGAGGAAACCGTGGCGCGGATTTTCGCGGAAAAGCCCGATGGTGTGGTGCTGATCGACTATCCGGGATATAATCTCCGGCTGGCGAAGCGATTGCGCGAGGGTGGCTACACCGGGAAGCTGATCTATTACATTTCCCCGCAGGTCTGGGCGTGGAAAAAGGGGCGGATCAAGACCATGGCGGCGTTGCTGGACCGGATGATCTGCATTTTTCCCTTCGAGAAAGCGCTCTACGAGAGTTCGGGCCTGCCCACGGTTTTTGCCGGCCATCCGCTGGTCGATTCGCTGGCGGCGGAGCGCGACGCGGGGATCGCGCGGGACGAAAACCTTGTCGCCCTGCTGCCGGGCTCGCGGTCGCGCGAGGTGGAGGCGCTTTTTCCCCCGATGCTGGCGGCGGCGCGAATTTTGGGGATGGGAAATAGAGAACTGCGCTTTGTGAGCGCGGCGGCGAACGCGAAGCTCGAGGCGCGGATGCGGGAGATGGCGTCCGAGGCGGGGCTGGACGACGTCCTTGAGATCGAGGTCGGAACCGTGCACGAAGTGATGCAGCGATCCGTCGCGGGAGTGGTGGCCTCGGGAACGGCGACGCTGGAGGCGGCCTGTTTCGGGCTTCCCTACTGCCTGGTATACCGGGTGGCGTGGCTGACCTATGTGGTTGGCCGTCTGCTGGTCGAGGTCGAATTTCTCGGGATTGTCAATGTCATCGCCGGGCGCGAAGTCGTGCGCGAACTGCTGCAGGGCGACGCCACCGGACCGAAGATCGCGGCCGAACTGAGTCGTTTGCTTGGCGACGCGGCCGCGCGGGAAGCGCTGCGGATCGATCTTGCCGGCGTCGTCGAGACGCTCGGGGCGGGCGGCGCGCACGGGAGAGCCGCGGAGGCGGTCATGGAAGCGCTCGATCCGGCGGCGGCCGAATCGCTGGCGGATCGGGATTTCTGAGCTATCGGGAAGAAATGGACACGGGCCGGGTGATTCGATTTTGTCTGGTGGGACTGCCCCTGGGGGTGATCGCGCTGGGCGTCGGCTCGGTCGCCTACACCCATTTCCTCAACGATCCCGGCGCGGAACCGGAGGAGGAAATCGAAAAACGAAACACCGTCGCGGGCATGATGCGCTCCGAAATTTCGACTGAAGATCTGCGTCGTTCCCTCGGCATTCTCGCCGGAGACATCGGGGAGCGGCATTTTGAGCGATACGAATCGCTCCGGACCGCCGCGCTGTGGATCGAATCGACCCTGGGTCCCAACAACCTCGGCTACGCGATGCGGCGCCAGACTTATCAAGTGGAGGGGCGAGACGTGTGGAACGTGATCGCCGAACTTCCCGGGACGTCGCGCGCCGACGAAGTCGTGGTGGTCGGGGCCCACTACGACACGGTCCCCGAATGTCCGGGGGCCAACGACAACGGCACCGGAGTGGTGGCGGCGATGGCGTTGGCGAAGGCCTTCGCGGGTTCCCGGAACGCGAGGACTCTCCAGGTGGTGGCCTTTGTGAACGAGGAGCCGCCCTACTACAAGACGGACGAGATGGGAAGCGCGGTGTTCGCCCGCGACTGCCGTCAAAGCGGGATCAAGATCGCGGGAATGCTGTGCCTGGAGACGATGGGGTGCTATTCGGACGAGCCTGGCAGTCAGAAATACCCGCCCGGCTTGGAAGGTCATTTTCCGGAGGCGGGAAATTTCATTGCTCTGGTGGGTAACGAGACCTCACGGTCGCTCGTCGAAGCGGTTGAGAGCGCCTACGCCGCATCCGGATCGAGCGTCCCAGCCTTGGCCGGGGCGTTTCCCGAGGAAATTGAAGGTGTCGGGTGGTCGGATCACTGGTCCTTCTGGCGGGCCGGCTATCCCGCGCTGATGGCCACGGACACGGCGCCGTTTCGGTACGCTCACTATCATCAGCCAGAGGACACGGTGGATCGGATCGACTTCGATCGGCTCGCCGAAGTGACGCGCGGGCTGGAGGCGGCTGTCCGGGCGCTGCTCAATCCCTGAATCCGCGCGTTGCTCAGAGATCGATCACGTAGAAATATTGCTGCGAGATTTGCTCGGCCTCGGGGATGGTGATCCAGCGTTCGGCGAAGCGCTCGCCCCAACTGTCGCTGAAGGCGATTTCGTTCGTCGTCTCGTTGTAGCCGATCACGATGACCACGTGTCCGGTCGTTCGATCCGCGGGCAGGCTGTTCGCTTCGGAATCGGCCTTCACTTTGCCCGCGTAGGCGGCAAAATCGGCGGTCTCTTTCCGTTCCTTACTGCGCTGGTTGGCGGTCTGGTTGAACTCCTTGGTGCTGAAAAGCGTCCACATCACGGGAATGCCGTCGTCGATGTATTTCTTGAGGTCGCGGAGCTTGAACTCGCCGGTCCAGCTCTCGAACTTGCGGCCCTTTCGCTTGATGTCCTGACCGATGTTGTTGAGCAGCAGAGAAACGGAGGTGCCGCCGCCGATTTTGGTCTCGCCGGCCATGGCGAGCAGATACATGTCGGCGGGAATGCCGAGGTAGCGCATGCAGCGTTCGGCGGTGGCCGGCACGCAGTAGCCCTTGGGTCCCTGATCGACCATCGGGAGATTGCCGATCACGACATCGCCATTTTCACGTGCTTCCACATTGCCTCGCGCCCGTTCCCGAACGAGCGAGTCGGGCACGCGGGCGGAGCGACCGCGCTTGTCGGCGAATTCCACCGGCTGAATGGAAAGGCCGACGTATTCGTCCTCGACGTGCGAGAGGAGGAAGGCGTGGCCGTTCCAATCCCAGCGCTGCACATCGGTCCGAGTCTCGCCCTCGCCGAATTTCTGACGGTCGGACTCGCCGAGCAGTCCGGTGAGCGCGCTTGAGATCGTTTCGGCGTCGTTTTCCATGATCATGCGCAGCCCTTCGAGCCCGCCGGGAACGGGTTTTCCCTTGATGAAATGTTCCTCGCCGCTTCCGGCCGAGCCGAAGGAATCGCCCTTGTTGGCGAAGACAATGGAAAGGCCGGTCACCTTGCCGTCCTCGCCGTACAAGGCCGCCGAATAAGGGCGGGCGCCGAGGAAACGGTAGGCCTCCCTGGGATAGGCGCGAAAGCTCTCGGAGTAGGGTGTTTTCGATTCGCGGGGCCAATCGAGGCGTTTAGCGGTGTCCTCCGGGGCGCTTTCCCAAAGGGCGATGTCTTTGAAGAGTTCGGCGCCGACGACTTCGTTGAGCGAGGCGATGGTGACGCCGTTTTCCTCCTTCAGCGGCGTTCCGGCGCTTGTGGGAGCGGGTTTCCACGTCTTGAGATAGGACTGATCCTCGGCGGAAAGGGAGTTGGCGGGGACGGTGAATTTTCGGCCGTCCTTCATTTCAATGGTGACCTGGGCCCCTTGCAGGCCGATGACCTTTGCCTCGATCGTCTGGCCCTTGGCGTTGGTGAACGAACGGAACTCATCCGATCGGAGGTTTGTCGTCAGGAGGATGGAGAGTGCGAGGACCGGGGGTATAAGGCGTAAAGGATCGCAATTTTTCATGGAAAAGACGGGGGTAGGGGTGATCGATCCGGAAGGATATCAGGAGGGGCCGTACGGGCAAGGAATCTCCTGACGAGCGATCAGAAAAACGGTTGCCGACGCGCGGATTGTATCCTACTGTCCGCCTCGTTTCGCCGCCGGACAGGGCTCCGGCGGGTTCCCGCAAATGGGGCATTAGCTCAGCTGGTAGAGCGCCTCAATGGCATTGAGGAGGTCAGCGGTTCGACTCCGCTATGCTCCACCATTTGCGATGGATCGTTCGCATCCGGCAGGCTTCTGAGCCGGGTGTCCCCAACCGGCAAACGGGGTTTTTTGGGCGAGGTTGCTCGCGCTTGGCGCGCAACATGGCTGGCGCCGGGAGTTCGGCCTCCCTAAAAAAAGGCCCCCCCGCGAAGGATATCTCCGCGGAGGGGCAATTGTAATGAGGGCGACTTCTTTTCAGCGATCGCCCGTGGATGGATGGGTGAATCAAGGTGTCTGATCCAACTGCAAGCCCGAGGTCTGGAAGGCGCCTTTCGGACCGCCGACCAAGGGAATCTTGATCTGACCGACACCGACAACCGTGCCGAAGGCATCGTCCTGCAGGAGGACACCGCTTGTCTTGCTCTTTCCGGCGGTCAAGGTCAGGGTGCCGGCGAAGGTGCCGTTCTTGACGTTGGCTTTGCCCTTCCACGGAACCGATGTCAGAGGTTGCACGGCCAGCAGGCTGAATTTGCCGCGAACGCTGAACAGCGTCGGCAGATTCGCCAGGCCGGTGGCCTCTCCGAAGTAGGAGACGGCGATCTCGCTGAAGTTCAGGCCTAGCGATTGCGCCAGCGCCGTCGCATTCGGAACGCGCACCCACTTGCTGGTTTCGCCGGTCAGTTGCTGGACCGGGAAGCCGTTCGGGTAGCCCTTTTCCTTGACGTCAGCATCCTTGAACCACTTCACGCCATCGGTCGTGCTCTCGGTCGGAGCGACGCGCGAGGGCAGCCCGAGGTCGCCCATGTCGACGATGCCGCCGATATAGGAGTTCTTGTTCTTGTAGGGCTGGCTCCAGAGCACGATCTGGCCGGTCGAGGAGAGGCAGACGGCGGCGCTCATCTTCTGGCAGTCGCCGAGATAGGCGAGCAGCTTGGCCGTTCCCTTTGTGGTGACCGTTCCGGTGGCGTAGCCGATCCCGCCGGGCACGTTGACACTGTCGCCCGGAGTGTTCGGGGTCAGCGACATCGTGATGGCGGTGTTGGTGCCGGGAGCCCGGCCGGCCTCCATCACGCGGAAGCCGCGCAGGGTGTTCGGGCCGCCGTCGAGATCGCCGTTCACCAGGGAGGTGGAATCGTCGAGCATCAGGTTGGCGGTGATCGTGGGAAGTCCTTTGGCGGGGAATTCGGCCGCGATCGTCTGCGTGCTGCCGCCCGCGTTGACGAAGGTGCCCTTGGCCTTGCGGGTTTTTTGCCCCACCTGCTCGAAAACACCCGTCCAGGCGCCGACCTTGTTGACCGTGATCTTCACCTGGCCGATCGGCAGCGGCATGGCGCTGTTGTCCTCGGCGAGGAGTTGATAGGTGCCCAGGAACGGGTAGTCATCGACGGTGAGGTTCAGCAGGATCATGCCGACATTGCGGCGGCCGTTCAGCTTGGTGATGACAATGCCACTGTCACTGACGGTGCCCTGAATCGTTCCCGTGATGTGCTTGGTCAGGGGATCGAAGGTGAGTCCCTTCGGAAGGCCCTTGATGACCAGTTTGAACATGCTGTCGTCGAGGAAGCTGAGGTCGATGTCGACCGTGTCCCCGACGCGGAAGCGATTCGGAAGTCCATTCAGGCCGCCCTCCTCGAAGGAGGAAAAGCCGTTGCCGTCGGTGTCCGTCGTGTCCGCCGAGAAGGTCGCCGCGATGGTCTTGTTGGCGTCCATCGTGAGCATGAGCGGGTTGTCGTTCACGTTCGGGCCCGGCACATCACCGGTCCAGCCGCCGAAGGTGAAGCCGGCGTCGGGCGTCGCGGTGACGGTGGCCACGGCGTTCGCGGCGTAGGTGCCGTCGCCGGTGACCATGCCGTTGGCGGCGGGAGTGACAGTCAGATCGAAGGTCGGGACGTCGATGCCGTAAATCGACACCGTGCCGCTGACTTCGTTCGACACCACGACCAGAGCCTTGGCGTTCGGCGAATCGACCGCGGGGATGAAGAGAACGCCCTCGGGGCTCACGTCACCGGTGTTGGTGAGGAAGGCCTCGAAGTTCACGCCGGCGCCGGCGGGATCGTAGTCGAACATCATCACCCCGTTGGAGCGCTCGAGGCCGACGAAGATCTTGACCTGGCCGTTGATGATGCCCACATCGACGTTCTCGGGCTCGGGGCCCTTGTTGTCGCTGCGGCCATCGTCGAAATACGGCTTGCCGAAGCTCTGCACGAGTTTCTCGATCGTGTCGCCGCTGTCATAGACCTGGTTGCCCATGGAGTCGTAAACGGAGAACGACCGCGCCCCATACATGCGGAGCTGATCGATGTCGCCATCGGGTTCGGTGTCCCCATTGAGACCGGCCACATTGGTCACGTTGAGGCGACCCAGTACCGAATCCTGCTGGAGGGTGGCGGCATCCGGGAACGCCGTCGCGTCCAGCGTCAGGTTCTTGACGCGCTCGGAATCGGGGGTGAAGTCGTCCCGGTCGTCGCCCTCGTTGGCCGTCACGTAATAGGTCTG
Source organism: Akkermansiaceae bacterium (assembly GCA_024233085.1). GTDB lineage: Bacteria > Verrucomicrobiota > Verrucomicrobiia > Verrucomicrobiales > DEV007 > JAEUHH01. The sequence goes on from JACKQC010000017.1 coordinate 47,723, forward strand.
GCCGTTGTATACGAAGGATTTGACACCGTCGGGCATGTACATCCCGAAGACCGGATTTCCCGTGGTGAGATGACCGATTTGACCGCCGGAGCCGTCGTCCTTGTCGCTCAGGTCGGCGAGCAGGGTGCTGAAATCCTTCAGACCCAGCGGAACCACGTCGGTGAACGTCGCCGTGGCGATGTCGAGGATCGCTACGGCATTGTTTTCCTGAAGGGTGACCACAGCGGTCATGCTGTCGGGAGACACCGCGATGTACTCGGGCTCGAAATCCTTCGAGGCCGATTCGCCCGGGAAGATGCGCACGCCGCTGGCAATGAGGGCGGCTTCCGTGCCGTCGTAGCTCGTGAAGTCGGCCGTCGTGACCGTGGCGCTTCCAACTCCGCCGGAAACGTCAATGATGGTGACCGTTCCCAGAGCCGTGCCGGGACCGCCCGCGTCGGCATATTCGCCTTCGTTGGCGACCAGGACCTTCGTGCCGTCCGGCGTGAAGGTGACCATGTCGGGAAGGGAACCCACCACGACCGAACCGAGGAAGCCCGCACCCGGGCCCGCCGTCGCCGCGTCGAGGAAGACGACCGTGCCCGGGTTATTCTTGTCCACTCCGTCCGGAATCGCCACCGCGACGAGGCCGCCGTGTGAAGCGACGCTGGTCGGGGACGTGGCGTTCAGACTGAACGGGGCCGCGGTGAAGTCAATCAAGCCAACGGCGGCCGGAGCGGCCGGATTGGAGATGTCGGTCACCTGCAGACCCTTCGTGCCGGTCGAGAAGAGTCGATCGCTGGCGGGGTCGAACGCGGAGATCTCCGCTCCCTCGGACGTTCCCATCGATGACAGGTCGGCCGTGCCCAGGTAAGTGACGTTCCCGGGAAGGGCCGGCGGAGCGTTGGCGACGTTCGGATCCGTCATGTGGATGTTCGTTTCGTCATAGGTCGAAATCCCATCCAAATCCGGATCGCTTAGGTCCGCTCCGAAGTCGGCTCCGATCGACTTGCTGGCGTCGAAAGTTACCGTGAGCGGGTTCTGCGTGCCGGAGGCGTCCCCGTTCCACCCGTTGAAGACGACTCCATTCTGAGTCGGGACAGCAGTCAGGGTGACGGTCGAGTTTTCGGCGTAGAGCGCACCGCCGTTGATCAGCCCGTTGATCCGGCCGCCGGTGGCGGTGCCCAGAGACAGGGTGAAGTAGTTCGTCGCCGCACCGCCGATGCTGACGTTGCCGCTGGAATCGATAGTGATCGTGGCCACGTAGGTGCCGGTGCCGCTGTTCGGCAGGAGGCGCTGGAGGTCGACCTTGGCGGGACCGCCCTGGCCGAAGGTATTCTGCACGCCTCCCCCAAATACGGTGTAACCGGCGCCCTGGACGCCCGCCGCGACGAACGGGTTATGGTGCGACCAGCCGTTGGCGAATTTCGCCGGTTCCGCCGAACTGACCGTGGCCGATTCGTTGGTTCCCACCGGAAGAGTTGCCAGCATCGCGTATTGACCCTGCAGGATCGTGGCGGCGGTGCCGAGTCCGCTCTCGTTCAGCGAGAAGGGAATCGAATCGCCGTCGGCCATGGCTGCCCGGCTGACGTAGACCGTCCGGGTCGGATCGCCATTGGTGGTGTCACCGGCGCTCGGTCCCGTGGTCGGCGCGTTGCTGAAATTCGCGATCGCTCCGAAGAAGAGATCGGTGCGGGTGAACCAACTGGCTCCGTACGTGTTGGCCAGTTCCGTTCCGAGCACCGCGACGGTGCCCAGCGCGGGATTGTCCCGTACGTCGGACGCCGGCCCGAGGTTGGCGAAGAGATTCACATTGGAGCCCGTGCCGCTTTCGGCCTGGAAGCCCAGGATCAGGTCGCCCGGCGCCGGAGGCCAAGTGCCCGTCAGTGTGATGAAGTTCGCGCCGATTGTGGTGTTGGCGCCAATCGTCACGGTGAGCGGATTCTGGGTACCCGACGCATCGCCGGTCCAGCCGCCGAAGACGGTGCCCGACTGCGTCGGAACGGCTGTCAGGCTGACCATGGTTCCGTCCGCGAAGAGCGTCCCGTCGATGAGGCCATTGATCCGGCCGCCAGTGGTCGTCCCCGCGCTCAGCGAGAAGTAGGATGTGCCCGTGCCGGTCGCGGTGATGTCACCGGTGTCCGCGATCGTGATCGTCGACACCAGTGTGCCCGTGCCCGTGGAGGGAAGGATGCGCTGAATGTCGACTTTCGCGTCCCCGCCCGCATTGAAGGTATTCTGAATACCTCCGGTGAGAACGGTGTAGGCGGCGCCCTGAACCCCCGTCGTGATGAAGGGGTTGTGGTGTGACCAGCCGTTGGCGAATTTTGCCGGCTCACTGGTGTCCACTGTGGCCACCTGGTTGCCGTTCGCTGTCAGGGTCGCGAGCATTGCCAACTGGCCCTGGGCGATCGTCGCGGCCGTTCCGAGACCCGATTCGTTGTAGCCCGTGAAGGCCAGCGAACCGCCGTCCGTCGCCGTGGCTCGGCTGGCGTATAGGGTTCGGGAAGGGTCGCCGTTGGTCACGCCGCCCGCGGAGGGGCCCGTGGTCGGCAGGTTGCTGAAGTTGGCGATCACGCCGAAGTAGAGGTCCGTCCGGTTTGCCCAACCGGCGCCGAAAGTCGCCGCCATTTCGGTGGCGATGTTACCTAGGAGGCCCGGATTCGGAGTGTCCCGAAGCGTGGAAGCCGGTCCCAGGTTGAAGAAGAGGTTTGTATTGGAGCCTGTGCCGCTTTCGGCCTGGACACCGAGGACGAGATCGCCCGGTGCCGGTGGCCAGGTATCGGCAAAGGCCGATGGCACATAGGCCATGGCCATTGCGAAAAGCAGGGCTCCCGTAATTCGTAGAAGTTTCACGAAATATGGAAGGAAGGTTGGCATCTGTTTACGGCGTGCAGGGTTTTTCCGGTTGGCCGTGCGATCCGCCTCGGGAGGCGAACACGTGAAGGATGCCGGGTTTCAATGAATGAAGATTTCCTGTTTGGGAGCGATCGGAAGTCGATCGATCAGTTCGGGGAGATCGGACCGCCGTCGCCGCCGTTGCGAGTGACGTTCATGTCGGTAAGCGACACGAAGTTTGATCCCAGATTGTTCGGAATCGCGGCGCGAAGCGCGGAGTCGAAGGCCTGCTGGTCGGCGTCGATCGTCGGGTGGGAAAACAACTGCTGATAGCCCCAGAAGGTATAGCTGCCGTTTTTCACGTTATCGATGGAGAAATCGACGCCGTTGTACTTCAGAGCCTTGCCGCCGGCATTGATCACGGTCTGGCCGTCCGCCGCACCGATGTAGCCGATGGCGATGTAATTTTCGCCGCCCACGTTGCTGAAGTCGGAGGACAGGATGTTGCGCAGCGTGCTTCCGCTGGACTGGCCCTCGTTGCCGAGCGTGCCGAGGCCGGTGACCGGGTTGCCCGCGCCGGCGCCGCCGGTAATCACCGGGTCAAGGCCGTACTGTTGGACGGAGGTGAAGGGGCCGTACTGGGTTTCCGCGAGCGTGGTGGCGCGGGTGCCGGAGCCGCTGTCGCGTCCGAACGGCAGAACGTAGCGACCGGTTCCGGGATTTGTGACCGGGTTGTCGGCCGCGTTGTTCGTCCACATGCTCAGCGGAAGCTGGCCGGTGGAAAACAGGGCCTGAAAAAGCTGATCAGTCATGTTATCGAGTGCCGTGGCGCTCGCCGAGGTCGGGCTTGCCGCGAAGATGAAGGGAACCACTCCAACCGGGCCGCCGCCAAGCGTGGCTGTGGGCCGGCTGGACAGCGCGACACCCACGTCCGAAAAGGAGAATTGGGCCACCTCCGCCTTGAAGGTCGGGCTGGCGATCATGGCGCCGGCGGTCGTCGGGACATTGATGGTTTCGTCAATGACATTGACGGTGGTTTGGTCGACGACGGAGGCAATCCCGGCGGTCGAGCCGGACCAACTCGTGCGAACCACGTAGGTCTTGCCGTTGAACTGGCCGCGAATCACGGCGTGGCTGGAACCGCCGTAGGTGGAGCCGTCATAGCAGTATTCCGCCGTGCCCTGGCCGCCGAGAACGTCGAGGATGGTCGCGTGGGCGGCCGAGCGGAATGCGGTGGAACCTGTGAAGTTGATTTCAACGTTCTGCGCGAAACCGGAAACGGTGCCGAGAAGGGCGGTCACGCCGCCTAGGATGAGAGATTTCAGTTTCATGTTTGAAGGGCTTGTTGTGATGTTGGGTTCTTAATGGTTTGAGTTCTAAATCGCCGATTTGCCGGCGCGGCTATGTAGCTGTGTTTGCATGCCCGCTTCAAACGGATGTGAGTGACAGTTTTGTGACCGCCATGCCGATAATAAATATATAAAAAACGTGACGAAAAAGTCGCCGAAATGTTGCTTGTGAAAATTTGAGCCCTCGCTGTCAAGGCCTATTGGGAAAGGGGTTCCGGCGCCCGAGAGGTGTGTGTGCGAGTGTGTGACAAAGCGTCAATCTTAGAAACAGAACCGTCACAGGAGAGGGATATTCGTCACATTAATGGCGGGATCACATTATATATAAGAAAAAGAACAAGGCGTGTCCCGCTTCCGCGTTTCCGGGAACGGGAGCGTGACGAGGCCTCTGGTCCGTTTGCAAGAGGCAGGCGCCCGCCCGAGGAGGTTTTGGTGGGTTTGAAGGTTCGGTGTCGGACAGGGTCGATGCGTGAGTGACAGGGGATGGTTCTTCGCCACGGATTTGTCACATGCGGAACCGGTTCGTCACATTTCCGTGAGATCCTTTTTATACATGAGGCGATTCCCGATGCTCCTCCCCAGACTCAACAGGGTTGAGTGCCGAACCTAACAGGGTAGAGCGCGGGTCGGCGCTTAATTGCCCAGGGGATCCCCGACGGATCCTGCCGCATCCCTTTCGCGCCGCTCCCGTTCCTCGTTTTCCTCCGGTTTACGGCTTTCACGGACGGCGCCGCCGCCATATCCCAGGACTTCGACGGTGATGAGAGAGGGGGATTCGTCCTGGACGGGGCCGCTGTTTTGCGAGCGCGCGGCATCGGCTGTCGCGGCGGTGGCGGCGGAGGTGGCGCCACCGGCGGCGGCGGAAGCGGCGCTCAACCCGCCGATATTCGGCGCGGAGACGGTCGGGGTTGCCGGCGCGCCGGTGGAGGTGCCTCCGGCGGCGATGTTCGAAGCGTTGACCACCTGGGTGGCGGCCAGATTGATGTTGCCGGTCACGCGGATACCGGCGTCGCCCGCGTCGATGATTCCGGAGGGGGCGATCAGGTCGACGTCGCCCGGCATGACGCCGGCCACGGTATCGAGGACGCCGATCCCGCCGCCAGTGGCGAGGCCGGCGAGGTCGGTCTCCACGGTGGCGCTTTGGGGATCGATCAGCACGCGGGTCGGGGGCGCGGACTGCACGGTCTTTGACGAGGAGCCGGCGGCGATATCGCCGGCCGTGGACCAGATCACGATGTCGCCGCCGCGAAGTGTAAAAATGCGGCCGACGCCGATGTCCACGCTGTCATTGGTAAAAATGGAAATGTCTCCACCCGATTCGGTGACGATGCCCGGAGGCGTCAGGGCATTGGTGTCGAGGCTATCGGAGAGCGTGAGCCCTCCGCTCGGCGCGAACAACCCGATGTTTCCGCCGCTTCGGGTCCGGATATCCCGGCTTCGAGCCAGGATTTCGCCTTCTCTTCCCCCTTGTCCGAAAAGGGCGTCGATCGCCGCGAACCCAGAATCATAATTGCCAAAACCGGCACTGGCGGGATCGTTGAAATTCCGCCCGGCATCCCGTAGCATCCGGAAAAACACTTCCAGCGCGATCTGGGCCTGTTGCTCGGCGGAAAGGCTGTCGAAATTGTCGATCTCGAGTTCGGCGAGGTAGCTTTCCCCGTCACCGCCGTTGACGAACTGATCGATAAAATTCTGGATGTCGATTTTGCTTTCGGAGAGGCTTGATCCGGAACCGATGCCGGCGCCCACGTACAGGCTTGCGCCGCCGAAAGGAAGAAAGGGGTTCCGAATGTTTCCGACGCTGACAATCCCGGTGCCGGTGCCGTCGGGATTGTTGGAACCGGTGCCAAGGTCCACGTCGCGACCGGCGAGCACCTGAAGGCTGCCGGGACCGCCGATGTGGATGTCCCCGGCCAGGGGGCGTTCGGAAAACGAAAGGGCGTTGCCTTCCAGCAGAGAGGCGATTCTTAGGGGGCTGGCGGCGTCGTAGGCCGTTACATCGCGTCCGGCGGTGACGACGGTGGCGTCGGTCTCACTGAGGTTCTGCAAATAGAACGATATGTCGGTGATATCGTTCGAGGCGAAAATACGGGAGGCTTTCGGCGAAAAGAGACGGAGGCCGGAAAGATCGCCGCCCAACGCATAGATTCGAAGGGGTTCCGGGTCGTTCCGGTGCAGCAGGCCGGCGGTGTGCAGGGCCTGCTTGGTCTGCGAGACGGCAAAACGGCCAGTGGTCGAGCCCGACTCGGTGAAACGATTCGCCACGTTGGCGAGAAAATTGTTCTGGGTGGTTATGTTCAAGTTCGCGGAGCTTCCCACCACGCTGTAGTAGGCGAACGGGGTAGTCGGGGAGGGCACGGAGTCGGGATCGGCGTCGGAGATGTTGATCTGGCTGGCGCTCCAGAGGTTGACGGTTTGGCCCGGGATGCGGACGTTGGACAAGCCAATTGGCTGCAGGGCGTTGAGCTTTCCGTTGGCGACCAGCTCCAATTGACCCAGTGGCGCCGGAAAGAGCGTGAGATTCCCGGCGATATTGATATCTCCGGCGAGCGCCGTTGCCTTGAGAGTGGGCGGTTGAACCGGGAGCAGCGAGAGGAAGGGCTGCAGGCTGGTCTCGGCAAGACGCAGCCACGGATGGTAATACGCGGCCCCGGTCGGTCCCTGGGACAGGATCTGTTGCCTTTCGATCCAGACTTCCAGGATATTCCGCGCGACGGCGAAATCGGGAAGAGTCGTGGAGTTTCGGAGGGTAACGTCGCCGCCGAGCGAACTGACTTCAACCGACGCCTCGGGGCTATAGGTGTTGAAATAGGTCTTGTACCAGAATCGGTTGTTCAATCCGGGCGGGAGCATGAAGGCGTTTGTGACGGGTCCGAGGAGCAGGTCGCCGTTCGCCGAGACATCGAAGGAACTCTTGCCGACCAGGAGGGTGGTCGGCAGCCAGGTGAGCGGGTCGAGCCGGGCGGCATCGGGATCGTTCAGATTCTGGATGATGCCGAGGGAAGGGGATCGGGTGGCGTTGGTGGTGATTTCGCCGCCGGCTTCGAGACGACCGGTGCCCCGTTCCACGAAGTAGACGCCGCCGTCGATGTTGTTCCCCGTGCGCACGAGCAGGTCGCCTCCTCCCAATTCCAAAAGATTGGAGGTGTCCGGCGTGCCCATGGCGGCTCGGGCGTTGGTGGGAATGACGGCGTCGACGTTCTTGACGTCCCCGCCGGCCTTCAGGGAAACGTCCCCGCCGCCGAGGGCGCCGACGCCCTCGAAGAAGTTGCTGAAGTCGATCCACCACGAGGTCGAGGCGGCCGGATCCGTGAGGGCGATCGGTCCCGAACCGACACGGACCAGCCCGTAGTCTCCGTCGGCGCCGATGTAACCACGGCGGTAGAGCCAGTTGTTCGGCAATTGCCGGGACGAATCGTCGATCGGGCCGGAGTTGTTCGTGGTTTTTCGCTCGATGTTTTCACCGGCGTAAATGGAGACATTTCCTCCGGCCAGGCTGTACTGGGCGGGATAGTTCTGCTGCCGGGCTCCGAGGCTTCCCTGCGTCAGGTTGCTGACGGTGATGGGAACGACAAAGTCGCCGGCGGCGAACACGGAAGTCGGGTCGGCGACCTGGGTTCCCGCCGTGTAGATGGATGCGAAAGGATTGAGAAGCCGCAGGCTGCGGCCGACATTGAGATCGATCTCGCCGGAACCGGTTCGGATGACTTGGAAGGCGTTCCCGATGACGGAAGCGGTGGTGGCGTTCGACCCGCCGACGGTGATGGTGTTGCCGGTGTCTTTTCCGAGTTCGAGCAGGCCGGCGTTGGCGGCCAGGACATCGGTCGAAAGCGTTTTGCGGTAGCTTGCCGCGGCGAGGTCCGAGCCTGCCGTGAAATGATAAGCCCATGACTCGGTGTTGTCGGGCAGCAGGGCGTTGTTGGCGACCAGGGGCGAAAGCCAGAGGCTCGTCCCGCCGCTGAATCCGTCGCTGATGGCGTTGTAGAATGTCAGGTTGTCGCTGGCGCGGAGCGTCAACACGCCCGGCGCGCTTCGCGGACCAAAGCGAAGCCCGGCGAGATTCCAGTCGGAAGTGGTGCCCGATCCTGTCGAGCCGAGGGTGAGGCTTCCGGTGCGATTGACGATCTCGACACCCGGCGCGAGGATGAGGTCGAGTGACGGTTGAAGCGAGGTGAGACGCGAAAGCATGGCGTTGTAGTTCGCGCTCGCCGTCCCGGCCGATCCGAGAAACGCGTCGCCGTCGGCCTGAATGGTGGCCAGCAGCGCGTTGTCCAGCGTTCCCGTTCCCGTTCGATCATAGACTCGGAAGCCCTCGACAAGAATGCTGGAAGGATCGGCGATCGCCGAACCGATGGCGGCGATCTGGACATCGGTGAGGGTTGCGTTTTGCGGCGCCCGGAGGTGAAGCGTGCCGGTGAATTGTCCGCGTGACTCGCTGTCCGGAAGGGCGCCCGCGCCGGAGAGGTCAATCGCGGATCCGGTTTGCAAATCGAGGATTGCTCCGGGATCGGCCACTCCATTGATGGCCGCTCCGGCGGTCAGGGAGACATCTCCGCCTTTGCCGGCGGAAGAAAACGCCAGGCCCGAGGCGTCCAGCAGCGCGCCGGGCAGCACGGTCAGGTTGCCGGCGGCGATCAGGTCGATGCTTCCACCGGTCTGGCCGGAGGCGTCAATCGTGCCGCCGACGGTAATGGAGCCGGAGTCGGCCGCGAGCCGGTAGATCCGGGAGGCGGCGTCGCCGACCGTCAGATCTCCGGTGCGGACGCGGTAGTCGCGCGATTCCAGAAACGATCCGGCGTTGAGTTGCGCGTCGATCGCGGTGAGATCGTTTCCGGCGATACTGCCCGCGTCCAGGGAGAAGGAACCGGTTCGCTGACCGGCGCCGGACGATCCATCGATGCTTCCCGCGAGGGTGAAGGCGCCGTTCGGTGCGCTGACATTGAGAAATCCGGCGTTCCCGCCGCCATTCGGACCCGAAACGTCGACCGATCCATCCACGCCGATTGTGACGTCGCCGGTGGCGGAAGCGAGGTTCACCGTCCCGCCGTCGGTGTGGCGGATCACGTCGAGAAAGGTTTTTGAAGTGCCGCCGACGTCGATCAATGCGGTTGCGAGGTTTCCGATCAGGAGATCGCCACCGGTGGCGCGTGCCGTGACCTGGCCGCTGGGAGCGAGGATGTCGGTGTTGATTTCCACCGCGTTTCCCTCAAACATGAGCGTCGCGCCCAGTCCTCCCGCGCCCGCTCCGGAACCGCCGCCGACTGGACGGCTCAGGGAAAGATCGCCCGCGGCTGCCAACCGGTGGTTCGCGGCGCCGGCGCCGGAAATCACGGGAGTGGTCGCCGCAAGGTCGCCCGCCGTTTCGAAGGATCCGGTCCCGGACGCCAGCAGGCGCGACTGGGGATTCATTTCGACGGTCGCGAAGTTCTCGACGTGGACATCGTTGTCGCCGAGTGAAATCTGGCCCGCGTTGAAGAGCAGCGAACCGTCGAGTGGTCCGGCGGGCAGGGCGCTGAATGGCGCGTCGTTTGCGTTTCCGATCGCAAGCTGGCTGGCCGTGAAGGTCACCATGCCGCCCGTGGTGTTGAAACCCCGGATCGAACTGGCTTGGAGGGAGAGGCGGGACAGCGCGCTCGATCCAACATCTCCCGTGCCGTACAAGTCAAGGGTCGAATAGCTGCCGAGCGTGAGATCCCGGGCGGATTGCTGGATGCTTTCCAGCGCCTGTCCCGAAAGGACCAGCCCATCGGTCGGGAGGAGCGTTCCGGGGTTGTCGAGCTGAATGCTGATTTGCCCGGAGTTCAAGGTCACGGTGTTGGCGATCAATCTGGCGGTGGGATCGAGGTCGGTCCCGTAAGTCGAGTCGAGCGTCAGGCTTTCGCCACTCAGCAGGGCGTTGGCGCCAACCGCGAGGTTGGGCATCGTGGAATCATCCACACCCGAGCGGAACACCGGTGCAATGGTGTTGCCGCTGACTCGGATGAGGACGCCATTGCCACTTCCCGGGACCGAACTGTCTCCGATGAAGATAGGATCGAGCGTCGACACGCTGCCGGCGCCCACGATGGAAGATCCATCGGTCAACTCAATCCCGTTCGTCGCGGCCAGAATGATATCCGATCCCATCAGGGGTGTGCCGGGATTGTCCACGGTGATGCTGCCCGTGCGAACGGTCACTTGGGCGCCGTCGGGCCCGAACGAGCGCAGCCCTCCAATCAGGAGGCTTTCCGCGTTGAAGCCGTTCAATTGCGCCGCGCTCAGCACGAGGTTTCCGGCGCCGCCGCCGGTCCCGGTCTTGTTGATGATGATGTCGAGAGGGCTGCTGATGTCGATGAGGGCGCCGCGACCGCCCTCGGGCGGCACCGAATCCACCGCGCCGCGAAGCGACATTGTGGACAGGGCCGAAAATGAAAGGTAGCCCGAATCGATCGGAAGCCGCGGTGGGGTGAAGTCGCGGTCGAGGGCCGCCTGTTTCAGAAAGGTGTTGGCGAAGAGATCCTCGTATTCCGCGCGCTGGCGAGTCACCGTGTAAGGGGCGATCTCAAGGCGGATCATCGAGGTGCGCCCGATCCGGGAGCGGTCAAGATCGTTGGAAAAATAGCCGGAAACCAGGCTCGACCCGTCGGGCATGACAAAGGTTCCGATGGGATCGCCGGCCTGCGGTGTGACGGCCGCCGGCGTCACGAGAAACGCTCCGGGCAGCAGGGCGTATCGCGCGGGCAGCAGCGTGTAGGTTCCGGACGGAAGTCCCGGGCTCGCGCCAAGGGTGACGCGGTCGCCGACCTTGAGACTGTTGTTCACGTAGCCCTGGGCGCCCTGAAGTTCGGTCGCGAGGGCGCTGTTGTTGAAGGGCGCATAGGGCGCGTAATTGAACCCGTAACCCGGAATGACGGCGAAGCTGGTCGAGCTGTCGAGAATATCCCGGGTGCCGCCGTTCCCCTGAATCCAGCGATAGGCGTATAGGTCACCGCCGCCCCGGATGTCGATCGTCGATCCGGCCTCGGTGGTGACGTTGCTTCCGCGAAGGTTGACCGCCTTGGTGGGAAGGCCGGCGATGGTGATGTCGTTTCCGGCGGGGTCGATCCAGGAGTTGCCGTCGATACTGATCCCGAAAGGTATGAGAAGCCCTTCGCCCGTGCGGGGATCGACGGCGGCGACCGACGTGACGCTGCCGGCGGTGAGTGTCAGGTTGTTCGTGAGCGGGGCCGCCAACACGCCCCCCGCGATAGGATCGACCGGGGCGTCGCCGACGCCGTTGTAGCCGAGATTGATCACTCCGATCGGCGCCCGCAGGGTGCCGCCCTGGGTGATGTCGGACGCGTAGATCGAGAGCGTGCCGCCGGCGGAAAGGGGCATGGGCCGGTAGGCGCCGCCGAGGATCGTTACGGAGCCCGGCTGTGTGCCGCTTCCGGGATCGTAGTCATAGGCGTAGATGTTGAATTCCGAGAGGGTCGTCGGGTAAATCTGTCCGGCCTGCAGGGTCAGGTTGCCGGCAATATCGAGCGTTCCGTTTCCGCGAATGTCTCCGTTCGGCGCGAGGAAACTGGCCTTCCCGATCCCCTGGAGCGAAAGTGTGCCGATGTCGATCAGGTCCGCCCGCACGGTCAGGCTGCCGCGTCCCCAGGTCGGGGCGAAATGATAGAAGGGGCTCGTGATGCCCGCGGCGTCGGTGCTGGTGAAGAGTGAAATCTGGTCGCCATCGATCGGCGGCGGCCGAAAATCCTGTCCGAGCGCCACATAGGGCGCGGTCAAAAACACCCCGTTGTTCGCGTAGATGACCCCGCCGTCCGCGACTCGGATGCTGCCGGGAAGTTCGATGCTGACCCGGCCATCGAACTGAACGTTGCCCCCGAGTTCGAGCGAGTTGAAGCCGCCCCCCGAAAAGCTGGACACGGCCAGGTTTCCGATGCCGGGCAGGGCCGCGCCGTTCGCCGCGAGAACCTGCTGGCCGACCCCGCGCGGGAAAGGAGAGTTGGGCAGGGTATAGCCGGATTGTTTCACCACGAGGTTGGGGTCCGCCGAAGTGTAGGGCTGTCCCGGGGTCGTCAGGCGGCCGGACCGAACCGAAAGCGTTCCGCCGATCGCGGCGGGGCCGCCGGGCCGGCCGACAAAGGTGGCGTCGGTGTAGAGAAACTGGGAGCCTTCCAGGGTGATGCTGCCCCCGTCGGAATCGAAGCGAACCGGCACAAACTGCGTCCCGCGAAAGCCCTGGATTGGCCCGGCGTCAACCGTCAGGAAACCGGGGGGCAGGTCGAGAATTCCCGTGGTTCCCGACACGTCGAAAACCGCGCCGCGCTCGGCGACGATGTTGCCGGAAACCGAAATCGAACCTCCCGGCAGAATGGCGCCGACCCGGTTGCCGCGCCCATCGACATAGACGACGGGTTTTCCGGCGGTGGAAAGAAACGCCTCGCGGCCGATGTAAACGGTGGTGCGCGCGACCCCGGGTTCGAATTCAGAGCCGGGATAACTGGCGCCGCCTTCCACGGTGATGCTCCCCCCCGGCGCGATGACGGAGCCCTCGATCGTCACCGTCTGCCCGGAAAAGGCCACGCTGCCGAGACCGTCTGTCTCGATCGAGGTGTTCCTTTCCATCACCACGTCGCCGACGACAATCGGCACGCCGGTATAGGGATCGGTGGCGCCCGTCGCGCCAAAAGCGAGATTGGCGGGGCTGCGAAGCCCTTCGGGGCGCGTGAAGGGTTGCAGGGTCAGGCCCTTGCCCCACGGCGTGTTCGGAATGGCGAGCCAGCCCTCGACCACCGGGCGAATATCCGTGCCGGCGGCGATTCGCACCCCGGGAATCGAGAGCGCGCCATTTTCCCCCGGAATGCCGATGCCGGTCAGCGAGATGCTGGCGAAGCCGCCCGTGCTGAAAAATTCCGGTTCGAGCGAAATCACGCTCGGATTCCCCGAGCCGGCCCCAATGACAAACGCGGGCGCTGTCAGGCTCAGCGATCCTCCGGTCGCGCCGGAGTAACCTTGCATCGTTCCCCCCTCGAGATGGAGCGACCCGCCGATCACGGCGGAGACGGACAAGTCTCGTCCGCCGGCAATGGACAGGCTGCCGCCGTCGCCGTAGGTCACCTTTCCGACGGGAGTCATTCGGGCGCCGCCGGAAACATCGAGCAGGGTGTCCTCGCCGATCGTGGTGTCGAAACCGGCCAGTGAAATCGAGCCGCCGGCGATCGCGACCGGCAAGAGATCCGGAGAACTCGCGCGCTCGTCGACGATCAAACCGGCCGTGCTGAGGACGGCCCCGGGTTCGACGATCAGCCGGCCCCGTCCGGCAATGGGATCGGGAAGGACCGGAGTCGCCGAATTGTCGAGCGCGTTGAGGAGATCGAGCGGGAGATTGTAGGCGCTCAGCGCGATGTTGCCCCCGGGAGCAATCAACCGGCCCGCCACCGTGATGTTCGAACCGGTCATGCTCAGGTTGCCGCCCGGCTGGGTTTCGAGGGTAATGTCGCCCGGAATCCGGATTTCGCCGTCGGGATTCTCAATGGTCAGGGAGCCGAATCCGCCGCCGTCTTCCTCGAGCAGATCGGGAGAAAGCTCCACTTTCGCGAGGCGGTCGGCCCGGAGCGATTGCGGGTTTCCCGCCGCGTCGAGACGGAACGCGCCGGCGGAGCGCTGGGACGGGGAAGCGGTGAATTCGACAAGGGGCGGCGTCGGCGAAAAATCGGGGAAGGACGGATAGCTCACATCCTGAGACAGGAAGGCGAGCCGCAGCGAACTGAAGGGAGTCCGCTCCTCCCGCTGGCGCGGGCCATTGATGGTGCGGCCCAGCAGCTCGCCATCCAGTGCCATGGACGGGGCCGTAATGTCGATGGCGCCGCCGGCGGCGCCTTGAATGTAGCCTTCCTCCCAATGCTCGCCAGTGAGGGCCAGCGGCTGGGCGTAGGTCTCGGTGACGCCCCAGCGCGGGCTCTCCACCGTGGTCATGCCGTCGTAGACCCCGTCATAGACGCGGTCGGGCGTGGCGTCCTTGATGTCGATAAGCCGGCCCTGGTAAAGCAGCCGGGTTGTCTTCACCACCGCGCCCTGGTAGTTGATGTAGCCGCCGGAGACGTCGATCTTCGATCCGGGTTGCATGACCATCGAGTTGCCGGCGCTGATGGTGACCATGCCTCCGGGCGTGGTGAATTCCTCGATGGTCCGCTCGATCAGGGCGGCGAACCCCGTCGCGTCGGCGATCGGTGTTCCCACCCAGGCGAGGCCGTTGTATATGCCCTTGTTTCGAATGTCGACCGTGATCGACGTGCCCCGCAGGATGCCGTCCCGCTGCAAGGGAGAGTTGGCGAATTCGGCTCCCCGCAATTCGAGCTCGAGAATGTTCTGCAGGAGCGAAACCGAGACATTGGTTGTTCCGGCGACGTCGATCAGGGCGTCGCGATCGAGATAGACCTGGCCAACCGATCGGGTAAAACGGGAGGAGGGAAGGCTGCCCCCGAGAAAGCGCCATTCCCCGGCCCGAAGGGTCACGTCGCCGCTGGGCGCCTGCACTGTCGATCCGGCCCCGAGGTGAATGGCGCGGCCCGTGGCATTGATCTGCGAATTCAGCGCCAGCCGTGTCCCGATCACCGTTTCGGTGTTTCCGTACTCGGGCAGGACTCGGGTCACGCTGCCGGGGCCGAATCGAACGGCGCCGGTTTGGCGGTTGAGAAAGGGCGGGCCGAGACTGGGATTGGTGGCGTCGTAGGCGGTATTGGACACCGCGTCGTAGGAGGCGATCAGGTCGATGCGCCCGTTGAGCGAGACGGTGGTCGAACTGTCGACCCCGCCGAGCTGATTCACTTCCGCCCCGGCGATTGTGACGCTACCGCGCTTCGCTTCGATCAGGCCGCGATTGGTCGCCGTGCCCGCATAACGGGAAACGCCCGCCTGATCCACGGATCCGATGTAGATGTCGAGGCCGCGCAGGCTCGGATCATCGGTCGAATGGGCGTCGATCCCGACCTGCAATCCGGCGGCGAGAATGGTTTGGCCATCCGGCGTTTGAATGGTTCCGTTGTTGGTCACGTTGGCGCCGGCGAGCATGATGCGTCCGCCCACTCCCGCCGAGTTGGTGGGACTGGTCAGCCGGGCGCCGCGCTGAACGGTCACATCCCCGTAGCGGCCAGTCAGCGGATTCGGCGGATCGGGAGTGAAGGCCGGCATCCCGTTCGCGCCAGCGGGGATGGCGATGCCGGAAAGCAGGAACTGGGCGTCCGGGTTGTTGAGCAGGCCGCGGTCGATGAGGTTTTCGTTAATCGGCAGCGAAGAGGCCACCAGGGTGCCAACATTGACCTGGCTGGCGCCGCCGAAGATGATGCCATTCCGGTTGATGAGGTAAACCTGGCCCGGCGCCTGGATGGAACCCAGAATCTGGCTTGGCGCGCCACTGGGGTCGAGCACGCGGTTGAAGGCGATCCACTTGTTCGCGGCGTCGCCGCCGCGGCTCTGGTCGAAGCGCAGGGTGGTCTTTTTCCCCACGTTGAATGTTTGCCAACTCAGCAGGGCGGTCTGGTTGGTCTGTTTGATCGTGACGTTGGTGCGGCCGCCGGAGACGGACTGGGTGGGCAGGTTCGCCCCCGTCCAAACGGCGGTGCCGCCGGCCACACCGGGATCGACCTGGAGACCGCCCGTGGCGAGGCCATTGGGCACGTTCGGGAGCGGGGCGCCGGGGTTGTTCGGATTGACGCCGAGGTTGTTGGCTCCCTTTGCCGCGGCGGCGGCCCGGGCCGCCGCCTGAAGCGCCGCCACGGATCGCAGGGCGTTTGTCGTGCGGGTCAGCGAGTCCCGGGCATTTGCTCGCGCCGCCGCCGCCGCCGCCGCGGTCGCCTGGCTGATCGCGTCGGCCCGTCGGGCGGCATCGCCGGCGGGCGCGCCACCGCGAAGGATGTCACCGGCGTTCAAGTTGCCCACCGTCAGCGACAGCGCCGCCAGAAGGGCCAGCGCGCGGCCCGCCGCCCCGCCCGGAAGTGTCGGGGCGGATTCGGCCATGATTTTTGGGGAGGTGGGCATCGGAACGGCGGTCGGCGTGTCGCGTCAGGGAGTCGGCGTCGCGGGAATGAGCTTCGAAAGCGCCATTTCATTGATGGCGACGGGATTCTGCTGCAAAAGGCGCCCGATGAAGGCCTGCGTCTCAAGCCGCGCTCGCTCGGCACGGAGCCGTTGCGCCAGCGAATCGCGGATCTGATCCAGCGTGGGCGTGTAGGCCTCCCGAATGTCGAGCACCCGCACGAAATGCCACCCGTCCGGCATCCGCAGCGGTTCGGACACCTGGTTGAGCTGCATCGACGGAAGCGCGGCGCGCACCGCGGGGTGAATCTGCGGTTCGTAAAGCCAGCCGATTTCGCCCCCGCGCGCCGCGCTGGCGGGTTCGTCGCTTTCCTTGACGGCGAGTTCCGCGAAATCCGCGCCCGGCTGGGCAAGCGCCTGCCTGACGCGCGCCAGCTTCGTCGCCGCGTTTGCCGAGGCTTCAGCCGTCGCCGGATCGATTCCTTCGGGAACGGGATCGGTGACAAATATCTGCGCCAGCCGCCAGGACTTCGGCAACGCCAACGCCGTGCGGTTGGCATCGTAGGCCGCCTTCAGGTCCGCTTCGGTCGGATAGCCTTCGGGCGCCTGGGCGATGGATTCGAGGTAGGTCGAGGCGACAATGCCGTCCCGCATCAGCCGCATCCTTTCCTCGACCACCGGGTTCTTGTCCCAGCCGGACGCGGCTGCCTCGCGCAGCACGGCCTGTTGAATGATGAGCGCGCGGACATACTGATTGAGCGAGGCCGGTTCGCGTCGCAGCGCGGCGCGCTCCGCCTCGGAGAGGGTCTTCAGGCTTTTGCGCAAGTCGCCGGCCTTCAGTTCCAGGTCGCCCGCCTTCCCGAGAACCTCGGAGTCGTCCAATTCCGTTGATGGTTTCGGAGCTGGCGCGGCGCGCGGCGCGGGAGTCGGGGTGCCGGGATTCAAGCGCGGCGGGGGAGCGGGGGAAGTCTCCTGCGAAATGGCGGCATTGGCGCCCAGGAGAATAACGCAGGACAACGAAGTGACGATCGGTTTCATGACGGTTTGCGAGCCGGTCACCGCGTCTTGCCGACAGGGTTGGCTCCGTGACTCAACAGGGTTAGGTGATTGAATAGACAGGGTTGGTTCCGCCATCCAGGCGTGTTGGGCGGCGGTTGATTCTCAAGGTTCCGGCAATTCCGGCGGTGGAATGAGGTTGGGTTCGGAAACTTTTCCGTCACCAGGAGTGGCGGCCGCGGTTTCGCCTTCGGCTTTCTTTTCCTCGTTGGCGGCGCGTTCGCGTTTCTTGCCCGAATCCTCGACCGGCGCCCGGTTGTCCTCGATCTTGTCGTCGTAATCCTGGACCAGTTGCTCGAGCTTTACCTTGGTGAGTCCGGTGAACGGTTCGCGGGCGAGCAGGGAGCGGCCGAAGGCATAGTCTTTGTAGCGTTTCAGGATTTCCTTGCCGGTGTTATAGAGCTGGATGTTCTGGCGCTCGCGTTCCCCGACGAGGCGCCGGCTGAGTTGGGCGTCCCTTTCGAATTTGGCGCGCTCGGCTTCGGTGGCGCGGGTGATCCGGGTCAGTTCCTCGTGGGAGGTCTTCCACTGGTCGAGCGATTTTTCGAGCGAGACGATGCGCGCCTCGTCGCCGGCGATCGTTTCCTTCTGCTTGGCGATGGCCTGGTCCGCCGCGGCTTTTTCGCTGTCGGCGCGCTTCAGCGCGGTGTCGAGCTTTGCGGTCAGATCCTTGATCTTGGCGTCGCTTTGGACTTTCAAGGCGGTCAGTTCGGCGTCGAGACGGGCGCGTTCGGCCTCGACGTTGCGCGCCTGGACCAGGGCGTTCCGAAGGGCCTCGCGAAGCTTGGCCTCAACGGGGCTGATGCCCTCTTCCTGGGCGGGCAGCGGGAGTGGCCTCATTGCGACGAGCGCGAAAAGGAGAACCGGGACCAGGCGTCGGAAGGATTGCATGATCGGAATCGGACGGGGGCGTGGCTTAGAATTTTGCGTTGATGTCGAACTGAATAAGGTCGGTCGCCAACGGCGGGCCGGCGATTTCGTTGGCGCTCATCCAGCGGAAATTGATGAAGACCTCCGGAGAGAGGGCATAGCCGAAGCTGGCGGTGAAACCTTCCATGTTGGTGCCGCCCAGGCCGAAGTCCGAGTCGGCGAGGGCGTCCAGAACCGCGTCGGACTCCACGTAGCGATAGCCGAAGCCGGCGTTCCAGTCGCCCCGGCCGCGCATTTCGCCCTTGCCGAACTGGATGCCGAGATTCCAGGCGTCGCCCCCGCCTTCGAACTGCCCGATGTTGCCGTTGGCGTCGATGGGGCCCCGGTTGTTTACCGCGACGGAATCGATCCACTCGCCGTCAAAGGCGACGTTGCGCGCGTATTGGCCGAGGAAGCTGATCTGGTAGGGCTCGAAGACATTGATGTCGATCCGGCCCTGGTAATCGAGGACCTGGAACTTCGAGGCGAGGCCGAAATACTGGTACTGGTTGGTGGTGCCGTAGTTGTTGAGCGGATCGGGAATGATGTCGCGAATGGGCCGATAAGTGTTGCCCTTTTGCGCGTAGGACGGGCGGGTGTGGTCGGTGTTGCTCTGGTCTTTCGAGGTGAAAGGCAGATAGGGGTCGGACAGTTTTCCCTCGACGTTGTCGAACTCGAAGAGGCCGAAGGCCCAGTTGGTGTCGATGTCGGTGTTCTTCCGGAGATTCAGGCCGAACTGGGCGCCGTAGAGCCACTTGTCGATGCTCGGGTATTTGTCCGGCTGGTTGTAGGCGAAGTCGAAGGAGGTGTTGTAGAGCGGGAACACTCCGGCGTTGATGAAGGGGATCATGTTCTGCCGAAGGTTGTGCCTTCCGCGGATGGCGAAGCCGTCGAAGCCGAGGTCGTTGTCGAACATGATCTCGCTGGTCTGGAAGAAGGGATTGTCGAAGCGGCCGGCGGTGACGCCGAAGATGTGGTCAAGCTCGCCGGCCTCCCACTTGAGAAAGGCGCGGTCGAGCCAGATCGGGTACTTGTTGAACTCGCCGCCCAGGGTCTGGTTGGTGCTGACGGGGCTGTTGTCGCTGCCGGAGGCGAAGCGAAAGCCGGCGGTGAACCCCTTGTCCACGAATCCGCCGCGAAGGCCCTCGGTCAGATTGATGTCCGCGCCGAAGCGCAGCCGCAGGCGAAAGCGGTGGCGTTCCTCGTCGACATTGAGCTGGGGCGAGAATTCGTATCCCGCGACATCAAAGGGATCGCCGCGGTTAATGCGGTTGAAGTCGGGAAAAGAACCGGTGGTGTCGTTCCCTTCCGGAAACAGCGTGCCGTCGTAACGGGTGCGGATGTCGCCAAAGAAGTCGAAGCGGTCGAGCCACTTCGGCTTGCCGTTGATGCCGTCCGCCCAACGGTCCTCTTCGGCCTGCTCGAGCACCTCCTCCTTGATCTCGACGCGGAGCTGGGATCGGACGGCATCGGGAATGTGGGTCACAACAATATCGTCATCGCCGGCCATGGCGGCGTCGGCGGCGGCAAGCGATGCGTTCTCGCCGGCGTGGGCGGCCGCAACGGCCTCCTGCTCGGCCTGGGTGATCAAGCCGGCGGCGTCTCCCTGGGTCAGGACCCCGCGGGCGACGAGCAGGTTGATGAGGTTGACGACGGCATTGCCGGTCGGGGTGGTAAGCCCGGCGCCTCCCGCGCCGACCCCGGGATCGTCCTCGCCGGGCGGGCCGGGAAATAGGCTTGGCTCGCTGGTAATGGGATCGGCCGTGTCGGGCGCCTTGACCTCGGTGCCGGTGTCGGCCGTGGCGTCGAGATCGGGGTAATCGGTGTCGGCGGTGTCCGGGCGAGATTCGGAGGCATCCGAATTCGGCTGGGACGGCGGCGCCTCCCCATCATGCGCGGTCGCGGAAACCGCGAGCCAAAACGCCAATGCGCCGGCCACCAGTGCGATCGCTGGAAGCGGAAGACGAAGGCTGGATATGTTGAAAACCGTCATTCGAAGGGGAGGCGAAAATTTCGTCGCCGCGCCGGCGACATGGGGGCGTGTTCGCTTAGTTGGACCGCCGCGCCGTGATTCGCAGATTGATCGGCATCGGCATGTCGTCCGGAGGCGGTTCGGAAAGGCGGACGTTGGCGAGCACTTCGTCGCGCAAGACCCGGTCGAGGCCGGAGTCGCCGGTGGAACTCACGAGCTGGGCACGGGTGACGCGGCCGATATCGTCGGCCCAGATCTTGACCTCGATGCTCATCGACGCCGTTCGCGTGCGCTTGTTCGCCCGGAGCGCGCCGGCGACGGAGTTCTGCACGCGGGCGGCATACCAGCCGAATTTGCTGCCTTTACGACCGCCTGTTCCGCCGATGCGCTTTCCGCCGAGGGTGCCGTTTCCGCCGCCGGCGCGGAGACCAAAGCCGTCCGGCGGCCCGTCGCCCTGAATGTTCGTTCCGAGCGCTTCGGGAGCGGGGTCGGGCGCCGCCTCGGGCTCGGGTTCCGCCATGTCGGGAGCGGTTTCGGGAACGAAGGCTTCTTCCTGCTCCACCGGCTCGGGTTCGGGCTCGTCCTTTGGGGGAGTCGGAGGAGGCGGGGGCGGTGGCGGCGGCATGGGCGGCATGATGTTGACCATGCTGACGGCCGCCGGTTTCTTCTTTTTCTCGGAGGGACCGCGCGTGACCCACCAAGTCGTGCCGGCCGCGGCAAGGAGCAGCACGGCGAGCGCAACGACCTTGGCGCCGTGACGCTCGAAGAAGGTTTCGTCATCCTCGTCCTCGAGAAATCCGCTCATAAGTTGCGAGTAAAAATTCGGTTGGAAGACGGGGCCGCGGACTATTTTGGCGCTTGGGTAGCCAAGCCGATCTGAGTCAGATTGAGCCGACCCAGCACATCGAGCACCTCCATAATCTTCTGGTATTGCGTGCCTCGGTCGCCCCGAACCACGACGGGGAATTCGGGGTTATTTGCCTGGTGCTCGGCGAGTTTCTGCTCGAGTTGTTCCAGGTTCACGGGCACGGTGTCGAGAAAGACGTTGCCTTCATTGTTCACGGTGATGGCCTTGCCTTTCGGGCCGCTGATGGCGGGCGCCTTGCTGCCCTTCGGCAGATCCACCTTGATGCCCTGCACCCCGGCGGTGGTCATGATGATGAAGATCAGCAGCAGCACGAGGTAGAGGTCCACCATCGGTGTCACGTTGATATCGTCGTAGCTCTTTCCGGAATCGGCTTGCATGGCGAAAACGGTTTGAAGGGTTCAGGCGAGCGCGGGTTCGGCCGTTTCGGTGGCTGTCGCGGTGTCCGCGGGAAGCTCCGATTCGAAAGGCGTCTCCGTCGGTACGGGCGATCCCGCGGGGCTCGCGCCGGCCTCGCCGGGTGTCGGATGAAACTCGGCCATTTTCGCGATGAACTCGTCGATGAAGACCTGCATGTCGGCGAGGAAGGCCTTGATGCGTCCGCTGAGGTAGCTGTAGATAAACAGGGCGGGGATGGCGACGAGCAGGCCGGCGACGGTGGCCAGCAGGGCGGAAGCGATGCCCGGCGCGATGGAGGCGACCTCGACTTCGCCCGAGCGGGAGATCAGGGCGAAAGTGATCATCACGCCGACCACGGTGCCGAGCAGACCCATGTAGGGGCCGCCGGCGATGCTGATCGTCAGGGCTACCAGGCCGCTGTTGAGGCGCTGGTTTTCGCGTGTCATTCCGCTCTCCAGGCTGGCGCGGACCGCCTGAATGGCGCGGGCCGAAAGTCCCTTCGAAGGATCGCGCCCGCCCTTGCCGATTCGGCCGCGGATTTCCTTGCACCCGATGTGATAGAGGTGATAGAGCGGCGACCGGTGGACGTGCCGGTAGAGCTTGGCGCTCATTTTCCCGCCCATGCTGCGAATACTGTCTTCGTTGTCATGGTCGAGCGTGGTGAGGTCGTTGGCGATGTGATCCCAAAGCTTGAGAAACGCCTTGGTGCCCTTGTCGATGCTGTTGAGGTAGAGGAATTTCTGGACCGCCACCGTCCAGCCGCAAATCAGCATGATGATGCAACCGCCGATCGCGATCCATCCGTCGAACATCATGTTGTGCGCGATGTCGCCGAAGAGCGAGAGATGCTCGAGCGTGGCGTTGTGCCCGCCACCCTCGCTGCTCTCGTCCTCCCCGGGAGCGATCATGCGCTGCGCCTCGTCGGAGCCGGACTGGCTGATCGCCGCGTAACGCAGATCGCCGACGGGGAGGGCGGCCTGGTATATCTGCAGCTCGTCGGCTTCGCCGGCGTATCCGCCGCCCTTTTCCGGGGTGGAGCCCATGAGAAAATCCGAGGCGAGGGCCGGCAACGGGCGGGCGAGCGAAGTGTTCGGCTTGCCATCGACGAGGATGTCGATCTTGGTGGCGGAAGCGACCACCGCCAGGTGACGCCACAGGCTTGCCGGAATCGCCTCGCCGGCGGCGCTGCGGGTCGTGCCCGAGGCGTCCGTCACCTCGACGAAGGGCACGCCATTGTCGAGTCCGAAGCGAAAGGCGGAGCCACCTTCCTCCCGGGTGAGAATCATCGCGTTTTCGGCGAGTCCGCTGGGTTTGACCCACAGGGAGACGGTCACTTCGGTTCCCGCCGCCCACGTCAGGTTGGGGGAGTTTGCGATTTCGATGCTGTTGGTGCCGAAGAACAAGGCGCCCGGCCCGATCAAGGCGCCTTCCGTGGGGGTGGGAGCGGTGGCGGCGTTGTTTTCCCCCGCAGAGAAGTCTTTGGGCGGGGCGGATCGCTCCGTGAAATGATAGACGAGGATGGCCGAGTCGGGGTAGGTGTCCTTGGACGCAAACTCTGGGGGCGTGGCATTCGGATTACCGGAATAGAGCCAGATCGTGGCGGGTTTGCCCGGCTCGACGTGCGGGATCTTTGCCCAGACAAAGGCCTCGTTCATCAGCGAGTCGTAGCGCTCGATGTGATAGGGGATTTCCGTTTGCCCGTCGGCGGCAATCAGGCGCAAATCGCTGCCGTCTTCCTTGGCGAGCGCGAACTGGAAGTTCCCCCCATGCAGTCGCAACAGCGTGACCGCGTCTCCATCCGGTTCGGCGCCGGAAATCGGCGTGACGACGATCGGCTTGCGAAGGGTCCATTCCTTGTTCCACCAGGCGGCCTCATCTTCTATTTTGTCGTCAGCGGCCCGCGCTGAAATACTGGAGCCCCCAAGGCAGAGCGATGCCAGCAGCGCGAATCCGATGGGTCTGGCGAGATTTTTCGTGTTCATGGGCAAGGAACGAAATCGGAGTGAGAACGCGGCGCGGTTGGCGGGGGGATATCAGAAATCCGCCCGCACGCGGAAGCTGAGAAACGGATCGCCCGCCTGGGTGGTTCCCTGGTCTTCAAGCGGCCAGGCGATGTCGAGATAGCCGTAGAGCGTGTCCCAGAGCTGAAGGCTGGTTCCGACGCCGGCGCTGGCGAAGTCGAAAAGATCCTGTTGCTCGGGCAGCGGGTCCTTCAGGTAAAGCCTGCCGAAATCGTAAAACGCGTGAAACCGCCATTCGTGTCCGGTGCTTCCGCCGCCCTTGGCCTCCGGTTTGGCGGTTCTCAACAAGGAGGGAGTGCGCAGCTCGAAGGTCAGAAACCAGCCGCTGTCGCCGAGTGCCTCCGACTCCAGGTAGCCTCTTACGTTCGAGAGGCCGCCGCCGGCATACTGCTCGCTGTTGATCAGGGGGTCGTTGCTGGCCTGTGCCTGCGCCTTGGCGAAGGCTTGAAATTCAAAGGGAAGATCCTGCGTGTGCGACAGGTCGCCCCGGAAATAAATGTAACCTCCATCGGCTTCGTAGCGTTTGGCGTCGAAACCGGCGGGACCGCTGCCCATCCCGCGGAAATGGAAATTCAGGGCGGCATTGATTTCGGTGAACGAATCCTCGCGGGTTAGGCCGCCCCCGTAGGCGACGGTGACCGGGTAGTAGTCGATCGGAGTCGAAAAGGTCTCATCCCCCAGCGTCACATCCTCGTCGAAGTGCTTGTAGTCGAGCCCCGCGCTCAGGGAGTGGTAGTAGTTGTCCAATGCCGGCAGCGACCACATGAACCGCATCCCCACCGTCTGGCCGCGTCCGGCCACCGCGGCGCCGCCGAGCGTTGAAATGTCGCTGTTTTGCACGGTTCCCATCACCATCAGGGAAAAATCGGGCGCCTTCGAAAACCGGGCGATGTAGTAGGCCGAGTAGATTTCCGCGTCCTCGATTCGCTCGGGCGCGAACTGGGAGGCGAAGCCGAGGCTGTGTCCCTTTTGCCAGAGATTATCGTAGCTCAGGGAACCGTTGATTCGGAACGGGGTGGTGTCCGGGCTGTATCGGTTGTTCAGTTCAATGCTCCCGTGGAGGGGCAGGTGATCCTCGACCGTAAGATCCACATCGACGGTTCCCGGGGCCACGCCCGGCTTGAGAGACGGCGTCACCCGCCGATCCGCCCACCGGTTCAGGTTCACGATGTCGGACTCGACCTTCTTGAAATCGGGGACGGTGCCCTCCGCGAGCGAAGGGGCGGCTCGCTTGATTTCGCTGGGCAGGAAAAACTTCGCGTCGCGAACTCGCAGCCGTCCCACCTTGTTCTCGATCACGTCGAAATAGATGATGCCGCGGGTCCCGTTCTGTTGCGGAATTTCAACGGCGACCGTTTGGTAGCCGGCGTCACGGTAGGCCTTTTCGAGCGCGACCCGGGCATTTTCAAGATCCTCCAGGGTGCGCCCGGGTCCGAGATGGGGGTAGATCGCCTGATCAATATTGTCGACGGGAAGCGACTTCGCTCCGCGCAATCGGATCTGTCTGATGTGGAACTTGGGTTCATCCACGCTTTCGACGGACGAGCCTTCATTGGCGATCGGCTCGGTCTCCGCTTCGGCTGGCGGTGTATTGACCGGCTTCGGGGCCGTTTCAGCGGAGAGGTTTGCCGGGAAAAACACCAAAACGAACGCCACAGGAATTGAGCGGTTCGCTGGATTTTGTTTCTCCTGAGAGCTTCGAAAAATGGACATACCCCTGCTTTGGATTTTGAACCACGAATGGATCATCGATTTGTCTGCGGCTTTTCCGGTGGGGTGTTTCGCGCTCTAGATTCTCTCGAAAGCGAATCTTCTCAAATAGTGGGGTGTGACAAACGTGTTACAGGTCCTGCGGCGATGTCACTTGACTCCTGATTCGTTTTGCTGGAAGCCGATCATGTCCCCGTTTTTTCTGACCAGATGTTGATCTCCTT
Source organism: Akkermansiaceae bacterium (assembly GCA_024233085.1). Taxonomy (GTDB): domain Bacteria; phylum Verrucomicrobiota; class Verrucomicrobiia; order Verrucomicrobiales; family DEV007; genus JAEUHH01. Next base: position 73,048 of record JACKQC010000017.1, read on the forward strand.
CGTTCCCGGGTGGCATTGGGCGCCGCGCTCTCACGTACTTGGAGTGGGTATTCTCTCCGTCACGCTTGCGATGTGGCGATTGGAAATCTCTGTCGCCATCACTCCAGAAACCGCGTCGTTGCCACGAGACGTCACATTTGTCGGCGAGGCCAACTTCGAACGGCTGCTGAAGAAGGCGGTGGAGGAGAATTGGGCCGAGCTACCGATTGGGGAATGCATCGCGAAAGTCGCGATCGCTTTCCAAGGCACGAAATACCAAACCTTCCCGATGGAGATCGATGACCATATCGAGGCCCCTTCGGTAAATCTGGAAGGAATGGACTGCTGGACCTTTTTCGAGATTTCCCTCGCGTTCGCACGAATGCTGAAGACGGGAAAAAGCGATTTAGCTCCCCAGGATCTGTTGGATCAGATCGAGTGTCTACGCTACCGGGGCGGGGAATGCCATGGGAGTTATCTGGATCGCCTCCACTACGTTTCGGAGTGGATTTTCGAAGCGGAGTCTCGGGGGATTGTCGAGAATATCACGAATCAGGTAAGCGCTATTCCACCCGCATCCGTTTTCGGAAAATATTCGAGCTGACTTCTCTTTGGCGCCGGTACCGCTATTTGCGGGAGAATTCCGAACTCCGGGAACCGATGCGGGAATTGGAAGCTGCGGTGGAAAGATTGCCGGTGACGCATCTTCCAAAGGCGATCGTTCCCGACGTCGAGGCGAAAATCCAGGAAGGCGATATTCTCGCGATCGCGACCGGACAAGACGGCGTGTATTGCTCCGAAGTAGGGATCGCCGTCAAAAAGCCGGATGGCTCCCTGCGATTCATGCACGCCGCCCAGCAATTCGAAAAGGTCTTTTTGGACAAGACGATTTCCGCTTATCTCCAAGAGAACAGGAATCGCATCGGCGTGATCGTGGTTCGTCCCAAGGAATAAGGGCGCGCAAGTGTCGGAATCGGGCTTAACCGGGAGGCCAATGCAGGCTCCGTCCGGCCAGCAGGTGAATATGCAGGTGAGGCACGGCTTCCCCTCCATCGGTTCCGTTGTTGATCACGAGGCGGAAGCCTTTTTCGGAATCGTTGATTCCCAGGTCGGCGGCCACTTTCCGGGCCACCAGCAACAGATGCCCGAGCAACGCGGCGTCGGTCGCTTCGGCTTCGCCAATACGGGGAATCGGCTTCTTGGGAATCACCAGAATATGAATCGGCGCCTGGGGGGCGATGTCGCGAAAAGCGAGGCTCTCTTCGTCCTCGTGAACGATGTCGGCGGGTATTTCCCGGGCGACGATCTTTTCGAACAGGGTCATGGCGAAAATCGAAATCAGTCGTGGCGGAGCGTGATCTGAACCGGGCCCCGCCCGCAGAGGGCGCGGTTGACGTGGCTGGTGATCTCGTCCTCCAGCACGCGGCAGCGGGCGCTCCATTTTTCGGCGGAGGCCAGCTGCTTCACCGCCCGGCGCAGCCCGTAACAGACGACTGTTCGCACACCGCCGTCGGCGCTCGCGCGGAGCCGGTCGTCGAGAAGGCGGAAAAAGGCGAGTTCGTATCCGGCGCCGGCCCGGCGAGCCAGATCGGCGAGGGAAATGCGGACTGGGGGCACCACGGTCTCGACTTCGGCGGCCATGTGATTAAGGCCCAGGTTCTCAAGCGCCGCGCGAATGCGCTCGAAAAGGTCAGCCACCTCGATCACGGTTCCCTCGTAGTGATTGCGTAGAAAGGCCTCGACCCCTTTGCTGACGTCCTCGGCCAGCCACGGGGGCACATCCTGGGTTTTGGCGGCCGCCGTGCGGAGGGTTTCACGAAGCCAGGCGGACTCGCAAAGGGCGAGCGTTTCGGCGTTGACGCGGATGAATGGAAACTCGGTCGGCAGGGCAATCATCGACGGGCGGAAGGAACAGGGCGGGAAAGAATGATGAAGGAGATGAGAAGGAAGAGGGCGCCATCAGGAGGCGCCGGCTCCGAACAACTCGGGTTGGAGCCGGGGGTCGGTCGGCAGGCGTTCGAGGGACTCGATTTCCTCGATGAACTCGCCCACATCCTGAAACTGGCGGTAGACCGACGCATAACGGACGAATGCGACCGAATCGATGGCCTGGAGTTTCGCCATGACCTTGGGGCCGATCGCCTTGGTGGGAACCTCGCGGTGACCCTCCGCGGAAAGCTCGGCCATGATCGCGTCGACCGCCGATTCGAGCAGGTCGATCGGGACCGGGCGTTTTTCGCACGCTTTGACCATGCCTTCGAGCAGTTTTTCGCGGCGGAAAGGCTCGCGTCCGCCGTCGCGTTTGATGACGCGCAGGTCGCTGGTTTCGAGCTGCTCGTAGGTGGTGAATCGAAAGCCGCAACCGAGACACTCGCGCCGCCGACGAATCGACAGCCCGTCCTTGGACATCCGGGAATCGATGACCTTATCTTCAAGGCTGTTGCATTTCAGGCAGCGCATTGTTGCGACTCAAAGTTGAGTGATACAACAAGATATTGGGGTGTCAAAGGGAAATATGCCACAAGATGTGGAATCTCGATCTTTTTCCGGATCAAGTCCGCCATCCCTTCCGGAAGCGTTCCGAAGCTTCGCCGTTTTCTTCGGGCCTTGTCCGGACGGGGCGGAATTCATCCCCAATCTTCGGGACGCGATCCGGTGGACCCGGGAGGCGGTGGTCGCGGAAACATACCCGCGTGGACACCCTACTTTGCGCTTTTTTTCGTGGCCGCCTTCTTTTTGGCGGGTCCCTCGCCGCGGGGGGGGAATTCCCAATTGAGAATGCGGCGGCCTTTCGGATTGCAGGTCAGGTGGGCCTTGAACGGGCGGCCTTTCTTCGAGATGAATTTCTCGATGAGATCGGTCTTGCCTTCGGTGAAAAATTTCAGCGCCTGATCCCGGGGGATCTGGTATTTGCACATCTCCTTTGAAAGGCGGCCCTTGCAGCCTTCACCCTGCACGCGTTCGTTGCAGACGTAGGAGGTGGGCGTTTCGTAGATGTGGCCCTTTTCGCACACGGGGCACTTGCAGAGCTTGTTTTCCTCGCGAATGGCGTCGGCCTCGGCTTCCTCCTCCTCGGATTTCTCGAAAAGGAATCCCGCTTTGAGGCCGGCCTTTTTGTCCTCGACCAGTTGCACGGCGGCGTCGAAGGGCTGCTTGAATCGGCTGAGAAATCCGGTGAGCGGGCCGACGAACCGGCGGGTGAGCAACTCCCGCGCCTCGTCCTCGGTGAAGGGGCGGGTTGCCAGCACCTTGGGAAGGGCGAACTTGCACTCGGGTTGCTTGCACTTGTAGCGCCCTTCGTCCTGACCCAGTTCCGACGCGCCGCAAACGGGGCAGGGGACGGGGAAGGGCGGGTACTCGCGATTCAGCGATTCGCTCGCCGCCGTTTTGGCCGTGGCCACCACCTCGCGGGTCAGCTTTCGCACGTCCGCCATGAAATCGGGTCGCGCCAGCCTTCCGTGTTCCATCTGGCGCAGTTTGTATTCCCATTCGCCGGTCATTTCCGGCGAGGCGAGAATCTCGATGCCCATGTCGTGCAGTTGCCCGATGAGTCGCAACCCGCGGTTGCTGACGAAGAGGTCGCGCCCCTGCCGGCTGACGTATTTGTCGGCGATCAGTCCCTCGATAATCGCGGCGCGCGTGGCTGGCGTTCCGAGCCCGCGCTCGCTCATGGCTTCGCGCAACTCGTCGTCGTCGACGCGTTTTCCGGCGGTTTCCATGGCGGAGAGCAGGGTGCTCTCGTTGAAGCGCGGCGGGGGCTTGGTTTCCTTGTCGTCGATCCGGATTTCGTCGGCCATGGCGTCCTCGCCAGGTTTCACCGGCACGAGCGTTTTGCCGCCGCCTTCTTCCCCCTCCGCGTCGCCCTGGGCGGATTCGGCCTCCTTCCCGTAGACCTCGAGCCAGCCGGGAAAGACGAGGATTTTGCCGTCCGACTTGAAGGCGTCTTCGCCGATGCGCGAGATCCGGGTGGTGATCTCGAATTCGGCCGCCGGAAAAAACGCGGCGACGAAGCGGCGGGTCACCATGTCATAGAGTTTTTGCTCGGCCTCGTCGAGCTTGCCGGGGAACTGTCCGGTGGGGATGATGGCAAAGTGATCGCTGACCTTGGCGCCGTTGAAGATGCGGCGATTGCCCCCGGCGATCCATTGGTTCGACACGACTTTGGCGGCGTGGGCGGGAAGATTGGTGACCACGCCTCCGTTTTCGCCGGAGATCTTTTTCATCGTCCCGATGCAGGTGCCCACGTAGTCGTCGGGCAGATAGCGGGAATCGGTTCGCGGATAGGTGAGGGCCTTGTGCCGTTCGTAGAGGGCTTGGGCGAGTTGAAGGGTGCGGCGGGCGCTGAAACCGAAGCGTCCGTTTGCCTCCCGCTGGAGGGAGGTGAGGTCGTAGAGCAGCGGCGCGACCTGTTTCGAGGGCTTCTTTTTTTCCTCGACAACGGCGGCTTTTCCCCGGCACCGGTTCACGATGGCCTCGGCGAGGGAGCGATCCCAAAGCCTCTCCGACCGTTGGTGTGGATCGTTTTCGTCGGTCTTTTTGAAAGTCTCGTCGAACCATCGGGCCGGATAGCGTCCCGCCTCGACGGCGAAGTCAGCGTGAACCTCGAAATAGGGGCGCGGCACGAACTCGGCGATCTCGACTTCGCGTTCCGAAAGCAGGGCCAGGGTCGGCGTCTGCACGCGGCCGACGGGCGTTTTGCTGAATCCGCCGTATCGCGAGTTGTAGGCCGTCATCGCCCGGGTGGAGTTGATCCCCACCAGCCAGTCGCTTTCAGACCGGCAAACGGCGGCGTCGGCCAAGGGGCGCATCTCCTCGTCACCGCGCAGTTTGCGAAACGCGTCAAGGATGGCGTTGTTCGTCATCGATTGCATCCAGAGGCGCCGGGTTGGCTTCTGGATGCCCGCCAGCTTGACGATGTAGCGGAAAATCAGTTCCCCTTCGCGGCCGGCGTCGCAGGCATTGACGAAGCCGTCCACATCTTTTCGCTTCATCAGCCGGACGATGAGGTTGAAACGCCCCTTGCTGCCGTCGATGGGCTGCAGGTCGAACTCGTCCGGAATCACCGGGAGACAATCGAACTTCCAGGGCAGCGTCTTGCCGTCGGGCGTGGTCGGCAGTTTTTGCTCGACCAGGTGACCGAGGGCGGAGGTGATGATGTAGCCGTCGTTCTCGAAGTAGTCTTTCTCCTTGGCGAATTTGCCCACTTCGCCACCGAGGACGCGGGCAAGGTCGGTCGCGACGCTTGGCTTTTCAGCGATGATCAGGGATTTACCCATTGGAGAAAGGGGCGGAAACGGGATTCGAAACTGTCCATGGCTGGAACACAAAGCCGCGATCGTCAAATGAGTTTTACAAAGTATTTCCCGGGGAGTTGTTTGACGACCCGCTTCATTTCCAGCCGCAGGAGGGTCGCCGACACGACGGCGATGGGTAATCCCGCGCCCTCCGCGATGGTGTCAATCGGTGTCTCCGCGGACTCGAGGGCGGCAAAGACCCGTCTTTCGGTCTCGTCGAGCGTTTCGGCCCGACGGGGCGCGTCCAGGCCCGGAAGCTCGGGGGCCGCCGCGGCGCCGTCGAGTTCGTCGAGAATGTCGCCGGCGTCGAGGACCAGCTTCGCCCCTTCCTGGATCAGACGGTTGCAGCCCGCCGAGGTCGGGCGGTCGATCGGCCCGGGAACCGCGTAGACGCCGCGACCCTGTTCGAGGGCCTGGCTCGCCGTGATCAGCGAACCGCTGCGCGCCGGGGCTTCGGCGACGAGGATTCCCTGGCTGAGTCCGGAAACGATGCGGTTGCGGAGCGGAAAACTCTGCTTGTCCGGCACATAGAGGACGGGGAATTCGGAAATCACGGCCCCGTTTTCGGCGATTCGCTCGGCGAGCGCGGCATTCTCGGCGGGGTAGAGATTGCCGATTCCCGAGCCCAGCACCGCGATGGTGCGGCCACCGGCGGCGACGGCGGCCTCGTGCGCGGCGGTGTCGATGCCCCGCGCGAGCCCGGAGACGATGGTCACGCCGGCGTGGGCGAGCTGAAAGCTGAGTTTTCTCGCCGCTTCGCGCCCGTAGTGGGTGGCGCGGCGGGAGCCCACCACGGCCACCGCCAGATCGTCCCGGGGCAGGATTTTCCCCTTCAGGAAAAGGAGAAAGGGCGGGTCGTGAATCGCCCTCAGTCGCTCCGGATAGCCGGATTCTTCGATTGTCAGCAGATCGATGCCGTGCTCGGCGATGCGCCGTTTCTCCGTCGCGAGGTCGGTGCGGTTTTCCCAGTCCCGCAGGGTTTCGGCTATTTCGGCCCCGATGCCGGAGACGGAGACCAGGCGATCCAGTGTCGCGTCGAGCACCCGTTCCGGTCCGCCCAGGGACTCGACCAGGCGGCGGACACGCACGGGACCGATGCGGGGAAGCAAGGTGAGGACGAGATAGGCCTCGGTTCGTGTCAGTCGTGCCATCGGATCGAAGGACCAACAAACAGGGTATGGTCACCGAGTCAACAGGGTATGGTCACGGACCGAACAGGGTCTGAACCGCCTCATGAATCGCGGGCAGGTCCACGTCTTCGCTGACGAAGGCGTCGCCCAGAGCCCGGAGCAGCACGAAACGGACCTTTCCCTCCTCGAATTTCTTGTCGCGAAGCAGGGCCTTGAGGATGGCCTCGCGGTCCGACGAGGCATCGAGACGCGTCGGCAGGTCGAAGGCTTCAAGGGCGGCGATGATCCGGTGGGCGTCTGCTTCGGGCAGGGTGGAGAATTCCACCGACAGCCGCGCCGCCGCCACCAGGCCGAGACTGATGGCCTCGCCGTGGAGCAGGCGGCCGTAGCCGGCGGCGTTTTCGATGCCGTGGCCGATGGTGTGGCCGAAATTCAGGAGCGCGCGGATGCCGGTGGTTTCGCGCTCGTCTTCCTCGACGACAGCGGCCTTGATGGCGACATTGCGCGCGATGAGGGGGACGAGGTTTTCCCGGCTCTTGCCGCGGGTCTCGATCCGCTCCAGCAACGCGGCGTCGCGGATCGCGGCGTGTTTGATGACTTCGGCAAAGCCCTCGTTGTATTCGCGGTCCGGGAGGGTCTGAAGCGTGGCGACATCCGCCACCACCAGTCGGGGCTGGTGAAATGCGCCGAGGAGGTTTTTCCCTTCGGGAGTGTTGACCCCGGTTTTTCCCCCCACGGAACTATCCACCTGCGCCACGATGGTGGTCGGGATCTGCACGCAGGGAATGCCGCGCTGGAAAATGGCGGCGGCGAACCCGGCGAGGTCTCCCACCACGCCGCCACCAAGGGCGATCAGGAAGGATTGGCGGTCCAGTCCCGCCCGCAGCATCTGCCGGCAAATATCGGTGGCGCGCTCCATCGATTTCGATTCCTCGCCGGCGGGAACGGAAATGGGAACGACCTCGTAGCCCGCCTCGCGCAGCGTCTCGGCGACGCGTTCACCATGCAGGGGCCAGACATTCGTGTCGGACACCAGCGCGGCGCGTTTTCGCAATCCCCCGGTCGCCGCGAGTCTCTCGGGCAGGCGACCGAGAATGCCGTCGCCGATGTGGATGTCGGAGCGGCGGCCGCCGGCGAGATTCAGGGGGATGTGGATCGGGTCGGACATGAGGGGGAGGCAAAGGCTATAGTCGTCATTGAGCGGGAATTCACGGATTGTTTTTCAAGGCTCGAATCCGCTCCGCGATCCTGGCGGCCACCGAGTCGGGCGCTTCGTCGGGAGCGACGGCGATCGGCGCCAGGCAGGTCTCGCGGCGAAACCAGGTCGCCTGGCGTTTGGCGTAGCGGCGGGTGGCCTGTTGCACGGTCGCGATGGCTTCCTCCAGGGCGATCCGGCCCCGAATGACTTCGTGAAACTCCCGCAGTCCGATGGCTTTGGCCGCCGTTTCGGAAAGGAGGGATGCCTCCAGGCACTTCAGTTCGGCCATGACTCCGTCGCCGATCATCTCCGGCACGCGCGCGTCGATGCGGGCGTGGAGATCGGTCCTTTCCCGTTGAAGCTGAAAGCCAAGAATCCGGGGTGCGGCGCGGGCGAAGCGCTCTTTCAGCACCGAGGCGGGAACACCGCCGAGCAGCGAAATCTCAAGGTTCCGGGTCACGTAGCGACGGTTTTTCAGGTTGGTCGCGGCGGCGCCCGCCGGATCGATCACACGCAGCCATGAAACGAGATCGTCGAGAGAAAGGCGGTCGAGCGCCCCGCGCAGGGCTGGATCGCCTTTGGGAACGGGCGCCAGCCCATGGGTCAGCGCCTTCAGGTAAAGGCCGCCGCCTCCCACCACGATCGGTACCGCGCCCCGATTGGCGATCTCAGAAACGACAGCCTCGGCCATTTCCGCGAAGCGGGCGGCGTCGCAGGAGTCGGCGGGGGAGAGGACACCGTAGAGATGATGGGGGACTTTCTCCCTGTCTGCGAGGCTCGGCGCGGCGGTGAGAATTTCCAATCCGCGGTAGATTTGAAAAGCGTCCGCGTTTACGATTTCGGCCCTTCCCAGGTGCTGTGCGAGCCGAATCGAAACGGCCGATTTGCCTGAGCCGGTGGGACCGGCGAGAAAGACGGCGGGGGAATCGAAGTCGTCGTTGTCCGGGCGGTCGGTCATGGATACGAGAAAGGGACGGCGGCGCCGTCCCTTTCGAAGGTAAGAAGAATGTCGTGCGATCTTCCTTACGCCGCGGCGCTTTCTTCGTCGGAGGGCGATTCTTCGGCCGGGATGGCGGCCGCGGGAGCGGCGTCCTCGTCGCCGGATTCATCGTCGCCCGGAACCGGTCCGTCGCTCTTCGCGCCGGTGACAAGCAGTTTCCGGCCCATGAAGGCCTTGTCGTGCAGCAGCTCCACCGCGCGACGCGCTTCGTCGATGTGGCTCATTTCGACGAAGGCAAAGCCTTTCGATTGCTGGGTGCGATGGTTGGTGACGATTTCCGCGATCACCACGTTGCCGACGCCTTTGAAGAGATCCTCGAGGTCGGTTTCGGTGGCGTGATAGTCGAGATTGCCCACGTAAAGGCGACCGCTGGTGACTTCCTCGAGCACCGGTTTGCGGGACGGTTTGCCTTCCGTTTCCGGCTGGGGACGGGATTCCCTCGGGCGGTCACGGTCACGGTCGCGGTCACGGTCGCGAGGGGTGTCTCGCTGGGGACGGGGAGTCCGCGCCGTTTCCGCCTGGGCCGGCTTGCGTTTCTTTTTCGACGGGCCGCCCAGCAGGCCGAAAGTCACCACCGAGAGGATGCGCTGAAACAGCGTCGGTTTCTTCTCGGGACGACGGCTCCGGTTGCGCGGTCCGCCTTTGCCGTTGCGGCGGGAACGGTCGCGGTTACCGCCGCCGCCTTGGTTTTCGGAGCGGCGTGCCGCGTTTTCGGAGGGCGAGAAGGAGTCGCTTCTCTGGTTGCGATTGCGGTTGCGATTACGATTGCGGTTTCGGCCGCCGCGCGAGCGTCGGCCGCCGCCTTGGCGGCCCGATTGGCCGCTGGAGGAATGTTGGTCCATTTTGAAACGAAGGGTGTTGGCGTCCGTTATCCATCGGGGGACGGACGCTTTGGTTGTTCGAGGTGGAGCGACGCATCATCGATCCGAGAACCGCCGGGCGGTCGACCGGCACGAAGACCGGGACCGGCTGGAGGTCGCTGTTTCCTTCCGTCAGCCGGCGCGGGGATTTGCCGCCGGGAAACGGGAATGGGTTCGTGTTCGTCTTGACCGCGGCGGGAAGGTTTTCGTCTTCCCGCCATCGTCGCGTCACACTCCACCGGTTTTCCCACGAAAACGCCGACGAACCCGCCGCGGGGGCTTTGAGACCGCCCGTCGCCGCAAGTCGTCCACGATCGCGTCGCGCCGGAGCAAACGGGCTCAGGCGCGCGTGAATTGCCTGTGTTTTCAATACAAAACCGATCATCAGGACCGCGATGGCGTTTTTCGTGTTCGCACGGAAAGTAGGATGCCTTCCCGCCACTGGCAAGCGGCGAAATCGCCGACTTCAGCGGCGCGCGCCCGCGCCGGGGAGAACCATGCGCTTGACCATGTCCTCGATGCTCACGATTCCGATCGGGCGGCCGTTCGGATTGTAAACGGCGGCGATCTGGTGACCGGCATGGCGAAGTCGCTTCACCACCCCGATCGCCGGCGCGGCGGGATCGGTCCGGATCAGCTTGTGCCGGTATTGCTCGACCGATCCGGTGGCGTCACCGTGCCGGGTCAGTTCCAGAGCGTCGATGACTCCGACGAGGTCACCGTTGGTGGCCATCACGGGGAACTGATCGATGTCCGTCTCCCGCGCCAGCGCCAGGACCGACGCGGCGGGCATCTCGCGGGGGACGGCGGTGACTTTCGAAAGCGGCAGCATCACTTCGGCCACGCGGACGGCGTGGAAATCGAGCACGGAGTGGATCAGAACGACTTCGGCCGGATCGAGCGAGCCATCCCGTTCCAGGATTTGCGTCAAATGTCGGAAGGCTTCGCGCCGGGCGTCCGCCACCGGAGGATTCCGGGCCGCGGTCCGATCGAATATCCATCGGATCGGCGCGGCGAGCAGCAGCATCACCGGGCGGAGGGTAAAATCGATCAACACCACCAGAGGGAGAAAAAGAAGCAGGAGCCGGAAAGGCGACTGTCGAAAGATCGACTTCGGCAACAGCTCCGCCCAGATCAGGAGCACCGGCAGCCACACGACAAAGGCAAACGCGTAGCCCCAGCCGCCCAGGCGGGTCACCGATTCGTAGGCCAGCAGGCCGAAGAGGCCGAGGTTCACCGAGGCGTTCAACAGGACGATCGCGGCCAGCAGGTGATCCCGCCGTTTCAGGATGCGCGACAGCCGACGGGCGCCGCGACGCCCTTCTTTCTCGGCGAGGCGGAGCCTGACCGGGTTCAGAGTCAGAAGGGCCGATTCCAGTCCCGACAACAGGAAGGACACCAGCAGCGCGATGGCGATGGTCAGTGCCAGGGTCATCCGTCGTCGCCGGGTTCTCCTTCCTGGGTTGAATCTTCCGATGGCGGGCCGGGCCGGGGCGTCCCGGCGTCCGATTCGGAAAAACGCTCCACCAACACCTCGAGAATGCGCTGCCGCCGAATGCGGCGCACCGTCGCCTTCATCCCGGGAAAGGCGACCGTTTCGCCCCGCTCCGGAAGCCGGCCAAGTTCGTTGAAAATCAGGCCGCCGATGGTGTCCAAACCTTCCTGTTCCAGCTTCATTCCCAGCGCGTCCCCCAATTCATCGAGCCGGGCGTCCCCGTCGGCCAGGACTTTCCCGGGCGCGATTTCCTCGATCGGGTCGTCGTCATCGGCGGATGGCGCCGCGTCGCTCAGGATGTCGTCGATCAGATCGGAATAGGTGATGATCCCTTCCACCCCGCCGTATTCGTCGACGACCACCCCGAGGGAACCTGGTTTGGCGAGGAAATCCCGAAAGGCATCCAGAGCTTTCATCGTTTCCGGGAGGAAAACCGGAGGCAACACGCTGTCGCGGAAATCCTTGCGAGGATTTGAAAGCCACCGTTTCACGTCGAGTACCCCGACGACCACATCCGGGGTCTGATCGAAGACCGGGATGCGCCAATGCCAGGCCGCTCGGGTGCGAAGGGCCTCCAGCGCCTCGTCGTCCGACAGACTCGAGGAAAGCATGGTGGCGTCGACCCGAGGGGTCATGCAGTCTTTCACGGTCTTGTTGCCCAACCGGACGATGTCCTGAATGATCTCGCTTTCGCTTTCGGCGAGAGATCCTTCGTCCCGGCGCATTTCGATGAGCGTTTCCAGCTCGTCATCCGACATCCCGATGCGCGGGGTGAATTGAGTCGGGAGAATGAGGCGAACCAAGGCGTTTGTGACGGCCTCGAGCCGCCCGGACAGCTTTTCCAGCGCCGGGGAAATCAGAATGAAGGGTTTGACCGTGGCTTGAAAGACCCTCCCTGGATCGGCGATCGCGATCAGGGTGGGAATCAACTCGCTGAAGACCGACACGGTCCCGAAGATCGTCGCGGCGAGAATCACGCGGGCCCGCCCGCCGGTAAGGAGGGCGGACCATTCGAAATAGAGGAGCAGCGCCGCCACAGCGACCACGAGATTGAAAACCGTGCCGAGAATCAGCGCCTGGTGCAGGCTGCGCAGCGGTTGGCGGGCGATGGCGCCCAGAATGCCGCGCAGTTCCGGCCGATGGCGCGAGACGGTCACGGTGTCCGCTTCCTTCAGGCAGAAAAGCGCCGTCTCCAGCGCGGAAACGATCCCCGAGATCACGATCGCCGCCACCAGGAACAGAGCCGTCAGCAGGAGTGGTAGCAAACTCATCGTCGGGCGGAGGAACGAAACGGCGTCGTTCAATTTCTTCGGCGGAAGTACCGGCGGTGGGACTCGAACCCACATTCCCGAGGGAACACGATTTTGAGTCGTGCGCGTCTACCAATTCCGCCACACCGGCGCCGGTCCGTGAGAAGAAGGCGGAGATTAGCGGAACCGGGTGAAAAATGCAAGAACGAAGGTGGGGCGGGGACTCGACAGGGTTGACTGTCGGACCTAACCCTATTAAGTGGCGATCATTTCCTCGCGATGCCGGCGGCCTCGTAAAGCCCCCGGCGCATTGCCTCGACGGGAGCGTCGCGGTTGAACCAGAACTCGAAGGAAATCGCCCCCTGCCAGAGCAGCATTGACAAGCCGTTCGCCGCCCGGGCGCCGGCCGCCTCGGCGTCGGCGATCAGGCGGGTTCGGGGCGGGGCATAGACCATGTCGTAGATCATGTGATGCGGCTGCAGCAGGACCGGAGCGAGGAGGGGCGGGTCCGATCGCTTCATCCCCAACGAAGTGGCGTTGACGATCAGGTCGATGTGGTCCATCTGCGCGCGCAGGGCCTCATCGTCCCAAGGCGCGACTTCGAGCCGCTCGACAGGGCCTTCGAGGCGGTCGTCTTCGAAGAATTCGCGAAGTTCGGCGGCGAGGGCCTCGGCCTTGTCGAGGGTCCGGTTGGCCAACACCAGACGCTCGGGACGCTCCAGGGCGCATTGCACCGCCGCGGCCCGTCCCGCGCCGCCGCCGGCGCCCAGAATGAGGATGCGGAGGTCGCGCAGGTCCACGGAGAACGCCTCGCGGACGGCGCGCTTGAAACCCGGGGCGTCCGAGTTGTGCCCGACCAGCGAGCCGTCCTCGACCAGCACCGTATTGACCGTGCCGGTTCGCCGGGCGACCTCGGTGACCTCCGTCAGATGCGGCAGCACGGCCGCCTTGTGGGGAATGGTGCAGTTCACGCCGATGAAGCCCTGGCGCGGCAGTTCGGCCAGGGCGTCCGCAAGTTCCTCCGGCCGGATGTGGAGCCGGACATACTGCGTTCCGAGGCCGGCGGCCCGGAGGGCCGGGTTGTGCAGGGGCGGCGAGAGCGAATGGGCGACCGGATCGCCGAAAACCGCCAGCCGGGCGGGCGGGTCGAGGTCGCCGGCCGCGGAGGCCCAATGCTTCAGGTCGTTGAAGTCGTAAACGTCTTTGGCCGGCATGGCTCGATCAGTCTCGATTCAAGCGGCGGAAACCGGAAGCGAAAATTCCCGCAACCGTTGCAGGACCGTTTCCCGGCCGATGATTTCCAGCGTCGGCGCGAGATCGGGGCCGCTGGTGTCGCCGGTGATGGCGACCCGGCATGGCAACATGATCGCACCCATTTTCGCGTCGAGAGCGCCGGCCGCCTCATGAAGGGCCTCCTTGATCGCTTCGGCGTTCCATTCGGGAAGAGCTTCCAGTTTTCCGATCAGGGCGTCCCGAACGGCGTCCAAATCCGTTCTCGAGGCCAGCTTGGCAAGGGCCGCGGGATCGAATTTGACCGTGTCCGCCAGGATGGGGGCGAGAAGGGCGGGAATCTGCCCCAGCGTCTGTGCCCGATCACGGAGCAGCGCCAGCACGGCCGGAACGCGCGGATCGTCCGCGGGAATACCCGCTTGCTTGAGGTAAGGGGCGGTCGCCGCCTGGTAGGCCGCCGGGTCGAGGCGGCGGAGGTGTTCGCCGTTGACCCACACGCATTTTTCGTAGTCGAACTTGGAGTTGGAACGGTTGATGCCGTCCAGATCGAAGCGCTCGACCAACTCGGCCAGCGTGAAGATTTCGCGGTCGTCCTTCGGGGACCAGCCAAGCAGAGCCATGTAGTTGTTCACCGCGTCGGGGACAAAGCCTGCTTCGATGTACTCGTGAATCAAGGCCCCCTGGTCCCGTTTGCTCATTTTGCTGCCATCGGCGTTGAGATACAGCGGTACGTGGGCGTAAACGGGCAGGGGAGCCTTCAGGGCGTCGAAGAGCGCCACGTGTTTCGGGGTGTTCGAGAGGTGATCCTCGCCGCGAATGACATGGGTGACTCCCATTTCCAGATCATCGACCACATTGACGAAGTGAAAGATATAGGAGCCATCGGGCCGCCGAATCACCAGGTCGGGATTCGTCTCGATTTCCCGTCGAGCCTCGGCGTCCCAACGGCGCGAACCCTGCTCCCGGAGATTGGCGGATATTCTGCCGCAGACGAGGTCATCGACGGCGATCTCACGATCGGGCACGCGGAAACGGATGGCGCCGTCGTCTTCGTACACGTGGCCCGAAGCCTGGAGCCGACCCAGATACCGATCGTAAATGTCCCGGCGCTGGCTTTGATAGTAGGGAGAGTGGGGGCCGTCCCTGCCGGGGCCTTCGTCCCACTCGAGCCCGAGCCAGCGCAGGCTGTCGAGGATGACCGCGAGCCCTTCCTCGGAATTTCGCGCGGCATCGGTGTCCTCCACCCGAAGAATGAAGTCGCCTCCGTATCGGCGGGCGAAAAGCCAGTTGAACAGCGCGGTGCGAGCCCCGCCGGTGTGGAGAAATCCGGTGGGCGAGGGCGCGAAGCGAGTGCGGACGCGGGCGGCGGGAGGGTTCATGGGTTCGGAATCGATGCGGCACAAGCCGTCTCGGGTCAAATCAAACCGGTGAACCGGGAAAAAGCCGATATTGAATCTCCCTCAAAAAAATTGAACCACCCGAGAGCGGTTCAATTTCTCAATCAACTATCCGGTTTTGCCGGGGAGAAAGGACTGGTTCGATCTATCCGCGACGCCACCATCTCCGAATACCGGCTTTCGGCTTCCGACTCTCCTGTTGGCGGAATTGATGGATCAGGAACAGCGAGGAATCTTCCGTCAAAGTCAGGGCACCATGATGGGCCAGTTTCCTGGCTGACCGGCTATCCTGATTGGGAACGGGAGACTCGCGTACGAGGCTGTCGCGCACCGAGAACATAGTCGTTGAGTGGGTAAAAAACGGGGGGGCTTTGAAAGGATGTAGGGTTCCAGGCGGGATGCAAGCAAAAAATCGTCACGAAATCGATTTGTAAATTTCCGACATCCGAAAAAATTCAGTCGCTGTCCGTTCGGTGGCCGCTGAAATTGCCTGGAGCGAGCAACCGCGCAGGTCGGCGACCCTTTCGGCGGTGTGCCGCACGTGGGCCGGTTCGCATCGCTTACCTCGATAAGGAACCGGCGCCAGGTAGGGCGCGTCGGTTTCCAGCATGAAACGCCCCTCGGGCGCGGCAACGACCGCTTCGTGGACTTCGGTCGCCTTGGGAAAGGTCGCGATTCCGGTGAATGAGACCCAGCGTCCCCGGTGGGTCACGTCTCGCACCGCCGCCGCTCCGCCGTTGAAGCAGTGGAGCACGACCCGGACGCGCCCATCGTAATCCCGGAGGACGGCATCCACTTCGGCCGCGCATTCCCGCTGGTGAATCACTGCCGGCAGGCCCATCGATTCGGCCAATTCAAGTTGCGCGCGGAAAAAGCGTTCCTGGCGGGTCCGCCACACCTCAACCGGGCTCCCATCCTGGGGCGGATGATAAAAATCGAGCCCGATCTCGCCGATGGCGACGACTTTGGGTTCCGCGGCGAGGAATCGGAGAGCGTCGAGATACGTGTCTTCATCGACCTCGTGGACGGAGGTCGGGTGCACGCCCACCGCGGCAAGAACCCCGGGGAATTCAGAGGCGAGGGCGACATTGCGCGCGCTGTCTTCCAAATCGGAGCCGATGGAGACAATGCGCCGCACCCCGGCGGCGGCGGCGCGGGAGACGATTTCGGCCACCTCGCCCTCGAATTGCCGGCTGGCGAGGTGGGCGTGGGTGTCGGTGAAGACGGGTTCGGTCATTTCACTCACCATTCCACGACCGCGCTGGCCCAGGTCAGGCCAGCGCCGAAGGCGACGAGCAGGATGCGGTCTCCCGTGCGGATCCGCCCGGAGCGATTGGCTTCGTCGAGGGCGATGGCCACGGCGGCGGCGGAGGTGTTGCCGTATTTGTCGAGATTCACAAAGACTTTTTCCGCGGGCAGGTTCAGGCGCTCCGCGATGGCGTCGATGATCCGGAGATTGGCTTGGTGGGGAATCACCAGAGCGATCTCTCCCGTGGTGAGTCCAGCTTTTTCCATGGCGGTTTCGCTGGCGCGGCGCATGGCGTTGACGGCGTGTTTGAAAACTTCGCGGCCCTGCATGGCGAGGGTGGCGAGGCGTTTCTCGACATTGTCCGGCGTGATGGGGCAGGCGGCTCCACCGCCGGGAATGTTCAGCAACTCCGCCTGGGCGCCGTCGGTCCCGAGATGGGAGGACAGGATTCGCCCGTGGTGATCCTCCGAGGGAAGGAGCACGGCGGCGCCGGCTCCGTCGCCGAAGAGGACGCAGGTGTTCCGGTCGGTCCAGTTCACGAAGGCGCTCAGCTTCTCCGCTCCCACGATCACCGCGTTGCGGAAGGCTCCGGCGGCGATGGCGTGCCGGGCGATTTCGAGCGCATAGAGAAAGCCCGAGCAGGCCGCCGACACATCAAAGGCGACGGCCCGCAGCGCCCCCAGTTCCTGCTGCACGTAGCAGGCGGTCGCGGGAGTGATGGTGTCCGGGGTGATGGTGGCGACGATGATCAATTCGACCTCATCGCCCTTTACCCCGGCCTGTTCCAGGGCGCGGCGGGCGGCGGCGGCCGCCATGTGGCTGGTCAACTCCCCTTCGGCGGCGATGCGGCGCTCTCGGATGCCGGTCCGGGAGGTGATCCAATCGTCGGAAGTCTCGACCAGATCCTCCAGCTCCCGGTTCGTCATGATCCGGTCGGGGACATAGCTTCCGGTCCCGGCAATGCGGACGGGTTGCGGGGGATCGGAACCGTTTTGAGAAGGGGATGCCATTTTTCTGCGCGCTGTCTCAGGCGGTACGTGCCGCGTGGCGTTGGATTTCTTCTTCGATGTGGGGATTGACCCCGTGGCGGACAGCTTCGGCGCCCACCCGGATGGCGTTCTTCATGGCTCGAGGCGAACTGGAACCGTGGGCGATGATGCAGATGCCGTTGACTCCCAGCAGCGGGCTCCCGCCGTAGGTCTCGTAGTTTCCCCGCTCCAGAGCGGCCTTGAAAGCGCCTTTTGCCATCAACGCCCCCAATTGACGAAATGGCGAGCTGTTAATTTCATGTTTCAGCCATTTGAACATGACTTTCGCCGTCGCCTCGCAGCTTTTCAGGACGATGTTGCCGGTGAAACCGTCGCAGACCACCACATCGAGCTTCGTTTCGAAAAGGTCGTGCCCCTCGATGTTGCCGCGAAAATTCAAACCAGACGCCTTGAGCAGATCGAACACCTCGCGGGTGAAATCTGTGCCTTTGCCCTCTTCCTCGCCGACCGACATCAGGCCGACGACGGGATTTTCCTTGCCCTGAACGTGGCGGGCGTAAACGCTCCCCATGATCGCATACTGAAGCAGGTGCCTGGGGCGCGCCTCGACGTTCGCGCCGGCGTCGACGATGTTGCAGGGGCCGTTTTCGTTCGGGAGAGGCGAGGCGATGCCCGCCCGCTCGACCCCCGGGAGGAGGCGCAGCTTGATGGTGGTGGTCGCCACCGCGGCGCCGGTGTTTCCAGCGCTGATGACCGCCTCGCAGTCACCGCGCTTGATCAGGTCGGTGGCGACGGACATGGAGGAGTCCTTCTTTCGTTTGACCGATTCGACGGCGCCCTCGCCCATTCCCACCACCTGGGAGGCGTGCACGATTTCGGCGCGGCGATCGGCGAACCCGAGGCGGTCCATCTCCGCCTTGACGACGGATTCGTCCCCGACCAGCAGCAATTTTCCGATTCCGGACAGGTCCTCGAGCGCCATCTTGGCGCCTTCAATGATCGCAGCGGGGGCCTTATCGCCTCCCATGGCATCCACCGCAATGTTCACGCTATATCGGGGCTTTCAATGGAACGGTATCGGGCCGCATACCAAGGAGCAGAGACATGGTTTTCGCAAGCGGAACAGCGGGAAAAAAGAAAGCCACTCGCGCCTGGCGGGTGGCTTTCGGAGAAAGCGGAGGATCGCACCGGCCGACGGGCCGCTTCGCGAAAGTTCGCGCCTCACATGGCGTCGACGCTGAGAACCTGCCGGTCGCGGTAGAAGCCGCAACTCGGGCACGCGATGTGCGAGGGAACGGCGTTGCCGCATTCCGGGCAGGATTTGAACTTGGCCGCGCGCCAGCGTTGCCCGCTGCGGCGGAGGCGCTTCTTCATCTTCGAGGTTCTTCGCTTGGGAACTGCCATGGTGGTCTGTGGAAAAACGGGAAAGGCCCGACTAACGCCGGATTCCGGAATTTGTCAATCGTTCGATCCCTTTTTGGCGCCGAGATTCAACTGGTCCAGCGCCCCCCAGGCGTCGGAGCCGCCGCCGGCGGCTTCCGCCGACGGAGTTTCGAAGGCCGCTCCCATCGGACACGCCCGATCGGCGTCGTCGCCCTCGTCGCAATGGGGATAAGACGGAACCTCGAACAGGAGGTCCTCGCGAATCCTTCCACCGACATCGATCGCGGTTTGCCCGGGTTCGGTTTCGAACTCGGCAAAGTACGGGTCCAGTCGGCAATGGAGCGGGAATTCCTCCAGGCAACGCACGCAGCGCAGCACGAAGGGCGCCGAAACCGCGCCATGAGCCAGGATGAGCCCATCCTCGCCACGATCCAACTGCAGGTGGTAATCGACCGGACCCGCCGCCCGGATATCGTCGTCCGGAGGGAGTTCAAAAAAATCGCCGTCCGTGCGGCCCTCGATCTCAAGGCCGTCGTGCGGGATTTCGCCAATGTCAAAGACGAGCGGTTTCATGGGCCTGAAATGAGGATGAGCCACATCAGCTCCGGAGCCGGGCCAGCAGGGCCGAGGCGACCGGTTCGGGCACGAAGGGACCGATTTCGCCACCCAGGCGGGCAATTTCCTTCACCATTCGCGAGCTGAGAAAGATGTGTTCCTGGCTCGGCATCAGGAAGATGGTCTCGAACTCCGGCGACAACTGCCGGTTCATCAGAGCCATCTGGAATTCGTATTCGAAGTCCGAGACCGCGCGCAGTCCCCGGACGACCGCGTCGGCGCCGATCCTGGCGTAAAAATCCACCAGGAGTCCTTCGAACGCGGCCACTTCGACCGAGTCGAGGTGGCGAGTCGCTTCCTCGATGAGATCGACACGTTCCTCGATCGAAAACAGCGCTTCCTTGCCAATATTTTGGGCGACGGCCACGACGACGCGCTCGCACAAGTGCGCCGCCCGCTCGATGACGTCGAGATGGCCGTTGTGGATCGGATCGAAACTGCCGGGGTAAAGGGCGATGCGCATGGCCGAAGGGAGAAACGACGGGGAAGCTTGCCCCACTTTCCCCCGAAAACAACCTTGGACCCCGCATGGAAAATGGCAATGGCGGCGGGCTCGAGCGGCCGAAAATCAGACCCGATCGATATCGTCCCCGGACTTCTGCCCTCTGCTCGGTTCGGCATGGGTGTCGCGAATGGCCGCGCCCCTCCGGAGCGGCACCGGGCGGACGAATATCTGACCGAATGCCCGGGAAACGACCATCATCAAGGAACTCGGGGAGGTGTCTCCGAAGGTTGCAGATCGGCATCGAGCCGGCTTTCGTTGGCCCGCCACCATGTGCCCGCTTCGGCGCTGGTCTCGAAGGATTCCCCGAGCAGGTAGAGGAGGCCATCCTTTGCCAAATCCCCCGACACGGAATGATCCACGGCGGGAATCAGGGCCTCCACGGCCGGCTTCGAAACGATTCCTCCGAGGACCACCAGAGCATGCTCCACGATCCACGGTTGGGGACTGGACAGTCCGCTCCTGGCCACTTCCACCTGGAGTGGCTCCGGCGCCTGGGCGAGGGCCTCAAACCCGATCATGACCAAGTCCGGGGACGGACTCGCCAGCACTTGCCTCCAAAGTGGCAGGCTTTTCTCGGTTCGCAGATTCCCCAACAGCCAGATGCCGGCATCCTTCACTCCCGCCTCGGGCGAATCGAGGGCCGCGACCACCGCGACGAGGTCCTCTTCGCGCGGAGCTTCGGCGAGCGCTTCCAAAGCGGCCATCCGCACCTCCGGAGTCCCGTCACCGAGCGCCGCTTCGAGGAGCAGTTTTCGCCCCTCACTTTCCTCCCGGTGAGCCAGGGAGCGGATGATTTCCTCTTGATCGGCGGGATCCGACGTTTCCCTAAACCGGGCCATCAAGGCCGCGATGGGTTCGAAAACGTCTCCGTCGGGCTGTCCCGCGCTGTCTCCGCGCGAGGCTCGATCGCGGAAAGCGTCCAGCCGCGCCAGAGTTTCCGCCTGAATGGGAGCACCGCGAACCTCCCGGCCTTTGCCTGAAGGGACTGGCGGTGCGCCGGGAGCGAATGGTCCGTTGGCCGCCAATCGCTCCATCTCCTTCCGTCGGACCCGATCCGGCTTTCGGAGATCGGTTTCCTTTTGGGACGCGGGACCGATCGCCCCCCGGTCGCAGCTAACCGCCACCGCGCAAACCACCACAACGAGAAGCCGTCCGACGCAAATGCGGCAGGGCTCCCGTCGGAGCGCCGACGCGACGGCTTTCGCCGGTCCCGCTGCGATCCCCGCGTTGGAATTCACTCGATCTCGGGAAGGTAGCCGGAGGCTTCCAAATCGGCGATGAGGGCGTCAACGGCGGCGGAAAAACCCAATCCCGCGACACGCTTGGTCTTCGATCCACTGTAGATCAAGCCATTGGAAAGAGAAGTCTTCTGCCCCTTCTGCGGTTCTCCCTGGGCGATGTCGGGCAACACCGCGTCGGGATCGGTAACGTTAAAGAAGGTGAGGGAATTCCGCATCCTTGTCGAAAAATAGGTCGCGGGACCGCCGCGATACAAGGCCCGCATGCCGGCGTTGCCCTGATAAAAACCCAACGCATCCTCGAAAAACTGTTCCACGACGCGAATCGGAGCGCCCTTGGCGTTGACGGCGGGTTGTATCAGCCACGAGGCCGAGGTTCCATCCGCCACCGAGTAGTATTTCATTTTCCCTACTCGAGAAAGGTAGATCACGGTCGTCGCACCCTTTTCCTGTACCGCGCCTCCAAGGTCTTCCAGGTAAGCGCCCTCGCCGCGGGCTCGGACGAGGATTCCGGTCTCCACTTCGGTGGTCAACTTCTGGAAAAAGCGGTCCTGCGGATCCAGTGGGGCGTCGGTTTCGTCGTAGCCCCGATAGCCTTCGTTCTTGGTCACGTTCCGGAAGGTGTAGACCATCACCGGCAAAGGCGGATCCGAAGGGGCGGGGAGCTTTTCCCAAGTCAGATCGACCGTCCCGCCATTGTCAAAATAGGCGCTGACCCCGATACGGTATTCCACCCCGGCTTCCCCCAAGAACTGGACGGTGGACCAGGAATCGCTCGGGTTTTCGTCGTTGTAGGCCAAAAGATCGGCGTCGGAGCCGTCCGCTTGCGTTCCGGGTTCGAGGACGGCGAGTTCGGTGTCCACCTGGGCGCTCCCGTTGGTGTTGAACCGGTAAAAACCGGTCGTGGGAGCGGTCCAGGAAAACCAGATTGCCGCGCCGTTGAAGCCGGCCACGTCTTCCACCGCCTGTCTTGTCGCTCCGGTGACATCTCCGATGGCATTCGCGCTACCGGAGAAGCCACCCGGAAGAACGATGGGCGAATCGAAGTTGTCGTTAACGGGGGCGGCCAGAGCGCCTCCCGCGAGTGATAGGCACGCCATCCCGATAATCTGGATGGCCGCACGACGGTTCCTTTGGTGCGTTTTCATTTCTCTTTTCCGGTGGCAATCCCGGATGGCGGACTTTGTCGAAGCTTCGGAAGGAAGTCAAGCGTCGCCTGAATTTTTTCGCGGAAAAGCCTTTTTCACTCCCGGAGTCAACAGGGTTAGGTCGGCGAGTCAACAGGGTTGAGTCCCGGGGGGCGGGATGAAACGATCGCGAAAAAGGCTTGGTTTCCCCACCCTCCAACTGCTATACCTCGATCCCATGAAGAATCCCTCCCTTTTTCCGAAACACGACTGTTCCGACCGCGCCGGGGGCGATCCGACCCGCCGGCGTTTTCTGGCGGGGGCGGCGGGGGCGCTGGCCATCGGGGCCTCGCCCGCCGCGGCGTTCGCCGCCGACAAATCTCCCCGGGGCGAAACGCTCGTGAAATCGCTTTACGATTCCCTGAGCGCCGAACAGCGGGGAAAGATCGTGATCCCGTGGGAGGACGCGCTGCGGTCGCGGGTCGAGAACAACTGGCACATCCTGCCGCAACGAATCGGCACCTTTCTGAACCGGGATCAGCAGGCGATGGCGCGGGAGATATTCCTTTCGCTCCACAGCGACGAATACCGCGACCAGGTCTGGAATGCCTTCATCCACGACAACCGGGGGAAGGGGGTCACGACGCCCGAGGAGATCTTCGGGACGGGATCGGTCGCGCTGTTCGGGACGCCGGGCGCGGACAAGTTCGAGATGGTTTTCACCGGCCGGCACTGCACGCGCCGCTGCGACGGCAATTCGGTCGCGGGAGCGGCCTTTGGCGGGCCGATTTTTTACGGGCACGCGGCGGAGAGCTTCAACGAAAAGGCGGGCCACCCGGGCAACGCCTATTGGTTTCAAGCCAAACAGGCGAACGCGGTTTTCGCCATGCTCGACGGCAAACAACGCGAAATCGCCCTGCGACCCGCCGGGCGTGAGGAAAAGGGGAACCAGACCGTGGAGCTAAAGGGCAAGGCCGAGGGGCTGGAAGGCATCCGGGTGGGGGATCTCTCGGACGATCAAAAGGCGGAAGTGCGCAATGTGCTGGCGGATCTGCTGAAGCCCTTTCGAAAGGAAGATCGGGACGAGTCCCTGAAAATGGTCGAACCGCAATTTGATGATTTGCACCTGGCTTTCTTCAAAAAGGGCGACATCGGCGACGACGGTGTCTGGGACGTGTGGCAGATCGAAGGGCCTTCGATGGTGTGGTATTTCCGCGGGGCGCCTCACGTCCACACCTGGGTCCATATTCAGGCGCCCGCGGAGAAGGGGGGCGATCCGTTCGGGAACGGGAAATCCGCGGCCTGACCCGGGTAGCGGTCGGTTTTCCGCCGTGGAAATCAAAAAATAAGACGGGACCGCCATTGCTGGCGGCCCCGTCC
This sequence comes from Akkermansiaceae bacterium, assembly GCA_024233085.1. Classification (GTDB taxonomy): domain Bacteria; phylum Verrucomicrobiota; class Verrucomicrobiia; order Verrucomicrobiales; family DEV007; genus JAEUHH01. Next base: position 96,367 of record JACKQC010000017.1, read on the forward strand.
ACGCATCCATCGTCACCATTGTCCGCTCTTGCTCGGACAAGGAGGGTTTGAATTGTTGTCGTCGTTTCGTCAGCCGGCGTGGGCCATGGCGGCCGCGGCCTCTTCTTCGGTGGTCAGCGAGGGCACGGCGGCGGCGGAGCCGTCGTCAACGGCCGAGGAGCCGGAGTCGGCGGCGGGCGCCGCCTCGATGGTGAGGGCCTGGCCGTCGTCGGTGCTGACTTCGATCGCCTGGCCGTCGTCGGTGAGCACGGCCTCGGCGACGGGGGCGTTCTGGTAGACGAACTCGGCGTCGGCGGCCGTGGTGGTGGAGCCGTCGGCGTAGGTCACCTGGGCGACCCCATGCACGCGGACGTCGCCGCCGGCGGTGTAGTAGCCCTGGTTATCGCTCAGCAGGTCGATCGAAACGATCCCGGCGTCCTCGAGGGAGGTCAGCTCGCCGTCGTCGACGATGCCGTCGCCGTCGGCGTCCTGCCAGAGGGCGAATTTCGAGAATTCGGCGTCCCCGCTGCCGAGAGTTCCGTCGCCGTCGGTGTCGAAGGCTTGCAGGCCCTCGAGGTCGGTTTCGGCGCCTTCGCGGTAACCGGTGAAGGAAAACTCGGAGACATCGTCCACCTGGCCGTTTGCGTTGCCGTCGTAGATGAGCACGGCATCGTCCTCGTCCGCCCACGCGGTCTGGTCGGCTTGACCGTCTCCATCGATGTCGAAGAGGATGCCGTCCTGGAGTCCGTCGAATTCGACGCCATCGCCATCGAGATCGATCACGATCGGCGGGACGCCGCTGACGCCCTGCACGGTGACGCTGATGGTTCCCGTGGTGGTGTGGCCGCTCTGATCGATCACGGTGTACTCGAACTGGTCGAGCTGGGCGTCGCCGGTGTTCAGGGCGCCGAACTGGCCATTGGGATCGTAGGTGAGCGAGCCGTCGGCATTCAGCGTGACGAGAGCGCCGGACGAAACCTGGACCGTCTGTCCCACGCCGATGGGCGTGGTGTCGATCTCGGTGAGCGTGAGGACGTCGTTGCTGACGTGGTTGTCGTTGTTCAGCGGGTTGTCGATGTTGACGGTGGCGTTTTCGGCCACGTTCGACTGATCGCCGATGGCGAGGATGGGCTCGTTCAGGATGTTCTGGGCATGCTGCGGCGCGATGCCCGCGATAATGTCGATGATCTGGGCCTGGCTGATGCCCGCGTAGGTGGGCGCCGTCATCAGGAGTGGATTGCCGGCGGCGTCGAGCGAGGCCGCCTGTTCCAGAACCGCCAGACCCGCGGGGCTGGATGCCGCTTCCTGAATCGCGATAAAGGCCAGGGTGATCCCGGCGGCTTTCGCGGCGGCGGCGGCATTGAGGATGGCCGCCTGCGGGGCCACGATCTGGCTCGACGGGCTCGCGTCCGTCAGGATGACAAGAACCTGGTCCGCATAGGGGCGACCGGCGCCGCCCGACTGGAGCGAGGCCTGGATCTGCTGGACGCCGAAGTTGATCGCGTAGTCGATGTTCGTGCCTCCCGCGAACGGACGGCTGTAGGTGAGCGTCGAGTTGACGAAAGCCTGATCGTCCGCCGTGAGACCGATGTTCATCTGGCCCTGGCCGGTCGCGGACCAACTGTAAAGGGCGGCTTTGGCGCCGTTGGTTTCGCTGAAAGGCATCAGGTCCGCCATGCCGGAAATCAACGCCCTCGACTGGGCGAATTCCGTGTTGTCGACCGATCCGGAAAGGTCGTTTCCGAACCAGAGGTCGAAGGTGGCGTAGGTGACCGTCAGTTCCCCCGTCGCGCCGGTGCTGGCGCCGTCGTTGTCCTGCACGGCGTACTGAACCTGAGTCGGCTGGCCCTGCAGATTGGCGTCCGGGGTAAAGGTGATGTTCCCCTGTCCGTCGGTGGTCCACACCCCTTCTCCGGCCACCACGAGGGTGTCCTGGATGCCGGCGGTGTTCAGATCGAGGTCCACGGTGGTCGGATCGATGGTGCCATCGACGTCGTAGTCGTTGGCGGTGACATCGAAAGTCACCGCGCGCCCCGGGGTGTTGCCGAGGGAGTAGTCGTTGACACCCACGGGCGCGTCGTTGACGCCGTCGATGACGATGTTCGCCGTGGCCGTGGCCGTTCCGCCGTGGCCGTCGCTCACGGTGTAGGTGAAAGAATCGGTGGCCGTCTGTCCGACGGGAAGTTCGAATTGATCGTTCGGATCGTAGTCCACCGTGCCATCGGCCTTCAGAGTCACTTCGGCGCCGGACGCGAGGGTGATCGTCTGGCCGACGCTGATGTTGACCCCGTTGATCTGGGTGATGGCAAGGGGATCGAGATCGGGATCGATGTCGTTGAGGCGGGGATCGAAATTCGCCACGCCGTCTTCGGCGACATGCTCGAGATCGTTCATGGCCACCGGGGCATCGTTGACGCCGGTGATGGTCATGACCACGGACGCCGTGTCCGTGCCGCCGTGTCCGTCACTGATGGTGTAGGTGAAGGTATCGGTGCCGTTCTGGCCGCCGGCGAGGCTGTTGAACTGGCCGTTCGGGTTGTAGTCGATCGTGCCGTCGGGTTTCAGCGTGACCAGGGCGCCCGAGGCGAGGGCGATCGGCACACCGACCGCCACGAGTTGGCCGTCGATTTCAGTGATGGAGAGGGTCTGCCCTTCCGCGTCGGTGTCGTTCGGAAGAACCGCCACGTTTTTCGGCGAGTTCTGCGTCGTGGTGGCGCTGTTATCTGCCGCCACGGGCGCGTCGTTGGTTCCCGTGATGGTGAAGGTGGCCGTGGCGGTGTCGGTCAGGCCTTCGCTGTCCACCACCGTGTAAACGAAGGAGTCCGTCGCCGTCTGGCCCGCCGCCAGGGAATCGAATTTCCCGTTGGTGTCATAGTCCACCGATCCGTCGGCGTTGACCGTGACAATGGCGCCGGAGGCGAGGGTCACCATCGATCCCGGAGTCACGGCGGTGTTGCCGATTTTCGAGATCGTGGGCGTGCCGTCTTCGGCGTCGGTGTCGTTGCCGATCAGGCCGAGATTGACGGTTCCGTTTTCGTCCACGGAAGTGCCGTCGTCGTTGGCGACCGGGGCGTCGTTGACGCCGTTGATCGTCACCGTGACGGTGGCCGTGTCGCGACCCCCGTGGCCGTCATCGATGGTGTAGGTGAAGGAGTCGGTCGCGGTGTCGCCCGTGCCAAGGCTTTCGAAGGCGCCGTTCGGGCTGTATTTGATCTCGCCGCCGAGCAGCGTGATCTGGGCTCCCGAGGCCAGGGTGAAAGGCACGCCCGGAGTCAGCACGGCACCGTTGGCCGAGATGATCTGAAGCGGATCGCCCTCGGCGTCGGTGTCGTTGCCGAGGACGGCGATGCTTTTGTCGGTGTTTTCGTTGGTCGAGACCGCGTCATCGTTGGCGACGGGAGCGTCGTTGATCGCGGTGTAGTTCACCGTCAGCGGGCTGTTGTCGGTCAGGTTGCCGGGATCGGTCACCGTCAGCGTGTAGCTCGGAGCATGCTCGCCGCCGTCGTGCTGAAACTGCACGCGTCCGTCGGCGATGTCCTGCTGGGTGAAGCTGGTGGCCGGCTGGCCATCGACGAGAAACTGGCCGCCAATCGGGTTCGAAACCGTGAAGACCAGATCGGTCGGGCCATGATCCGCGTCGGTGGCGCTGATGTTGGCCGTGGTGATCGGAATCGTCTGCCCTTCGGTGATCGTCATCGTGTTGGCCGTGATGACCGGGGCGTCGTTGACGCCGGTGATGGTCATCGTCACCGTGGCGGTGTCGCTTCCGCCCTGCCCGTCACTGATCGTGTAGGTGAAGGTGTCCGTCGCGGTCTGTCCATCGACGAGCGATTCGAAGGCGCCGTTCGGATTGTAGATCACGTCGCCGTTTCCGAGCGACATGACTGTGGCGCCGGAGGCGAGCGTCACCGGGATGCCGACGCCGGCAAAGCTGCCGTTGAGGTTGACGATCGAGAGCGGGTTGTTCTCGGCGTCGGTGTCGTTGCCGACCAGTGAAACGGTTTTTTGGGTGTTCTCGTTCGTGTTGCCGCTGTCGTCGTTGGCGACGGGGGCGTCGTTGATCGGCGTGTAGTTCGCCGTCAGCGGAGCGGAATCGGTGAGGCCGTCCGGATCGGCGACGGTGAGGGTGTAGCTGGGAGCCTTCTCTCCGCCGTCGTGCTCGAACTGCACCCGGCCGTCCTCGACATCCTTCAGGGTGAAAGAGGTGGCGGGCTGCCCGTCGACCAGGAATTGGCCGCCGACGAGATTGGTGACTGTGAAGGTCAGCTCGGGCGAGGAATCGTCCGGATCGGTGGCGTTGATGTTGGCCGTTGTGATCGGAATGGTCTCGCCTTCCTGGAGGGTCATCGTGTTGGCCGTGATGGTCGGGCCATCGTTGACGCCGGTGATGTTGAAAGTCACCGTCGCCGTGTCGGTCCCGCCGTTTCCATCATCGATAAGGTAGGTGAAACTGTCGGTGGCCGTCTCGCCGGCGCCGAGTCCCTCGAAGGCGCCGTTGGGATTGTAAACCACGTCGCCGTTGGCCTTGACGGTCACCTCGGCGCCGGAGGCCAGTGAGGTGGGCACACCGAAGGCGATGGTCTGCCCGTCGATCTCGGTGATCACCAGGTGATCGTTCTCGGCGTCGGTGTCGTTGGCCGAGACGGGTTTGATCGTCTTCGGTGTGTTCTCGTCGGTTGTGTAGGAATCGTCGTTTGCAACGGGGGCGTCGTTGATCGGCGTGTAGTTCGCCGTCAGCGGCTCGGAATCGGCCAGGCCGCCGCTGTCCGTCACCGTCAGGTCATAGGCCGGCGGGATTTCGCCGCCGTCATGGACAAATTGCACCCTGCCGTCGTTGATGTCCTGCTGCGTGAAGGTCGTGGACGGCTGGCCGTCGACCAGGAATTCTCCGCCGGCGAGATTCGTCACCGTGAAGACCAGATCGACCGGATCGTCGTCCACGTCCGCCGCCGCGATCATCGCCGGGGTGATGTCCACCGTTTCGCCCTCCTCGAGGGTGAGTTCGTTGATCGTGATCGCCGGGCCGTCGTTGACGCCCCCGATTTCGATGGTCACGGTGGCGGTGTCGGTGCCGCCGTGGTTGTCGAGGATCGTGTAGGTGAAGGTTTCGGTCGCGCTTTCGCCGGCGTTCAGGCTCTGATAGCCCTGGCCCGGGTCGAAACGGTAGCTGCCGTCGCTGGAAACGGTCAGCGTTCCGTTTCCGAGCGACACGGTGCGATCGCCGCCATCCGGAACCGTGTAGTTGGCGCCGGCAACGGTGATTTTCGAAACGCGATGCTCGTCGCTGGTGTCCACGTCGGAGTCGTTCGACAGGAGGCCGTGGCCCGCCCCCGCCACCGAGCTGCCCGTGTCGGAGCCGACGGTGTCCTCGTTGATGGAGATGGTGTCGTCGTTGGCGACGGGCTTGTCGTTGACGCCGACCACGGTGATGGTCACGTCGCGCGTCACCGAACCGCCCTCGGCGTCGGTGACCGTGTAGGTGAAGGTGTCGGTCAGCGTCTCGCCCTCGGCGAGCGCCTGGACCTGGCCGTTCAGGTTGTCCAATGCGTAGTCGTAGGCGCCGGTCTGGGCGTCGATGGTCAGCGTGCCGAATTGACCCGCGCCGCCTCCGCTGACAACGACCGGATCGGTCGAGTCCACGTCGTAGGCGACCAAGTCGCCGGAAACGCCGGCGGTGTCCTCGACGGCGGTGTTGACCGCGTCATGGGCGAAGGGCAACACGTTCGCGCCTCCGTTGCCGTCGTACTCGACCACGATGTCCTGGGTCTGCTGGTTGAACTGCGGGTCGAAATACGTCACGCGGAAGGTTTCCGTCTCGCCGGGGAGCGGCGTGGCGTCGGGTTGCACGTTGATGTCGAAGGTGCCGTCCGGATTGAACACGATGTCGCTGTGCTCGCCCCCGACGAGGTGGCCGGGCGTGTTGCTGTCGCCGGTTTCGAGCGATTCCACCACGATGGGGAGCTGCGAGTTGATGTTCGGGCTTTCTCCGGGCCGGTCGAGGTCGCCGGTGCTGTCCGGCGGCACGATGGGCGCGTCGCCGTTGCCGTCATGGACGAAGGTGAGGGTCTCGGTCACCGTTTTGCCCGGGATGGTCGGGTGCGGGTAAGTGACGAGGAAGGTGTCCTCGCTGCCCGCCGGGGCGTCCTGATCCGGCACATAGTCGAAGGTGCCGTCCGGATTCACCACGATGACGCCGAAGTTCCCGTCCAGCGGATTGCCGGACGTGGTCTCGGTCCCGCCGCCCGGGGCGGGGTGGGAGACGATCACTTCGGAGGCCGGGGTGTGGGCCGGGACCGGGGGATTGGTCGTGTCCGGGTCTCCCTGGCCGCCGATCTGGCCGCTCGTCGGATCGAGGATGGTCACGTTTCCGTTGCCGTCGTTGATGAAGGTCAGGGTTTCGACCACGTCGATGGTCTTGTTCGGGTTCGACGGATCGGTCACCGGATAGCGGACGGTGAAGATATCCACCCCGGCCGGAGCGTCGGGGATCGGATTGTAGTCGAAGGTGCCGTCCTCGTTGAACACCAAGTTGCCCAACTGGCCGTCCACCAATTCGCCTCCCTCGCCGGTGTCGCCCGTGTTGAGCGACGTCACCAGAATGTCGGGCTTGTCGGTGTCCGGATCGACCGGGCGATTGTCCGAATCGTCCGCCGTCACGATGTTGTCGCTGGTTGGCGGCTGGACGAACGCGCCGCCGTTGCCGTCGCCGACAAAGACGAGCGTTTCGACGGTTTCTTTCCCGTTTTCGTCGGTGTAGGTGACGGTGAAAGTCTCGGTTTCGCCCGCGCCGAGCGGGGCGTTCGGGTCCATCAGATAGTCGTAGGTGCCGTCATTGTTGAACACCAGGATGCCGTTCTCGCCCTCGACGGGATCGCCCGCGCCACCGGTGCTGCCGGGATTGCCGGCGTTGTCCACCGAATCGACCCGCAGCGAGGCTTTGGCCAGGTCGGGCGTGTTGTTGTCCGGATCGTCGAAGAACGATTCGCCCGGGCCGTTGGTGACCGTCGGCGCCAGCGGCGTCACGTTTCCGCTGCCGTCGTGCTGAAAAACCAGCGTCTCGGTGACCAGGATCGTTTCGCCTGGATTGGCGGGATCCTCCACCGGGTATTCCACCGTGAAGGTGTCGAGGCCGGCCGGAGCGCCGGGATCCGGATTGTAGTCGAAGGTGCCGTCTTCGTTGAAGACCAGTTCGCCGCGGCTGCCATCCACCAATTCGCCGCCGTGCCCGGTGTCGCCCGTGTCGATCGAAAGCACGGTGATGTCGGGGCGGGTCGCGGTGGGATCGATCTGCCGGTCGCTGGTGTCGGGATCGCCGGGCGAAACGCCAATCTCGAAGCTCACCGGATCGTTGACTTCCGCGCCGTCGTCGCCGTTTCCGACGAACTCGATGGTTTCCACCGTCGTTTTTCCGTTTTCGTCGGTGTAGGTGACGGTGAAGGTCTCGGTTTCGCCCGCGCCGAGCGGGTTGGCCGGGTCCATGACGTAGTCGTAGGTGCCGTCGCTGTTGAAAACAAGCACGCCGTTGTCGCCGTGGACGGCGTCGCCCACGCCGCCGGTGCTGTCGGGACCGCCGGCGTTGTCCACCGAGGCCACCACAATGCTCGAGGCCGGATCGGGCGTCTTGTTGTCCGGATCGTCGAAAAAGGACTCGCCCGGGTCATTCGTGACCGTCGGCGGGACGGGGAGCACGTTTCCGGCGCCGTCATGATAAAAGACCAGCGTCTCGGTGACCTCGAGGGTTTGGCCCGGATTGGCCGGGTCCTCGACCGGATAGGTCACTGTGAAGGTGTCGATGCCCTCCGGAGCGTCGGGATCGGGATTGTAGTCGAAGGTGCCGTCTTCGTTGAAGACCAGCTCGCCCCGGCTGCCATCCACCAGGTCGCCACCATGCCCGGTGTCGCCCGTGTCCACGGAAACCACTGTGATGTCCGGTCGCGTCGCGGCGGGATCGATCGGCCGGTCGCTGGCGTCGGGATCGCCGGGCGACACGCCAATCTCGAAGCTCACCGGATCGTTGACTTCCGCGCCGTCGTCGCCGTTGCCGACGAACTCGATGGTTTCCACCGTCGTCTTTCCGTCTTCGTCGGTGTAGGTGACGGTGAAAGTCTCGGTTTCGCCCGCGCCGAGGGGGTTGGCCGGGTCCATGACGTAGTCGTAGGTGCCGTCGCTGTTGAAGACGAGCACGCCGTTGTCTCCGTGGACGGCGTCGCCCACGCCGCCGGTGCTGTCGGGACCGCCGGCGTTGTCGACCGAGGCCACCACGATGCTCGAGGCCGGATCGGGTGTCTTGTTGTCCGGATCGTCAAAGAAGGACTCGTCCGGGTCGTTGGTGACCGTCGGCGGGACGGGAATCGTCGTTCCGGCGCCGTCGTGATAGAAGACGAGCGTCTCGGTAACCTCGAGGGTCTGGCCCGGATTGGCCGGGTCTTCGACAGGGTAGGTGACGGTGTAGGTGTCGATTCCCTCCTGAGCCAGCGGGTCGGGCACGTAGTCATAGGTGCCGTCCTCGTTGAAAACCAGGCTGCCGCGGCTGCCCTCGACCAGTTCGCCGCCGATTCCCATGTCGCCGGTGTCCACCGAGACGACCTTGAGCCCCGACTGATCCGCCGAGGGATCGATCTGCCGGTCGCTGCCGTCGGGATCTTCAGGCTGCACGCCGACCTCGCCGCTCAGGGGTGGCTGGACGGCGGCGGTGGGGACCAGTTCGCTTTCCGGGTCCTCCGGATCGACCGGAACGGGCGCGGTGCCGACGATGGTGATCGTTTCGGTGGTCTGGTTGCCATTCTCATCGGTGTAGGTGACCGTGTAGGTTTCCGTCTCGCCCTCGCCAAGCGGGTTGGCGGGGTCCATGATGTAGTCGTAGGTGCCGTCGATATTGAACACCAGGACGCCGTTGCCGCCCGTCACCGGATCGCCGGCGCCGCCGGTGGCGCCTTCGTTGCCGGCGTTGTCGACGGAGGCGACCGCAATGTCCGTCGTCTTGTTGCCCTCCTCGTCGAGCGTGATGAGCGGGTTGTTGTTGTCGTCATCGTCGAAGAAATCGACCTCCGGATCGTTCGTCACCGTCGGCGGAATCCACGCCGGCTTGCCCGTCAGGCGATCGAAGACCAGCGTCTCGGTGACCGTGAGCGTCTCGCCCGGGTGTTCCGGGTCCTCGACCGGGTATTCGATCAGGAAAATGTCCAGGCCGGGTTCCTTGTTCTTGCCGTCGGTGTAGTAGGTGAACTGGCCGTTCTTTTCGAAAAGCAGTTCGCCCCAGGAACTGCGGACGGGATGGCCCGCGGTCGCGGATTTCCCGCTGTCGAGCGACGTCACGATGATGTCGCGCGCCTTCGTTCCCGGCGCCACCTCGCGATTCGACAGGTCGGGGTCCTTGTCACCCGCGATCCGGCCGCTCAGGCTGGGGCGCGGCGGGATGACCGGGTCGGACTCCTCCGACTTGGCCGCGTGTCGGAAAGGGGCCGACTCCTCGGGCGCGAGCGGATCGATGCCGTCGCCACCGCCGCTCAGCGAGTAGCCGCCGACCGTCGAGGAAGGCTCGAAAAAGCGATCGCCGTAGTTGGCGTACTGCACGTTCGAATAGCGCATCAGCGAGAAGCCCGTTCCGTTCGGAAGACTGCCGACGAGATTCTCGACGTTGCTGCCTTCGTCGGTCGCCGCGGCGTCGCCGCCGAAGGAGATCGTGATCGGGTCCTCCTGATCGGCCAGAGCGTAGAAGTCGTCCACCACCACGTCCGTTCCGTCGGCGTAGTGAATGATGAGGTCCTGGCCCTTCTGTTCCAGCTCGACCTCGGAAGGACTGCCGTTTTCGTCGACCAGCAGGATATCCTCGCCGGGGGCGACCTTGATTTCGGCGCCATCCACGGGTTTCACCGTTTCGCGGGTGCTTCCGTCGGCTGCTTTGATGATGATCTCGTGTTGCATGTCTGTTTGTTTGTTAATTGGTTTGGTGCGTGGTCCGATGGGGAGGATCAAAGGGATTTCATTCCGGATTCAACAGGGTTGAGTCGGTGACCCAACCCTGTTGGGTCGAGGGGGGTGGGTCAGCGTTCGGTGAGAGAGTTGACCCGGGCTCGGTAGAGGGGCTTGAGGAGATACTGAAGGACGGTGCGACGGCCGGTGAGGACATCGACTTCGGCGACCATGCCGGGAATGATGGGAAGCTCCTCGCCGTTTTTCACGAGCTTGCCCTGGGTATTGCGCACCTTGATCTGGTAGTAGCGCTCGCGGTCGACCTCGTCCTCGATGGTGTCGGCGCTGATGTGCTCGACCGTGCCTTTCAGGCCGCCGTAGATGGCGAAGTCGTAGGCGGTGAATTTCACCACCGCTTCCTGCCCGGGCCGGAGGAAGGCGATGTCCGACGGCCGGATGTTGGCCTGAACCAGCAGGGTGTCGTCCACCGGCACGATGTCCATGATCGATTCGCCGGGCTGGATGACGCCGCCGACGTTGCGGATGTGGATCTTGTTCACGGTTCCGTTGACCGGCGAGCGCACCACGGCGCGCGAAACGCGGTCCTCGCGGGCGCGGAGCGATTCGTCGAGTCCCTCGAGGCGGGCCTTGGTCTCGTTGTAGAGTTCCATGGCGGCCCGCTGGAATTCGCCCCGGGTGTCCCGCAGCTTTCCTTCGAGTTCGTTGACCTCGCGCTCCAGGCGGAGCTGCTCGACCTTGGAAACGGCGCGCTTCTCGACCATGGGGCGGGTCATTTCCAGCTCCTGCGAGGCGAGTTTCAGACTGCCTCCGATGACTTCGACGCGCTGGGTCAGCTCGGCGAGGCGTTTGTCGAACAGCGAAGTCTCGGCCTCGACGAGGTCAGGCCGGCTCTCCCGGATCTTCGGGGAAAAATCGATCGCGTCCTGTCCGTTTGCCTCGGCGAAGAGGCGGCTTACCATGGCCTCCAGGGCGTCGCGTTGACTTAGATTTTCCCGGTAGGACGCGGCGCTCATCGTATCGTCGATGCGCGCGAGGACCTGCCCCTTCTCCACCCGGTCGCCCTCCCGGACGGCCATCTCGGCGAGGATGCCACCCTCGAGATTTTGAATCGTCTGGATGGAGGAGGAGGGGATCACCTTTCCGTTGCCCTTCGTCACTTCGTCCAGATCGGCCATCGAAGCCCAGCCGAAGCCCGAGGCGAGGAGGGCGACGATCGAAAACAGAAGCCAGTTGGCTCCGTTGACTCGTTCGCCGGCGATGGCGGCACGCGCGTTCCCGGTGTAGTCGAGATATCGGCTGCTGGCGGAGGCGTTCATGGGTTGGGAAAAGCGGTCGGAGGTGAATCGGTTGGCGGTTCGTGTCTTCGGTCATAGGGGAACCCGGCCGATCAGGCGGCGGCGGGGGCGGGACGCCGGAGCGGCGCGGCGCGGCGAACCGGAGTTGGCGCGGGAGCGGGAGCGATCCCGGCTTTACGGGGAAGGTTGCGGACGACGAGTTCCTTCGGGCCGTCGGCGACGACCCGGCCCTCGTCGAGGACGACGACGCGGTCGGCGATTTCGAGGAGCGACATCTTGTGCGTGGCCATGACGAGGGCGCGGCCCGGTTTCTCGTTGAGGTAAGCGCGAATGTTTTCGATGAAGGCCTTTTCGCTGAGGCCGTCCATGGAGCTGGTGGGCTCGTCAAAGACCAGCAGTTCGGGCTCGTCGAGCAGGGCGCGGGCGATGCAGACTCCCTGGCGCTGCCCGCCGGAAAGGGAGCGGCCCCCTTCGCTGATTTTCAGGTCGAGCCCCTCCGGATGGGAACGAACGAAGTCCTCGAGTCCGGCGTGGCGGAGGGCGCGCCAGATTTTCACCTCGTCGGCCCACGGATTGCCGGCGGTGATGTTCGAGCGCAGGGTGCCGTAGAGCAGGGCATTGTCCTGAGTGACAAATCCGATGTGACGGCGGAGTTCGACCGGATCCACCTGGCGAATGTCCAGACCCGAGACGTCGACCCGGCCCTGTTCGACCTGGTAAAGGCCGGGAATCAGGCGCAGCATCGAGGTTTTCCCCGACCCGACGCGGCCCAGCACGGCGACCTTTTCCCCGGGGGCGACACTCAGCGAGAGGGCGCGAAGCGCGGCGGTTCCGAGGGGAGCGTTCGGATAGGCGAAAGTGACTTCGTGGAGGCTGACGGAGGCCTCGAATTCGGACAGGGCCACCCGCCGGGTGGGATCGAGCCTCTCGGTGGGGGCGGTCATGATCTGGTTGAGCCCTTTGAAAGAGCGCCACGACTGCTGGAGCCGGGTCACCAGCGAGGCCAGCATCGCCATGGGCGCCATGCCGCGTCCGCTCAGAATGACGCAGGCGATCATCGCCCCCATCGTCATCTTTTCGTCGACGATCTGGTAGAAGGCGGTGACGATGATGGCCACCGACACGGCTTGTTGAAGGAAGGCGGTGACGTTCAGGGCGGTTTGGGAATACCAGCGGGATTTCCCGTCGGCTTCCGAGGAAACCTCGACGCATCGTTCCATCCTCGACTGAAGGGCCGATTCGGCCCGCGCGGCCTTGATGGTTTCCAGGGCGCTGATGGACTCCACGAACAGCGCGTGCCGTTGGTTCGAGGCCTGGTAGCTCGATTCGACCGCCCGTTTCAGCGGGAACTGCATCGAGAAACCAACAATCAGCGCCAACAGGACTCCCACCGCCATCGGCAGGGCGACGATGCCCCCGAGCAGGTAGACGAATCCCGCGAAGACGAACACGAAAGGCAGATCGACCAGCGCCGCCACGGTCGCGCTGGTGAAGAATTCCCGCAGGCTCTCGTAGGAGCGGGCCTGGCTGGCGAGCGTTCCGGCCGAAGGGGGACGATGGGCGTATTTCATCCCGAGAATCTTTTCGAAAAGCCGCGCGCCCAGCTTCAGATCGATCCGGTGTCCGGCGCGGTCGACAAAATAGGTGCGCAGCGATTTGAGCCCGAACTCGAAGCAGTGGGCGATCAGCGCCCCGATCGCGAGCACGAAAAGCGTCTCCTGGGCGTGGTTCGGAACGACGCGATCGTAGACATTCATCACGAACAGCGATCCGGCCAGGGCGAGCAGGTTGAGAAACACGGTCGCGAGGGCGACTCGGCCATAGAACGAGCGGTAGGACCACAAGGTGCCCCAGAACCAGGATCGCGGTTCGGCGTTTTCCGTCGAAGCCCCCATCCGGGCGCGGTCCTCAATCTCGTAGGCGGGTTTTGCCAGAATGACGAATCCGGATGAGAAGCGCTGCACCTCGCCGATTTCCATCGTCTCGACGCCGCCGCCCGTTTCGGGATAGAGGACTTCGACGGTTCCGTCGGGGTTCCGTCGGACCACGATCAGGGTGAAACCGTCCTCGGTCAGCACAATGGCGGGCAGGAGGCCGGCATGGAGTTCGTTCAGGCGGCAACGCACGATCTCGGCGCGAAACCCGGCGCGCTCGGCCGCCCGGACAAAGAGTTCGGGAGTCAGCCACCCGTCTTCCAGCGGCAATCCGGCGACCGCGGACTCGGCATTGACGGTCTTTCCGTGCAGTCTGCCGAGGCAGACCAGGGCGCCGAGAAGGGGATCGGGATAGGCGGATCTCATGGCGGGCAAGAGGGCGAACCGGTTCGGACGGTGTGGGATGCGAAAAGCGCGACGAAGGAAGGGATGCGGCGCGGTGCTTGCGCGGAACGAGGCGGCGCCCGATCAGGGCATGCCCGCGGCGGGAAGCTCCTCGTCGAGTTCAGCGGCGGCGTAGGTGTCCTTTTCGCCTTTTCGCGGCAGAATCTTCCTGCCGAGGCGAATTGGATTGAGCCGGGAAACGGCGGCCAAAGGGCGAAATCCATCGGACTTTTCCTCGGAGCGGGCAGCCGGGGCGGGCGCCGGAGCGGCGGTCACGGGCGTTTGACCCGCGACCGTGCGCTCCGGCGCTCCCTGGACCTTGGGCAAAGCGGCCATCGTCATGGCGTCCGGCTGCTCCCCGGTGGCTGTCTGTTGTTTCTGAGTACGGTCAGTAGGGCTGGAATCCTTTCGCGCCCAGGCGAATTGAAATCCGCTCTTGCGGCGGGAATCGTTTTGGGAGGTCTTCGGACCGTCGGCGGAAGGGGCCTTGCCGCCCTCGCCCCCGAGCAGCGAGCTGACGAGGCGTCCTTGAAGGCCGAGAATCCGGAAACGGGAGCCCAGTTCGTTGTATCGGGCGTCGAGAAGCCGGCTGGTCGCGGTGTAGTGCTCGTTCTTGACGTCGAGAATGTTCAGCAGATCGCGTTTGCCGATGCGGAACTGCTCGTCGTAGTCCTTCCCGACTTTGCTGAGGCGATCGGAGTATCCGGAAAGGGCGTCGACGGTGGCGGAGGCGCCGCGCATTTCGCCCCAGAGCACGGAGAGTTGGTAGTCGCGCTCCAACTCGGCGGCCCGGGCCAGTTCGACGGCCTTGTATTCGAGGGCGTCGCCGCGTTTGGCGCGGGCCTGGTTGATGCCGCTGTTGAAAATATTCCAGGAGAGTGTCACCAGGGCGCGGGCTTCGTTGTCGCGGCCCGGGATTCCCAGCACGTCCTCGCCGGCGGTGTAGCCAAGGTCGGCGTAGAGTTTTGGCAGGTTTTCGCGGTGATCCGCCTTGCGGTTCTCCTCGGCCATGGCGACACCCTCTTTGGCGGCCAGCACATTCCAGTTGCTCGAAAGATCGAGCGACTCCCGGGTCGAGGGAAGGGACGGCGTGGTCGGTTTGTGAAGGGAGCCCGGCAATTCGCCGGTGAGGCGGGCGTAGCGTCCCTCGGCGAGGCTGAGCGAAAGCAGTTGCGTCTCGAGGGTCGTTCGGGCCAGTTCCTCCCGGCCTTCCACCAGCGCGAGGTCCGCCGCGTCCCCGCCATTCTCGAAACGGGTGCGGAGCATTTTCGCGATCTCGTTGTGGTTCTCGAGATTCCGCTTGGCGAGGTTGATCTGCTCGCGAACGCGAAGGATTTCCAGGTAAACCTCGGTCAGATCCACCGCCCGCGACTCGTTCATCGATCTCTCGAGGAAGTCCTGCAGGGCGGCGTTGTGTCTCGCGCTCTTGGTGCGGGCGGCGGTTTGTCCGAAATCCCACAAAAGCTGACGGAGAGAGGCGCCCACCTGGCGGCTGAAAAGGGACTGCCCATTGCCGGACTCCACGCCGTCGAGGCTCCGATCGCGGTCGGAGGCACCCGCCGAACCGTGAATGCCGACCTGGGGAAGCATTTCGCCCCGGACCATTTTGTGGCTTTGATTCGCGGCCTCGGTGTCCCAGGCGGCGGCCTGAAGCTCGGGTTCGTATTCGAGCATCTTGCGAAGCGCCGTTGCGAGGCTATCCTCGGAACCGGAAGCGAAAGGCGAGGCAATCGCCCAAAACGCGCCCGCAAATGCGACGTGGAAATGAAAATGTTTCATAGATTTCGGTAACGGTGTTTGTGAATTCTATAAAAACTATAATTTCCATAATAAAAACGTCAAGAGGTTCGCGAAATTTTTTTCATTCAAAATAATTTTAAATTTTTAAAATTTGTTTAGATTTCTTAATCGCAATTTTAAGAAAAATTCAGTAAAACGCGCGCATTCTGCTATTTCCAAACCCCGTCCATCGCGTGCCCGGCTTCGCCGCCTTCACCTCGGCTTCGCCGTCGCTCACGCTTCCACGTTCTATTTTTCTTTCCCGCCGTGTCCTCCGCCGCCCAATTCGCCAAGCTGGCCCGCTCGGATCGTCCCCTGACCGCGCTGACGGCCTACGATTACCCCACCGCCCGCCTGCTGGATGAAGCGGGGATTGACCTGATACTGGTGGGGGATTCGCTGGGGATGGTATTCGCGGGCTTGCCCGACACCACCGGAGTCACGATGGATCAGATGATCTATCACACGACTGTCGTGGCCAGAGCCGTCTCGCGGGCGAGATTGATCGCCGACTTGCCCTACGGAAGCTACACCACCGTCAAAGACGCTGTCGAGAACGCGGAAAAACTGGCCGCGGCCGGTGCGCACGCCGTCAAACTCGAGGGCGGTAGCGCGCCCGAATGCGAAAAGATCGCCGCCATCGATGATCGGGGAATCGGCACCGTGGGGCACATCGGCATGCTGCCCCAACACATCCTTGAGGAAGGTGGATACAAGAAAAAGGGCCGTTCCGAAGTCGAGGCGGATCGCCTGATCCGGTCCGCCCGCGATCTGGAGGACGCCGGAGTCGAGTCCATCGTGCTCGAGGGGATTGTTCCCGAGGTCGCGGCAAGAATCACCGCCGCCGTGGAAGTGCCGACGATCGGCATCGGAGCGGGGAATGCGTGCGATGGCCAGATTCGGGTGATTCACGACATCATCGGCGCCTTCCCGTGGTTTGTGCCACCCTTTGTCCGCCCCCTGGCCGATGTGGCCGGCGAAATCCGGCGGGCGGTCGAAGCATTCCGCGACTCGGTCGTGTGACCGCACCGAATACACCCCAACTCGGGAAAGCCGGGATTCGGGCTTGATCTCCGAATGGCGGTTGTTCAGGATCGGGCCATGTTTCGAAAAACCGCTTGGGTTCTGTTGGGAGGGATCGCGTCCCTCGTCTTGCTCGCTTCCTGCGAAACGATTGACGAGGCGGCCGGAGGCGATCGGGATTCAACTACCTCCGCGGCGAACGCCACGCGGAGTCCGGATGCGGTGCGGCGGGAAAAATTCCGCGAGCGACAGCACACTCACACCCTCCTGAAGCGCCATCCGTCGAACTGAGAACGGAAAAGTGCGTCATCGGCACCGGCGCACAAGAACCACCGAACCATTGGAGGATGGGCAATCATCTTCCCAACCAACGCAGGATCCAATCCGGGGGGGAAGGATCCATGCCGGTGCCGAAGTAGAACCCGCAGAGGTGGAAGAATAGGGGCGCCGAGAAACACAAGGAGTCGATGCGGTCCATGAAACCGCCGTGGCCGCCGATGCTGTTGCCCCAGTCCTTGGCCCCAAGGTCGCGCTTGATCGCGGACATGACGAGCCCTCCGAAGAATCCCGCGAGGCAGATGAGCAATGCCATGGCGGCAGTTTGCGCTGGCCGGAAGGGCGTCGCCCAGGATAGGGCCGTGCTCAGAGCCACCGCGCTGACAATGCCGCCCACCGTGCCTTCCCACGTCTTTGACGGGCTCACCCTCGGGGCGATGCGGCGTTGCCCGCACAGCTTTCCCCAGATGTATTGCAGCACGTCGCTCATTTGCACTGTCATCACAAAGAAGAAAAGAATTTGAGCGTTCCGGCCTTCGAATCCCGGGATGGGCAGGGCGAGGATCATTGGCATGTGGCTCACCGCGTAAACGCAGACGAGCAGCGCCCACTGAATTTTGGCTGTGCTTGCGAGAAAGTTCTTCGTTTCCCCGGTGAGCACCCGCCTCACGGGAATGAGAACGAAGGCGTAAACGGGGATAAAAATCGTCGCCAGTCCGTGCCAGCGGATGCCAACCAGAAAGTAATGGATTGGCAGAATGACGAAGAAGGCCCAAAAGAGCACGGCGTGGTCGGCGCGTTCCGTGCGGTTGAGCGTGATGAATTCCCGCATCGCCAGAAACGAGATTAGAGCGAATAGGACTGTGGTTGATCCGGAGCCGAGCAGCAGAGTCGAGCAGAACACCGCCGCCATCACCCACCACGAACGGATGCGGGCGTTCAGATTCTGCACTGTGGAACGACCGACCTCGCTCTTCACGCGCCGCGACAGAACGAAGCCCGCGATGCTGGAGATGACGAGAATGCCGGCGACAATCAGGATCAGACGCAGGGTCAAGGGATGCATGGCGACAGGGAGCGAGGAAGAATTCAGTGACCGGCATCGTCCGGAGGAAGAAGTGCTTGCCTTGCGCGGGTCAGAAAGGCGTCGCGAGGCTCGTCGGGATCGAAACGCAGCGGCGCGAGGAACGTGGCCCGCGCGATGAGCGGCACCGGAAGCCACGTTCCGCGCGGGAAGATGCGGTTGAGATTCTCCAAATGCACGGGGACCAGCGGTATATCGGGAAAGCGGCGCGCCAGGTGGTAGAGCCCCGCCTTGAACGGCCCAATCTCCCCGTCGCCGCGGCGGGTGCCTTCGGGAAAGATGAGCACCGACCGGCCATGCACGAGACACTCGGCCATACGGGCAACCGGATTGTTGTGCCGGTCGATTCCTCCGCGCGGAATGAGTACCGCTTCGAAAAGGTCGCAGGCTATCCAGCGGCGCAGGCGGGTGCGGCCCCAGTAGTCTTCGGCGGCGGCGGCCGAGAGACCGAGGCGCGCCTCGGATGAAAGCGCTGCCCAGATGACGACGAAGTCAAGGTGGCTCGAATGGTTGGCGAAGTATATGGCCGCATCGCCGTGGTGTGGCAGAGCCCGCGTCATGCGCACGCCCGTGGCCAGCCTGACCATCGCCGCGACTAGGTTTGACCTCATGGCGTGGATGATTCCGCGGATGTCGTCGCCTTCGCCCGGAGATCTCTGGAAATGCCGCGCAAACGTCGGATCAGAGTGACCGCAATACCCGCGTTCATTGCCCCCAGACCCCAGACCAGCGCGGCGGCGCCGCCTCCGCGACCGTCCAACACGGACAAGACAAGGCAGAGTCCGGTCGCCAGAACCATACGATGGGGCTTCGCCATCGGGCCGCGAAAATCGTGCCGATCGAGCAGACTGGCTCCATGGGAGCGGGTCCAGGCCGTGGACAGTGCCCCGCAGGCCGCGAGCCAGCCCAGGTTTCGAGCCCACTCCGTGCCGCTCGCCATTCCGATCCCCGCCAGGATGACCGTGTCCGCCAGCCGGTCCGGAGCCTCGTTATAGAGGTCTCCATTCGGCGACCTGAGGCCGCCCTCGATCGCGAGCATGCCGTCCATCAGGTTGCACAGCAGCCGAAGTTGGATTCCAGCCGCGCACGCCAGCCATGCGAGCCAGTGTGGCATCCCCACCTCCCTTAGCCACAGGCACGAAACCCCCGCCACCGCAAAAACCACGCTGAACACCGATACCTGATTCGGGCGCACTCCCGTCTTCAACAGTGTACGCGATACCGCGCCCGCCCAGGCGGTCGCGCGCGATTTCAGGGGGCGTCGGGCCGTCGGAGTTTCCGCATGCACAGGCGAGGTAGGCAAGGAGGGAATACGATTGCGGGCTGGAATGGGTTCGCGCCGAGCGATCCCTCAAAATTCGTCCGCATCTCGATGGAGAGGATTCCTGGGGTGAACGAGCGGAGATTGTGGCTTTTACTTCAGAAAAGCCGCGCTCAGCGAGTCGCAATCCTCCATCGTGCGTTCGCCGGGGGCAATGACGAGGCGGTAGTTGACGTTCAGCGGAGCGCCTTCGGTGGCCTTGGCCACGAAGTAGGAGCCGAACCGCCCGTAGTCCCGCTCGCTGAACCGGGCCGGTTTCGGGTTTTGCGGCCGGTCCAGATAGACCGTGGTGTAGCGCTTTCCGCCCACGACGAAACTCATGGCCTTCCATGGCAAATCGCGGGTCGAATCGGAATCGTTCTTGGCATCCCAATTGATCGTTTTGCCAGGGGCATCCTTGCCCGTTTTCGGTCGAATGTAGTAGGTCTGCTTGGCGGTGTTTTCGGCGACTTCGTTGGAGGCGCGAAAATGAAAGCCCGCATGCTGGGGGTCACCGTCCACGGTCACCTCGCCCGCGACCGGCGTCAGCGTCGAGGAAAAATCCACCACCAGTCCTCCCGCCGCATCGAAGGAAAAACGCAACGTGCGCTCCTCGTTCGCGAAGACCGCGCCATCGTTACCGTGCCAGGCGATGCGCAGCCGCTGAGTGGCGGATTCCGCGTCCGCCGTCTGTTCCAAAAATTCCTCGTGGGTTTGGTGGGTGCCGGGCTGGCCGTCCTTGCCGGGCTTGCAATGCCAGATATCGACGGTTTGCGCCTTGCCCGAGGCATCGGTGTATCCGGTCTTGGAGAATCCGAAGTAGATACCGCGGTGATGAGTGTATTTCCCTCCGGGTCCCTTGGTAATGAAAGATTTTCCTTCCCAGTCATAAACGTGGTGAAAGGGCTTGTAGGTCTCCTCCCGTCGTTCCGGGCTGGAGAGATCGATCCTTTCGTGGACGTAGCGGGCCACGGGACGTCCGTCATGGAGAAGGTCCACGAATTTTCCCGCCGTGTCTTTCCACTCGAATCCTTCGGCGGCCCGCGCCGGTGGAAGATTCAGCCCTACGAGAAGAGCGGCGAGGGAAGCGGCGGTGGCGAGGCGTTGATTCATGGAAGGCAAAGAAACGTTGGGGAAGGTTCCGGGATTCTTCCGGCAAACCCCGGGTCCGGCAACCGCGAATTCGCGGCGAAAATCGTTTCGCGACTCTGTCCCTCCGTGGCGGAACGCCAAATTGAGGTTATCGTTTCGGTTTCCCACTCGCGACGCCATCGCTTTTCACGGTTCAGGCGCCCCGATTATGAAATACGGCGATCTCAGAGGCATTCTTCAATACGTTCCGCAGTTCCGCGGCCGCACCTTCGTCGTCGCGTTGGACGGCGACGTCCTGGCCACGCGGAATTTTCCGAATATTCTTCTCGATCTCGCCGTGTTGCGTTCGTTGAACGTCCGGATCGTTCTCGTTCACGGGGCCGCGAGACAGATTCGCGCCCTCGCCGAAAAGCGGGGCGTTCCGCTGTCCAACAGCGATGGAACCGGCGTGACCGACGACGCGACGCTCGAGGTGAGCCTGGACGCCATCACGCGACTGAGCAATTCGGTCATGCAAAACCTGACCGCCATCCGCGTCCGCGCCGCCACGGCCAACGCGGTGATCGCGCATCCCGCCGGGATCATCGGCGGAGTGGATCGCCAGCACACCGGAACCATCGACCGGATCGACACCGGGGTGCTGGAGAGCTTTTTGGATCAGGAGATTCTCCCCGTGGTGCCCCCGATCGGGTATGACGGCTCGGGACGCACTTTGAGGGTCAATTCCGACGCCGTCGCGATGGAGGTCGCCATTTCCCTCAAGGCTTCCAAGATCATTTTCCTCACCACCGCCGACCCCGACTTCGGAGAAGCCGCCGAGGGAAGGCGCCAGTTCGACGCCAACGCGGCGGAGGCGCTGCGCCTCGCGGTCCAGGAATCGGTTCCGCCCGGTCTCTTCTCGAAGCTTCGCCACGCCATCCGCGCCTGCCGGGAAGGCGTCGCCCGCGTTCACATAGTCAACGGCAAGCGGGACGACGCCCTGCTGGCGGAGCTTTTCAGCAACGAAGGCGTCGGGGTCATGGTTTTCGCCGACGCCTATCGGAAAGTCCGGCCCGCCACCCGCCAGGATGTGGATGAAATGCTGCTGATGATGCGGCAGGCGGTCGAGGACGAAATGCTCGTCGAGCGCACCCGGGAGGAAATTCTGAACCGGCTTACCGACTACGCTGTGATGGAGATCGACGGGAACATCGTCGGCTGCGTGGCCGTCCATGGCGACCCGGAGGCGAAGGCCTGCGAGGTCGCCTGCCTCTACACCAAGCGGGCCCACGAAGGCCTCGGATACGGGCGCCGGTTGGTCGCGGAGGCGGAAAAGATGGCCCGCCAGCGCGGAGCCGGAGCGGTGTTCGCGCTCTCCACGCAGACGGCCGGTTTTTTCGAGCGCCTGGGCTACCGGCGGCAGTCCGGGCTTTCCATCGTCCCCGACGAACGCCGCGAGCGGTGGGAAAAGAGCGGCCGCAACGCCCTGTTGCTGGTCAAAGATCTCGGCGATTGACCGAGCCGCGTGTCAGCGGTCGCGGGGCGTCAGATAGACCACCAGCGGACGATGATCGCTCGCCGTGTCCCAGCCCTCCGCGTGAGGGATGTGGGAGCGATCCCGGTCAATCTCCGGCAGGAGCCCCTGGCTGACGAGCGCGTAGTCGAACCGCGAGTAATTGTCGGCAAACTCCCAGTAATGAGTCCAGCGAAAACCATACCGATCGCGCAGTCTCAGGTCGGACAGGTAACCCTGGCCGCCGAAACGACCGCGCAGCGCCTTGATCGGCGGCTCCGGCGGGTCCTCGTTCATGTCGCCATAGACCAGCACGTTGGCGCCCGGCTCGGCCGCGAAAATCTCGTCAAGATGCTGGCGCGCGAGATGGGCCTCGTGTCGGCGCATTTCCTCCTGAGGCGCTTCCGGCACTTCCCGCTTGGATTTGAGATGAAGCCCGACACATCGAAGGCGGTAGCTCTCCGACAGCTTGAGCGTCACGTCGAGGATGCCCCGTTGAAAGGGCAGGCGTGTCTGCTCAATGGTGTAGGACAGATCGCCGCGCGATTGGCGGGACACGATGGGAAAGCGCGTCAGCAGCCCGAGATTGCGTTCCCAGCCGCTCGCCGCGTGGATCAGTTCCGTTTCGGGGAGATCGACGCCCTTTGCCTTGAGGCGCTTTTGCAAATCCAACAGGAAGGGCTCGTCGCCGATCTCGCAAACCCCGAGAATATCGGGTTTTTCCCGGGCGATCACCTCAATGAGGGCGGCGATCTCGTTTTCCGGCTTTGGAGCGCCCTCCACGACTTCCCCGCCCACCCGCCGATCCATGGCGAGGTAGTTCTTCAGATTGTAGGCCATGAAAACCGCGGGCTTCTCCGGCGCCGATCCGGACGGGTCCTGAGCGAGACAGGGGAAGGCAAATGCCAAAAAAAACGCCAGCCCGGCGAGCGGGCTGGCGTTGGAAAGCGACTTCACGGCGCGGGCGGAGAAGCTGGGTGAGAATTCCGAGTTGGCCGGGAACCTGCGAAAGGAGGGAAAAAATCGCGTCGTAATCAGTCTTCCGTCGCGGAGGGGGAAGGCTCGGTCTTGGCGGGTTCTTCGGCCTTGGGGGAACTGGGCCGATCCCAGTCCTTGCGGCCTTCGTCTTCGCCGACCTTGATTTCGCGCTCGAAATCTTCCTTGGCTTTTTTGAATTCGCCCATTCCCTTGCCGATGCCGCGTGCCAGTTCGGGAATCTTCTTCGCGCCGAACAGCAGCAGAACGATCAGGAAAATGAGCATCATTTCCTGGAAACCGATGGGGCCCATAAGTGCGAGTGGGGTGTTGAAATTCACAAATCGAGGATAGGCTGGGGGCACCGCCCGCGCAAAAGGAATTTCGCGCCCGTCGGTGACCGTTCCGGAGTTTTCAGCCCTGAGCGGAGTTCTCGGCGGCGGCGCCTTCCGTGTGGAATTCGTCGCGCGCCCGTTTGAATTCTCCCAGACTGTGCCCGAGATTTCGAGCCAGCAAGGGAATGCGTTTCGCGCCGAAGAGCAGCAAAAACATGAGGAAGATCAGGAGCATTTCCTGGAAACCGATGGGTCCGAACATAGTCGTGAGGAGGGAGGAGGGTTGAAGTTGGCGGTCACCCGTTCTCACCGGAGAACGGGCGCTTTTGACTGGGGGAACGATGCTCGACCGCCCGCTCAGGGGCAACGGCGGTTAGCGGCTGGCGCGGCCGCGCTGGCGCGATCGTGCCGGTCCGGCGGGAGCGTCAATCCGGGCCGGCAAACTGAATAACGGCGTTGAACTTCGCGTCGAACCCGCTAGAATGGCGTTCCACAACCCATCCCATTAACGAAAAACCGATACCCATGCGAATTCACATTGCTACGATCGCGATCGCGGGGCTCGCTCTGGCCGGCGCCGCCCGGGCCGAGGGTCCCGATTTCGAAAAAGAAATCTGGCCCTTCGTCAAGAACAGCTGCGTCAAGTGCCACCAGCCGCCCCACAAGGACGAGCGCGGCCGCACCCGCAAACCGAAGGCCGATCTCGTCATCACCAACAAGGCCGATTTCCTCAAGGGCGGCGAAGACGGCGAAGTCATCAAGGCCGGCAATCCGAAGGAAAGCTCCTTTCTCCAGCGCACTCTGCTCGACATGAGCAGCGACGACCACATGCCGCCGGAAGGCAAGGCCGACGAATGGACCGACGAGCAGAAAAAGCTCTTCGAAGCGTGGATCCAGGCCGGCGCCGACTTCGGCAAGTGGGAGCGCGACCCGGAAGTCGACCTCAAGGACGAGTGATCCGACGCGGTCGAGTCAACAGGGTTAGGTCGGCGACCCGACCCTGTTGGGTCCGAACCCTTTTTCGAAAGCCGGAGTTCCCCCGAAGGGGCTCCGGCTTTTTCGTGGCGCGATGCCGCCAAGGCTCCGAAAACGCGTTGCGGGCTCTGGCCGCGAACCTAGGGTGTGCGGATACCCGATGAAGACGTTTTCCTTACCTCACGCCGCCGCTCTTGCCTTCGTCCTGGCCGCCGCCGCGCCCGCGGGCCAGGCGCTGGCCCAGGCCAAGGTCGATTTCGAAAAACAGATCCTGCCGGTGCTGGAGCGCAGTTGCGTGAAGTGCCACAAGGCTCCCTTCGAGGAAAACGGCAAAACGGTGAAACCGAAGGCCGGGCTCCGGCTCGACGCCGCGTGGGCGATCAAACTCGGCAGCGAGGACGGCGCCGTTCTGACTCCGGGCAAATCCGGCGAGAGCGATCTCTATCTGCTCACCTCGCTGCCCGCCGACGATGACGACGTGATGCCGCCGAACGAAAAAGCCGAGCCGCTCAGTGACGCCGAAAAGGAACTCCTGAAAAAATGGATCGACGAGGGCGCGAATTTTGGGGGATGGGCCGGTAATCTGGAGGGAAAACCGAAGGAAGTTTCGAACACGGGCGACAAGCTGGCGGTCTCCGAAATCCAGGAAACCTACAAGAAGTTGGCCGAAGGTCTCAAGCCGCTCGAGGAAAAGGCGTGGAAAGGCGTCACCGCCGCCGGCGGGCGGGTGCTGCCTTTGTCGGACGAGAGCCCGCTGCTCGAAGTCGATTTCCGCCTGTCGGGCGAGGACGCCGACGATGCCGATGTGGCGTCCATTGCCGCGGTGGGCGCCAATGTTGCCCGGCTCGATCTTTCCAAGACGGCCATCACCGACGCGGCGCTCGATCATGTGTCGGGTCTCGACCGGCTGATCCGGCTCGACCTGCACCAGACCAAGACCACCGACGCGGGCCTGGCGAAGCTGGAGGGCCTCGAAAACCTCCGTTATCTCAATCTCTACGGCACGGAGGTGACCGATGCCGGGCTCGATCACCTGAAAGGGCTCAAAAATCTGGAAAACCTTTACCTCTGGCAGTCGAAAGTGACCGAGGGCGGCGTGAAAAAACTTCAAAACGCCCTGCCGGAGGCGAAGATCATCTGGAAATAAGACCCGTTGCCGATCCCGGCGCGGCCCGCCGGGTAAAACGGCGCCGATTCAAGGGCGGATCGCCCGAAACAGCCGGATCATTTCCGCCGCGGCCCGCGCGGCTTCGGTGCCGCGATTGATGGGCGAATCCAAGCCGCAGCGAGCGGCGGCGTCCCGTTCGTGATCCACCAGAAGCACCTCGTGGATCACTGGAATGAGGTGGCTGGTGGCGCTCCTCGACAGGGACTCGGTGAGGCCGGTCGCGATGAGGTCGGCGTGGGCGGTTTTACCTCGAATGATCACGCCCAAGGCGATGATGGCGGCCGGACGCTGGCTGTCCCGGCGGCAGAGCGCCTCGACGGTGACGGGGATTTCAAAGGCGCCCGGCACCCGGAAAACGTCGATCTCCGCCGCGGGCAGCAGCGCCTCGAGTTCCTTCTGAGCGCCGGCAAGCAGGCCATCGGTGAATTCGGCGTTGTATCGGCTGGCGACAATCGCGACGGGATGCGGGTCGTTGTCGATGGCCGGGGCGGTGGGCAGGTTGGTTTCCATGGTCTCTCAATTCGGGGAAGGAAAAGGGGAGGGGGCGTGGCGTCAAAGCAGGTGACCGAGCTTTTCCTTCTTGGTCCGCAGGTAGCGCTCGTTGTGGGGATTGGGCGGCGATTTCAGCGGCACCTGTTCGATGATTTCGAGGTCATGCCCGTCGAGTCCCACCACTTTCCGCGGATTGTTGGTCATGAGGCGGATTTTGCGGACGCCCAGATCGTGCAGAATCTGGGCGCCCATGCCGTAGTCGCGCAGGTCGGAGGGAAACCCGAGCTTTTCGTTGGCTTCGACGGTGTCGAGGCCTTCCTGCTGGAGTTTGTAGGCCCGAATCTTGTTCGCCAACCCAATGCCGCGCCCTTCCTGCCGCATGTAAACGAGGACGCCCGCGCCGGCCTCTTCGATCTGGCTCAGCGCGGTGTGGAGCTGATTCCCGCAATCGCAGCGCCGGGAACCGAACACGTCGCCGGTCAGGCATTCGCTGTGGACGCGGACCAGCACGGGCGTGTCCGGACCGATCTGGCCCTTTACCAGCGCGAGGTGCTGCTCCGAGGGGACGATGGTGCTCTGGTAAAGATTCAACTCGAAGGTGCCGTAGTCGGTGGGCATCTCGATGCGTTCGAGCCGCTCGATGAGCTTTTCCCGGGTCCGCCGAAAGTCGATGAGGGCTGCGATGGTTCCGATTTTCAGGCCGTGTTGTCGGGCGAATTCGGTCAGGCGCGGCAGGCGGGCGGCTTCTCCGTTTTCGTCCAGGATTTCGCAGATCACACCGGCGGACTCGAGGCCGGACATCCGGGCGAGATCGACGGCGCCCTCGGTGTGCCCGGCCCGCCGCAGCACGCCTCCCGGCTTGGCCTGGATGGGAAAAATGTGGCCGGGCTGCACCAGGTCGTTCGGTTCCGAGAGCGGATCGGCCAGCACGCGCAGGGTGCGGGCCCGGTCGGAGGCGCTGATCCCGGTGCTGATCCCGCCGGCGGCGTCCACCGCGACGGTGAAATCCGTGCCGAAGTGCTCCGTGTTCCGCCGCACCATGGGCCGGAGCCCCAGCCGCGTCGCCGTCTCGGGCGGGATCGGCGCGCAGATCAGGCCGCGTCCGTGGGTAATCATGAAGTTCACCCCTTCGGCGGTGATCTTTTCGGCCGCCGCCACGAGGTCACCCTCGTTTTCCCGGTCGGCGTCATCGACGAGAATGACCATCCGGCCCGCCGCGATGTCGGCGATCAGGTCCTCGATGGGGCTGAAGGGGGATTGGCTGTCCGACATGTCAGGAATGCGACGGGGATCCGGATGTCACCACCCACCATAGCATCAAGGGCGCGGGTCTCAATCGGACGCTCCCGTGCTCGTGGCGAAACCTTTTGTGTTTCATGGGGGACGGGCTTAATCTTGCCGCATGGCGGAAGCGACATTGGAGGCCCGGTTTGCCATGGCCCGTTTTGACGAAATCCCGGCGGTCCCATGCCCCTGCGGCGAATCGAAGCGCGCTTTCATGGACGAACCCGAGGGCGTCGCGTCGATGCATCTCGTCACCATCAAGGCCGACAGCCGGACCCATTACCACAAACGGATGACGGAGATTTACTACGTCCTCGAGGGCGAGGGCGCGCTCGAGCTGGACGGCGATAGCTTCCCGGTCCGGCCCGGCACGGCGGTCATGATCAAGCCCGGGTGCCGCCACCGCGCGGTCGGAGAGGGGTTGAAAATTCTCAACGTCCCGGTTCCCAAATTCGATCCCGACGACGAGTGGTTCGACGAGTAGGGGCGCCTCCCGGCCATTTTTTTCCAGCAACTCCGCCAGGCTCATGAACAGCAACGCCGACATTCCGCCCCCCCTGGAATACACCGCGCCCCAGGCGCCCGTTTCCGCCGGTCCGCCGCCAAAACAGGGGCGCTCGGGAGGCGGAGGATGCCTGGCCGGATGCGGCACCGGCTGCCTGATTAGCATCATCGTGCTGGTCCTGATCGTTGGCGGCTTGGTCTGGATGGGGTACAAGGCCGTGAGCCGCGCGGTGGACGAATACACCAGCGAGCAGCCGATCGTTTTCGTCGAGCCCGAAGCCGATCCCCAGACGATCCAGTCCCTGGTGAGCCAATTCGACGTCTTCCGGACCGCCCTGGCCCAGGGCAAAGAAGCCCCGCCGCTGACTTTGACCGGGCGGGACATCAACCTGCTGATGTACCATCATCCCGACTGGGCGCCGCTCGCCGGCAAAGCGAACGTCGACATCGTCGAGGATCGCATGACGGCCAAGGTCAGCGTTCCGCTCCACGAGATTTTTCCCATCGCCCTCGTGAAGGGGCGCTACCTCAATGGCGAAGCCACCATGCGGCTCGGGCTTTCCGAGGGTGTGATCGCCGCCTATTTCGACGATCTGAAGATCGGCGACAACCCACTGCCGGGCGAGGTGATGGACCAGATTCGCAACGAAAATCTCTTCAAAGACGCGAATTCCGATCCCGAATTCAGAAAAATCTTGAGTTCCCTGGCGGAAATCCGCATCGAAAGCGGTCGCTTGATCCTGATGCCAAAGTCGGCGGCGGAGCGCATCCAGTCCGCCATCCCGGTTCCGACCCAGCCGACGCCCGCGGAGGCCATCCCGCCAACGCCAAATCGGCCGCTCGCGCCCGACAGGCAGCCCGCGCCACCGGTGACGCCGCCGTTGCCGGTTCCGCCTCGATAATCAAGCCGCGACGATGTAGTCGCGCATCGCCGAGAGGATAATGGTGACGCTGACCGCGCCCGCGTCGGGGTGTCCCAGCGTCTTTTCCCCGAGCGTCTTCGCCCGGCCCATGGTGGCGATCATGTCCTTGCTGGCTTCCTTGCCCGATTCGGCGGCGTCCGCCACGGCCGCGATGGCCTCGGGGAGGCCGGACTCCGCGACCGCGACCGCTTTTTCGGCGGCGGGGGCGAGGGAGTCGACCATCGTCTTGTCCCCAACCTTGGCGCCGCCGCGCGTTTGAACGCCCTCGCTGGCCGCCGTGAAAAAGGCCGCCAATTCCCTGGAACCGAAAGACTCAGCTCCGGTAAGTGCCTTGCCTCCGGCGCGAAACAGGGTGCCGAAGACCGCGCCCGACGCTCCGCCCATGCTCGACATCATGGCCATGCCCATGGTGGTGAAAACTTTTTCGACCGATTCGAATTCCTGCCCGGCCAACTTGTCCTTCACCGCGTTCATGCCGCGCGACATCCCGATCCCGTGATCGCCGTCTCCAAGTGCCCGATCCGCGTCGGTGAGCACCGGTTCGGCGGCGATGATGGCGTCGGCGACCGCGAGCATCATGTCGCGGCATTCGGCGGGGGAGAGGGTTTCCTTGGGCATTTCGGTGTCGAATGAACAGGGTTCGGTGTTGGAGTCAACCCTGTTGGGTCGTCGACCCAACCCTGTTGACTCCGGCGCGCGGCATCAGCCGCCGTATCGGCCCTCCATCTTCGTGAAGCAGACGGACTGGCACGGCAGTTCCCAGAGCCGCTTCAGTTCGTCGTCGAGACGGGTGACGCTGAAGGAAATGCCCGCCATTTCCTGGCAGGTCACCAGCGGACCGACAATGACGTCGTAGGTCTTGAGGCCCTTGGCGTCGAGGATTTCGCGGGCCTTGCGCAGGGCGATCAGGCA
The DNA here is from genome assembly GCA_024233085.1 of Akkermansiaceae bacterium. Lineage (GTDB taxonomy): Bacteria > Verrucomicrobiota > Verrucomicrobiia > Verrucomicrobiales > DEV007 > JAEUHH01. The sequence goes on from JACKQC010000017.1 coordinate 125,506, forward strand.
TTCCATCATGGTCGTCGATCCGAGCGAGTTCACGAAGAAGACGATCTCGTCACCCGCCGCGAGGGCCTCGACTTCGTCGTCTTTTTCGAAATCCTCGAAGATGAGGTCGAGCATTCTCGGGGTAAGATCGTCGGCGGTCGTCATCGGGATCTCCGCGACCCCGGGCTCGCCATGGATGCCCATGCCGAGGCCGATCATGCTCTCGTCGATGTCGAAGGTCGGCTTGCCGGTGGCGGGAATCGAGCCCGGTGACATGGAAACTCCGACCGAGCGGGTCTGAAGCACGGCTTTTCGGGTGGTGGCCTCGAGTTCGTCGAGGGAACCGGCGCTTTGCGAGGCGGCGCCGGCGAGTTTCACGATCGGTACCAGACCGGCGATGCCGCGCCGGTTGTTTTTCTGGGTGGGCGGCGCGGAGCAGACGTCGTCCCAGATCAGGACGGTGCGCACCTCGATGTCGTCGTCCCCGGCGAGTTCGGCGCCCATGTCAAAATTCATCACATCCCCGGCGTAGTTGCCATAGAGGTAGAGCACGCCTTTCCCGCGGTTGACGGCCTGGGTGGCCTCGAGCACGATGTCGGGCGGCGGCGCGGCGAAGATGTCCCCACAGGCGGCGCCGTCGGCCAGATTCCGCCCCACCAGTCCGTGATAGATGGGTTCGTGGCCGCTGCCGCCGCCGACGAGCAGGGCGACCTTGCCGTCGGGGATGTTGGACAGGGCCAGGGAGCGCTGCCCGACGAGGACACAGTCGCCGTTGTAGGCTTCGACGAGGCCCTCGACGAGTTCGTCCGCGACTTTCAGGGGATCGTTAATCAGTTTCTTGTGACTCATAAGCGGGGAAATTTGGCGAGGTCTAGAAAATTCCCGGCCGGCGGGTTTGTCAACGCCTTTGCCGCCGCGTCCGGTCCGGCTTCAGGGCTCGCGGGTTTCGATCAGCAGTTCGGGGCGGTAGAGGTCGCGATTGCTGCCTTGGAATTCGGCCTTGAGAGTGACCCGGAAGGCCGCGAGGTCGACCAGGTGCCAGCGGAGAAAGCGCCACCGGCCCGTGTGGCCGTCATGCTCGATTCCGACCAGCAGGTGGTGCGCGTCGTCGAGCACCTTGTTGGTCTGGGTGCGCGGTGTGAAGTAGAAAGTGCGCAGGCTCGAGGCCAGCGACCCGGCTTCGACGAGCTTGGGATCGAGATAGGCGACGCGGCCGGTGGCCTCATGGACGAGACGCAGGTCCGGGTAACCGGCGCGCTGGAGATTTCCCTCCGCCGTGCGCGGATAGTCGCACGAAATGCCGGGTTGCTCGTCGAGATGGCGGAGGATGGCTTCCTCGAAGTGCGCGCTGGCTTCGTTGATTCGTTCCTCGGTGTTCGTGACGCTGTCTGGCTTGTTGAATTCGGCCAGGGTCTTCGTCATCGCCGTCCGGATGGCTTCGAGAATCTCGGCGTCGGGGGACCCGTCCGGGTTGAAGGGCAGGATGCGCTTGCCGGTGGCGGACTCCAACACCGTGGCGAAGGGCACAGCGGTGAAGACTTTCTCCCCGCCCAGCACGGAATCGACCAGGGCGTCCACCGTCGGCTCCGGCGAGAGCACGACGGGGGCTTTTTCCTCCTGGGAGCAGGCGGCCAGCACAAAGGCCGCCGCCAGGGACACGATCGGGGGGCGAATCACTCCATGACGAATAACACCCGCGTCAACCCCTCGTCGCGGTTTTCGGGCGGCAAAATCCGCGCGCCACTTCACAAAAACGGAAGGGCGGGTCTTGCCGGGATGGATTGAGTGACGAGGTTTCAATCGTCTCCACCTTTAGAATCCATGATCGATATCAGTGTCCTCTATACCGGCCTCGAAACCCCGAGCACGCCGCACCGTTACGGTCGCGCCATCACCCAGATCGATCCGCCGGAGCACCAGCGGATGCAGCAGGCCCGCTCGGCCAAGGAACGGCGCCCCATCGTGGTGTGGAACCTCACGCGCACCTGCAATCTGAAGTGTCAGCACTGCTACACGGACTCGGAGAACAAGCGCTACGAGGGCGAGTTGACGACGGATGAATGCAAGACGGTGCTCGACGATCTCGCCGAGTTCAAGGTGCCGGCCGTCCTGTTCTCCGGCGGCGAGCCGCTGTCGCGTCCCGATGTCTTCGAACTGGCCGCCTACGCGCGCGAGAGGGGGTTGCACGTCGTGCTCTCCACCAACGGCACGCTGATTGACCGGGAGACCGCTCAGCGGTTGAAAGACTTGAAATTCGCCTACGTGGGCATCAGCTTGGACAGCGCATTTCCCGAGGTTCACGACCGGTTTCGCGGCGTGCCGGGCGCCTTCGACCGGACGATGAAGGGCTTCCGCCATTGTGTCGATGTCGGGCAGAAAGTGGGCCTCCGCCTGACCCTGACGCGGGAGACCTGCGAGAATCTCGATCATCTTTTCGATCTCATCGAGCGCGAGGGCATCCATCGCGCCTGTTTCTATCACCTGTGCCCGTCCGGGCGAGGCAAGGATCTTTATCGAATGGATCCCGAACAGAGCCGCCGCGCGATCGACACCATCCTCGACCGCACGCGCGATCTCAACGAGCGCGGCAAGAACGTCGAGATCCTCACCGTGGACAACCATTGCGACGCCCCCTATCTCTACCAGCGAATGCTGGCGGAGGATCACCCGCGTGCCCGGCAGGTGAAGGAAATGCTCGAGTGGAACGGCGGCGGCCGCTATTCCAGCGGGGTTGGCATCTCCAACATCGACTTCAACGGGAACGTCCATTCGGACCAGTTCTCGATGTTCCGGACTTTCGGGAATGTGCGCGACCGGAAGTTTTCCGAAATCTGGCAGGACGAGTCCGATCCCATCATGGCCGGCCTCAAGGAACGTCTCGATCTGCTCAACGGCCGCTGTGCCGACTGTCGCTTTCTCCGGATGTGCGGCGGAGGGCTTCGCGCGCGCGCGGAAGTCGTGACCGGCGATCCGTGGGCGTCCGATCCGGGCTGTTACCTGTCGGATGCGGAGATTTTCGAAACGGCCGAGGCGATGGCCTGAGATCAAGGCGCCGCCAGGCCGGCTTTCACCATCCGCTCCCTGCTCCATCGGGGGCGAATCCGTGCGGCGGTGGGTTTGCCGGTTTCCCGGTCGAATTCGTCCGCCGTCCGCAGATCGGGCGTGGTGTCGCCGGTGCGGCGTTCCCAGGCGTCGAGTACTTCGCGCAGGGTTTCGAGCACCACTTCGTGTTGACCGTCCGTCGCGAGGTTGTGCAACTCATAGGGGTCGGCGATCGTGTCGTAGAGTTCTTCCCGCGGCCGGGGCTCGGTGAAACAGGCTCGCTGATGGGGTAGCAGACGGTTTTCTCGATTCAGTTTCACCATGGCCTCGTAGGTCGGGCTGCGCACCGCGTCGGCCGGCGGCGTGAGGGGCAGGTCCTCGTAGGCGTTCCGGATGTATTTGTAGCGCTCGTTGCGGACGGCGCGGGCGTGATCCTCGAAGTCATGCCAGTTTTTCTCGGCAAAGACGAACTCGCGGATGGCGGCTTCGGGATTTTCCAGCAGGGGCAGAAAACTGCGTCCCTCGAAGCTGTCGATCTTTTCCACCAGGCCGGCCGCGGCGAGAAAAGTCGGTCCGATGTCGATGGAACTCACCAATCTCCCGCAGACCGAGCCTGCTTCCACCTTTCCCGGCCAGCGAACGATCCATGGCGTGCGGATGCCGCTGTCGTAAAGCGTTGTCTTGTCGCGGGGAAAGGGGCGGCCGTTGTCGCTGATGAAGAGGATCAGCGTTTTGTCGAGAATTTTCTGGTTTTTCAGCTCTTCCAGGACTTTTCCGACAAATCGATCGAGCCGGGAGATTTCATCGTAGTAGAGCCCGTAGTCGGCTCGGATTTCCGGCGTGTCGGGATGGTAGGGCGCCAGGTGGACGTCTTCGGGCCGATGGGGATCGGGGATCGCGCCCTGGTGGTAGTCGCGATGAGGATCGAGCGCCGCGAGCCAGACGAAGAAGGGCCGGTCCTTTGGCCGGTCCTTCAGTAGCGGCACCCAATCCGCGCAACCGCTCTGGGCGTCACCTTCGAGCGACTCCTGAAACTTGCCCGCTTCGCCGTCCTTGCCCGTCGGGAGCTGGAAGCCCGAAGTGTCCACTTCGCGGATTTCGTCGAAGCGATCCCGGATTTCGTCTCCGAGATGCCACTTGCCGGCCGCGGCGGTCCAGTAACCCGCTTCCTTGAGTTTCTCGACGAAGGTCACCTGACTTCCAGGCACGGGCCAATGAAGCTCCTCCGCGCCGGTATTGTGGGGGTAGCGGCCGGTGATGATGCTGGCCCGGCTCGGCGAGCAGGAGCTGATGGTGAGAAAAGCCTGGTTGAAACGCATGCCTTCGCTGGCCAGGCGACGGAGATTCGGCGTGCGGATGCCGTCGTTGCCGTAGGGCTCGCTGTCGTCCCAGGCCATGTCGTCCGCCAGGATGAAGACCAGGTTCGGCCGGGGATCGGGCGCGTCCGATTCCTTTTTTTCCGCCTGATCGGACTTGCCGTCCGGGGAGGGCTTCAGCTCGCGGGGGCGGTCGTTTTTTTTCTCCGCCGCGGTGGCGGAGGAAAGCGCGAAGACGAGGGCACAACCGCCCAGAAAAACGAGGCGCGCGATCGTTCCGGATTCGCGTTGAAAATTCATGCCGGCGGAGAATCAAGCAAAGCCCGGCCCGTTTGCCAATGCCGGAAACGGGTTCGGCGGGGTGAATCCGCGAATTTTCAAATGAAGGCTGGATTTCCGCCGCCCGATTTGATTGACTGACGCGAATCATGAATGGTCGGTTGCCCCTCATTCTATCCGCCGCCGTGCTCGTTTTCGGCGCCGCGCCGGAAACCGCGCGCGCCGAGGAGCATCCCGTGCGGGAATGGACCAACACCGCGGGAAAAACGATTCCGGCCCGGTTGATCAGCGCGACGGCCGACGCGGTGAGTCTGAAACTGCGGGACGGTCGGGTGGCGGAGGTGAAACTCGACACCCTGTCCGAAGCCGACCGCGCCTACGTCGCCGATCTCCGGAAAACGGGGCAAGCCATGAAGGCCGGGACTCTGCCCGACGAAACCGAGATCGACAAGAGCGTGCCGGTCGAGGGCGGTCCCCGGGTTTTCCTGACGCCGCATTTCCGGTTCGAGTGCGACCAGGGCGTCACCCAGGGTTTCATCGCCGAGGCCGCGCGGGTTTTCGAGGGCACGCTGCACGCGATCGACCGGTTGCCCATCGGTCTGAAGCCGAAGCCGCCCGAGGGCATGACCCGCTACGAAAGTTTTTTCCTGAGCCGCGAGTCCTTCGAGCAAAAGATCGGCAACTCCCTGCCCTCGATCCCCGGCCAATACATCGCCGGAGTATACATCCCGAAGGAGAAGGCCATCCTCGTGCCCTTTTCCTCCATTGGCGCGCAGGAGAACGGCAGCCGGAAAACGCTCAGGCGCACGAGCGACACCAGCACCCTGATTCACGAGATTACCCATCAGGTCATGCACGACTGGCTGGGACTCACGCCCATGTGGCTGGCCGAAGGAATGTCCGAATACATGGCCGCCGTTCCATATCAGAACGGGCGCTTCGAATTTAGGAACGCCGAGCGCGGGCTGAAGGAAACCCTCGGATCGAAGTATCGCGACGAACCCGTCAGCATGATTCATCCCGCCGACCTCATCGAAGCCACACCCGCCGCCTGGAGTGGCAGTCTCAACGAATACCGGTCCGCGATGCTGCTGACGTACTACTTCGTCCACCTCGACCGCGGCGGACAGGGCGAGGCGCTGACCGCTTATTTCCATTTCCTCGAGCAGGGCCGCACCGAGGCCGACTCCTTCATCACGGAATACAATTCCGCCGTGGCGGATTTCGAGAAGAAACGCGTCGCCTACAACGAGGCGGTCGACACCTACAACGCCGATCTGCGGCAGTTCAAGCGCGCCGTGGACGACTACAATTCCCGCATCGGCGAGTACAACCAGCAGGTCCGCGACGGCGTTCCGGAGAATCGCCGAGTCGTTGTCGGCGCCGAACCGAAGGCGCCAACGCCCCCCGGCGAATTGGCGGTGCCCGAAATCCTCGCCAAGAACACCGGGGGCGGCCCGGTGGATCTGTTCGCGCTCGCCAACGCCAAGGGGCGCCCCGCTCTGTACCGGGGGATCGAGGGCGAGCAACTCGGCGAAAACGTCAAAGCCGCCTTCGAGGCGATCGGCATCAAGGTCACCCTCGAGCCGATGGGCGACTATCCGTTGAAGACCCGGACCCGGGGAATCGCCTCTCCGGTTCCGCCGGGGGAATGACTCATTTCCCTTCTCCAGCCGCCAACTGGTCTTTTACTCAGGGCGCTTCAGGGAAAACTCGCCGTGGTCGCCGCTGGATGAGCGAAAGGTGGCCTCGAAGTCGTTGCCCCGGATTCGGCCGTCGTGGGTGAAGGTGCCGAAGGAGCCGAGATCCTTTTCGCCGGTCACGCGGTAGCCGGCTCCACCGTCGGATTTCACCGTGTAATCGGCCGCGAAACCGCCGCTGAGGAAATTTTTCCAGG